>JASGJI010000005.1:0-375248 GCA_049840815.1 Thermomicrobiales bacterium | reverse complement strand
AAGGTTAATAGGGAAACACGATTGAATCCGAACAGCACCTCTACGTTTGGGCTTTGCTGGTGGTCTTGGCCAGCATGCTTCTGGCCACGCTCTTCGTTCGTTGGCGCTACTCGAGAAGCCAACCTGGTGATGGTCTTTTTGGCCGGTGTGACTTGGGTGGCGTTTCGCTTTGGTCGTGGACCGGCGATTGTGGCCAGCGTGGCTGCGGTGCTGATGTTCGACTTTTGCTTTGTGCCGCCGTACTTCACGTTTGCGGTTGGAGACACCGAGTACCTGCTTACCTTTGTGGTCATGCTCGCGATCGGCTTGATCATCGGCACACTCACAGCCCGCCTCAAGGAGCAAGTGGCACATGCTCGGCTTCGCCAACGCGGAACGGCGGCCCAATATGAACTCAGCCGACAGCTTAGCTCGCTTTCAGGCTCGGAGTTTCTGGTCATTGCCGCGGGCCGCAAGATCGAAGCGATCTTTGACGCGGAGGTGGCCATTTACCTTGTGCACTCCCCTGCCCCGCCGGAGCTGCGCTACGGCCAACAAACGAGCATTCCGAAGCAGCCGATCAATGCCATCGTGGCGCAGTGGGTCGCCGAGCACGATCAGATGGCGGGCGTAGGGACCGATACGCTGCCGAACGCTACGGCCCTGTTCTTTCCCTTGATCGGATCGCAGCGGACGCTAGGAGCGTTGGCGATCAAAACGGGGGACACAGCGAGGCTCCTCGCTCCTGAGCAGCGGCAACTGCTCGAAGCTTGCACAAGTCAGTTGGCCCTGGCGTTGGAACGCGATCAGATGACGGTGGCGGCCCACGAGGCGCAGGTGCAGGCCGAGGCCGAGCATCTGCGCGAGCTCGCTCCTGAGCAGCGTTTCGCACGATCTCCGCACGCCACTGGCTGTGATCGCCGGCGCCAGCAGCAGCCTGCTCGAGAACCGCGAGTTAGTAGAAAATACCCGCCACGAATTGCTAACGACCATCGGCGATGAGACGCGACGGCTATCGCACTGCTCGAAAACTTGCCAGCGATGTCCAAGCTCGATTCGGGCGTGGCCGCCCCGGATCTGCAGTGGCACGTTTTGGAAGAGTTGATTGGTGTGGCGGTGGGGCGCACGCGATCGCATTTGGCGCAGCATACGGTGAAGGTCGATCTGCCGGCCGATCTGCCGCTGCTCAAGGTTGATGGCATTTTGCTTGAACAAGTGCTAATCAACCTGCTGGAGAATGCCGCACAGTATTCTCCGCCTGGCAGCCGCGTCGATGTCTCGGCTGCAGTCGAAGGGGCGTGGCTCATCGTACGGGTGGCCGACAACGGCCCAGGGCTGACGCCGGGAACCGAAGAAAAGGTCTTTGAAAAATTCTTCCGGGGCGTCACTCATCCCGATGCTCGTAGGGGGAGCGGCTTGGGGCTCGCCATCTGCCGCGCGGTGGTGCAACTTCACGGTGGAACGATCACAGCAGCCAACCGTACCTCAGGCGGAGCACTGTTTACGATTCGCCTCCCGCTCTCGTCCGATGCGCCACACGTGCGAACCGACTAAACTAGAGTTTGACGAAGCGAGGAGTCAACTTGTCCACGGGACCACTGATTTTGCTGATCGAAGATGAGCTGCCTATCCGCCGCTTCTTACGGGCTGCGCTCGAAGGAGAAGGTTATCGTCTGAATGAAGCAGAAGCGGGAGAAAAGGGATTACGGCTGGCGGCGCAGCAGCCACCGGACTTGGTAATTCTCGATCTTGGGCTGCCCGATACGGAGGGGCACGCCGTCCTTAAGTCGCTACGTGAGTGGCTGCACGCACCAATCATCGTTCTTTCGGCCCGCGATCAAGAATCGCAAAAAGTCCAGGCGCTGGATGCCGGTGCTGATGACTATGTGACGAAGCCGTTTGGCATCGCCGAGCTATTGGCCCGCATGCGGACGGCAGTGCGCCATTCGACACCCAATAGTGACCCAACCCCCGTTTTTTCGGTTGGCGATTTAACCGTCGATCTGGCCGCACGGCGCGTGCTGCTGAGCGAGCAGCCGGTGCATCTGACCCCGCTGGAATACAAGCTGCTCGCCACGCTCATCAAGCATTCGGGCAAAGTGCTCACCCATCGCTTTCTGCTCAAAGAAGTCTGGGGCCCCGGCCACGCCGAAGAGACGCACTACCTCCGCGTTTTCATGGCCAACCTCCGCCGCAAGCTCGAAGTCGATCCAGCCCAACCCCGGCACTTGCTCACTGAACCAGGCGTCGGCTATCGGCTGGCCAGCGAGGGTGAACCTAGAATTGGATCAGAACACTAATCTTCGCTAATTGGCACTAATATTAGTGGTGATTAGCGCGGATTAGTGCTCCGCAAGACGAAAGATCGAGTTATGAATCACTCGCTCTCGCGGTTGACCATCTTCGCCAATCAGGCGACAGGCAATCTCCATACCCCACGTCGGCTGCAGATTCGGAATGTGCAGCGTCACGGTGCGGCCATCGGCCGATACTTGGACTCGCTCGACCGCTAACTGTTGCTCGTCGTAATGTTCCGAGCCGTACTTTTCGGTCCGTTTGAGCGACCAGGTCTTGGTTGCATAGTTAGCCACGTTACTGGCGGCAGTTCGGTCGAGCGGATCAGTGAATTTCAGTTCCAACTCCCCCTGCCGCGCTGCCAAACCGACCGGCAGATGTAGCGGCTGACCTGTATAACGAATTCGATAGAGCCCGCCGGGCTGCGTGGCACTGCCAGCCCAGGCAAACATGCCACAGCAATAAAGCTGCCGATCGACCGGATGAAAACGGCCTCGCATCACACCGGTTGGCAGCGGTCCCACCGGCAACATGCACATGCCCCCCTGCTTCTGTCCGTTTATTTCCTCGTAAGGAACAACGAATAGCTTGCCGGTGCCATACGACAGGTTAAGCAACTTGCCGGCGAGTGGTCCCCAGCTATTCGGAGGTGTCCACAGCAACTCGCCGGGCGAGCGATCGAACGTGTTGGTGATCCAGCAGAGCGGCTGCTCCATCGCCTGGTCCGATGCATCGGTCACGTCGTGATAGCCGAACATGTTGCCATAGAATTTGCCGGGCGTGACCCAGTTGATTCGATTCTTCGGATTCCAATGCCCCTCCTGATCGGTGACGACAAACGTTCCATCATCATTCAGCAGTACACCGTTCGCGGCCCGAAAGCCGTTCGCCAGAACCTCGGTGTGCGAGCCATCGGCGCTGATCTTGAGCAAAGTCCCATGCTGCGGTACGACGGCCGGCAGTGCATGGCGGGCCGACTTGGCATAGTAGAAGTTGCCCTGGGCATCAGTCTGCAGCCCCATCGCGAATTCGTGAAAGTGTTCGGTGACCTGATGGTCGCTGTTTACACACTCGTAGAAATCGGTTTCGCCGTCCCCATTCAGATCGCGAAGTTTTACCAGTTGATCGCGGCAGGTCACATAAATCTGTCCGCTCAGCATATTTAATCCCCAGCGGCTGAAACAACCCGGAGGCGATTCGCTGCCAGGTTAGCTCTGGCTCGGCTGCCGCATCATCGAGCTTCGACAAGCCACTAACCAGCCACACATCGCCGTCCCAAGCACAAACAACCATCTCATCGCCCCCGGGCAGAAAATCGAGACCCGTGAATCGCATTTGCGCCAGCCACGGGTTCTGGTTGGGGTGCGTGAGAATATCGGCGGCCAGCGGTCCTTTCGCAGCGCCGCGCATGGCCCGTGTCGTCAACTTTTGCGGCCAACGTGGTGGAGCGCCGTGCGTAAATTCATTTAGGTCGCGGGCTGTTTCCATTTGGCCCATCGCTTGTTTGACTGCCCTGATCGATTGGCCAGCAGCATCACTCGTCGTCCACACAACCAACTGTACGGGCTGTTTCCCGGCCGGAATTTTTAGGCACAACTGGTTGTCAACCATCGTCCAGCTACAGTCTGCAGTCGTCAGCGATAAGCCAGCCAAGATCGTAGGCTCTTCTGCTCCTTCGGACGCACCAAATCGAACAACTCCATCGATCTGCTCTAGCTTGGTGGACGCGGCCTTTGCCGTGGCAACAACAGTCACCAACTCAGTTTCGCGCGGCCCAACTTGCAATGTTCTCGTGAAAACCGATGTCTTTGTGGCATCTGAGAGCTCAATGATTCCGGGACTCTCCAGCACCGCCGTGTTGCCAACGGTGTAGGAAATGACTGCGCGATCACCGTGGTGATACAGGCCACGATATTTGCCCCAAGCTCGCGGCAAAGGACCATACTTCTTTCCATCGCGCCCCACAACTCGCTGCTCATCTGCCAATGAACCCGTCTGCGGATCGGCCCAGCCGGGACCAGTGGGATTGTGCAGCAGCACATCCCCGACAACGCGCGGATGGACTTGATGCTTGCCGTTGAAATTGATGCCGTTCCAGTCGATAAATCCTTTGCCGGTCCAGTTGCCGGCCCAGCGGAGCGTATCGTGTTCAAAAACGGCCCAGGCTTGGCCGCGGGCAATTCCGCCGTTTCCTGAATCCAGCCGCACCGCAATTCCCTTTTGGGCGATGTTGCTGCCATCTGCGCCAATCTCGAACGTGCCGATAAGGCTGGGGCCATAATCCATCGTCACCCACGGCTCGATCACCTGCGGCGCTGGCCCGCGTGTGTTTCCCTTTGGCAAGCTGGCCAAATAATTGTCGTCAATGGTGAAAAACTGGCTCGGATTGTCCGCTTTGAGATAGGCCTCGCGAATGTAATGGATCACATCGTACTTCTGCTGCGGGACCATCCACGTTTGCGGGGCCATCAGGCCAAAGCCGCGGGTCAACGTTTGATACATGGTCAGCGGATCGTGGCCGCTTTTGAATTTACCCGTGGCAAAGCGGAGCGACGTTGGCAGTGAACCGGGTTGCTCCTGCGTGCCGTGACAATTGATGCAAAGCCGCTCATAGATCGCCTTGCCCCGCTGCAAGGCCCCTTTGTTGAGGCCGCGAATGAGCCCCGCATGATCGACGTGTGATTCGTACTCAGGAAGCTGCAACGTGATCATCGATAGCTGCGGTTGCGGCGTGCAGCGCGGGCTCGGCCGCCGTTGCGCAGCTCCATTAAGTAACGCACCAAGTCGAGGACCTGTTGCCGGCTGGCCAGTTGATTGACCAGTCCGGTGGGCATCGCCGAGGTTTTGCTCGTCGTCTGCTGCTCGATCTCTTTACGTAAAACTGTCGTCGTTTTATCGAGCGTTGCCGGATCACGCAGCACGATTCGCTCGTCATTCTTCTCAGCAACAATTCCTGCTGAGCGATCGTCCGTCGGTCGTCGAGAATTGTCAGCAGCTCAAATCCCTGCCGAATGGCTTTCGATGGCTCCAGCAGCGATTCGACCAAATGCTCATCGGTCGTCTCGCGCGGCAAAGCCGTTAACTCGGGGCCGATGCCTGCCGGCGAACCATCGACCACGTGGCACTTCACGCAGGTCGTCTGCGGCTGATGAAACACCACAGCTCCCCTGGCGGCATCCCCTCCCCTGCGTGCTTCTTCCGCCAGCTTCTGAACGTTTTCTCCACGCAGCCGCTGTTCAAGCACCAAATCCTGTGCTTCCGAACTGGCCAGCGGGCCACCAAAGAATCCCATCACGAGCAGGCACAACAGCGCGCAGTACAGCAACGATTGAGCTGGGTCAGCATGAAGCCGCAACATCGGTAATTCACTCCCCTTTTTCACTCAACGGCACATCACGAAATTGCTTATGGCAATCGACGCAGGCTTTGTTAATCTTGGCAAATGAGGCGTTGATCTTTTCTAGCGCAGCACTTTCTCGCAGCTCTTTTTCTAACTCCTCTGCCGCCGTCTCGCTCTCAGTCGAATAACGGCGAAAATCGGCAGGCTTTTTTGCCACCAATTCGAGCCGCAGCATTTCCGTAAAGTGTTCCCGCAAAAGCAATGCCTCGTGAGCCGGTTCAAGATCAGGATGCTTCAACAGCGGTTTCCACTGATTGGCGGCAATCTGCTTCAGGTGATCATGCGTGTGTTCGAGGGCCACCATCGCCTCAGCCAGCGGCGGAATCTTGGCGGTCTCCGGAAAGTCCGACTCCAGCGATTTAAGCACCTCAGCATCGAGTGGGCGAGCTTCACGTGCCGATTGGAATAAGCCACGATAATTTTCGCTCGTGCCTGCCGTTTTTAAAATCGCCTCGGCGCCGGCCGGCTCAAGCAACCCGGCTGCAATGCAGGCTACCGCGGCAGCAGCAGGACTGCGGTGCTTGCCGTGATGGCAATGAATGTAGATCGGCCCCGGCAACTCTTGCACAGCTTTCGCGAGTTCCTGGCCACGTTGGGCCGGAACCCCGTCGTAACCGTGAGGCAGATGAACATCGCGCAGGCGCATACTTCTTCGCACGCTCCACATCGGGCTTGGCCCCATCGACGCTAATAATCGTTTGGACGCCCAGTTCTTTGAGCTCAGCAAACGCTGCATCCCCCTCCGGCAATCCGCCCGAAATTACCTTTTCATGCACGCGAATGGCATTCGGCAGGTGCGACACAGCTCAGCTTCTCTGGTTGTGGCGCGGTCTTAGCCACCGGTGCCGCCTGTTCGACAACCGGCACTGGTGTTGCGTTGCAACCCGCCAGCAGCAAGCTGCCAACCAGGACCAAAAGTGCTTGATAGTTCACTAAAAACCTCAGTTGCGATTCTCGCCATCCCTTAACTCGTCAGATGTCTTTGGCTGGCTCTCCGTTGTTTTCACGTTGGCCGAGTTGCGAGCTTCCCGTTTGGCTCGCAATAGCCGCGACGAGTACGTTTCTACCTCGTCTGTCGGTGCCGGCGAGATTACTCGCTCTTCGTGCAACTCGCGGGGGTGCAGCTTCAGGCGTCGTCAAAGCACTGCTTTCGATTACTGGTTCAAACCGTGTTTGCGGATCGATCCTAGCAGCAGCTTCGCGCTTTGGCATGCTTCAAACGATCGAGCCGCGACTGCTCCGGAGTTTCCTGCAGGAGACCGGCCCCACTGCATCAAGATGCCCTGGAGCGCATTCCACGGAATCGACACGCGACGGTTGAACACATCGAGCAGAAAAATACTCGCCGCGATGAGCAGCGTCGCCGGCCAAACATCGGTGAACGATCTTCCCGGCGGTAGATCCCGGCGAAATAGATTCGGGCCCAAAAATCGGGACCAAGTGCCGGGATTGTCGGGCAAGCGGATCACTTCGCCATGCTGTCCGCCGGCGGGTTGCATGGCCGCCATCGTTAGCA
Organism: Thermomicrobiales bacterium; assembly: GCA_049840815.1. Taxonomy (GTDB): domain Bacteria; phylum Chloroflexota; class Chloroflexia; order Thermomicrobiales; family UBA6265; genus JASGDN01. Next base: position 368,058 of record JASGJI010000005.1, on the reverse strand, counting down.
ATAGTCCCTCATTGGCCGCTGTATCGCGAAACTCTGGCGAATACGGAACGCTAACTCCGGATCGCAGTGCCCCATAGCCGCGTCCGGGAAAGATCGAAAGCAAATAACTGCCAGCCTCGGCCAAAGGAACTTCGGCGCAATAGCGCCCGGGGCCAACCTGGCTAAACGGCAATTCGGCCTCTCCGGTTCCATCATCGCGCACCAACCCTCCTTGCAGCGAAAGGTTGTTCAAGAATTCCCCTTCCTCCGTCAAAGCTTGCACGACAACCGTCAACTGGCCATCTTTGCGATCGGTCGAAACGGTGAACTCGCCGCGATCGGTGATCGAGCGCATCGACCAGCGGATCATTTGCACAAACAGCTTGTCGTAATCCTCCTCCGCCGACCAATTCCTGGCCCAGCGTTGTCCCGCATCGGTCGTGAAGGCCACGGTTCGCCCCAGGCCATAATTCCAAGCGGCGAGAACCGCATTGTTCGGATGCCCCGGCCGTTCAGCCGAAAGAGGCACTTCGACCAGCGGGTTTTCTTTGATGCTGGTCAACACAAAGCCCGTGATCGGCGGCAGCTTGTCTGTCAATCCTGCCAAAATTTCATGATCGTCGTTGCGCGTTACCCGCAGGCCGTTGGCATCTTCGAACACCAGCGGACGCACCACCCGCCGCGTCTCGCGGGTGAAAATCCGCGGCAGCACACGGGGATTGATCGCCTGGTAGTATTTGCCGCCGCCGCGCCCCGCAATATCCACAAGCAACGTTTTGGCTGCGTCGGTTCCCACAGCTACCGTAGAGGTGGTGATGTTTTCTCGCCGCATCCGCGCGGCCAGCGTCGCGTAACCCGTCCCTTCTGTCTGTCCATCGGTCAACACGATCATGTGCTTGATCGATGCGTTCACGCGGCGCAGCGCTTCATAGCCGCGCCGCACCCCCGGCTCCATATTTGTTCCACCTCCAGAGCCCAGACGGTTGATCATCGCCTGCACGCGGCTGGGGCGATCGCCAATCGTTTGCAACCGAACGACATCTTCGGCAGCCGAGTCAAACGCAATCACGCCGATTTGGTCGTTTGGCCCCAGCATATCGACGGCTGCCCGAGCCGCAGCCTTGCTCATCTCTAGCTTGAGGCCGCTCATCGAACCCGATTTGTCGATCACCAGGATTAGCGCCCGGTGGCCGCGACCTTGGCATTCTTGATCTGAAAATCGACCGGCATCGCTTTTTCAAGCGACGTGTTGGTCCACCCCCCTGCCCCAAAGCTGTTCGGTCCGCCGAGCATCACCAACCCCGCGCCAAGCTGCTCGACATTTTTCACCAGCATGTCGATTTGCGCATCGCTAAATTGCGTCAGCTTATCGACATTCTCGCCGCTGGTGCGGGGAACATCGCCGAGCACCACGCAGTCATAATTCTGCAGCTCCGCCAAGTTGTTGAATAAACCCGACGTGCTTTGGATTGTGACTTCGATTTCGTGCCGGCGGAGCGCGGCGACTAGCGGATCGAATTCCGTGATGTCCTCCGCATTGACGATGAACAACACTTTGCCGCGCCCGCGAAGATGCGTGAAGGCAGTGGCTTGATTGTTCTGCGAAAACTTATCGGCCGCGCGGTCGGCAGGCACAAACTTGGCTTCGTAGGTGTAGAACGCCGCCTCCGTCAGCTCTTGTCGAAACGAAAATACGCTTTTGCCAGGAGGCGCCGTGATCGATTGATCGGCCACCAGGTGTGGCTCGCCATCGGCCCGCCTCACGACGATCAGCCGCCCTTCCACCGTCGGCTGCGTTCCGCGCGGGCTGCGATTGTCCAAGACAATCGTCACGTCATACGGCACGCCGATGCGAGCATTCGCCGGAGCGACAACTTTTTCCACGACGACATCGGGCCGCGGCTTAGGCACCAGGGCGCAACATCGATTCCGATGCCATCGTTCACCAGTTCGCGGGCCTGTGTGAGCGCATCGCCCAGGTTCTGGTTGCCATCACTCAGCAGCACCACGCGGCGACTTGCCCCACCGGGAAACGAAGCCTTGGCCAGTCGCAACGCCGAGGCGATGTTCGTATGCCCCAAGTCGAGTAACGTCTCCGGCTGCAAGCTGACTAACTCCTCCTTGGTCGCTGGGTGCTCGATCTGGGCTTCACCCCCAAAGACGATTACCCCCGCCATATCGCCAACGATCGGATTTCGCTGCCGCTCGGCAACTGCGTTTACATACTGAAAAGCCGCCCGTTGTTGCTCCAGGTCCACGCTGCTCGATTGGTCGAGCAAGAATAGCGCGACGATCCGTTCCGAAATCCGCACCAATTGAATTTCTGCCAAGGCGCAGGCCAGCAACACCAAGAGCCCCGACCGCAGCGCAAGCGCAGACCAAGATCGCCCCCGCCCCAAGCTCGCCAGGCTGTGCCGCCCCATGAGCCACACCACCGGCAACAGCAACAGCACCAGCAGAAACAACGGTCGATCGAAAGCCACATGAAGCCAATGCATGAAACGCTCAGCAGCGGGGTCAACGTTGATCACCTCAGCATAGCACAAGCCTTCGAGCGTCCGCTCATTCGCCACGTGCTCCGTTGCTCAGGGTTGTGATTGCAACCCTCGATCAAGTATTTGCGAGAAAGCGATTAACCGTTGCAAATTACAAATCACCGAAAATTGCCCAATCAGCCGCGGCAGCCGAACCTCGCAAATTATTTTCTGAATTCTTGCCAACGCTGGATTCAACTCGTGGCGATGCAGGATCTCGCGCCGTTCGCGCCTGGCGGGAGCTAGTCCTTCAAGGCATGAAAACGGGGCGGGCATCCGGTTCAGGATGCCCGCCCCGTTGCAGGAGTGCGCCGAATCAGGATTCGGACGTATCCCCGGCGGTAAGCGCGGCATCGATGGCGGCGCGAAGTCGATCCCGTTCGTCGAGCAGGGCGAGGATTTCGCCCGTGTGTCGCCCGAGGTCCATCATCGCGTAGAGATCGCGCGGACTCGCCTCGGCCTGCGTGACGATGGCGCGGAGGGCATCGTAGTTCACGCGCTCTCCCAGCGCCCCCTGCAACGGTGCGAGCACGGCGGCGGGATTCACGCCTTCGCCAGTGGCGGTGGCGGCGGTCAACTGCGGCAGCAGGGCACGGAGTTCGTCCAGCAACGATGCGGCGCGTACCTGAACGTCGCCACCCGTGACGGCAGCAACCGGCTCGGCGACAGGATTCGGCGCTGGGGTCTCCGCAACCGCGACCGGGGCGAATACGTCCGGCTCTGGCGTCTCCTCAGCAACGGCCTCGACATCGGCCACGTCGGCAATCTCGATGACGTCGGACTCCGGCGTCTCCATGGCGGCTTCGGCGATGTCCGCCGGGGGCGTCTCTGCAGGCGCGTCCTCGGTGGCGATCTCCTCGGCGACGACCAGGGCTTCCGGATCGCCAGCCGGAGCGCCTTCGATCCCCACGAACGCAGGATCGCCGGGTTCCTCGGCCGGAAGCTCGATCGCGCCGGTATCCGGGAGGGTGGGGGCTTCCTCCTCCGGCAAGGAGGCGTCCGTCAGGACCATGCCGGCGGGAGCGCCCTCGATGCCTTCCTCGGTGGACGCAGGTGTGGAATCCGATGTGGACTCCCGCCACGTTCCGGTCTCCGCATTCCAGCGGGCGGCCCAAGAGGAGAGTTGCGCCGCCTCTTCATCGTCGTCGAGGGGGAATGCCGGAGCATCGACGAGCGCGGATGATGTGTCGGCATCCCCTGGCTCCGTCGCGGCATCCTGGGCCGGGGCAGCCCAGTTCCAGGAGGGAGCGTCCTCGGGCTCAGCAGGCGTCTCCCCTGCGGGCGCTTCCGGTTTGGCAGCCGGCTCTGGGGCGGAGGACGGCGTTCCCCACGACCAGGAGTCGGTGGGGGCGGTCGTCTCGGAGGGTTCAGGCGTGCTCGCCACCGACGCGGCGGGCGTGAAGATCGACGTCGTCTCCGCCACGGGCGTCGTCAGTCCGCCGAGGCGGGTGCCACAGGTCGTGCAGAACTTCGCGCCGGGCCGGGCGACCGCACCGCAATTCGGGCAGGTTTCCATCGTTCCTTCCATCCTCCACATGCTGTCGGCTGCCGCGCGTTCGGCGCGCATTCCGGGACTACCGCGAGCGTTCGAATTCGTCTCCCATGGCCGCAAGCGCTTCCGCTGCTACCTTCGCACGCGGGACGCCCATGTGTCGAGATTTCCGGAATCGTGAGGTGCATTGCCGGTCCACATGACCGATCTGGCGGGGCAAGGTGGACCTGCCCATGCCCCGCCTGCGAAAATACTCCGCAATTGGCGTGGTGTGGCATGAGGACGTCCTCATCATTCTCTCGCATATTCCAGGAAGCAAGGTTCGAGATGGCAAACGTGTTGGTCGGTCACCGTGCGGTGGCGGCCCGGCAACTCGCGGTCGGATCTGCCGTGGCAATTCCGGTGCAGGCGGGGGATCTGGTCCAGATCGTCGATCTCTGGGGCAAGCAGGTCGCGAGCATTGTCGCGATCGTTGGTCCGGGGGAGCACCTGTCGACTCCGGTGACGGCGACGATGAACGCCTCGCTCGTGCTGAAGGCGGGCGACAAGCTGTACTCGCAGCGCTGCACGCCGCTCTTCGAGCTGGTGGAGGATACGGTCGGTCGCCACGACCTGCTGACGTCCCCGCTGCCGATCGAGGCGGACACCCAGAGCACGGTGAAGGCGAAGATCTCCACGCGGGCCAGCCTGGAGGCGGCGGCGGCGGAAGTCGGGCTGGAAGCAGCCGATTGCACTGACACCGTCAACTTCTTCAAGCATGTGGTGATCAAGCAGAAGGGTGAGATCGAGGTGCGCGATGCGTTCTCGGAGCGCAACGACACCGTGATCCTCAGCGTGCTGGCCAATTGCACGGTGATTGTCGCGAACGCCTATGGCGAGAAGAAGCCGGGCCTCGCCTCGGCGCAACCGGCGTCCGGAAGTCCCGGCCAGGTGCTCGTCCGCGTCTACCGGTAGGCATGCAGGGCCAGCTGACCAGACGCCGGGTTCCGTAGCGGGTCAGCTTGTCTGACCTATCCGGCGAAGCCGGATATGGAGGCTCCCATATCTCGGCCTCCGGCCGATGGCATAGATAAGCTGACCGGCACGGACTGACTCCCCTTTTCGAGCTTTGCGCTAGAACAGCAGGACCAGCAGCACGCTCGTGACCGTGATGATGCCGATGCCCACCAGGGCGATCGTGATCAGGTCCGTCCGTGACAGGAGTGGTTCGGTGGGGGCGGTGGGTTCGTCGGGAAGGTCGAAGGGGCGCATCCGGGTCCGTCTCCTGCATGGGTGCGGCGCGATGTCGCGTCGCCGCGAATCGTAGCCGATCGGGAGCCTGGCGGGTGGCATCGTCGATGCAGTGAGCCGCAGAGACGATTGCCGGGCATTTCCCGACACCGCCATCTGGCACGGTATGGTACTCATGAAACACTCACGCCGCGCCCGGCAGACCGTTCGATCGGGGTTTGACGCGCGGTCGCGGCGATCAGCACCGGAAAGGGCCAGCCACGCCCTCTCCGTCGTTATGGAAGAGGCTTCGCATCCCATGACAGCATCGGATTTTCCCGTTACCAATCACCTCATGATCATGGCCTACGGCGGGCCGAACACGCTCGACGACGTGCGCCCGTACCTGCTGGACGTCCGCAACCATCGCGAGACGTCGGAGCATGTCTTCGCGGAGATCACCGACCGTTACCGCCAGATCGGCGGGCGATCCCCCATCCTGGAACTCACGCAGGCCGAGGCGCAGGGCATCGAGGATTCCCTGAACGCCCTCGCCGCATCGGGTGAGCGCTGGAAGGTGTGGGTGGGGATGCGCCACTGGCATCCCTTCATCAAGGACACGCTGGCCGAGATGGAGGCCGATGGCGTGGCCCGCACGATGGGCCTGGTGATGGCGCCGCACTACTCGCGGATGAGCATCGGCGCCTACTTCAAGCGGGCGGCGGAGGCCGGCTCGCCGGTCGAGATCGTGCCGGTCGAGGATTGGCACCTGCTGCCGGCGTATCTCGATGCGCTGGTCGACCGCGTCAACGATGCCCTCCAGAAGTTCCCGGAGGATGTGCGCGATCAGGTGCCGGTGATCTTCTCGGCGCACAGCCTGCCGGAGCGCATCCTCGAATGGAACGATCCGTACCCGACCGTGTTGCAGGAAACCGTCGCTGCGCTGGTCGAGCGGCTGCCGGGCCGCCCGTGGAAGTGGGCGTACCAGAGCGCCGCGATGACCGCCGATCCGTGGCTGGGGCCGGATGCCGGTGACGTGATCACTGAGCTGGCCGAGGCGGGCAACAAGCATGTCCTGATCTGCCCGATCGGCTTCATCTGCGAGCACGTCGAGATCCTCTATGACATTGACATCGAGTACCAGCAGCTCGCCGGGGAGCTCGGCATCCAGCTGGAGCGGATCGAGATGCTGAACGCGCATCCGGGCATGCTGGCGGGTTTGGCGGGCCTGGTGCGTGGCAAGGCTGCGGACGCCGGACTGGTCGCGGAGTCGGTCGGGGCCGTCTCCCCAGCATCGTGAGCGATCCGGATGGCTCGGTGCGGGGACACACCATTGCCGTCGTCGGGGGTGGCGTGAGCGGTTTGGCCGCCGCCTGGCGGATCGTGCAGCGTGATCCTGCCACGCGGGTGATCGTCTTCGAGGCGAGCGATCGCCTCGGTGGCAAGCTGCATTCCGTGCAGGCAGACGGCTTCCTGATGGAGGCCGGGCCGGATGCCTTCCTCTCCGCCAAGCCGCGCGGGATCGGTCTCGCGCGGGAACTTGGCCTGGATTCGCAGTTCCAGTCGCCCGATCCTGCCACGCGCGGATCGTTCGTGTTGCGCCGGGGGACGCTTCACCCCCTCCCGGAGGGGCTGACCGGACTGATCCCGACCCGCCTGAAGCCGATGGCGCAGACTTCCCTGATCTCTCCGCTGGGCAAGGCGCGGATGGCGATGGACTTCGTCATTCCCGCCCGCAGCGACGACGCCGACGAGTCGCTGCACGCCTTCCTGAGTCGCCGCCTTGGGCGTGAGCCGTTCGAGAACCTGATCGAGCCGCTGATGGCCGGCATCTACGCCGGGGATGCGAAGCAACTCTCCCTTGAGGCGACCTTCCCCCAGTTGCGCAAGGCCGAACGCGAGCATGGCGGTGTCATCAAGGGCGTGATCGCCGCCCGCCGGCAGGCCGACGCCGCGAAGGTTGCGAACCCCAACGCGGTTCCCGCTCCTCCCCCATTCACCAGCTTCACGGCCGGCACCGAGACGCTGATCCGGGCGCTGGACACGCGATTGCGTGCGGTGGGCGTGGAGATGCGTCTCTCTGCGCCGGTGACGGCGGTGCACCCAGCCGTGTTGCGGGACGGACGACCTCGGTGGCGGGTGATCGTGGGCGGCGGCGCGTCGGAGGCTGTGGTGGATGGGGTCATCTTCGCTTCGCCGGCCTGGGCGACGGCGCCGATCCTCTCAACGCTGGATGCGGACGCCGGGGCGGCGCTCGGCGCGATCCCGCACGTCTCCACCGCGCTGATCATGCTCGGATTCCCGCTCTCCCAGGTGCCCGATCCGAAGCGGCTGCACGGGCATGGCTACGTTGTGCCGCGCACGGAGGGGCGGACGATCATGGCGATGTCGTGGCTCTCGTCCAAGTGGCGGAACCGGGCGCCGGAGGGGATGGCCCTCCTGCGCGGGTTCGCCGGGCGGGCTGGGCAGGAGGCCGTCTTCGCGCGATCCGACGATGAGCTGATCCTTGCGATGCGGAACGAGGTGCGTGATGTCCTCGGCTTCACGGTCGATCCGTCGCTGGCGCAGGTCTTTCGCTACCCGAACGCGATGCCGCAGTACACGCTCGGGCATCTGGACCGTGTGCGGCGGGTGGAGGACGGGATCGCCCGTCTTCCCGGAATCGAGATTGCCGGGAACGCGCTGCGCGGTGTCGGCATTCCGGACGCCATCCTCGCGGGCGAGAAGGCAGCGGACGCGTTGTGCAAGCACCGGACCGACACGGGGTCGGTCCCTACCTACGCTCTTACGTAGGGACCGACCCCGTGTCGGTCCGGTCTTGCGGCGCGCCTGGCTGTCATCCCGAGCAAGCGGTGCTGGAACCGAGGTTGCATGGGCGGTGGAGCGCGTCGAGGGATCGGGTTGCAGGGGAGACGTCGTGCATGCAGCGTGATCCCTCGACTGCGCTACACCACGAATGCCATCACGATGCATGCGCCGCTTGCTCGGGATGACAGCGGCCCTTGCGCGGGCGTGGTATGTGCCAGGATCGTCTCCTACGTAATGTCGTATGTAGGAGACGATCGCATATCGGCCCGATCCTGTCATGGGCCGTTCGTTGCTCGTCGCCCAACCTGCACCGACGCCCCTATTCGCGACGTATGATGACGGCGTCACGATTCGCATCCCGCCTTCCAGAGAGGGGCCTTCCGCCATGACCGAGATGCTGCAACGAAGTGGTGGCATCAATGCTCCCATACCTGCCTGGCAGGATCCTGCCGTCCTCCATCGCAACCGCGAGGACCCGCGCTCCCTCCTCATCCCCTACGCCGACCGCGAATCCGCGCTCTCCGGCGATCGCACCCGCTCTCCGTGGTATCGCTCGCTGAACGGCGACTGGCTCTTCCACTACGCCGAACGTCCGGCGACGATCCCGGAGGGCGCGGAGGCTGCCGACTTCGACGATCACGGCTGGGACACCATTCCGGTGCCGAGCGTCTGGCAGATGCATGGCTACGGCACGCCGAACTACGCCAATGTGAACTACCCGTTCCCGGTCGATCCGCCGTTCGTGCCGGATGACAACCCGGTTGGCTGCTACCGGCAGACGTTCGAGTTGCCGGCAGGCTGGGATGCTGGCCGCCGGATCATGCTCACGCTCGATGGCGTGTGCTCAGCGTTCACCGTCTGGCTGAACGGCGAGGAGGTCGGGTTCAGCAAGGGCAGCCACATGCCCGCCGAGTTCGATGTGACGGACCTCGTCGTGCCGGGGCAGAACGTGCTCGCGGTGCAGGTGCTGCAATGGTCCGATGCATCGTATCTCGAAGATCAGGACATGTGGCGCTTCAACGGCATCTTCCGCGGTGTCTGGCTGATGGCGCTCGACCCCGCGCATGTCCGCGACCTCTGGTATGAAGCGGAGATGAACGGATCGAACGGGTATCCCCAACTGCGTGTGAACGTCAATTACGCCAATTCGGACGCAAACCGGTCGGAGTCCCCGACGTGGGTTCTGGTGGCGCCGGATGGCTCGGTTGTTACGGAATATGGGGGAAGGCCGCATTCGGTTCCGGATGATGCGCCGACGGGGTTCGGTGGCGGAACGACCATCATCGGATTCAGCGAGCCGCCGCTGCTGTGGACCGCCGAGACGCCGAACCGTTACACGCTGCTCATGGAGAATCGCGACGGTGATGGGAGGCTTCGTGAGATTCTTGCGATCCCGGTCGGCTTTCGGACGGTCGAGATTCGCGACCGCCAGCTGTGGGTGAATGGCGTCTCCGTCAAGCTCCAGGGCGTCAACCGCCACGACGATCACCCGGACTACGGGTACGCCGTGCCGTTCGAGGCGATGGAGCGTGACATCGTGCTCATGAAGCAGCTGAACGTCAACACCGTCCGCACCTCGCACTATCCGAACGATTCCCGTTTCTACGAGCTCTGCGACCGCTATGGGCTGTATGTGATCGACGAGACCGATCTGGAGACGCACGGCTTCGGGCACGTCGGGAACTGGTCGCAGCTCTCCAACGACCCCGCGTGGAAGGACGCCTACATCGACCGCCTCGCGCGGATGGTGCTGCGCGATCGCAACCACCCGTCGATCATCATGTGGTCGCTCGGCAACGAATCGGGCTACGGCGACAACCATGACGCGATGGCCGCATGGGTTCGCGCCGTCGATCCCTCCCGCCCCGTCCACTACGAGGGCAGCGTCCACATCGCGGACCGCGTCTCGAAGGAGAGCGACCTCCACAGCGTGATGTACCCCTCGGTGGAGGAGGTCATCCGGCAGGCGGAAAGCACCGACGATCCTCGCCCGTACTTCCTCTGCGAGTACGCGCATGCGATGGGCAACGGGCCGGGATCGTTCAAGGAGTACTGGGAGGCGATCCGCGCTCACGATCGGCTGATCGGCGGGTGCGTCTGGGAGTGGGCGGATCATGGCGTGCGCCAGCGGACTCCGGACGGCGTCGCATGGTTCGCCTACGGCGGCGACTTCGGCGATCAGCCGAACGATGGAAACTTCTGCATCGATGGCCTGCTCTCGCCGGATCGGGTGCCGCATCCCGCCGCCATCGAGATGAAGAAGGTCTACGAACCGCTTTCCGCCTCGCTCGTCGATCACGAGCAGGGCATCGTCGAGATCCGGAACCGACGCGCCTTCGCGGACCTTTCCGACCTTGCGATCCGCTGGGAGGTCCGCGCCAACGGCACGGTCGTCCGGCAGGGGACGCTGCCCGCGCAGGCGACTGCCGCCGGGACGTCCGCGCTGGTGACGATCCCTGAATGGTCTTTGCCCACGCCGAAGCCCTTCACGGAATACTGGCTGGATCTCGTGTTCACGCAGGCGACCGGCACACTGTGGGCGCCCGCCGGGCACGAGGTCGCGCATGTCCAGCTCGCGCTGACGGTCGAGACGCCGTATCCCGCGCCGGTGGACGTCGCGATGCCGCCGGTCAGCGTCTTCGAGACGGATTCGCACATCTTCGTGCACATGGAGCATGGTGATGTCATCTTCGAGCGCGAGATCGGCACCATCGCCGACTGGTCGCTGAACGGGCGCGCCTTGATGTCGCGCGGACCGCGCCTCAACGTCTGGCGTGCGCCGATCGACAACGACCAGTACATGGAGGCGACCTGGCGACGGTACGGCCTCGACGTGCTGCGTCATCGGATCGAGCGGTGCGAGGTGGTCTCCGAGGAAGAGGACTCCATCGCGATCGAGGTGGAGGCGACGGTTGCCGCCTGGTCGCGTCGGCCGGCCTTCCACGTCGGGTATCTCTACGTGATCTATGGCAATGGTGTGGTGGAGCTGACGACGAGCGTGCACCCGCATCCGTCGCTGGACGATCTGCTCACCCTGCCGCGCGTCGGCATCCAGTTCGCCTTGCCGGACGGATTCGAGCAAGTGGCGTGGTATGGCCTTGGCCCGCACGAGAGCTATAGCGACCGTCGCGAGAGCGTGACCGTCGGCGAGTGGCGGGGTACGGTGGATGAGCAGTTCGAGAATTACGTCTTTCCGCAGGAGAACGGTGGCAAGGCGGAGACGCGCTGGGCGGCGGTGGCGACGGACCACGGCACCGGCCTCCTGATGGTCGCGGAGGAAGGGGAGCCGCTTCTCTTCACGGCATCGCACTTCACGCCGGAGGACCTCGACGCGGCGAAGCACACCTACGAGCTGATGCCGCGCGGCGAGACCATCGTCAACCTCGACCGGCTGCACGCCGGGTTGGGGAGCAGCATCTGCGGGCCGCGCCCGATGGATCAGTACCTCATTCCTCCGCAGGACGTGGCGTTTACCGTTCGCTTGCGTCCCGTCGGCGCGATGACCGGGTTGGACGACTCGGTGCGGGCGTTGCGCACCGCGATGGGCGACTGATCCACTGCATCCTGTCATGTCTAGGAAGCCGCACCGGAATTGCCCGGTGCGGCTTCCTGCATGGAGGAGTGCCCCTCAGCCTCAACTCCTCCTGCCGGTTCGTCTTGACAGCGATTCGGGCGAACCTGTACGCTCTCGCCAACAACTGAAGACCTTATCCAGAGAGGTGGAGGGACTCGGCCCTGTGAAGCCCGGCAGCCTGCAACGACCGGCGCATCCCATTCGATGCGACGATCCGCGAAAGGTGCCAACTCCGGCAGCGTTGTCTGCGAGATAAGGGATTGCCAGTCACACACCAGTGTGTCTGCCCCCTGCTCGGCAAGGGGGCTTTTTGTTTCCCCGGTCGCCGGTCAGTGGTGGCGATCGAGGGCTTCCCCCGTTCCCCAGGCGTCGCCCCGGTCTCCTCCACCTCTCCCAGCGAACGGGCGATACGACCATGGCGGAGCGACTCCTGGAGCCATTTCCCCCAACCGAAGACCGGAAGGACACGCCGGCAACTCCGGCGGCAGTCTCGTCGCGTGCCCCGCATCTCCGTCTCATGCCACCCGTCGCGGATGACGATGCATACGTCGACGGCGACCTCCAGACGATGGAGTTGGGATCGCTCGACTTCGAGCATGGTGGCCGGCTGGAGAACGTCTCGCTCGCCTATCGCACCTGGGGCACCCTGAACGCCGCCGGTGACAACGCCATCCTCGTGCTCCACGCGCTGACCGGCGACAGCCTCTGCGCCGGCGAGAACGGGTGGTGGGGTCCGGTCATCGGGCCGGGTCAGGGATTCCCCATCGACACCACGCGCTACTACGTCATCTGTACCAACGTGCTGGGCGGGTGCCAGGGCAGCACCGGGCCGGGGTCGATCGATCCCGAAACCGGCTACCCCTGGGGGATGCGGTTTCCGCTGACCACGATCGGCGACGTCGTCGCCGCCCAGCGTCGCCTCGTGGAGCGCCTCGGGGTGCGCCGCCTGATCGCCATTGGCGGCTCCATCGGCGGCTTCCAGGCGCTCGAATGGGCCACCCGGCATCCGGATCTCGTCTATGCCGTCGCGCCGCTCGCCGCATCGGGTGCGCTCGATGCGCAGGGGATCGCCACCCACAGCGAGCTCGGGCGGCGGGCGATCATGGCCGATCCGAACTGGATGGGCGGCGATTACGCCCGGCATGGCGTGGTGCCGGAACAGGGCCTCGCGATTGCGCGGATGGCCGCGATGGTCACCTACAACGGGCGCGACAACCTGAACCAGCGCTTCGGGCGCAATGCGGCCCAGCGCCCGGCGCTCTACCAGAGCTTCGGGCAGACGTTCGATATCGAGGGCTACCTGCACTATCACGGCGCGGCGCTGGTGAAGCGGTTCGATGCGAACAGCTATCTCTACCTGACGCGAGCGATGGATCTCTACGACGTTGGGCGCGATGGCGGCGAGGCCTTCTGGCTGGACCGGATCGGGGCGGCGGTGCCGATCACGCTGGCGGGCATCTCCAGCGACTGGCTCTTCCCGCCGGAGCCGATTGCCGCGCTGGGAGAAACGCTGACAGGGCTGGGCAAGGACGTGGTCTACGAGGAGATCGTTTCTCCGCATGGCCACGATGCCTTCCTGAAGGACTGGGACCGGGTCAACGAGATCGTCGCGGGGTTCATGTGGCGGGCGGAGGCGGCGCGAACTCGCTAGATCTCCCTCGTAGATGCGGCCCTTGTGGCCGCCCCGAGAGCGGCGGCCACAAGGGCCGCATCTACGGGAATCGCCACAACCCACTCGAACCGGCGCGAACATGGGACTTCTGAATATGGGCGAGGTGACAGGTCGTCGCCTTCCAGTGCGGGCACACATCCCGGCATGACGCCGGAAAAGGACAGATACGGGTGACTGATACCGAGAACACGCAGCTTGGATTCGAGACGCGCGCGCTCCACGCCGGCCAGGTGGCCGATCCGACCACTAACTCGCGTGCGGTGCCGATCTACCAGACGACATCGTATGTGTTCAACAGCACCGAGCACGCCGCCAACCTCTTCGGGTTGCGCGAGTTCGGCAACATCTACACCCGCCTCATGAATCCGACGACCGACGTGCTGGAGCAGCGCATCGCCTCGCTGGAAGGTGGCGTCGGCGCGCTCGCGTTTGCGTCCGGGCAGGCGGCGGAGACGGCGGCGATCCTGAACATCGCCAGCGCCGGGGACAACATCGTCTCCACGACCAGTCTCTATGGTGGCACCTACAACCTCTTCCATTACACGCTGCCGAAGCTGGGCATCGAGGTCAAGTTCGTCGAATCGAACGCCGAGGCCGTCGCCGCCGCGATCGATGACAAGACGAAGGCCGTCTACTCCGAGACGATCGGCAACCCGGACCTCCTGACGCTCGACATTCGCGCCGTCGCCGATGCCGCGCACGCCGCCGGCGTGCCCCTCATCATCGACAACACCATCCCGTCGCCGTATCTCGTCCGCCCGTTCGAGCATGGCGCCGACATCGTGGTGCATTCGCTGACCAAGTTCATCGGCGGGCACGGCACGTCGCTCGGCGGCATCATCGTCGATTCCGGCAACTTCGACTGGGCGGCATCCGGGCGCTTCCCGGATCTCACCGAGCCGGACCCGAGCTATCACGGCGTCGCCTACGTTCCGGCGGTCGGGCCGCTGGCGTACATCATCAAGGCGCGCGTGCAGGGCATCCGCGATACCGGGGCGGCCATCAGCCCGTTCAACTCGTTCCTGATCCTCCAGGGCGTGGAGACGCTGCCGGTGCGGATGGAGCGGCACAGCCAGAACGCGTTGGCCGTCGCCAAGTTCCTGAACGAGCACCCGAAGGTCTCGTGGGTGAACTATCCGGGTCTGCCCGGCCACCCGGCGTACGAGACGGCCCAGAAGTATTGGCATCAGGGCCTCTACGGCGCGATCCTCGGCTTCGGCGTGCGCGGCGGTCTCGAAGCGGGCAAGACCGTGATCGAGAACGTCAAGATCTTCTCCCACCTCGCGAACATCGGCGATGCGAAGTCGCTGATCATCCACCCGGCGACGACCACGCACTCCCAGCTGACGGAGGAGGAGCAGGTGTCCACGGGCGTCACTCCCGACTTCATTCGTGTCTCGGTCGGCCTGGAGACGGTTGGCGATCTCATCGCCGACCTCGAACAGGCGCTGGCGAAGGTCTGATCCCGGATCGGACCTTACCCCGAGTGTCCATCTGACCGGCCCGCCGGGTCGCCCGCTGGCCGGTCCACCAACCGTGCGGGTCCTCCTCAAGACCTGAAGCGATCCCCCGATGCGTGTCCGGCGCATCGGGGGATCGCTGTGCATGGGGCAGTGTGGCGACATTACGAGGGGGACGAAGCTGACTCAGGCGTGGCGAGGACAGGACAGATGAAGTCGATCAGGAACCTGCGGTGATTCGGTAGACGCCACCGCCGCCGATGTCCGTCACATAGAGCTCCCCTCCCTCGTCCTCGCCAAAGGACGATATGGAAAGCCCCGACTCCACTGGCGTTGCGGCCACGAAGCCTCCGTTACCATCCGGGCCGATGCCCCACACCAGGCCGGAGCAGTAATCCGCGCAGAGGTAGGTGCCCACCAGCGACGGGACCGACGATCCCCGATAGACATAGCCGCCCGTGACCGAGCAGCCACCATCGTCGTGCGAGTAGACGAAGACGGGCGGTGTCAGGCCTGCGTCGTCGCAGGAATCGGCGTTGTAGCACGAATCGCCTTCCTTGATGTTCCATCCGAAGTTCTGGCCGCCGGTCTTCGCGTCGACCGCCGCGACGACGTCGATTTCCTCGTACATGCTCTGGCCGACATCGCCAATCCAGACATCGCCCGTTTCCCGGTCGAAGCTGAAGCGCCAGGGATTTCGCAGGCCGTAGAAGAAGATCTCCGGCAGCGCGCCATCCGTGGTGACGAACGGGTTGTCCTCCGGCACGGTGTAGGGTGTCTCCCCGTCCGCCTTCGAGACGTCGATGCGCAGGATCTTGCCGAGCCATGTGCCCAGGTTCTGCCCGTTGCCGTCCGGGTCGCCCTGGCCGCCGCCATCGCCGAAGCTGATGTACAGAAACCCGTCCGGCCCGAACGCGAGGTCGCCGCCATTGTGATTCTCGGCAGGTTGCTCCTGCTGGAGGATGACCGCTTCGCTGGCGGGGTCGGCGCTATCGTCCTTCGCGGTGAAGCGTGAGACGACCGTGTTTCCACGGGCGTCGGTGTAGTCGACATAGAACGCGCCGCTCGTCGCGTAGTCCGGCGCGAAGGCAAGGCCGAGCAAGCCCTGCTCGTTGCCGGAGGAGCCGACGCGGTCGGTGATGTCGAGGAAGGGCGTCTCTGCCGTCTGGCCATCGGCGATGATCCGGATGCGGCCCGATTGCTCGATCACGAAGACGCGCCCGGAGCCGTCTCCGGCGTGCGTGACGAAGACCGGCTTTTCGAACCCGCTGGCGAATGTATCGAACCCGACGGCGAAGGTGGCCGGATCGAAGACGCCAGATTCCTGCGCGGCGGCCTTGTGGGGCGCGGTGAACGGAAGCACCCCGACGAGCGAGAGCGCCGCCGCGGTGCCGATCACCTCACGACGGGTCGGGGAGACGGGAGAGAACGTGCAGCGGGGTCGGGGTGCAGTCATGGGATGCCCTCTCTGATCGTGCGACGGCGCGGCAATGCCTTCGGGATGCCAGCTGCCTGCCGAATACCCCAATCGTCGCACGTCACGGGCCGTTATGGGCTGGGCGTTCGCCGGGAATCGGCTGGACGAGAGGCGGGACGCATGATCGCCCCGCCTCCTATCGCGATTCGCAATGTCGATATCAGCCTGCGACAGGCTCCACGAACGACCCCTGGACAAGCTCCTTGCCGATGGAGGGCGCACCGTCGACTGTCAGGCTGGAGAAGATGAGCGGGAGGCCAGCGGCCTTTGGATCGGAGAAGCCTTCCACATTCTGGACGTGGATGTGCAGGTGTGGCTCGCTCGTGTTGCCCGAGTTTCCGACAAGGCCGACGATGTCCCCAGCCTCAAGGATATCGCCCTGCTGCACGCGGACGGAGCCGCGCTGCATGTGGGCCATGAAGACGAATTCATGATCCGCTGTCTGCAGGACGATGTGATTTCCCGCCGGGTGGAGGGTCTTGAAAGCGTCGGGATTTGTCTCGGCCAACGGCGGGCCTGGCTTCTGGTCGGGCTGGTCGTTCAGGACCTCCACGACGGTGCCCGCGGCGGGGGCGGTCAGCGGTTGGCCCCAGATCCAGTACTGGTCTGCCTGGGAGCCATCGCCATCGAAGGTGGAGCCGTCCTTCCAGACCACGATGTCGTAGGCGTGGCGTTGGCTTGGGCTGACGGCATGGTAGTTCTCGAACTCCGTGTCGCCGCCCCAGAACGTGAACCAGGCACCCTCCTGCCACGGCAGGCGGTAGGTGACGGTGGAGGTGTATCCGGCTGCCGGGTCCTCCGGCAGGATGATGGTCGGCTGGATCTGGAGCGCGGTGACCGCATCGCCGTCGAAGGAGGCGTCGATCTGCACCTCCGCGCCGGCCCATTCGCGGACCTGGCCATAGGTATGCAGCGCCGGATTGAGGGGGACGGCCCGCTCCATTGTCACCGCGCCGAATCGTGCTTCCGGCAGGAAGGCGACATCGGCGAGTGGTACGCCAATGATACCCTGCTCCGCGATCGTGAGTGTCGCGGCCGGGGTCGTGCCGTCGCCGCTCAGGGTGATTTCGAAGGGGAGCTTCAGGGTATCCAGCATCCCGGACCAGGTGCCAGCCGGATAGCTCTGCGTTTCGATCACCGGGGTCGCATCGGCCGTGGGGCTGGCTTGGCCATCCTTCGGCGTCATCGTGAAGGTGTCGCGGAAGCCGCCCTGCTGGAAGAAGCCGGTGATCAGCCCGGTGCCGACCGTGCCTGCCCAATGGGCGCCAACCTCGAGGAAGGAGAAGCGGACCTGGTTCGCCTGCAACTGGGCGATATCAGCAGTGACCTGTGAGGCGGGAAATGCGCTGGCCATCTCCGGCGAGAGCATGGCTGCCAGCGACTCGGTCTTGCCGGTCAGGAGGGCGTCGACAACGGCCTTGCCGCGTTGCTGGATGGCTTCGGCAAGATCCCGATAGGCGGGAAGCACATCCGCCGTGGTAGGGGCGGGGACAGACGCCGCGACCGGCGACGCGCTCGGTGAGGCGTCTGGCGTGGCGTCGTGAGGGCCGTCGTGCGCGAGCGTCGGGCCTGCTGCCAGGGCGAGCACCGAGCCGCCCAACATTGCAGCGACGGTGCGTCGGGACAACGGCGTTGTGAGGGTCTTCGGCATCGAGAGATCCTTCCAGCGGGGTGAACGGTGGCGAATGCTTAGGCTCAGCCTACCCGTGGAATGTGTCGCTTCCGTGTCGAATGTGCGAAATCCGTGTTTGCGGTGGCCGGTGGCGGTCAGGCTGCCGGGGACGCCACCGGCGACCCCTCTGGCGTTCCGGCGGGTGTTGCGAATGGCCGGTCGGCCTCGCCCGGCTGGAAGATGAATCCGGCGATCTTCTCGTCCGAATGCTCGATGGAAACGGCGATCACCACGAGGGCGCTATCCTTTGCCCGCGCCTGGACATGGACCAGATCCTCGGTCTCCTGAATCACGGTCACGATGGTGAGCGGCGCGTAGGCCACGGCGGCCTCGTGAACCTGCGCGGCAATGGCGTCCACGCCGACGGCAGCCACGAATCGCGCCGTGAAGTGCGCCGTGATCTCCTCCGCGCTGATATCGCCGCCACCGGTGTTGATGCGGTCGAGCAGCCAGACGAACTGCGTCGCCGCAAGGCCGTCGCCGGGCTGGATGGTTGGCAGGTCCTCCGCGTTCGTCCGGGCTACGAGTCCCGACGATGCAATCATGACGATCGCAATCGTGCTGACGATGATGCGATGGAGGCCGTGGGCGGGGACGAGCTTGGGTCGGGGCATGGGATGCTCCTCCGGAAGGCCGGGTGACTGGGGAGACGCCGCATCAGGAGCGACGGTTTCAGCCTACCATCGGAACGGACAGCCGCCGCCGGGATGGGGCACGGATGCGAGAGACGCACGACTGCCCGGAACGGTAGCCTCCGTTCCGGGCAGTCGCATCATGCGGCGTTCTGTATGGCGACGACTGCACCGGCGTGCCATTCCCACGCCGGGCGGCTGTGCCAGCGTTGCCGCAGGCAGATCCGACTAGCGAGAGCTGCGGCGGAATGCCGTGTAGCCGGACACACCGACGAGTCCGACCGCCGCGACGAAGCCGATCAGCAGCATCGTGCTGGAGTTGTCCTGCGAGGAGCCCGTGCCCGTGCTCGGCAAGGCGGCGGCAGCCGTTGTCTCCGTCGCGACCGGCGTGGAGTCCTGCGCGGCGACCGCCTGGCCCATGCCGGCAGCGATGAGGAACGTGAACGCGAAGGCCAGCAGCGTGCGCTTGATCATGGACGTAGCACCCATTCTGAGATCCCCTCCCTCTGAGGTGTTCTCGATAGCTCGAACCGGATTTCGTTGACCGCGATCGCACCACGCGTGCGATTCGGTTTCGTGAAATAGGACCCCCTTCCTGTCATGATCCGCGTGGGATCGAGCCAGGCCGGCCAGAATTGCCGGAAGCGCGGATTGTACTCCGCTGCAACCCTCTCGCAACGAGCACCGGTTGCGGTTCGTTTCGCATGGTTCGGCGCTTCTGCACCAGTTCCTGCGAGAACGCTTGGACTCCTGCACGAACCGGACCGTGGGCTCGACACCACCAGATGCCGCGGTATTCGCCGGATTTGCTCCTCCGCCCGGCGTGTCTGTCCCATCGTCGCAGGGGCATCTCTGAGCCGACAGAGAGAACACCGGGAATGTGCTGGGGATGGCGTGTCGCCGGTGCGTGGCCGGGTGCCGTGCGAGTCCCTATACTCACCGCAAGCGGGTGGCCCAATCGTCTCGCCTGCCCGCCACCTGTGCAGGGGGACCATCGACGTGCACACTGAACCGGAACGAGACCCCGCCCAGGATGGGACCACGGACCCAACGGCGGAGAAGCCCACGGCGGAGACCGCTCGGGCCAGAAGCGCCTCCGGGCGTTCGCTGTTCCGGGAGATCGTGGAGCTGCTGCTTGTCATCGTCGTGGTCTTCTTCGGACTACGGATGGTGTTGATGCCGTTCGAGGTGGACGGCGCAAGCATGAATCCGTCGCTTGAGAACGGCGAGCACCTCTTCGTCAATCGCCTCGCCTACGCCGATGTGAACGTGACCTCCTGGATGAACGTCATTCCCGGTGTCGATGTCGGGAGTGGCGAGGATGTGACGTTCGGGCTGCCGAAGCGTGGTGACATCGTGGTGCTGAACCCGCCGGTGAGCGCCGATTCCCCCTATGTGAAGCGTGTCGTTGCTCTGGCTGGCGAGACCGTCAGCTTTCACGATGGCATCGTCTTCGTGAATGGGCAGCCGCTTTCCGAGTCGTACATCGATGGCGCGATCACCTTCTGCAACAACGACCAGTGGTGTTCGCTCACGGTCCCGCCGGACAGTGTCTATGTGCTGGGCGATAACCGCGAGCACAGTTCCGATTCACGGGCGTTCGGTCCCGTGAAGATCTCGGCGATCGTGGGGAAGGTGTTCTTCACGAACTGGCCTGTCGATCATTTCGGCCCCGTGAAATCCCCGGATTACAACGAATCCGCTTCGTGAGTCGAGGGGCGTGGCTCGGTGACGTGTGCCGACGTCGCTCAGTGACTGCCACCCGCGATCCGCAATCCGGCGACCCCGGCCACGATCAGCGCGATCGAGGCGAGACGCAGGGCATCGCGTGGCTCGCCAAGGAAGGTGATCCCCACGATCGCCGTTCCGACCGCGCCCACACCGGTCCAGACCGCATAGCCGGTCCCGATGGGCAGCGTCCGCAGCGCGAACGAGAGCAATCCGAAGCTGATGATGGCGAACACCACAAAGAGAACCGAGGGGAGGGGGCGGGAGAAACCGTGGCTCTCCTTCAGGGAGAGCGCCATCGCAACTTCGAACAAGCCAGCAACAATGACAACGATCCAGGCCATGACGTGATCCATCCTTTCCAACGAATCGGATCGGACAGCTCCGCCGTTCCCTGAACCCGCCGTTCCTGGGCCAGTCGACCGCGCACACGGTGCCGCTACAATGCCACTATTCTACCATACGCGACATAAGGTTTGGCCGATCGTTCAGGTAGCAGGGATGCGCGTGGGTTCGGGTGCAAAGGTCGGTTCCAGTTCGGCGCCGTTCGGCAGGAAGACGCGGTTGGTCTCCGTTTCGGGGATTGGGCGCAGGTCGGTGGCATACGGCTCGTAGATGCCCAGCCGGTCCACGACCCACAGGCCGACCGCGAATCCATAGAGAATCGCGATCGTGAAACAGAGGCCGACGATCCCGGTCTTCAGCCAGTGGGAACGACCTGCGCGAATGTGCGCGTGTATGACATATCCCACAAGCGTGAAGAGCAGGAAAAAGATGGCAAAGCCGACCACCGAGTCCGAATCCGGTCGTGCCCATCCGGATCTGCCGATCTCCGTCATGTTGGGTCCCTTCGCGTGTGCGTGATGCGTGCTTCCACCCCAGCATAGCAAAGGTTCTCTGAACCCCGCCGTTCGGAACCTCACGGAACCAGGGGGGAGCTCGATCGGCGGGCTCCGGGCGTTGTGGGATTCCGGAACCTGCCGTACCGTGTCGCCACACGCCAGAAGGCAGTCAACCGGGGTGCGCGGTGGCCGGAATCGACCCACTCGCTCCCGGCAAGGAGCAACGCACATGGTGGCGGCGACCGAGGGTACGACCGCAGTTCAGCACGCGAGGACAGGAATCGTCGATTGCGATGTCCATCCCTATCCCCGCTCGAACGACGAGATTCGCGCGTATCTGCCGATGCCGTGGCGCGACCGCTTCGGCGGCGGAGGACGCGGCTTCTACGGGAATCCGGTGCATGGATCGCGCCTGGACAGCAATCCTCCCGGTGGGGGTCCGGCCGGGTGCGATCCCGACTTTCTGCGAACGCAACTGATCGACGAGTATGGAATCGCCTACGCCATCCTGCTGCCTCGCGCCTTTGCGAACCTGCATCCCGATCCGGATATGGGGACGGCGATCGCGGCGGCATTCAACGATTGGCTGGCGGATACCTGGCTCTCGAAGCACAACCCGGATGGCGTCTTCAAGGGGTCGATCACCGTCAATATCCAGGACCCTGTCGCCGCAGCCCGTGAGATCGAGCGGTGGGCCGGACATCCGCACTTCGTGCAGGTGATGACCGATTCCGGCGCGCGGGCTCCGCTCGGGCAGCGGCAGTATTACCCGATCTACGAAGCGTGCGAGAAGCATGGATTCCGCTTCGCCGTTCATCCGGGCACGGACGGCATGGGCATCAATGTCCAGCCCACGCCGGGCTACCCGACGCACTACATCGAATGGCACACATGTCTCTCCCTCGCGTTTCAGGCGCATCTGGTGAGCATGCTCACGGAGGGCGTTTTCGAGCGCTTCCCCGGTCTCGGTGTCACGCTGACCGAAGGGGGTGTTGCCTGGCTGCCGGCGCTGATGTGGCGGCTCGATGCCGAGTGGAAGGCGCTGCGGTCCGAGGTTCCGTGGCTGACCAAGGCGCCTTCGGCCTATCTCCGCGATCACGTCCGCATTTCCAGCCAGCCGCTGGAGAACCCCGACGACCCGCGCCAGCTCATGCAGATCTTCGCGATGATGGATGCCGAGCACATCCTGATGTTCGCCAGCGACTATCCGCACTGGGACTTCGATTCGCCGACCCACGCCTTTCCGAAGCTGCCGCCTGACCTTCGGGAGCGCATCTTCTCGCGAACGGCCCGCGCCTGGTATGGGTTGCCGGACGCGCCATTGGACGGGGAGTAGCGGCATGGGACGCCATATCGTGGGGCGCGTTGGCGAGATCGCTCCGGGGGATCGCCGCATCGTGGAGGCGGAGGGGCGTTCCATTGGCGTCTTCAACGTCGATGGCGCCTTCTACGCCTTGCGGAACAGCTGTCCGCACCAGGCCGCGCCCTTGTGCCTCGGGTCGATCAAGGGCATGACCATGCCCAGCAAGCCGGGCGAGTACGTGTGGTCGCGTGATGGAGAGATCCTGCGCTGTCCGTGGCACGGTTGGGAGTTCGACATCCTCACCGGGCGCTCGATCTTCAATCCGCACCGCATGCGGGTGAAGGCCTACGATGTGACCGTCGAATCGGACGTGCCGGAGTCTCCGGATGCGCATGAACCGGAGGATGAGTCCGTGGAGACCTTCGACGTGCGGGTGGAGGATGGTTGGGTCGTCCTTCATGTCTGAGCCCCGGAACGTTCGCGTGGCGGAAGGTGGGCGCGCGGGGATGCGAGCGGTATGCTGGACTGGGTGCGTATGCCCAGCCAGCGAGGTCGGGCGCTTCCGAACGGGGTCGTGGACCAGACCCGGAGCGGCCGGCTGCGACCATCCATGAGGCGTCCCTCGGTGCCAGACGATACCCAGCTTCTCCCTCCCGGAATTGATCCTGTCCCGGCGGCCGATGAGGCGCCAACTCCGCGGCGATCCATCGGCCAGCAGATCGGCGAGGCGCTCCGCGCGTTCATCCGGCGGTTGCGTTCCATCGATGGCATCATCTGGGGCGTCCTGCTGCTGATCCTCGTCGGCTGGTTCGTCTGGGACCAGCGGGCCGATGTCGAGCACACCATCCGGGTGCTGCGCGGCGCGAACGGCTGGTGGCTGGGGGCGATGTTCCTCGCTGCGCTCGGCCTGCACATGACGTTCGCGATGACGCAGACCTCGCTGCTGAAGGTGCTGGGCCACCGCATCCCGCTCTGGCCGTCCATCACCACGTACGTCGAACGGCAGACCGTTTCCACGGTCGTCCCCTTCGGACAGGCACCGTCGTTCGTGCTGCTGGTGAAGCGATTTGCGCGGTACGGTGTCACCCAGGACGATGCGATCTACTCCGGCATCCTTTACAGCATCATCGGCTATGCGTCGTTCGCGCTCTTCCTGCTGCCGATCATGGTCTGGCTGGGCCTGAGTGGCCGGGTGACGCAGGCGATTCTCGTCGCGGCAATCATCCTGATCGTCGTGGTGCTGCTCCTGGCGAGCGGTGGCATCCAGGTCTTGCGGGGGAAGCGGCTGCCCGCGGCGATCGAGGAGCGGATTCCGGATCGCGTGCATGCCTTCGTGGAGACGGCGCGGGGGCACCATCTCCGCTTCTGGCACGTGGTGCCGTCGTTCCTCTGGGCCTTTCTGGGGGACGCGATGGGCGTGGCGACGCTCTATCTCGCCCTCCGCGCGGTCGGGCACGATCCTTCCATCGGGGTCGCGGTGGCCGGATACACCATCGGCACGCTCTTCATGCTCGTCGCCCCGCTCTTCCAGGGGCTTGGCGTGGTCGAACTGTCGATGACGCTCCTGCTCCAGCAGCTCGGGGTGCCGCCCGCCCAGGCGCTCGGGGCGACGCTGCTCTATCGCGTTGCGGATGTCTGGCTGCCGGTCATCTTCGGGGTCGCCGTGCAGGGGAGGACGCAGCGGGCCGTCACGGGTATCCCGGCGCGATTGCCGGCGCTCTGGACCGGGTTCAGTGGTGTCATCTCCATCCTTTCCGTCATGCCGCAACCGGTGCATCACACGATCCGGCCCCATGGCGGGGAGGCGGAGTTTGCCACCTTCACGCTGGTCAATGCGTCCCGATCCATCACGCTCGGGCTGGGATTCCTGCTGATCCTGCTCGCCTACGGGTTGTGGCGACGGAGGCGGGCGGCCTGGATCGTGACCGTGGTGCTGACGGCCTTCGTGATCGGCGCGCACATCGGCAAGGGGCACGATCATTTGGCGACGGGCGTGGCCATCGTGAACCTGGCCTTGCTCCTGATCTACAGCAACCGATTCACCGTGCGGGCCGATCCTCCGACGTTGCGTCGCGGACTCACCGTCTGCGGCACGATGCTGATCGTGGCGATGGCGTATGGCGTGTTCAGTCTCTGGATTCTGGACAAGCACCAGTTTGGTGTCGAGTTCTCGATGTGGGGGGCGATCACCCAAAGCCTGGAACTCTACTTCGGCCTCGATTCCGCCGGACTCGTCCCGCGCACCCCATACGCACACTGGCTGGTCGATTCGTTCCACCTCATCGGTGCGCTGACAGTCGCGGTGCTCGCCTACGCCCTGTTGCGGCCGTACGTCTGGCGGCATCGAACCGTGCCGGCCGAACGTGCCCGTGCCCGCGACCTGATCCTCCAGTACGGCGATTCGTCGGAGGATGTGTTCAAGTACTGGCACGACAAGTCGTTCTCTTTCGATAGCCGGGGTCAAGGCGTGATCGGGTATGGCGTCTCCTCCGGGGTGGCGCTGGTGCTCGGCGATCCGGTCGCCGCGAACGACGAGGCGTTTGACCGTGTGCTGCGCGAGTTCCTCGACTACTGCGACCTCAATGGCTGGAACCCTGCCTTCCACCACGCGACCCCGCCGCGCATGGATGCCTATCGCCGGGCCGGGCTGGTCTCGGTGCGGATCGGTGCGGAGGCGGTCGTCAACGTCGATACGTTCTCGACTGCCGGGAAGCACGGCAAAGGGTTCCGCAACCTGCTCAGCCGCTTCACGCGCGAGGGATGGTCGCTGGTCGAATGGCCGGCACCGCAGACCGACGAGCACATGCGCGAACTGAAATCTGTCTCCGATGAGTGGCTGACGCTGGAGGGGCGACGCGAACGCGGCTTCACACTGGGGGCATGGGAGGATGCCTACGTCCGCGATTCGACGATCCTCGCCGTGCAGCACGAGGATGGGCAGGTCGCCGCGTTTGTGAACCTCATCCACGATGGTGCGCCTGGGGAGATGACGTTCGACCTGATGCGGCATCGTGTCGATGCCCCGAACGGGGCGATGGACTTCGTGATGCTCTCCATGATCGCGTACGCGCGGACGCACGGCTTCCATGCGTTGTCGCTGGGGATGGTGCCTTTCGCCGATACGCCGACGGACGAGGACGAGGGGATGCGTCAGCAGGCCTTGTCGCTGTTGACGCGCAATTTCGACCGCATCTTTGCGGCGACCACGCTCTTCGCCTACAAGGACAAGTTCGACCCGCGCTGGGATGCGCGCTATCTGGTTTACAAGTCGGATGCGGCGCTTCCGGCCATTGGCCTCGCGATCACCCGGCTGAGCGAACGTCCCTTCGCGCACGGCGTGCCTGGTGAGGATGGCGCGGCGTTCGATTCGGCGGCGTCCTCCATCGTGCCGCCGGACGTGCCTGCGATTGAGGACGCCGATGCAGACGATGGGGCTTCCGGGGCCGTGGCGGAGCCGGTGCGATGAGTGCGAACTCGCCTTGGACGAACGCACTTTCCTCGTTCTTTGCGCCGCTCTTCGCCCAGCTTCGGAAGCGCGTTCCGGACCGTTCGCCGCTGGGACTGGCGCGGACCTATCCGGCGACGATCTGCATCCTGGCGACGATCATCCTCTGCGACCTCGTGACGTGGGGGCAGTCGTGGGAGACCTACGAGCCGAACGTGCTGAACAAGCTGGGCCTGGACTGGGATTTCCTCGTGCAGGGGCAGGTCTACCGGATCTTCACGAGTACCTTCGTGCAATCGGTCTCCGGCATTCACTTCTCGATGGTGGTGGTGTTGCTGACGGCGTACGTGCTGGCGGAGACGTTCGCGGGGAGCGTGTCGCTGGTCTGCGTGGTCTTCCTGAGCGACTGGTTCGCCTCGGTGATGGGGCTGCTGACGTTCCGCCTGCTGGCCGAACTGGGCTCCGAGCGGGCGATGGCGTTGCTGCACGATCCGGATGCGGGGTCGTCCGCGACGGCGCATGGGGCGTATGCGCTGGCTGCCGCGACGCTGTTGCCGCGCAAGCTGGCGATCGGGCTCTTCACGCTGTTGCTGACGGTGACGGCGGTGTTGTTCTTCGAGCAGCAGATCGGGGCGTCGGTGGCGCACACCTACTCGGCGCTGTTCGGGGGCGCGGTGGGGTGGTTCGTCGTGCGACCGAGACTGTATCCGGAGGAATACGGGCGTGGGTAGGGCGTGGGTTTCGCTGCATGCGAGCGCTTCACGCACGGGGGGCTCGCGCTGGAGGGGCGGCGAGACACGTCGGTCTCGTCGTACGAACGAGACGCGCGGCGTGCAGCGTTCGTACGGAGGCACACACGGGTGCCTCCGCAGCCCCTGAGCATGCGCGTATCGCGTCGGTCAGCGCATGCGGCGCCGGGGGTCGAAGACATCGCGCAACCCGTCGCCGAGCAGGTTGAACGCCATCACCGTCAGCAGGATCGCCAGGCCGGGGAACGTCGAGTACCACCAGGCATCGCGCAGGTACTTCCGGCCCTCGGAGACCATCTGCCCCCAATCCGGCGACGGCGGTTGCACGCCAAGGCCAATGAATCCCAGCCCCGCCGTCGTCAGCACCGCGAACCCGATATCCATCGATGCCTTCACCAGCACCGTCGAGAAGGCGTTCGGCAGCACATGCCGGAACAGCACCCGGCTCTGGCTCGCGCCCAATGACGAAGCCGCCTCCGCGAACTGCGCGTTCCGCAACGCGATCACGTTCGCTCGCACCAGCCGGCAGTAGCCCGGCCACCAGACCAGCGACACCGCCACCATCACGTTGAACAAGCCAGGCCCTAGCGCGGCGGCGAACGCCATCGCCAGGATCAGGTCCGGGATCGTGAGGAAGATGTCCGTGATCCGCATGATCACATTGCCGACCCAGCCACCGAAGAACCCCGCGATTGCGCCCAGCAGCGTCCCGAGCGTCAGCGCCAGCAGGATCACCGTCACACCGGCGAGGAGCGAGGTCCGAGCGCCCACGATGACGCGCGTGAAGACGTCGCGTCCGACGTTGTCCGTTCCGAACAGGTGGGTCATGGAGGGTGGCTTCAGCTTGTCCGCGATGTGGACCGCTCCGGACGCATCCCGTGGATAGGGCACGAAGAACGGCCCCACCAGGGCGATCGCCACAATGACCACGATGATGATCAGCCCGGCCAGCGAGAGTGGGCTCTGCCGGAACTTGCGGAAGTTGCGCTTCGTCTCCGGGCTGAGTCCCCAACGGCGCGATCCGCTGGCAGGGGATGCCCCGGCCTGGGCGAGCGAGGCGACGGTGGGTTCACTCATGGACGATCTTCTCCGGCGGAATGGAGGAACAGGACGGGCTTACGCATGGCCGACTCGTGGATCGAGGAAGCCATAGGCGATATCGACGGCCAGGTTGATGAGGCTGAAGACGATGCCGTAGAGCAGCGCAATGCCGATGATCGGCATGAAGTCGAGCGTCAGCGCCGACTTCGTCGCGTAGAGGCCGATGCCCGGCCAGTCGTAGACCGTCTCCACCAGCACCGATCCACCCATCGACCAGCCGAAAGAGAGGCCGATCATCGTGAGGGTCGGGATGAAGGCGTTGCGCAGGGCGTGCTTCACGATCACGCCGCGCTCGTTCAGCCCCTTGGCGCGGGCGGTGCGCACGTAGTCCTGGTTCAGGACTTCCAGCAGGCTGGCGCGGGTGAAGCGCGAGATCGTGGCGAGCGATGCGAGGCTGAGCGTCAGCGCCGGCAGGATGATGTGCTGCAGGGCTTCCCAGAAGACCGACCAGTTTCCGGTCACGAAGGAATCGAACAGATACATGCCGGTGATGTCGGTCGGCGGTGCGGTCAGCGCACCGAGCCGGCTGCCGATCGGGAGCCAACCGAGTTTCAGGCCAAAGAAGAGTTGCAGCAGCAACGCCAGCCAGAACGCGGGCACGCTCACGCCGACCAGCGAGACGATGCGGGCGATGTGGTCCGGCATGCGGTCGGCTTTCACGGCGGAAAGGATGCCGAGCGGAATCCCGATGGCGATCGCAATCGTCATCGCTACCAGCACCAGTTCCAGCGTCGCCGGGAAGTAGACCTTCAGGTCATCCAGCACCGGGCGGCGAGAGAGGATCGAATTGCCCCAATCGCCCTGGACCAGCCCGGTGACGTAGTGCCAGTACTGGACCGGCAGCGGCTTATCGAGGCCGAACTGCTCGCGGATCTGGAGGTAGGTCGATTCCGGCGCCTGCGGCCCGGCGGCGAGCCGGGCGGGATCGCCCGGCACAAGGTGCGAGAGGGCGAACGTGAGCAGGGAGATGCCGATGATCACCGGAACGATCAGGAGCAGGCGGCGGATGATGTAGCGGGTGATGGACATCGCTGGGTCCTGGGCGGGGAGACATTGCCGAGCGGAAATGCCTCCCCAGGGTCACGGACGGGCGAACCCGTGGAGGATCAGGAGGCCGAGTATTCGAGCAGGCGAACGTCGGAGTTCGCGTTGATCGGCGTCTTGCCGAGCTGCGTCACCCAGGCATCGTTCGGGATCTCGCAGTACAGCCACAGTTCGACCGCGAGGTCAACGATCTTCGTCTGCGCCTCGTCGTAGATCTTCTTCCGGGCGTCGGGATCGACCGTGGAGCGACCGTCTGCCAGCAGCTTGTCGACATCGTCGTTCTTGAACTGGGAGGCATTCGCCCAGCTTCCGGCCTGGCTGGAGTGATAGGACTGCCAGAGGAAATTGTCCGGGTCCATGTAGTTCACGCTGTTGTAGACGGCAACCATGCCCGGCGCGGAGGCAGGATCGGCGACGCGCGCGACGAGGTCCGGCCAGACGAGCGGGGTCATGGTGACCGTGATGTTCATCTGGGAGAGCGCGTCGAGCAGGATGAGGCCGATCTGTTCCTCGTTGGCGAGGCCGGTGACATAGACGTACTCGATTTCGAAGCCGTCCTTGTACTCCTCGCTCTGGGCGAGGTAGCTCTTCGCCTCGTCCATGTTGAAGCGGATCAGCGGCAGGTTATCCGTATGCCACGGGGAGAATTGCGGCGGCAGCGGACCCTCCATCATGGTGCCACGGCCGTTGGCGACGGCCAGCACCGAGTCGTAGTCCAGCGCCGCCGCCAGCGCCTTCCGCACGTTGAGGTCGGAGGTCGGGCCGCTGGCATTGTTCAGCTTGACGGCGAACGGCGTGTAGGCGGCCACGTCGTTGACGGTGAACTGGCTCTCGGCGGCGAGGCCCTCGATGTCCTCGACGGAGAAGGTATCGCCCCACTGCACCTCACCAGCCTCCATCGACAGCCGCTTGGAGGACGACTCGCGGATGATCCGCCACACGAACGTCTGGATGGGGGCGGTGATGCCTGGTGTCTTGAACCAGTAGTCCCCGCGGAGGTCGAACTGGTAGGTGGTGCCTGGCTGCCACTGCGAGATGGAATAGGGGCCGCTGCCAGCGGAGTTCGATTGCAGCCACTTCTCGCCGTCGTCATCGCCATCGACATGCTCGGCGACCACGGCAGGGTTGGCGAGGAAGAGCCATGGCAGGATGAGGTCGAACGGAGCGAACGACTTTGTGAGCGTGATCTCGACCGTCGTCGGGTCGACGACCTTGACGGAGTCGGCGGTCATCACGTCCGCGAACATCCAGGAGACGCCGAGATTCTTCTTCAGCAGGCGCTCGAAGTTCCACTTGATGACATTGCCATCGACGGCGGAGCCATCGGGGAAGACGGCGGCCGGGTCCAGCTTCAGCGTCCAGGTCTTGGCATCGTCGGAGCCGGTGACTTCCTGCGCCACCAGCGGCTTCACGACGGGCGGGTTGCCTTCGAAGCGGAGGATGCTGTCATACGTGGCGCGCTGCGCGAAGGTGATTGAGTAGTCGTTACCGGTGTGCGGATCGAGGTTGGAGATGTCCTGTCCGGAACCGTAGACGAGGACGTTCTTGTCCGCCTGGGCGAAGACGCGGGTACCGCCCGGCATCGTGCCGGCCAGCCCGGCGGCGAGCGCAGCCGCCCCCGCGAGCTTCACGAGGTCGCGGCGGGTAGTCCCCTTGCGTCCAGCGGCCTCGACCAAGTTGGTGAGGATGTCTGACGTGTGACGATCCATTGTGTGTGAACCTCCCGAAACCGGATCACCGTGGGGTGTCCATTGCGGTGCGATCGACTCGGCCTGATCCCACGATCTGGCCGGTAGCGAGGGAAACGGGGACCCGTGAGCGGAGGCGCAGACTGTACGCGCCGCGTTCATCCATGAAGGGGAAGCCACGGCATTGTGGCGGAGAGCAGATCAGGACGGGGACGACGTAATGCCCTGCCCGTAGACACCCGGCAGGGGCACGTAGTCCACATCCGGGTAGCCGAATGCGGCCGGTCCCACGACCTCCAGCGCACGCGGCGTGGCGATCATGGCCGGCGCGGGAATGCCGAGGACGGTGACGCGGAGTCCGTAACGCAGGACTTCGGTGGTGATGGGGTCCGCCGTCTCCGTATCGACGATGCAGATCAGGTCGGGTACGGCGCAGAGCACGGTGCCATCCTCGGCGCGGGCGACGAGGTTTTCGTTCTGGATGTCGACCGTCAGGCGGCGTCCAGTATCCGGGCCGGTGCCTTCCAGCGTGACATGCCCGCGGTTGAATCCACCTTCAAGGCGCCGTTCGACATCGACGATCTTGCCTTGGAAGAGCTTCTGGCCACCGGTGACGGCCAATGCAGCGTCGGATGGATCGATGTGCGTGCGTCGGGCCTCGATCACCGCTTCGCCGAGGCGGACTGCCAGGGTGAGGGTGTTCGGGATGGAGACGCGCCGTGCTTCCGCGCCACCGAGCATCGGGCCGGCGGCGGCGGAGGCGCCGCCCATCTGCACGGTGACGACGCGGACGTAGCGCTCCAGCACGTTGGCATCGGTGATGTTGTCGTAGGTAGCGGTGTGACCCCGGATGTCGGCAATCGCCATCGGGGTGGGGACCACGCCATTGATGAAGAACGTGTCCATCTGGAGTTCGGGGAAGGCCCGTCCCATCGCGTCGGCGTCGATCATCGGCACGCCAAGCTGCGCGGCGGTGCGGATGGGAGCGATGGAGTTTCCGCCGCCGATTTCCGCCGCGATGATGTGTGTCACGGTCTTGCCGGTGTGATGCTCCAGCGCCCGGATGGCGCGAACGAACTCCGTGCCTTCCGCCAGGCGTTCGACGCCGACGACCGGCGCGCCAATGCCGCCGACGGAGGCCACGACGGCATCATCCGGCACCTCGTGCAGCGGGACGATGGGGACCGTGGTGCCGAGCTGGGTCAGCTCGCGTTTGCAGGCGACCTTGCCGAGATAGGGATTCCCACCGCCGCCAGTGCCCAGAATGCCCGCGCCGATGGCGAGTGCTTCCAGATGATCGATGGTGATTTCGCGCAGGGTGCCCTGAGCAGAAGGTGTCGAGGGTGAGGCGACTTGAGCCAACGTCGTGTGCTCCACAAGCTGCTATCGAAGAGGCCGAATCGCGATGCGAACTCGCCAGCCATGCGAGTCGCGTGCCGGGCAGACCCTTCGTGGTGCGTCGGGATGCTGCCGGGGAAGAGCGGTGTGCGCCATCCAGCCGTAGCGGCATGCGGGTGACCACGACCGGTACCACCGATAATGCTACACGCACAACGCAGCATAACAACTGGAGGATTGTCCCAAGGAACTTGTGCACATGATACAACGACGGTGATACGTATGGTGCGCGAGAATGCACAAGGATGGTACGTTGCCCCGAATGCCCTCCATTCGACCGGGCGTGTATGTGCAAGAATGCGCGTGTCTGTGGCCGCTCGGCCACCTGGATGAACGATTCATCTCGCTCTCGAAATGGAGATCGCCGGAATGAGCTTGCGGATTGGCGTGGATGTCGGCGGGACGAACACGGACGCGGTCCTGATGGACGACCGGGTGGTGCTTGCCAAGCTGAAGACCCCCACGACGGAAGATGTGACCAGCGGCATCACCACCGCCATTCGCAGCGTGCTGTCGCAGTCCGGGACCGCGACCGACGCCATCGCCTCGGTGATGATCGGCACCACGCACTTCACGAATGCCATCGTGGAGCGGAAGCATCTTTCGCCGGTCGCCGCGATCCGTCTTGGCTTGCCCGCGACCGCCGCGCTGCCGCCAATGGTGGATTGGCCGCAGGATCTGGTCGATTCGCTGGAGCACGCCGTCTACCTCGCCCACGGTGGGCATGAGTTCGACGGCCGCATCATCTCCCCGTTCGATGAGGCAGAGATTCGCGGGATCGCGCAGGAGATCGCCGGAAAGGGCATCACCGCCGTCGCCATCTCCAGCGTCTTCTCCCCGGTCAATGCCGAGATGGAGGACAGGGCTGCCGAGCTCGTGCGGGAGGAGGTTCCCGGCGTCACGATCACCAAGTCCAACGAGATCGGACGCATTGGCCTCCTGGAGCGGGAGAATGCCGCCATCCTGAACTCGTCCCTGCGCGCGCTGGCCGACCGCACCGTGGCCGCCTTCGAGCAGGCGATCACCGAGCTTGGCATCACCGCGCCGCTCTACCTCACCCAGAACGACGGCACCCTGATGGCGGCGGATTTCGCCCGCACCTATCCGGTGCTGACGATCGCGTCGGGGCCGACCAACTCGATGCGCGGCGCGGCCTTCCTTTCCGGCCTCACCGATGCCATCGTGGTCGATATCGGGGGCACCACGTCGGATGTCGGCATGCTGACCCATGGGTTCCCGCGCGAGGCATCGGTCGCGGTCGAAGTCGGCGGCGTGCGCACGAACTTCCGGATGCCGGATGTCTACTCGGTTGGGCTCGGCGGCGGCTCGCTGGTCGATCTGGACGCGAAGACGGTCGGTCCGAAGAGCGTGGGCTACCGGCTGACGGAGCAGGCGCTGATCTTCGGCGGTGACATCCTCACGACCTCCGATATCGCGGTGGCGAGCGGACTGGTGGAGATGGGCGATCCGGCGAAGGTGGCCGGGCTGGATGCCGACAAGGTCGCGGCGGCGCTGGAGACGATCCAGGGGATCGTGGCAGCGGCGGTGGACCGTATGAAGACGAGCGCCGAGCCGGTGCCGGTGATCATCGTTGGCGGCGGCAGCGTGCTGGTGTCGCGCCCGGTCGAAGGCGCGTCCGAGATGGTGAAGCCCCTGCACTTCGAGGCCGCGAATGCGGTTGGGGCGGCCATCGCGCAGATCTCCGGTGAAGTCGATCGCGTCTACGCCCTGGACGGCATGACGCGCGACGAGGCCGTGGATGCCGCGAAGGCGGAGGCTAGCGAGCGGGCGGTGGCGGCGGGTGCCGATCCGGCGACGATCCAGATCGTGGATGTCGAGGACGTGCCACTGGCCTACCTGCCGGGCAACGCGACGCGGATCCGGGTCAAGGCCGTCGGCGATCTTTCGCTGGCGTAGGCTCGTCGGGTCACGATAGGCCACTGGGCGATCGGCGAGATCCGACGGTCGTCCGGTGCGTCATGTCCGAGATCAGCTCGGGGAGATGCGCCGCTATGAGAACAATCACGATCGACCAGTTGGACGACATGGCGATGGGCGCGGCGGTGCTCGGGACCGGTGGTGGCGGCAATCCCTACATCGGCAAGCTGATGGCCCGCAGCACGATGGTTGGCAAGGCCCCCGTCCAGATGCTCAGCTTCGACGAACTGGATGATGATGACCTGATCGCCCCGACCGCGATGATGGGCGCTCCCACCGTGATGGTGGAGAAGGTCCCATCCGGCGAGGAGATCGTCTCGGCGTTCCTTGCGTTGCAGGAGCTCTACGGACGCCCGTTCCGCGCCACGATGTCGATCGAGGCGGGAGGGGTGAACTCGCTGGTGCCGCTGACCGTCGCCGCTCGGCTGGGCATCCCGCTGGTGGACGGCGATTCGATGGGACGCGCCTTCCCGGAAATCCAGATGGTGACGGCCACGCTGGTGGGCGTGAAGGCGACCCCGATGGCGCTGGCGGACGACAAGGGCAACAGCGTCATCTTCAACACCATCGACAATCGGTGGACGGAAACCTTTGCGCGTGGGGTCACGGTGAACATGGGCGCGGCGGCATACATGTCCAACTATGTGATGACCGGCAAGCAGCTGAAGGAAGCCGGCATCGCTGGCACGATGACGCTGATCGAGGAGATCGGCCGTGCCATTCGCGAGTCCCACCGCCTGCACACCGATCCCATCAAGACCGTGCTCGATGTGACGCACGGCCACGCGATCTGGACGGGCAAGATCGCCGACATCGAGCGGCGAACGGTCGGCGGGTTCGCGCGGGGCACGGCGAAGGTTGAGGGAACCGGCGACTACACCGGGCGCACGCTGGAGATCGACTTCCAGAACGAATTCCTGATCGCCCGCACCGAGGACGAGGCGCTGGTGACGGTGCCGGACCTGATCACGATGCTGGACGCCGAGACGGGCGAGCCGATCACGACGGAAGACCTGCGCTATGGCTTCCGGGTCGTGGTGATCGGCATCCCGTGCGACTCCCGATGGCGGACGCCCGCCGGCCTGGAGCTCGTCGGCCCGCAGTACTTCGGCTACGATGTGCCGTTCGTTCCGGTGGAGGAGCGCTTCGGCTAATCGCGTCCGCCATGCAATCGCACACAGAGACGGGCGGACCATCGCGGTCCGCCCGTCTCTGTGTGCGTCGTCGGTGCCTACCGTTGCGGCAGGGTGGGATGATCCTTCCGGAGTTCCCATCCCACGACATACGCTTTCGTACGCCGCGTCTCGATGTCAGGAACGCGCTCATCGCGGTATGTCTTGGGCCGGACCTCGAAGACGGCAATGCGTTCCGGGTCCTGCATGATGGCGAACTCGCGTTCATCGTCAATCAGGTCGTGAAGGAACATCACCATTGGGTCTTCAAGCGATCCTTCCGGCTCAGGATCGGCAAGTTGTCTCATGCTCTGCGCCTCCTCTGACGGTGCCATCGAGCTAGGTGCGTACGGTACTCCGTACGGAGTTCAGTGGTGATGGCCGCATAGAGCTTGTTGCATGGGGCCTTCTCGCCCAACCAGACCTTATCATAGGTGCGACCACCCGGATTGATATAGTCGATGTGCGCTTCGCCATGGGCCGTGTCGTAGCGAATGATAGGGTGCCAGACGCCGTCTCGATGAACCTCGACCTGGGCCACGAACTCGGTCATTTCGCCGCGCACTATGACAAACGTGGTGAACAGATAGACGTCGGGTTCGAGAAAGAAGCTTCCGTCGCGTTCAGCCATGCCGTCCTCCGCGCAGCCGCTAGTACGTCGCGCGGCCGCCGGAGATGTCGAAGACGGAGCCCGTCGAGAACGTCACATCGTCGGAGCATAGGAACGCCACCAGCGCCGCCACTTCCTCCGGCTGGCCCACGCGACCCATCGGGATGCGCGCCGTCATGTAGGCGATATGCTCATCCGTCAGTTGCTGCAAGATCTCCGTGGCGATCACCGCCGGGGTCACCGCGTTCACGATGATGCCCTTCGTCGCCAACTCCTTCGCCAGCGACTTGGTGAGGCCGATCACGCCGGCCTTCGCGGCGGAGTAGGCGCCGGCGTTCGGGTTGCCCTCCTTGCCGGCGATGGACGCAATGTTCACGATGCGCCCGTAGCCGCGCTCGATCATGCCCGGCACCGCGGAGTGGCAGCCAAGGAAGACGCCGTTCAGATCGATATCGATCACCTGCCGCCATTCCTCGACGCTGTACTCCCACATCGGGGCGGCGCGGCCGGCGATGCCGGCGCAGTTCACCAGGATCGAGAGTGGCTCCCAGTGCTGCTCCACGGCCTCGAGGACTGCCGTCCAGCTCTCCTTCGATGTCACATCGAGCCGCACGCCCATCGCCGCGTCGCCCGCATCGCCGTTGATTTCGGCGGCGGTGGCGGTCGCCTGCGCCTCGTCGATGTCGGCGATGACGACCCTCGCGCCTTCGGAGGCGAGGCGAACGGCGATGGCGCGGCCAATGCCCCGCGCGGCTCCGGTGACGAGCGCTACCCGGTTTCCGAGATCACGGCTGGATACGGACATGGAGGTTCTCCACCATACTACGTGCCAATGGTTGGGCCTATGCTGACTGCTGGCGCGATCTTACACAGCGTCATGGTATCTCGCCAGCGTCGAAGGGGTTGAATCCGGGATCTCGCTCCGATACGCGCCCGGTATTGTGGGGGATTGCTGCGTGGTGTGGGTCTGGTTTCCGAGCGTGTTCCTGCTCGCGATGGCGGGGCTCTTCGCGTTGCGGGATGAGCGGACGTTGCGTACGGGGATTTTTCTCCTCGCCGGGGTATCGATCGCGGGCTTGACGGTGCTTGGCCTGGTGCTCGACAAGACGGGCAACGTCGACGATCCATCCGACCTCACCGCCGACTGGATTTTGCTTGGCGTGCTGGGGATCGCGCTGGCGTCCGTCGTCATCCTCGGACTCGTGCTGGCGATCAACGGGGTCGTGTTGATGCGGCGAGAGGGGCGGAGTCCTGCCCACGCGCTGTCGCTGGCGATGGGGTTGGGCATTCTCGTCTACGTCGGGCTGGCAGGCCTTTCCATCGTTGCGGATAGCCCGCGCCTGCTCCTGATCGTTGCATTGCTCGGTTTTCCGTTGATGTACTTGAGCTTCGTGTTCACCGCCTTCGTGAGCTATTCGGCGCTCTACCTCTTTGTCACGCGGCGCTGGGGGCAGCCGGTCGATGCCGTGATCGTGCTCGGCGCGGGCCTGCGGAATGGCGCGGTGACACCGCTCCTGCGGAGCCGGCTCGACCGGGGGATCGAGGTCTTCCAGCGTTCTCGGCAGGCGGGGCGGGCGACCGTGTTGATGCCATCCGGCGGGCGCGGGGCCGATGAATCGGTCTCTGAGGCGGAGGCAATGGCCCGCTATCTTCAGGATCGCGGGATCGACGCAGGCGAGATCGTGCTGGAGGACCGCTCCCGCACGACGTGGGAGAACGTCCGCTTCTCGAAGGCGTTGCTGGACGGGATGAACGTCACCGGGCGCGCTGCGGTCTCCACGAACAACTTCCATGCCTTCCGGGCGGCGATGCTGATGCGCCGGGCAAAGCTGAAGGGCTACGCGACCGGCTCCCCGACGGCGTCCTATTTCTGGCCGGCCGCGACCATCCGCGAGTTCCTGGCGGTGCTGCGGGATCACAAGTGGCTGAACGGGGTGATCCTGATTGGACTGTCGTTCCCGTTGGTCGTCGCGGTTATCACCATGATTGTCAACGGATGACCCCAGATGAGGCTAGCTCGTGTGATAGGGTGCTTCCCTTCGGTCGGGTCCGGTGCTAGATTCTGCTGATCGGGCCGCCATGTCCTTGTGTGACCCGAAACGTCCATCTGGCTGGATTGGAGCGTGGAGGAACGGGATCGATGGCGCATCGTGATGCTGATCGTGGATTCGGATCGGATCGAATTGATCGTCGGACTCTGACCAAGGGGGCGCTTGGGTTGACGGTCTCGGCGGCGCTGGCGTCTGCCGTGCCCGGCAGTCCGGCGGCGGCCCAAGACAAGACGGTCATCAAGTTCTGGACGCACACCCACCCGCCGATGGTGGAGCTCAACAAGGCGCTCGTCGCGGACTTCATGGCGGCCAACCCTGACATTGAGGTCCAGTACGAGATCATCCCGAACAATGAGTTTGCGACCAAGATGTTGGCTTCGATGGGCACCGGCACGGGGCCGGACATCATCAACATGGACGATGCGCAGATGCGGTCGACCTACATTCCGAAGGGGCTCGTTCAGGAAGTCGATCCTGCGAATATGGGGTATGGCTCACTCGATGAGCTCAAGGCAGCATACATCCCCACGGCTCTGGAAGGCTCCACAGTCGATGGCAAGGTCTATGGCGTGCCGAGCGAGTTCAACGTCACGGCGATGGCGGTGAACGATGCCGCCTTCACGGAGGTTGGTCTGAATCCGAAGGCGCCGCCTGCTGACTGGGCTGCCGTCACCGAGCAGGGCGCCAAGCTGGTTGTCAAGGACGGCGACACGCTCACCCGCCGTGGGTTCGATTTCGTCTACCTGCACTCCGGCTGGTATCACAATCTCTTCGGGACCCTGCTGCTCCAGACCGGCGGTCGCGTTGTCGCTGAGGACGGGACGACGGTTACCGTCGCCGATGCACCATCGGTGGAAGCATTGCACATCTGGTACGACATGATCTGGAAGGACCCGAAGATCGCCGATCCTACGGTCGCCAACCAGGACGCCACCGTTCCGTATCAGGATTTCATTGATGGCAAGATCGCCATGACCCCGTTCAATCCGTGGGGCATGGGGCTGATCACGGCGGATTCCACGGTTGGGGATCAGTGGTCGATCGCGCCGCTGCCGCAGAAGCATCCGGGCGCGGTCGGGACGCCGGAAGCAACCCCGGTGACGGCGGGTGGCGATGGGCCGGTGACGCCGCTCTATGCGTACTACTGGGCGGTGAACGCGCTCACCACCGATGAGGCGAATAAGGCGGCGGCGTTCAAGTTCATCGGGTATATCTCCTCGTTCCCAGGACGATGGTTGAAGGAGTCCAGCTTCATCCAGCCGAAGACTGGTTGGGAGGATTCGGACGAGGCGAAGGCCTTGCCCTTCTTCGATGTCTGGTCGTCTGAGATGTTGAAGGGGCAGTTTCTTCCCGTAACGCCAGCTGGCGAGCAGGTCGACACGCTCATGAAGTCCGCGCTCGAGCAGTCTTTGCTGTCCGGAGAGGACCCGCAGGAGGCACTCGACTCGGTGAAGCCACAGATCGAGGCCGCCATCGCGAGTTCATGACCGCGCAGGGGGAGCGCCGGAGGATTCTTCCTGGCGCTCCCCCGAGACATCCGCCTGCCGCTGAAGACGGGACGCTCCTATGTCGACCACCGCCGATCAGGCTGGAACAGCCAAGGCGACACGTGCTGCTCATCGCCGTCCTCGCCTCACGTACATGCAGAAGCGCAACCTCTGGGGATTCCTCTTCACGCTCCCTGCGCTCTGCTTCTTTCTCCTCTTTGCCATCATCCCGATCGCCCGGACGTTCTATCTCTCATTCTTCACATTCAGCGTCGTGGAGAAGCCCGTATTTGCCGGACTGGCAAACTATCGGACCTTGATGGACGATCAGCGATTCCATGCGTCGCTCGTCAACAGCTTCGCGTATGTCTTTATGACCTATGTTCCCGTAGCGGTTCTCGCGCTCCTGCTCGCGCTCGCGCTGAACATCAAGCTGCGCGCTGTGGGGTTCTTTCGCACGCTCTACTTCATTCCGGTGGTCATGAGTTGGGTCGTGGTATCGGCGATATGGAAGATGATCTTCAATCGGCAAGGGTTGATGAACGCCTTCTTCCTGGAACCGTTTGGCATTGCGCCGAAAAACTGGCTCACGGATCAGGATTGGGCTCCCCGCGCGATCGTCATCATGAGCGTGTGGAAGGAAGTTGGTTTCTTCATGGTGGTCTTCCTGGCGGGGTTGCAGCAGATCCCGTCGGACTACTATGAGGCCGCGAAGGTCGACGGGGCGACAGGTTGGCAGCTCTTTCGGTCGATCACGATGCCGCTCCTGCGCCCGACATTGCTGTTCGTCAGTGTGATCGGCATGATTACGGGGTTGCAGGTCTTCGTGCCGCAATGGGTGATGACCCAGGGCGGGCCGGTCACCGCGACCCTCGTCATGTCCCTGAATATCTACCAGACAGCCTTTGTGTTCCTGAAAGGCGGGACTGCGGCAGCGATGTCGGTGGTGCTCTTCGCCATTATCGGGGCTGCGACGCTGGTCCAGTTCTGGCTCAACCGCCTCGGTTCGGCAGACTAGCAAGAGGAGTGGCAATATGGCCGGCGTGACCGGTTCCGGACCAACTGCAGCGGGTGGACGAGCATCACCGTGGTCGCGCATCCGTTGGGAGCACATCCTGCTCTATGTGGCGCTCATTGCGTTCGCGGTGTTGATTCTGATGCCATTCGCCTACATGGTGAGCACGGCGTTCAAGACCAGGGGAGAGGTCTTTACGCAGCCGGTGCGGTGGATTCCGAAGGACATCAACCTCAACAACTTCCGGGACGCGCTCGCGGCGTATCCGATCACACGGTACTTCTGGAACAGTGTGATCGTCGGGGTCAGTGTCACCCTCCTCAACCTCGTGACGTGCTCGCTGGCGGGCTATGGGTTCGCCAAGTTCACGTTCATGGGGCGGAACCTGCTCTTTGCTATCGTTCTGGCCACGATGATGATCCCGCTCTCGTCGATGATCATTCCCCTCTTCCTGATCGTGAAGTGGCTCGGATGGGTTGATACCTACTGGGGACTCATCATTCCGGCGGGCACCAGCGCGTTCGGCATCTTCCTGATGCGGCAGCACATGGCCTCGATCCCGGACGATCTTCTGGATGCGGCGCGGCTGGACGGCGCGGGTGAGCCCCGCATCTTCGCATCCATCGTCCTGCCGCTGAGCAAGACGGCGCTCTCGTCTCTGGCGATCTTCATCTTCATGTGGAACTGGGATAGTGTGCTCTGGCCCTTGCTGGTGGCGACCGGCGATCGCTACCGTACACTCCCGCTCGGGGTGGCCCTCTTCGAGAGCTCGTACGGCACGAACTACCCGCAGTTGATGGCGGTCGCCTTGCTGGCGATGCTGCCGGTGCTGCTCGTCTTCCTCGCGCTCCAGCGGAACTTCGTGGAGGCGATGACCCTCTCGGGTGTCAAGGGTTGACCTCGCGAACAGGAAGAAGGGAGAGGAGCCAAACGCCTCCTCTCCCTTCTTCCTGTTCATGACGTCGGGCTACAGCGCCTGGAAGATCGCGCAGGCGTTCTGGCCACCGAAGCCGAAGCCGTTGGCGGCGGCGGCCTTGACCGTCAGCTGGCGCGCAACGTTCGGCGTGTAGTTCAGGTCGCAGTCCGGATCGGGATCAGTCAGGTTGATCGTCGGCGGGATGATGCCGTCCCGGATCGCGAGGATGCAGGCCAAGGATGACACCGCGCCCGCCGCGCCAAGCAGGTGCCCAAGCATTGACTTGTTGGCGGAGATCGCCAGGTCCTTCGCATGGTCCCCGAACGCCAGCTTGATCGAGGTCGTTTCCCCGATATCGCCGACCTTCGTCGCCGTCGCGTGGGCGGCCACGTAGTCGATGTCCTTCGGCTCCAGTCCGGCCCGCTTGATGGCGCGGGTCATCGCAGCCGCCTGGCCGCGACCGTCCGGGCGGTTCGCCGTGATGTGGTAGGCATCTGCCGTGTAGGCACCGCCGGAGACCACCGCAATCGGGGTCGCGCCACGGGCGATCGCATGCTCCTCCGTCTCGAGGATGAACGCGCCCGCGCCCTCGCTGAACACGAAGCCGTCGCGGCCGAGGTCGAACGGACGGCTCGCGCCCGCCGGATCGTCGTTGTTCTTGGAGAGCGCCGTCATGTTCGTCAGGCTGGCGATCGCGACTGGCGTCAGGCCGCCCTCGGTGCCGCCCGCGATCACCACGTCGGCATCACCACGCTCCAGCATGTAGACGGCATCGACCATTGCCTGCACGCCGGCGGCACAGGCCGCGACGGAGGTGACGGTCGGCCCCCAGATGTCGAAGTTGATGCCGACCTGGCAGCTGGCCATGTTCGGGGCGAAGACCGGGATCAGGAACGGGCTGACGCGGCGTGGACCCTTGTCCCGCATGGCGTTGACCTCGTTCTCGATGGTCGGGATGCCGCCGCCGCCGGTGTTCATCACGATGCCGATGCGGTCGCGGTTGTCATCGGTGATCTCGAGGCCGGCCTGGGCGATCGCCTCGCGGGCTGCGGCGACCGCGAACTGCGAGAAGCGATCCATGCGGCGCGCGTTCTTGGCGTCCATGTGGTCCTTGGCGACGAAGTCGGGGACCTCACCGGCGATCTGGACCTCCAGGTCGCTGGCATCGAATCCCTGGATGCGCCGGATGCCGGACTTGCCGGACGTCAGTCCCTTCCAGAAGGTCTCGACGCCGATCCCGAGTGGGGTAATAGCCCCCAGGCCGGTCACTACCACTCGCGTCACGATGTCTGTCCTTTCAATCCTCACCCCGCGATGCGGGATGCAATGGTGCTGGTGTTTCAATCCTCACCCCATGATGCGGGATGCGGTGGTGCGGGTGTTTCAATCCTCACTCCCACCGATCAGCCTGGGGTACAGGTGCCATTCCCGCGATCATCCTGCTAATCGCCGGGATCTTTCGAAAGAACGGCCTAACCTCAGGGGAGGGGCGATCCTTGTGATCGCCCCTACGTGCTGTGTCGACGTGCTCGTGGGGCCTATCTCGACGAGAGCCTATCCACGCCAGCACGTTTCAACCCTCACCGAGGATGCGCAGATCAACCTTGCACGGACCTCAACGAGGCCCGTTCGCGGAACATGCGCGACGTACGTACTCGTTCCATGATTCTACCCGGACACCGTGCGCCTCGCCTACCTGACTGCTCCGTGAGGGAGAGCCCAGGCGAGACTCAATGCGGGCAGTTACTCGGTGGCGGCCTTGAGGTCGGCCAGCGAAACGGTCTTCACATTCCGGTCGATCCGCTTGATGAGTCCGGCCAGCACCGCGCCCGCGCCAAGCTCGACGAAGGTCTGTACCCCGGCATCGACCATCGTGCGCACCGACGTGGTCCACTGCACCGGCAGCTCCACCTGGTGCCGCAGTTCGGCGCGGACGCCGTCTGCCGTGGTGATCGGTTCGCCCGTGGTGTTGCCGATCACGGGAAATTGCGGATCGCGCAGGTCGATGTTATCCAGCAGGCGATTGAGCTCGGCGGAGACGTCGGCCATCAGCGGCGAATGGGAGGCGATGCTGACGTTCAGGCGTTGGGCGCGTTTCGCCCCGGCGGCCTTCGCCAGCTCCATCGCCTTCTCCAATGCAACCACCTCGCCGGAGATAACCGTCTGGCCGGGGCAGTTCGCATTGGCGACGTTGATGATGCCCTCAGACGATGCTTCCGCGCAGACGGCGATCAGCGCGTCGTCGTCGAGGCCGAGGATGGCGGCCATGCCTCCCGGCCGCTTCTCGCCGGCTTCCTTCATCAGGCGGCCCCGCTCGCGGACGAGCGTGAGGGCGGTCGGGAAGTCGAGCACGTCGGCGGTGACGAGCGACGTGAACTCGCCGAGCGAGTGTCCGGCGGTCATGCTCGGTCGCAGGCCCTCGGCGGCGAGCAGCGTCTCTGCGGCCTGCCACGCCGCGATGCTGTGCGTGAGGAGCGCGGGCTGGGCGTTGAACGTGTCGGCGAGCACGTCGTCCGGTCCCTCGTGCATGATCTGCGAGAGGGGAGCGCCGAGGATCTGGTCGGCGGCGGCGTAGAGGTCGCGGGCGGCTTCCGACGAGGCGAGGAGGTCATCGCCCATGCCGACGACCTGGCTCCCCTGGCCGGGGTAGATGACGGCGAACGATGCGCCGAGGAGTTCGGAGAGCTGGGACATGGTGGTGGGCTTCCTTGCCTGATGGGGGAATGCGGCAGCGGCGTCATCCCGGTGAGGAGTCCGCATCCGGGGTGTGGTGGTACGTCGTCGGAACGGACGTTCGGTCGGCGCAATGATACATGACGGGCGTTACTGTCAAGTCGATTGGGCTGGCGATTCGTCAGCGAGCGTGGCTACCAGCCGGGCGATCCGGTGCGCGAGTGCGGGAAGCCGAATCCGGGGCGTGAATGGCGGCCCAGACGGTGTTGAGGACTGTGTTGTGTAGGCGATAGAGGGTCGGCAATCGCGGATCAGCTGCAGCGATTGACGGGATGCGTTCCGCGTAGCGTTCGAGCAGGGGGCCGAGATAGCGGACGGGGCGCCGGATCGTCGTCCGGTCCTCCCGCAACGAAGCGTGCGAACTCGTAGAGCGGGTCACCTCCGATCGAGGATCCCCAATCGACGATACCAGCCACGCGGGCTTCGGCATCGACAAAGACCTCGCCGTCCCCGAGGTCAGCATGCAGCAGCGATGATGGCCGGGTAAGCAGGACCGTCCGCAGCTCATCGACGAGCGTGACTACCTGTGCAACATTCCGAGTGGACATGAGCGCCATCACCAGCGTTCGCCCGGCATCGTCGAAACTCGCCGTCAGCCAGGAAGGCCAGTCCGGGAAGATGCCGCGTCCATCGTCGGTGAGCGGTCCGCTGCCCTCTACCGCGATCCCGTGTAACTTGACGAAGACGTCTGCAAGGTGGTGGAGGATGCGCCGCTGGCGGTTCATTGGCCAGTCCAGTTCCGCCCAGCGCATGCCCTCCACTCGATCCATTAAGAACCATCGGCCACCGGGTAATGCGGTATCCGTACCTTCCGCCAGGATTGCCGGCGTGGGCACCCCTGATTCCTGGCTCGTCTCGCGGTAGCCGCCTCTACCCTCACGTCGCTGCGGGCACTCGCCTTGAGGACGATGCGATGCCCGCTCGCCGATGTCCCGGCCACGACCA
Organism: Thermomicrobiales bacterium; assembly: GCA_049840815.1. Classification (GTDB taxonomy): domain Bacteria; phylum Chloroflexota; class Chloroflexia; order Thermomicrobiales; family UBA6265; genus JASGDN01. The sequence continues at coordinate 323,384 of JASGJI010000005.1, read as the reverse complement.
AGGTTGGCCCCCAGACTTCGAGCGGCGTGAGGTCGACAAGTGGGCCGGTGGATTTTTCCATCGCAGCCCGGGCGGCGCGGAGGATCCCGATATCGGGAGAGGGCGTGCTCATGTTCAGGTTGTCTCCTGGATTGGCGGGGAGAGCGCAGCGACCAGCCGGGCGTAGGTGCCGTCGTGGTCCCCGTCGACCGTTTCCACGAAGCGCGTTGCCGGACGCTGGGCCGTCACCGCCAGCATCGCCGCATACATCCCCGGGATACGGTCGTCCGCGCCGGATTCGAGTGCGGCGGCATCGCGGTGCGTCTGGTCCTCCGGCTGGTCGGACCGGCGGCGGAAGCGAAGCGCGGCTTCGTCCGGCGAGCTGACGAGCGCGATTTCGATGAACGGCACGCCAGTGTGCTGCGGCTGCCGCTTCCAACTGGAGCACGAAGTCGATCCGTCCGAGGAACTGCGGCACGATCACTTCACGTCCGGCGCGCAGCTGGACGTCGATCGCGGCGAGTGCGTGTTGCCGGGCCAGCATGCCCGCATCGCTTGGCGTCTCCAGCCAGCGCCCGAGCATCCCGCGCAGGATGTCGATGTCGAGTACGAGGGCGAGCGGAGTTGTGATATCCGGATCGGTGGCGAGGCGTCGGGCGAGCGTCGATTTGCCGCTGCCCGGAGCGCCGTTGATGAGGATGAGGCGTGTCATGATCTACCCTCGGGTGAAGCCGCCTTCGGAGTTGATGACCTGCCCGGTGATCCACCCGGCGTCATCGCTGGCGAGCCACGTCACGAGCCGGGCGATGTCGTCCGGTCGCCCGACGCGTCCCATCGGCAGCTGTGGCGCGAGCGCGTCGAGCAACTCCGGCGTCATCCAGCCGGTATCGGTCGGGCCGGGATTGACGACGTTGACGGTGATGCCTTTCCGTGCGAGTTCCGGCGCGACGGAGGTGGAGAAGGCAATGATCGCGCCCTTGCTCATGGCGTAGGAGAGCTCGTCCGGCATTGGTCCGAGGTGCTGTCCGGAACTGAAGTTGAGGACGCGACCGCCCTCCGCTGCGCGGAAGCGCCGCGCGAACTCGACGGTCAGCAGTGCGGTCGCGCGGGCGTTCACCTGATAGTGCGCGTCGACCGATTCGGCGGAGAGGGTTTCCCAGGTGTCGTGGGTGGAGAATGCCGCGTTGTTGACGAGGATGTCGATCGGGCCGAGTTCGGCCTCCACGAGATCGAAGAGGTCCACGCCAGCGGTAGGGGAGGAGAGGTCGAACTCGATGCCGACGGCCTTCGCGCCGTGGAGCGTCAGTTTGGCGAGGAGGTCGGCGGGCTCGGTGGAGGCGCTGCCGTACATACCGGTGTCATAGGCCGTCCAATGGGTGAAGGCGACATCGGCACCTGCCTTCGCGAAGGAGCGGCAGATGGCCGCGCCGATCCCGATCGACCGGCTGGCCCCGGTCACCAGTGCGCGCTTCCCGACCAACGATACGCTCATACGCGATGCTCTCCGTCTGGGTGATGCGATAAATCTCTCCACTGTCTCCAGATGATACGCTCGAATCAGGGACGTGTGGAGGGATGGTGGAGGGGTGGGTGGACGACGACGCGAATGAGGACAAGGATCTGGTCCGGGTCGCGCCAGACCGGAAGCTGCGCTCGGAGGATCGCGGCAAGCGCGCGATTCCTGCCGTGCCGCTGCGGCAGGTGACCAAGCGACACTACAACCGGGGACAAGACGAGACAACCCCCGGAGAGAGGGGATGGAAGAAGCAGCGAACAAACGCGGGAGGCCGTGGGCGCAGGGCGAGCAACTGGAAAGAGGAAGGGAACGCGAAGAGGGGAAGGCAAGTTAACCTGCACCGGCGAAGGGTTAATTCGCGAACCAAACGGCAACGCTAAACCGAACCAACTTGCGTGGCCGGGAAACCCTCGCGCGGCATTTCCCATCCCAAAGATATCGAATGTCCGGCCGGATATCGACCATGCTGTCTGCTCTGGAAAATTCCCCGTGGCTTGACAGGCGCGGAGATCTCCGGACCGACGACGGGGTCGGTCCCTACGTACGACGCGCCTTTGTGTAGGGACCGACCCCGTGTCGGTCCGATCGCTGGCTGTCAGATCAGCCGGATTCGGTATGAGTCGGTTCTCCCCAACATCACGGGCGAAGCTGCTCGAACTCCAGATGCGCGATGGCGCGGATATTCCTCTCGCGGCGATGCGGTCATTTGGGGTGGCGATTGGTATCCCATTCGTGACGAACATCGGTGGCGATGCCGAAGGGTATCGGTGGTCGCTCGTTCTGCCCTCTGGTGAGGTCCGCACCGTGCGCCTTGACGATGACGACCGGTTTGTCCTGACGGCGGAAGACCTTCTGGACATCGAGCGTTCGCGGACACTGGCCCGGCGCGCGGCCTGACCCGAAAATCGATCACATGGAAACTCCCGGTAGCCTCATGCAAGGCAGCCGGGGGATTCCATGTGCCGGTCAGTGCTGCTTCAGCAGCCAGGCGATTCGTTCATAGGAGACGAAGTAGAGCAGCCCGACCGCCGTCAGCAAGCCCTCCGCCCACGCGCGGTGGCCGCTGCTCCACAGGCCGTAGGCCGCCAGCCCGAACACCGCCGCCTCGATCAGCAAGCGGACCCAGCCCGGCACCGGGACGGGTGGATTCGGGTTGCGCGAAGGATCATCTTTCACGGCGAAGATGCCCCACACTGCGAACGCCGCCGTCGGAATCGCGATCGCGAGGACGATACCGACCGCGCCGCCGCCCGCGAGGTGCCATCCCCACCAGCCGAGGGCGACTGCGGCCCAGATTTCGAGCGCGAAGCGGATCGCCCCCAGCACCCAGTCACGGCGGGAGAGGTTCAGGGGTGGTTTCTCACGATGCGGCGGGGCGCTCACCGGCGGATCAGGAGGCTGGCCAGCGGCGCAGCACGAGGCAGGCGTTCTGGCCACCGAGGCCGAACGAATGCTTCGTCATCACGTCGATCTCAGCCTCGCGCGGCGAGCCGTGGACGATGTCCAGACCCACTTCCGGGTCCGGATTCCGGTAGTTGCGCGTCGGCGGAATCCGCTGCTCGTGGAGCGTCTTCACCGCCGTGATCGTCTCCAGCGCACCGGCGGAGGCCATGCAGTGGCCGATCGCACCCTTCACCGACGTGACCGGGATCTGCGCCGCCCGTTCGCCGAGCACGCGATAGATCGCCTTCGCCTCGGCAAGGTCGCCTGCAGGGGTGGACGCGGCGTGCGCGTTGACGTGATCGACCTCGTCCGGCGAGATGCCTGCGTCGGCGAGCGCATCGCGGATCGCCTTCGCCGCGCCAATGCCCTCCGGCTGCGGAGCAATCGGGTGGTAGGCATCGTTGGAGGTCGCGAAGCCCGCGATCTCGGCGTAGATGCGGGCACCGCGTGCCTGCGCGTGTTCCAGTTCCTCCAGGACCAGCATGCCGGCGCCTTCACCGAGCACGAATCCGGCGCGGCTGGCATCGAATGGGCGGCTGGCCCCATCCGGGTTGTCGTTGGAATCCGTCACCAGCGCACGCATGGCGGCGAATCCGGCCTGGAACATCGGATGATGGGTGGACTCGGTCGCGCCCGCGATCATCAGCGGCGCTTGCCCGTAGGCGATGGCGCGGAACCCGTCGCCAATCGCCTGCGATCCCGTGGCGCAGGCCGTCACCACGGTCGAGCTTGGTCCCATCATCCCGAACTGGTGCTGGATGGTGTAGGCAGCGAGGTTGTGGGGGAACATGACATGGAGGTGCGGCGGCACGCGGGAGAACGATTCGCGGGTGAAGGCCGTCTGCCACGCCGGCAGGAGATCGTCGTAGGTGCCGCCGATGCAGGTGCCGAGCGCCGCGCCGGCATCCGTGAGGTCGATGTTCGGCGTCAGGTCGTCGTTGAGCAAGCCAGCGTCGATCAGGGCGTCGCCGGCAGCTTCGACGCCCCAGCGGGAAAAGCGCGAGGTGTTTCGCGCTTCCTTGCCGCTCAGGAAGCGGCTCTGGACGGTGCTGTCATCGACGTCGCCACGCAGGACGCAGGGATGCTGCGCCGGATCGAGGCTGTCGATCCGCTTGATGCCGGTCTCGTTGGCGAGAATGCGCTCCCAGGTCTCGGTGGCCGTCGGGGCCAGCGAGCTGATGGCGCCGATGCCGGTGACGACCACGCGCTTTCGGGTGATGGTCCGGGGGGTATCGATCGAGGACACGGGGGTGACTACTCCTGATGGAAGATTGCGCCGGGCGAGATGTGGTGCGCCTGGTTGCCGGCGCGGTCACAGGGTCCGACGTCTGTACATAAGGGAAGGATACGGTATCGGCACCAACGCTCGCCGTTCCATCACCATGCGATTGGGTCAGGCGTTGTCATCGTCCTCGTCGTCCGGGAAGACAACCGGGGCATCCGGGAGCTGGCTCCATTCTGCCCACGACGGCGCGTAGTTCCGTACGTCGGGGAATCCGGCAGCCTTCAGGGCGACGTATGTTTGGGCAGCACGGAAACCTCCCGCGCAGTAAGTGACCGTCGGGTTCGCCGGAGTGATTCCGGCAGCGGCGTACTGGGCAGTGAGGGTGGCCGCATCCTTGTAGGAGCCATCGGCGTTCAGGTTGTTCATCCATTCGAGATTGATGGCGCCGGGAATCGTGCCATTCCCGTGCTCGCCCATGCTGCGCGTGTCCACCAGCGTCACTGATGTCGGGGATGCGTCGGCAGCCACCGCCGCGATGATGTCGCTGGCGGTCATGAGGGCGTTGCGATCGAGCGTCAGGCTGAGTTCGACCGGTGTCGGCTGCACAGGCGTGCGGTCGAGCGGATTGCCTGCGCCGACCCAGGCGCGGAGGCCGCCATCGAGCAGGCGTCCGGTGTGCAATCCGGCGACATCGAGCAGCCAGACGCCGAAGGACGCCATGGTGCCGCTGATGTCCTCTGTGAAGACGACAGTGCGATCCGGGCCGATGCCCGCCGCGCCCAGCGCACGGGCCAGCACGGCGGTCCAGGCGGCGATCGTCTCTTCATCGGAGGCGGGAAGGCGCAAGGAGCCGAGATCAAGCGAGATGGCGCCGGGAATGTGACCGGCCAGGTACATCGGCAGCGGACGAACATCGACAACGAGCAGATCGGGATCGGCGAGATGCTCGGCCAGCCAGGCGACTGTGACGAGTGGTGAGGAGGGATTCGAGGACGACATGGACATGCTCCTGAACGGGACAAGCGAATCGTGCTCCCATGATCGCCGATCGCGCGGCGTTGCGCCTGCCCCGGTGGGCGGGTCGCTGGCGGCGGGGAGCCGAAAGGGTGCGTGGTACACTCCGGGCACTCGTGTCATCCAGCCATTCAGGATGGCCTCCCGCCTCGACCGCGTCCCCGCACCCCGACCATCCCACCCACTGGAGTCAGGCGTTTCCCACCATGTCACGCATCATCTTCGGGCTGCTGCTCTTCGTGGCGATCTTCAGCCAGGCGACACTGATTCCCGCGCTGGCGCCGTTGGTGATCGTCCCGAACACGGCGGTGGTGCTGCTCTTCCTCTGGTGTGGATGGTGTGGCCCGCGGGAGGGCCTGTTCTGGGTCTTCGTCGCCGGCATCCTGTTCGATGTGCTGACGATGGGCACGCTGGGCGTCAATGTCCTGGCCCTGTTGCCATTCTTCCTGCTCGCGACCGTGGCGAAGGAGTATGTCTACCACTCCGCCGCCATCATTCCCGCGTTGCTGATGGGCGTCGCGTCGGTGGTCAGCGGCCTGTTCCTCTGCCTGGTTCATGGCAATCTTCCCGGCCTCTACCTGCCCATCCAGTCTGCCATGCAGGCGGTACTCATCCTGTTGCTCTTCCCCTTCGTGGCGCGTGCCACGCGCGATGTACGCCGGTAGCTGCTACCCTTCCCGGTGCCGGGCCACGTCCCCGGCCTGCTCTTGTTCGCACTCCACGGCCTCTTCGGCCGCATCCTGACATGGAGCTGATGTCATGGCTCGCCGCAAGCGAATTCCCTACGATCCCCCCAACCAGCGCAAGAAGCGCCGCCGATACGACGGGTGGCTGCGGAGCGATCAGGTTGTCCTCAATCGCCGCCTCTTCATCGCGAAGGGGCTGACGGTCGGCGCCTTCGCGACGCTGGCGGGCAAGCTGGGCTACATGCAGCTGGCCGAGGGACAGAAATACAAGGCCCAGGCCGAGGCGAATGTCATCTCCGATGAATCCCTTCCCGCCGCGCGGGGCCTCATTCTCGACCGCGAGGGGCGCACCCTGGCCGGGAACGTCCGGTCCTGGGAGGTGCGCGTTGTCCCTGCGAAGCTGCCCAAGGACCCGGAGGACCGTGAATACGTCCTCAACACGCTGACGACGGCGCTCCAGCTGGACGACGTGCTGGTGATCGATCCGACCGCGCTCCCGGAGGGATCGGCGGATACGATCTACCGCCGCGTGGCGACGATGCTTTCCTACGAAGAGGCTAACATTCCGGATGCCATCGACGGCTGGAAGTATCGATCCACGCTCGGGATGGTCGATGTCACCCGTCTTTCCACGGACGATGCTGCCCGCTTCCGTGCCGCAAAGGCCGAGCTTCCCGGTGTTTCCGTGATGAACGAACTCGACTTCAAGATCACGAACATCTGGGACAAGAATCTCGAGGTTTCGGTCAAGACGAATGTCCCCCGTGCGATTGCGATGACGCTCGACGCGAACTCGATGTACCTGCCAGGCGTGATCCTCGATGACAGCAAGCTGGTGCGCACCTACACCGGTGGCGATGTGATGTCCCACGTCGTCGGGTACGTGCAGGGAGTCGATTCGGTCGAGCTCTTCGACCCGATGAACAAGGACCGCGACGGTAATAGCCTGTACGCGCTGAACGACCTGATTGGGAAGGCTGGTCTGGAATCGGCACTGGAGGCCGACCTGCGGGGCGTGAAGGGCGCCCGCTCGATCGAGCGCGATGCGAACGGCGTGCAGGTCCGCGTGATGCCGGGCAGCGAGAAGGCGGCGCAGGCCGGCAAGAACATCCGCCTGACCATTGACCTCGAATTGCAGAACGCGGTCGCGAAGGCGCTGGAGGGGCAGATCGCCAAGGCCGCCACCGCCAAGCAGAAGGTCAACGACACGCGCAAGAAAGAAGGCAAGTCGGCCTGGAAGATCCCGAATGCTGGTGCCGTGGTTGCACTCGATCCGCGGTCGGGCGAAGTGCTCTCCATGGTCAGCTTCCCGTACTACGACAACTCGCTCTTCATCACCGGTCTCTCTAGCCTGAAGTGGGCGGAGTACATGGACCCGGACAGGGGCAAGGCGTTCGTCAACCGTTGCACGTCCGAGGTCTATCCGCCAGGCTCGACCTTCAAGAGCTTCCTCGCGGCGTCGGCGTTGGAACGTGGAGCAATCACCACGGAAACTACACATGTCTGCACAGGTGGGATTGCCGTTCCTACCACCTACAATCAGGCGCGATACTAGCGCTTGGGCATGTTGGGTGGCCTGGAATTACCAGTGGTAACCCGCACGGCGAGTTGGACGTCTATGGTGCGCTCGAGCAATCGTGCGATGTGTTCTTCTATAACGTTGCTCCATCCAAGACATCGACAGGCCAAGCAAACGACTACGTCTACTACTACGATCTACAACTATGGATCCCGCCAAGTCGTTGACAACACGAGCATGTCTTCGATGGCGAAGGTATCGACAAGTCTCCGCTAAGATATGCAAGACGAAGTTCTTCTTTGGTCGAGAGACGGGGATTGAACTCTACGAGAGTCAGGTCTCGTTCCAGGATCGCCGAATGGAAGATGCGGCTTTCCTGGTGAGGAGTGGAACGTCGGAGACACGCTGAACGTCTCCATTGGGCAGGGAGAGGTGCAAGCAACGCCGCTTGCAGGTCGCCATGAACGTTGCTGGTATCGCCGCCGACGGCGTGTTCAAGACGCCCCACCTTGTGTTGACAAGGAGCGGAGAATGGGGAAGACCGAGGCACAAACGTCACCGAGGCAGGCAAGCTTGGATTCAAGCAGGCCAACATCGACGTGGTGAAAGACGGTATGCGTCGGGTCTGCAACGGCGATGCTGGCACTACGGTGCGAACGGCGACGTTACAATCGAAATGGATGCTGACGAATCCGGACGGTGAGGACAAGATTGTCGTCGCTGGCAAGACCGGAACTGCGGAATTCGGTATTCAGGATGATGATGGTGGCGCGCGTGATACCCATGCCTGGTTCACCTGCTACGCGCCGGCGGACAACCCGGAGATCGCTGTCGCCGTGGTGATCGAGGCTGGCGGCGAGGGCTCCACGTTCGCGGTGCCGGTGGCCGATGCGACGCTGAGGGCCTACTTCGAGTTGACCGGCAAGCGGGCTCGGGGTACGGTCCTGTCCAAGGACAAGTTGGCGATCACGTAGCGAGCTTCTTCCGTATGCCTGAGACGAGGCCCTTCCGACGCATCGGAAGGGCCTCGTCTCGTGCGCAGCGTGTCAACGTCTGAATCAGTCGGCGTTCACACCCACCATCTGGTGCGAGGAGTCGAGCAACCAGCTGGAACGCGCGGTCGATTGGGTTTCCTCGCAGAGCGCGTTCACCGCCGCCCAGTAGGCGTCTTCCGGCTGGACGAAGCACGAGGATGCGGTCGCATCCGCGCCGTCTGGCAGGGGATTGCCTTCCGGGGTGATCTCGCGGAGCGTCCATCGATAGGCTGGGGATGCGTTCGGGCCGTCGGGAAAGCGCTTCTCGATCGTGATCGCGAAGCGGCGTCCGGCGCTTGGGGTACGCAACGTCACCGCCGAGAGTTGGGCATTCTCGCGCAGCAGCCGGACCGGTTCAAGGATGATTTCCGTCATGCGGACCGCGATGCGGTCGAAGCAGTCAACCATGGGGGAACTCGCTCACTGGAGGTGGGCGGAACGATGGCGTTCCGCCAGGCGTCCATCCTGCGGACGCGTCTCCATTGTACGTCGCGCGCTTGGGCCAGACCGGGCTGGATGCGCCCGTACGGCAACCTGACACGAGATTGACACGCCAGGCAGCGGCGCCTCTCGCCCATCCTCTTCGGAGCGTGGCACACTTGTGCCAGCTACGTTCCGGGCCTCTCGCCCGATCGTCCTTATACCGGCTCCGGATGATCCATCTGGAGTGGGGACGGCAGACCTGATGGGTGTTGGCATCGGACCGACACGGGGTCGGTCCCTACGTACAGGGCATTCTTTCGTAGGGAGTCCTGGGCGACGCCGAAGGACCCCGTGTCGGTCCGAGCGTAGGCACAGCGTCTCCCCGGTTCCGTTCATTCATCAGGCAGGCAATCTCCATGCGCGTCACATCCCTCGGCCACGCCGGCTTCTTCATCGAGACCGCCAAGGGCACCGTTCTCTGCGATCCCGTCTTCAACTCCTCCTACTTCGGGTCGTGGTGGGTCTACCCGGCGAACGATCATCTTGACGTCACGCCGTTCGTGAATCCGGACTATCTCTTCATCTCGCACACCCACCTCGATCACCTGGACGAGACGTTCCTGCGCGAATCCGTCAGCAAGGAAACGACCGTCCTCCTGCCGGACCATCCGCTCGGATTGGTCGAGAAGTGGTTGCGCAAGCTTGGGTTCACGAAGTTCGTGCAGACGAAGAACGGGCAATCGCACGATGTGAACGGCCTGAAGGTGATGATCACGTCGCTGATCGCCCCGGCCGACGGTCCACTCGGTGACTCCGGCCTCTCGCTGGACGACGGCGAGGTGCGGATCTTCAACCAGAACGACTCCCGCCCGGTCGATTTCGAGGCGCTGGCGGAGTTCGGGCCATACGATTGCCACTTCCTGCAATACTCCGGCGCCATCTGGTACCCAATGGTCTACCGCTTCTCGCAGAAGATGAAGGACGCGCTGAGCTCCAAGAAGCGGACCACGCAGATGGAGCGGGCGCTGCGCTACGCCAAGCAGATTGGCGCGCCGCATATCATCCCGAGCGCCGGGCCGCCCTGCTTCCTCGACGACGACCTGCTCTTCCTGAACGACTTCGACCGCGATCCGACGAACATCTTCCCCGACGCGACCGTCTTCCTCGAACTGGTCGATCAGGTGGACTACACGCAGGGCCACCTCGTGGTTCCGGGCAGCGTCTTCACGATTGCGCCCGGCACCGTCACGGTAGAGCACCCCATCCCCGATGACGAGGTGCAGAAGATCTTCACGGACAAGCGCGGCCATGTGATGGCTTACAAGGCACGCAAGCAGGCCGAGCTGGACGCCATCCGCGCGTCGTGGCCGGTCGGACAGGTGGAGATCCTGCCCGCGATCAAGGAGTGGTTCGAGCCGATCCTCGAACTGGCGGATCAGACCTGCGTCGGTATCGGCGACCGCCTGAAGATGGATTGCGGCGCGGAGACCATCGTCATCGACTTCATCGACCGGAAGGTCTACGCCTGGGACGGCAAGCTGGAGACGCAGTTCGCCTTTTACATCCAGCCGGGACTTGTCGAGTACTGCATCCTCAATCACGAGGAAGACTGGGTGAACTACATCTTCCTCTCCTGCCGGTTCCAGGCGGAGCGGAAGGGGGCCTATAACGAATTCCTCTACAGCTTCTTCAAGCTCCTCTCCGTTGAGCGCGTCGAGTATGCAGAGGGCTTCTACGAGGAGCAGCACCCGGAACCGCAGCTCTTCGAGTGCGAGGGCTACCTGCTCCAGCGTCGTTGCCCGCACCTGAAGGCCGATCTCACCCGCTTCGGCGAGGTGGAGGATGGCATCATGACCTGCACGCTCCACGGCTGGCAGTGGGAGATCGCGACCGGCCGGAACATCACCGGCGATGACCGCAAGCTCTTCTCGCGACCGGTCGAGCCGCTGCCGATGGTCGACAAGCAGGCGGAACTGATCGCACGGGCGGGCGGCGATGACTGACCTGCTTCCCACCCTCGGCGGTGGATCTCGTCGGTTGCATCACATCGGCATTGTCGTGGCGGACCTCGACGCGGCGGCGGAACGCTACACGGCGCTCGGGTTCACGGACGGCGACCGCTTTGCCGTCCCCGAGCAGTTGATCGAGGCGATCACCTATCACGCAGGCCCATCCGGCTACGTCGAACTGATCTCCCCGACCGATCCGGAGGGCGCGATCTCCCGCTACATGGCGAAGCGCGGCGAGGGCATGCATCACGTCGCGTTCGCGGTGGACGACCTCGCGGCGGAACTCGATGCGCTGGCCACGAAGGGTGTGCGCCTCATTGACGAGGTGCCCCGGATCGGCGCGCACGGCTGGCGCGTGGCGTTCATCCATCCCGAATCCTGCAACGGTGTCCTCGTGGAACTGGTGCAGGAGTAGAATGGGATGGGCCGGATTGTCTATCGCATTGTGGTGGAGAGTCCGCCATCAGACGAAGACTTTACCTCGTATGCAGAACTGGGACAGCGACCAAAACGCATGCGGCCAGATCTGCTGGATCTGATGTCCGGATTGTCGGTTATGGATACTGTGGAGTCCGCGCGACAGAAAGCACTCAAAAGTCCTTGGCGCGGGCGCGCGTGGATATCCGTCCACTCCCTGGATCATACGATTCGGATCGAAAAGACGGCGCGGGATCCACATCACTACACCGTGTGGGCGAGCGTTGAGCAGATGAGGGCGAGTCTCATGGAGATCCTTCCGGTACACCAGGATGTCGACGATGACGTACTTTGAACTTTGGCATACGCGTACGAATAACTTCATGGACGACTTTGATTCAGCTCAAGAGGCGGAACGGGTCTTTGAGGAGGCCGTCGCGCGAGACGGCCTCAAGACGCTGGCGGGAACGTACTTCGTCCGGGTGGACGACGACGGCGAGAATCACCTCATCGCTGAGGACGAGGCGATCTTGTTGGCGGTAAGGCGGCTTGCGACGGCGGAACGGAGCGACGAAACCTCGCCCCAGCGCCACGTGGGTTGATCGGACGTGTTTCTGCGTTGTTCGTACAGATGGCGCGTGGCATTCATCCATCCCGAACACGTATCCGACCGCGATCGATGCGGAGCATCGTATCGGGTTGATCGTCAGGGATCGTGGTCTGGCCGTGCTCGATCAATTCTTTCTTTCCTACGAGGCGGAGGAAGAGAAGGACGATTCTCTGATTGGTGAGGGTGCAGCGATGTTGGTTGCCGTTCATGCCCGTGCGGTCGCGGAGCGGGCGCATAGGGATGAGTAGATGACCACAACAACGCGCACGATTCCATTCGATACACTCGGTTTCTTCCTCGCGGCCGAGGGGCTGAAGCGCGAGCAGCGCATGAACGTCCTGCTCGATGACTCCCGTCACGAGTCCGTCGCCGAGCATTGCTGGCATCTCTCCCTCCTCGCCATGCTGCTGGAGCCGTATGCCCCGCCGGACATCGACCTCCTGCACGTCCGCGATCTCATCACCATCCACGACCTCGTGGAGGTCTACGCCGGGGACACCTGGTTCTACTCCGACGCCACCGACACGGCGGAGCGTGAAGCCGCCTCCGCGACGAGGCTCCTCGCCATGCTCCCGGATGCCGATGCTTCGCGGTTCCGCCCCCTGATCGACGAGTTCCAGGCGCAGCAGACGCCGGAGGCCCGCTATGCCCGTGCGCTCGATGTCCTGCACCCGATGATCCTCTCCTACGCGCCTGGCGGCTCCGGCCCGACCGCTCCGCAGTTGACCGCTTCCCGCGTGCTCGCCCGCAAGCGACCGCATCTGGAGGCGTTCCCCGCGCTCTGGGACTTCGCGCAGCGCCTCACGGCGAGCGCAGTCGAGCGGGGCATCCTCGCATCCGACTAGGGAGCGCGGAAGGGCTGCCTGTGGAGGGTGATCCGGGGTAGGATTCCGGGATCGTCTCGATCCATCCACTCACGGTATTGGCAGCACCCATGACGGACGCAAAGCAGAAACCCGCCACCCCCGAGATCGTCACCGATTCCGGCATCCCCATCGAGCCGATCTATCGCGCTCCCGAGGAGCCGTTCGCGATCGAGGATGCCGGCGTCTACCCGTACACGCGCGGCATCCACTCGACGATGTACCGTTCTCGCCGCTGGACAATGCGCCAGTACGCCGGATTTTCCTCCGCCGAGGAGAGCAACAAGCGCTATCGCCTGTTGCTGTCGCGCGGCACCACCGGCCTCAGTGTCGCTTTCGACCTTCCGACCCAGCTCGGACTCGATTCCGACGATCCCCGCGCGTTCGGCGAGGTCGGGCGCGTCGGGGTGCCGGTGAGTACGCTGGACGACATGCGACGGCTCTTCGATGGCATCGACCAGACGGCCGTCACCACGTCGATGACGATCAACGCGCCGGCATCGCTCCTGCTGCTGATGTACCAGATCGTCGCGGAGGAACGGGGTGGTGACCCGGAGAAGCTCGGCGGCACCATCCAGAACGACATCCTGAAGGAGTATGCCGCGCGGGGTACCTATATCTTCCCGCCGCGTCCCTCCATGCGCCTGGTGACGGATACGTTCGCCTACTGCTCGCAGCACCTGCCGATGTGGAACACGATCTCCGTCTCCGGCTATCACATCCGGGAGGCGGGATCGTCCGCCGCGCAGGAGATCGCCTTCACGCTCGCCGATGGCGTCGCCTACATCGACGCGGCGGTGAAGGCGGGGCTGGACGTGGACACCTTCGTGCCCCGGATGAGCTTCTTCTTCGCCTCGCACTCCAACCTCTTCGAGGAGGCGGCCAAGTTCCGCGCCGCCCGCCGGATGTGGGCGACGATCCTGAAGGAGCGTTTTGGGGCGACGAATCCGAAGTCGCTGATGCTTCGCTTCCATACCCAGACCGGCGGCGTCACGTTGACTGCCCAGCAACCGCTGAACAACATCGTCCGCGTGGCGTACCAGGCGCTTTCCGCCGTGCTCGGCGGCACCCAGAGCCTGCACACGAACGGCTACGACGAGGCGCTGGCGCTTCCCACCGCGGAGGCCGCGACGATCGCCCTCCGCACGCAGCAGATCCTCGCCGAGGAGACGGGCGTGCCGGAGACGGTCGATCCGCTGGCCGGGTCCTTCTTCGTGGAGTCACTGACCGACCAGCTGGAGGAGCAGGCGCGGATCTGGATGGATCGCGTCGACGCAATGGGTGGCGCGGTCGTCGCGATCGAGGAGGGCTTCATCCAGGAGGCGATCGGTGAGAACGCCTATCGCCGCGAGCTTGCGCGATCCTCCGGCGATGAGGTCGTGGTCGGCGTCAACCGTTACCAGTCCGACGAGCCGGTGAACGTGCCGATCCAGAAGATCGATGTCGCGGTCGTGGACGAACAGGTGCGGCGCGTGCAGGCGTACAAGGCCGGGCAGGACATGGCGATCATCGCGCCGTACCTCCAGCGTGTGCGGGAGGTCGCCGCCGGCACGGACAACCTGCTGCCGGTGATGAAGGATGCCCTGCACGCCGGGGCGACGATGGGTCAGGTCGCGAACGCGCTCCGTGATGTCTTCGGCGAGCACCGGGCCAGTTGATCCGCGTCTCGGGTCGAGGATGCCCGAGAACCCAAGCCGTAGACGCGGCCCTTGTGGCCGCCTCGGAGCACCTGCCCGGGCAGCTCCTTCCGTGTGGCGCATCTGGTCCTATTGTCTACGTCCCGGCGCTCTGGTAGTGGCGGCTCTGGATACGCCAGATGCGCAGCGCGATCGTGAACAGGCCGATCCCGACCAACGGCGCGACGTACGCCAGCACCGGGGAAACCCGCAACTCGCCCGTCCGCTCAAGGATGACCGACGCGGGCAGGAACGCCACGAATGCCACCGGGAGCACGAACGTCAGCAGCAGCGAGAGCGGGCGCGGGAAGATCGATTGCGGATAGTTCCCGTACTGATTGAACGTCTCGTTCACTGTCAGGCGCACCGCCATCATGTTCAGGTATCGGAACGAGAGCGACGCCAACGCGATCTGCACTGCCCCCTCCACCAGCGCCCCGCCGATCACGGCGAGGATCAGGAAGAGCACCGCTTGCGGCGTCCAGTCGATGTTCACTCCGAACGATGCCGTCAACAGCAGCGCCACGCCCCCGATCATGTCGCCGAAGCAGTTCACGCGCAGCTTCCGCGTGAAGACCTGCAACAGCGGTGGCAACGGACGCACCAGGAAGCGGTCGTACTCCCCCGTGATCAGGATGCGGTCGATCTCGAAGAGCTGGCTGAAGCAGGCGTAGAAGATCCCGTGCGAACAGAGCCGCATGCCGTAGAGGAAGGTGATCTCCGCCAGCGTCCAGCCGCCGATCCCGTTGAAGCGCGAGACGATGATCCAGACCGAGAAGTACCCCGTCAGCTGGTAGAGCATGCCGCTGATGACGGAGCTGATCGCGTTCGCCCGGTACTGGAATCCCCCCCGGAATGATGCGGACGCCAGCGCCATCAGGGACGTGAGGGTATGCGAGACTCTCATCGTCAGCACCCCCTCGCGTGTCGGCCCGGCGCGCATCCGGGAACCCGGGCCGACACGCGGTCGGCCCCTACAGACGACCGGGGTTTGGACCGCGTTTCGTATGTAGGGCGAACCTTTGTGGTTCGCCGCCGTGTCGGTCCGGCGCACGTGGCGAGTTTCGGCTTCGCCGGAAGCGCTTCGCGCGGGGGGTCTGCGCCTCGCTCAGAATGACATGGGAGGTTGACCGGATTCGGGGATCGCTGCATGCCACCATCTGCCCCCCTCACTCCTCGTTCCTCAGTCCTCACGTCTCTCATGGCTCAGCCCCCCTGGATCACGGTCTGGCGGTACGCCCGCGACCAGATGAGCCGGATCACGAAGACCAGCGCCACCGCCCATCCCGCCTGCACCAGCAGGGCCGGACCGATCCCGCCCATCGCTGGGTTGCCGACGTAGATCGAGACCGGGATATACGCAATCGACTGGAACGGCAGCACTTGCACGATGCTTCGGAAGAGGTCCGGCATGAACCAGAGCGGGATCAATGCGCCGGTCGCGAAATTGCCGATCAGCCGGTACATCATCTTGAAGCCGGTCATCTCCAGCGTCCAGAAGCCGACCAGCCCGATGATCATGTTCAGTTCGACCGCCACGATCCACGCGATGGCGAGGCTGGCGACGTAGGCAATCCCCGCTTCCACCGTCGATGGCGGGCGCAGCTCCCCGAAGACGAACGCCACCGGCAGCGCGACGGCGAGCATCGGCAGCAGGCCGATCATCTGGCCGAGCGCCCCCGCCACCAGTTGGAATGGGTACGGCAGCGGGCGGTTCAGGTCGAAGCCGATCTGCCCCTCCCGGATGCGTTCCTCGATCTCCTGGTCCACCTCCGGCGTCAGGAAGCGCAACTGGAGGTTGGCGATGGTCAGGTAGACGAGCATCTGCTCGATGCTGACGCCATCCACCTCTATGCGGTCGCCGTAGGCGGCCTTCCAGAGAATCGTCAGCAGGTAGATCGTGATGCCGGTGAGGACGATCCCCATCACGACGTTGATGCGGTACATGTACGCTCGGCGTACCGTCATCTTCGCGACCTCGAGGATCGCTTCACGGTTGCGGCCCAGGCTGCCGAGCTGTCCGCTGGAGGACGCCTGCACGCTCATGCGTGGACCTCACCCTGCTCCACGATCTCGCGGACGACGCCCTCCAGGTCGGGTTCGATGATGGCGATGTCAGAGACGGCGCGCTGGCCGATCACCGCCGTGATGATGTCGGCGACGGCGATGCGCTCGGGGTCGAAGTGGAGCAGCAGGCGGGTATCGGTCTGTTCGTCGATCTCGACGCCATCGAGCCGCAACGTGATCGGCAAGGCGTCATCGGTCGCGTCCGGCTGGAGTGTGATGTCCAGCACGCGCCACGGGGCGTAGCGACGCTTCAGCTCGCTCACGGAGCCGTCGTAGAGCACGGTGCCCTTGTCGATGAAGACGATCCGCTTGCAGAGGCGTTCGACATCGGCGAGGTCGTGCGTGGTAAGGATGATCGTCGTACCGAGTTCGCGATTCACTTCTTCCACGAACTGGCGCGTCCGCTCCTTGGCCACGACATCGAGACCGACGGTCGGTTCGTCGAGGTAGAGGATGCGTGGCTCGTAGAGCATGGCGGCGGCGAGGTCCCCCCGCATCCGCTGGCCGAGGCTGAGTTGTCGTACCGGTGTTTGCAGGAAGCCACCGATTCCGAGCTGGTCCACCAGCCGGTCGAGGTTCTTGCGGAATCGTTCAGGGTCCACGCGGTAGAGCTTGCCGATCAGCTTCAGGGAGTCCATCAGCGGCAGGTCCCACCACAATTGGGTGCGCTGTCCGAAGACGACGCCGATGTTCAGCGCGTTCTGCTCGCGGTCGCGCCATGGCACGCGGCCATCCACGAGAACCTCGCCGCCGGAGGGGACGAGGATGCCGGAGAGCATCTTGATCGTGGTGCTCTTGCCTGCGCCATTCGAGCCGAGGTAGCCGACAAGCTCCCCCTGATCGATGGAGAAGGAAACATCGTTCACGGCGCGGGTGGTGATGGATTGTCGGGTGACGAGGGAACGGAGTCCGCCGAATGCGCCGTCGATGCGCTTGGGCCGCTGGAACTCCTTCACAAGGTGATCGACCTGAATGATTGGCACGAGGCGTTTGTCCCTGGACTGGTTGGGGGGGAATCGGACTACCGACGCGCGAGCGATCGCGCCCGGTGAAGCCTGCGAGATATACCCGCGCTCCCGGTTGGTGTCAATGGGCGTTGCGTGTCCGCAGCTGGGAGCCTGCAGAAGAGAATGCGGACAGGCGCCAAGCCCGTCCGCGTTCTCTTCTGCTTCGATTCGGATACGTCAATGACTACCCGACTGGAGTCGCTTCCGGGGAGGCGACGGGCGAGGCTGCCGGAGCTCCACCGGGTTGCGGGGCGAAGATGACGCCACAGGCGATGCGTCCGCCGCTGTCGCCGGACGGATCGGTGTGCTCATCGTCGGCGTGCTCGTGGATCATCAGCGACGAGCCGTCGACATCGGCGAGCGAGTTCTTCTCGCCTGGATAGAGGGAAATTCGGGTTGACGTGGTCTGCAGAAGGAACGAACCGTCGTCCTTCACGGTCAGGTTGCCGAGATCGCCCGCATGGCTGTTCGGATCATCGGGCGCGCCATGCACACCGTTCTCGGGGTTGAAGTGACCGCCGGCGGAATCGAAGGGCGGATCGCTCGTGGGGTCGCAGACGCCAGCCTCGTGGATGTGGATGCCGTGCTCACCCGGCGCAAGGCCACTGTTCTCGGCGTTGGCGACGGTGATCAGGACCTCCGCATCGGGGGCTTCTTGCGTCAGGCGGGCTACCCCGACGACGTTTCCCTTGTCGCCAATCAGGGTTAGCGTGACCTGCATCGGCTCGACGACCGTGGGCGTTGCCTCGGCAGCGGGGGATGCCGAGGGCGTGGAATCCTGGGCGAGCGTGGGAGAAACCGCGCCGAATCCGAAGGCGAGCGAGGTGACGAGCGCCCCGCCGAGCGCGATGCGGCGAAGGGGACGAGTCTGGAATCCGGAGATTGAGGGCATGAGACCTCCCGGTTGTTGCTGCACGGTTGATAGGGATAGCCGCGCGACAAACTGGCCGTCCGACGCCTGTCGGCGACCCGGACGCGGGTGAGCAGCCTCACGTCCGTGGCAACCGGTCAGCATATGTCGTGCCACCTTCGCCGGATCGGCACGAACCGGCTAGCGCGTCCCGTCGCGCTCCATGACGACGTGGCGCGGTAGCCCGGCCAGATCGTGGATCGTCCGCACCGACGCCTCCGGGAAGGTCGCACGCAGGAGGGCTTCGACTGCTTCGGTCTGCGAAGGGTCGAGTTCGAATCCTGCCGCGCCGGTCGGGGTCAGCACGCGCGGGAGATCGGCGATCAGGTCGCGGACGAGATCGAGGCCATCTGGACCACCATCGAGCGCCATCCGGGGTTCGGCGTCGAGGTCGGGATTCTCCGCGATCTGCCCTGGTGTCAGGTAGGGGAGGTTCGCCAGCACGAGGTCGATCTCTCCGGTCGTCTCGCTCAGGAGCGATTGCTGCACCGCCACGATCCGTTCGACGATGCCTTGTCCGGCGTGGATCTGCCGGTTGCGCAGCATCACCGCAAGCGCCGCCGCCGAGGCGTCCGACGCCACGACGACGCTCCGTGACGACGGTGCGATGGCGGCGGCAAGGCTGATCGCAATCGCGCCCGACCCGGTGCCGACATCGACGATGGCGGCGTCCGGATGGCGGCTGAGCCACTCCATCGCCCATTCGACCAGGAGTTCGGTCTCCGGACGCGGCACGAGGACGTTTGCATTGACCGCGAACGGCATGCCCATGAACTCGCGCATCCCGACGAGGTAGGCGGCCGGCTCCCCCGCGATCCGCCGTGCGATCAGGGCATCGTACGGAGCGCGGATCTCCTCCGGCATGGCGTCCGGGAGGCGCATGAAGAGGCCGGTGCGATCGGTGTTGAGGACGTAGCGCAAGAGCACCTCGGCATCGAGCCGCGCGGTGTCAATCCCCGCTGTCGCCAGCCGGGATGTTGCTCCGCGAAGCACGTCCTGCAAGGTCACTGGCAATCCGCTCATTCGGCCACCGCCGAGGATACGGGCATCTCGCGTCGATAGCGCCCTGTCCGCAGCTCGAAGGCGTACTCGTCGTAGAACGGCATCCCCGATTCCCGCGCGCGGCGCAGTTCGGCCTCGATGTCGTAGGGGACGTGGACGAGGTTGATCGCCAGCGATGCGCCGTCCGATTCCAGCACGGCGTAGGCGGCCATCGTGAGGTCGAGCGGGTTGCCCACACTCCCGGCGTTGAACAGGACCTTGCCGGGGAATGTCCGGATGTACGCGGTGTGGATGTCGCCGTAGCCGACCACGTCGGGGAGGAACGCGGGATTGGTGTGCTCGGTTGTCTCGAACATCGCCAGCTTCAGCGTGTCGTCACCGCGCTGAAGCACGCGGTGGAAGACGCCCTGCGGTGAGGCATGGAGCAGCCGGATGCGCTTGCCGCCGAACTCGATGTCGTAGGCGAACGGGAGTGCGCCAAGCCACGCGAGGCGTTCCGGGCCGAGCTGTTCCTGGATCGGCGTTGCCCAGGGTGAGGCGACACCCCGCGCAAGGTCTTCGTCCCAGTTGCCCCGGACGTTGACCTCGCAGATCTCCCGGCACAGGTCGACGACCCGATCGCCATCCGGACCCTTTCCGGCCAGGTCGCCCAGGTTCACGATGCGGGTGATTCCTCGCGCCTTGATGTCGGCGAGCACGGCCCGGAGGGCGGTCATGTTGCCGTGGATGTCGGAGATGACGGCGATACGCTCCAAGAAGGACCCTTACCGTGATATTGCAGATGTCACGTCAGTGTGGATGAAGTCACCCCCGATGAAGAGCAACGGCTCGCCCGTGTGTTTCGCGAGAGCGTAGGCGAAGCAGTCCCCGAAGTTGAGTTGCGCCGGATGCCCGCTACCCTTGCCGTAGCGTGCCCATGCATCGCGGGCAATTTTCACTTGGTCGGGTGTGACTGGCTCAATCCGCAGGTTGATCTTGGCGATAACACCCTCAAGGATTGGGAGGGCGTCCGGCCCTCCGCGTCGATCAACGACCATCCATGTTTCGAGCATGTTCGCGGCTGAGATGCGCGTTCCTCTGGATGCCAGGAGGGGTTCCTTCACCAACGACGATGTCTGCTCTCCTTGTGCGATCGATATCAGTGCAGACGTGTCAACGATCATACGGGCAGTCCGTCCTGCCCATAGAGATCGTCAGTGCTGAAGATAGGACCATTTCTCATCAGCCGTTGTAGCCGTTCCAAGTCTTCCTCAATGCTCGCGATCACCTCGGCGCGTTCTTCTGGCGTCTTCGCGGTAGCCAGTGTCAGCGGTTCGCGATCAGGCGTGGCGGGTGGGACGGGCTCGACGACCACGGTTACTTCCTGCCCCGGAACGGCGTCCGGCACCTGGAGTGTGCCATCCGGGCCAACAACCAGTCGGTAGGTGTGCATCGTTGATCCTCACTTTCAGGTGCATTACAGGAGGGAGAGCGATCAGGCCGGGATCGCGTCCTCCACCAGGCCGGCCTCGACCAGGCGTTCTGCCTCGTCTGCCGCTCGGAGGTCGTCCACCAGCCCATCCAGCTCGCCGTTCAGCACTGCCGGGATGTTGCTCAGGTTCTTCTTGATGCGGTGATCGGTGATCCGGTCCTGCGGGAAGTTGTAGGTGCGGATCTTCTCGCTGCGCTCGCCAGAGCCGATCTGCGCGCGCCGGGCATCGCCGCGCTCGCCCGCGAGGCGCGTCTGCTCGATGTCGTAGAGGCGTGAGCGAAGGACGGTCATCGCCTTCAGCTTGTTCTTCAGCTGGCTCTTCTCATCCTGGCACGTCACCACGAGATTGGTCGGCAGGTGGGTGATGCGCACGGCGGAATCCGTCGTGTTCACGCTCTGGCCACCGTTGCCGGATGAGCGGTAGACGTCGATCTTGAGGTCGCGCTCATCGATCTGGATGTCGACCTCCTCGGCTTCCGGCAGCACCGCGACGCTGGCCGTACTGGTGTGGATGCGCCCCTGGCTCTCGGTGGCCGGCACGCGCTGCACGCGATGGACACCACTCTCGTAGCGCAGGTAGCTGTAGGCGCCCTTGCCCCGGACCTCGAAGATGATCTCGCGGAATCCGCCGCCATCCGTCTCGGTGGCCGAGAGGATTTCCACCTTCCAGTGCATCTTCTCGGCGTAGCGCGTGTACATGCGGAAGAGGTCGGCGGCGAAGAGCGCGGCCTCGTCCCCCCCGGTGCCGGCCCGGACCTCGACGATCACGTTCTTCTCATCGTTCGGGTCCTTCGGCACCAGCAGGCGGCGGATGGCACCTTCGGTCTCCTCGGCCTCGGCGCGGAGGGATTTCAGCTCCTCCTGGGCAAGGTCGGCGAGGTCCTTGTCGCTGTCGTCGGCCATGATGGACGCCTCGTCCATCTGGCTTTCGATCTCGCGATACCGTCGCCATGTCGCGACGATCTCGTCCATGTCGGCTCGCTCGCGACCAAGCTCCATCAGGCGGTCAGGGGCAGTGGCGATGGCGGGATCGGCCATCAGGTGGTCGAGTTCGGTGTAGCGCCGTTCCATCTCATCGAGATTGGCGCGGAAGGTGTCGAGGGAAGTGGTGGCCACGGTGTGCTCTCCGGGGTCGTCGCTCGCCGGAGCGAGATGCCAGCATGAGAGCACAGCGAGCGAGGACGGTGTGATGACGATGGTCGGGGGTGCCAGGTTGCAAACGGCGACAGGAAACGCGACCACACCCTGTCGGCCTGACGAGGCAGGCCGGTGCGACCGGACGTTTCCTTGCATCACCAGTATATACGGACCTTCCATGCCCGGAGATGCATGGCAAACGGACGTTTCTGCGTTACGCCGCGCGCCGGGCGAACACCTACTCCCCGACTTCCGCGAAGAAGGCCGCTCCCGCGCCGAACGCGGCCAGCAGGGCGGTTCCCAGCAGGACGAGCATCCGCACCTTGGGCGTGCGCGCCGCCAGGTAAACGAATGCGATGAGGCTTGCCAGCAGGGCCACCAGCAGCAGCAGCGATGCCGCCACGATGATGTTCGCGCTATCCCACGTTCCCGACACGAGTCCTCCTTCGCCCACGGCCTATCGGTGTCATCACGGGATGATAGCCCGTTCAGGCGAAATCGTCGGAGGATTCCCTCCGGATCAGTGTTCATCACTAGAATCCATTGCCTCCTTTGTGATGTATGGTCTTCTCGCAGTCCAACGTCGACAACGGGTCGGCGCTCAACCAGCTCGGCATGGATGGCATTTCGTCCATCGTCACCGGGCGGCAGTCGATCGAATCGCTGGACGACCTGATCAACCAGTGGAAGAGCCAGGGCGGTGACCAGATCCGCCAGGAGTTCCAGGAAGCCCTGCAGCAGTAGGCGTCTCCCGAATCCGGGCGAGGATGTGCTCCTCGCCCGGTTGTCGTCCGACCCGCACGTCCAGTGCTCGGATGCAAAGCCCAACGCGGGGAGATGTCCGCGCACATTGATGCTTCGGTATTCGTTCCCAGTGCACAGGTT
This sequence comes from Thermomicrobiales bacterium, assembly GCA_049840815.1. Classification (GTDB taxonomy): domain Bacteria; phylum Chloroflexota; class Chloroflexia; order Thermomicrobiales; family UBA6265; genus JASGDN01. The sequence continues at coordinate 300,491 of JASGJI010000005.1, read as the reverse complement.
CTTCCCTATGATTGACATAGCCTTGCGGTCGTGGGGATCGCGGGGATGTGTCGTCTATCGAAGGGAGACCTGCTCCATGTGCTCGCCGGACATCATCCAACGGGTTCACGAACAGATCCGAACCGGTTCCTCGCGCTACGACCGCCGTCACCTCCTGCGGGCGGCGGCCGGTGCTGCCGGAGTCGGGGCCCTCGCCGCGGTGGGCGGGATGCCGCATGCCGCGTTTGCGCAGGCGACACCCGCCGCGACGCCGCTTGCATCTCCGATGGCCTCCCCGGTGGCCGCCATCGGCATCGGCACCATCACCGCGAACACCATCGTGGACATGACCCATGTGATGACGCCGGAGTTCCCGGTCTGGCCGGGCAACGACCCGTTCGCCATCGAGAACCTGGTCACCGTTGCCAAGGACGGCTTCTTCGCGAACAAGCTCACCTACTGGGAGCACACCTGCACCCACCTCGATGCCCCGGCGCACTTTGATGCCGATGGCCTCACTGCGGAGCTGCTCTCACCGCAGAACTTCGTCGCCCCGCTGGCCGTGATCGACATCTCCGCCCGCGCTGCGGACGATCCCGATACCGGCGTCACCCCGGACGACATCACCGCGTGGGAGGCGGCGAACGGTCCGTTGCCCGGTGGGGCCTTCGTGGCGATGTATTCCGGCTGGGAATCACGACTGGGCGACCCGGCGTCGTTCATCAATCTCGATGCCGATGGGGTGCAGCACTATCCCGGCTTCACCCCGGAAGCCGCGACTTTCCTGATCGACGAGCGCGACATCGTCGGGATCGGTGTCGATACGCTTAGCCAGGACCCTGGCAACAGCGTCGACTTCGGCACCCACATCGCCATTCTCAGCGCCGGTCGGTACGGGATTGAGGGGCTTGCCAGCCTCGGATCGGTGCCGCCGGTCGGGGGCACCATCGTCGTTGGCGCGCCGAAGCACATCCATGCCTCCGGTGGCCCGACCCGCGCCTTCACGCTCTTCTAGCAGACTCGTCGCAACCGCCTCGACGGCTTCGTGCCGCCGGGGCCGTTGTGCGCCCATCCGCCATCCGTGCTACGGTGCAGGCTGTGAGGTCGTGAGGCAGGAGTACGCGAGGAACAGCCAGTGGTGGACACGAAGCGGGTTCGAGACCTGACGAACGAGACAACGTTCCGCGTGCCGGGTGAGCCGGTGCTGCTCCGTTTCATTCATCCGGACACGCCGGACGGCGTTCGCCGCGCCCCGCACTTCGTGGTGCCGATGCGCGTTGTGCAGGACGATGCCGAGAAGACGATGCTCTACGCGGCGGCGGGATCGACCATCCGCAAGCGCGTTCACGCGGATGGCACGTCCATCCCGCGCGACCTCCCGTATGCGGAGCGCGTGACGCTCGACATGGTGGTGGGGGAGGGGATGTGGCAGCCCTATCACACGCTTTCGATCGTCCCGGCGGGCGCTGAGTATGACATCCGATACGTCTGGCATAAGGCCGACTGGTCGTTCGTGGGGTGGTACGTCAATCTGCAGGCTCCCTTTCAGCGCGTGCCGACCGGATTCGACAGCGATGACTGGTTGCTCGACATTACCGTGGAGCCGGATGGCAGGTGGGCCTGGAAGGACGAGGACGAGCTCGCCGACGCGGTCGAAGTCGGCGCGGTGACGGCACGGTTCGCCGAGCGTGTGCGCGGCGTCGGCGAAGCAGTGATCCGGATGATCGAGACGCGCTCCTGGCCGTTCGATGGCTCGCTGGTCGCCTGGCGTCCCGATCCAGCCTGGGGACCGCTCGCCGTCCCGGAGGGGTGGGATGTGCTGCCGGAGGCGGTGTCGCATGACTGAAGCATCCGACCCCTGGCAGCCAGGCATGGGAACGGTAAGCCACAAGGGCTTGCCCTCCATACGATCGGTCTGCTCCCCGGTGTGTTCGTACGGCGGGGCCGACGTGCCCCGCCTTGATGATTATGAAGGCGACTTCGCGGATGCCATCGCCTACGGGCGCTTCACGGCTGAGGAAGCCGAGGCCATCCATGCGGAGGCTTCAAGTCTGATCCCGGATATCGATGCCGGAACCTGGCCGTTCGATAGCTCGTTGATCGACTGGCGACCCGATTCCGCGTGGTTGTCGATGCGTCCCACGATGCCCGAGACTTGGAACGAGGATTTCCCCCGATGACCGACCATCAGCACCCGCGCATGCCCGACGCCGCCTGGGCCTACGGCGATGTCGTAGCGTTGCGCTTCATTCGCAACACTCCCGCCGATTCCATCCTTCCCGCCCGCGTCGTCACGGATGATCCCTCGCACGTCGCGCTCTACGTGCAGCCCGGCAGCCCGCGCAAGATCCACGCGACGGCGGACGGTGGAGCATTGCCCCGTTCGATCCCGTTTCTCGAACGCGAACGGCTCATAGGCGGCCTGCGCGACCACACCTGGACTGATCGCCATGTGCTGATGGTGCAGGAGCCGGATCGCATGAGTTCGATCTGGTACTGGTGGCAGGAGACGACCTGGGAGTTCATCGGGGCGTATGTGAACCTCCAGCTGCCGCTGGTGCGCACCCCGGTTGGGTTCGACACCGGCGATTACCTGCTGGATGTGGTCATCCATCCGGACCTGACGTGGGAATGGAAGGACGAGGACGAGTTGGCCGATGCCGTCGAGGCCGGGATCGTCTCGCCGGAGATGGCCAGCTCCCTACGGGCGGAAGGGGAACGCACCATCGCCGACCTCGAAGCGCGGCGCTGGCCGTTCGACACGGACTTCGCCGCCTGGCGTCCCGATCCTGCGTGGACGGTGCCATCCCTTCCTGACGGGTGGGATGATGGCCTGGTCTTCCCATAAGCAGCGCGCGTCCGCCTGCGTAGAGGAGTGGTCCCGATGTCCCTGACTGATGAACGCTGCGCCGTCTGCCGCGCCGATTCCCCCCTGGTGACGCCGGAGGAGGAGCCTGCCCTCCATGCAGAAGTCCCTGATTGGAAGATCGTGACCGTGAATGGCGTCCGTCGGCTGGAGCGCGTCTTTCCGCTCCCCGGCTGGCAGAAGCCGCTCGATTTCACCATCGCCCTCGGTAGCCTCGCTGCCGAGGAGGACCATCACCCGAAGCTCGTCACCGAGTGGAACCGGGTCACCGTTTCGTGGTGGACACACGCCATTCGCGGGCTGCATCGCAACGACTTCATCATGGCCGCCCGTACCGATGCGCTCTACTCCGAACGCAATGCCTGACCGCCGCTCATGAGCGGCGTCGGACTGGTATCGTTCGGGTATGAACTGCATGTCCCTGCGCCCTGCGCACCCGATGCCCACCTCCCGCACCTCGGTCCTCGTCTGGCCCGTTCTGGCCGGCCTCGCGATCGCGATCCTGACCCTTCTCCTGACGCTTTCTGGTGCCTCCGCGCACGCCGAACTGATCCGGTCCGATCCGCCCGCGAATGGCCTGGTGATCGCGCCACCGACCGAGTTGACCCTCTTCTTCAGCGAAGAAGTGGAGATGAGCGATCCCGCCCCGATCATCCGGGTGCTCTCGTCCGAGGGGCGGGAGCTCCCGGCGACGGTCCGCCCCGGGGACAACCCGCGTCAGCTCATCGTGGAGGTGCAAGGGGTCGACAACGGGAGCTGGACCGTCGCGTGGACCGTCACCTCGGCGACCGATGGCCACACCCTCAGCGGGAGCTACGTCTTCCGGGTCGGTGGAGGCATCCCCGCCGGTCAGGCGACGGTCGAGGGGCAGCGTCCGGCTGTCTGGGGTGTCGCGACCCGCTGGATCACCTTCCTCGGCGCGGCGATTGCGGCGGTAGCCTTCCTCGCCCGCTTCATGTTCGGCCCTGCGGCGGACGATCCAACTGTCGTCCGGCGGCGTCTCACGAACGTCGGGATCGCGGCAGCGGTCGCACTTGTGGCGACAGCACTGGAACCCGTCTTCCAATGGATCTTCCCACCAGCTGGGGCGCGGGCGAGCATCGGGCAGACGATCAGGGGCATGCCGGATGCCTGGTGGATTCGGCCCGCCACGCTGATCGCGCTGCTGGTCGTGACCGGGCTTGTGTTGACCGTCTTCAGACGGACGATCACTGCTCCGGTCGCCATCCTCGGCGGGGCGCTCGGGTTGGCGACGTTGCTCGGTCTCTCGCTGACGAGTCATGCAGCCGGTCGTGAGACGTGGAGCGCAGTGGCGACAACCAGTGACGTCATCCATCAGTGGTCGACCGCGCTCTGGGTTGGCGGGCTTGTCTGGCTGGTCGTGCTCTGGTTCTCGCGGCCAGCCACCGGCGATGAAGCGGTGTCGGAAACCGCGGTGGTGGTCCCGCTGGCGATCGTCCGCTTCTCGGCCATCGCCTTCGTCCTCTTCCTCGTCGCGCTGGTGACGGGCGTCGTCAACGCCGGGTTCGTCTTCCCGACGAAGGAGACCGGCCTTCCCTTCGGACTTGGCACGCGGAATGTGCCGGAGATCGACCGCCTCTGGTCGTCTGATTACGGCTGGGTGCTGCTGGTGAAGCTGGCCGTGCTCGTGGTGCCGACCGCGCTGGCGATCTACCACCGGCAGGCGATCCGGCGGGCGCTGGCGCGGGGCGTCGCGCTGGCGAAGGACGCATTCCGCCTCTCCCTGCGCGTGGAGGCGATCATGGCCGCGCTCGTTGTGCTGGGAGGATCGGTCCTCGCGATGTCCGCGCCGCCCGCGCCGGAGGCGGCGAACACGCTCGACAGGGTCGTCCTCGCCGCGTTTGCCGTTTCCGATCAGCCGGAGGTGACGGACTCGCAGGCACAGCCATCCAGCGAGATCGTCCACCTGACCGTCGATCCGGCGGGAGAAGGAGACAACACGCTCAGCGTGCGCTTGACGACGGCGGATGGCGCGGCGTCCGCCGTCACCGACACGCGGGTGTCGATCACGCCGGAAAGCCTGAGCCACGCCACGAAGGGGTCCGCGATCGCCCTTGCGGCGGCCCCCGGAACGGCGACGTTCACGACCGAAAGCATGGATCTCAGTCTCGATGGCTGGTGGCGATTGACCGTGCGCATTAATCGTGCAAGCCAGCAGGGCACCGTTGCGGAGTTCTATCTGCTGCTACCCGATCCGAATGTCCATGGCTTCGACGCGCCGACGGTTCCGCGCAACGACCCCGATGCCCAGCAGGTCTTCCAGCGTGGTCTGACGACGCTGACCTCGCTTACCTCGATGCGGCGGCAGGAGGCGATCAACTCCGGCCTCGATGCGTTTGTAATGGCGGACTATGCATGGGTGGTGGGGCAGGGCGGCCAGCCGAACGCCTTCACGGGGCTGACCGCCTTCAGCGGGAGTTTCGTCAATCGGCCAGACGGCTCGCCGCCTGCACCGCCGACGGTGAATAGCTATCGCACGGTGACGGTCGGCGATCAGTCGTGGCGGCAGATCGACCAGGCGTGGGTGAGCATCCCGGTGATCCAGTACCAGCCGCCCGCCGAATGGGACGAGACGTTCGCGGGCGCGCAGAACTTCCAGATGGGGTCCACCGAGGTGATCGACGGCGAGGAATGCCAGATCATCTTCTTCCACACGCCGGAGACGTCGTCCCAGGCGCAGGCGTGGTTCGGATGGTGGGTCGGGAAGGATACCGGGCAGGTCCATCGGCTGGTGATGGTCGCGAATGTTCACTACATGGTCTGGGAGAACAGCGATTTCAATCAGCCAATCGACATCCAGCCGCCGGTGAATGCGGCGGGGACACCGGTTGCGTCCCCGGTCGCCTCGCCCGCATCCTGAGCCTCTCCGATACGCTCGCCGAGGCGGCGGTGCGAGATGCCGTGCGGCGAGGCGAGACGCATGTGCGGCATGGGACACTGCATGGGGAGGCGGGGCGCACGCTGGTGCCACCGTATGCAGGAGATGCCGCGCAGGCAGCGGTCGTTCGTACGGCGCGACCGGTGTGTCGCGCTGCTGGCAAGGGCGATGCTGGGGATGCGTCGTCGACGCCATTCCCTGGCGCTGCATGGGAGCACGGATGCGTCCCGATGTGGCATCATCGGAGCGGGGCCGCTGAAGAATCGATGCCCGCTCGAACGCGCTTTGGGGTGACACGCATGACTGACAGCGGAGTTGTTCTCTCCACATTCATGTTCGATTCAGATGCCTTTTCGGGGAGCGAGGGGCTGGATCGCTGGCGCGATCTGGGGTCTGCCACCCACGACATCGCCGTCGATGCCGACACCGCGTTTCACGTCCGCGCCGCCGCCTTCCGCTATGGAAGCTTTGTCCTGAGTTGCGGTGAGATCACCCCACAGGCATTCATTCGCACCCGGCACCGCATCTGGCGCGACCCCGTGGACGACTACGCGATCTTCACCATCGGCAATGGCACGCGCCTCGCCGTGCTGGACGACGCGGAGATCCTGCTTCAACCAGGAGAGATCCAGATCTGTGACCTCGCCCAGCAGGAAACGTCGGTTTCGTCCGGTGGGACCTCCACGACCCTCTACCTTTCCCGTCCGATGCTGGACGCCTTGATTCCGGGGATGAGCCGCCATCACGGGGCGATCCTGCGAACCGAACGGGCGCGACTTCTCTCTCGCCATCTCCTCTCGGCGAGTCGCTATCTGAACACGCTGCCCGCGGATTCGGTGGCATCGTTCACCGATCTCACGACGACGTTCGCGGTGGACCTGCTGCTATCGGCTTTCCGGCCGGCGGGAGCCGTGCGGGAGGATGCTGCCGTGGATCGGGAGGCGGTGGTTACCTTCATCCGCGACCATCTCGGCGAACCGGGATTCTCGCTCGATACCCTCCTCATGCACTTTCCCCTCTCTCGCTCCGCGCTCTATCGCATGTTCGAGGGCGATGGCGGGGTGGAGCATTTCATCCGCACCGAGCGACTCCGCGCGATCCGGCTCGTGCTGTTGCGGAACCAGGATGGGCGGTCGTTGCAGGATCTGGCGCGCGACCATGGCTTCCGCTCCGGCTTCGCGCTTACGCGGGCGTTCCGCGAGGCGTTCGGGCAGCCTCCCAGCGCGCTCCGGGGAAATCCGTTGCCGGTCGCTGACATGCTGGACCCCGCCCACGTCGGCGGCATGACGATGCGCGAGGTCATCCAGCGTTCGACCTCTCGTGGACAGGCTTCTGCCGCCTTCTGATTCGATGGATGAAACGCACACGCCCCCGCGACGATATCCATCGTCGCGGGGGCATGTGCGTGCAGAACCTCACGCGGCGGGAGTGGGGGACGCCTCGTGCACGTGATCGTGCTTGCTTCCGCACGCGCACGCCGAATGATCGTGCTCGCTCCCATCGGATCTGTGGGCGTGTTCGTGGGGGCCGCCACATTCGCACGGTGCGTCATGCACGTGGGCGGTGGAGGCTGCCATCGGGACGACGGCGGGAGCGGCGTCATCGGCGAGGGCGATGCGGGAGAGGCGGATACCGTTCAGGATCACCACCAAGGACGTTCCGACGTCGACGACCACGGCGATCCAGAGGTTCACGAACCCTGCCATCGCGAGGCCGAGCGCCAGTGCCTTGGTCAGCAACGAGAGTGTCACGTTCTGTTGGACGATGCGCACCATCCGCTTCGAGAGCGCCACCGTCTGCGCGATGGCGGAGAGGTCGTCGCGCATCAGGGCCATGCTCGCGCTCTCCAGCGCGACATCGGAGCCGCCGATGCCCATCGCGATCCCGACATCCGCCTTCGCGAGGGCCGGGGCATCGTTCACCCCATCGCCAACCATCGCGATGGCGCCGGATGCTGCCCGGATCTCGTCCAGGGCGCTCGACTTCTGCGAGGGCAGGAGTTCGGCCCGCACCTCATCGACCCCGACCGCCCCCGCGATGGCCTCCGCCACGCCGCGCTGATCGCCGGTCAGCATCACCAGCCGTTCGACGCCGGCTCTTCGGAGCGCGGCAAGGGCTTCTGCCGCCCCGGGTCGCAGCCGGTCCGCCACCGCGATTGCGCCGACAATGGTTGCCGTATCGGAAGCCATCGTCGCGACCGCGAGGGTCGTCTGGCCGGACTCGGCGTGCCGTGCCGCGATGGCATCCAGGCGGGCCAGCTGATCGGCAGGGGCGTGCGACTCCCGCATCAGGCGCGGGCTGCCGACGAGCACGGTGTGTCCGTCGACTGTGCCCTGTGCGCCGCGCCCGGTGAGGGCGGCAAACGCGTCCACCGTCGGGATCGTCACTCGGTCGTGCAACGCGCGGGCGACGACGGCGCGGGCCAGGGGATGCTCGGATGGCGCTTCTACCGCCGCCGCGAAGGCGAGGACATCGGCGTCGGCCGCGTCCCCGAACGGCTCGATTGTGGAGACGACCGGGCGACCGACCGTCAGCGTGCCGGTCTTGTCGAAGACCATCGCGCGGACCTTCGCCAACTCCTCCAGCGCCGCGCCGCCCTTCACCAGCACGCCCATCTTCGTCGCGCCCTGGATGGCGGAGACGATGGAGACCGGTGTCGAGATCACCAGGGCGCATGGACAGGCGATGACGAGCAGGACGAGCGCGCGATACGTCCACGTCGCCGGATCGCCGGAAAGCAGCCAGCCGCCGAGCGCGAGCAGGACGGCGCCCGCCACCACCAGCGGGGTGTAGATCGCGGCGAAGCGGTCGACGAGTTGCTGCGAGGGAGCCCGGCTGGCCTGTGCTTCCTCCACGAGGTGGACGATGGTTGCCAGCATTGATTGCGACGACGGCGCGGTGACGCGGACATCGAGAACGCCGGAGCCGTTGATCGTCCCTGCGAAGACCTCCTGCCCCGGCGCCTTCTCGACCGGCATTGATTCGCCGGTGATCGCCGCCTGGTTGATTGCGGAGTGTCCGGAGACGATGGTGCCATCCGCCGGCAGGCGCTGGCCAGGCCGCACGCGAACGATGTCATCCACGACCAGCGTGGAGGCCGCGACGGTCACTTCGACCCCGTTGCGGACGGCGATTGCCTCCTCCGGCGTCAGGTCGAGCAGGGATCGGATCGCCCGCCGCGTGCGGTCGAGCGTCATTGCTTGCAGGAAGGTGCCGAGCGAGAAGAGGACGACCACCAACGCGCCTTCCGACCAGTCCCCGAGCATGGCCGCGCCGATCACGGAGATCGTCATCAGCACGTTCATGTCGATCCGCCGCGCCCGGATGGCGGCGATGGCGGAGCGAAGGATCGGGTAGCCCCCGATGACGATGGCGACGGCGAAGAGGCCGATCGCGGCCGGTCGCGCGTCGAGCGCGTGATGGGCGACGAACGCCACGATCCAGAGCGCGAGGGCGATGGCCGTCGGGATCACCCGGCGGCTTTGCCACCAGGGCGCCTCCGTGCCACGCTGCCGACCTGCCGTGCGCAGGACCGCGGCGTATCCTGCGCGATCGACCGCGCCGCCCACTGCGCGGACCAGATCCTCGCCGCTGCCGCTCGCCGTGGTTGGCTCGACGGTGAGGGTGCCCGCGCCAAAGGACACGGATGCGCTTTCGATGCCTGGCAACTGCCCGACGATGCGTTCGACGGAGCGTGCGCAGTCGCCGCAGTCCATGCCGGTGACATCGAAGACGAGCGAGCCGGCATCCGAGGGCATCCGGGACGGGGCCGTGGCTGTGGCTGTACTCATGCACTCCTCCGGTCCGTTGCGGATGCGTCGCTGGCATCCTCCTGCGCGTGCGCGGCCGCCATGCCCAGCAGCGCGGCGACGTGATCGTCGTCCAGCGCGTAGTAGACGACCTTGCCATCGCGTCGCCGTCGGACCATGCGATGTGCCCGCAGGACGCGAAGCTGGTGGGAGATCGTCGTGCGATTCACCCCGGTCGCGACGGCGAGATCGCTCACGCAGAGCTCGCCGGAGGCCAGCGCAGTGAGGACGCGCATGCGGGTGGGATCGCCGAGGATGGCGAAGAGCTCAGCCATCGTCTCCGCCGGGGGCGCATCGCCCAGCGCGCGGCGGGCTTCCATCACGGCGGCAGGGTGGACACAGTCGCAGTCGTCGTCCATGAGTTCCGGCCCGAGCGTGTCTTCCGGGACCGGCACATTCTTCGATTCTTGAGACTCGGTATCGAACATGTGCATCTCCATACACTCGTTGGTACTGGTGACAGTGTATGGGCAGACGTGTGTACATGCAAGCACACGTTTTCCGAAGGGGAGAGGGGAGGTAAGAAGTGAGAGAAGTGACGCTCAATGCCGTGGGACACGGCTTTCGGGGAAGCGCTTCTGCCGCCTGCCGGCACGACGTCGGCCCTGACAATCCGGCACGCCTTCACCGGGCGTGCGGCCTCGGCTATGCTGGAATCACTCGCTACGCCATGCCGGCTGCCGCCCGTCGCGCCAATGCCTGACCGAAGGACGACACCTATGCCCCATTCCCGGATTCCCGCCATCTCGCCCACGACAACATCTGCCATGACCCGCCGCGCGGTGCTCGCCCTCGGTGCGGGGACGCTGACCGTCGCCCTCGGTGGGGGAGGTCGGGCTGCGCTCGCCATCCCGGCGCTGCACCAGGAGTTCGAATCGATTGCGGGGCAGGCATTGCCGATCCGCTGGGCGGGCGGACGGCCTGGCGATGGCTTCCTGATCCGGCATGGTTACGCCACCGAGAACACCTGGTACAACCCCGGTTGGTGGCATACCGGTGAGGACTGGTACGCCCTGGATGATGCCGAAACGGGTGGCGCGGAGGTCGTCAACGTCGCACCGGGCGTGGTCGTCTTCGTCGGCTCGGACTATCCGGGCCGGGTCGTGATCGTGCAGCACCTGCCCTACCTCTATTCGATGTACGGGCATCTCGATGACGCCGTGAGCGTCGCGGAGACGGATGTGGTCGAGGCGGGACAGACGCTTGGGACTGTCCTCACGCGGACCGATGGCGTCGCGCCCAGTCACCTGCATTTCGAGATCCGCAGCTTCCTGTTCTCGACCGAGGTCAACGGCGATGCCCCGCGCTATGACGTCGCCTGCGGGTATCAATGCGCGCCGGGGCCGGGGTACTGGCCGCAGGATGCGCCGGAGCATCCGTCGGCGCTCGGGTGGCTGAACCCGCTGGAGGAGATGGCGAGCTGGCGAGTGAACAGCGAGCCGTTCACCGTGGCGGTCTCGCAGTCGGGCGTCGGGCGGACTGCGGAGGTCTTCGCTGCGCCCGGTGGAGAGGTGGTCAACACGCTCGTGCTCGAAGCGGGCGACACGTTCACCGTCACCGGCATCCAGATCAACGACCCGGAGTCGATTGCCACCAGCGCGGAGGCGTATGGCCTCTGGTACGAGGTCACGCTGGGCGCGGCGAGCGGCTGGGTCTCGGCCATCGCGATGTCCAGCCGCGATACCGGTTCCGATGGGCGTCCGTCCGGCATCGACATCCTGCTCCTGCCCACATCAGTCGAGATCGTGCCTGCCGGGGAGAGCTGATCGCGCACCCCGCCTCGAAGGAGGTCGCCATGTATCGTCCGTGGAATCGTCGCGCGGTGGTGCGAACCGGCCTTGCCGGGGCAGGATTGCTCGCGATCACCGGGCGGATCGGGGGGCCGGCCGTGAGCCGGGCCATGCAGGCCGAAACGCGGGAGATCGTGGCGCAATCGCTCCCGATCCGCTGGCCGGGACGCCTTCCCGGCGATGGCTTCCTGATCCTCCACGGCTACGCGGCGGAGAACCAGGCGTTCGCGGGCTGGTGGCACACTGGCGAGAACTGGTACGCGATCGATGGTGGCGACACGGCGGGTGCGGAGGTGCTGGCCGTCGCGTCGGGCGTGGTGGTCTTCGCGGGCTACGACTATCCCGGCCCCGTGGTGATCGTGCAGCACAAGCCGTTCCTGTACTCGATGTATGGGCATCTGGACTACGCGCTGAACGTGCGGGAGACGGACGTTGTCGAGGCGGGGCAGCTGATCGGGACCGTTCTCCGCCGTACCGACGAGGGGGGATCGCCGAGTCACCTGCACTTCGAGATCCGTGATTTCCTCTTCCGCGACCAGATCAATGGCGACAACCCCAGCTATGGCGTGCATTGCGGCTATCGGTGCGCGCCGGGGCCAGGATATTGGCCGCAGGACGCGCCGGAGCACCCGTCTGAACTGGGCTGGCTGAACCCGCTTGCGGCGATGACGACGTGGCGCGAGGGCGGCCCGGCCTTCGCGGTGACGCCGAGCCAGTCCGGCGTGGGCCGGACCGTCTCCCTGCTTGCCGGACCGGACGCGGCGGCGGAGGTGATCGGCTCCTTCACGCTGACCGAGGGCACGACGTACGCGATCGCGGAGGTGTCCACCGCGCCGTCGGACGGGACTGGCACGAGCGCGGAGGCGTATGCCGTCTGGTACCGCACGACGATCGATGGCGTGGATGGCTGGTTCTCCGCGATCGCCGTCTCCGATGAGGCCGTCGGTGCGGATGGCCGCCCCTCCGCCGTCGACCTGCTCGTGATTCCGTCCAGCGATCCCATCGTGAGCTGAGTGCGATCGAACGTGAAACCCCGTTGCCTCTTCCGGAGGGACATTTCATAATCGCGAAATCACATGCGCATGGGTCCCTGAACATGGTCGTTCGTGACTCGTCACCCCTCGTGGGGTGGAGGAGATTGACCGATGAACCAGCGCCGTGGGTCCGTGATGGCATGGTGTGCCCTGCTCTGCGTCGTCGCCCTGTTCCCTGGGGCCGGTGTTTCGGGTGCCGCAGCCCAGACTCCGGGTGGGCCGGATCAGGTGCGCGCGCTCGTCTACTGTGATGGCCCCTCGGTCTCGATCTCGATTGACAACGGGTTCTGGAACTCGATCGAGCTCACGTACGTCGCGGCCTTCAGCACGCCCCAGGCGCTCGATCCGACATTCTCACCAATCTCGGCAGATGCGCCTGCTCCCCAGCATATCGACCGGCATGCCTGGCTCCAGATCGAGGCGACTGCGCCGGCGGATTGGGAGGGCGATGCCAGAATGGCCCATGGCGTGCTCGTCGTTACGACGGCGGGGGTGCTGATGCCGATGTGCAACGAGGGCTTCTCCGGATTGCTCGACGATCCGGGCGAGACGCCTGTGGACATCGTCGATGCCAACCGCATCCTGGTCACGGCAGCGATGATGACGATCGGTCGGCTGGAGTCGTTGCGGGCGTATGACGCGCTCTATGCGCTCCTGCATCCGGACGTGCAGGAACGCGTCCCTCCTGCGGCGCTCGCGTGCTGGTATGCCGGTCAATACGGCACGGCGCGGGACTGGAAGGACAGCGTCTTCTCCACGGATGTGGATGCCATCTCCACGGTGGAGGACTGGGAGTGGATCGCTGGCGGCACGACCTATCGTCAGGCGATTGCCGTTGACTACACGCAGGAGATTGGCACGCTCACATCCTCCGCCCAGACGGTGGAGGAGACGATGCATTTCGTTCTGGTCGATGGAACGTACCGCTGGTTCTTCGGGAATCGCGTCAACTCGCTGAACCATCTCGACACCGATTGTGGACGATAGCGACCGGGTTTCTGAGAACGTACCGAGGGCCGGGAGAGACCTCTCCCGGCCCTCGGAGCGTCTTTTTCATCCCGTTGGCGACGTCGGCGAAATCGGAGGTCAGGCGGTCTTCGACCCCTCCAGGGCCGAGATCTGGCCTTCGATCAGGGCGACCAGTTCGGCCATGCCTTCCTCGTCGAAGATCAGGCGGGCACCCGCGCGTCCGAAGAGGTCCGGCAGCGGGCGCGAGCCGCCCAGCGCCAGCGCGGCGCGGTAGTCGGCGACGGCCTTCTCCTGATCCTGCAACGCATTGCGCCACACCTGCAGCGCCCCCAGCTGCGCGATGGCGTATTCGATGTAGTAGAAGGGATAGAGGAAGATGTGCAGCTGCTTGTGCCAGCGCGCCGTCCGCTCTGGCGTCAGGTCATCCCAGTTCACGCCCGGATCGAAGCGCGCCCACGTCTCCAGCCACTTCGCATCCCGCGCGTCGCGGTCCGCTGCTGCGGGATCGGTATAGAGCCACTGCTGGAAGGCGTCCACCGTCGCCACCCACGCGAAGATGCTGAGCACGCCATCGAGATGCTCGACTCGTGCCCGCGCGTATTCGGCATCGTCGTAGTAGCCGCCGTCTCCCTTTCGCAGGTAGGGCGAGGCGAGAAGCTCCATCGACATTGAGGCGACTTCCGCCATCTCGCTGCCATACTGGCGCTGGTAGACGAATGGGAGGTCCGACGAGGCGAAGCCGTGGAAGGCATGCCCGGCCTCATGCAGCAGGGTGCGCACGTCGCTGCCGGTTCCGGCCGCGTTCATGAAGATGAACGGCCGCTTGCGATACGGGAAGCTCGTGCAGAATCCGCCCGGCCGCTTGCCCTTGCGGCTTTCGAGATCGAGCAGGTGTTCATCGCGCATGATGCCGAACTGCTCGCCAAGCAGGGGATCGACCTTCGCGAAGATGTCCTGCGTCTTGGCGTTCAGCTCCTCCACGTCGCGGTACGGGCGCAGGGCTGGACGCCCCTCCGGATCGACGCCGGTATCCCACGGTCGCAGCGCGTCGAGGCCCATCTGCGCTTGTCGGGCTTCCAGGCGGCGTCCGATTGCGGGCACGAACGTTTGCTCCACCGCGCGGTGGAAACTGAAGCAGTCCTCCGGGGTGTAGTCGTAACGGTGCTTGGCCGGGAAGATGTAGTCGCGGTAGTTCTCGAAGCCCGCGTTCTTCGCGACCTGCTGCCGGGTTGCCAGTTGCGCATCGAAGATGTCCGCAAGTTCGTCGCGCCTGGCGATGTAGGGCTGGAACTGGAGGCGGAAGGCGCGTTCGCGTATGGCTCGGTCGGGATCGAGCATGAATGGGTTGAGGCGAGGCAGCGGGATCTCGTCGCCCTCCCATTCGACCGTCATGCCGCCGGTGAGCTTGTTGTAGCGGGCGTTCAGCTTCGAGAGTTCCTGTTCGAGCGGGATGCTCTCCTCACGGAAGAGGTCGCGTTCGGTCCGGAAGCGGCGGAGCGTCGTCGCGAGGTCATCGCGCGTGTAGCCGGTGTCGAGCAGCTTGTTGGCCAGCCGCACGACCTGCTCGTTGCGCTTGGGGGCGATCTGGCTGGTGAAGCGCAGGTAGGCTTCTTCCTTCGCCGGGTCGGCGGTATCGCAGGAGGCCGCGACATTCGCCAGCGACGATGCTTCCATCAGCGCGACGTCGAGCGCGTTCCAGTCGTCCAGCCACGCCTCGATCGCCGTGGTGTCTCCCGGTTCGAGCGGACGTTCGGCGAGCGCGTCATAGAGCGGCGCGATCTCCTCCCAGGTCGCATTGGCGAACTGGTCCGGCGTGGGACGCGCGGCGTCGAGTGTGGCGATGGTCTCGGTGGACGTCATGGTGATGGCATCTCCCTGATGAACCCGGACGGCGAATCGGGCGATCCGCCGTCATTCCTGCAGGCTATCCTACCGGACGTGAGCAAGCCCCATTCCGCCATCCGTCCGGGTGCCCCATGCCGATCGACGTGCGATAGGCGCAGGGACAAAGGCCTAGCGCCTGTAGCGGCTCAGCTCGATATGGACATGGCGTTCTGGGCCGCGCCCATGCGAGGTGTTACTCCTCCAGCGCGGCCAGGTCCGCTTCCACCAGCGCGATCAGTTCCGCCATCTCCTCCGCGTCGAAGACCATGCGTGCCCCGGCCCGCGCATACAACTCCGGCAGCGGGCGTGACCCGCCGAGCCCCATCGCTGCGCGATAGTCCGCCACGGCCTGCGGCCAGTCGGTCTGCGCGTTCCGCCAGACCTGCAATGCTGCCAGCTGCGCTAATCCATACTCGATGTAGTAGAAGGGGTAGTGGAAGAGATGGATCTGCCGATGTGATCGCGCGATTCGCTCCGCGTCCAGCCCGGACATATCCACCCCGGCGTTGAAGCGGTCCCACGTCCGGAGCCACATCACGTTGCGCGCATCGCGGTCGGACCCCTCGGGTGACGTGTAGAGCCAGTGCTGGAAGGCGTCCACAGTCGCGATCCAGGAGAACCGGTCGATGATCATCTCCAGATGCTCGATCCGGTCGCGTCGCCACGCATCTTCGTCGTAGAAGCCGCCATACGCTGTTCGCATGAAGGGCGAGGTCAGCAGCTCCATCGTCATCGAGCCGACTTCCTCCATCTCCTCGCCGGAGAAGCGTTGGTGGGCGAACGGCAGCGCCGACGCCGCCAATCCGTGGAAGCCGTGCCCCGCCTCGTGGGCCAGGATGCGCACATCCAGCCCCGTCCCGGCGGTGCTCATGAAGATATACGGGCGTTTCGATTGCGGCAGGATGTCGCAGAAGCCGCCCGGCGCCTTGCCCGCTCGCGCATCGAGGTCGAGCAGGCCGCTCGCCCGCATCGCCCCGAATTGCTCGCCGAAGACGGGATCGATCCGTGTGAAAACAGCCTGCAACCGCGTCTCCAGATCGTTGATGCTCGTGAACGGCGTCAGCGCGGGTCGCTGCATGGGATCGACATCGATGTCCCACGGTCGCAGGGTCTCCACGCCCATTGCCTGGCGTCGCCGCTCCAGACGCCGTCGGATCGCCGGCATCATGGTTGTCTCGACGCTCGCGTGGAACCGCTCGCAGTCCTCCGGCGTGTAATCGAAGCGATGCAGGACGCGGAACTGGTAGGCGCGGAAGTCGGAGACTCCGGCGTTGCGGGCCATCGTCTGTCGCGTCGCCAGCATGCGATCGAACAGGTCCGCGAAGGCATCGTGCTGCGCGATGTATGGCGCGAACTGGAGCCGCCAGGCGCGTTCGCGAATGGCGCGATCCGGAGATTGCTGCATCGGGGCGAGGCGGGAGGGCGGGATCTGCTCGCCGTCCCAGTCGACGGTGAGGCCCCCCGCGAGCTGACGATACTCGCTGCGCATCCGCTCCAGGTCGGAGATCAGCGCGACATTCTCCGGGCGGAAGATCGCCTCGTCGGAACGGAAGCGGCGGAGGGTCGTTTCGAGGTCCGGGCGGGTATACCCCGTCGCGATCAGCTTCTGCGCCAGACGGGTCTGAGCGGCGGCGCGTTCCGGCGCGATGTCGCCGGAGAGGCGATCTGCCTGGGCCGCGATCTCCGGGTCGCGGGTGTTGCCGGCGGCGTGGAAGTCGGCGAGGCGGATCGCCTCCAGCAGCGATTCATCCAGCGCATTCCAGTCGTCCAGCCAGGCCTCGATGCTGGCGCGGTCGTCGAGGGAGAGGGGACGCGCCGCCAGGGCATCGTAGAACGGGGCAATTTCCGCCCAGGTCATGGTGGCGAAGGCGTCGGGACTCGGGTACGCGACGGGCATGGGGAATCCTCCAGTGATGGGGAGAGCGGCGGCACGGGGACGCGGAGGATACCACATGGTGGGGTGCTTAGTGGACCATCGCTTCGCTCACGATGACATGACATCTTGAGGTGCTCAGGAACTCGCAGGATGCCACGAAGAGCGAGACGCAGCGCTCAGCGGTCCAGCATCAATACCATCAAGTCCTCGTCATAGCTGACACCGTCCACGATCAGGACGCGCGGTTCGCGACCATAGGTGACGAAGCCCATCCGCTCGTAAAGCCGTTTCGCTGACGTGTTGTGCGAGGTCACGGCAAGGTGGATCTGGAGGATGCCGTCGATGCTACGCGCGAAGGTGATCGCCGTAGCGATCAATCCTTCACCAATGTGCTGTCCGCGTGCTTCCGGCGCGACGTACATGCCCCAGATGTGGGCGCGGTGGGCTTGCTTCGAGCCGCTGTCGCAGCCGAGCCCGACCGTGCCGAGCAGTGTCGCATCGTTGGCGAAGGTCCCCCATACCTGGCTGCGCGGCCCCTGCCGGGACGAGAAGTGTTTCTGCGATTCCGCCTCCGAGAGTCCCGCATACCACTCCCAGCTGGCTCCGAAGGCATCGGGGTGATCCTTCAGAGCCCGCAGGCGAAGGGCTCGCCAGGCTAGGAAGGTCTGCGGAGTGATCGGCTCGATGCGGATAGGGTTGGTCCTGGTCATTGGGAGGCCCTTGGGAAACGGGTGGCGAGGATCGGGTAATCGTCGAAGGGCAGCACCATCAGATCCTCGTCGTGGACGACTCCCTCCACGATCAGCACGCGCGGCTCGATCCCGTATCGCAGGAATCCCAGGCGTTGGTAGAGGCGCTTTGCCCGCTCGTTCCCCGAGGCGACCTTCAGATCGGCTTGCAATACGCCATCCAGGCCCTGGGCGAAGGCGATCGCGTGGCGCATCAGGGCCTCGCCGACGCCATGCCCGCGGGCTTCGGGCGCGACATAGACGCCCCAGATGTGCGCCCGGTGTGCCATCTTCACCCCGTCATCGCAGTAGAGCCCGGTCATGCCCATCAACGAGCCATCCTCCGCAAACGCGCCCCACACCCGGCTGCGTGGCCCCAATCGGGAGAAGAACTGGTCGCATGCCTCATCTGGAGGAATCGCGCCGTACTCCTCCGGGGTCTGGAGGAATGCTTCCGGGTGTCCGGCGAGGGCGCGCAGGCGGAGCGCGCGCCAGGCGGGGAAGGTTACCGGAATGATCTCCTCGATCTGGAATGTCGTGTCGGTCGTGGTCATCGAGAGGCCTTTCGGAAACGGGCGGCGAGGATCGGCGGAATGGTCGGGTAGTTCATCCAGCTGCCGGACTTGGCGGAGCCGGACCCTTCCGGGAACGCCGGCTCCGCGACGCCGTCCATCAGCAGGCCGGCGTTGAACGCGGCATTCAGGATTTCGCTCAGTGGGCGATGGAAGGTGTACGAGGCTTCCGGCTGCCCGCTCATGCTCTCGCCGCGCGTGGGGGGAACGCGGAGGTAGTTCGTCACCTTCAGGCTGTATTCGGTTTCGCGGCCGGCATCGGTACGGCGGTCCTCCGCGATGAAGTGGGAGGCCTGATGATTGAATGCAGGGTGCATGATTGTGAAAACGAAGCGGCCGTGGTCCTTCAGGAGGCGCGGCACCGCCCAGAAGAGCGGCTCGATGTCGATCATGTCCATGAGCGCCATGTTGCAGAGGATCGCATCGAAGCGGTTCTCACCGAGCGCCAGCAACGCGCGTTCGTCCGTGGCATCGACCACGCGGTAGTCGATCGGGTGCTTGCGTGCCCCAGCCCGGCGAGAGTCCCGGCCCCGGGCGAGGGCGATGAAGGTCTCGGCGAAGTCGCAGGCGACCACCTCCGCGCCCTGATCGGCGAGGCGGCGGGCGAATGCTCCGTTTCCACAGGCGACATCGAGGATGGACGCGCCTTCCTGCACGCCGAGCAGCCCTTCGACGGCGGGAACGGCGAGGTCCTGCTGGAAATCGTCGCCGTCACCCATCCGCTCATCCCAGAACGGCGCGTTCAATTCCCAGATTTCGCGCGTGCGGTTGGCCAGCGCGGTGGAAGCGGAGGCGGTGTCGGAGGGGGGCGATGTCGGGTGGATGGGCGTCGGCATGATGGTGATCCTTGCGTGAGGCGGCAGGCGACGCGCCGCAGGTCGATCTGCGTTCCATGGTAGCGGAGGCGGGAGACGATGAGGGAGGGGACGGGCGAGACGCGCTCCTGGTGGGGAGCCGGTTCCGGTCGTTTGCAGGAGGCCGTCTCACTCCTCACGTCTCTCATCTCTCCCCTCGGTTGCATCGGTGCGCTAAACTATGAGGTGGAATAGCGTAGCCGCCGACCTCCCCCGTCATTCCCAAGGAAGATGCCGGAGTGGGTCGTGCCTCGACAGACCCTGCCGTGCGTGCTTCCCCGCTCCTCGATCGATTCGTTCCCAGATCCCGCGCCCGGCGCGGGCCTCGTTACACAAGGATGGCAATTTGGTAAAGAAGACTCAGGCACCACCTCGCAAGACAGGACCGGGCGCTGCGCCCGCGTCCAGCAATTCGACCCCCGCTGCTGCGTCCACCGATAGCAGTGGCCCCCGTCGCACCAATCCGGACGCCATCGCCGTCGAGGGCAAGATCGTCGAAGCCCTCCCGAACGCGATGTTCACCGTCGAGTTGGAGAACGGCCACCAGGTGCTCGGGCACCTCGGCGGTCGCATGCGGCGGAACTATATCCGCGTGCTGCCGGGAGACCGCGTCGTGGTGGAGCTTTCTCCCTATGACCTGACGCGTGGCCGGATCACGTTCCGCCACCGCTAGCCGTTGTCGCGCGGACGAGAATGCCGGGGGCTGATACCCCGGCGTTTTTGTGCACTCGCCGCGTATCGCTCGATCGGATAATCCCGTGAGATCCTGGCGTGCCTGGGTTGGAATCGCAATCAGCGCCGTGTTCGTCTACTTCGCCTTTCGCGGACAGGACTTCGGCTCGATTCGCGATGCGCTGAAGTCGGCGAACCTCTGGTGGATGCTGCCCGCGCTCCTGCTCTACTTCGCAGGTGTCTGGGTTCGCGCGATCCGGTGGAGCATCCTGCTGCGACCGGTCACGGACGCGAAGCCGCGCGAACTGCTGCCGATCGTGGTCATCGGCTACATGGCGAACAACGTCCTGCCGTTGCGCACCGGCGAGATCGTCCGCGCCTATACGCTCCAGAAGGAGCGGAAGGTTCCGATGACGTCCTCGCTGGCGACGATCGCCGTGGAGCGCATCTTCGATGGCATCACGATGCTCGGGTTCATGCTGGCGGCGATGGCGTTCGTCTCGTTCACCAGCGAGCTGCGCCATCTGGCGATCGTGGCGTTCATCGTCTTCGCGGTGCTCATCATCGGCCTCTTCATTCTCACGCTCGGCGGCTCGCTCGTCGATCGTCTGCTCCAGATCGTGCTCGGGCCTCTTCCGACGCGGATCGCGGACAAGGTGGAGCACCTGGCGCAATCCTTCCTTGGTGGTCTCGCGGTGCTGAAGCGGCGGCGTGATCTGGCGATGGTGGCGGGCACATCCGTCCTCGCCTGGTCGCTCGAAGCGTCGATGTACTGGACCATCGCGCGCGGGTTCAGCGCCCAGTTGCGCGATGCGATGGGGATTGCTGCCACGCTGCTGACCACTGGGGTCGCGAACATGGCGACGCTCATCCCATCCTCGCCCGGCTACATCGGCCAGTTCGAGTACGGTGTGAAGCTGGTGGTGAACGGCGCGCTCGGGGTGCCGGAATCGGAGGCCCTGGCCTACGCGATCGTCGTGCACGCGGCGCTCCTCTTCCCGATCACCATCTGGGGCGGGTTCGAGTGGTTCCGGCGGCAGATTTCGCTGAAGAACATCCAGGACCTCGCGGAGGGTGAGGGTATCGTCGCGGACTCGCCGGATGCCGCCGATCCTGCGACGATCGGCTCCTCCCGCGAGGCCGTATCCTCCTAGTTTCTCCCATTGCCGGGGGCCGGGCCGTTCGTGGTACAACCACTCGTGGCCCGGCCTTCGCGCGTCTGGCAACCTGTCCTACCATCGTCCGACTAGAGGAAGATAGGGAACTTCATGGCTATTTGGCAGGCGATCGTGCTGGGCATCGTCCAGGGGTTGACGGAGTTCTTGCCCGTTTCGTCGTCGGCACATCTCATCATCTTTCCGTGGCTCTTCGATTGGGAGACCTCCAGCCTCTCGTTCGATGCCGCGCTGCACCTTGGCACGCTGGTCGCGGTCGTCATCTACTTCCGCGCCGAGATCCTGCGCTTGCTGGCGGCGATTCCGCTTGCCATCTCCCGCCCCACCTACCTGCTGACGACGCCGGGCGATGAGCTGAGCGAGCGCGAGCAGGATGGCAAGCTCGGATGGCTCCTGGTGATCGCCACGATTCCTGGCCTGATCGCCGGGGTGCTGCTGGAGAGCAAGATCTCCGATCTCTTCCACACCGATGAGAATTCGTGGGAGGCAATCGCCGTCATCGCGACCATGATGATCGTTGTCGGCCTCATTCTTGGGCTGGCCGAGCGTGTCGCGAAGCACGTCCGTCCGCTGACCAGCATCGGCTGGGTCGATGCCATCATCATCGGGTGCGCCCAGGCGTTGGCCGTGATTCCGGGAACGTCCCGCTCCGGCGCGACGCTGACGGCAGGGCTCTTCCGGGGCATCAAGCGGGCGGATGCGGCGCGCTTCTCCTTCCTTGCCGGCATGCCGCTGATCCTCGGTGCGGGTCTGAAGGCGATCCTCGATGCGGTCGGTGAGGGGATGACCTCCCACGAGGTGCTGCTCTTCATTGTCGGCGCGGTGACGGCGGGCATCGTCGGCTTCGCGACGATCTGGGGGCTGCTCAAGTTCCTCCAGCGGCAGAGCACGATGGTGTTCGTGATCTATCGCGTCGCCTTTGGCCTCTTCCTCTTCCTGATGCTCGTCATCCGGTAGAGCGTCGCCCGGACGTTCCCGGTTGCGACGGTGGGTGATCGTCCGGGGCGGTCCTTGCGTCCGCGGGCGATGCCCGTGATGCGCGTCACGTGCGTGTCCATCCGCTCGAAACGAAGCAAGACGAGAGAAGGCTCCGGCATGTCGCCGGAGCCCTCTCTCGTCTTGTGCAGCCTGTCGGACGATCTACGCCTCGCTGCGGAGGCGGGGGTCCAGCGCGTCGCGCAGGCCGTCGCCCAGCAGGTTGAATCCCAGCACCGTCAGCGCGAGGGCTGCACCGGGGAACAGCGCCGCCCACGGGGCCAGCTGCAGGAACTGGTAGGAGCTGGAGATCATCGACCCCCACGATGGGGAGGGCGGCTTGTTCCCCAGGCCGAGGTAGGCCAGCGACGCCTCCGCCAGCACCGCGAACGCGAAGTTCAGCGAGACGTGCACGATCAACGGTGCGGTGATGTTCGGGAAGATATGCAGCGTCAGGATGCGCCCTGTTGACGCGCCGATCGAGTTCGCGGCCTCCACATACGTCTGGTTGCGGACAGAGAGCACGGCGCCGCGCACCACCCGCATGAAGGTCGGCACATTCACGATGCCGATGGCGATCATCACGTTCACCAGCGAGCTGCCGAGCGCCGTCATGATCGCAATCGCCAGCAGGATTGTCGGGAAGGCGTAGAGCACATCCATGAAGAGCATCAGGATGTTGTCCACCCAGCCTCGGAAATACCCCGCGATCAGGCCGAGCGTGATGCCGATGGCCGAGGAGATGCCGACGGCGACGAAGCCGACCTGGAACGAGATGCGCGCGCCGTAGATCAGCCGGGAGAAGACATCGCGCCCGAACTCGTCATTCCCGAAGAGGAATTCGCGGGAGGGTGGCTTCAGGCGATAGGCGGAGAACTGCTCCGTCGCGCCGTGGGGCGCGAAGAACGGACCGATGATCGCCACGATCAGGAAGAACCCGACGATGATCATGCCGGTCAATGCCAGCTTCTGGCGGCGAAGCACCTGCCAGAGGTTGCGTCGCTTCGGCATCGATGCTGCGGACGCCGCCGCGCTGAGCGGAGCTCGGGGCTTCCCCGTCTGGTCGCCGGTCGAGCCGGTCTGGGAGAGGGCAGGGGTGGTCGTTGGTGTCGTTGATGCGTCGCTCATCGGTCATGCTGCCTGTCGCGAGGAATGGATAGCCAGGTGAAGGATGTGGGGTGGGACATCACCGGGTGCGGAGTCGCGGGTCGAGGACGGCGTACAGCACATCCACCAGCACGCTGACCAGCACGAAGATCGTCGCCATCACCAGCGTGACGCTCTGGACGACCGGGTAATCGCGATTCGCGATGGCTTCGTAGATGTAGCGGCCCACGCCCGGCAGGCCGAAGATCTGCTCGATGATGACGGTGCCACCGAGCAGGGCCGCCAGCTGGATGCCGATCACCGTCAGGATGGGGATACCCGCGTTTGGCAGCACATGGCGCATCACCACGCGGCGCTGGCTGAGTCCCTTCGCCCGCGCGACGCGCACGTATTCCTGATTTAGCACTTCCAGGACGGACGACCGCGTGATGCGCATCAGGATCGCCGCCAGCGGCAGGCCGAGGCTGATCGCCGGCATGATCATCGTTTTCAGGTTCTGGATTGGATCATCGGCGAATGGCGTGTACCCGACTGGTGGTAACCATTTCAGCTTGAACGAGAAGATGAGCACCAGCACGGTCGCCAGCAGGAAATTGGGCAACGAGATACCTATCAGCGTCCCGACGGTCGCCAGCCAGTCGAATCTAGAATTGCGCCGCAACGCGGCCAGCACGCCAAAGATCAGGGCGGGCGTCGCCCCGATCAACCCGGCCAGCAATGTCAGTTCCACCGTGACCGGAAGGCGCAGGCGGAGTTCCTGGGTCAGCGGGCGCTTGGTGCGCAGCGACTTGCCGAGATCGCCGGTCGCGACATGGCCAAGCCACTTGACATACTGCACCGGCAGCGGCTGGTCGAGGCCGTAGGACTTCGCGATGGCCGCTCGCTGCTCCTCGGTGGTGCGTCGATCGGCACCGAGGAGCACATCCACCGGATCGCCGGGAATGGAGCGCACGATGATGAACGTCACCAGCGACACGCCCAGCAACACCGGGAAGAGCAGGAGAACACGTTGGAGGATGAACTTGAGCATGCGCGAGGTTCCTGACTTCCCGGTGGAGGGGTGTGATAGGAGACGGTGGTCGGGACCTGCCTTGGGGCAGGTGGATCGGGTCGAGCGGGGCGGACCTTACGAGGCGAGCCAGGTCTCGCGGAGCGAGACGAAGCTGCCGGAGACGTAGCGGGTGAACCCCTGGACCGAGCTGCGGAGCCCGACGAACGATTCCGAGGTGTAGAGGTTGATCCATGGCGAATCCGCGATCAGGACCTCCTGCAATTGCTGGTAGATCGGCGCGCGCTCCGTCTGATCCGTGGTGGCGAGGCCTTCCTCGATCAACTGGTCGAAGTCCGGATTGCTGTAGCCGGCGGCATTATTCACGGAACCGGTCTTCAGGCTCTGCTCCGGCCAGTCGTTCGGATCGACGTAGCCCGCCGCGCCCATGATCGCGATGTCGAACTCGCCGCCGAAGTACTGCTCCAGGTAGATCGCGTTTTCCTGCGGATCGATCTCGCTCTCGATGCCGATCTGCTTCAGCTGCTCCTGGACCACCACGGAGGTATCGGAGAGGAACTTGTACTGTGACCATGTGAGGATCTTCGGACGGAATCCGTTCGGCAGCGTCACCTGCGCCAGCAACGCCTTCGCGCCGTCGAGGTCTTGCGCCGGAATCTCGCCGTGGTAGCCGGCCCAGAAATTCTCCGGGTAGAGGCCGACCAGCGGCTGTCCATATCCAAACACCGCCGCATCGATGATCGGGCTGCGGTCGATGGCCTTGAAGACGGCTTGCCGGAACTCGGGCTTGTCGAACGGCTCGCGCCGGAGGTTGAAGACCAGCCAGCGCAGGTTCGTGGTCGCGCCGCCATCGAGCCGGAGATCGCTCTCCGCCTGAATGAGCGTGATGTCCTTCTGACCCACTTGCTCGGCCAGGTCGACCGTGCCGGAAATCAGCGCCGCCGCCCGCTGCGTATCGTCGGAGGCGATCACGATGTCGATCCCGTCCAGATACGGCTTGCCGGGGTCCCAGTAGCTTCCGTTGCGGTCCAGCGTCAGCGTGGAGCCGGGTACGTAGTCCTTGAAGGTGAACGGCCCGGTGCCGACCGCCGTGTTCAGGAGATCGCCATTCTTCTCGACCTCTTCCTGCGGCACGATGACAAGACCGCGTCCGGCCAGCCGCGCGAGGAACGAGGCGTCCGGCGTCTTCAGCGTCAGCACCACGGTGCCATCGTCCGGCGTCTCGATCGCGGAGACCCCCGCCAGCGAGGTTGCCCACGGCGAGGCGGTATCCGGGTTCTGGATGCGCTCGAAGGTGTAGGCGACATCCTTCGCCACGAACGCCCGCCCGTTGTGGAACGTCACGCCCTGTCGCAGCGCGAAGGTATAGGTCAGCTGATCGTCGGAGACCATCCATGATTCGGCGAGGGCCGGGCCAATGGAGAGGTCCGCTCCTTCGTGGGTCAGACCTTCGTACATCAGGTCGATTACGAGCCCGGCTGCCGCGAGATTCGTCAACGCCGGATCGAGTTCGGAGGGATCGCCCTGCACGGCAAAGCGCAGGCGGCCGCCGGAGACAGGCTGGGCGGTTGGCGATGCCGCTGCTGATGCCTCCGGGGTTGCCGCCTGCGCCGATGCGGTGGCCGTGCCGATCAGGATGGGGGCAACGGCGAGGCCCGCCGACGCCGCGACGAGATGGCGTCGGGAGATGGTCTGCTCGTCCTGCATGTCATTCAGGGTGGAGGGGTCGAGCCGGTCGCGCTGGGAGGGGACGGAAACCATGAACGTGCTGCCTTTGCGTTTGGGACCCGTGGTGACGGTCACGCGGATGGACATGGCCACATCCTAACGCGACTTCCGGA
Organism: Thermomicrobiales bacterium; assembly: GCA_049840815.1. Classification (GTDB taxonomy): domain Bacteria; phylum Chloroflexota; class Chloroflexia; order Thermomicrobiales; family UBA6265; genus JASGDN01. The sequence goes on along the minus strand of JASGJI010000005.1, from coordinate 274,452 downwards.
CGAGCGGAGGGCACCGAGACCAATGTCCGGTGCCCTCCGTCACTCGTTGTCCTGCGCATCACCCGAAACGGATCGGGCGACAATCGGGACTACTGGTCGAGCCAGACCACGCGGAAGTAGGCGTTGCTGCCCGTGGCGAGGTGGACGTAGCCCTTCACGAAGGTGCGCATCGCCTCGTACTGGTTGGCGATGAAGAGGTTGACCCACGGCAGATCCTTGAGCAGGATCGTCTGGACCTGGGTGTAGATCTCGGCCCGCTTGGCCTGATCAGTCTCCGCGAGACCCTGATCGAGGAGCGAATCGACTTCGGCGTTGCTGTACTGGATACCGTTGTTGTCCGCGCCCGTCTTGAAGTTCTGGTAGAGGACGTCGTTCGGATCGATGTACCCGCTGGTGCCCGTGACCGAGAGGTCGAAGTTACCGGCAAAGTAGTCGGCGAGGTAGGTCGCGTTCTCCTGGAGGTTCAGCTCGGCCTCGATGCCGATCGCCTTCAGCTGCTCCTGGATGACCACCGCCGCGTTCGAGAGGAAGGGATACGACGCCCACGACGTGATGACCGGCTTCAGGCCGGAGACACCGGCCTGCTCCAGCAGGGCCTTGGCGCCGTCGACGTCCACTGCCGGGATGTCCTGCGGCAGACCCGCCCAGAAGCTCTCCGGGAAGACCGACTGCATCGGGGTGCCGAAGCCGAAGATGGAGGCATCGATGATCGGACCGCGGTCGATGACCTTGGCGATCGCCTCGCGGACCTCGATCTTGTCATACGGCTCGCGGGAGACGTTGATGGCCATGTAGCGGATGTTCGTGTTGGCATCGCCGGTGACCGCGATGGTGGAGTCGCCTTCGAAGGTGCCCATGTCCTGAACCGGGGCGTACTCGATGAAGTCGACCGTGTTCGACACGAGCGCCGCCGTGCGGGAGGTGGCCTCCGGCGCAATGGTGAACTCGATAGCATCGAGGTACGGCAGGCCCGGAATCCAGAAGTCGGCGTTCTTCTCGACCTTGAAGGAGCTGTTCGGGATGTACTCCACGAACTTGAAGGGGCCGGTGCCGACGGCGGTGTTCATGAGGTCGCCGTTCTTCTCGACTTCCTCCTGCGGGACCACCTTCGCAGCATTGCCCATCAGCTTGGACATGAAGGAGGCATCGGCGGTCTTCAGCGTGATGACGGCGGTGCCGGCATCGGGCGCTTCAATGGAGGCGATGACCTCGAAGTCCGATGCCGACGGCGATGCCGTGGCCGGATCGCTGATGCGCTCGAGGCTGTACTTGACGTCGTCGGCGGTCATCTCGCGACCGTTGTGGAACTTCACCCCAGCGCGGAGCTTGAAGGTGTAGGTGAGGCCGTCCGCCGAGATCTCCCAGCTCTCGGCGAGGGCCGGAACCGGGGTCAGCGCCGGGCTGACGGAGACGAGACCATCGTAAATGTGCTCGATCACGTGCCAGGCTGCGGTCAGCTGGGTCTTGTGCGGGTCCAGCTCGGCGGGATCGGCCTGGAGGCCAACCTTCAGCGTGCCGCCAGTCTTCGCATTGGGGTCGGCAGTCGGAGCCGCTTCCACGGCGACCGGCGAGGCGGCCGGGGACGCTTCCGGGGTCTGGGCGAAGGCGATGCCGCCGTTCAACGCCATCAGGGCCGACGCGCCGAGGCCGAGCGCGGCCCCACGCAGCACCGCATCGCGGCGGCTGATGCGGCCATGCATGATGTCGCGGGTGAGGGAACGCAGGAGTTCGACCTGCGAGTAATCCGTACCGTGGTTGGACATGGAAACCGGCTCTCCTTGATGGTGATTGCGGTGGACGCGACTGCGCCCGTGCGCGTCAGATAACCGGATGCCCGATCCGAGGACCGATCCATCCGCAGGACCCGTGGGAAATGAGCGTGCAGGGGACTGACAGCGCCAAGATCGCCTTCCCGGATGAAGTGAAGCAACCTCCGGGAAATCGCGTCATTTCTTTCCACCTACGAGTATACGGGCCAGTGAAATCACCGGGCAACGCATCATCTGGGACGAGGATGCAGAATCTGGGGCATCTTCTGTGCAAACAACACAATTCGTGCACCGTCGCATGATGTGACATATGACGTCTGCTGTATTTCCCTCGCGCATATTGACATTGCTCTGCCCGGGTCCTACAGTAGCCAGCGTCGTCACAACCGAATTGGGCTCCGGATTGTCGTTGCTCTCGCGATCACCGACGAAGGTGATCAGGAGGAATCGTTCATGGACAAGAACGCAGCGTCGTCGCATCCCGTCGCTAAGCCGAATATCACCTTCCGCGCCAGCCGGCGGCAGTTGATCAAGACGGCCCTCGTCACGGGTGCGGGCATCGCGTACGCCGGATTCGGCCCGGTGCCGCAGCATGTCTTCGCCCAGGACAAGACGAAGATCGTGCAGTGGTACCACCAGTATGGTGAGGAAGGCACGCAGGACGCCGTGATGCGCTACGCACAGCAATTCATGCAGTCCGACGCCGGCAAGAACATCGAGGTCGAGGTCAACTGGCAGACCGGTGACTATGGCCCGGCGATTGCCGCCGCCTTGCTGACGGATAGCGGCCCGGACGTCTTCGAGATCAATGGCGTGTCGCTCGACATGGTCAAGCAGGGCCAGGTGCTGCCGCTGGACGAGCTCTACACCCCGGACGTGAAGAGCGACTTCAACCCTATCAGCCTCGAAGCTGCCACCATCGACGGCAAGATCTACTGGGTGAAGATGATCGATGACACGGGCGGGCTGTACTACAAGCCGAGCGTGTTCAAGGACAAGGGGCTGGAGCCAGCGAAGACGCTGGATGACTTGATCAACATCGCCAAGACGCTGAACGAAGGTCGCGTCAAGGGCATGTTCCTCGGCAATACGGGTGGAATCGACGCTGCCGGCGGGTTGTTGATGTGGTCCGGCGGCGGGAACTTCATCGACGATACCGGCAAGAAGGTGGCCTTCAACACCGATGGGGTGGCGACGGGATTCTCGAAGCTCAAGGAATTGAACGACTCCGGCGCGCTGCTCATCGGCGCTCCGACCGACTACTGGGATCCTTCGGCGTTCATCCAGGGACTTGCCGCGACGCAATGGACCGGGATGTGGGCGCTGCCGGCGATCCAGAAGGCGTTCGGCGACGATGTCGATATCTTCCCATGGCCTGCGACGGACGCCAGCGGCAAGGCCTCCACGTTCTGGGGCGGCTGGGGCGAATGCGTGAACGGCAAGACCAAGAACGCCGATGCCGCCAAGGCATTGGTCCAGTTCCTCTGGATCGACAGCATCGATATCCAGAAGGACTGGGCGCTCTCCTACGGCTTCCATGTGCCGCCTCGGAAGAGCGCGGCCGCGGCAGCCGAGCAACTGAAGAGCGGCCCTGCCGCGAAGTTCGTGGAGAACCTGAACAGCTACGGCCGCATCACGCCACCGTTGTGGGACGCCGCGATGGGCACCGCCTACGGCCAGGCGCTGACCAACGTGATCCAGAACGGTGCCGATCCGAAGACCGAACTGGCCGCCGCCGAGAAGACGGCCCAGGCCGAGCTCGATCGGCTGCTTGGCAGCTAGGATGATGCGCCGGGGGCAGCCGGGCAACCCGCCCGGCTGCCCCCGGATCGCGATGGCGGTTCAGATTGATGGGGCGGTTCGGTGGCGTATTCCGCCGGGTTGCCCGGTAGGGTGAGCCATGGATGTCGTCGGCGTACCGGGAACCATCCGGAACGTATCGGTCCCCTGGTGGAAGCAGACGCGATGGGAAGCGACCATCGCGTTCTGTGTCTTCGTCGCACCGATGGTGATCGGGCTGGGGATCTTCACCTTCCTGCCCATCGTCTGGGGACTCCTGATCAGCTTCTCCGAGGCGCGGAATACGATTACCGTCGGCAACTGGGTCGGTCTGGACAACTACCGGGCTGTCCTGAACGACCCCCAGTTCGTCCGTTCGCTGCGCACCATCGTGGTCTTCGCCATCTTCATCGTCCCGCTCACCTTCTTCTTCTCGCTCTTCCTGGCGATGCTGGTGAACTCGGTCGGGTTTGGCAAGGCGTTTTTTCGAAGTGTCTTCTTCATCCCGACCGCGATTTCGTATGTGGTTGCCTCCGTTATCTGGAAGATGGGCATCTTCTCCGGCGTGCCGTCGGGGTTCGCCAACATGGTTCTCTACTGGATGGGCAGCAATCAGGTCATCGCCTGGATCGGCCAGACCAGCCCGCCCTATTACTGGCTGGTGCTCGTTTCCGTGCGCGTCTGGCTCCAGGTCGGCTTCTACATGATCATCTTCCTGGCGGGATTGCAGGAGATCGACCAGTCGCTGTATGAAGCGGCCTACGTCGATGGCGGCAAGCCAGGCTGGACGACGTTCTGGACGATCACGTTCCCGATGTTGCGCAACACCTCTATCGCCGTGATGCTCCTGAACTTCATCGCCGCCTTCCAGGCCTTCGATGAGTTCATCAACATCCTGAGCGGCGCGGGCGGGACCGCGAACCTCAGCCTCGCGAGGCCCCCGCTGGTCTACCTCTATCAGGTCGCCATCTCCCAGCAGGACTACGGGCGCGGTTCGGCGGGCGCCTTCATCCTCACGGCCATCATCATCGCCATCACCCTCATCCAGGGACGGCTCTTCGGATTCGGGAGGAAGGCATGAGCGCACCGACGACGACCAACGACCGGTGGGGATCGCTCCAGCATCCGAAGCCGAATCAGGGCCTTTCCCTGGGACCACTCCTTGCCATCCTGCGCTACGTCGTGCTGATCGTGTTGGCGGCGGTCTTCATGCTGCCGTTCTACATCATGATCCGCAACGCTCTCGCCACGCAGCCGGAGATCACCTCCTTCGAGTGGGTGTGGTGGCCGAAGGAGATGCAGTGGGATAACCTCACCAACCTGTTCAAGACGAAGGAAGTCAACATGGGGCTCGGCCTGCGCAACTCCGCGTTGCTGGCCGGTTGCAACCTGGTGTTCCAGACGCTCTTCGCCTCGATGGCTGGCTACGCCCTTGCCCGTATTCCGTTCCGGGGCTCGGGCGTCGTCTTCTCGATCATCCTCCTGACGCTGATGGTCCCCGGCGCGGTGACCTTCGTGCCGTCGTATGTCGTGATCTCAGAGCTTGGTGGGGTGAACACCCTCTGGGGCGTGATCGTGCCGGGGCTGTTCAGCGCCTTCGCGACCTTCCTCTTCCGCCAGTTCTACCTGGACTTCCCGAAGGACCTGGAGGAGGCGGGGCGGCTCGATGGCCTCAGCTACTACGGCGTCTATTTCCGGCTGCTGCTGCCGAACTCGATGGGCATCATGGCGGCGTTGGGCGTGCTCAGCTTCATCAATAGCTGGAACGCCTTCCTGTGGCCGTCCATCATCGGCCAGTCCGCCGAGACGCGGACGGTGCAGGTGGTGCTCTCGATGTTCCTGACCGCGCAGACGATCAACCTGCCGGCGCTCTTCATGGGTGCGGTGGTGGCGGCGGCACCGCTGGTGGTGATCTTCATCTTCATGCAGCGCTTCATCGTCCAGGGTGTGCGGATGTCCGGCATCAAGGGTTGAGGCGAGAGACGTGAGGACCGGGAAGTGAGACGTGAGGAAGGACGAGTCGTACAGCGGCTCGTCCTTCCTCGTCGTCCCCGATTGCAAACCGGCCCGTTCTGCGATACAAGGCGCCTTGTAGAGGATTCCCGTCATGACAGGCCCATCCGGGACGCGCGATGGGTCAGTGTGTTCACACGGGCTTTCGGGACTCACGTCCTAGAGCGACCGGCAATAGCGGTTCTCTCCTCGGAGAGGCGGCCCTTGTGGCCGCCGTGTTGCACGGAACACAGGAAGCCACCGCCCGCTGCTGCGAGGGCCGCATCTCCGAGGAGGCCGCCATCGTTCAGGGCGGGAGTCTCGCCCTATTGCCGGTCATCCTTACTCTTGGGTTTTCACGTTTCGCGTCTCGGTCCTCACGTCTCGTACGAAGGAGTCTTCCCGTCATGACCCCTGCCGACCTCAAGGGCATCATCCCTCCTGTCTCCACCCCGCTCACCGCCGAGGGCGACGTCTCCGTCCCTGACCTCGAGCGCCTGCTGGACTTCCACCTGGCTTCCGGTGTCCACGGTCTCTTCATGCTCGGGTCCACCAGCGAGTCGATCGGCCTCACCGACTCCCAGCAGGAGACCGTGATCGCGACCGCCGTCCGCCTCGCGAAGGGGAAGGTGCCCATCCTGGCCGGGGCAATCGACTTCACCACGAACCGGGTGATCGACCGTGCGAAGCGGCACGAGGGACTTGGTGTCGATGGCCATGTGGTGCTCGCGCCGTTCTATATCAAGCCATCGCCCGCCGAGATCGTTCGTCACTTCAGCCGGGTCGCGGATGCCGTTTCCGTCCCGGTCATGGCGTACGACATTCCGGGCGCGGTCCAGACGAAGATTGATCGCGGATCGCTGCGCACACTGGCGAAGGCCGGGGCCATCATCGGGTTGAAGGACAGCAGTGGACAGGATGCGAACTTCCGGGGCGTCCTGCTCGACAATGCCGACCTGCCCGAGTTTCGCGTCTTCACCGGCTCCGAACTGATGGTTGATGTCGCGTTGTCGCTTGGGGCGCATGGCTGCGTGCCCGGTCTCGGCAACGTCGATCCGGTCGGGTACGTCCGCCTCTATGAGGCCTTCGTGGCGGGGGATGCTGCCACCGTTCGTGCGGAGCAGGATCGCCTCTACGGGCTTTTCTCGATCATCTCGGTGGCGCAGCGTCCGGAGATCGGCTGGTCGGCGGCGGCCTGGGGAAGCTTCAAGGTCGCGTTGACCCTGCGCGGTGTCATCGCAGGCGCCACTCCCACGTCCCCGATGTCCGGGTTCACGGAGGAAGAGGTGGGCCGTGTTGCGGCCATCCTGGCCGGGGCCGGGCTCGGACCTGTCGGGTGAGGCGGCTATTCGATCGTTGACTACCCGAATCGCGCGGATGCGAATCGCTCGTGGAAGGCGCGATCTGTGCGACCATCAGGGAACAATCCGCACTGGATGCTCGCCACGCGCCACGCCGGGGGTATCCCACCCATCCCGAGGAGGATCTGATTCATGCAGTTGAGTGGTGATTACACGCTATCCGCGTCGCCCGAGGCGGTGTATGCCGCGATGCTCGATCCGGAAGTCCTGAAGGCGTGCCTGCCCGGTTGCGAGAGCCTGACCGAGGTTGGCCCGGACGAATACGATGCCGTGATGACGATCGGCATCGGCATGATCAAGGGCCGTTACGGCGGGCATGTCAAGATCAGCGACAAGCAGGAGCCGTCCGCCTTCACCATGCTTGTCGAAGGCAAGGGGCCGCAGGGCCAGATCGGCGGAGAGGGCAAGATCACGCTCACCCCGACCGACGACGGCGGCACGCATCTGACCTGGGAAGGCGATGCCAACGTGCGCGGCGTGCTGGCTCGCATCGGTGGGCGGGTCATCCAGCCTGCCGCCAAGACCATCGTCAACAAGTTCTTCGGCGAGCTGAACGACCGCTTTGCCGCCCAGGACGCTCCCGCGTCCTGATCGCATCCGGTTGTGCTCTCCCTTGAGCGGCTGATTCCGACGGAAGGACCATCCCGATGACCGACACCACGATTGCGAAGGTGGATGTTTCCACGACCGTCAATGGGCAGCGCCGCACGGCCTCGGTCGAGCCGCGCACGCTGCTCGTTCATATGCTCCGCGAACAGCTGAATCTCACCGGCACGCACACCGGTTGCGAGACCGGCCAGTGCGGGGCGTGCACCGTGCTGCTGGATGGCGAGGCGGTGAAGAGCTGCATGGTCCTCGCCGTGCAGGCGGAGGGGCACGCGATCACCACGATCGAAGGCGTCGCCCCGCGCGGCACCTTGCACCCGATCCAGCAGGCGTTCTGGGAGGAGCACGGCCTTCAGTGCGGCTATTGCACGCCGGGCGTGATCCTGTCGTCGCTCTCCCTGCTCAAGGACACCCCGGAACCGACCGAGGAGGAAATCCGGCACGCGCTGGAGGGCAACATCTGCCGCTGTACGGGCTACCAGAGCATCGTGAAGTCGGTGCTCTCGGCGTCGGAGCGCATGAAGCGTGGCGATACGCCCCAGCCGCTTCCCTCCGGCGACTGATTCCCCACCGATATCCGATCCGGGACCGTGTGTCCCGCCCGTATCCGGAGGTGCCCGCCGTGCATCCCTATCCCTTCTCCTATCATCGCGCCACGTCGGTCGAGGATGCGCTGACGGTTCTCGCCGAGCATGAGGATGATGGCAAGATCCTCGCGGGGGGCCAGAGCCTGCTGCCGGTCATGAAGCTGCGGCTGGCGTCGCCAGGCACCATCATCGACATCACCGGTCTCAGCGAGCTTCGCGGCGTCTCCCTCGTCGGGGAGGCGGTCGAGATCGGCGCGCTCACCACGCACCACGACATCGAGACGGACCCGACGCTGGCAGCGCAGGTTCCGCTGCTCCCGGCCATCGCCCACGTCGTCGGCGATCAGCAGGTGCGGCACCGTGGGACCTTTGGCGGCACGCTCGCCCACGCCGACGCTGCTGGGGATTACCCCGCCGGGGTGCTTGCGTTGGGTGCGGAGGTCGTCATCCAGGGGCCAGATGGCGAGCGCGTCGTCCCGATTCACGAGTTCTTCCTTGGCTTCCTCACCACGGCGCTGGCGCCGAACGAACTCATCACCCGCGTCCGGATTCCGGTGCCGCCCGCCGGCACGGGCTGGAGCTACCAGAAGCTCGCCAATCCAGCCTCCGGCTATGCGATTGTCGGCGTTGCGGTGATCCTGACCACCGGTGATGGCGGCACGATCGAGACGCTGCGCATTGGCATCACCGGCGCGTCCGATATCGCCTATCGTCCGACGGCCACGGAAGCGGCCCTCGCCGGAGCGACGCCGGATGGCGAGTCGATCAAGGCCGCGGCTGCCCTCGCCACCGATGGCGTCGACATCCTCGGCGATCAGCACGCGCCGGAGGACTACCGGGCACGGGTCACGCAGAACCTCGTCCGCCGTGCCATCGAGGACGCTCTGTCCAAGGCGGGATGATCGGCGGCTCCGGACACGCCTGGCAGTGTCATCCCGAGCGGAGCAGCGCGTGTCTCGCGGTGGCATTCCTGGGGCAGCGACGTCGAGGGATCATGTGGCATGGATGGCGTCGTCCATGCCACATGATCCCTCGACGCGCTTCGCTCTGCATGGCATGGCCTTCCGAGTGCCGCTCGCTCGGGATGACATAAACGAACGCCCATCCGTTGCGACATAGGGGAGTGCCCGGCGTGGAGGAGTATCCACACCGGGCGTCATTTTGGAGCGACCGGCAAGAGGCGATATCTCTCCTCGTAGATGCGGCCCTTGTGGCCGCCTGTGTTCCGTACAACACGGCGGCCACAAGGGCCGCATCTACGAGGAAGCCGCCATCGTTCAGGGCGGGAGTCCCGCCCTATTGCCCCTTAGTCCTCACTTCTCGGTTCTCACTCCTCCGCTATTCCTCCGTTCGCTCCTGATGCGCGTGGACCAGCATCGCGGTCGCGAACTCCTTGCGACGGAAGAAGAGGCGGATTTCCCGCCACAGGTCCGGATCGCTCCGCCCGATCTCCAGCAACCGGTCCGAGAACACGATATCGCCCCGCGCCCGCTGTTCCGTCATGAACTCCGTCGAGAGCAGCTCCGCCATATACACCGGGCCGATGTCGGAGAACTTCTCGCGGTAGTACTCGCGCAGCTTCGCGATGCCCTCCACGTCCAGCGACGATCCATCCTCCGCCGTGAACGCTGTCCGCCAGTCGACCGCTGCCAGCAGTTCGTCGATCAGTGTCACCCGCTCGCCCTTGCGGACGCGCTCCAGCAGCGCGTCGACCTTGGCGCGATCGTAGGGCAGCTCATGCGGCGTCTCCGGCAGGGCGGCGGAGGTCGAAGGGGGCGTAGGGGATGAGGGAGTGGTTCGGTCGTTCATGCGGAATGCTCAGCCTTTTCTGGTCGGACGTTGAGCCTGATGGTCGATGATCTCTCGGTTGTAGCATGCGGCGGCTCATGCACTCCACTCGCCGTCCGGGCGGTTCTGGCCTGGCGAGGCCTACCGAAACCGCACGCAATCCTCGCGCGTATCAGCCAGAGACCGCGTTCCGGTCCCGCTGGCGGTCAACCCGCTACAATTCCACATCCGGTATCGCCTCCGCTGGAGGGATCATGATGCCGGACTGTCGCCTCGATCGGCCGACGGCTCGCGTTCTTCACTGCAACCAACCACGAGCCGCGTCCCGGGAGATCCCCCCTTCATGAGTCATGGTCGCATCAGCCGCGCCAGCCAGCGCCACCCCGATGCCCGTCGTCGTCAGGCCCGCTTCGGCAAGACCCGCTACGGGCAAAAGCCGGCATCGCTGCCGCCGCACCTGTTGCCCGGCGCCACCGGACGCGGCCAGAAGAAGCGCTTCTGGGATCTCCCCAAGATCCTGATGCTTTCCACCGCCGTCGCGGGTGTGCTGGCGGTCATCTTCGTCGCGATCACGGTGGTCACGGGGGTCATCGGCGCGTTCGCCACCGTCCGCACCTACAAGGACGTCAACGAAAGTCTCCCGAACGCGGCCCAGGTCTCCGCCCAGACATTCCAGACAACGGACATCTACGACCGCAACGGGACGCTGTTGCAGGAAGTCGATAATCCCGACTTCGGCTGGCGCACGTATGTCTCCTACGACAACATCTCGCAATACCTGATCGATGCCACGGTGGCCTCCGAGGACTCCACGTTTTGGACGAACGATGGCGTGGAGCCGGTCGCCATCATCCGTGGTGGCCTCATCAACCTCTCCGGCGCGGGAAGTTCCGGCGGTTCGACGATCACCCAGCAGCTCGTCCGCGCGATCTACCCGGACCAGATCAGCGCGCTCGATATCAGCTACACCCGCAAGATTCGCGAGGCAATGGCCGCCTATGCGCTGGCGCAGAAGTATTCCAAGCAGGACATCATGACGATGTACCTGAACCAGATCTATTACGGCGCGCGCTCCTACGGCATCGAGGCGGCATCGCAGACGTATTTCAACAAGCACGCCAAGGACCTGACGCTCGGTGAGGCCTCGTTGCTGGCTGGCCTGCCGCAGGCCCCCTCATATTACGAGCCGTCCGATCCGGACAAGTTCGAGATCGCCAAGAAGCGGCAGCAATACGTGCTGAGCCAGATGGTGAAGTATCGCTACATCACGCGGGAAGAGGCGGACGCTGCCTTCGCCGAGCCGCTGCACCCGAGCAATGTCCGCACCGGCGCCATTCAGAACGCACCACACTTCACCGAGTACGTGAAGCAGTACATCATCGACCACTACGGCGAAGATGCGCTTTACAGTGGCCTCCAGATCACGACCAGCATCGACCTCCCGTTGCAGGCGGAGGCGGAGCAGATGGTCGCGAGTGGCGTCGCCAACATGGCCCAATACGACAAGAACAACGGCGCGATGGTGGTGATGGTCCCGTGGAGTGGGGAGGTCCTCGCCATGGTGGGGTCGGCCGACTTCAACAACGCCATCATCGGGGGGCAGGTGAATTACGCCACCAGCCTGATCCAGCCGGGGTCCTCGATGAAACCGCTTGTCTATGCAGCGGCCTTCGAGAAGGGCTGGAATCCTGGCACCGTCTTGCTCGATGTCCCGACCACCTGGAAGGTGGAGGGGCAGGAGGACTACAAGCCGAACAACTACTCCGGCCTCTCCTACGGCGCGGTGTCGGTGCGCACGTCGCTCGCGAACTCGCTGAACATCCCCGCCGTGCTCGCGACCGATTACGTCGGGGTGCAGGGCGTGATGGATACCGCCCGCAAGATGGGCCTGGTCGACAGCCTGGAAGAGGACGCTGGCTACTACGGCCTCTCCATCGGCCTCGGTGCCGGTGAGGTCGAACTGCTGGAACATACGAACGCCTACGCGACGCTCGCGAACAATGGCACCTATGTTCCGGCCAGCCCCATCCTCGAGATCAAGGATTCGCAGGGGAATGTCCTCTACAAGCACGATGCGAACCAGATCAGGAAGGAGGCATCGCAGGCGGTCCCCGCTGGAAATGCCTATCAGGTCACGTCCATCCTCACCGACAACAAGGCCCGCGCAATGATCTTCACCGAGGACAATCTCTTCGGGAACACCCAGACCGCGTTGGGCCGTCCGACGGCTGCGAAGTCCGGGACGACCGAGGACTGGAAGGACCTCTGGACGATGGGCTACACCACCGATGTCGCGGTGGGAGTCTGGGTCGGCAAGAGCGGAGATAGCGGGCAGGGCCAGGTTTATGAGATCGACGGAATCCAGGCCGCCGGACCGATCTGGCAGCAGATGATGGAGGAGATCCACAGCAATCCGGAATACTCCAGACTGCTCGTCGGGCCGGATGGCAATGCCGTCGCCAAGGATTTTCCCGTTCCCGACACGGTTAAGAAGGCCGATATCTGCAAGACCACCGGTCAGAAGGCGGGCAGCGGTGACACCACCCAGGACTGGGTGGTCACGTCCCAGGCGCCATCCCGAGCCTGCGGTGACCTGGACAGCTTCATGACGAAGCAACTGGATAACGCGCTGACGCAGATGCAGAGCGGATCGCCCCGCTGGGCATCGGGCGCGCAGGCAAGCGTCAGCGCGTATGCTCGCGCCGTTGGCCGCACGAATGTCCCGTCGGTCTCGGAGGATGACAGCGAGGGCACCGGGAGCGGGACTGGCGGTGGTGAGACCAGCGGTGGCGCGAGCACTGATACGAACACAGATACGAGCACGCAGCCGACTTCACCGCCGATCGAGCCGAATCCAACCGTCCCCTCGACGGAGCCGACGACGGCGCCGGTCGTCACCGAGGCGCCGATCCCGACCACGGCGCCGCTCGGCATGAGCCCACCCGACGATTCGGCATGATGGCAACGAAGAAGGCCACCCAATGCGGGTGACCTTCTTCGTTGCGACACTCGTTACGGGTGCTCAGGGCGAGGTGACAGGCCCTACAGGTCGTCGTTCTCGTCGTCGCCGTCGTCATCGGAAGCGGCACCATCATCGTCGCGAATCGGGGTGGCTCCGGGGCGGGTGGGCGCGCCATCCATCCGCATCGCCGACCGGCGGCGACGGCGGCTGAGCCGGGTGCGCTGGCTGACGGCTCCCTCCGGCGGCACGATCGGCGCATCCTGAATGGGGGCGGAGAGGACGATGCTGGTGGAGCAGCGCGCGCCAAGCTCGGCGAGCTCATCCACGAGTTGTTCCAGTTCGTCGGTGGAGGTGACATTCACCTTGATCAGGAATGACCGATCGCCGGTGGTGCGCAAACACTCCACGACCGAAGGCTCCGTGCGCAGCCGGTCGAGGAAGCGGTCGCTGTTGCGCCGGTCGATGTCGGCGGCAATCAACGCCGAGAGCGGGCGTCCGATCGCGGCGGGATCGACGATCGCCCGATACCCTGCCAGGACGCCACGTTCCTCCAGCCGGCGGACCCGCTCGATCATCGCCGGGCTGGAGAGCCCGACGCGTTCCGCCAGCGCCTTCATCGTCAGGCGGCCATTCGCCTGCAACTCGGACAGGATGCGCTCATCGAGCGTATCGATCGTGGACACACGGACTCCTTCTCTGCGCTCGCACATCGATCACGATTCCAGTCACGTCTTCGGTCCAGGAAGCAGGACTGCCAACTCGTGTGTGCCAACGACGGTATTCCAGTTAAAAGTGTAGCCGATATGAAGAAGGTGAGCAAGATCGCCGTGTTCACCTTGTTTCCTGAAAGACAACGCCGTTGTTGCGCACCCTCTTCAAGCTGGAAGGATGGATTATCGCGTCTTGTGGGCGCGGGCGATGGCGGTGTGCTTCGCGTGGTCTTCCAATGCGTTGTCGATCGGCGCGAGGGCTGCGGAGCCGTATCGCCGGGTCAGTCCGGCTTCGATCAGCCAGTCCGCCAGGGCGGGATTCTTCGGCAGCAATGCGCCGTGGAGGTAGCATCCCAGCGCGTTCTTGTACCGCGTGCCCTCGGTGCCATCCTTGCCGTTGTTGCCACGCCCCACGGCGACGGTGCCCATCGGCGTGGCCTTCTCTCCGAGGAAGGTGAGGCCGCTGTGGTTCTCGAATCCCACCAGCGTGCCCCAGTCGTCGGATTCGATCACGACGTTGCCGATGAAGCGCTCCGGCCCTGCGGTGGAGGTCACATCGAACAGGCCGATTCCCGGCAGTGGCTCGGCATCGTGGGGGCGGTACTCGTGGCCAAGCAACTGGTAGCCACCGCAGATCGAGAGCATGGCCGCGCCATCTTCGATCAACTGCTTCAGGTGCTGCCCCTTCTCGCCCTGGAGATCGCGGGAGACCGCGATCTGCTCCTGATCCTGCCCACCGCCGAAGAAGAAGATGTCGATATCGTCCGGGATCTCCTCGCCCAGCCCGATCTCGACCACCTCCGGACTGATACCCCGCCACCGTGCCCGTTGGGCCAGCGCGAGGACATTCCCCCGGTCGCCGTAGATGTTCATCTTCGTGCCGTACAGCCACCCGATCTTGATCGTCTGACCGGTCGGGGTGGGGGTGGTCATCGTTGAGGCGGAGGGGGATGGGGTGCTCACGAGGGGCCTCCAGAACGGGTGGTGTTCGGCTCGATGACGTGGTTCCAACTGAACCCGGGTGAGTGCTTGCGTTACGTTACTGCTCCCAGAACGATTCCACCGCGCCGCGATCCGCAAGGATCTTGCGCAGGCCCAGCATTGCGGTGTACGTCGGCAGGATGTAGGCGTCCGCGCCATCGGGCACGGAGGTCACGAAGGCGTCCAGCGCGGCTTCCAGATCGTCCGGCAGCGGGGTGATGCGTCCCGTCGGGACGCCTGCGTACTTCAGCCGGTTCGCCATGTCGTTGCCCCGGATACCGGTGGTGCTCAACTGGCCATCGCCATCGGCGAGCAGTTCGAAATCGACATCCCACAGCCACGAAACATCGCGGCCATCGGCATCGAGGTCGTTGATCGCGATCAGCGTCGGCACGCTCAGTCCGCCGGTCTCGACGGTCAGCATGCGCAGGACTTCGTTGAATCCGACCGGGTTCTTCACCAGCGCGATGGTCAGCGTGCGACCCTTGTATGGCACGCGCTCGATCCGGCCGAACGCCGAGCGGAACGCTGCCAGCGTCGCGCGGATCTGGTCTGCCGATACACCAGCCTGCGATGTGACCGCATAGGCCGCCAAGGTGTTGTAGGCGTTGTAGATGCCCGGCACGGCGATCTCGATGCGCACGGGATCGCCAGCCGCCGGGGAGATGGTCATCGCCAGCGATTCGACCCCCTTCAGCGCGATCTCCCCGCCCGCGACCTCGAGCGTCGGGCGCTTGCTGTCGCCGTTCGGGCAATACCAGTCGCCGAGGTGGGAGACGTAGAGCGCGTGGTACGTCAGGTCCGCGCCGCAGATCTTGCAGGTCGCCGCGTCCGCCGCGTGGGGAAGGGCATCAAGCCGGTGCTTTTCCTCGTTCAGCCCGAACGCGACGCGCTTCGCGACGAGGCCCTCCGTGATGAACGACAGCGTCGGATCGTCGGCATTGACGACGATGGTGGAGGCGTCCGAGAGGTCGCGGAAGGCGGCTTTCCACGTCCGGGCGATGGTGTCCAGTTCGCCGTAGCGATCGAGCTGATCGCGGAAGAGATTGTTCAGCAGGATCAGCCGCGGCTGCGTGCGCCGCACGATCTCCGGGAACGCGGCCTCGTCGGCCTCGATCACGGCGATGGTGCCCTTCGGCTTCCCGAGCGGCGAGGTTCGCTCGGCGAGGGCGACGGTGACTCCCCGAACGAGGTTCGCGCCGGTGCGGTTGTGGACGACCTCATAGCCCGCGCCGGTGAGGATATCCGCCACCATGCGGGAGGTCGTGGTCTTGCCGTTCGTGCCGGCCACGACGATGGCGCCGGATTCCAGCCGCGCGGCGAGCTTGTTCAGGATGTTCGGGTCGATCCGCTCGGCGATCAGGCCGGGCGCGGAGGTTCCGCCGCCACGGCCGAGACGGCGGCTCGCTTCACCCGCCAGCTTGGAGACCGTGAGCGCGGCGGCCAGGCGAGGATCGAAGTCCTTCGGCAGGCCGGGAATCCGGATTCGAGACGTGTTAGTTCCCATAGTTCGTCACCACAAAGACCTGTGTGAGCGTGTCGAAGTTGACCGCTGGGCGAACCTTCACTTCGATCTGGTCGTTCTGGGCGTTCACCACCGGGTCACCCCAGACGATGCCGATGATGAGGCCGGGGGGAATCTGCCGCGTCATGTCGGAGGTGACGATCTTCTCGCCCTCCTTCGGGGTCTTCGTCTTGTCGATGTGCTCCATGAGCATCGGCTGCTGGCCACCCTGCCAGGTCCCGATGACCGTGCCCTCGGCCTGGGTGTCCTCCAGCCGGGCGCCGACCTTCATGCTGGAGTCGATGATCAGCATGACCTTGGCGCTGTTCTCGGTGACTTCCGAGACCTGGCCGACGAAGTAGTCCGGGCTGACCACGGCCATGCCCACGCGCAGGCCATCCGCCGATCCCTTGTCGATGATGACGAACTTCTGCTGCCCGGTGGGATCGCGCGAGATGACGTTGCCGGTGACATACGTGCGATCGGGATGGGCCTCCTGGGCACCTTGCAGGTGCAGCTGTGTTTCGAGGGCGCTGACCGTCGCCTTGAGGTCGCTGTTCTCGGCATCCAGGCGGTCGGACTTGGCAACGGCCGTGGCGAGCTGATCGTCCAGCGGCGAGTTGGTGTCCAGCGATCCGGGGACGCCGGCGAATGCCCCGGAGATCGGCTGCACCACGGTGTTCAGGCCGTCCTTGACGGGGGTGAGCAGATTCTGCCGATCCAGCACGATCAGCGAGAGTGCGATGATGCTGAACACAAGGACCAACGAAAGCGTCTTGCGCCAGGGGACCTGCTTCACGATCGGATGTCCTTCGCGTTCAGCAAGGCGTGTCTTCTCCTTCGTTCCGCGCGTCTGGGATCGAGGCTCGATGGCGCGGGCGAATAACGGGGCGCGGGACGAATGGCTGACGGAGGTGCCAGGGAGGCACCGATCCGGCGAATCGTCATCCTACCACTCGGGCGCATGGTCTGTCCGGACACGGCCGTACGCCCGGGGATGGCGCGGAGCGACGGGGAGCTTCTTTCGTCGATGCGGCCCTTGTGGCTGCGGGTTGGCAGTCGATCGGGCGTACGTGTCCTGCTGAATCCGAAACGATAGCCATCCGCACCGAGGATTGTCTTGTAGGGGCGATCCTCGTAATCGCCCGAGGTGGCCGCAAGGATCGCCCCTACTCGGAATGGTGTCGTCAGCCCAGCTACCTTCTCGTTTTCGGCCCTAGCCGCGACGCAGTTCCTGTCCGCCTGCCAGCGCGCGCTGGTAGAGGTGCAGCGATTCCGCGACGCGTCCGGTGCCACGGGCCACGCAGGTGAGCGGGTCCTCCGCGCGGTGGACGGGCATCCGGAGCTCGCTCTGGAGCCGGCGGTCGAGGCCCATCAGGAGGGCGCCACCCCCGGCGAGGGTGATGCCGTGCTCCATGATGTCCGCCACCAGTTCCGGCGGCGTCTCCTCGATCGAGTTCTTCACCAGTTCGATGATCGTGTTCACCGGCTGGGAAATGGCATCGCGCAACTCGACGGAGCTGACTTCCACGGATTTCGGGAGGCCGGTCAGCAGGTCGCGGCCGCGCAGCATGACGCGGACTTCCTCTTCCAGTGGATAGGCCGATCCGGCAGCGATCTTGGCGTTCTCCGCCGTGCGCTCGCCGATCACCAGGTTGTGATCGCGGCGGGCGTACTGGATCAGCGCGTCGTCGATCTCGTCACCGGCGACGCGGATGGAGTGGTTGACCACGATACCGCCAAGCGAGATGACGGCGACCTCGGTCGTACCGCCGCCGATATCGACGATCATGCTGCCGATCGGCTCGTTGATCGGCAGGCCGGCGCCGATCGCGGCGGCCATCGGCTCCTCGATCGTGTAGGCCTCGCGCGCACCGGCGGAGAGCGCGGCGTCCTTGGCGGCCCGCTTCTCGACTTCGGTCACGCCGCTGGGGATACCGATCACCACGCGCGGGTGCGGCGCCATCAGGCGCTGGAGATGTACCTTGCGGATGAAGTGGTGCAGCATCATCTCGACCGTGTCGAAGTCGGCGATCACGCCATCCTTCAACGGGCGCACGGCCACGATCGAGTCTGGGGTCTTGCCGATCATCGCCTTCGCTTCGATCCCGACCCACAGCGCGCGCTTCGTCTTGGTGTCGATGGCGACCACCGAGGGCTCGGAGATGACGATGCCCTTGCCGCGCACATAGACGAGCGTGTTGGCGGTACCCAGATCGATCCCGAGGTCCCGGCTGAAAATGCCGAACAGGCTGGAAAGTGGACGGAACAAGACCGGGGACCTCCGGGGAGGCGGCGCGAGCCGCGGGGATGACGTGCGGTGCAAGGAGGGGAGGGGGAACGAGCGTCCTTGCCGGTCGCCGCCCATCGCATTGGGACATTTGGCTGACAAACCGGCGATCTGCCCGACCCCATAATCGGGCGGAGTATACCATGCAGGCCGGACAGCCCCTTCCATAGGTGTGCCCGCCGGATCGCCTCCGTCGCCCCCGCAAATCCCCGATTCGGCTCTACAATGCGGCCCGACGCATACGTTCGCGGGTTGTCCGCATTGACGAATGAGCGAGGAGTGAGGCATGGGAACCGGGGATCGCTGGGAGACGGTGCGGCAGGCGATGTCGGCGGCACCGGAGGGGACGCGCGTGGCGGTGACGGTCATCGATCTGGAGACAGGCGAGGCCTTTCACGAACGGGGTGGAGAGACGTTCAAGGCGGCGAGCACGATCAAGGCGCTCATCCTGGCGACGATGGCCCGTGCCCTCGATGCCGGGGCGCTCGACCTCGATTCGCCTGTTTCGCTCCCGGCGAACCTGACGGTCGGCGGCAGCGGGGTCCTGACCTATCTCACCCCTGGGATCGCGTTGCCCTTGCGTGACTACGCCTGGCTGATGATCGCGATTTCGGACAACTCCGCCTCCAACGTCTGCATCGACTCTGTCGGGATGGATGCGGTACAGGCGACGGCGGATGCGCTCGGTCTCCCGACCATTCACCTCGGACGCTACTTCAAGGGCGTGGCTGCGAAGCCAGGCGATCCGGAGAACCTCGCCTCCAGCGATGATCTTGCCGCGTTGATGGCCGCCATCGCGACGGGCGCGGTGGCCAGTCCCGAGGCAACGGCCTGGATGCTGAAGGTCCTGGGCGAGCAGCAGTTCGTCGACCGCCTGCCGGGCCGGATGCCGGAGGGTGTGACGTGGCAGGGAAAGACAGGCTCGCTGGACGGCATCCATCACGACGCCGGCATCTTCACCGGGCCGAAAGGGCGGATTGCTGTCGCCTGCCTGACCGAGGGGTTCCTCGACAAACTGGATGCGAACGCAGTCGCGAGCCTGATCGGGGCTGCCATCGCCGCGCAGACGCAGTAGGGGCGATTCTCTCAGCTGCGGCCCCCTGGGGCGATCCTGGTGATCGCCATTGCACGATGAGGGCTGTCGCATCGTGCCTTGGCGCTAGTCTGCGGCCAGTGCCTCCACCCGCGCCAGCACGGACCGCCGCTCGGTGAGGATGGAGCTGCGGGACCGGATGCCAGCCCTCTGCTGCTGGGCCAGCGTTCGGAGGGACGAACGGCACTCGGCCAGACCACGCATCCGCTGCGCGTGCGCATGGGCATCGAGGAGCTCGATTTCCCCGCGCTCGATCAGCGTTGCGAGGGCAGCCAGGGCGTCCTGCAGGGTGATGACGTGTTCTGTCCGCGCCTCGGCGTGCGCTTCCAACGCACGGATATCCGCGAGGCAATCGCGCTCGAAGACGGTCATCTGCTCCCACGGATCGGTGGGCATCGCCGGTATGTCATCCAGCGCGTCCTGGACCGGCACGATGGCGGAGGTCGCCACGGCGACTTCCGTCATCGCGTGATCGTCGGATGCGACCGTGGCGATCGGACGTGTCCCTTCCGCCATGTCCAGCCAGGCCACGACTTCGGCCGGCATGGCGTCGTTCGTCGCGACTGGAGCAGGCGTGGTGTTGGTCTCCGGCGCAGGGCGACGCGCCCGCCGCCCCGGCACCGCCGGGCGAGCGGGAAGGTCCGCGATCTGGCCGGGCAGCCAAGGGGCGAGGGCGGATGGCTCCGTTCTCGTGGAGACCCCCGCTCCCTTCAGGGCCTCCATGAGCGAGCGGCAGGTGGATTCCGCGCGTTCTCCGAACTCCCGGCGGTCGAATCCGAACAGGATCTCCTGCCGATATCCCTCGCCGTCTCGCAACGCGATCGCCAGGACTGGCGTTTCCGCCCCGAGATCCATCGTCACGTCGAGCATGTCGGCCACCGGCAGGCGATTGACCCCCTGTCCGGCGACATCGCACCAGAAGAAGGAGTGCGTCGTCATCCAGACACGGCATTCGGCCCGGGCAGAGGCGAGCCAGCCTCCGACCGGCCCGCATGCGGTTCCCGACCACACCATCAGTTCGCTCGAGAAGCGACGGACGTGCGCCCAGGTGATCGCCAGCGAGCGGGGACGCATGTCCAGCGGGTCGAAGGCGATCACGTCGATATCGGCGGCGGCGGCCAGGCGCAGGATGGTCTTGAAGCGCGCCACGCGGCGGAATCCTGTCGTCGCGATGGTGAACGCCTGCACGCAGCCGCTCGTATGGTCGGCGACGTAGCGGATGCGCAGCGCCCGCATGTGGCCTGCCGGATCGGGCACGATGGTCAGGTCCACGATATCGTCCGCCGGAATCGCGAACCCGTGCTCCCGTCCTTCATCAACGGCGAAGAAAAACTCGGAGACCGTCAGTTCCGCCCGCTCCAGCACCTGCTCCTGGCGGAGCGATCCCGGGAAGGTTCCCACCACCACCACCGGCACCGAGACCAGAATCTGGCCGCGTATCGCTTCCCACTGTTCCAGCGCGCGCAGCTCCTGCTCCTGCGCCGGGGTGACGCCCAACGGACGTGGACGAGCCGCCGCTTGCGGTCGGAGATCCCTGCCGCGCGGGCCAGTTGCGAGTGGGGAGATGGGCATGGCGCCAGTGGAGATGGCCACCCTTGGGAGTGCCTCCTGCGGGGTCGTGGACGAGCGCAGCGCTCGGGGCGAGGCGGTGATGGCCCGAAAGGGGCATCCGGAACCGCGTGACAGTGTGGCAATCATACGCCGCATGGGGTGTACGTACAACCCCTGAGCGAGGGAAGAGGTGGTGACATCACGCGCATTTCGCGGCAGAATGCGCAGGCAGCGCATGTCGATTGGCCCGTGAATCCTTGCCAGGACTATGTTCATGCGCGGTTCATCGCAGAACGACCAGCCGCTTCGACGGCCCGAAGGAGACCTCATGAAGATCACCGGTGCCACGACCTGGATCGTCGGCAACCCCTGGAAGAACTGGCTCTTCGTGAAGCTGGAGACCGATCAGGACGGCCTCTACGGCATCGGTGAGGGGACGATCAACGGCTTCGCCCGCACGACGGAGGCGGCCGTCCACGAGATGGCCTCCCGCTTCGAGGGATTCGATCCGTTCCAGATCGAGACGATCCTCCAGCGCATGTCCCGCGACTTCTACACGGAAGGCGGGCAGATTCACATGAACGCCATTGCCGCCGTGGAGGTCGCCTGCTGGGACATCATCGGCAAGGCCACCGGACGCCCGATCTACGACCTGATCGGCGGACGCTATCACGAGTCGCTTCCGACCTACGCCAATGGCTGGTACGCCGGGCCGCGCACCCCGGAGTCCTTTGCGGCGCGTGCCCAGCTCGTGCTGGACAAGGGCTACCGCGCGATGAAGTTCGATCCCTTCGGCGCGGCCTGGCGCACCATGAGCATGGAGGACCGCCACCTCTCGCTGGACATCATCCGCGCCGTGCGCGAGGTGGCGGGGCCGGACATTCAGCTGATGATCGAGGGACACAGCCGGTTCAGCGTGGCGGAGGCCGTCTGGCTGGGCGAGCGGATGGCCGAGTACGAGCCGACGTGGTTCGAGGAGCCGACGCCGCACCAGAACATCATGTCCACGGTGGAGGTTGCGAAGAAGATCGCGGTGCCGGTGGCGACGGGCGAGAGCTATTCCAGCGTGCATCAGCACGCCGAATTGCTTTCCCACAATGCCGTGCACATCATCCAGCCGGAGCCGGGCAGCATGGGCGGCATCTGGCGGACTCGGCAGGTCTGCGCGATGGCCGATGCGTTCTACGGCGTCGTCGCTCCGCACAACGCGCAGGGGCCGATCTCCACCGCGACCTGCATCCAGATCAGCGCATCCTGCCCGAACCTGCTGACGCAGGAACTCTTCGATGAGTTCAACGTCGGGTGGGAGCAGGAACTGGTGACCACGCACGCCGAGGTCATCGACGGGCGTCTCCAGATCCCCGATGCGCCGGGTCTCGGCACGGACCTCAACTGGGCCGAGCTGGACAAGCATCCGTATCAGGCGTCGAACTTCCTGCCGCTCTTCGCGCCGGGCTGGGAGCGTCGCGAGGGTGAGCGCCCGGCCACGCCGGAGGTTTCCGCGTAGCGACAGGCACGGCAACGCCGACCCAATCGACCGGGATCATGTCCGGAATGGACAGGCTCGGCAGCGATCAGGTCGGCGTCGGTGGTCGGGAACCCAAGAACGCCGTTGTTCTCGGCCCCCTCCCACGAAGCGTGGTCGGGACAGGTTGGATTCAGGAATAGTCGTTCATTGTAGAAACCTTGTCCCGGCACGTTCGGATACGGATTGCGGCACGAACGAATACGTGGTAGCTCGTGGCCCTAACCAATCGTCCATTGAGGCCGCATCGAGGGGATCGCGGAACTCCGGATCGCAAGCGCCTCCTGGGCCGCACGGCGCTGACGATCTACTCCGCCGCCCCAACGGTCGCCGGGAAGTACCATGGATCGGCCGCACCGGAGATGGTTCCGTCCTCGTCACGGAGGATCGCCACCGGCGACGCGAAGTCCCCCGTCAGCAGCGTCTCGTCTCGCGTCACCACGTCGTGCCCCAGCGCCGCGAGGCGGTCGAGCGTCTCCTGCGGAAACCGGCCGCTCGCGATCAGCTGCCGTGTCGAGGCGTCGATGCGCGGGGACTCCAGCGCCGGGTGAACATCCAGCCCGTAGTCCACGATATTGGTCACGATCTGGGCGTTGGCGTTCATGATCTTGCGGCCACCGCTTGATCCCACGCTGGCCAGGATACGGTCGTCGCGCGTCACCAGCGCCGGGGCCATGTTGGTCAGCGGTCGTTTGCGCCCACCGACCGAGTTGGGACGGCCCGGCTCAGGATCGAACCACATCATGCCGTTGTTCAGCAGCACGCCGGTTCCTTCCGCCACTACACGGCTGCCCCAGCCGCTCAGCAACGTCTGCGTCAGGGAGACGGCGTTGCCCTCGCCGTCGATGGCGCCGAGATGCGTGGTGCTGCCATCACGGGAGTATTCAGGCACCGATCCCGCCAGGTCGTGCGAGACGCCCAATCGAGCCTTCGTGCCCGCCGTGATCGGTGGCAGCCCGTCCTTCCGCCAGCGTGTGACGCTCTCGGCGGCGTAGGCGGGGTCGAGAAGCGCCTCCACGGGGACTTCGTTGGTATCAGGATCGGCGAGGTAGGCGAAGCGGTCCGCGAACGATTGCCGGAAGGCCTGCGCCAGCAGGTGCAGCGACTCCGGCGTGCCGTGTCCCGCCGCCGCGAGATCGACCTCGTTCAGCATGCGAAGTGACTGGGCGAGCGAGGTGCCGCCGGTTCCCTTGCCCATCGTGTGCACCGTCGCGCCATGGTAGTCCACGGAGATCGCCGACTCGTCCAGCGCCTCGTACGCCGCGAAGTCCTCTCGTGTGACGATGGCGTCGTTCGCCTGGAGGAAATCGACGATCTTCGCCGCGATCTCCCCCTCATAGAAGGCGCGTGGGCCCTGGTCGGCAATCGTGCGGAGCGTGGCGGCGAGGTCCGGCTGCCGGAGATAGGTGGGGGTGGTCTGCTCGATGGAGACGAGCGGATTGCCCTGCGCGTTCAGGAAGACCTTTGCGGTCGAGGGGAACCGCTGGAGGTTTCCGAGGTCGCGCGCTTCCATCAAGGTCGTGTGCCAGGTGACGGGGAAGCCCTCTTCCGCCGCGACGATGGCCGGTTCCATCACGGTCGCGAGCGGCAGTGTGCCGTAGCGCTCAAGGGCGAGCGCGAGGCCGGCAACCGTCCCCGGCACGGCGATCGACTGGAAGCCCAGCACATTCGCATTTCCCACCACCGATCGCCAGCCGAACAGCGCGGAATCGACGCCGCCGCTGAGCGGGAACATCGTTTCCGTCGCGGCGAGTGGGGAGATCATCGGGTATTCGATGACGAGCGATCGCCGCTCCTTCGCCAGCCATACGACCATGAATCCCCCGCCGCCGAGGCCGTTCATCCACGGCTCGGTGACGCCGACCGTGAACGCGGTCGCCACCGCCGCGTCGATCGCGTTGCCGCCCTTCGCCAGCATCGCCAGCCCGGCGGCGACCGCTTGCGGAGTCTTTGCGCCCACAACACCGCCGGTTCCCGCAACCGGGGTGCGGCTGGCCTGCCAGGTGCTGCGGGTCGATGTCTGTTCGTAGCTCATGGGTGATCCCTTTCGGATGCAGGGTCGGACACGGAATGCCGTGCCGGTGGAATTTCGGCGCAGGATCGCCCATCCCCAATGGCCTGTCCAGATGCATCGGGTCGCGGCGGGATGGGCAAACAGGGTACGCTTGCGATTCGAACGTCGTACAGGCAAAGACCGCCGGTAGAGAACGGGGTTTTGGCGTGCGAGATGGCACCGGGTGATGGGTGGATGTGGCGGGGGTAGACGCGGGCATGAAACAGGTTTCGGTGGTGCAGGTCGGGTTGGGCACGGTCGGCGGCGTGATGCTGGAGCAGGTCCTCGCGCAGCATGATCGCTGGATGCAGGACCTTGGCCTCGATGTCCAGATCGCGGCGGTTGCCGGTCGAGCGGGAGCCGTCATCGGGGAGACGACGGCCGATGGTGCCCTCTCCACGCTGACGCCCGAGGTTGTCCGCTCGCTGGTCGATGGGCGTCGCCGCAAGGTGACGGTCGATGCCCCAACCATCCCACTGGCCGAGGCCGTTGCCCGCATCGCAGCCGCCGGGCCGACGATCGTGGTCGATGCCGCCGCAGGGGAACAGACGGTCGATGCCCTGGTCATCGCCCTTGAGGCTGGAGCCGGGGCCGTCCTCTCCAGCAAGGCGCCGCTTGCGCTCCCCGCTTCCGATCCGCGTGGGGCCTGCCTCTGGAATGCCGCCCGAAACGGCACCCTTCGCTATGAGGCGACGTGCGGCGCGGGGCTCCCGGTCATCTCGACGTTGAAGGGGCTGCTCGATTCCGGCGACCGCGTGCTGGAGGTGACCGGCTGCCTTTCCGGGACGCTCGGCGCGATCTTCTCGATGGTCGCCGCCGGGGAGTCCTTCTCCGATGCGGTGCGGGAGGCCAAGGCGAAGGGCTACACAGAGCCGGACCCGCGCGACGATCTCAGCGGGCTCGATGTGGCCCGCAAGGCGCTCATCCTCGCCCGCACCATGGGCCTGGCGCTCGACTTGTCCGACATCGACATTCATTCCCTCGTGCCGCGCGAGCTCGAACACGTCTCTGTGGATGCGTTCCTCGATCAGGTCGGAATCGAGGACGCCGAGATCACGGCCTCCGCGCGGCAGGCCCGGATCGATGGCGCGGCGTTGAAGTACGTCGCGCAGGTGACACCTTCGGCGCAACCGGTCGCGACAGTCGGCCTTCAGGAACTCCCGCACACGACGATGCTCGGGGCGTTGCAGGGGCCGGAGAACATCGTCTCCTTCCGCACGGAACGCTACGATGCGTATCCGCTCGTCGTTTCCGGTCCCGGCGCGGGGGCGGCAGTGACCGCGGCGGGGATGGTCGTCGACCTCCTTGCGCTGGCCGATCGTCTCGGATGATGCACGCAGCCGCCGTGGAGACGGACGATCCTTCCTCGGCTGGCGCTGGTGCCGCCTCGTCCGGAGCGTTGAATTCGCCCGATGGCCAAGCTGTCAGCGCTACTCCATTAGTGGGCACGAGGGGGAGAGGGTGTAGTTCCTCATTGCACGAAACGTGAACTGCACCCGGGGGAGCGTCAGGACCGGTTCGCACCTGTGCGATTGCGTACGATGCGGTCGATCAGGTCCAGTCTGTCGGTCGTGAAGCCATCCACGCCCAGGGCGCGCAGGGTATCCATGCGGGCCGCGTCGTTGACCGTCCAGCAGATCACCAGCGCGTTCATTGCCTTCAGTCTCGCCATCACCTCCGGCGTCGCCAGCGTATGCCGCAACGAGATAGCCGGAAAATCCAGCCTTCCCACGTGATCCCAGAACGCCGCGAGTTCACGCTCGTCGCCAACCGAATAGATGGCGACCACGTTCGGGAGCGCCTCGATCGCGTCCAGCTGGTCCCAGGAGCGTCCGCAGACGATGATATGCCGCTCGGGTTGGTGATCGTTGATCCATTCCACGAGCCGTACACCGAGCAAGGGGCTCGTCCCTTTCAGGTCGAGAAAGAGCCGTGCGTCCAATGGTGTCTCGTCGAGCAGGCTCTCGATTCGCCGAAGCGAGCACGAGAGCCAATGCACGTGCCAGCCATCGTGGAGCAGGGGCAAGGACCTCCCGAAGACGGAGACCCGATCATCGTGACGAACCTCCAGGATGTCCTTGTGGAGCCAGACGTCCGTCTCCAGCATGTCTGCGCCGAGTGCGATCGCCCGTTCCGCAAGGGATGAATGATTTCCCGCCCGATGGGCGATGGCGAGTGGACGATGCGGCGGGATCGCGTCGAACGGAATCGAGGTGGATGCGGAAGCGGTCGGCACGGGACGCATGCATGCTCCATGGATGGCGATAGGGTTGACGTCCTTGCAGTCTCGCGTCGGTGCCGGTGCGGCGACGATCGATATGCGCGCGGAATCGTCTCCAATTGTGGGCGTCCAGCCGCGTCGTCTGCGGTGTCCGATACCCACCAGGCGCCATGGTACGATGACGTTCAATCGTGCTTCGATAGGGGACCACAACGCCTGACGACATCATAGGGTAGGGAGACGACGAGGATGCGCGAGTTCGCACGCAATCTTACAGAGCAACTGACCGAATCTGCCGCCTCCCAGCCGCTGCGGCAGGGGTTCGGCGGCCACTCCATGATCGCGCCGTTGAAGCGCGTGCTCGTGCAGCATCCTGCGCCATCCGTTTCCCCTACCGATGGCGATCGCTTCAACTACCCACACCCCGCGAATGACGCCCTCGCCCGCGCGGAGCACGAAGCCTTCACGAATATCCTGATCGACGCCGGGATCGAGGTGATCGTCCGCCCTGCCGCGCCGGATGGCCTGCTGGATTCGATCTTTGTCTACGACTCGTCGTATATCACGGACGAAGGCGCCATCCTCACCCGGCCGGGCAAGGCGGTCCGCCGCCCGGAAGTGGAGATCGCCCGCAACGCCTACGAGGAACTGGGCATCCCCATCATCGGGGAGATCGCCGAACCAGGTACGCTGGAGGGCGGAGACATGTGCTGGCTCGACCAGAACGTACTCGCCGTCGGAGAGGGCTACCGTACCAATGCGGCCGGAATCGACCAGTTGCAGATCATCCTCCAGCCGCTCGGCGTCGATGTCTACCGTGTTGCGCTGCCGCATTGGCACGGCGAGGACGAATGCCTGCATCTGCTCTCCCTGCTCAGCCCGGTCGACGATCAGGTGGCTGTCGTCCACCTGCCACTGATGGCGACTCCGTTCGTGCAGCTCCTGCGGGCATCCGGCTGGACGCTGATCGAGATCCCGGAGGAGGAATTCTCCACGCAGGGCACCAACGTGCTCGCGCTGGAGCCGGGCAAGGTCCTGATGCTGAAGGACAACCCGATCACGAAGTCTCGCCTGGAGGCCCACGGCATCGAGGTGCTCACCTACACCGGCGACGAGATTTCGCACAACCGCGCAGGTGGCCCGACGTGCCTCACCCGGCCCATCCTCCGCGATACCACCGCCGAACGGCTGGAGTGACCTGCCGGACTGCCCAGTTCCGGGAACACAGATTGACATGGTTCGGCTAAGCTTGGCAGAAGCGTCACCATTGGGTCCGCACCACGCACGCCTGCGATGATCCATCGCCCTGATCCCCAGCGGACCGTTTCGGCAAGGCAACACGTCCATGAGCTTCAACGCCTATACCCCTCCCGGCTTCTGGGACCGCACGCGGTTCGCCCGCTTCGGGTTCCTGGCAGGCATTGTCGTCGGCATCCTCATCGGCTGGTTCTTCCATGGCGTGGTGAGCCTCATCATGCGCGTCGGATTCGTGATCGCGCTGCTCATCCCGCTTGCCATCGTGCTCTGGCTCTGGTGGCGCAGTAGCCGCACTCCGATGCCGACGGAACGCCCGCGCTCCTCCATTCAATGGGTGGAAGTCAACACACAAGGGTTCGATCCTGGCCCTCGCCGCCGTCAGGCCGCACCGGAGTCCGAGCCCGCCTATCGCTACGAGGAGCGACCGGGTGACGTGATCCTCGACCTCGACGACCTGCCGCCCTCGCGTGACCGGGAGCGGCCGTCCTGACCCTGATCGTCACCCTCACATTGGTCTGCATCCTCGTTGGGATGCTGCTGGGATTTGTCGGCGCGGGTGGTGCGGGCGTGATGGTCTCGCTCCTTGCGCTTGGCTTTCACTTGCCCATTCATCAGGCGGTCGGCACGTCGCTGGCCGCCATGTTCTTCGTCACCCTCTCCGGGGCGCTCTCGCACTTCCGGGAGGGGAACACGAATGTCCGGGTCGGCATCCTGGTGGGAGTATCCGGCGTGGTGGGCGCGGTCGCGGGGGCGGGGATCGGGCAGTCGATCCCGGAGCACATCCTGCAACCGATGGCCGGGATCGCGCTCTGGGTGCTGGCGGCCCTGGTCTTCATCCGCTCGCGGCTCAGCGGGAAGCTCGTCGCCGCGCACGATCCGAAGGACGCTGTGCCCACCACGCGCCAGACGGTGATGACGACCGGCCTGGCGACGATCGGTGGCGTCTCGAGCGCCTTCTTTGGCGTGGGGATGACGCCCTACTTCCAGCTGGTGATGCTGACCGTGCTGAAGATGTCGCTGGTGAAGACGATCGGCACAACGATGCTGGCGCTGATCTTCATCAGCGCCGGGGGCGGTATCGCGCTGGCGACGCAGGGGGATGTCTCCTTGCCGCACCTGATCGGCGTCACCATCGGCATGATGATCGGATCGTATATCGGCGCGAAGTTCACGAAGCGGGCACCGCTCTGGCTCCTGCGCTCGGCGATCATCCTCACGCCGTTCACCGCCGGCACGCTGCTCCTGCTGCCGTAGGGCCGAATTCGAAAGGATAGCCATTCTCCGTAGTGGGGCAGCTCGTCTGACCCAGCAGCCGCATCGATCCGGCGAAGCCGGATATTCGGAGGCTTCCACTGCCCACTATCGATCGGCCTTCGGTCGATGACGAACCACCAGCTGGTGGTTCGTCGCTACGGCGTGCCGACCTATCCGAGTTCGATCCTACGACGCGAAGCGGGCCGCGACGTCGGCATCCTTGGCGACGACCTTGTCATGCAGTGCCGCCTGGAAGGCCTCCATCTTCTCGGTCAGGTCCGGATCACCGGATGCGAGGATGCGTACGGCCAGCAGGCCCGCATTCCGCGCGTTCCCGATCGCCACGGTCGCGACCGGAATCCCCGCTGGCATCTGCACGATCGAGAGCAGCGCATCCATCCCGCCGAGTCCCTTGAAGACCTCCGCGACCACCGGCACCCCGATCACCGGGAGGGGCGTCGCCGAAGCGACCATCCCCGGCAAGTGCGCCGCCCCCCCGGCCCCGGCGATGATCGCGCGGAGGCCACGCGCCGCCGCCTCCCGCGCGTAGGAGATCATCTCGTCCGGCGTGCGGTGGGCCGATATGATGCGGACCTCCATCGGCACATCGAATTCGCGCAGTGCGTCAATGGCCGCCTGCATCGTCGGCAGGTCGGAATCGCTGCCCATGATGACCCCGACCAGCGGCTGTGCCTGTTCCATCTCGTCCCCACCCATGAATCAGTCCTCTGTGGTGATTGTTCCATCAAGCATGCGTGCTGCTCGCGTCGCCCGCGCGAACACGTCGTCGGCATCGTCCCCGACGACCGTGACGTGCCCCAGCTTGCGGCCTGCGCGCGCCTCCTTGCCGTAGAGGTGCACATGCACGCCCGGCATTGCCAGCACGTCCGGAAGGCGTGCGGCGGGGTCGGAGCCATCGGCTGGCCCGAGCACGTTCACCGTCGCGACCGCCGCTCCGGTGAGACCGGTCGCCCCCAGCGGCAGATCGAGCACTGCCCGCAGGTGCTGCTCGAACTGGGACGTCTGTGCGCCCTCGATTGTCCAGTGCCCGGAATTGTGTGGGCGTGGCGCGAGCTCGTTCACATACAGCGTGTCGTTCGCGACAAAGAACTCGACGGCCATGATGCCGACCGCCTGCGTCTCCTCCGCGATCCGCCGGGCCAACGCCTCCGCCTCGGGGGCGTGATCGCCCGCTGAGGTCAGTGGAATCCGGAGTTCGTTGCACACGCCGTTCCGCTGCACCGTCTCCACCGCCGGATACACCGCCACCTCACCAGATGGCCGCCGCGCAACGAGCACCGCCAGTTCGCGCTGCAAGGGCAGGAACTCTTCGACGAGAAGAACCGTCCCATGCGCCTGCGCATCGGCGAAGACCGCCAGCGCCTCGTCCTCACTGCGCACGACCCAGACGCCGCGACCGTCGTAGCCGCCGCGCGACGCCTTGACTACGGCTGGCCAGCCATGCTCCGCCCCGAATGCCGTCAGATCCTCGACGGTCTCGACATCGCGGAAGGCCGGCACCGGGAAGCCGGCGGCGCCGAGCTCCGCCCGCTGCCGACGCTTGTTCTGCGCCAGCGCCATCGTCGCGGCGGAGGGCCAGACGGCGACCCCTTCGGCCTCCAGCGCGGCGAGGTGATCCGGATCGACCAACTCGTGATCGAACGTCAGCGCATCGACCCGCGCCGCCAGTTCCCGCATCCGCTCCGGATCGTCCGGCGCCCCCACGATGACCTGCGGCACGACCTTCGCCGCGCCATCGGTCGCGCTGGCCGCCAGCAGCACCAGGTCGATCTCCAGCGGGATCGCCGCCTGAGCCATCATCCGCGCCAGCTGCCCCGCGCCCACGATTCCTACCCGTCGTCCCTGAGCCATCGGACTCCGATCCCGTCTGAACGCGCTATCGGCGACGCACGATTTCCGCGTCGCCGGTCATACCGGGCCAGCATACCCTACCTGCGCATTCAGCCCGGCATCGCGAAGAGCGGCAGCGCGACTTGTTCGGCGACGAGCAGCTTCGGGAAACCGGGCGGTCCGGAGAGCAGCCCGTATCGCGCCCGGATCTCGTCCGCACGCCCCTGGATCTCCGCGACCTCCTCCCGCGAGGCCGATCCCCGGAAGCCCCGGGCCGCCTGTTGCTCGTAGCGACGCGCGAGGTGGGGGAAATCGCGTCGGGCGGCGTCGAGGAACGGTTTGGCGAAGCCATCGCCAATGCGAAGGACGCTGGACATCATCCAGCGACCGCCGTGGGTGGCGACGGCCTCCGCGATCCGTTCGAGGTCGTCCGGATGATCGGTCAGGCCGGGCAGGATCGGCGCGCAGAAGATCCCCGCCGGCACTCCGGCATCGGCGAGGAAGCGGATTGCGGCGAGGCGCTGCTGGGGTGACGGCGCCCGCGGTTCCAGCAGCCGCGCCAGATCGCGATCGGCCGTGGTGATGGTGAGATTGACGGCGATGCGGTTGCGCTCCGCCAGCCGCGCGAGGATGCCGACATCCTGCGTGACGGTGGTGGATTTCGTGGTGATCCCGACCGGATTGCCCGCCGCCTCCAGCACGCGGAGGAGCTGGCGGGTCATGCGATAGCGGTGCTCGGCCGGCTGGTAGGGATCGGAGACCGTGCCCATGATGATCGTTTGGCCGCGCATCCTGGGATGCCGGAGTTCCCGTTGCAGCAACTCCGGCGCGTTCACCTTGACGACGATCTCGTGCTCGAAATCATCGCCCGCATCGAACCCGAGGAAGGGATGGGTCGCGCGGGCGTAGCAGTAGGTGCAGGCGTGGATACATCCGCGATAGGGCGAGACGCTCCAGTGGAACGCCATGCCCTTCACGGCGTTGACGATCGTCTTCGCCTGCTGCTCGTGATAGCGGGTGCTCCGACGGCCTGAGGCCCTCGGCTGATCGTTTCTGTCCATGCCGCCAGAATAGAACATGTGTTCTTGTCTGGCAAGCGGTCAGACGCGCCTAGTTTGACGCCGGGAGCCGTGCTGTGACATCGCCCGCCGGAAGCCCGGTGGTCTCGGTGATTGGGCCTCGGGTGCCTGTTGCCGCGCGGAAGCGCTGCGCCATCGCGGCCTCGGTCTGGGCCTGGGCCTGGTCGCCGGCGGCCTTCACCTCATCGACGAAGTCCTGCGTCGATGCCTGAAGCTGCTTGCCCGTCTGCGGCGCCATGAAGCTCGCGACTGCCGCACCGATGGCCGTGCCAATCGCGCCACCGATGCCGAAGGTGATCAACCGCTTGAATCCATCCATTGTTCGAACCTCCCTCTCAGGATGCGCGTCGGAACACGCGGGTCAGGATCGCGAAGACCACCGCGAACGCGCCACCGAGTGCCGCCGCCGAGACTGGCGTCAGCACCGACGTGACCGAACCGCCAGCCTTCACGTCGTCGGCGAACAGGAGGACTGCTCGCACGTCCTGGGCCGCTTCCACCTTGTCAGCGGCGAGCATGCCGATCCGGTTCCCCTCAGCCAGGGTGATGGATTCGCCAGCCGCGATTCCCACCTTGCTCTGGGCAACACGTATCTCCTTCGCGCTGCCAATGGCCACCGCGGAATCGTTGATGGTCGCGCGCTCGGTCGAGAGCTTCACGACGCCGGACTGCTCCAGCTTCACCGATCGCGCCTCGATCGTCTGGGCGCCGGAGTTGCTCATGGTGATGCGCTGGCCCTTGATAGTCTGGGCACCGGAGCGGTCCATCACGACGGATGGCGCATCGACCAGCTCGGTCGATTCCTCCTGCAAGAGTCCCGGCGCTTTCGCCCACGTTACGGGGAGCACGCCCTCGGTCTCTTCGGAGAACTGACCGTCCTGGGCGCGGGTGACATCCTCGGGCGAGGTCGCGGCGTGTTCGGTTTCGTTCGTCGCGTCGTTCGGGTCGATGCCCATCGGACTGGCTCACTTTCATGGATGGAAGGCGTCTCATCGCGACGCCTGACGCTGATGGATGAGTGTAGCAAAGGATGGGCCATTCCCGAGGCGGACAGTCACAACGCCCTTGTGGGAAAGCGGGTTCTTGCTTCATCCCGATTCCGGATGAGCGGCGAGTATCTGGATGCCTGGCTTGACGGGTGGTGAGTCCGGACCGACACGCGGTCATCCCTACGAAAGAATGCCCTGTACGTAGGGAGTCCTGAGCGACGCCGAAGGACCCCGTGTCGGTCTGATGCCACATCGCTTCCGGGGCCTTGCGCGCGGCAGTGGCATCTGCCATCGTCTCGGGAGTCGGGCCGAGGCTCATTCCTCATACCGAATCCGGGTGAAGGGTGGACGTTTGGATGCCTGGCTTGACGGGTGGGGAGGCCGGACCGACCCCGTGTCGGTCCGATGCCACCATCCTTCGGGATCGCTCCCCATGCACTGCCAGACCAGTCGGATTCGGTGTCACTTCTCACGCTCGTAAGGAAGGGCTTCCGCGTGAAGATCGCATTCTTCGATCCGTTTTCCGGTGCGAGTGGCGACATGGTGCTCGGCGCATTGGTCGATGCTGGACTCTCCTTCCCGGCGTTGGCCGCGGAACTTGGCAAGCTAGGATTGGAGGGCTACGACCTTCGGCAGGAGGCGACGAGCCAGCACGGTATCCACGGCACGCGCGTGGTGGTGGGAACAACAGACACGGCGTTGGCGCGGAGCTGGGCGACGATCCGGACGCTGATCGCGGAGTCCGAGCTGGATGCGCCCGTGAAGGCGGCCGCGCTGGCGATCTTCGAGCGGCTGGCGGTGGCGGAGGCCGGCGTGCATGGCACGACGCCGGAGGAGGTCCATTTTCACGAGGTCGGCGGCGTCGATGCCATCGTCGACATCTGTGGGGCATGCATCGGGTTGGCCTTGCTCGGGATCGAGGAGGTCTACGCCGGGGCGCCGCAGGTGGGCAGCGGGTTCGCACGGAGCATGCATGGGGTGATCCCGGTTCCGGCTCCGGCGACGGCGGCGTTGCTGGCGGAGGCGGGCGCGCCGATGGCGAAACCCCTGCCGGACATGGCGGACCACCCGTTCGAGCTGCTGACTCCGACTGGCGCGGCGATCCTGACCACGCTGGCGACGTTCCAGCGCCCGTCGTTCGTGCCGTCGGCGGTGGGCTACGGCTTCGGGCAGCGGGAACTGCCGTGGCCGAATGCCCTGCGTGTCTGGATCGGGGAGATGGAGACGCCCGGCGATCGTGTTGATGACGGCGAACTGCTGCTGGAGACGAACATCGACGACATGAACCCGCAGTTCATGGAGCTGGCGATGGAACGATTCTTCGCAGCGGGGGCGCTGGACGCCTGGCTGACGCCGATCGTGATGAAGAAGGGGCGTCCGGCGACGCAGGTGAGCGTGCTGGTGCCGGCGGCGAAGCGGCAGGATGTGGAACGCGTTTTCTTCGAGCAGACGACCACGCTGGGCGTCCGCGCGACGCCGGTGGATCGTGTGAAGCTCCCCCGCGCTTTCGCGACGATCGCGACGCGGTGGGGCGACGTGCCAGTGAAGCTGCGCTCGTGGAACGGGCGCGTGATCGACGCCGCGCCGGAATACGATGTCTGCCTGGTGATCGCGCGGGAGCACGAGCTGCCGGTGCGGGTGGTCTGGAACGAGGCGCATCGGCTGGCGGAAAGCTTCGTCGGCCAGAAGCGGTAGCGGACCGTCCTGACGGCGACTATGCGTGGCGAGTGGTGGTGACAGTCGCCGTGATTTCCAGGCGCGTGGCGAGCGGACCGGCCGGGATCGTGTTCTCGATGCCGGCGATGCGCTGTCGCAACCGGAAGAGCCGCCGCTCGGTGTCCGGGCGCTTCAGCAGCACCTCCCCCACGACGAGGCCGGCGGCATGCGGAAGTTCGGCGAGGCCCGGATTGACGCGCCGGACGGCATCGACCGTGAAGCCGGTCTCGGTGAGGATGCGGTCGAGGTCGCGCTGCCGATAGTGGCGGTGCCAGCCTGTCGGCTCGGGTTCCTTCGGTTCTGGTGCAAGACCAGAGGTCTCCGCCAGGTAGCGGAACATGTTCAGTGCGTCGAGCCAGCCAGTGAGGCCGTCGATGGGAACACGCAGGCGGAGGGTGCCGTCCGGGCCGAGCAGACGCGCGCATTCGGCGAGAAACGCCTGTTCGTCGTAGACGTGCTCCAGGACGTCAAGCGCTGCGATCTCTTGGATGCTGCCCGGTTCGCGCGGGACGAGGATGTGCTGGACGTCGGTCCCGTACGTCCAGGTCGTCGCGTCCGGACCGTCCGCGCGGGCGGTGATGCAGGGGCCGTCCTCGGTGAGATCGAGGCTGAAGGTGAGACGGGCATCGGCAGCCTGGGACGTCGGAATGGTTGGCGAAGCGGCGGCGTGGGGCATACTGGAATCCTTCAGAAGGGGCGGAGGGCGGACCGGAACCGCCGGACATCCAGCGTGCAATGATCGCGGGCGCCGGACGCAACGTCCACCCGGATCCGGGAAGATCCGCAGAGACGAGGCAGGAAAAGGGGTAATCGTGGAACTCATCACCGTTCATCCGCTCGATCCGGAGGTCGTTCGCGCCTACGTCGCGGTGTTGCAGGGTCGCGAGCCGGTTCCGGATGCCTGGCTGGCGTGGTGGACGCCGGCGCTGCCCGCCGCGATGGATGGGGCGCGAGCGGGGAACGAGCGGGCCGCGAATCAGCTGACGCTGGGCCTTGCGCAGGCGTTGTCTTCCCGGTGGCCGGTCTACTTCCAGCAGGGATTCGGCTTCACGACGTGGGAGGCGCGGATCGACCGTGGGGTCGGGATGCTGTTGCGTCCGCCGTCTCGCCTCTTCGTGGAGGCGGGGTTGCCGGAGCCGGTGGCGCGGGCGATGCCGATCCGGCTCGATCTGCAGCAGGGCATGATGGGTGGAGCGTGGATTCCGGCGCGGCTGGTCCCCGAACTGGAACGACAGCTGGACGAGCGGCTGGAGCGGACGGCGAAGCGCCTCCACGATGGCGAGTTCGACGCCTACGCGATGCTCGGGCTGATGCTGGAGGCCGCGACGTACGCGAGAACGCAGGGGCTCGGGCTCATCGAGGCGATGGATGTGGTCGGGCCGGGCGGTGAGACCATCGCGGGGGGGACGGTGGTGACGCCGGACCGGAAGCGGCTCGCCCCGACGGTGCAGGAACGGATCGCGGAAGCGATCAGGCCGCAGAAGCAGCCGGGCCTGCTGTCGCGGATGTTCGGGCGGAAGGGGCACGAAGCGTTTTCGCCCAATGGGAAGACGCCGCCGGTTTCCGACGTGACGCCTTTCGAACCGGAGTAGGCGCGCACAACGCCCCTACCAATTCGACCCCTCCGAACGACGATCCATATGGTGGCTTGCCCGACGTGCGAGATGCGGTGAGGGAATCGGTCGTACGCAGGGCAAGCCCTCGTGGCACGCCGTATCGACGCATGCCGATCGTCGCATGAATGCCGGATACCCCTGCCGGGGCATGCAGGCTACCCCGAAAACCGGGCCGTGAAGCGGTGCCGGACCTTGACACGCGGCGCTCAACCCTGCTATTCTCATCGTGTTAGCACTCGATACGAGAGAGTGCTAACCACCCAGGAGCGAGGCCCGTGGAGCGACCGTCCGCGAACGCGGCACAACCCACCACCAAGAGCATTGCGCCGAAGCTCACCGAGCGGCAACAGGCAATCCTGAAGCTGATCGTGCAGGAGTACGTCGCGTCCGGGCGTCCGGTCGGGTCGAAGACCCTCACCGAGCGCTATCCGGTTGGCGTCTCATCCGCCACGATTCGCAACGAGATGGCCGCGCTCGACGAAGCCGGCATGGTGGTGCAACCCCACACCTCCGGCGGTCGCGTGCCGACGGATCAGGGGTATCGCTACTACGTGCATCACCTGATGGGTGCGCCGGAGCTCTCCTCTGGCGACCAGATCATGATCCGGCACCAGTTCCGGCAGGTGGAGTTCCAGCTGGACCAGTGGGTCGATTTCGCGGCGGCGGTGCTCGCCGAGACGGCGGGCAACATCTCCATCGTTTCCGCACCGCGCACGATCACGGCCCGCCTCCGCCACTTCGAACTCATCTCCCTGCAACCCCGGCTGGCGATGCTCATCCTCGTTACCCAGGAAAGCGCCGTCCGCCAGATGATGTTGCACTTGCCGGAGGACACGGAGCAGCCGATCCTGCGCACGCTCTCGGACGAGCTGGTTCCGCATCTGCGGGGCAAGAGCGCCCGCGAGATCGCAGGACTCGCCGAGATCGTCGGCACGTCGGCGCTCTCACGACTGGTGCTCGACCAGATCGCGACCGGCCTGGAGGGGCTCGATTCCGTGGAGCGGACGCAGATCCGCCACTCCGGGATCGAGAACATCCTTGGGCAACCGGAGTTCGCCGGGAGCGGGGTCCACAGCGTCCTCGACCTCCTGCGAGGCGGCACCTTGCTCGGGGCGGTATTGCCCCAGCTCTCCGCCAGCGGGGATGTGCAGGTCTTCATCGGGGACGAGAATCCCCACGGAGCCCTGCAGCAGTTCGGCATTGTCGTCGCCACCTATGGTATCGACGGCGAGGCGACCGGCATCCTCGGCGTGCTGGGACCAACGCGCATGTCCTATTCCCGCTCCATCTCGTCGGTCCGCTACATGGCCCGGCTGATGAGCGACCTGATGGAAGATCTCTACTCGTCGGCCTGATGCCGACGTTCTTGCAGAACCGGGCGGCGAGGGCGTGGATGCGCTCCGGCCGCGAGCAGGAGTGAGCCGTGACCGAACAAGACAACGACCGTTTCAATACCTGGCCGAATTCCGCCGACATGGAGGCCGAGGAGCCTGCGATCGAGGATGAGGGTGCCGATGAGGCGCTCGATCCGACCTTCGCTCAGCTCGCCGCCGTCTCCGCCGAGCGCGATGAATATCTCGACCAGCTCCAGCGCAGCCGCGCGGAGTTCGCGAACTACCGCCGCCGCGTCGATCAGGAGCGGCAAATCATCGGTGACCTGGCCAAGCGCGATGCGCTGATCCAGTTCCTGCCGGTGGTGGACGACTTCGAGCGGGCGCTCGGGGCCGTGCCGGAAGCGGAGCGCAGCAACAGCTGGCTCTCCGGTATCACCATGATCCAGAACAAGCTGAACGGCATCCTGGAGCGCGCCGGTGTCTCGCCGGTCGAGGCGCTGGGCCAGCCGTTCGATCCCAGCGTGCACGAGGCGGTCGCGACGGAGCCGGGAACCTCCGGCAGTCACGTCGTCGAGGTGTACCAGAAGGGGTATCGCGTGGGCGACCAGCTCGCCCGGCCCGCGATGGTGAAGACGGGCAGCGCGCCCGCCGACGCCGATACCGACGAGACCAGTTCCGCGAAGGACGCGCCAGCCTTCGACGCATAGTTGCCGGGGAGCCGGGACGCATGGCGTCTCACCCCCTTTCCTGACCGAACGACATGGACGGCGATTGCTGGCGCGGTTGCCGAATGACAGAGGAGACCAGAGCACATGGGACGAACCATCGGAATTGACCTCGGGACCACGAACTCCGTCGTCGCCACCATCGAGGGCGGCGAGCCGGTCGTGATCCCAAACGCCGAAGGTGAGCGCATCACCCCATCCGTCGTCGCCGTCACCAGCAGTGGCGAGCGCCTCGTCGGCCGCTTCGCGCGCCGCCAGGCCGTGACGAACCCGGAGAACACCATCTTCTCCATCAAGCGCTTCGTTGGCCGCAAGTTCAACGATCCCGCTGTGGCGCGCGACCTCAAGCTGGTGCCGTACAAGCTTCAGGCCGCCCCGAACGGCGATGTCCAGGTGAAGCTGGGCGACCGCTGGTACTCGCCGGAAGAGGTTTCGGCGATGATCCTGCAGAAGCTGAAGACCGATGCCGAGGCCTATCTCGGCGAGAAGGTCGACAAGGCCGTAATCACCGTTCCGGCCTACTTCGACAACGCCCAGCGCGATGCGACCAAGGTCGCGGGCCAGATCGCCGGCCTCGAGGTGCTGCGCATCATCAACGAGCCGACCGCCTCGGCGCTCGCGTACGGCCTCGAGAAGAAGGGTGACGAGAAGATCGCCGTCTACGACCTCGGTGGCGGCACCTACGACATCTCGGTGCTCGACCTCTCCGATGGCGTCTTCCAGGTGATGGCGACCAACGGCGACACCCACCTCGGCGGTGACGACTTCGACCAGGTTCTGATCGACTGGCTGGCCGATGAGTTCAAGAAGCAGGAAGGCATCGACCTCCGGCAGGACCGGATGGCCCTCCAGCGCCTCAAGGAGGCCGCGGAGAAGGCGAAGATCGAGCTTTCCAGCACGCAGCAGACCGACATCAACCTGCCGTTCATCACGGCGGATGCCAGCGGCCCGAAGCACCTCAACATCCCCCTCAGCCGCGCCAAGTTCGAGCAGCTGGTGAGTCCGCTCGTCAGCCGCACGATCCCGCCGATGGAGGCCGCACTGAAGGATGGTGGCATTGCCAAGAGCGAGATCGACGAGGCGCTGCTGGTGGGTGGCATGACCCGCATGCCGGCGGTTCAGAAGGAGGTCCAGACCTTCTTCGGCAAGGAACCGCACAAGGGCATCAACCCGGATGAGGTCGTCGCGATCGGCGCCGCCATCCAGGGTGGTGTGCTCGGTGGTGAGGTGAAGGACATCCTTCTCCTCGACGTGACGCCGCTGACCCTCTCCATCGAGACCCTCGGTGGCGTGGCGACGCCGCTGATCGAGCGCAACACGACGATCCCGGCCCGCAAGAGCCAGATCTTCTCCACAGCCAGCGACAACCAGCCGCAGGTGGAGATCAACGTCCTGCAGGGCGAGCGCCCGATGGCGAGCGACAACAAGAGCCTCGGCCGCTTCATCCTGGATGGCATTCCGCCCGCCCCGCGCGGCGTGCCGAAGGTGGAAGTGACCTTCGACATCGACGCCAACGGTATCCTGAACGTCACCGCGAAGGATCAGGCGACGAGCAAGGAGCAGAAGATCACCATCACCGGATCGTCCGGACTCTCCGACGATGAGGTGAATCGCATGGTGAAGGAGGCGGAGGCGAATGCCGCCGCCGACCAGAAGCGTCGCGAGGCGATCCAGACGAAGAACGAGGCGGAGAGCCTGGTCTTCCAGTCCGAGAAGACGCTGACCGAGCTGGGCGACAAGGTCCCTTCGGAGCTGAAGGCGGACGTGGAGACGAAGATCCAGACGCTGCGTGGCATCCTCGATAGCGATCCGGAGAACGTCGACCGCATCAAGCCGGCCCACGAGGAACTGATGCAGGCGCTGTCCAAGATCGGCGAGGCCGTCTACGCGGCGGCAGGTGCCCAGGGTGGCGAAGGCTTCCCGGGCGGTGACTTCGGCGGCGACCAGTCGGGCTTCGGCGGTGGTAATGGGAATGCGCCGGAGGACGATTCCACGGTCGAAGGCGAGTTCCGCGAAGTGAACAACGACGACAAGAACTAGGACACCGTGAACCGTCCTCATCGACGGCGACGCGAGGGCCAAGGCACGACGGCGGAGGGGAGCAATCCCTTCCGCCGTCGTCGCGTTGGTGCCACAATCTGTCCGCGTTTTCCGGTATCGTGGGGTGGGTTGCATGTCAACCGCAGGACGTTCGCATGAGGGGTATCCATGACCGAACTGCGCATCGTGATCGAGGAATCGCCGAAGAAGGCGTTCGCATCGGCGCTGGACTGGCCCGGCTGGAGCCGGTCGGCGAAGACGGGAGATGCCGCCGTGGAGGCGCTGCTCGCCTACGCTGATCGGTACCGGCCCGTGGTGGAGCGGGCTGGCCTCACGCCACGCCTTCCGCACGAGGTGGAGATCGTCGATCGGCAGCCGGGCGATGCGACGACGGAATTCGGGGCACCGGGGCACGTTCATGCGATCGAGCACGCGCCGTTGGAGGGTGACGACCTGGAGCGGCAGGTAGCGTTGCTGTCGGCGAGCTGGGACACCTTCTTCGCGGTGGCCGGTCGGGTGACACCGGAACTCCGGAAGGGGCCGCGCGGAGGAGGGCGCGACCGGGATGCGATCGTGGCGCACGTCGTGGAGGTGGATCGCAATTATGCGCGGCACCTGGGCGTGACCACGAAGCCGTTCTCCCTCGATCCGCTCGACCGGGGTGCATTCGACGCGCATTGGCAGGCCGTGCTGGCGATGATTCCGGAGTATGCGGACGGTCACACGCGGACGGAGAAGGGCTGGCCGCTGCGATACACGATCAGGCGCATGGCGTGGCATATCCTCGATCACGCCTGGGAAAAGGAAGACAAGACGTTGGGATGACGGGCCGGCAGGGCGTCATGCACACAGAAAGGGACCGGTGCCGCGCGGCACCGGTCCCTTTCTGTGTGATCGTTACTTCGCGAGTTCGGCGTCGATGGCGGAGACAAGGGTCTCGTCGTCCGGGGCCATGCCCGGCGCGAAGCGGCCCACCACGGAGCCGTCCTTGGCGATCAGGAACTTCTCGAAGTTCCACAGGACGTCCGGATCACCCTTGACGTCGTAGCCACGCTCGCGCATGGCGGCGAGCATCGGCTCCTTGCCAACTCCCGTCGGCATCGCCTCGGTCAGGGCAGCGTAGAGCGGGTGCTGATCCGTGCCGAGCACGCTGATCTTGGAGAGCACGGGGAAGGTGACGGCGTAGTTCGTCGAGCAGAAGGTGGCGATCTCCTCGTCCGAGCCCGGCTCCTGGCCCGCAAAGTTGTTGGCCGGGAACCCGAGGATCGTCAGCCCCTCGTCCTTCTTGTCCGTGTAGAGCTTCTGCAGGCCCTCGTACTGAACCGTCAGGCCACACTTGGAGGCTGTGTTCACGACCAGCAGCACATCGCCCGCGTAGTCGCCCAGCGTCTGGGTGGTGCCATCCATCGTCTTGAACGGAATGTCGGTGAGCGTCATGGATTCGACCCTTTCTATGGATGGATCTGGTTGGCAGCGCCGACAGTCCCCCGCCGGTCTCGCGGCAGTATCCCCCATGAAGGGAACGTTGCCTATCGCCGGAACGGTCAGGTGGGATATCAGCCGTCGATAGAGGCGATGGTCTGCCGGGCGATCTCCAGTTCCTCGTTCGTCGGCACCACCAGCACCGCGACCGGCGAGTCGTCGGACGAGATATGGCGGACTCCATGCCCTCGCGTCTCGTTGCGCTCTCGGTCGATCAAGATACCGAAGCGCTCCATGCCTGCCAGCGAGTGTTCGCGCACGATGGCGGAGTTCTCCCCCACCCCAGCCGTGAAGACGATCGCGTGCAGCGGGTCGAGATCCATCATGTACGCACCAACGTAATGTCGGATACGGTGGCAATAGACGTCCAGCGCGAGATTGGCGCGACGGTCGCCCCGATCGGCGGATTCCTGCACGTCGCGAAGGTCGGAACTGCCGGTGAGGCCGAGCATGCCGCTCCGGCGGTTCAGGAGGTCGTCCAACTGGTCGATGGTCATGCCGGCCTGGCGGCTGAGATGGAAGATGATGCCCGGATCGAGGTCGCCGGAGCGCGTGCCCATGACGAGACCTTCCAGCGGGGTCATGCCCATCGAGGTGTCGACCGACTGCCCGTCGCGGATGGCGCAGGCAGAAACGCCGTTGCCGATGTGCAGGGTGATCGCGTTCAGGTGATCGTGCGGGATTCCGATGGCCGTCGCGGTGAGTTCCGAGACGTACTTGTGCGATGTGCCGTGAAATCCGTATTTCCGTATGTGGTACTGGTTCGCCAGCGCGGCGTCGATGGCATAGGTGTACGCGACTGGGGGCATCGTCTGATGGAATGCGGTGTCGAAGACGGCGATCTGTGGCAGGTCCGGGAAGGACGTGCGGGCGGCCTTGATCCCGAGGAGGTTGGGTGGGTTGTGCAGTGGTGCGAGTGAGCTGATCTCGTCCAGGATGCGGATCGCGGCATCGTCGATCAGCGTCGGCTGGATGAAGCGGGCGCCACCCTGCACCACCCGATGCCCCACCGCGACGATCGGTTCCTCGTCGAGGTGCGGTCCCCAGGTGTTGCAGGCGTCCATCATCGCGCGGAACCCGGCGACATGATCGAGGATCGGGCGCTTGGCGTGGTGTTCGCCATCCGGGCCAGTGTGGGTGATCGCGCCGGAATCCGTGCCGATCCGCTCGATCAGACCCTTGGCGAGTACCTGCTCGCCGGACATCTCGATCAACTGGTACTTGATGGATGACGATCCGGAGTTGATGACGAGGACGACGCTCATGCAGGGGCTCCTTCTCGCTCGACTGCTGCCGCGGAAACGCACTGCGCCTGGATGGCGGTGATCGCGACGGTGTTGACGATGTCCTTCACCAGTGCGCCGCGGGAGAGGTCGTTGACGGGTTTCCGTAATCCCTGAAGAACCGGTCCCACTGCGACGGCGTTCGCGCTGCGCTGGACGGCCTTGTACGTGTTGTTACCGGTGTTGAGGTCCGGGAAGATGAAGACCGTCGCGCGGCCCGCGATCTCCGAGGTCGGGAGCTTCGCCTTGGCGACCGTCGCGTCGGCGGCGGCGTCATACTGGATCGGGCCTTCGATCGGCAGATCCGGACGGCGTTCACGCACGAGGGCGGTGGCGGCGCGGACCTTCTCGACGTCCGCGCCCGCGCCGGATTCGCCGGTGGAGTAGGAGAGCATGGCGATGCGCGGTTCAATCGAGAATTGGCGCGCGGTCTCGGCGGACGAGATCGCGATGTCTGCCAGCTGCTCCGCCGTCGGGTTCGGATTCACCGCGCAGTCGCCGTAGACGAGCACACGATCCTCCAGGCACATGAGGAAGACGCTGGAGACCACGGAGACTCCGGGGACGGTCTTGATGATCTCGAAGGCCGGGCGGATGGTGTGGGCGGTGGTATGCGCGGCGCCGGAGACCATGCCATCCGCGAGGCCGAGCTGGACCATCATCGTGCCGAAGTAGGAGACATCCGTCACCGCATCACGGGCCATGCCGATGGTGACACCCTTGTGGGAGCGCAGGCGGGCGTACTCCTCCGCGAAAGGGGCGCGATGGGCATCGTCCATGGGGCTGAGGATCGTCGCGGCGCTGAGGTCGAGTCCGAGTTTGCTGGCGCGGTCGCGGACATCCGCTTCTTCGCCGAGGATGGTGAGATCCGCGACCCCGCGTTGCAGCAGCGTGCCAGCGGCGCGGAGGATGCGGTCGTCGTTGCCCTCCGGGAGCACGATGCGCTTGCGGTCGGCGCGGGCGCGTTCGATCAGGTCGTATTCGAACATCAGAGGCGTGACGACATCCGTCCGCGTGATGTCGAGCCGGTCGACCAGCTGCGGTACATCGACGTTGCGCTCGAAGAGGGAGATGGCGATGT
Organism: Thermomicrobiales bacterium; assembly: GCA_049840815.1. Taxonomy (GTDB): domain Bacteria; phylum Chloroflexota; class Chloroflexia; order Thermomicrobiales; family UBA6265; genus JASGDN01. The sequence goes on along the minus strand of JASGJI010000005.1, from coordinate 229,973 downwards.
CGAGCTTGCGCTGCGAATCGGCGGCCAGGCGACCGCGCGTCTGCATCACGCGGTAGGCGGTCTCCCAGGTGCCGAAGCGGGTCTGGATGATCGGCAGCTCGGTGTCGAGACCGGCGATCAGTTGCTCGATCTGGGGTGGCAAGTCGAAGCCACCGTTCAGGATGATGCCGGAAAGGGTCGGAAAGGTCTCGGAGTTCTGCGCCATCAGGAGGGCGATCAGGACCTCCGTGCGGTCGCCCGGCACGATGACGGCGGCGCTTTCCGCGAGGCGGGTGAGCACGTTCTCCATCGACATCCCGGCCACCACCACGCCGAGGACCTCGCGGCTCATGAAGGCGGGATCACCCTTGAAGAGCGTTCCTTCCACCGAATCCATGAGCCTGCCGAGGGTCGGCGCGACGAGAATACGGTCCTCCGGAATTGCGGAGATGATGGGCTTGGGGTCGGGGAGGATCGTTGTGACCGCCTCGACGATGGCATCCACGGCATCCGGTTCCGCCCGGTTGACGATCACCCCGAGCAGGGTGGCGTGGGCGTGATGCAACTCCGTCAGCGTCAGTTCGGCGAGCTGGCGGATCTCCTCCGGTGTGCGGGCGTCCCAGCCGAGCCCGGCGGCCGGCGCCGATGGCCGCTTCTCCGGATTCCGCCCGTTGAGGACCAGCAGCATCGGCGCGCCGAGGTTGGCGGCGATGCGGGCGTTGTATCCCAGCTCGGTGGGAGAGGAGACGTCGGTGTAATCGGTCCCGACGATCACGACCGTGTCGCAGCGGGCCTCCAGCGCGCGGAAGCGGGCGACGATGGAATCCAGCGCGGCATCGGGGTCAGCGTGGACGTCCTCGTAGGTGACGCCGATGCAATCCGCCGGATCGAGCTGGAGCGTGATCTGCCGGAGGAGGAGATCGAGGATGTAGTCCGGCTCGGTGCTGGAGCGGGAGATCGGCCGGAAGACGCCGACACGACCGGTGCTGCGGCTGAGGACCGCGATCAGCCCGAGCGCGACGGTCGACTTGCCGGTACTGCCCTCGACCGAGGTGATATAGACGCTTCTGGACATGCTGCCCGGTTCCCTCCTGCCCCATGCGATCGAAATGTCGGCCACCGCCGGGCACGATAGTCCCGGCGGCTGCGTCGTGCTGGCTTCATTCTAGGGGGGTGGGCGTGTCAGGATCGTGTCGAAACGTCATCCTTGCGCGACATTCGCCGTGCATGGGTGGAGACAGTCGGTACAATCACGCGGACGACAAGAATGCTCGACAGGGAAGGCGACCGGGTGTGACAGACAAGACGACAAGGCCGGATGCCGGGCCTCGCGCGCAGCATCTCGCGGATTTTCGGGCCGAGATCGCCGGGCAGAACGCGGCGGCGGCGGAGAAGCAGGCGACGAAGGGCAAGCGCGGGGCAATGGAGCGCGTGCTGGCGCTGCTCGACCCGGACACCTTTGTGGAGCTCGATTCGCTGGTGCGGCACCGGGCGACGCAGTTCGGGATGGACCGTACGCATCCGTTCGGCGATGGCCTCATCACCGGATTCGGCGAGATCGACGGGCGCAAGGTGGCCGTCTTCTCCCAGGACTTCACGATCTTCGGCGGCTCGCTTGGCGAGGCCTACGCCGAGAAGCTGGTGAAGCTGATGGACCTCGCCGAGCGGTACGGCTGCCCAATGATCGGGATCAACGATGCCGCCGGCGCGCGCATCCAGGAGGGGGTCGAGGGGCTGGCCGGGTATGGCGAGGTCTTCTTCCGCAACGTCCGCGCCTCCGGCGTGATCCCCCAGATCTCGATCATTGCCGGGCCGTGCGCGGGTGGTGCCGTCTACTCACCGGTGATGACCGACTTCATCTTCATGGTCGACCACATCGGCCAGATGTTCATTACCGGGCCGGATGTGATCAAGACCGTGACGGGCGAGGAGGTCTCCCGCGAGGAACTGGGCGGCGCGCAGACGCACATGCGCACGAGTGGCGTGGCGCACTTCGCGGCGACGGACGAGGATGACCTGAACGAGCAGGTACGGCTCCTGCTGTCGTTTCTGCCGTCCAACAATCTGGAGGATCCTCCCTTCTTCGCACCGGACGACGATCCGCTGCGCGAGGTGCCGGAACTGGACGAGATCGTGCCCGAGCAGAGCACGAAGCCCTACGACATGCACGAGGTGATCGCCGCGACGCTCGATGAGGACTCCTTCTTCGAGGTGCAGGCGGAGTACGCGCAGAACCTGATCGTCGGGTTCGGACGGCTGGACGGCCATGCGGTCGGAGTCGTGGCGAACCAGCCGAACGTCCTTGCCGGGACGCTCGACATCGACGCGAGTACGAAGGGCGCACGATTCGTGCGAACCTGCGATGCCTATAACATCCCCCTCATCACCTTCGTGGATGTCCCTGGTTTCCTGCCCGGCATCGAGCAGGAGTATCGCGGCATCATCCGGCATGGCTCGAAGCTGCTCTATGCATTCGCCGAAGCGACCGTGCCGAAGGTGACGGTGATCACGCGGAAGGCCTATGGCGGCGCGTACGTCGTGATGTGCTCGAAGCACATCGGCGCGGACTTCAACTTCGCATGGCCGACTGCCGAGATCGCTGTCATGGGGCCGGATGCGGCGGTGGGGCTCGTGTTCCGGCGCGAACTCGCGGCATCCGGGGATCCGGTGGGGAGGCGAAAGGAGCTCGTGCGGGAGTACGAAGACCTCTTCGCGAGTCCGTACCAGGCGGCATCGCGCGGGTACATCGACGACGTGATCGCGCCGCGCACGACGCGCCGCCGCCTGATCGAGGTGCTGGAACTTGCCCGCTCGAAGCGCGTGGCGACCCCGCGCCGCAAGCACGGGAACATCCCCCTGTGAGCGGCGACCAGGTAGCGCTGCCCAACGAGCCATCCATCCGCATCTCCGTGCAGCCGGAGCCGACTGACGAGGAGCTTGCCGTCATCGTCGGAGCGATCGCGACGTTGCGTCGTCCGTCCTCCGGGGCGAACGAGGCTTCCTCGACTCGATCGAGTCCATCGCGATGGGCGATGGCCGGCCGTCGGGAGGCGATGCGCGGACCCGATCTGCCGCACGACCCACATCCTTAAGGGGGCGCGGTCTCGATCCATGAGTTGAGCAATCTTGTGGGGTGTCCTGGGGCGGGGATGAAGCGGTCGAGGCTGGCGGGGATATTGGGGATCGCCCTGCCTTCCCGGCTGCCGTTCCTCGCCCCGGACACGTCCTGGGGTGGAATGGGACGCCCTTCGTGGCGTGTGCGTACTCTCAGTCGGGGCACCTCCTTGTCGTTACGGTGCGGGTGGTCGATTCAGGTCCGGCTGCCATCACGCGCGAGCCGGACCGAGGGCCGTTGGCGTGAGAGGTGGTCGTTCGGGAGGGTCAGAATTGGCCCTCCCGAACGGTGTCTGGCGGGTTTTACCGCCAGTGATGCCGGCGTGGCCGTGCTCGGTTCGAGGCCGGATGGTGTCCAGCGGCGTGCTGGGCCTGGGGGGCATCGCGCCGGGTCTGGGTTGGGCGGCGTGTGGTCAGCCGAGTGATCGTGCTCCCATTCGCGGTGGAGAGCGGTTCGGTGTCGCGCCGGATCGCGAACGCGGCGAGTCCGGTGAGGAAGGCCAGGGCGATCAGGAGCGCGATGAGGGTCGTCGTGCGGTCCGGGTTGGTCGGCGCGCCGGAGCCAGTCACCGGGAGGGCATCCGCCACGGCGGTCGCCGTGGTCGTGCTGCTCGCCGTGGTCGTGGCCGATTGCTCGGGCGTGTTCGTCGCGGTGGTCGCCGGTGTCGTCGGGACCGTCGCGGTGGCGGTGGTCGTCGCGGTCACGGTCGCCGTTTCGGTCGGCGACTGGAGCGCGATCAGTTCGATGGTGATGACGGTAGTTTCGCCTTCGACGAGCTGGTCGATGGTGGTCACGGAGGGCTGGTACCCATTCGCGGCGATTGCGAGGGTGTAGGTTGCGACTTCGATCGGGTTCGCGATCGGCAACTGGCTGCCGCTCGGCAGGGCCGTAGCGAAGGTTCCCCCTTGGCCCGCGTAGACCTGGGCGGCGAAGAAGGTGCCGGACTCGTTCGCGGCTCCGACCGAGCCGATCTGGGACAGAAGCCAGCTCGTACCGGCGGGGATGTCCGCGCCGTTCGAGGTCGTGACGTAGACGATGAGGGATGTGTTCGGGACTTCCGTCTCGGTCGCGGTGGCCGTCGGAGAGACGGTCTCCGTGGCGGTAACGGTGGCCGTGGCCGTTGGTTCAGTGGCCGTTACTGAAGGCTCGGTGGTCGTGGTGGTGGTTGTGGTTGCGGATGGCGTTGTGGTCGTGGACGGGGTTTCCGTGCCCGTCGGCTCAGTTGCCGTCGTGGTGGCCGTGGCCGTTGCTGAAGGTGTCTCGGTATCGGTCGGTTCGGTGGCTGTGGTTGTGGCTGACGGCGTCTCGGTGCCGGTGGGCTCGGTGGCTGTCGCGGTGATGGTTGCCGATGGCGTCTCGGTGCCGGTCGGGATCGTTTCGGTCGGCGTCGGCGTCGGCGTCGGCGCGGCGCATCCACCAGCGAAGACCTGTGCAAGCACATCGGCATCGATGGTCAGGCCGGAGGTCAGGACCGCCGTGATGAGTGCGGGGAGGCTGGCGACCGTCACGTTGCCGTTTACGTCGATCAATTCTTCTGCAAGCAGTGCAGCGCAGATGTCGATGTCGACGGTCGGTGTGGATGTTGTCGTGACGGTGGGCTCGGTCGTCGGGGCCGTCGCCGTGACCGTGGTCGTGGGCGTCTCGGTACCAGCCGGGATGGTTGCGGTTGGCGTCTGGACTGGGTTGGCGCAGCCGCCCGCGAAGACGTTCGCGAGGACGTTCGCATCGATCGTCAGGCCGGCGGTCAGGACACCCAGAACCAGCGCGGGCAGACTCGCGACGGTGACGTTTCCGTTCACGTCGATCAGGTTCGCTCCGAAGAGCGCGACGCAGACATCCACATCCACGATCGGGGTGGAGGTCGTTGTGGCCGTTGTCGTCGGTTCGGTCGTCGGGACTGTTGCCGTCGTCGTTGCGGACGGCGTCTCGGTATCGGCTGGGATAGTTGGAGTCTGCACCGGAGCGGCGCAGCCGCCCGAGAAGACTTGTGCGAGCACATCGGCATCGATGGTCAGGCCGGAGGTGAGAACGGCAGTGATGAGCGCCGGCAGACTTGCCACGGTCACATTGCCGTTCAGGTCGATCAGGTCTTCCGCGAGCAAGGCTGCGCAGATGTCGAGATCGACAGTCGGCGTGGTGGTGCTGGTCGCCGCCGTGGTGACGGTCGGGGCCGGGGTCTGTGTGGTAGTGGGGAGAGTCGTTGTGGGCGACGGTGCCGGTGTGGCGCATCCACCCGCGAAGACGTGTGCGAGCACGTTGGCGTCGATGGTGAGACCTGAATTGAGGACGCCGAGGATGAGCGCGGGCAGGTTGTCGACGGTGACGTTGCCGTTCAGGTCGATCAGGTCCGCGCCGAGCAAAGCAGCACACACATCAATGTCGACGGTGGGGGTGGTTGTCGGGACGCTTGTCGCGGAACTCGTTGGCTCAGTGGTGGTGGTCGTCGTTGTTGCGGTGGGTGTCGTCGGGGGCGTGGCCGCGCAACCGCCGGAGAAGACGTGAGCGAGCACGTCCGCGTCAATCACGAGACCGGAGGTCAGCACGGCGCTGAGCAGGGCCGGAAGACTCGCCACGGTCACATTGCCATTCACGTCGATCAGGTCTTCCGCGAGCAGTGCTGCGCAGATGTCCAGATCGACAGTCGGCGTGGTCGTCGTGGTTGCGGTGTTCGTGGGTTGGGTCGGGGGCACGGTGGCTGTCGTGGTTCCGGTCGGGGCCGGGGTTTCCGTACCAGCTGGGATCGTGGTCGTGGGATTCTGCGCAGAACATCCACCGGAGAAGACGTTTGCGAGCACATTCGCATCGATCGTGAGGCCGGAGGTCAGCACGGCGGAAACGAGCTCCAGGAGGCTGGCGACCGTGACGTTGCCATCAAGGTCGATCAGGTCGGCTGAGAGCAGCGCCGCGCAGACATCCACATCGACGGTCGGCGTGGAGGTTGTGGACGGCGTTTCGGTTCCGTCGGGGACGGATGGTGTGGTGGTGGCTGTGGTCGTGGTCGTCGCGGCAGGCGTCTCGGTGCTGGCCGGGACGGTCACGGTCGGAGCCTGAACGGCGCACCCGCCGCCGAAGACGCTGGCCAGGACACCGGCATCGATGGTGAGGCCGGAGGTCAGGACTGCACTGATGAGGGCGGGGAGACTGGCGACGGTCACATTGCCGTTGACATCGAGCAGGCCTGCTCCGAAGAGGGAGGCGCAGACGTCGATATCGACGGTCGGTGTGGTGGCCGCGCCGGAGATCGTGGCAGGAGTGGTCGGGGCCGGGGTTTCCGGCGTGGCCGGAACGGTGGGTTCGGTTGCCGTGGCGCTCGGCGCTGGGGTGACAGGTTCGGTCGGAGCGGTCTCGGTGGCGGACGGTTCGGCGCAGTCGCTCGCGTTCCCAAGGATCGCGATATCCACGCAGGCATCGATGTCCGCACCCACCAGCGGACCGCTGGTGCCATCGCTCGCTTCCGGGGTCGTCTCGGTATCGGATGGTGTCGAGTCACAGCCGCTCACTGCGCCAAGCACCGCGACGTGCGCGCAGACATTGGCATCGACATCGATCAGGCTGGGGGCACTCGGCTCCACGTCCGGATCGGTTGCGTCTGGAGTTGGGTCGTCGGTCTGGCCGTTGCCGCCGAGGGCGACATCGATCAGGGCTTGGGCGTCCACATCGAGCAGCGAGGCGGACTGGAGGGGATCGGAGGCAACATCGGCATCCACATCCACCGTCGCGTCGGCGTTGACGTCGACGATCGGGGTGTCTTCGCTGCCGCCAACGGTCACGTCGGCATCTGCGCCTGCGTCGACATCCACCAGAGAGCCGTCGTTCGTACCGCCAACGGTGACGTCAGCGGCGGCGGTGGCACTCACCTCGATCGGGGCGTCATCGCCCGTGTCGCTGATGGACACGTCCGCGCCAGCATCGACATCGGCGTCCACCACGGAGGTCTCGTCATCGGTGTCGCCAACCGTCAGATTAGCATCGGCAGTGGCTTCGACGTCCACCAGGGGGGCGTCGTTCGCGTCGTCGCCAATCGTCACATTCGCGTCGGCATCAACATCGGCATCGACGAGCGAGCCGCCGTCCGTGGGATTGCCTACCGCGACGTCGGCATCGACGTCCACATTGGCATCCACGACCGGAGCGTCGGGTTCGCCGACCGTGACATCGACGCTCACCGGGGCGCTCACCTCGGTGGTGGTCGTGGGTGTCACCGTCGGAGTTTCCGTGGCGGGTGCTCCGATGGTGAGATCAATGTCCGCGTTCACGTCAGCGAGCGGGGCATCGGTCGTGCCGATCGTGACGTCGACATCCGCATCGAGATCGACCAGGCCACCGTCCCCGATCAGCGGGACGTCCTGGGTAAGCGGGGAGCGAGGGGCCGGGAGGCTCGACGCCGCGACGGTCGCCTGGAGCGCGCCCGAGAGCGCGAAGAGAGCGACGAGAACGCTCACGAGGAGCACACGAATTCGGGATGAACCGTGCATGTCGTCTTCCTGTTCTGTCCGGCGATGTGCGGCGTGCGCGTGGGCACGGGCGGGCACAGATCGCCACGGGAGTGTCGTGTGTCATCTGCCAGGCCGTGAAGGGCTCCTGGCGAGGACACACTTATCCCGGGGGAACAGGAATCGATTGCGTGATGGACGAGGGAACCTGGAGGGAGTAGACGACCCCGGCGGAGCCCGATTCGAGATCGAGGGCGAGGGGGATCGTCAGCGCTCCGCCGAGGAGGCCGGAAGAACCGGCGCCACCGGCTGAACTGGAGCCAGAGGAGGTGGACGTGGACGTGATCGATGGCCCGTTGGGGAGCGTTGGTCCTGAAAGCGGGCCGTTCAGATTGACAGCGGAGACCCACGCACCGTGGCCGCTGGTATCCACGGCGGTCATGGGCACGGGGTTAGTGTTCCGAGCGTCCGCGATCGCTCCAGACGCGCGCATGCCGGCGTTCGCGACCTGGGCTTCGATCGTCTCGCGAACCTGCGTCAGGATGTCGCTGAGTGACGAATCAGGAGCGGTCAACTCCGGACCCTGCACAGGAGCATCGGTGTAGTCGATCGGCCCCTGACCTGGCGTCTCGGCCACCGGCGTGGTCGGGGTGACGGGAGTGGCCGTGACGGCAGGCGTCGGAGTCGCCGGGGTCTGTGTCGCAACCGTCGTGGGCTGCGTGATGACGGTTCCGGTCGGGGCCGGGGTGGCGGTTTCGACCGACGTTGGCGTCTGGGTGGGATGGGGTGGCGGTGTGACGGCCTGTGTCGGATCGACCGGGTGCAGCACCTCGTCCACGATGGTCGCGATCGGTGGAATCACCGTCGCGACGACGGTCTGGACCGGGGCGATGACGGTGGCCACTGTGGTAACGATCGGCGGGATGACCGTTGCCACGATCGTCTGCACGGGCGCGACAACCGTCTCGACGGTCTCATGAACGGGAGCGATGACGGTCGCCACCACGGTCTTCACCGGGGCAACGACTGTCTCGACGACCTCATGGACTGGAGCCACGACCGTAGCGACGGTGTCGTTCACAGGAGCAACGACGGTCGCCACGGTGTCTGTGATCGGTGCAACGATAGTCGGAATCGTCTCCGTGACCGGGACGGCAATCGTGGCTACCGTCGTGGCGACCGGTGCAACAACGCTCATCACGGTGTCGAGCGCTGGTCCAGCAACCGTAACGGCAGTTTCCAGTACAGGGGCTGCAACTGACCCCGTGATGCCCGCGACGTTGGTGGTGATGGTCGTGACGGGGGCGATCACGGGATCCATTGGCAGGAGTCCGGAGTCGGTAACCGGCGCCGCGACGGTGGAGACGGCGGCGGACGATGCTTCGGCGGCGCCATCGGTGATCGGGGCCACCGTGTCGCTGACGGCATTGGTGACCGGCTTGACGGTATCGACCGTCGTTCCAGCGGCGGTTTCGACGACTGGGTCGATCGGCCAGAGGGCTGCTGCCACGACCGGTGTACCGTCGCTGGTAGTCAGGATGGAGGAGATCTGGGGGACGATGCCGGTACCATCGAAGCGGGTAACGTCGTCGCTGGTGTTGGCGGGGGGATCGACCGGCTCCTCGGAGAAGACGGAACTGACATCGGAGGCGGCGTTCTCAAGGAGCGGCGCGACCGGTTCGATGACGGAATCCACGACCGTCGAAACCGGTGCCGACACCGTATCGGTGACTGGCGCGACCGGCTGCGCGGCGGCATCGACCACCGTGCCGACTGGCTCAGCGGCGGAATCGACGATGGTCGCGACTGGCTGGGCCACGACGTCATCCACGGGCTGCACCACGGTGTCAACAACTGTCGCGGCAGGATCGACGACCGTGTCCGTGACAGGCTCGACTACCTGATCGCTGACGGGTTCGACCACGCTCGTCCACGATGGGAGCGACTGGTTCGACGACCGCATCCACCACTGGGGCGACCGGTTCCACCACCGTCTCGACGACTGGTTCGACAATGGGCGCAACGGGCTCGACGACGTCATCGACAACGTCGGTGACGGGATCGGTTATCGGGGTGAGGGGGTCGGCGACGGTCTCGATGAGTCCGCCGAGGAGGCCGGAGTTCGTATCGCGGGAAGATTGTGCGGCAACGGCGGAGACACGCAACGGTGACAGGGCTGCGACCAGCCCCAGGATCACCAGAATCTTCGTGATGAAGATGCGCGTCGAGCGATTCATCCGTCTCGGTCTCCATACACCGACACCTGCGATGGGAGGGATCTGGAAGAAACACTGCCCTGCTACGAGGATCGAAGGATACCCAGAGCAGAGCTGGTTTCTTCTCGATTCGACAGAGTGCACAAAGCCGACGATCGACTCTCGTCAGAACGTGCGCAGTCCTCGAACATGATCCCCAATACCGTGACAGTAGCGGGAATTGTGTGGAGTGTCAATAGGGGCAATGTGCGCAGAGGCAAAATTAGCCCGAACGGGGCATGGGGAGAGGCCTGAAGCCCCCGTGGGGATGCCTATCGGGTTGGGGCAGTGAAGGGGGTGTCGTGCGTGAGAGCGAGGGCCTTCATGGTATCGACGACATCGCGGATCGCCTCGGCCAGCGCTGGGCAGGATCGGCTGAGGGGCGCGGCGTCGAGTTCATCTTCGTCCAGGATGTCCACGGCGGTGTCGGTGAGGACGAGATCGAGGTAGAGATCCTGCCAGGTCAGTTCGAACCCGTACGGGGTTCGTTCGAGGAAGGCTGGCCAGGTGACATTCGCATACCAGCCCTTGAATGTGCCGTCCGGGGCGACCACGCCGAAGGTATCGAACGGGTGCTCCGGGGAGAAGCGTTCGTGGAGGGTGTCGCCGGGCGAGAAGGTGAGCGCGCCTTGCGTCGTCTCTGGCAGGACCCACGTCGCGATCATCGTTCGCCATGGTGCGGGCTGAGGATCGTCCGCGACGATCGCTGGATAGCGGGCCGCCTCCGACCCGTCGATCCGCCGCTTCACGATCGTCACATCCATGCCCGGCACGAGCTGATCCCAGAGCGCGATGCTCGCGGGATCGGGTGCCCAGAGGAGTTCGGGATCGTCGGTTTCCGGATAGGGGCGGAAGCGGGCGCACATCTGAGCGGTCTCCATGAAGAAGGGAACGGGGAGCATCGATCACCATCCGATGCTCCCCGTTCATGGGCCTTCCGCTGGCGGTTACTGGCGGATCAGTTGGAGGACTTCGGTCGTCTTCTCGTCCAGCGTCGTGACGTCATCGGCCTCGACGTTGAGGCGAAGCAGCGGCTGGGTGTTGGACCCGCGCAGGTTGAACCACCAGTCGTCGAACTCGACGGTGAGGCCGTCGAGGTGGTCGATCGTCGCGCCCTGGGCAGCGAAGGTCGATTCGACACGCGCCAGGACGGTCGCGTTGTCGGTGACTTCGGAGTTGATCTCGCCGGAGCGCACGCGGTTGTCGATCGGTTTCAGGATCTCGGAGAGGGAGAGGCCCTCCTCCGAGATCAGCTCGATCACGGTCAGCGCGGCGATCAGCCCGGAGTCGGCGTACCAGTTGTCGCGGAAGTAGAAGTGGCCGGAGTGCTCGCCACCGAAGACGGCGTCGTTCTCGCGCATGATGGCCTTGATGAAGGAATGGCCGACGCGAGAGCGGATGGGAGTGCCACCATGCTCCGTGATGGTCTCCGGGACGCTGCGGGAGCAGATGAGGTTGTAGACGATGGCGGAGCCGGGGTGCTTCTTCAGCATCTGGATCGAGACCATCGCCGTGGTCATGTCGCCGCCGACGAAGGTGCCGTGCTCGTCGATCAGGAACATGCGGTCGGCGTCGCCGTCGAAGGCGATGCCGAGGTCGCAGCCCTGCTCGATCACGGCGCGCTGGAGATCGCGGATGTTCTCCGGCTCGATCGGGTTGGCCTCGTGGTTCGGGAAGGTGCCGTCCAGCTCGAAGAAGAGCGGCACGACCTCGATTGGCAGCTTGCTGAAGACGGACGGTGCGAGAAGGCCGCCCATGCCATTGCCGGCATCCACCGCGATCTTCAGCGGTTTGATGATCGCCGTGTCGATGATGCCCAGCGCGTGCTCGGCGTAGGCATCGAGCACGTCGCGCTCGATCAGGTCGCCACGTTCGCCGCGCGGGGCTGGAATGTCGCCGCTCACCACGAGGTCGCGGATGTCGCCGATGCCCGTCTCCAGCGAGAGGGCGCGGGCTTCTTCCTTGCAGATCTTGAAGCCGTTGTAGGCGGCGGGATTGTGGGAGGCGGTAATCATCACTCCGGCGGGATAACCGTACTTGCCGACCGCGAAATAGAGCGTATCGGTGGAGACGAGCCCGATGTCGATGGCATCGGCACCCTGGTCGCGGATGCCGTCGATCAGGGCGCCGGCGAGTGCGGGGCCGGAAACCCGCATGTCGCGTCCGACCACGACCTGATCGACATCGAGGAAGGCGACGAGGGCGCGCCCGATGCGGTAGGCGATATCCGGGGTCAGCTCGCGCGGGACGATGCCGCGGATGTCGTAGGCCTTGAAGATCGCTCCCACGGAGGGATCGAGCGGTTCCAACGTGAAGTCCTGGTCGGTCATGCAGCGCTCCTTCGTGCGATCGTTGTTCGATCCTGGTGTAGCGTCGCGTTCATGTCAGGCCCCGCCGAATCGGTGGGGCGTCGTCCTGCGAACTAGTATCGGCCATTCGCGCAGGAATGTCGCTTCGGGTGACCGGCAATAGGGCGAGACTCCCGCCCTGAACGATGGCGGCTTCACTCGTAGATGCGGCCCTTGCAGGTGGCCGCCGTGTTGTACGGAACACAGGCGGCCACAAGGGCCGCATCTACGAGGAGAGATACCGCCTCTTGCCGGTCGCCCTTACAGTGAGGCGACCGATGAGAGGAAAGTGGCGTCGCGCGACCCGGTCGTTCGTAGAGACCTATCCCGTGTTGGCCCGGTCTCGCCACGCATGATGCTTTCGTCGGACATCCTCTTTTCTCTCCCCTCCCTGCCGTATCCTTGCCGGGACAACGTCTGCGTGCCATGCGTTCCTTCTTCCATACAAGGAGTCATCCCCCGCCGTGAGCAAGATCGCGCCCGCATCCACCGCCATCCCGACCATCCGGACCCTCGCCGCGACGGACGCGGTCGACCTCCACCTCCACACCATTGCCAGCGACGGATTCTGGCGACCGGCGGAGCTGGTCGACTACCTGGCTGACAACGGGTTCACGGTCGGTGCGGTGTGCGACCACGATTCGCAGGCTTCGGTGCTGGAGGCGATCCGGCAGGGGGAGCGGCGCGGCGTGACGATCGTGCCGGGGATCGAGGTGACGACGCGGTGGGACGGCCGGCAATGGCACGTGCTGGTGTATGGCATCCGCCCGGACGACGAGCGTCCGGAGGCGAAGCCGTTCCTGGAGATGGTCGAGACGACCGACGCTGCGTTCCGTGAGATCGCGCGGGATGCCCGCCAGCGCGTGGAAGCGTCCGGGCGCCCGCTGCCCTCCCTGCCGTCCGTGCTTGCGAAGACGGGGACGCCGATGTATCCGGTGCATGTGCTGCGCGCGATGATCGCGGACAAGCATGTGCCGCGCCTGAAGGAAGCGGCGGAGCTGGTCGCTGCGCTCGGGGGGCAGTTCACGATCGACAACCCGCTGGATGAGGTGGTGGCGAAGGCGCATCAGGCGGGCGGGATCTGCGTGATCGCGCATCCGGGGCGACCGGATCTTGGGCCGGCACTGACAGTGGAGGTGCTGGAAGGCATCCTCGCGACCGTACCGCTCGATGGGCTGGAGGCGCACTATCGGACCTACACGGACGCCGACATCGCGTTCTACCGTGACCTCGCGGATCGGCATGGATTGCTGGTCTCGACGGGATCGGATTCGCACGCGCTGAAGACGCCGGTCGATCCCCGCGCGTGGCAGGCGATCTGGGCGCAGGAGCTGTTGGGTCGCCTCGGGATCGAGGTGGAGCCGCGGGAGGATGGCGGTCCGGACTGGACGCCGGGCATGGACCTGCTGGTGGTCCCTGCGCCAACGGAGAAGTGAGGACGGAGGAATGCGACGGGTGCGGTATGATCAAGGTATGCGTAATTGATTCTGGATCAGCTATGAGAGTAGTCGCCGATGCCGGATATCGTCTGGGAACAACTGGTTGCCTTTGGCGTCCAGATTCGCGTTCGACTGCAGAACGATGGGCGCGGAAACACCCTGGGTTTTGTGGTTCAGCTTGAATACTGGGATGGGCAGCGTTGGTGTCCGGTTGTGAGATACGATACCGCTCATGGACAGCCGCATGTGGACTATCTCGATCCGCGAGGTCGGGAGTATCGCAAGGACTGGATCGATTGCGCAGTCCCATATATTGATCTTGTGAACTCGATCCTCGGGGAGTTGCGTGCGTCGTTCGCAGACCATATCGATCGCTTCCTCGAGCAGAAAGGCGGCTGACGGTGATCGCATCCACATTCACGGTGTCAACCACCGATCCCACCGTGATGTTCGCGGAGGACATTTCTCGCGATCCGGGCCTTGCTCCTCAGCTTCAGGACCCACTCCGCGTCGCCCGGTTGGAGATTGTCGAACGGGATTACCCGGACGAACGAGAACCGGATATCGTCACGCCGCGAACGAAGGCTTATATCGTCCGATGGCGAGCACATGACGAGGTTGTCGGCCCGGAGTAGAGCCTTGTCGATGAGCAAGCGACCGGGCGGGGGGATCGATCCCCCCGCCCGGTCGCTTGCGTCGGTCCCCTCTCCCTTACGAGAAGCCGAGGACCGTTCCCTCAACCCGCGTATCGGTACCGCCGATGAGAATGCCCGTCTCCGGGTCGCGGGCGATCATCTGGGCGGATCCACCGCCGCCCCAGGCACCGCGAGCGACGAGGGTGTGGCCCTTCGCGGCGAGCGCGGCCAGAATCTCCTCCCCGAAGCGATCCTCCACAGCGAGCGTGAAGGGCTGATGCACGCCATCCGGATCGGTGCCCGGCAGGCTCGTCCAGCGCGGCTGCTCGATCGCGGCCTGCACGTCCAGCGAACGGTCGAGCAGCGCGGATACCATCTGCATGTTCCACTGCGGCTGGCCATCGCCACCGGGCGTCCCACCCACAAGAACCGGGGTGCCATCCGGTGCGGCGATGGAGAAGCAGTTCAGCGTGTGCATGGTCTTCTTGCCGGGGGCGTAGATGTTCGGATGCCCCTCCTCCAGCGAGAAGCCGCGCCCGACGCGATTGTTCAGTACCACCCCGGTGTCGCCACCGACCACGCAACTGCCGAACGCCGCCGAGACGGACTGGATCAGTGAGATCATGCCGCCATTGCCATCCGCGACGCAGAGATAGGTTGTATCGCCGGGTGAGAACGTGCCAGCGGGGACATCGGTGGCTGCGTGGGCCGGGTCGATCTGCGCGTAGCGTTCTGCCGCCCATGGCTTGCTGAGCAGCATGTCCAGCGGCGTGTCGTGGAATTTCGGATCGGCGGCGTAAGCGAGGCGGTCGGCATAGGCGAGCTTCTTCGCCTCGACCTGAGTGTGGATGACCTCCGCCGTGAGGTCCGCGCCGAAGTCGGCGTTCTCGACGATGTTCAGGCTCTCCAGCAGGATCAGGCCCTGGCTCGGAATCGCGGTCTGGTGGACCGTATGATCGCGGTAGGTGGTGGCGATCGGGTCAGTGAAGTCCGTCTCGTGGCCGGCGAAATCGTCCATATCGAGCTTGCCGCCTACCGCCGCGAGGTAGTCGGTGATGCGCTTCCCGATGTCGCCGGTGTAGAAGCTGTCGCGACCGTCCCTGGCGAGCGTCTCCAGCGTGTCGGCGAGATCGGACTGCACGAGGCGTTCACCCGTAGCGAGCGGGTGCCCCCTGGGCAGGAAGATCGCGGCGGCGGCTTCATCCCGCGCGAGAAGCTCGATGTTCTCGGCGATGGCGCCCGCGCCGTTCGGCAGCAGCGGGAACCCATCCCGCGCCGTCGCGATGGCCGGGGCAGCGACCTCCGCGAAGGCCATGGTGCCGAAGCGTTCCAGCAGCCGGAAGTAGGCATCGACCATGCCGGGCACGGAGATGGAGAGTGGGCCTTGATACGGCATCGTCCGGCCGTCGTTGTCGCCGTGGGTGCGCATGTGCTCGATGGAGGCATTGCGCGGGGAGATGCCGCTGCCCTGAACCGCAATCGGATCATGACCGGGCATGTGGACGACGGCGAAGAGATCGCCGCCGAGACCGCACATCTCTGGCATCACGACTGCTGCCATCAACCCCGCGCCGACCGCCGCGTCGATGGCGTTACCGCCGCGACGCAGGATGTGCAGCCCGGCTTCCACCGTGAGCGGGTGGGCGGCGGCGATCATGCCTTTGGTCGCGTACGTCGGGAAGGTGCGGCGGCGAATCCAGGGGTCGTTGGCGCCAGCGCCGGGAACCGGGAAGCCGACAGTGACGCCGGCACGGGTACGGGACGAGGCGATGGCCATGAAGATGCTCCTTGGGGATGACGAGCCTAACCGGACGTGACGATGACCGAGACGCTAGAACCAGCCCGTCACGGTGTCGCGGAAACCACCTTCCGGCAGAATCGACCAACCATAAAGCCCCAGCACTGCCAGAATGAGCAGGAAGCCGATCACGCCGAACCAGAATCCCCGCATGCTGGAATGGGGTTCTTCGTCAACGCCGAACGAAATGCCGCTCGCAGGCATCAGCGGTTGCGCGCTGGCTTCGGACGATCCCGCGCCAGCCGGCGTGGATGCCCAGGTCGAGGGGGTGGTCTCGTAGGTGGGGCCACTCGGGGCCGGGGCGGGCGGGGCGCTGACGCTGGAGACCGGCGGCGTCATCCTCGGCAGGGGCGCGGTGGCGTTGGCATCATCGCCGGAGGAGGCCATCATGGATGCCCATTCCTGTTCGGCGGTCGGTCGCGGCGAGGAGTCGTTCGATGCGCTCATGGTCGCTCCGGTGATTGGCTGGGTGAAGGCGCTGGTGCCGCCATCGTCGTCCAGAGCGCCGTTGAGGACAGCTCCGCATTCGGCGCAGAAGAGGCTGATGGTGCTGTTCGCATGTCCACACTTGGGGCAAATGCGCTGGGCGGACGAGGACGAGGAATCGCGGGCGGTCATGGACGTATCCTCGGGATGGGCGGCGGCCGGGGAGCAGCTAGCCCTGTTCGTTCAGGAAGCTTGGATCGACGGCGAAGGCATCGGCGACGCCGAAGCGCTCCATCACGACGAGACTGGTCGCATCGGCCCAGGAGAGCCCTTGCGGGTTTCGCGAGTTGACGACCAGGGCGAGGGCACGTTGCTCGTCCGGCTCGGTGACGTGATAGACCGGCAGCCGGAGATCGCGCAACCACTGCCGTGCGATCTCCGTCCCGACGGTGGCGTTCAACAGTTCGAGTGTCTCCGCCACGACGTGATTCGTGGTGAAGAGGCGGTAGCCTCCGTCGGCCAGATCGTGATAGGCGGCGACGGCGGCATCATGGGTGGCGTCGTTGCGGTCCACCAGCGCGACCATCGCCGAGGCATCGACGAAGGCGACGGGGAGGGATGCATCGACCGGGGGTTCGGCGTGGGAATCGCTCACGCGGGGCTCCTTGGCGGGGTGAGTGGTGGGGCGAGCAGGTCAGCGGCGGCGATGGGCGGCTTCGCGGTAGGCCTGTTTGCCCGCGCTGATGTTGGTGCCCGGTCCTTCGCCAATGCCGATGATGTTGTCCAGCGCGCGGATCTCGGACGCAGGCCTCAGCCGGGCAATGAAGTCGGTGCGCTGCGAGGCAGCCTGCTGAAACGCATCCAGCGCATGGCCATCGATGAACCACTGGCCTCCGACGCGCTGGCCGGGCAGGCGCCCCTCCCGGAGGTACCGGCGCACCTGCTCGGTCGAGCGGTCGAGCTTGCGGGCGGCATCCGCCACACTGAACAGATTGTCCATGTCTCTCCTCGTGACGACGGGCCGCGACGAGCTGCCCGGTACCAGTCCGCGCGATGGGAGATCCGGCGTCACAGTCGACGGCGGAGGGATTTCGTCGTATACGACTACATGGTAGTGAGTTTCGGGCGGATCGGGCAAGGGGACGATGGTCATCCTGCCCGGAACGCCGCCTTGCAGGGAAGGACGTGGGCGATGAGCGATGGACAGGAGATACGGTTCGCGCCGCAGCGGGTGGCCGATGGCGTCACATTGCTGGACCTCGGGTTTCAGGGACAGGCCGGGGCGATCGGGGCGTACGTGGTGGAAGGGCGCGACGGCCTCGCGCTGATCGAGACCGGGCCGACCTCGACGCGGGCGAACCTGGAAGCGGGACTGGCGGAGATCGGGGCGTCGCTGGCGGATGTCACCCGCCTGATCCCGACGCACATCCATCTCGACCATGCGGGCGCGGTCGGAGGATTGCTGCGCGACTATCCGCAGATGCGGGTAGCGCTCTATCCGACCGGCGCGCCCTTCCTGACCGACCCGGAGCGGCTGGTGAAGAGCGCGGGACGCCTCTACGGCGACGCGATGGACCGCCTGTGGGGAGAGGTTGCCGGGTTCGCCGCCGATCGGGTCGATCCGGTGGAGGATGGCGACCAGATCGACCTTGGCGGGCGGACGCTGCTGGCGCGGCACACGCCGGGGCATGCGGGGAACCACCTGTCGTTCCTCGACGAGCGCACCGGGACGCTGTTTACCGGCGATGCGGCGGGCGCGAGGATCGCGCCGCTGTCGTGGGTACTTCCCACCGTCTCCCCGCCGGAAATCGACTTCGACCTCTGGCAGGGGACGGTGGACACCCTGCGTTCCCTGGGGGCGGCCCGCCTTGCCGTGACCCACTTTGGCGTTTTCGACGATATGGATGCGCATCTCGATCAGGTCGTCGCCAACGGGGAGGGCGAGCTGGACGTTGTGCGGCAGGGGTTGACGACCGGCGGCTCCGAGGACGAGGTCACGGCCATTCTGCTCGACCGGGAACGCGCGGTGGTGATGCAGGAGTGCGGGGCGGAGGATGCAGCGTTGCTCGCGCGGATGGAGCTGGCGATGCCGACGTGGCTCGCGACGCTGGGCCTGGCGCGCGTGCTCCGCAAGCAGGGGGAACTGCCGGCGTCCTGAGTTGCCGGATCGGCACGCCGCCCGGCGCCGTCCACAGCAGGACAGCGCCGGGCGGCGATGGTGGTCAGGCGTCGGAGTCGAGGAAGGCCGGGTCGATGAGGTCGCGCCAGGCAACGGCATCGGCGGTCGGATCGTCGGCGAGGACCGGAAGCTCCTCGATCAGCACCGGATTGTCGTCGGCGGCGATCCGGTTCGGACTCTCCTTGCCGCACGTGTTGCAGACGTGCAGGATCATCTGCTCCCCATTGCGGCGGAAGAGGGTGCCGACGGGCGCCATCAGGCCATGGCAGTCGCTCTTGCGGTCGCCGGGCATCGTGTCGTCGACGTGACGGGAGTAGAGGCAGTTCGGGCAGTGGTTGCGTTGGCGTCCGCCGCTGACCGGCGCGCCGATGAACTGCTTGCACTTGCCGCACTTGAACGCCTGGTCGCGCTCGGAGCGGGGAGAGAACTCGATGCGGGAGCGTCCGCCGCCCTTGCGGCCGGACCCTTTGCCACGCCGGGGGCCGTCATCGAAGGTGTCGGAATCGTCATCGGTCCATGAGGATCGGTCGTATGGCACAGGTGTACTCCGGAATGCGTTCGAACTTGGGGGCGCGGATGCACGCAGGAAACGCCCTCCCGGATGCGGGGGGTGGTTGCAGGTCGTTGGGTCGCGGCGGCATCGGGCGGAGGGAATGGCGCGATCAGGCGCGCAGAAGGTCCAATCGGCCGACGCCGGAGCCAAGGGCGATGCAGGTAGTGGTCGTCCGCATGGAGCGGCTCGTTTCCAGGTCGGGCTGTCCCGACAGTGGCGCGATCCGGCGGACGGTCGCGGCCAAGGGGCAAGGCAAGCGGGGAACGCTCTCCGTCACCTTGCGTCGATACCATGAAGTGTAGCAAGTTTGGGTGCGATTGGGCCTTCCTGCGTGGCGGGCGAGTGATCGGCATCGCCGACGACAGAAACGGGACGACGCGATGATCGATCTGCTGCTGCTCGGAAATGGCGCGATGATGCCATTGCCGCACCGATGGCTTTCCAGCCTGCTGGTGCGCGTGGATCGCAGCCTGATCCTCTTCGACTGTGGGGAGGGGACACAGATTCCCTGGCGTACGTTCCATTGGGGGTTCAAGCGGCTCGACGCAATCTGCCTGACTCACCACCACGCTGACCACATCGCGGGGTTGCCGGGCCTGTTCTACACCGTCGCGAACGCCGGACGCACCGAGCCGATGACGATCTATGGCCCTCCTGGCACGATCGAGATCATCAAGGGGCTGCGCGTGATCGCGCCGGATCTGCCCTACGACATGATCGTGCAGGAGCTGGAGGGCGGCTCCACCTTCACGTTGCCCGGTGGGTTGCGGGCACGGGCGGAGGGGGGGCTGCACCGGATTCCGGTACTCGCCTATCGCATCGAGAAGCCGCGCCAACGGGCGTTTGATGCCGACAAGGCGCGCGCGCTGGGCATCCCCCGCGAGGAATGGGCAGCGGTGCGGATGGGTGCGAGCGCGACCGTGAGCGGGGAAGAGATTCCGGCGGACTCGGTGCTCGGGCCGCCGCGCCGGGGCGTGTCGTTCGCGTTCATCACCGACACGCGCCCGACGCCGGAGCTGGTCGCGTTGGCGAACGATGTCGATCTGCTGATCTCCGAGGGAACGTATGGCGATGACGCGGACATCGAGAAGGCGGGGCGTCACGGGCACATGACGTTCTCCCAGGCCGCCACGATGGCGCGGGATGCGGGCGCTGGTGCCTTGTGGTTGACGCATTTCGGAGCGGGCATGACGGACCCGGAGACCTTCCTCGACCGGGCGACGGACATCTTCCCGAAGACGACCCTCGGGGTATCCGGCCTGACCGGGCAGATCGCGTTCGGCAGCGGCTATCGCACGGTCGAGGTGAGGAGGGAGGGAGAGAGGAAGGAGGTAAGAGGGGAGAGAAGTGAGGAGTGAGCGAGCGGAAAGAGACTCATGAGGGGATTCGGCATCCGCAGAACCGGATGCTTGGCGAGACCGGACGACGGTCTCACCCTGGCCATCACATCGCCCCACGAGACTCGACATGCTCTTTCCTCTTTTTCTCCAGCCTCGTTCCGCTCACTCCTCACTTCTCTCGCCTCTTACCTCTTCCTGCAGGGTTGACGCCGGTTCCGGGGCCGGGTATCTTGCCATCCCAGAAGGTCGCTGCGATTGTATACAGTATGCGGTCGGGCTCGCTGCCTTGGGGCGGGGTCCGACGACTCGCACCGCATCCGTGTGGAATCCGGGACCGCACCCATCGGACGGCCACGCCGCCGTTCGCCGACTATCACCACAGGAGTTGATTCCGTGGGCTTTGGCAACACTGACTGGTTCGTGCACGATCGCTTCGGCCTCTTCATTCACTGGGGTCTCTACGCGCTGCCAGCCCGCCACGAATGGGTGAAGCACAAGGAGCAGATTGCCGAGGATGCCTACGACCGCTACTTCGCGCACTTCGATCCGGATCTGTACGATCCGACCCAGTGGGCGAAGGATGCGAAGGCGGCTGGCTTCAAGTACGCCGTCATCACCTCGAAGCACCACGAGGGCTTCGCGATGTGGGATTCGCAGGTCACGGACTACAAGGTGACCAACACCCCCATCGGGCGCGACCTGATCAAGGAATGGACCGATGCGTTCCGCGCCGAGGGCTTGAAGGTCGGCTACTACCACTCCGTGATCGACTGGCACCATCCGGATTACCTTGTCGATCGCATCCATCCGCGCCGCGACGATGACCGCGAGGCCCTGAACGCCGGCCGTACGATGAGCAACTACACCGAGTACCTGCATGCGCAGGTGCGCGAACTGCTCTCCAACTACGGCAAGATCGATGTGATGTGGTTCGACTTCACGCCGCCGGACAAGAGCAAGGTCGATTGGGATTCCGAGAATCTGGTGAAGCTCGTTCTCGAACTCCAGCCGGACATCATCATCAACGACCGCATCGACTACCCGGAATCCGCCGACTTCGTGACGCCGGAGCAGTACCAGCCGAAGGCGTGGCCGACTCGCAACGGCGAGCGCGTGACCTGGGAGGCCTGCCAGACGCTGAATGGCTCCTGGGGTTACGACCGCGACAACCTCGACTGGAAGTCGCCGGAGATCCTGATCCAGCTGCTGATCGACTCCGTCTCCAAGGGCGGCAACGTCCTGCTGAACGTCGGCCCGACCGGACGCGGCGAGTTCGATCCGCGCGCCCGGGCAACGATGGCGGAACTGGGCGAATGGCTGCGCGTGAATGGACGCTCCATCTACGGCGCGACGGCGGAAGATGAGCTGACGGCGCCGGTCGATTGCCGCTACACGCGACGTGGCAATCGCCTGTACCTGCATGTCTTCAACTGGCCGATGCGCCACATCCACCTCGAGGGGCTGGGCGGCGGCAAGATCGAGTACGCCCAGCTGCTGCACGATGCGTCCGAGATCCACTACATGGAGAGCGATCCGCATCAGCAGGCGCAGAACACGACGCCGGCTGGTGATGCCGGGATCGTGACGCTGGAACTGCCGATCCAGAAGCCGGGCGTTCTCGTCCCGGTGATCGAGCTCTTCCTCGCGGACTAGATCCCTCGCTGGAACGATCCCGAACGGCAACGGCCCCGGAGCGATGTCTTCGCTCCGGGGCCGTTGCCGTTCGGGAGATACCCTGCATTCCGGAGCGGCTCAGTTCGTCTGGGCAATCCGGCGAAGCCGGATATGCTCCTGGTCCGGAACGCCTCTCGCTGGCAGCGTGTTTGCCGAGGGTTCCATAGGCCGACATCATGTGAAGCATTGGTTCATGGGTCAGACAAGCTGACCCGCTACGGATGCTGGTAGCCGATCACCCCGTCCCGTCGCGGCGGTAGATGCGGACGCCGTCGGCGTTGTAGACCTCGCTCCAGCCTGCGCCAGGGAAGTTCGGGTCACTGGCACCGGGGAATGGTCCGGGCGCACATTCCGGACCAACGGACGCTCGGTCCGGGGCGTATGGTCCTGATGTTTCGTCTTTGCCGATGTAGATCAGGGTGATGCCGTAGTTGTCCAGCAGTTCCGTGTTTGGCGTTCCTGCGGAGAAGAGCGTCGTAATGTCCGTCGCGCGTTGCGTCATTGTCGCATTGATGTTCGGGTCGGAAAGGTGCCACTGTCCCTCGTGGTCGGCCCAGCCCAGCAGTGTCGGGATACCGGTCGCACCGCCAGGACGACCGACGTCCGCCGACCAGCTACAGCCGCCCGCCGCCAACATCACATCGTTCTTCTGCGCGTTGTCGTAGAGCCACTGGATCGCGCCGTACTCGCCTGGCGCGGACCAGGCTTCCGCCGGGTCATCCACATAGGCGAGTCCATCCAGACCCAGCCACGCACGGTCCTTGTTCCGCCAGTCCATATACTGCGAGGTCGCGATGGCCGGGTAGACGAGGCCGAGGGCCATCACCGCCGCCGTGACGACACTGACGGCGATCAGGGCGCCGCGCTCCGCCACGAATGCGCGTACCGTTGCCCAGATGCAGATCACGGCCACCGCCGAGGCGACGGCGAAGAGCACCCAGACCTGATAGTAGAGCTTGAAGATCGTGTTCATGCGGTTGATATAGATGTCGCCGAGGAAGACGAATTCCGGCACGATCGAGATCAGCGATCCGACCGCGAACAGGACGAGCGCGACGTTCGCGGCGGTCACGCGCGGGTCGCGCTGGATCAGCACGATCGCCGCCACGATGATCAACCCGCAGAGCGTGAGCACCGGCATCGGGATCAGCAGCCCGGCGAAGAGGACGATCACCGCCGCGCCGATCGCGAACTTCGTTTCCAACGGGTCGGTTTCCGCATGGCGACGGTTCCAGAACTCGAAGCCGATCAGGATGGTGGCGGTCACCCAGAAGAAGCCGAACATCCCCATGTATTCCTCGAACGAGGTGCGCTCGCCCGTGTAGGAGACGACCGACTGCAGGATTCCTCCTACCACCGGCAGGCCGGAGAGCGCGCTGAACGGCCCGTTCAGGCCCTGCCGGGTGGGCGCTTCGAAGTGGGCGTAGAACGGCAGCCATGCGATCACCGCGCTCAGCCCAAGGCCGATTACGCCGATGAGGCGATCCTTCCAGCCGAAGCCGTGCATCCCGGCGATGAGGGCGATGGCCGCGACCAGCAGGTAGGTCGGCATGTCCCACGAGTTCATCGCGTAGAGCACGCCGACGATGCCGCCCGTCGCGACGATGCGGATGATCGTCTCCGGACTGCGGCGAAGGCGCGGTGCGTCATCGTGTGCGGTTGGCTGCGCGGTGTCGCGGATGGCGGGGAGGGCGAGGGCCCAGGCGAGGGTGAGCGCGACGAGGGTGTAGGGGAGGGCCAGCAGGTGGGGGTGGAGGTCGCCGAGCACGAAGCTGAAGGCCGGGAACTCCGAGATGATGGTGTCCGGCGGTGTCGTCTGGACATCGTGAATGAAGCGGGATGCGGTCCAGCCGATACCGGAGAAGTAGAACGCCTTCCACTGCACCGACCACTGCGAGATGCCGGTGAAGACGCTCCATGGATTGCCGATGAGGACGACGAAGAAGAGGCCGATCACTCCGGCAACGCGCCCGACGCGCTCTCCCCAGAAGCGGGCGACGATGTTGGCGACGAGGCCGATGGCGGCAACGCCGGTCATGGCGAAGATGGTGGCCAGGCCGAGGTTGAAGGCCACCCACGGCACGACGCCGGAGAGCTTGGCGATGGCGGCGAGGACGACGTAGCCGAGATAGTAATAGTTGATGCCGTTGCCCGCGAACCAGGCATCCTCCGGCGGCATGTGGGTGGCGCGCATGGAGGATGCGAGCATCATCAGGTCGCCGGGCTTCTCCTGCTCGTTGATCTGGGGTGCGTAGCCACGGAAGAGGATGAAGAGCAGGAAGAGGCCGACGAATCCGGCTTCGGCGATCAGGACGTGCCGGATCGCGGTGCGGTCGATCAGCCCGGCACGCCAGCCGAGCGCCCACGATGCGCCGCCGACGAGCACGATGGTGGCGATGAGCGAGACGTTCGAGAAGGGGATGAGGCCGCCCCCGATGCCGGAGAGGTACCACGCGGGCCAGATCGCGATCAGCAGCGAGAGGGGCCGGATGATGCTCGCACCGCGATCGGCCAGTCCCCGGCCCAGCCAGAGGACGGCTGGGGCGAGCGCCACGGCGATCACGAGCGAAACGAGATACCAGCGGAGGGCGATGTCGATCCAGTCCACGCGGCGTCATCCCGGTTGGGTGGAACGCAGGCGGATGGCCGGCGTTCGTGGCGGAGGCAGGGGCCAGGATCGGCGGCCTGCCGACCCGCGGGAAGTGTACTCCGGGGGGTCAGCGGCGCGGAGTGTGTCTTTTTCCGCCGGTCGTGCCTGAGTGGTCGATGCAGTTGTGCAATGATCCTTGACGTGATGTCATGGGTGGGTCGGTGAACGGGAGGATTCGGTGAAGGTGGCACCTGGCGAACCAGCGGTGGAACGGTGGACAGTCGAACCCATCTCGGAGTTCGTTGTGGCGCTGCGTGCGGGCCGCCCGAACGTATCAGGTCGGCCGTGTGTCATCGCCATCAATGGCCGGAGCGCGGGAGGGAAGTCGACGCTCGCGGAGCGGCTGGCCAACGCGGTGCCCGGCGCAGCGGTGGTCCACACCGACGATGTTGCCTGGCACGAGTCGTTCTTCGGCTGGAGCGCCCTGCTGGTGGAGGGGGTGCTGCGTCCTGCGTGGACGGGCGGAGCGGTGCGGTTCTGGCCACCAGCGTGGGAGGCGCGTGGGCGCGATGGCGCGATCGTCGTGCCCGCCGGATGCCCGCTCCTGGTCGTCGAGGGCGTCGGCGCAAGCCGGAAGAACCTCGTGCCGTGGATCGATCATGCGGTCTGGGTGCAATCGGACATTCGTGAAGCCGAGCGTCGGGGCATCATCCGGGACGGGGATACGCCTGAGGCGTGTGCATTCTGGGACGAGTGGATGGCAGAAGAGATTCCGTTCCTCGCCGATGACCGGCCGTGGGAACGGGCTGAGGTGATCGTCTGCGGGACACCAACGCTGGCGCACGATCCGGAAATCGAGGTGGTCGTCTTCCGGCCGCTGCGAGAGGAGCGGGTTTCCGGGCATGGCAGTCCTGATTGAGCGGGCAGGCCGCCGCGTTGATTGACGTCCGGTTCCATCGCCCGTACCCTCGGCAGTGGGGCCCACGTCGCTGATCTGATGTTCCGGAGAGGATACCCACACGATGTCTTGCCGACGCTGGTCGATGCTTGCAAGTTTGTTCTCCGCGCTCGTGCTCGCGTTCATGACGCCCTTCGTTTTGCTCGCAACCTCGGCGCGGGCGGCGGCATCCAGCGAGGAAACGCCACCGATTGCGCAGATGAGGGCGCAAGCCGTGCAAACCGGCGAAGTCACCGTGTCGATGAGGACCTGCGACGTGGTCCGCACCAGTGATGTCGTCACGTTCA
This sequence comes from Thermomicrobiales bacterium, assembly GCA_049840815.1. Lineage (GTDB taxonomy): Bacteria > Chloroflexota > Chloroflexia > Thermomicrobiales > UBA6265 > JASGDN01. Next base: position 203,964 of record JASGJI010000005.1, on the reverse strand, counting down.
CAACCACACCCTTCACGCCGGATGGCGCCTACAACTGCGTGGACGGCCTTCCGGACGGGACATTCCTGGACATTGATGGTGTGGACCCCGACATGGTGACGGATACCACCGCGACCTGGTACTGGATGCTGTATGGCGAGCGCCAGCTGAACCTGGCCGATACCGACACCTCCCTGCCGTTCAATCTGGCAAGCAGCAGCATGCACCTCTATGCGACGTATCAGCGAGCCCAATATCCAGGTGGATGGGTGGAGGTCAATATCTACGATTGTGCGGTCGCTCCGGTCGGAACCAGCGTGATCGTCGGGGTGTCCGACCCGGTGCCGGACGGATTCTCGGTCTGCGTCCCCGGCGACACCAGCAAGCGCGACTATGGCCTGCTGATCGATGGTCAGGTGCCGGAGTACGTGAATGCCGACCAGGTGTTGGCGCAGCTTCGTGGCGGGAACCACGAGGTGACGGCCAATGGCGGGGCGCGGAAGGATTTCGAGATCAACGACTGGACGGTGGTGCTCAATCTCTACACCAAGGGTACGGTGACATCGGAACCGCCGATCACCGGCCTGCCGGATACCGGTGCCGGATCGGGGGCGGAGCGTTCATCGCCAACAGGCGATCGCGACATGACCACTCCTCTGGCACTGCTCGCCGCGAGCCTCGCTCTCGGTTTCGTCTCCGTGCGGACGGTGCGGGCCAGGCGCTGATTGGGCTGATCCGGTCTGAATATCGATCCTCTGGTCGCGAACCCGACCGATGCCGCCTCTCTCCCTAGCGAGAGAGGCGGCATCGGTGTCCAGGGTGGTGTGGGGGCTCGCGGCCCGGAGAATGGTCCGATGGAGGTTCGATTGCGTCGCACCGTCGGCGATGTTGGGTCCTCCCAGGGATGTATCGGTGTGTCCGTGGGTGATCGCGGTCTACGCCGCTCGCCACGCGGCTGGGTGACGATGGACCCGCCCGCTGTCGGAGACGAATCAATAGGGATGGCGCCTCTCGCCTCATGGACGCCGACAGGGGAGCCTCGTGCGAGGCTCCCCTGGGCAACATCACAGGTTCTAGAGACGAGGTCCCCGAGTGGGAAGCCTCTAGCCCTGGTTGGCCTTGTAGGCCTCCTGAAGTTCCTCGCGGATCTTGTCGCCACCGCGAGACTTCCAGTCCTCTCGCACCTTGTCCAGCGAGGAGATGTCCTCGCGTCCGGTCACGATGCTGGTGACGGCATCGTTGATGATCTGGCTGAGCACGGGGCTCTCGGAGATCTGGGTTGGCGAGTAGAGGTTCTGCGCCGGGTTGTCGATGCCGATCTCCAGAACCTTGATCTGCTCCTGCTGCTGCAGCGGCGGAATGGTCGGATCGTCCGGATTCCAGAAGACCTGCAGCGAGCCGCCGATGTAGGCGGTGAGGCTGCCTTCTTCCTTGTCCATCAGCTCGGTACGGACCGGGAAGCCGTTCTCGTTGTAGGTGAAGTGCGTGCCTTCCTCACCATAGGTCTTGTAGAGCCATTCCTCGCTGCCGAACGGCGAGGAGAGCCAGTTGAAGATGCGGAGCATCAGGTCGATCTTGTCGTCGTTGCCTTCATGCTGGGAGCCGATGGCGGTGAAGCCGAAGATGCCCGGCAGGTTGTAGGTGACACCCTTGCCGCCGTCGGCGCCGAACGGGATCAGGCGGGTGACCTCGGCATCCGGGGCGTACTTGCGGATGGTCTCGAGGAAGCCGTTCTTGCCGTAGATCGCGCCGCCGTCGGCGTGGATCCCCGTGCGGCCGGAGTTGAAGAGGTTGAGAGATTCCTCGAACTGCATCGAGACGGAGTCGGGATGGTAGGCGCCATCCTTCACGGCCTGGGTGATGAACTCGAGGGTTGCCTTGTACTCATCGGTCTCGATGCTTCGGGTGAAGCTGCCGTCGTCGTTGACGCGCCACTCATTCGGGACGCGATGCATCGGATAGAGGATGCTCATGTCCCAGTCGCTGGAGTAGCGGGCGATGGCCCAGGTGTCGTCCGATCCGTTGCCATCCGGATCGTTCTTGGCCATGCCGACCATCAGGTCGTGCATCTCCTGGGCATTGGTCGGCTCGTGGCCGAGCAGCTTGTTCACCCAGTCGAGGCGATGCGCGGGGACCTGGCCGGAGCGGCCACTGGGGCAGGGCACGCCATAGATGCGTCCGTCTGTCGCGCAGGCCTGCCACATGTAGTCCGGGAACTTGGCGAGGTTCGGATACTTCTGGAGGTTGTCGCCGGTCACATAGTCGGTGAGATCGACGAACGCGCCATCCTTCACGAACTTCTGGAGCGGTGTGCTCGTCTGGTTGAAGTTCAGGTAGATGAGATCGGGCAGATCGCCACCGGCGAAGATGGCCGAGGCCTTCTCGCCGTAGCTGGAGTTCGGAACCTGAATAGGACTCCAGTCGATGTTCATGCGCTGGTTGAGGCCCTGCCAATAGGCATTGCCGTCCTTGGAGGTGGCAGGCGCCCCGTAGATCATCACCAGTGCGGAGACTTTCTCACCGTTGCCTGGAGCGCCATCAGTGGCCTTGAAGGTAGCGGGCATCTTGGAATAGGCGTCGTAGATGCCGGGGCCGGTGGACGGGTAGAACCCGTCCGCGTTGGCTGCCGGGGACGCTGCGGACGACCCCGAAGGCGTCGCGTCCTGTGCGAAGCTGATGCGTGGGAGCAGGAGCGATCCCGCTGCTCCCGCGGCTCCGGCCTTGACGATCGAGCGGCGTCCGAACATGCGGTTGGACGGACCAGCGTGACGAGACATGGAGACTCTCCTACATTGCCCGACGACATGTGCCATCGGCGAACTCGACGTGCCGACCTCACTAGGACCCTGGGTTCTAGCCCTTGATCGCTCCGGTGATCACTCCCTTCGTGAAGTACTTCTGCAGGAACGGATAGACGATCAGGATCGGCACGGTGGCCATGATGACCATGGCCATCTGGATGCCCTCACTTGGGGGCGGCTTGCGATCCGGCGGGAATGAGCCCGCGGAGGTGATGTTCGTCTGCTCCAGCACGTACTGGCGCAGCACGACCTGGATCGGCCACTTGCTCGCATCGTTGAGGTAGAGGATGGCGTTGAAGAAGGTGTTCCAGATCGCAACGCCGTAGAAGAGCGCGACCACCGCGAGCACTGCTTTCGAGAGCGGCAACGCGACGTTCCACAGCACGCCGAAATCGTTCGCCCCGTCGATCCGCGCGGCATCGAGCAGATCCTGCGGGAGCCCCTGGAAGAAGCTGCGGAGGATGATGAGGTTCCACGACTGGATCAGTCCCGGCAGGATCAGCGCGGCGTAGCTGTCGATCAGGCCGAGGTTCTTGATCAGGAGGTACGACGGGATCATGCCGGGACCGAACAGGAAGGCCCCGAGCACCAGCGCCAGGAAGAACTTCGAACCAGGAACGCCCTTCTTGGCAAGGCCGAAGGCGAGCGCGGTTGTGAAGATCATCTGGAAGAACGTCCCGATCACGGTCAGGCAGACGGTTACCCAGAGGGACCGTGCCACCGTACCGCCACTGAGCAGGACCTTGTAGGACTCCAGCGTTGGGTGCGACGGGAAGAGATGGAACCCTCCGGCCATCACATCCTCGGCGGACGAGAAACTTGTCGCGATGACATTGATGAAAGGCAACAGCATCGCAAGCGCGATGAAGATCAGCGCGAGGAACTTGAGGATGGTCAACCAGATCGGCGTATCCTCGACCCAGGGCGCGGCCTTCTTCTGCTTGAAGATCGATGTGAACGAACGACTCCGTGGTGCGGAGGCGGATTGCTGGACCACTGCCATCAGATGATCCCTTCCTCGCCAATGCGCTTGGCGAATAGGTTGGCGCCATAGATCAGGCCGAGTCCGACGAAGCTCTTGACCAGACCGACGGCAGTGGCGAACCCGTAGTCTCCTGCCTGGAATCCGCGGAAGTATTGGAAGGTGTCGAGCACATCCGTTTGCGCGGCGCTATAGGCATCACGCTGCAGGAAGAAGGGCTCGAAGCCGACTGAGAGCGCATTGCCCAGGGTGAGGATGAGCAGGATCACCACGACTGGCCGAATGCCAGGCAGGGTGACATCGCGCAGGCGGCGCCAGCCATTCGCCCCATCCATGGCGGCGGCTTCATAGAGCGAGATATCGATGCTGGCGAGCGCGGCGAGGTAGATGATCGTCCCCCAGCCGACATCCTTCCAGATCGATTGCATGATGATGGCGACTTTAAAGAAGTCCGGGTTGTCCGTGATGGATAGGTGGGGACCGCCGATCTGCGACATCAGGTTGTTGATCATGCCGGTGCCGCCGAAGAACATCCGCCACATCGAGATGATGATGACCCAGGACAGGAAGTGCGGCAGGTAGACGATCGTCTGCATCGACCGCTTGACCTTGTCGCTGATCAGGCTGTTGAGCAGCAACGCGAGCAGAAGCGGCGCGGGAAACGCGAAAATCAGGAGCAGGGCCTCGATCTTGACCGTATTGCCAAGCGCCCTCAGGAAGTCTGGATCGTGGAACAGCCGGGAGAAGTTGTCGAGCCCGGTCCACGGCCCGACGAAGAAGCCGGCGATTGGCCCGGCTTTCGATGCCCGGAACGGCGAGTAATCCTGGAACGCGACAACATTCCCGATCAGAGGAAGGTAGTTGAAGACGATGAACCAGAGTGCGCCGGGAAGGATCAGCAGATAGATGATGCGTTCCCGCCAGATGCTCCGGAGCAACGCCTGCATGCGCGTCGGTTTCTGATACGCCGGGAGATGGTCCCGGTCGAGTGTAGGTTTTGGTTGTACGTCAACACGCGACGCCATGCGCCCCCTCCTGGGTCCAGATGACCCACTCCCCTGTCATTGCGTCGCGGAGGCCGCGTTTGGCGGTGCGACTGAACCCCGTTCGATCAGTTGCGGCATAGTGGCCAGGCGCAGCGGCGCGCTTTCCGGCCAGCGAATGCGGTGTTCGAGGAGCTGGACTGCCATCCTCCCTAGGGCCAGCTTGTCGACCGCCATTGTTGTAAGCCCCGGATGGGCATCCCTCGCCATTGAGGTGTCATCGAACCCGATGATCGAGTGCTGTTCCGGAATCTGGATGTGTGCGGCCTGTGCGCCACGAAGGAGCGCCAATGCCATGTCGTCGTTCGCGCCGAAGGTGGCCGTCGCTTCCGAGGCGATCGCCGTGATCTGCGCCTGGATGGTCTCGGGTTCGATTGCTTCGAAGACCTTGTCCGTCGCGAGGCCGTGTTCGGTCATTGCCCGACGCCAGCCAGCCTTGCGAAGGCGAAAGTTGTCGTCCCATTCGCTCCCGGGTCCGACGTAGGCAATCTCCCGATGTCCCTGGGCGATCAGATGCGATGTGGCCTGCCAGCCCCCGAACTCATGGTCGCTGGTGACGGTATCCAGCCCGTGGCTGATATCCGTGCTGTCGACCAGGACGACTGAAGGCCGAGGATTGCCGAGGATGTCCAGGACCTGCTCGATCGCTTCCGATCGATAGGCTCCCACTAACAGGACTCCATCCAGCGGCTGCCGCAATGTTGCCTCTGGTACCTCCCGAGGCAGGAAGTCATCGCCGATGGGAATCGTTCCCAGAATGAGGTTGAACGACGACTCAGTCCCCGCTTCCTGAATCCCAGCCAGCACCCAGGAATAGAACGGATTGAGTGCGGGGGTACGCCGATCCGGTCCCCGGTCCCACGTTCGGAAGATCAGCGCGACGTTGCGCAGTTCCCGGCCATCCTCGGGCGGCCCTGCCCGGATGCTGCGGACATAGCCGAGCTGCTGGGCGGCGCTCAGGACGCGCTCACGTGTCTCCGGCCGGACCCCTGGCTTGTTGCGCAAGACCAGGGAGACGGTAGCGGGGGACGTACTGCTGACAGATGCGACATCGTCGATCGTGACCCGAGGCTTCGTCATGGTTTGTGTCTCCATCGAGAGAGAATGTTGTTCGACGATAGCATGGATATTCATGGATCTTCAATATTCTGACCAAAGATCTCTAAAGATCTTTGCATGTATTCGATTGCACGCGCATTTTCGGGCTAGTTCCAGACACGCGGAAGGCCGGCAACCTGGGTTGCCGGCCTTCCGCGTGTCTGGTGCATTGGGGCGCCGTTGAGAGGAATCGCCTGTCCAGGCGCGTCTCCACGGTTGATGGGGGTCAGGTCAACGATAGGCCCGGTGCTAGATCAGGCCACGGCGGATCGATTCTGCGACGGCGTGGGCGCGGTCGACGGCCCCCAGCTTGGCGAAGATCACCTGCAGACGCTTCTTGATCGCGATCTCGCTGCGGTTCATGGCGACGCCGATCTCGCGGTTTGTCGCGCCTTCGCTGGCGAGGCGGAGGATCTGACGGTCGTCTTCCGTGAGGTCGGCGTCGCGGGTCGTCTTCTCCCGCGCGAGGTCGCCGAACTCTTCCAGCACCCCGTCCAGAAGCTCCGGGCTGAGCGCGCGGCGTCCGCGGGTGGCGTTGCGAATGGAGGCGATCAGCTCGTCGGATGGCGTGCTCTTCAGGAGGTAGCCATCGGCGCCAGCCTCCAGCGCCTGGCGAACGTAGGCCTGGTCACCATACGAGGTGAGCACGAGGATGGCGCCGTCGAATTCCTGTTCGCGCAGCCGGCGAGCGGCCTGGATGCCAGTCGCGCCGGGCATGCGGAGGTCGAGCAGGATGACATCCGGCTTGAAGGTCTTCGCCTGCGCGATAGCGGCGGAGGCGTCGTGGGCGGTGGCGGTGACGGCGATGTCGCCGGCGGCATCGAGGAGCTTGCGCAATCCCTCGATCACCACGGGGTGATCGTCGACGAGCATCACAGAGATCATGAACTGGCTCGTTCCTGCGTGTCGGGCTGGGTCTGTTTCTCGGCAGAGGCCGCCGGTTCGGTGTCGTCGGCGTTCGCCACGTCGATCAGCTCGGAGATGACGACTTCGGACAACATGTCGCCGGTTTCGGTCCGTTCGATCACGATGGCGCTGCCATCCCCCGGTTTGCTGACGATCTTGAACGTGGCCCCGATGGCGGCAGCGCGTTCGCGCATCGAAAGGAGCCCGAGCGAGGTTGGCCGGAGGGATGTCACCGGATCGAATCCGATGCCATTGTCCTTGATGGTAACGCGGAGGATGCCATTGGTCGACTCCAGCCGCACCACGGCCTCGTCGGCGCTGGCGTGGCGGACGACGTTGTGCAGTGCCTCCTGCACGATGCGGTAGATGCCCAGCCGGACTTCCGGTGTCTGCGGAGGCAGGTCGTTCACGACCTCCAGCTGGAGCGAGAGTCCGGTGCGGGAGAAGGACTGGATGAACGCCTCGATCGCGGCCACCACGCCGATGTCATCGAGGTCGGGTGGACGAAGGTCGAAGATGACGCTGTGAATCTCGTTGGATGCCTGTTCCAGCAGCGAGTTCACGCTGGCCAGCGTTTCCTCCCGCTCTTCCGCGGGCGACGATCCGTTGCGCATCTGGAGCGCGCGGGCCTGGTACAGCGCGCCCGTGATCAGCGGGGAGACGGCATCGTGGATGTCACCCGCGATGCGGCGGCGCTCATCCTCCTGCAGGCGGAGCGTGCGGCGGAGGAGGTTTCGCATCTGCTCGGCCTGGTGCGAGCGCTCCACCTGGCTCTGCTCCAGGCCATGAACCTGGGTGGCGAGCTGATCGCCCATATCGGCGAGCGCGATGCTGAGTTGCCTCACTTCACCGCCGCCGATCGGCTCGTTGTTCACGGAGAAGACGCCCCGCTTCATGGCGTTGGCGCGGTCGGCGAGGATGCGGAGCTGGCGGGCGGTGTATTCGCCGAAGATCACCGCCAGCGTGAGGATGACGATGCCGGCGAGCAGGAGCGCGACGAGACTCTGGATGACAAGCGAGCGGGAGTAGGTGCCAGGGGCGGGGCTGGTGACGATCACTGCCCAGTTGGTGACGTCTGACTGGATTGGCGCGAAGACGCCAAGGCGTTCATCTCCGTTGGCATCCGTTGTCGTGAAGTTGCCGGAGTCGCCCTCCAGTGCCTGATCGATGTGGTCGGCCTGGTTGCCCAGGAAATAGGAGACGTTCTTGGCGATCCCCGACGTGCCAACGATCACGCCTTCCTTGCTGACGACGGCGATCTCCGTTTTTCCGCGCGCATAGGGCACGACGAGCGATTCGAGATAGGAGACGTTCACCACGGCGGCGATCGCCCCGAGATTCTTGCCCTGGGCGGTTTCGCTGCTGCCACTTTGCGGGGTGGGCGTGATGGTTGGCGTGGGGGTACCAGCGCCGGTGGCGGCCGTGGTGGCGGAGCCCTGGGCGCTCATGGTGGTGATCGGGACGGTGATGACCAGGACGGTGCGGTCCTCGGTATCGCTGATTGGATGGGAGATGACGGGTTGTCCGGTCTCGATGGTCTGGGAAAGCTGGCCCTGAATGGCATCGACCAGCGTGGTGGGAGCCGGGCCGCTGGTGCTGACCAGGGCGCCCTTGTCATCGAAGATCAGGAGGCCGGCGAGGTCGGTGCGGGCGTTGCGGGTGAGGGCCAGCACGCGGGTGGTATCGGTATTGGGATCGGCGAAGGCGACGATCTCCTGCTGGGTGGCGAGATTGCCGAGTGTCGACACGACGCCATTGAGGTAGCCGGACATCACCTGGCTGGTGAGATTGGAGATGGTTGTTTCGGAGTTGACGATCTGCTCCGTATTGCGCTGGATGCCACGGTCGAGAAAGAAGACGACAACCATGACGAGCGGGATCAGGCACGCCGTCGCGAAGAGGACGAACCGTGTCCGGAGTGACCAATGCCTGGTCATGCGAGCTTCCTGAAAAAAGCAACCATACGGGGATACGCCTCCTGCGGGAGAGGATCGGGTCGCGGTGCGACCGACAGATCTGGGTTCAGCGGAAGGCGGATGGGCACGATGTCCAGCATCGCGCGCCAGATTCGAGACGGGAGCGGAATTGAGGCCCCGGCGTCTGCCCTGCTGGGTGGAAATCGTGGCGGGGAAGGGGCACGACATGCCTATTGTGCCAACTGGACCACGGTGATTGCGATATACATCCGAACCTCCGGACGTATCCGAAAGAGTGTGGTCCGATGCGCCGATTCAGCTCCCATGGTGGGATGGAGGAGTGCGTCCGCGACCGAGGTATGCGACGATCGCAGCGTGAGCGTATCGCGGGCGTTTGTTCATGGAGGATTTCGCATGGCTCGGTATGTGGTGATCGGCGGGGGCATTGTCGGGGCGAGCGCGGCCTGGCATCTGGCGCAGGCCGGTGTGGATACGGTGCTGGTGGATCGCTTCGATCGGGGGCAGGCAACGGCGGCGGGCGCCGGGATCGTCTCGCCGGGGCCAAGCCGGCACGAGGCGGAGGCGTTCTACGCGCTGGCGAAACCGGCCGTCGCCTACTACCCGGAACTCGTCGCCGGGCTGGCGGAAGCGGGGCAGACGGACACCGGGTACGAGGTGGTCGGCGAGGTCTATCTCTCCGAAAGCGAGGAGGAGTCCGCCGAACTGGACGGAATCTACGACCGCATCCTCCAGCGGAAGGCCCAGGGCGTCCCGAATATCGGTGAGGTGAACTGGCTGGACACGCAGCAGGTGCGGGAGCTCTTCCCGGCGGTGCGTCCGGAGATCCCGCGCGCGATCCATATTCCCGGTGCGGCGCGGGTCGATGGTGCCAGGATACGCGATGCGATGCTGGGAGGCGCTGAGGCGAAGGGCATCCGGCGCGTGAACGGGCCGGCGACGCTGATCGTTGAGGACAGCGCTGTGCGAGGCGTGACGGTCGATGGCGAGCGGATCGAGGCCGATGCGGTGGTGCTGGCGGCGGGAGCGTGGACGAACGAACTGATCGCCCCGTTGGGCGTGGCGCTACCGGTCGCGCCGCAGAAGGGGCAGATCCTGCACATCACGCTCGGTGACACGGACACGAGCCGGTGGCCGATTCTGGCGTGGTTCCAGGATCTCTACATGCTGACCTTCCGCCCGAACCGGGTGGTGGTCGGCGCAACGCGGGAGACCGGCAGCGGGTTTGATACGCGGATGACGCCGGGCGGCGTGAAGACGGTGCTGGATATCGGGCTGCGGGTGGCGCCGGGCCTGGCGAACGGGACGTTGCACGAGGTGCGCGTTGGATTGCGGCCCTTCTCCGACGATGGCGCGCCGTTCCTGGGGCGTTTCCCCGGGCATGACAACGTGATCGTGGCAACCGGGCATGGACCGTCCGGCCTGACACTCGGCCCGTATTCGGGGAAGGTCGCGGCGGATCTCGCGCGGGGCGAGGCGGTCGATCTGGATTTCCGCTACTACGAGGTCGGACGCGGGCTGCGGGAGGTGTAGGCGCCCGCAGCGCATCTCTTCCGGGGCACTGTTACGTCGCCGGGGCGAACTCGATGACGGTCTTGATCTCGTTCGGCGACTTGTGGGCGATGGCGTGGAGGTCGAGGTCCGGGCCGAACGGCATGCGGCGGGTGATGAAGCGCGCGCAGAGACCCGGCCAGAGGCGCTCGAAATCCTCGAGCCGGCCGACGGCGTTCACGAAGTCGACCATCCCCGAGTTCACGCTGCCAACGACGACCTTGTTGCCGATCACGAGGGAGGTGTTCATCTGCTCCGCCGGCAATGGCACGGCATGATCGCCGCCGGTGACGCTCAGCAGGACCTCGACGCCGTTGTTGCCGAGGACGCGCATGGCATCCATCGCGATCTCGGCGTTGCCGGAGCATTCCAGGATGATGTCGATGTTGCCCAGCGATGTGACGATGTCTGTCAGCGATTCCTCACGCAGGGAGCGGTACGTCGCGCCACTGGCCTCGATCAGCTCCGCCGCCGGATTCGGCTTCGGCGTGCGGGCGACGGTGGTCACGTCGATGCCCTTGGCGCGCAGGAGCAACGTGCCAAGTAGCCCGATCGGCCCGGCGCCGATCACGATGGCGCGTTCCGGCTTCCAGTAGGCAAGTCGGCGCTGGATCAGCTCCGCCTGGCGGACCGCCTTCTCAACGACGGTCAGCGGCTCCACGAGGACGGCGATCGGTTCCAGCGCATCCGGCACCGGAATCAGCCAGTCCTCCGATTCGACCCAGCGCTCGCAGAGGAAACCGGGTTCGCCCGCGATGCCGCGCTCCGTGTACTGCAACCAGAGGCACATGTCCGGCTCGCCGGCGAGGCAGGCCGGACAGCCATCCGGACGTCGAACGGTGGCCGTCACGAGATGACCGGGTGCGATCTTCCGCACCTCAGGGCCGACCGCGATGGCGCGACCCAGCACCTCGTGCCCGATCACGAGCTCGTCGGTGCCGTCCGGCGCGGTGCCGAGATCTCCCCGGATGATCTCGCGGTCGGTGCCGCAGATGCCGACGCGAATGGTCTGGACGAGGACATCGCGCGGACCGATCGCGGGGACGGGCGTGGTGGTAAGGCGGAGGGTATCGGCCTGGCGAGGGAGGATGGCAACGGCGGCAACGGTGGTCATGGCTGCTGGATCCTTCGGGATCGATGGTCGAGGCGAATCACGCAGGAATTGATACCCAACGGCGGGGTCGCGTCAAGGGAGGGGAGAGGTGAGAGAAGTGAGGAGCGAGCGAGAAAAGAGGCGCCACGCAATCCCGCCCATCTGGTAATGCTGTCAGAACGGTCCATCTGCGGGACGACACGAAGGCGTTCCCTCCAGGCGACTGGAGGATTCCCCGCCAATGAGTGCGTCACACCTCCTCACTTCTCTCACCTCTCCCCTCGTCGTGCTATACTCCGGTCGCGGATTCCATATCCGTGGTGTTTCTGCGTGCTTCTGCATGGAGTGACAGCCTGACCAATCAGCATACGTACACGCTGAAGGTGGTGATGAGCAACAATGCGTGTTGAGATCCGAGAGAACGAAGGCTTCGAGCAGCTTCTGCGCCGGTTCAACAAGGGGATCGAGCGGTCCGGTGTGATCCGCGAGTATCGTCGTGGCCTGCGCTTCATCAGCGTTCAGGAAGAGAACCGCGCCAAGCGCCGCAAGGCCGAGCGCCGGCGTCGCCGCAACCAGACCAAGTAGCGGCGGCTGGCGAACCGATCGATCCAACCGACCGCTTCGTCAATGCCAACACCTTCAGGATCGCCCCCGGTCGTACGACCGGGGGCGTCTTGTGTTTTCAGGGGCCTCGTCAGATCGGGCCGGGTCGGATACCGTACGCGCCAACGGATGGCGGGAGCGATCGACGTTTCCCGATGGTGGCGACTGGAGGCGACGGGCATGCGGATTCTGATCTCGGCGGACATGGAAGGCACCTGCGGCGTCGTGTCGTGGGTGCATTGCGAGGCCCCGGAACTTGGCGCGAAGGTTTCCAACCAGGGCGAATACGATCGCGCCCGGCTGCGGATGACGCGCGAGGTGAATGCCGCGATCGAAGGGGCCTTGGCCGGTGGCGCGGACGACATCATCGTGAACGACAGCCACGACGGCCAGCGGAACCTGATCCCGGAGGAACTGCATCCCGCAGCCCGCTACATCAACGGCAACGACAAGTTCTTCGGGATGATGCAGGGGATCGATCAGGGTATCGATGCCGTGTTCTACACGGGCTACCACGCCAAGGCAGGCACGCCGGGTGGACCGTTGGCGCATACCTGGACGACGACGTTGCAGGATGTGCGCTTCGATGGCGTCTCCACCGGCGAGTTCGGGATCAACGGCGCCATCGCCGGGCACTTCGGGGTGCCGGTGGTCTTCGTGTCTGGTGATGAGAAGGCGGTCGCGCAGACGCAGGGCATCCTTGGCGAGCAGGTCGTGGGGGTGGCGGTGAAGCAGGGGATCTCCACGTTCTCGGCGATCAACCTGCATCCGGAGAAGGCGCGAGACCTGATCCGCGAAGGGGCGGAACGGGCGATCGCGGCGATTGAGGTCGCGCAGCCGTTCCGGCTCGCGCCGGGCGCGACAGTGGAGCTGGAATACGACCATCAGGCCCGCGCCGATCAGGTGATGCTGATGCCAGGCGTGACGCGGGTCGGACCGCGGACGATCTCCTTCGTGGCGGGCGATGGCATCGCGTTCACGCGGGCCTTCCGTGGATGCATGAAGCTCGCGGGGATCTCGATGACGCCGTAGGGCGCCACGTCGAACGGATCGTGAGAGACCGGAACACCAACGGCGTTCCCCTCAGCGGGGGACGCCGTTGGTGCCGGCCTGGGCTGGATCAGCCGGTGGTCGTGCCGGTGCCAACGTCCCAGATCTCTGGTTGGGCAGCGTATTCCGACACGAACGTGTCCTGATCGACGACCGTGTCAGAGGATGCGAGTCAGGATTACCACGACCTTCGGTGTCGCGTGCTGGATCGCTCTTCGGGCGGAAGGCCACCGGCTGCTCGTTGCTGATCAACTCTTTCGTGTCACTTGACTGCACACCAATGATCTGCCTTGCGTTGAGGAAGGGGAGGGGGTTTCTCTGGCGTACCGTTGCGTCAGGAAGGACGCTCGATCGGACGCCAACGGGCGTGGAGGGATTGGGAGGACCCTTCTTCGTACGTCGATGCCTGCCGGCTCAGGGTCCTGAAGAAATCGTTCGCCTCGCGGGAATCGGGCGGGCGGCGCATGTGCAACAGATCGAGCACCAGGGTGACGACTGGCGCGATCAGCAGCACGGCCATCGCCAGTCCCAGCGTGAGGAACCCGAGGCAGAAGACGGTCCGCAACGTCCAGAAGAGCATCCAGCCGACGAAGTCGCCGGTGGATACCCGTCCGCCATCACCGACCGCCTCGTGAACGAGGATGTCCAGACGCTGGCGAAGGATGAAGAAGGGCAGCCAGACGACGATCCCGATGATGATCCCCGCGAACTGGAGGCCGTACCCGCCGACGTAGCGCGCGAAGAGCATCGCGGAGAGGATCGCCGTGGCGACCAGGAGCGCGATGGTGACGGCGCGGATGTCCGTTGGGACGGGGTCGATCACCTCGCGCTCGTATCCCCATTTCAGCATTCGGCGGTAGGGTTCGTTGGCAAGCTGGAGCCAGTTGTCGAAAAACGTGCCCCACAGCAGGAAGGCGATGCTCGTGCCCGCCCAGAGCCGCGCCACGATCCGCCACCGTCGCTCCGGTGAGGTCAGCGCGTCCCGCAACGGGCGACGACCGATCCACGCGAGGGTGGCGATGACGGCGACGAACAGCACCCCCAACGTGGTGGGGTGGAGCAGGAACGACTGGATGGATGGGAAGGAGCTTTCCATGCTCGGCGCCCTCGTACGATGCGGCGGTGACTAACGGGTTGTTGGCGTGGACCGACGGGTGATGGTGGCTTCGGTCGCGGCGATCTCGGCATCGACATCGGCCAGGCGACGGCGGGCAATGGGAAGACGTTCGATCAGGCGATGCCGTTCCTCCACTTCGCGGCCACGTTCGGAGAGCAGACGGTCGCGTTCCCGGCGGAGGCGTTGTTCCTCAGCGGCGCGAACGGCCTTGACTGGGCTGCGTCCGTTCCAGTCCAGCCAGCCGCCAGCCTCCGGAGACGGCTTCGCGAGGTCGGCGAGCGTCGGGGCGTCCGGAAGGGGATCTCCATGCAGGCGGCGTTCGCGCACGTCTTCCGCGAAGGCATCCAGGCTCTGCGCGAGGTGGGCGGTGAGGGCATTGCGCAGGGGATTGGGCGTGTCGTCCGGGACGACGGCCTCGGCTCGGCCGCGCGTGCGCGTGAGTTCCGGCAGCGAGATCTGATGCCCACGTTCGGCCCAGTCGAGCGATTCTTCCCACGCGAACGATTCGTCACCGATGCGGAAGGCGAGGGTGAAGGGCTGTCCCTCGCTGGTGGCGGTAACGAGCTTCTCAATGGGGGTCGGGGGCACTGGCCACGACGGCGCGGGCGGAGTTTCGGCCAGCGTGGTGAGATCGGTGGTGACGGTCTCCATCGCCTCCGTAAGAAGCGCGATGCGGTGGGTCCATGGGTTCTCGTCGGATTCCGCGAGCTCACCCTGATCGACATCGAAGAGGATGGCGAGGCGTTGCTGCTGCAAACGCGCGAGGCGCTGCCGGGGATCGCTCGATCCCCCTCCCGGTGACGCGGGTTTCCGGCGTTCCTGCACGACCCGTTGCATGTGCGGCGGCAGGGCCGGCGATGTGATGCCAGGCAGGTGCGCGCCGGGAATCGGTGGTGGCGCGGCCTCTGGCGATGGGTCCTCAGGCTCGGGCGAGGCGGGGGGATCGGCTTGCTTGTCGGGGTCGTTCTGCCGGAAGAGGCGCTTCCAAACCATGATTGTCGTGCTCCCGGATGCGGTCGGCGTCGGCTCATTTTCCCACACGGCGTGCGGATGCGCCGGGGACGGCATTGCACGCGTGGTGCCCGGCTGTCATGCTTCCGCGCATGGTTGAACCGCGTGCTCGCGATCCGTATCGCTCCTCCCAATCGACACCCACCCCTCAGCAGCCTCCGGACGATGCTCGCCGGACCCGCCCCTCCGCACCCCCAGCAGGCGATCATCCGACCTGGCCCGGTCCGAGACCGGAGCCCGATGGCCGGTTGCGCACAATCGCTCCGCCGATCCACGAGCAGTCGTTTACCCGGACCTCGCGCGTGGGAACGTGGGTGCGGCGGATCGTGCTGACGCTTGTCGTGCTGATTCCGCTGACGATCCTGTTGACGATGGCGAGCGTCTATTGGGGAGCGCACAACGACCAGGCGCGGAAGGTCGACGCGATCGTGATCCTGGGCGCGGCGCAGTACAACGGGCAGCCAAGTCCGGTGTTGGAGGCGCGGCTGGATCATGCGCTGGCATTATGGAACGAGGGGTTGGCTCCGCGCATTGTGGTAACGGGTGGCAAGATGCCGGGCGACGCCTATACGGAGGCGGAGACCGAGGCGACCTACCTGATCGACCGTGGGGTGCCGGCGAGCGCGATCCTCTACGAGAACTCCGGCCGCGATACCTGGCAGAGCATGCAGGGCGTGGCGGCTGTGCTGAAGGGGACCGGCACGCATTCGATCCTGATCGTCTCCGACGGGTTCCATCTCACCCGCGCGAAGCTGATGGGGCGTCAGCTCGGATTTGCGGCGTATGGTTCTCCGGCACCGGACAGCCCGATCCGCCCGTGGTCCGGCGAGGAGTTTTCCTACGTGATCCGGGAGACGGGCGGTATCCTCGCCTTCCTGCCGACGTTCATCTTCGGCTGACGGGAGCCTGCTGGCTCGCAACCCGGCTCTCCGCCCTCCATGGCAGCATCGGGCTGGCGGAATGTCTGGAAGGCCATGGGGCGGCCTGCATCTACCCCATCATGCTGACTGCTCTCAGAACAGGCGCATTGCGTGTCATCCCGAGCAAGCGGTCCATTCGCGTGGACTGACGCATGATGGAGCGTGTTGAGGGATCGGGTCGTATGAGAGATGTCATGCCGAATCCGGGTGAAGGGTGGGGAGGCCGGACCGACACGCGATCCTTCGGCGTCGTCCAGGACTCCCTACGTACAGGGCATTCTTTCGTAGGGACAGACCCCGTGTCGGTCCGATGCCACTCCGCCACACCGTGAATGCCATCCCCGTGTATTGATCGCTCCGCTCGGGATGACACCCACGCCTTGGTTTTCATGCACGCTGGCAGGCAATCCACCGCATCAATCTGCCTGGAATGACGTCGGCGCATCTGGGTTCATGCGCGTCGGGGTACCCTCCGTCAGGCGTCGGTGCGGCGCAGGACCATCAGCTCCCACGGGCGTAGCGTGATGCCCTCGCCCGAAGCGTCGTCCGGATAGTTCCCGATCACGCGCTCGGCGCCTACCCATGCCGCGTCGATATCCGGCGTCTGTTCCTCCCGCGAGAAGTTCCCCAGCACCAGCCACGTTTCGCCATCCAGTGATCGCGTGAAGGCGTAGACGTGCGGATCGTTCGGGATCAGCATCGTGAAGTCGCCGTGCGCGACGATCGGGTGATCGTGACGGAGGCCGACGATGGCGCGATAGAACGCGAAGACTGAATCAGGGTCATCGACCTGCGCGGCGGCGTTGATCGTCGTGTGGTTCGGGTTGACGCGCAGCCACGGCGTGCCCGTGGTGAACCCGGCCTGCTCACTGGCGTCCCACTGCATCGGCGTGCGGGCGTTGTCGCGGTTGCGCGGAGCCATCCGGGCGAAGACTTCTGCTGGGTCCGCGCCCTCGACCGCCGTCGCCACGCGGAAGTAGTTCTTCGCCTCGATGTCATTCATCTCGTCGATGGAGGCGAACGCCATGTTCGTCATCCCCAGCTCCTCGCCCTGATAGATGTAGGGCGTGCCCCGGTGAAGATGAAGCAGGCCGCCCAACATCATGGCCGAGCGCTCACGGAACTCGGGCGAGTCATTGCCGAAGCGGGAGACGGCGCGCGGCTGGTCGTGATTGTTCCAGTAGAGGCTGTTCCAGCCGCGTTCGGCGAGGCCATCCTGCCACTTGCCGAGGTTCGCCTTCAGCGCGACCAGATCGAGCGGGATGGGGTGCCACTTGATGCCGCCGGCATTGTCCAGCCCAACGTGCTCGAACTGGAAGACCATGTCGACTTCCTCACGCGCAGCGTCGGTGTAGAGGATCGCGTCTTCCAGCGTCGCGCCCGGCATCTCGCCGACGGTGATGAATGCCCCCTCGCGCCCGGCGAAGACGGCCTCGTGCATCTCGTGCAGGAACTCGTGGATGCGCGGCCCGTTCATCACGAAGGGCATGCCGTTGCCGTACAGGCTATCGGGGAATGTCTCGCCGTCCGGCAGGCTGGCGACCTTCGAAATGAGGTTGATGACGTCCATCCGGAAGCCATCCACGCCCCGGTCGAGCCACCAGGTCATCATCGCGTAGACGGCCTGGCGGACCTCCGGGTTCTCCCAGTTGAGGTCCGGCTGCTTCACCGAGAACAGGTGCAGGTAGTACTCGTTCGTCAGCGGGTCGAGTTGCCAGGCCGGCGTGGAGAAGAAGCCCATCCAGTTCGTCGGCTCCGCGCCCGGCTCGCCGGGGTCGAATCCCTCCCGCGCGGGACGCCACCAATACCAGTCGCGCTTCGGGTTATCGATACTGGACCGCGACTCGACAAACCACGGATGCTCGTCCGACGAGTGGTTCACCACGAGGTCCATCACCAGCTTCATGCCGCGTGCGTGCAGGCCGGCAATCAGCGCATCGAGGTCTTCCAGGGACCCGAACATCGGGTCGATGTCCTGGTAGTCGGCAATGTCGTAGCCGTTGTCGTCCTGCGGGGAACGGTAGATCGGAGAGAGCCAGACGACATCGACGCCGAGGCGCTGGAGGTAGTCGAGCTTGCCGAGAATGCCCCGGAGATCGCCCATGCCGTCTGCGTCGGCGTCGGCGAAGCTGCGGGGATAGACCTGATAGACGACGGCGGACTTCCACCAGTCGCGCGGGGTGGATTGGATGGACATGGAATGCTCCCTGGCATGGCTGTGGTCGCTGGCGACCCCTCGGGCTCGACTCACCTGATCTCACCAAGGATACGTGCGGGGGCAAGAATGATGCGGGGTTTGCGGACGTCCGTATATGCGTGATGCCCGGACGGGTCGGGTGGCGCATTCAGCGCGAGGTGGACCATGACACAGCAGTTGGCCGTGATGCTCGAGGCAGGACCGAAGGGGAAGCGTTTCGTCGCGTGGGCGCGGGACTGGCCCGGCTGGGAACGGGGCGACAAGACGGAGGAGGCCGCGATCGAACGGTTCCTTGCCTACCGTTCCCGCTATGCACGGGTCGCGGCACTCGTCGGGTTGGGAGATGCGTTCGCGTCGGATGCGGATGCCCTGATTGTCGATCGGTATCCGGGTGTCGGCTCCACCGATTTCTGGGGCATCTCCTTCAACTACCGCTCCCACCACGATCTGGAGCCACTCTCGACGGAATCGCTGGAGCGGGAGCTTGCCCTGATGCAGGCGACGTGGACCGTGCTGGACGAGGTTCGTGACCGCGTGACTGCAGAAATGAAGAAGGGGCCGCGTGGAGGAGGCCGGAGTCGTGATGAGATTGTCGGGCATGTCTTCGCCACGGAGCGAGATTGGGCGACGAAACTCGGGGTGCAGACGCCTCCGGGTGTGATGCTGACACCGGAAGGGCTGGCGGCCCATCGCGCGGCGTATGTGGAGGCAATCCGTGCCGGTCATGGGGAAGGCAGGATGGCCCGACGGTGGCCCTTGCGATACCTGATCCGCCACACCGCCTACCATTCGCTCGATCATGCATGGGAGATGGAGGACAAGGACCTGACTGCGGTGTGAGGACCCGTCAAGGGATTCCGCCCCCGGCAGGATTGGAGCATGTCGCCAGCCGCTGCCGAGTGTGGGAGTCGTTCGCCCTATGGCCCAGTTCGACGCATGGAGGGATGAAATCACGGGGCATGACGATTGCCCCATTGTTTACGGAATGCCTCACGCGAATACTTGTTCATGCCTAATTGTGGAACGGGACCTTGGAGTGATAGGGCTCCTGTGCAGGTACGTGATGCGTCGGGGGATGCCCTCGAACGCGGAACGAACCGGCTTGCTAGCCGTGTGCGGCGCGTTGTGCGGCCCAGACAGGCCTAGGCGAGCAATCAATATCAGTGACCAAGGTGGTGAGATTCATGCCCCGTGTGCCCAAGCACCGTCGCGTCTGGAAGCCCGTGACGGTCGAATGTCCCATCTGTGGCCACACCGTGGTTGCGGGGACAGAGGTGGAGGTGGAGATTCTGCGTTGGAATCATGTGGACGCGGTATCGGGTGGATTCGAGTGTCCGAACTGTGGCGTTCGCGTGGTGGTGCGGCGCTGGCATCAGACGATTGAAGTGACGGCGGGGGCCGTTATCGGGCCGAAGGAGGGGGACAAGGGGTGAGCCGGGCCGCGCCAGTATTGCCGGCGCGACACCGAACCCGAACGAAAGAGGAGGACGGCCCCGAAACATCCGGGGCCGTCCTCCTCTTTATTGGTGCCGAAGGGGAGATTCGAACTCCCACGGGTTGCCCCGGCGCATTTTGAGTGCGCTGCGTCTGCCGTTCCGCCACTCCGGCGCTGCCTCATAGTGTAGCGCATTCTCGCCCCCGACCGCTCATTCGGGCACTCGTCCTAAGCGTGCGGACCTCGCCGGTTCGTGACGAACATGCCGATGCCGCAGACGATCGCCTGCAGGATGGCGGGGGCGGCGATGATGAGCGAGAAACCGGTCAGGTCGCTGAACGATTCGTCGCCCGAGTACCGTGCGATCACGATCGCGACGCATAGGCCCGCGACGACCGCCGCGAGCAGGCCGAGCCGGAATCGGAAGACGCCGAGAACCGCCGATGCGCCCATGAGCAGGGGATAGCAGAGGGCCGCCGCCAGCACGAATCCGGTAGGCGATGGGGTGGAAATGAGCGGGCCGAGCACCATGAAGAAGAGCGCGGCGAAGGCACCGAGTCCGCCAACGACTGCCACCAGCGCCTGCATACCTGTCTTGCCCATTTTCAGCTCCTTCGAGTATCCGCTCCCCCGTGGTGGGGTGATTCCTTCCACCCGAGATGGCTGCCGTGTGCGCAGACACGGTGCCGCCGAATGTCCCGTATCCCCCTCACCGGGTCAGGGAACGTCCAACACCGCATGGCATTTCCCCAAGCGGCGTCCAGCTGGGGCGGATCGCTGCCCACGGCGCTTCGCATGTCCGGCCAGTGTCCCTCCGGACGTGCGCTCCACGTTGCGCGGAGATCCTTCCTTGCTCGGGATGATCTGCGGCGTTAGGCCCCGGCGTGGCGCATCTCTCGTGCGCCTCGACGGATGGCGAGCGCCGTGCTTTACAGCATGCGGCACAATACGCGCAGACAAGTCACGCGACGGGCGGTGACGCGCGGCGCAGTTTCTCCGGCACGCAAGAAGGAACCATGTACGTCATCGAACCCATGACCCAGGAGGATGTGGAGGAGGTTGGCGATGTCGAACGCGCCTGCTTCTCGAATCCCTGGCCGCTTTCCGCATATCGGCGGGAACTGCGCAATACGCAGCAGAATCACTACATTGTCCTGCGCGACGATCCGCAGGCGGAGCAGGAACCGCTGGACCCGACAGCGGACGCTGAACTGCCCCTGCCGTTGCGCAGCCATCCGCGCCGGTCGCGCAAGCCTGCGTTCTGGCCGCTGGCCAGGCTACGCGGGCCGGAGATCCCTCCGCCGATCATCGGGTTCGCGGGGATGTGGCAGTTGTTCGATGAGGCGCACATCACGACCATCGGCGTCTCTCCGGACTTTCGCGGTCATGGCTTGGGGGAGTTGCTTTTCGTCGCCCTGATCGACGAGGCGATCCGCCGGAACGTCGCATGGCTGACGCTGGAGGTGCGAGTCTCCAACTCCACCGCGCAGAACCTCTATCAGAAGTATGGCTTCACCGTGCAAGGGCGACGTCCCCGCTACTACAGCGACAACAATGAGGATGCCTACATCATGTGGTCCGAGTCGCTGAAGGAGCCGGTCTACCGCGATCGGCTCGCGCGGCTTCGGCGTGACCTGATTTCGCGGCTGAGTGGCGGCGGCGAGTCGGCGCAGGCACCCCACACCCCGGTGGTGCCGACCCCGCGAGAAGCTTCCCGCGACGCTTCCGGCGGTGGAGCATGAACATCCTCGGGATCGAAACATCCTGCGATGAAACAGCGGCGAGCGTCGTGGTCGATGGCCGGGTCGTGCGGTCGAACGTGATCTCCTCGCAGATCGAATTGCATCGCGCCCACGGTGGCGTCGTGCCGGAGCTGGCGGCTCGGGGCCAGGTACAGGCCATCGTCCCGGTCGTGGAGGCCGCGATCGCCGAATCCGGCTTGACGCGCGACGACCTCGACGCCATTGCCTTCACGCACGGGCCGGGTCTGGCCGGGTCGCTGATCGTCGGCGTGAACGCGGCGAAGGCGCTTGGTTACGCGCTCGGGAAGCCGCTCGTCCCGGTCAATCACCTGGAGGCACACGTCTACGCCAACTGGTTGCGTCCGGGAGCGGGCGATGATCCGGGCGAACCGGAACTCCCTGCCGTCTGCATGCTCGTTTCGGGCGGTCATACGGAGATCCGCCTCGTCGAGGAGGACGGAACCTATCGCATCCTCGGGCGGACGCTGGACGATGCGGCGGGGGAGGCCTTCGACAAGGGCGCGCGCTTGCTTGGTCTTGGGTATCCGGGTGGACCCGCCATCCAGCGGGCGGCAGCGGGTGGAGATGCGACGGCGTTCGACCTGCCACGCGCCCGGCTCGGGGATTCGCTGGACTTCAGCTTCTCCGGGCTGAAGACGGCGCTGCTCCGGATCGTGGAGCCCTATCGGCTGCCGGTGGAGGATGTCGCGCCCGATCCCACCGCGCTCTTCCCGAAGCATCGGCCTCCACGTTTCGCCGACACCCTGCCGCTGGCCGATCTCGCTGCCTCGTTCGAGCAAGCCATTGTCGACATCCTCGCGGAGAAGACGGCGCGGGCAGCCTTGGCCCATCGGGCGCGCTCGGTGCTGATTGCGGGAGGTGTCGCGGCGAACCGGCACCTGCGTGATCGCCTGGTGCAGGAGGTGGCACGAGCCTTCGCCCGCACGGATGTGCCAGTTCCTGTCGTGCGGTGGCCGGAATTCGCCTACTGCACCGACAATGCGGCCATGGTCGCCGGCCTTGGCTATCGCCTGCTCCGTGACGGGCGGACGGGAGATCTCGCCACCGATGCCTATCCCCGCTTCCCGACGACGACCGACTGACCGGTTCACCTGGAGAATCCCCCTCGCATGTCCACGAGCACATCGTCCACCGTGTCCGCAGCAATTGCCGCTCTGATTGACGAGGCCATGCCCTTCGCGATCGATCTCGCGCGGGAGGCTGGAGCGATTCTCCGGTCGTACCAGGAGCGGGGATTCGACATCGTCCACAAGGGAACGGTCGATCTGGTGACGGATGCGGACAAGGCCTCCGAGACGCTGATCGCCAGCCGTATCCGCGAGCGCTTTCCGGAGCATCGTTTGTTGGGTGAGGAGGGGTCGCGCGGGGCGGGTGATCCGGAGGCGCCGTTCGGCTGGGTGATCGACCCGCTGGATGGGACGACCAACTTCGCCCATCACTACCCGCAGTTCGCCGTGTCGCTGGGGCTCGAGTACGCTGGCGACCCGATCCTCGGGGTCGTCTATGACCCGAGCAGGGATGAACTCTTCGTCGGCGCGAAGGGGAGGGGCGCGACGCTCAATGACCGGCCGATCCACGTCTCCGGGATCGACTCGGTGAGGCAGGCGCTGATGGCGACCGGCTTCTCCTACGATCTGACGCAGCGCGCGGAGTCGACTGCCCTCTGGAACGCATTCAACACGGCTGGACAGGGACTCCGGCGGGACGGCGCGGCGGCGCTCGATCTCTGCTGGGTGGCCTGTGGACGACTGGATGGCTACTTCGAGCATCCGGTGATGCCGTGGGACATGTGCGGCGCGGTCGTCATCGTGCGGGAGGCAGGTGGCATCGTCACCGCGCTGGAGGACGACGACTGGGCGCTGGAGCGGAATCAGGCGCTCGCAGCGGGGCCGCAGCTGATTCCGGAAATGAAGGCGATCATCGCGGAGACTTTGGCCGAGGTTCGCTCCGGACGGTGATCCGGGGATTCTGATAGACTCCGCAGGTACGTTTCGCTGTCGGGAACTGCGGATCGGGGATGGGATCGTGACGATCGCCTATCCCCTGCTTTCCCGTCGCATTCATTCACCGTTCCCACGCTGGACTGTGCGAGGCGGAACGATGTCGAGCCGCACCGTTGCCGTTCATAGAGGAGGCGCCCGATGAAGCTCATTCTTGCGGTCGTTCAGGATGAGGACACCGATGCGCTGACCGAATCCCTGATCGAGTCGGGGTACCGGTTCACGAAGATCAGCACGACCGGATCGTTCCTGCGCACGGGCAACACCAGTCTCATGATCGGCGTCGAGGATGCCGGGGTGGAGGGCGTGCTCGCGATCCTTCAGCGCACCTGCCGCCGGCGGACGCAGATCGCGGTGCCGTATTCGCCCGCGCTGGAACCGGGGCTGCTCTACATGCCGGAGAACTTCGAGGTCGAGGTAGGCGGGGCAGTCGTTTTCGTTGCGAATGTCTCCCGCTTCGAGCGGATCTAGCGTTCGTTCCACCTCACGGTCACCCAGTCCATGCCGATCCCGGTCATCCGGGGTCGGCATCGTCGTGTCCGGGACGGGACTTGCGTGGGGATGGTACAAGGGAACGGATTCGTCGTGTCCATCGGGGACCGGTGTGGACGGTTGGGTTGATCGTGCGGGAGGATCGGCGCGTGAGTGACGTGGCAGCAGCAGGACAGGCGATGTCTCCGTGGGTGGACAAGGTCTCGCGGGAGAAGGTGCTCGCGGTGGCACAGCAGCTGGTCTCCATCCCCAGCGTGAGCGGGGACGAGCTGGCGGTGATGCAGTTCGTGCAGCAGTGGCTGGACGAGCGCGGCATCTCCTACGTCGTGGTGGCGAACGATCCGAATCGCCCGAACGTGATCGCCACGGTCGGCGATCCGGCATCGGGGCCGGTGATCGCGATGAACGGGCACCTCGATACGGTGCCGGTCTCCGATCCCGATGTCTGGAAGACGGACCCGTTCGAGGGCGTGGTGAGCGAGGACGGCACGCGCCTCTCCGGTCGTGGGGCCTCGGACATGAAGAGTTCCGTCGGCGTGATGATGGCGTTGCTGGAGGTCTTCAAGGACGCGCCGATGACGGGCGCCCTGCAGGCGCATATCGTCTCCGATGAGGAGACCAGCGCGAAATACGGCACGCTGCACGTCCTCGACGAGATCGAGGCAGGGAACCTGCCGCGCCCGGACTATGTCTTCATCGGCGAGGCGAGCCAGTTCAAGGTCCGCAATGCGGAGCGCGGCGGTCTCGCGGTGGACGTGCGCTTCATCGGACGCGCCTCGCACACGGCAGCGGCGCGAGCGACCGGCGTGAACGCCTTGCAGAAGGCGGCGAAGGGCATCCTGGCGCTGGAGCATCATCTGGAGCAGTTCCACCCGGCGGTCGGGCACCCGGTGTTGAGCGTGAACATGATCTCCGGCGGGGTCGCGCACAATGTGGTGCCGGGCGAGGCGATCATCTCCATCGACCGGCGGTTGATCCCCGGCGAGGACAAGGAATCCGCGCTGGCGGACATCGTCACCAAGCTGGATGCGGCGGGCGAGGGCGATCCGGATTACCGCTACGAGCTGATCGTCGATCCGGATGGCAGTTACATCGACCCGAACATCACGCCGGAGGATTCGCCGCTGGTGCAGGCGTTCCAGCAGAGCGTCCGCGTGGTGACGGGGCAGGAGCCGGAGTTTTTCGTCGCGTGGGCGGGGATGACGGACGGTCGCTTCTACCGTCAGCATGGCATCGACACGGTCGGCATGGGGCCGAGCGGCGAGGGCGCGCATGGCGCGAACGAGTCGATCCTGATCGATGACCTCGTGAAGGAAGGGCGCATCTACGCGCAGACGATCGCGACCCTGTTGCAGGTGCCGTGACCGCGTTTCCGGGTATTGGTTGAGCGCGAGGGAGGCCAGCATGGGCCTCCCTCGTTCGGCTTTGTGCATGGTGCGTCCGGCTTGGCGTGACGCGAGGCCGATGACGGCAAACGCCAAGGAAGGCGGGATCGCCCATAGGGCGGGCTCTCGCATTCCGTGGCAGACGACCGCAGAACGGCAGCCCACGAGGGGCTGCCCTCCGTACGATCGGTCTTCGCACAGCGTCTCGTACGGAGGGTGAATCCTACGGCAGGTCGGCGAGGATCTCGGAGAGCTGGGCCAGTTCCTCCGCCTCGTCCTGCACGACCACGTGGGAGACGATCAGCTCGTCCAGCCCGGCCTCCCGCAACTGCTGGAGCCGGTACGTCACGGTTGCGGGATTGCCGGAGACACAGAGTGCGTCCACCAGCTCGTCCGTCATTTCCTGCTTTGCCGTGACCGGATATCCCGCATCCTTGAACATCGCCTGATAGAACGGCAGCTTGCTGTAGATCGGGAACTGGGCGCGGAACGCATTCCGGGCGGCATCGCGATCGCGGGAAATGGCCACCGGGATGTGCGCCACCACGGGAGGACGCTCCTTGCGACGGGCGCGTTCGGCGCCGCGCTCCAGGGCGGGGATAGCGGTATTCAGGATGTATTCGACTGGCGTCACCCAGGTGATCGCGCCATCGCTCAGCTCCCCGGCGAGGCGGAAGGCGTTCTCCCGTAGCGCCGAGATCAGGATGGGCGTGCGGGGGAGCGTCGCCCCGGGTGCGAGGCTGGCCTTCACGGTGAAGAACTCGCCGGTATGGTTGACGTCGCCCTGCCAGAGCAGCGCGCGCAGGACGGTGAGGTATTCGCGAAGGTAGGCGAGCGGGCGGTTCATCTGGAGGCCATACATGCCCTCCACCGAGGGCTTGTGGCTGGTGCCGATCCCGAGCCGAATGCGTCCAGGTGCGAGCCCTTCCAGCGCGAGGGCCTGCGCGGCGAGCGTGATGGGGTGGATGGGATAGATCGGCACGACCGATGTTCCCAGTCGGATGCGTTCGGTGGTGGCCGCTGCGGCGGCGAGGGTGGTGACGGGGTCCGGAGCTGGACCGCCGACGGTGGACCAGACCTGCTCCACACCGCGCGAAGCGGCGAGCTGGATGGCCGCGAGTTGCCCCGCTGATCCTTGCGGGCCTCGGGGAATCACCAATCCTGCGTTGAGCCGTACCATCGGTGCCGTGTCCCTTTCACGAATGACAATCGGAGCGCATCGTGCGATGCGCTCCGATTGTATCGGTGCTTCCCGAAGGGAAATATTAGACGGTTGGGCAGGATTCCTGCTTGATGGGCCGAACCGACGTGCCATCGCGGTCGGACGATCCCGCCCCGTTGCGCCACGCAAGGGCACGCCGTTTGTTATCCCGAGCGGAGCGGAATCGAAGGAACAGATTGCATGCAGAACGTCGTGCATGGGCAGCCGATCCCAGCCACCCGCCTTTGTTTCACCGCGAACGCCATCGCGACGATCCGGAATCCAGCTGAAGCGAGACGGACCCTGGGAAGCGCTCCGAATGCAGCGACCAGATCGAGCTTCGCTCGATGGCGAACACAAGGTTCGCCGCTACGGGCACTGGCCGCTCAGTCGTGGGGCCGAAGCTCCCTCACTTCTCACTCCTCGGTCCTCACTCCTTCGTCGGGATGTACTTCTCGTACCAGGCCACGATTCGCTTCATCAGGTCCATCTGATGGGCGCGTTCGCGGAAGCTGTGTCCCTCGCGCGGATAGCGCACGAACTGCACCGGCACGCCGACTTCCTTGAGCGCCCGGTAATATTCCTGCCCCTGCGTCGGGTGGACGCGGATGTCGTTCTCGCCGTGGACGATCAGGGTCGGGGTGACGACATTCGTGGCGTAGCGGATCGGCGAGCCCTTCGCGTAGAGGTCCCAGTGCGTCCACGGGTGGCCAGGGTACATCGTCATGTTCGCTTCGGCGATGTCGCCCGCGCCATGGTCGGAGATGAGGTTCGCCACGCCGGCGCCCATCACGGCTGCCTTGAAGATATCCGTCTGCGTGATGCACCAGGCCGTCAGGTAGCCGCCCCAGCTCCAGCCGCCGATCCCGAGGCGGTTCGGGTCGGCGATGCCGCGCTCCACCATCGCCTTTACGCCGGAGATCACGTCCTGCGCCTCACCGCCGCCGACATCGCCGAACAGGAGCTTCTCGAAGTCCGAGCCGCGCCCGGTGCCGCCACGCGGATTCGGCAGCAGGACGGCGTATCCGCGCGAGGCGAGCATCTGCGCCCAGTCGTGCCAACTGAGCATGATGCTGTCCTCCCACTGCCACTGGGGGCCGCCGTGGATCTCGACGATCAGCGGCACCGAAGTCCCCTCCGGGACATCCTTCGGGCGTACCAGCAGTCCCTCGATCTCGACCCCGTCGGTGCTTTCCCACGTCACGCGTTCCGCCGGCTGGAGACGGCCCGCGAAGGCCTTGCCGAACTCGGTGACGAACGTCGCATCTGCTCCGAGGTCCGCGATGGCGATCTCGATTGGCGCGTCCATCGCCGTCCAGCCGAATGCGAGCGTCTTGCCGTCCTGCGAGACGGTCGGCCCGCTCGCCAGCGAACCATGCTCGACGACGTTCGCGGGGGTGATGGCGGTCATGGCACCGGTCTCGACGGAGACGCGGTAGAGGCGCTGGCGGGTGCCCTCCACGACGGCGGCGAAGGCCATTGCGGCGTCAGTCGGGTCGGCGATCAGCGTGTAGTAGGTGCCGTGGAAGCCCTTGGTGACGTTCGTCTTCAGGCCACCGGTAAGCGGGATCGTCCAGACGCCCGTGGCGGGGTCGTCCACACGCTCACCAGCGAGTACCGCCACGACCTGCTCGCCGTTCCGCGCGCGAATGACCGGAGAGCGGACGCCGTCCTGGAAATCGCCGAGGTGGGTGCGGATGCCACCTGCCACCGGGATGATCCAGAGAGATTGCTTGCGGAACATCTCGTTCACGACGTGGATGCCCGTGGTGATGACGACGAGGTGCTGGCCGTCCGGAGTCCAGGCGTATTCCCAGACGGAGACATCGCCGAAGGTGAGCTGGCGGGCGGCACCGGTGGCGGCATCGACGATCCAGAGGCGGACACGCTTCACATCCTCCTCGTGGACGACGGGATCGTCCTTGTCGTCCTTGCGCTTCTTCTCCGCATCGGTATCGGGATCGGTGCGCAGCACGGCGATCTTCGATCCATCCGGCGACCAGGTGGCTTCATCGAGATCGCCTTCCAGTTCCCCGAGGCGCTGAGCCTCCCCGCCACTGAGCGGCAGGAGGTAGAGGCCCTGCTTCTCCTTGTCATCGCGGTTGGCGATGAAGAGGAGCTGGCTGCTGTCCGGCGACCAGCGCGGGCAGGCATTGGTCGCCTTGCCGCCGGTGAACCGGGTGGCGGGGCCACGGTCGCGGGAGAGCCAGATCGCGCGCTCGATGCCATCGCCGGTGTGGTTGGCCTTGGCGACGGTGAAAGCGACGTGGCGGCCATCCGGCGAGACCTGGGGATCGCCGGGGATGAGACGGTCGGCGATCTCGTCGTAGCCAAGGATGGCGGGTGCGGTTTCAGCGGTGGGAGCGGACACGGGGTGAGGTCTCCTTTTCTGATCGTTGAGGTCGGACACGATGACGCATTCCTATCATGAATGCCCGAGTTCGGGAAGGTGGATGTCGGTGCGCAGGAGCCCATACCGGTAATGATCGACGCGTACCCCCTGGACGCGGAGGAGACCGCGTGCGACGCCCTCCCTCTGGAATCCGGCTGCCTCCAGCACGCGATGGGAGGCGACATTGTGGATCGAAGCGACTGCTTCCAGCCGTTCCAGTGCGAGCCCACGTGGATCGAATGCGATTGCGATCAGGAGGCGGAGGGCGCGGGACGCGATGCGCAAGCCGTGAAAGGCCGGTCGCAGCGTGTAACCGACGGACCCGATCGCGTGCTCGCGGGAGGTGATGTCCAGCGAGATCCATCCGGCGGGACTGTCATCGTGGTCGATGATCCAGATGAACTTGCCGTTCGTGGTCGGGGCCAGGGGACGGTCGGCGGCGTCGGCAAGGATGCCTTCCATGGTTGGGAGGTCGTGCTGGACCGTTGGCTGGTGACGGCGCGTGATGGGGAGCGCGCGGATCGCGAGCAGCATCGGTGCGTCATCCGGAGTGGCGCGGCGGAGAGAGACTTGGTCAGTCGGTTCCGGCATGATGAGATCCTTTCACGGCATAGCCTGACATATTCTGAACCTGCGATGGGTGTCGGCGGTCGGATTTGGGCGTGATGCCCAAGAATTGGTGGCACTCGCGCGTGGGTCGCTGGGCGGGCAGGCGGGCGATGGTGCCAAGTCGGACACATTTGTGGCACTGTACGTTCCATGAATGGTGGCGAGTCTCGGGATTCGCTTGGGAATTGTGCGCGAACCGGGTGTCGAAGGCGATGCCGGGATCGCCGGGAGTGCAGGCGAGGACGATGACGGACGTGACACATGGGCAGCCGGCGGGCAGCGCCGCCGGGCGGACGCTCTCCGATGACATCTACTTCCTTGTCGGTATCCTCGGCGAGGCGATCCAGGCAATGGCCGGGCGAGATGCCTTCGAGCTGGAGGAGGCGGCGCGGACGTTGGCGAAGAACCTCCGGCGGGGCGAACTCGACGCCAGCGCGGAGTTGCAGCAACTGGTGCATGAGGCGGATACCGAGGATCTGCGCATCCTGATCCGTGCGTTCACGAACTACTTCCAGCTCATCAACCTCTCCGAGGACAACGAGCGTATTCGCCGCGTGCGGCAGCGCGAGCATCGTGTGCCGGACGAGCCGCGCCGAGGTTCGATCCGGGAGGCCGTGCTGGTCCTTGCCGAACGCGGGATCACCGCCGGGGAGCTGCAGGCGCTGCTGAACGACGCGCAGGTGCGGCTTGTCCTGACCGCTCACCCGACCGAGGCGCGGCGGCGCACGATCATCGACAAGCTGGCTCGCATCTTCGCCACCATCCGTGACCTCGACGAGCGGCGGGCGCTCCCGTGGGAGGTCCAGCGCTCGCGGGCGCGGCTGGCCTCCACCATCGAGGGACTGTGGACGTCGAACGAACTGCAGATCACGAAGCCGACGGTGCTGGATGAGGTACGGGCGGTGCTCGTCTACTTCGGTTCCACCTTCGCGACGGTCATCCCGGCGATCTACCGCGATCTGGAGGAGGCGGTCGCCGAGGCCTATCCGGGCGATCGCATCACGATCCCGCCGTTCCTCACCTTCGGTTCCTGGATCGGCGGCGACCGTGATGGCAACCCCTTCGTGACGCCGGACGTGACCATCGAGGCGTTGCGGATCATGCGGGCGGCGGCGATCGGGCTGCTGGATGGCAAGATCACGGAGTTGGCCGGACGCCTCTCGATGTCGACGTTGATGGTGCCGCACGTCGTGGAGCTGGACGCGGCGATCGCGACCTATGCCGCGATGTATCCGGATCTCGCGCAGCAACTCGCCGTCGCGAACCGCGGCGAGCCGTATCGTCAATTCCTGATCCTCGTCCGCGAACGCCTTCGCGCCACCCGCGATGGTGGCGAGCACGCCTATGCGCGCGCGTCTGAACTGCTGGAGGATCTGGATCTGGTGCGGGCCTCGCTGCACGCGCAGAATGCCGACATGATCATCGGTGGCGACCTCACCGATGTGATCCGGATGGTGCAGGTCTTCGGCTTCGAGTTCGCCACGCTGGACATCCGTGAGCATTCCAAGCGTCACGCCATGGCCGTGCATGCGGCACTGGCTGCCTCCGGCGTCGAGGCGGACTATGAATCGCTGGATGAGGCCGCGCGGGTGGCGATCCTGCTGCGCGAGATCGAGAACCCCCGCCCGCTGGTGCCACTCGACCTCGATGTGCTGCCGGACGCCGCGCGGGAGGTGATCCAGACCTTCCGGACCGTGCGCTGGCTGCTGAACTACGAGTTCCCGGATGCCATCCAGACCTATATCATCTCCGGTGCGGAGACGCCCTCGGATTCGCTGGAAGTGCTGCTCCTGATGAAGGAGTCGAAGCTGGCGAGTCCAGGCGGGGCGGATGCCCGCCTGCGGATCGCCCCGCTCTTCGAGGAGGGGGCGACCCTCCGCAGCTCGCAGGAGACGATGACGACCCTGCTGGGGATGCCCGTCTACCGGCGCGCGCTGGAGGATTCCGGCGGCGTGCAGGAGATCATGATCGGCTACTCCGACTCGAACAAGGACGTCGGGTACCTGGCGTCCTCGTGGGAGCTCCAGCAGGCGCAGGCGACGCTGGCGGCTTCGCTGGATGCGCAGGGCGTGCCGTTCATCTTCTTCCACGGGCGCGGTGGGTCGATCGGGCGTGGCGGTGGCCCGACCAATATCGCAATCCTCTCGCTACCGCCGGACACGGTGAAGGGGCGGATCAAGATCACGGAGCAGGGCGAGGTCATCTCTGCCCGCTACGCCACGACGCCGGTCGCGCATCGCGAACTCGAACTCGCGATGGAGGCGATTCTCGTCCGCTCGACCGATGCGGCGGCGAAATGGGACCCGGAGGAACGGGCGCGTTCCTCGGCGGCGGTGCAGGCGATGGCCGACCGCTCGGCGGAGGTCTATCGCGGGCTGGTCTACGGCGACCCGGACTTCGTGACCTTCTTCTACGAGGCGACCCCGATCAACGCGATCTCCCGCCTGCAACTCGGGTCGCGACCGGCGAAGCGGACGGCGTCCAACCGCATTCAGGACCTCCGCGCGATTCCGTGGGTTTTCTCGTGGACGCAGGCGCGGATCATCCTGCCGGGATGGTATGGCCTCGGCTCGGCGCTGGTCTACGGCGAGGAGCAGTTCGGCCTCGACCTGCTACAGCAGATGGAGCAGGGCTGGATCTTCTTCCGGGCGACGCTCTCCAACGCGGAACTCGCGCTGGCGAAGGCGGACCTCGACATCGCGGAGCTGTATGTGCGGCTGGTCGCGGACGACGAGATCCGGCATCGCATCTGGTCGCAACTCAAGACCGAGTACGAGTTGACCGAGCGGATGATCCTGAAGGTGACGAAGCAGGAGCGGCTGCTCGACCGGGAGCCGGTCTTGCAGCGCTCGATCGACCGCCGGAATCCCTACGTCGATCCGCTCTCGTTCATCCAGGTGGAGCTGCTGAAGCGCCTGCGCGTGGACCCGGAGAACGACGAGATCGTGGAGACGCTTCACCTCGCGGTGAATGGCATTGCCGGTGGCCTGAAGAACACCGGATGACGCGAGGGGAGCGGTGAGAGGAGTGAGGACCGAATGATAGTCTGCGTGAACGGTCGCTCTGGAACGTTCGTTCGCGCTGCGGACCGCGTGGCAGGCGATCCCCGGCGGCACACATTGGTGCCGCCGTACGAACGACCGGCCTGCATGGCGCGTCTTGTTCGTACGGCGCGACCAATGTGTCGCGCCGATGCCCCCGGTGAGAGCGTCTCGCCGAGACGAACGCTGAGCATGCGATTGCCCTGCCCTCACTGCTCACTTCTCGGTCCTCACTCCTGTAGACTGGTGGCATGGAGAACATCGGTTCTGGCCCAACGCCACACAACGAGCTTTCGCCCGAGACGACATCGTTCCGCTCCCGGCTGATCGAGGTCGCCGTGAACGTCGCCGCCGGAAGTGGCAGTGGGCGCGGTGTCTTTACGTACGCCGTGCCGGACGACTGGGACGAGGTCGTGCCCGGCCAGCTCGTCTGGACGTCGATCCGTAATCGGGTCGAACTCGGGATCGTGACCGGTCCGGTCGCCGAGACGCCGACCTTCGCTGTGAAGGACCTTCACGCGCCCGTCATCCCCCCGCACATCCTCTCGCCGGACCGGCTGGACATGGCGCTCTGGATCGCCGAGGAGACGGCCTGTCCCGTTTTCGCGGCGGCATCGCTCTTCCTGCCGCCGGGCATTTCGCACCGCAAGACCGAGTATCTGCTGCCTACTGGCATGGACGAATCCGAGCTCGACGCGCGGCTGACGTCGATGCAACGCAAGCTCCTGACGCTCGTTCAGGAGCGGGGCGAGATCACGGTCGAGGCGGCGCGGCGGGAGCTGAATCAGGCGCTTACCGCCGTGATCCCGAAGCTGGCCGAGCTGGGAATGATCCGAATCGAGATCCGTGTCGATCAGCTCCAGCACACCGCCCGGATGCTGCGCTTCATCCGCGTGCTGGACGACGACCTGCGGACGGTCCGGGGCGCGCCCAGGCAGCAGGAGGTGATGGAGGAACTGGCCCATCTCCGCCGCTTCCGGAAGGAGGGAGAAGACGACCTGATCCCGCTCTCCGAACTGCGGGACCGGATCGAGGTGCCGGCTTCCGTCATTCGGGCGCTGGAGGCGAAGGGGTTGATCGAGGAGGTGCTGCTGCCGCCCGATCGCGCGCCGAAGCCGCGTCCGGTGCTGGCGCCGCCGCTGACCCCGCAACAGGCGGCGGTCTGGTCGCGACTGGAACGCGCGCTGGAGCGACGTGATCCCACCCCGAACCTCCTGTTCGGCGTCACGGGCAGTGGCAAGACGGAGATCTACCTTCGCGGCGTTGCCTGGTGCCTCCGTCACGGACGGTCCGCGATTGTGCTGGTGCCGGAGATTGGCCTCGCGACGCAGGTCGTCCGGCGCTTCATCGACCGCTTTCCGGGGCAGGTCGCGGTCATGCACTCGCAGATGCAGGAGAGCGCCCGGCTGGAAACATGGCAGGCGGTCGAGGCGGGGGAGTTGCGTGTGGTGGTCGGGCCACGCTCGGCCCTCTTCGCGCCGGTTCACGATCTCGGCCTGATCGTGCTGGATGAGGAACACGAGTCCACCTACAAGCAGGACAGCGATCCGCGGTATCACGCGCGGTCTGTCGCCCTTCACCTCGCGGCGCAGCAGGGAGCCGTCCCGATTCTCGGGAGCGCGACGCCCAGCGTGGAGTCGGCCTGGCGGGCGGACGCGGGCGAGTATCGGCGGGAGACGCTCGCCGATCGGGTTTCGCCGCTGGGGCGGACCGAGCGGGGCGAGTTCACGCTGGAACTTCCGGAGGTGGAGATCGTCGACCTGCGGGCCGAGTTGCAGCAGGGGAATGTCAGCCTGCTTTCGCGCCGGTTGCAGGAGGAAGTGGGCGGAACGCTCGATCGGGGCGAGCAGGCTATCCTGCTGCTGAACCGGCGGGGAACGTCCACCGTGGTGCTCTGTCGTGATTGCGGGCATCGCATCTCCTGCCCGGACTGCGACATCCCGCTGGTGTTCCATCAGGACCGGCAGCAGATGGTCTGCCATCGCTGCGACTACCGCGACCATCCTCCGGGATCGTGTCCGGAGTGCGGCGGGCGGCTCGACTACTTCGGGGCGGGCACCCAGCGGGTGGAGGACGAGACGCGGCGGCTCTTCCCGCAGGCGCGCGTGTTGCGTTGGGATCAGGATTCGGTACGGCGACAGGGCGGCTACGAGGCGATGCTGGAGCGCGTCGAACGGGGAGAGGTCGATGTCGTGGTCGGCACGCAGATGGTGGCGAAGGGCTTCGATCTGCCGCTGGTGACGGCCATCGGCGTGATCCAGGCGGACACGATGCTGCACCTGCCGGACTTCCGGAGCGCCGAGCGGACGTTCCAGCTCCTGACGCAGGTGGCGGGCAGGGCGGGGCGGCGTCAATCCGGCAGTCGGGTGGTGGTGCAAACCTACACGCCGGAGCACTACGCGATCCAGACGGCGGCGAAACACGACTTCCAGGCGTTCTTCGACGAGGAGATCGACTTCCGGGAGAAGCATTTCTATCCGCCGTTCGTGCGGCTGGTGCGCTTCGTGTATCGCCACGAGAAGGAGTACCAGGCGGCGATGGAGGCGGAGATGCTGGCGCGGGATCTCGCGAAGCTGATTCGCCGATCCGGGACGGAGGCGGACCTGATCGGGCCAACGCCGGCCTTCGCGGCGCGGGTGCGCGGGCTCTATCAGTGGCAGGTGATCCTGCGGGCGATCGACCTCGATGCCTTGTTGCCGGACCTCCCGTCGCGGCCGGGCTGGATGGTGGATGTCGATCCGCAGAGCATGCTTTGACGAGGGGAGAGGGGAGAGAAGTGAGATGGGCTGCCGTGGTCATCGGTCGCTTGTCGGGACTGGTCGCGTTGCGGACGTCATTTCGTGGTTTCGGAGCGGTGAGTCGGCCAGGCCCGGCTCACTCACTCCTCACTCCTCGGTCCTCACTTCTCTCCTCTCTCCCCTCGGCTGGTATGCTGACACCGCGAAACAGGATTGGCCCGGACCGGGCGCACGATGGCAGGACATGGGGAAGCAATGGCGGTTCTGAAGATTCGATATGAGGGTGATCCGGTGCTTCGGCAGAAGGCCACGAAGCTGCCGAAGATCGACGCCAGCGTGCGCACGCTGGCGGACGACATGTGGGAGACGATGGTCGCGGCAGATGGCGTTGGTCTCGCCGCGCCGCAGATCGGGTTGGCGCGGCGGCTGATCGTGGTGCATGTCCCGGCGGGGTACGACCACGATGACGACCCGGAATTCGCGTTCAAGCTGGCGAACCCGGAGATCATCAAGGCGTTCGGCGAGCAATCCGGGATCGAAGGCTGCCTGAGCATCCCCGGCTGGATTGGCGAGGTGCCGCGTGCCGAGGCAGTCACCGTGAAGGCCGTCGACATGGACGGGCGGCAGATCCGGATCAAGGCGTCCGGGAGGCTGGCGGTGGTGTTGCAACACGAAATCGACCATCTGGACGGAATCCTCTACACCGACCGCATGACCGACATGTCGACATTGCGGAAGGTCTCCGATGAGGAGTACGAGGAAGTCGCGGAGTAAGTCCAGTTGTGACTCTCGGTATCGCGTCACGTTCCCATGTCATCCCGAGCGGAGCGGCTCGTGCAGGGACACTGTATGCGGAACGCAGCGAAGTCGAGGGATCGGGTTGCAGGCACGACGTTACACCTGCAACCCGATCCCTCGACTTCGCTCCACCATGCGCGCTACGGCCTTGCTCTGCCGCTCCGCTCGGGATGACAGCCGTGGTGGCTGGTTATGTTCGTCAGGCGTTGGTGATGACGATCTCGGGCTGGTGGATGCGTGCCTGCTCGGTCTGGATGATCGAGCGGATGCGGTAGATCGCCTCTTCCAGCTTCCCCGCCTCGTTGAAGACGACGTAATCGAACTCCTCGGCACGCTTCAGTTCGGCGCTGGCCGTGCGGAAGCGCTTCAGGAGGACATCCGGATCATCTGTCTTCCGGGATCGCAGGCGATCCAGCAACTCCTCCATCGACTCTGGCGCGAGGAAGATCGAGGTCGAGCCCGCGATGCAGCGACGGAGCGTGGCGGCCCCCTTTACGTCCACCTTGATGATGACGTGCTGGCCGGAGGCGAGACCTTCCTCGATCGGTGTGCGTGGTACGCCATAGTGGTTGTCGTAGACCAGTGCATGCTCGATGAATTGCTCTCGCGCGATGCCGTCCACGAACTCGCTCTTTGTCATGAACATATAGTGGACGCCATCTTGTTCGCCACGCCGCATCGGGCGCGTGGTGGCGGTGACGACGTAGCGGGCGTTCGGCATGTGGACGCGAAGCTGGTCGATCACGCTATCCTTGCCCACACCCGACGGCCCGGAGATGATGAAGACCCGGGGCTGTTCCGTCGCTCGCAACCGTTCGATCAGTGCGTTGCCCTGTTGATACATCGCGTCGAAATCGGCATCGGATGCGGAAGGCTGTGGCGGCGTGGCGGGGGGCACGGCTACTCCTGAGGGGTGCAGGGCGGCAAGCGGCCCGGAGGCGGCAATCGCGGTGAAGGGAGCGTCGATGGTTGGGGCGGTCGCCGACTCGGAAGCCAAGGCCGGGAATCTCCTGATGCCGCATGGGGCGACTGGGTTCGTGTGGACGAAGCACCGGGTGAGGGTGGCGCTCTGGCGCCCGGCATCCCCGGCGATGCGATTGGATGAGGGTACACCGTCCCGCATGGGACGGGCAATATGAAGGGCGTTTTGCGGTCATGTTCGATGTGCTGACAGTCGGAGCCGTGGTGGAAGAACTGGAGCGCGTCGTCCTGGACGGACGCATCCAGCGGATCGGTATGGTCGATGCGGTCACGGTCGCCGCCGAGGTCTATGCGCATGGGCAGCGGCATGGGCTGGTGGCGTCTGCTTCCGCCGAGAATCCGCGCCTCCTGCTGCTGGACAGCATGCCCTCCATCGATCCGAACCTGGTGACGCCCTTCGGCCTGCTGCTGCGGAAGTACCTGCGTGGCGCGGTGATCGTCGGCATCGAGCAACCACCGCTGGAGCGGATCGTCACCCTGAAGCTGGCCAAGCGGATGCCGCCGGCGGAGGCAACGGGGAGCCGCAAGAAGCGCAAGGCCGCCGAGGATGCACTCCTGGCGAGGCAAACGGAGGCATCCGCATCTTCAGCCGAGCCCGATGAGGTCGAGGACGATGAGAATGCCGGGCTGGCGGACGACGATGTCTGGAATGCAACCGATGTCGTGAACCTCGATCTCGCCATCGAGATCATGGGGCGGCACAGCAACCTGATCCTGATCGCGGACGATGGCGTGGTGATGGAGAGCGCCAAGCGCGTGACCAGCCAGATGAGCCGTGTCCGCGCGGTCCTGCCGAAGAAGCCCTACACGCTGCCGCCGGTGGCGGACAAGCCCGATCCCCGGCAGGTGACGTCGGCGGGGATCGAGACGCTGGTGCGGAACGCGAAGGCGGGCACGGCAATTCCGGACCTGCTCGTGCGGGGGTTGCGGGGTGTGAGTCCGCAGATCGCGCGGGAGGCGGCGTTCCGGCTCGATGGCGACCTGGAGACGACGGCGGATACGATCGACGCCGATCGGGCGCGCGATCTTTCGCGGATCGTGCGCAGCCTGTACGAGCCGTTCCTGACGGGCGCGTGGGACCCGACCGTGTATCAGGACGAGGATGGGCTGGTCCGCGCGTATGCTGCGATGCCGATGGGCTATCTGGATGAGGAGTACGAGGCGCACGAGGTGGCATCCATCTCCGCCGCCATCGAGATGGCCGGCGAACTGGAATCGGTCGCCGATGCTCCGAGAGATCACGTCCAGCGGCGGGCGCGGCTGGTGGCGGCGCTCGATGCGGCGAGCGCGAAGGTCGAGAGCCGGCTGCATTCCTTTCGCGAGCAGCACCGGAAGACGGAGGATCTGGAGCATCTCCGCTTCTGGGGCGAGCAGATCTTCGCGTGGATGTGGCAGATCCAGCCGGGCGACACCGAACTGGTGGTGGAGGGGGAGACGATCCCGCTCGATCCGGCGCTGACGGCGAAGGAAAACGCGCAGGAATACTTCGAGCGGTATCGGAAGGCGCAGAAGGCGGGAGACCAGTTGCCGGAGCGGATCGAGGAGGCCGAAACCGAGCGCGACTATCTCCGCCAGTTGCGCGTGCAGGCCGAGCATGCCGAGACCTTCCCCGCGATCGAGGCGATTCGTGCGGAGTTCGAGGAACACACCGGTGGCCGGCATTCGGTGGGGGAGAAGGCAGGACACAAGGCGAAGAAGGCCCAGCAGACGCGTCGTGTGGCGCCGCTGACCGACCTCGACGGCAACCTGATCTACATCGGGCGCTCCGGCAAGGAGAACGATCAGGTGACGTTCGACCTCGGTGGCCCGAATGACCTCTGGCTACATGCGCGGGGCATTCCCGGCTCGCACGTCATCCTGCGCACGGTTCGCCCCGATGAAGAGCCGGAGGCGGCGATCGAGACGGCGGCGGCGCTGGCGGCGTTCTATAGCGGATCGCGCAGCGAAGGCACGGTGGAGGTCGATGTGGCGCGGCGGCGTGATGTCCGTAAGATCAAGGGCGGTGGTCCGGGCATGGTGACGTATCGCAACGAGTACACGATCCCGGTTCGCCCGCTGAGCGAGGATGACCTACGCGCGGAGAAGCGGCTGTCGTAGTCATCATTGTGGGATGCGAACGCGGGGATCATCCGGAAGGATGATCCCCGCGTTTTGTGTGTCCGGTGAAGGGTGGTGGTGTTCTGCCTAGTTGCGTTCGACCGGGGTGGCCATCTCGGCCATTTCCGGAAGCTTGTCTCGCAGCGAGGTCTTCGCGAAGATCGCCGTCACAACCAGACCGAATTCGTAGAGGATGATCAGCGGCACCGCAACGATCGCCATGTTGAATGGATCGGTGCTCGGCGTGATGATCGCCGCGACCACGCAGAGGACGAGGATGGCGTAGCGTCGCCACTCCCGCAGCTTCTTCGTCGTGACAATGCCGATCTTGGCCAGGATGAACATGATGACGGGGAGCTGGAAGGCCAGTCCCAGCCCGATCATCAACGTCAGGAAGAAGCTGATGACTTCGGGACCATCCGGCTGCCAGGTGTAGACACCGAGGTTCCAGGTGGACAGGAAGTGGAGGGCTCTCGGGGCCGCGACCTCGTATCCGTAGACGACGCCTCCGATGAAGAGAATCGACACGAACGGGAGCGCGGAGAAGAGGACACGCTTCTCCTTCCGGGTGAGACCGGGGGAGAGGAACGCCACTACCTGATAGACGATGATTGGCGCAATGATGGCGATGGCGACGTAGAAGGAGACCTTGAACGTCAGGGTGATCGGGTCGGTTGGGCTGCGGACGTCGAGGCCTTCGGTGGCGTTGGCTTTCTCGCGGATGTTTTCGAGGATACCGCCCTGCAGGTAGAAGCCGACCATCATGGCGAGGACGAGCGCGATCACGACCTTCATGATGCGGTCGCGCAACTCGACCAGGTGCTCCTGGAGGGTCATCTCCTCGAATACGTCATCCTGGCCTTCATCCGGTCCGTAGATGTCGCGGACGGCGCGGTAAGGCTTGAGGGGATCGCGCATGGCGCGGGCGGTCTTGGCCAATGCGTTGGCCGACCCCGTGCCGATCTTCCTGGGTAGTGAACTCATGGTCGGTTTCCCTTCGCCGTGTGCTGGGCCATCCGGACGATGACCGGACGCCGGTGTTTCCGTCGATCGGTTGCCTCACGCGCGACCCGGTGGGGAGGCGAAATGAAGCACGAAGCCGCCCGATGGGACCCGATTGGGACCGGTGGGGCGGTGATCCAGGGAACGCTGCCGATGTCGGGCCGGAAACCGGCGCAGTGTGGGCGAAGGCTGGGCACATCCAGGCTCGCACGCGGGACCGTAGATCGGACCGGGTGTGGTGTCTGCCATCGAATGTGCGGTTGCGCCGCGTCCATGTGCGTCAATCCCGTGGCCTGGTGCCCGAATGGGCAGGCGACGATCGACAGATGGAGCTCCAGTGGCGCGAGGGAGGTTCACGGAGGCTGTGGGTGTCAGCGGTGTCGACGACCAGAATGGATACACGGTTCGTCCGGGTGCCGGCGGCGTGGTGATATGCCGATGCGACCGGCTATGGATGGGAGCGCCAATCCAGCGATGAACTCGCTGGCTGGCGCTCCCCGTGCTGTCACAGGTCGTCCGCTTCCGCTCGCGGGACTAGGACTCCTGATGCTCGTTGATGTAGGTCACGGCATCGCCGACGGTACGGATCTTCTCCGCATCCTCGTCCTTGATCTCGAGGTCGAACTCCTGCTCGAACGCCATGATGACCTCAACGAGGTCCAGCGAGTCCGCGTCGAGATCGCCGATGAATTCGGCCTCGGGAACGACCTTCTCGGCGTCGACCCCGAGTCGCTCAGAGACGATGTCCTGAACTCGCTCAAGTACAGTTGCCAACCCAGATCCTCCTCAAACGTGTGCGAAATCAAGTGCGCAAGCCTGGGGCTTGTCTGCATGTCTGAAAGGCGAGTCCAACCGGAACGCCCGCGCCCGCAGGCAGGCACGATCGAAGCATAGCAGCCTCGCTCGCCGAGGACGACTCAGTCGTGGCTCCTGCATGCG
The DNA here is from genome assembly GCA_049840815.1 of Thermomicrobiales bacterium. Classification (GTDB taxonomy): domain Bacteria; phylum Chloroflexota; class Chloroflexia; order Thermomicrobiales; family UBA6265; genus JASGDN01. The sequence continues at coordinate 162,806 of JASGJI010000005.1, read as the reverse complement.
AATCGGAACGATGATACACGACTGCCCGTGCGGGCGGGTAGGAGAACGACCGGATTCGGCCAGCGTGATCGAGAAATGGCGCTCACGCGCTCACGATTCTGGTCCCGCGCTGGTCCGAGGTCCGCAGCGTAGGGGTGAGATGGGAACGTTCCGGCTATCGTGCGTTCGGGCATCGCGTTGCGTGTCGCTACGCGAGGTGCCCCACGGAACGCAGTCGAAGAGCGCGGGGACAGAGGGGGATAGAGGGTCAGGCCTCCGGCTCGGTGGACGCGTCGAGGGCGGAGGTTTCATCGGCGGCTTCGGACTCGGCGTGATCGTCTTCCGGGGTCTTTGCCTTAGGGGCGGCATCCTCCGCGACGAGAATCGCTCCCTCTGGCAGGGTGTCCGGCGTGATCTCGGAGGCCTCGAGATCGGGCAGCGCACCCGCCTCAATGGCGGCCTCGTCCTCGGTCGGTGCAACGGACGCCAGCTTCTCGGCATCCGCTTCGTCGGCAGCGGATGCCTTCTCCTGCGCGATCTGCTTCGCGATGGTGCCGAGCACGCCGTTCACGAACTTGCCGGAACTTGGTCCGCCGTAGTGCTTGGCAATCTCGACCGCTTCGTTGATGGCGACCCGCACCGGAACCTCGTCCGTGGACAGCTCCCAGATCGCGATCCGCATCACGTTGCGATCGATCGAGGCGAGTTGCTCGACGGGGTAGGTCGGCGCGGCCTTGGCGATCCGGGCGTCGATTTCCCCTTGCAGGTCGCGGATGCCGGTGGTGAGCTTGATGGCATATTCGCCGGTGATGCTGGGAACCGGCTCGTCGGGATCGTTCCGCATCCGGTCGAGGATCTCGTCCAGGTCGTGCTGGGCCACATCCTGCTCGAAGAGCATCTGCATCGCCAGCACGCGGCCATGATGGCGTCGCGAAAGGTATCGTGCCTGACGGGCGGCGACCTCTTCCTGGCTCATGCTCCGCTTGCCGTTGCCCTTCTTTGGACGTCGCTTTCGGGAGGCCTTCGGCGTGGCATCGGGCGAACCCGCTGCGGTGGACGGCGTTTCGGGCGCGTCTCCGGAATCAATCGTCGTGGGCAGCGAATCGGTATGGTCGGACATGATGCGATGCAACGCCTTCTGTGTGCGGGGGGAGGGGCATGGTCGTGGTGCGAGACCGGGCACCCGGTCTCGCTCGGTGCTAGATCGTGGTTGGGATGGGGTAGAGATCGTCCTCGGCTGCTTCGGCGGAGGCATCGTCGCGCAACTTCTGGCCGACGCGATCGAGGAACTCACCGACAAAGCCGGTATGGACATTCCCGGCCTTGAAGCCTGGGTCGGCCACGATTTCCCGGTGGAACGGGATCGTGTGCGTGACGCCGGTGATGACCGTTTCCCGCAGGGCGCGTTCCATCCGCATCACGGCCTCTTCGCGGGTCGGCGCCCAGACGATGACCTTGCCGAGCAGGGAATCGTAGTTGGGCGGAACCGCGTAGCCGCTGAAAAGGTGCGAATCCATCCGCGTGCCGGGGCCGCTGGGCGCGACGTAGGTCTGGATGGTGCCGACCGATGGCGAGAAATCCTTGGCGGCGTTCTCCGCCGTGATCCGGCACTCGATGGAGTGGCCGACCGGCTCCAGCTGCTCCTTCGGGATGTTCAGGCGCTCGCCAGCCGCAATCCGAATCTGCCACGCGACGAGATCGAGGCGCGTTACCTCTTCGGTCACGGGGTGCTCGACCTGGATGCGGGTGTTCATCTCCATGAAGTAGAAGCGGCCATCGTCGTCCAGCAGGAATTCGAGCGTGCCCGCGCTGGTGTAGCCAGCGTTCTTGGCGCCCTTCTGGGCCGTCTTCAGCAGGTTGTCCCGCACGCGGCGATTCAGGTTCGGGGCAGGGGCTTCCTCGACGACCTTCTGGTGGCGGCGCTGGAGGGAGCAGTCGCGCTCACCGACCGCGACCACGTTGCCGAAACTGTCGCCAAGCACCTGCACTTCGACGTGACGCGGGCGTTCGACGTAGCGTTCGATGTAGACCTCGCCGTTGCCGAACGCGGATTCCGCCTCTGCCACCGCGACTGAGTAGCCACGCACCAGCTCGGCCTCGTTGTGGGCGACGCGCATGCCGCGTCCGCCGCCACCGGCGACCGCCTTGATGATGACGGGATAGCCGATCTTGTGGGCGGCCTCCCGCGCGGCCTGGATGGAGGGCACCGTGCCGTCCGTGCCTGGCAGCAAGGGAACCCCGGCAGCCTTCATCACCTTGCGGGCCTCGGCCTTGTTGCCCATCCGCTGGATGACCTCGGGGCGCGGGCCGATGAAGGTGAGTCCGACGCGCTCGCAGATCTCGGCGAGGTCGGCGTTCTCGGCAAGGAAGCCATAGCCGGGGTGGATGGCGTCGCAGCCCGTGATGAGCGCGGCGCTGATGACAGCCGGGATGCTGTTGTAGGAGCGTGCCGCCGGGGCGGGGCCGATGCAGACGGCCTCATCCGCGAGGCGCACGGGCAGCGAATCGCGGTCGACATCGCTGTAGGCGACCACGGCCGGGACGCCGAGATCGCGGCAGGCGCGCAGGATGCGCAGCGCAATCTCTCCGCGATTGGCGATCAGGATTTTCTGGAACACCAGTGTGCCTCCGGAACGGCGGGGGAATCGGCTGCGATTCCGCCCGCGCCGACGATGCGATACGTGTTGGAGCGAAGTGTACCCGGAGCGATCGTCCGGTGGATTGGCCGTGGCCCGAATAAGTGTTGGCCATGGTCTTCACCGGTCGGCGAACCCGGCGATTGACGCGGGGTATCTACGACGCCATGAACAATCCGCCATCCACCGTGAGGACGTGGCCGGTGATGAACGCGGCGTCCGGCGAGACCAGGAAGGCGACCGCACCCGCGATGTCCTCCGGGGTGCCGAAGCGCCCGAGCGGCGTGCTCTTCAGCAGGAAGTCCTTGTTTTCGTCTGGCAGGACCTCCGTCAGCCGGGTGGCGATGAAGCCCGGCGCGACCGCGTTCACGGTGATCCCGCGCGAGCCGACCTCCTTGGCGAGTGTCTTCGTGAGGCCGACGAGGCCGGCCTTTGCCGCCGCGTAGTTCGCCTGGCCCGCGTTGCCGACGAGACCGACGACCGAGGTGAGATTGACGATGCGGCCGGAGCGCTGGCGCAGCATCGGGCGGATGGCCGTCTTGCTGGTGAGGAACGCGCCCTTCAGGTTGGTGTCGATGACATCGTCCCAGTCGGATTCGCTCATGCGCATGATCAGGCCATCGCGCGTGATGCCGGCGTTGTTGATCAGCGCGTCGATGCGGCCGAGCTTCTGGACGGCGGTCTCGATGGTGAGGCCTGCGCCATCTGCCGTGGAGATATCGGCGGCGATGATCTCGATCGTGCGTTCGCCGGCGGTCTCCTGCAATTCGGCGGCGGCCGTCTCGGCGGAGGCCGAGTCGCCCCGGTAGGTGGCGAGGACATCGAATCCGTCGGCGAGCAGGCGGTGGGAGATGGCGAGGCCGATGCCGCGCGTGCCGCCGGTGACGACGGCGACCTTCTTCGTGGTGGGTGAGTCGGACATGTGGTCGCTCCTTTGCGTGGGGGCTGGCTAGACGGTGGTGGGGGTGGCTGCTGCTGCGACGGGCTCAGCGGTCGATTCGGAGGTGTGGGGTGGCTCGACACCGGCGACGCCCCAGCGGACGACCCCGGCGGCCCAAGCGAGACCCGCACCGAACGCGACGAGCACGACATTGTCGCCTTCGTTCAGCGCCCCGGCGTTCGCGGCTTCGGCGAGCGCGATGGGGACGGAGGCGGCGGAGGTGTTGCCGAAGCGATCGACGTTCACCCACACCTTCTCGCGTGGGAGATCGAGCCGGCGAGCCGCCGCGTCGATGATGCGGGCGTTGGCCTGATGCGGGATCAGCATCGCGATGTCGTCGAAGGTGAGGCCAACCTTCTCGACCGCTTCCACGGCGGAATCGCCCATCGCCTGGACGGCGAACTTGAAGACCTCGCGCCCATTCATCTTCATGTACGGGCTTTCCTCAGCGAAGATCGCGGCCGATTCCGGCACGAGCTTGGCGGAGTTGGCGACGTACTTGGTGCGGCCCGGCACGTAGAGGTGCTTGTGTCCGTTGCCATCGGCCCCGAGGACGGTGGAAAGCAGTCCACGCGATTCCTCGGTGGCCTCCAGCACCACCGCACCCGCGCCATCGCCGAAGAGGATGCACGTTCCGCGATCCTGGTAGTCCACATAGCGGGTAAGCGTGTCGACGCCGATGACCAGCACGCGCTTGTAGATGCCACCGGTGACGAATTGGGTGGCGACGGAGAGCGCCGTGACGAAGCCCGCGCAGGCCGCGCCGACATCGAAGGCCGCGCCCCCCGCACCGAGATCTGCCTGGATGAGGCAGGCCTGGGAGACGAGGAAGTCATCCGGCGTGGCGGTGGCAACCACGATGAGGTCGATCTCCTCGGCGGTGCGACCGGCCTTGGCCAGCGCATCCCGGGCCGCACCTGCGCCGAGTGAGGTAGTGCTCTCGCCGCCGCTCACGATATGACGCTCGCGGATGCCGGTGCGCGAGACGATCCATTCGTCGGACGTCTCGACCATCCGTTCGAGGTCCTGGTTCGTGAGGATGCGTTCCGGGATGGCGGCTCCCCATCCTGTGATGGCGGCGTAAGGCATCGTGGGTCCTGTTCCGTGGCGGGCGCGTCCATGCTGCCCGGTGATCGTGGCGTCCTGCGAGCGGCGGCGGTGCGTTCCGGCAGGGGAGCGCGGGCCGCAGTCCGGCGTGACCTCTGGTAGGGTCGGCGTCGCTGCGGAGGCGTCCATGCATGCGTCCATTATGGGCGAGACACGGGAAACGGGCGAGGAGGCAGGATATGCCACCTCACCCGTTGTCCGAATGCGTGCGTTGTGGAGCTGGCCGAAACCCGCTCCCGCCCACGGTCCGCCTGCTTACGCCTGCGGCCGGCGACGCGCTTCGATCTCGATCACCTGACGACCGCGGTAGGTGCCGCAGGTCGGGCAGACGTGATGCGAGCGGCGCTTGGAGCCGCAGTTCGGGCAATCCACGAGCTGCGGGGCGACGAGAAAGTGATGGCGACGGCGGTTGCCCTGCCGTGCGCGGCTGATCCGTTGCTTGGGAAGTGCACCCATGACGATTCCTCCATGCTGCCGTGGCCGCCTGGTGCGGTCTTCGGCGTTTCAAGTCCGATGCCGGCGTCAGGCGCTGGCGTCGGGTTCCATCTCTTCGAGTAGCCTGGCGAGATCCGCAAAGCTGCCGCTGCCGGAAGCGTTCTCGTCCGTCGAGGTGATCGCCGGACCGGGGCACGCATCCCCGCAGGTGGGGCGCATGGGCATCGCCAGAAGGATCCACTGCCGAAGCGATTCGCCGAAGTCCAGCTGATGACTCTCGTCGATCGAGAATCGCAGATCTTCGTCGTCCTCGTCCTCGGCCCCCGTACTCGCTTTCGGGGCCAACTCGGCTCCGCTTCGCACATCGACCGTCTGATAGAACTGTTCGGTGAAGTCTTCATCGAACGGCTGATCGTAGGGTTCGAGGCAGCGGACGCATTCGAGCTGAACGTGACCTGTAGCATGTGCCGAGACGAGGATCTGATCCTGCAAGCGGACCAGGTGCCCCTGCATCTCGACGTTTCGGGCGACCAGTTCATCGTCCAGAACGAATTCCGGAATCGTGAGCTCGACATCCCGTGTACTTCCGACCGGCTCCATCAACAACGAAGCGACATTGAGCCGGGTATCGTCCTGGAGGTCGACGATGCGACCTTCGTCGTGTGCCATGGCGTTGCTCGTACCGTACCGTTCGCGCGGCGCCCCCGGATGCAGATCGCCGCCGGGACGGCGTGCACGAAAACGCCGGGGGTAACACCCGGCGTAACCGTGACAGTATACGGCAAGCTGCCCACACGTTCAAACGAGGGGAGAGGTGAGAGAAGTGAGGAGTGAGAAAAGAGGCGTCGCACCGATTCGGAAGCGTTGCTCGGTACCGGACTCCTCGGGCGGGTCGTCAATGCCGGAGGAATTGTGAGCGCAGCACGCCGGCGCATTGCGCAACGCCCTCGGATACGATGAACGCAGGTGCCCCTCGTTCCTCACTTCTCACTTCACTCGCCTCTCCCGCTCTTCTACGAGCCGACGGCGGCGCGGGCCTGCTCCATCGTTTCCAGCGTCTGCTCCACCGCGTCTTCCATCACGGCCATGCCCCGGCGGACGGCGGCTTCCACCAGCTCGATCTGCTCCATGATGAAGACGTCGATTTCGCCACGCGCGCGCTGGCGTTCCTCCTCGGCCAGGCGCAGCATCTCCTCACTGCGTTGGCGGGATTCCAGCACGATGGCGTTCTGTGAGACGAGGCGTTCGGCCTGGCCTTCCGCAAGATCGACGATGCGGGCCGCTTCAGTTTGCGCCTCGCCGATGATGCGCTCGCGTTCCTTGATGACCCGCTGGGCCTGCTTGATCTCGTTGGGAACGGCTTCGCGAAGCTGGTCGACGAGGGCGAGGAATTCCTCTTCCTCGACCATGATCCGCGTGCTGAAGGGCACACGCTTGCCTTCGCCGACGAGTTCTTCCAGCCGGTCGACCAGATAGAGAATGTCGGCGGTGCCATCCGGCTGCATCTGGTGCCCACCGCGGTCGTTCATGATCATCTCCCGAAAACCAGCGCCGGTGTCACTGAGATGTCCTCGATGGACGGTCTGTGCACGGCCGACAGCTGGTACGCATTCCCGTTTCCTGCGGGTATTCTCTCAGGTTTGGCGAGGCATTGGCAAAAACACCCGTTTCAGCCGACCGATCGCTCCGTGAGAATCGTCAGCCCACCGGCGCGAATCGGCGGAGCAGGGCTTCTTCCACGTTCGCCGGAACCAGGCCGTGAACGTTACCGCCAAGCGACGAAACCTCCCGGATGAACGTGGAGCTGATGAACGAATGCTTCGCGGAGGTCATCAGGCAGACGACTTCGATCTCCGGCGCGAGGTGCTCGTTCATGTGGGCGTACTTGAACTCGTACTCGAAGTCGGAGACGGCTCGCAGCCCACGCACAATGGTGGTCGCCCCCTTCGCCCGCGCGTAATCGACGGCCAGCCCGGTGAAGCTGTCCACGGTGATGCGGGTGGCATAGGGATCGTTCGAGGCGGCGATCGCCTCCCGCGCGAGGGCGATGCGTTCGGCGAAGGGGAAGAGGGCGGTCGGCTTCTCCGATCCCTCATAGATCGAGAGGATCAGCGTATCGAAGAGGCGTGCCGCGCGCAGGGCGACATCGAGGTGTCCGTTCGTGATCGGGTCGAAGCTGCCGGGATAGATGGCGAGCGTCATGAGGCCTCCTCGTCGGTTCCCGCATCGTTGGGGGCGTGATCGTCGTCCGGGGCAACTTCGTAGATGGAGAAGCAGCTGTCACCGTGGCAGCGGAGCTTGAGCCGTTCGAGCTTGCCGGCGGTCTCCGGCATCGGCACCCGCTCGGCGTGCCCGACGACCACGACGGTGTCGGCCTGGAGCAGCCGGGAGGTCGCGATCCGCTCGAGGATGGGCACAATCTCCGGATCGGCGTAGGGCGGGTCCATCATGATGAAGTCGTAGGTCTCGCGGGCGGTGTCCACGAAGCTCTCGACCCCGACCTGCTTGACCTCGGCGCGATCCGCGAACCCGACGTAGTCGAGGTTCCAGCGGATGGTGGCGCATTGTTCCCGGCCCTTGTCCACGAACGTGGCCCAGGCTCCTCCGCGCGAGAGGGCCTCGATGCCGATGGCGCCGGTGCCGGCGTAGAGATCGAGGATACGGTCCGGCTCGACGCCGAGGGAGAGGAGCGTGTTGAAGAGGGCGCCCTTGACCTTGTCGGTCATGGGGCGGGTCGCGAAGCTGGGCGGACCCTTGAGCTGGCGACCACGGGCGGACCCGGCGATGACGCGCATGAACGGAAAACTCCTGAACGGGGTGCGGGGTTGGCGCCGACGGTGGCGCATTGATGGGGGAATGATACGCGCGGGTGTCCCCTGATGGGACGTCGGGACCCGCAGGGTCTGCGCATTGCTGTCATCCCGAGCGGAGCGGACCACGCGACGCGATGACATTCGGGATGCAGCGGAGTCGAGGGATCACGTTGCATGCAGAACGTCATCCATGCGACGTGATCCCTCGATGCGCTCCGTCGCTCATGCTATGGCCCCGCTCCACCGCTTACTCGGGATGACAATGATGGCGGGTTGTGGTGCGAAGTCCGCTGGTTCGTAGGGCAATCCCTTGTAGGGTGCCGCCTCTCGATTGTATGTCGCGCTGGGCCGTGCCGGAGGCGACCGGGACGCATCTGCGGAAACTGGATGCCGGCTACGACTTCCCGGCGTCGACGGCGGTGGCGGTCGCCCAGAACTGGCGGACCTTGTGGCCCAGCAACGGGAAATGCTCGTGGTCCAGCGCGCGATTGGCCTCGACGATCTTCTCCGCCGTTTCCCGCGCCGTCGCGAGCAGGCGTGTGTCGAAGCCCTGGTCCAACCAGCCGAGTTCCGGCAGGCCACTCTGGCGGGTGCCGATGAAATCGCCCGGCCCGCGCAGTTCGAGGTCGCGCTCGGCGAGCACGAAGCCGTTGTCCGTGGCGACCATCGTGTCCAGCCGGAGGTTGCCGTCCATTGAGACCTCATCGGCGAGCAGGAGGCAATAGCTCTTCGCGCCGCCGCGCCCCACCCGGCCCCGGAACTGGTGCAGCTGGGAGAGGCCGAAGCGGTCCGCGCCCTCGATCATCATCACGGTCGCGTTCGGGATGTCGATACCCACCTCCACGACGGATGTGGAAACGAGGATGTCGAACTCGCGGTTGCGGAAGGCGGCCATCACCTCGTCCTTCTGCTTCGCGCTCATCCGTCCGTGCAGCACCGCGACGCGGAACTGCGGAAAGACCTCGATCTGCAGCCGTTCGGCCTCCTCGACTGCGGCTTTCGCCTCGACCGTTTCCGACTCCTCCACCAGCGGGCAGATCACGAAGGCCTGATGCCCCTTCTCGATCTCCTCCCGCACGAGGCGATAGGCATCGACGCGGGCGCTGCCGACGAAGCGGCGGGTCTCGATGGGGATGCGGCCAGGTGGGCGCTCGTCCAGCACGGAAACATCCAGATCGCCGTTCAGCACGAGGTTCAGCGTACGCGGGATCGGTGTGGCGGTCATCGAGAGGACGTGCGGCTGGAAACCGTGCGCCTTCTCCGTCAGGGCGCCGCGTTGGCGGACGCCGAAGCGGTGCTGCTCGTCGATCACTACGAGGCCGAGGGTGGCGAAGGTGACGTAATCCTGGATCAGCGCGTGCGTGCCCACGAGGATGTCGATCTCGCCCGCTTCCAGCGAGGCGGCGATGGTCCGACGGTCCGCCGCCTTCGTGGAGCCGGTGAGGAGCGCGACGCGAGGACGGTCATCGTCCGGGAGCGGCGCGAAGAGGGCGGTCAGGTTGCGATCGTGCTGCCCAGCGAGGATTTCGGTCGGGGCCATGATCGCCGTTTGATACCCCGCGCCTTTGGCAACCACCGCCGCCATTGCCGCGACCACCGTCTTGCCCGCACCGACGTCACCCTGCAACAGCCGGGTCATGGGGTTCGGGCGCTGGAGGTCGCGGATGATCTCGTCGGTCGCGCGGGTCTGGGCGTTCGTCAGCGCGAAGGGGAGGACGGCACGGAAGGCGTCCAGCTTCTCCGGCTGAAGGGTGAAGGCGCGTCCTGGCTGGGCGAGTTGCTCGCCCTTGCGCTTCACCAGCCCGATCTGGAGCAGCAGCAGGTTCTCGAACGAGAGGCGCATCCGCGCGAACTCGTAATCCTCCTGCGTCGGCGGGTAGTGCAGGTTCTCCAGCGCGTCGGCGAGCGGCGGCAGGCGATCCCAGGCCGCCTCCGAGAGGTACGGACGCGCCTCGGCGAGCCAGTCGGTGAGCTGCGTCCTCGTGGCGTCGAGGGCATTGCGGGTCATGTTGCGAAGCGTCTTCTGCGCCAGCCCCTGCGTCGACGGGTAGACGGGGATGAGGCGACCCGTGGAGGTGCCCGCGCTGCCGACCATCTCCCATTCGGGGTTGGTCATCTGCAGTCCGCTGTAGCCGCCTTCGATCTGCCCACTGACGAAGATCTCGTCGCCTTCCACCAACTGCTTGCTGATGAAGCTGTTGAACCAGGTGATGCGCAGCGTGCCGGTGCCATCGCTGATGCGGGCGACGACGCGTCCCTGGCCCTTGCCACCCGGGGACTGATGGACGCGCATCTCCACGATCTCGCCGCGCAGGGTAACGTCGCCCTGGAGGAGTTGGGGCGTGCCGATCTCCATGGTGCGGGAGTAGTCGATGTGGCGGCGGGGCTGGAAGTGCAGCGCATCCTCGATGGACGCGATGCCGAGCTTGTCGAGCTTCTCCGCGACCTTGGGGCCGATCTTTGGCAGTTCCGTGATCGCGGCATCGGGAGGCAAGCGACGGACGGCATGCGTGGAGGGCGAGGACGCTGGCTTCGGCGGCGCGGGACGTCCTGCGCGTCGTTCGCCGAGCGCGCTGTTCAGCTTCCCGACCTGGGATTCCTCGTCCGGGGAACCGAAGTGGGCCTGGGCAGCCTTCATCCGGCTCGCGATGCCTTCGATCGCGGAGCGTCGCGCGGCAAGGTCGGCAGGGAGACGCTCCAGGTCCTCGATGCTGGAAGCGATGCTCCCAGCGACATGGTGCGTGGTGGCGACGTGGGCTTGCAGTTCGCGGAGCATCCGGATGGCCAGCGCCACATCGCTGCCGGATTCGGGACCACCGCGCCATGCATGCCGCAATGCGTCCAGCATCGTATTGAAGCGACGCTCCGCCACGCGGGCGGCGTTCGCATTCGGTGGAGCAGGGGTGGATTGGCGGGGGGAGCGATCGCTCACGGAGGCAAACTCGGGCGGGGCGCGATGCGCGGGAACGATGGCGCGAACAGGCGTTCGTGTGCCGTCGATTGTAGCCGACGTGTCCAGACTGCCGGCGGTTCCTCGCAGGCGAAGGATGGGATGGCTGGTGATCAGCCGTTCAGCCGCTCGCGGATGGCGAGACCGACCACGCCAGGGCCGAGGTGAGCGGCGAGCGCCGGTCCGAACTGCACGGTGTCGAGGCGGGCATCCGGCGCGATGGCGGTCAGCCGGTCCCGCAGCGTCTCCACATCCTCCGGAGTGGTGTCGTAGATGATCCCGATTTCATCGATGGCAGGGAGCGATCCGGCGAACTCCACCAGCATGTCCAAGGCTCTCGCCCGGGTGCGGACGCGCTCGTGCGGAATGACCTGTCCCTCGTCGAGCCGGAGGACCGGCTTGAGCTGGAGCACCGTGCCGACGACCTCTGGACCCTTGCCGAGACGACCGCGTTGCCGTTGCAGGTCCAGTGATTCGAGGAAAAAGATCAGGTGATTGGCGGGAACTTCCGTGCGGAGTTGCTCGGCAACGATAGTCAGCGGCAGACCGGACCGGATCAACGAGGCGGCTCGCATCACCTGGAGCCCAAGCCCGAGCGAGACGTTCAGCGAGTCCACGATCTCAATCGGCGGGGCATCCGGTGTCGTCTCGTGGAACTGCGTGGCGGCGATCCTCGCTGACTTCACGACGGCGCTCAGGTGCGAGGACATGAGGACGGCCACGATGCCGTCGTGGCTTTGGGCGAGGTCGGCGAAGACATCGGCGAAGCTGCGCGGAGAGGGAGAGGATGTCGCCGGGGTGCGTCCGGTCTCCTCGATCCGTCCCATCAGGTCGTCGGTGGTGAGATCGACCCCGTCGCGGAAGAGTTCATGCCCGAACCGCAGGCCGAAGGGGACGACGTTGATGCCCAGCTCTGTGGCGAGGTCGTGGGGGAGATCGGCGGTGCTGTCGGTGACGATGGCGATGCGATCTGGCATGGATAGGTGGGGCTCCTGCTCCGGCGATGGATGGGGTGGGGCGCGAGCGGGAACGGGATGCGGCCGTCGGGATGACGACGATCCTGCGGTTACTGCGAGAAGGCTACTCCACCGGGTAGCAGGATGCACGGAAGCGGGCGCCGGTGGCCATGAACCCTCTCCGCATGGGGCTGTTCGGGCATTCGGTGGTGGGGCGATGGCACATCAGGCGGCCACCACCCGCTGCAACCACTGCGAGGGCCGCATCTATGGGCATGCTCGGATCGTTCAGGAGCTGCCTCGTGCCTTCGAAGCAGACCCCCGTCGCGGCATGGACGCGAGAGCCCTGCCATGGTTCCGAGGGTGGCGAGCGGGGAGTACGTATGGTACGATTCCTTGCCGTGAAGGCGTCGTCCTCGTGACGGCGCTGATTTACGTCCCGAGACCTACGATCAACCAGTGCTTCGCTGTGCGTGCGGAAACTCCCGTGTGGTGCTTCCCGAGTTTCGCCGGTGAGGGAGCATCCAGATACTGAAGGGAGACGGCCTCATGGCTGGCAAGTGCGACGTCTGTGGCAAGGCCAAGACATTCGGTAACAACGTGAGCTTCTCGAAGCGCCGCACCAATCGGGATTTCCGCCCGAACGTGCAGAGCAAGAAGTTCGTCATCGACGGCGTGGGCGTGAAGGTGAACATCTGCACCCGTTGCCTGCGCACCATGGGCAAGTCCGGCCGCGTCGCCTAGGCGATCGGTTCCGGGCAGGATCGCCTGCCAGGACGATCCACCCAGATCAGAACACGACGTTTCCACCGTATGGGGAAACAGGGGAGAACACCGAGGCCGCCATCCCGCAGATGGCGGCCTCGGTGTCTTTGCGTCCGGAGCACCGACCCGTTTGGGGGCTTGCGAGGGCGACGGCATTCCGTACAATACGCAGAGGTCAGACATCGTATGTGTTCGCTTCTGGCGCGTCTGGTTCGTCCGGGCCGCCGGCCGAGACAGGAGTGACGGGACGTGACGCTTTCCGCGCGGCTCAAGATCGATCGTGAGCGTACCATCGGGCGTATCGACCCCCGGATCTACGGCGGGTTCATCGAGCACCTCGGGCGCTGCATCTATGGCGGCATCTACGACGAAGGATCGGCCCTGGCCGACGAGCATGGTTTCCGGACCGATGTGATGGAGGCCGTCGCTGGCCTGCACATGCCGATCCTGCGCTGGCCGGGCGGCAACTTCGTCTCCGGCTATCACTGGACGGATGGCATCGGCCCGCAGGACGAGCGTCCGCGCCGGATCGAGCTCGCCTGGCGGCAGGAGGAATCCAACCGCTTCGGCACCGACGAGTTCATCGCCTACTGCCGGGAGATCGGGGCCGAACCCTACATCTGCGTGAACATGGGCACCGGCACCATCGACGAGGCGCAGAACTGGGTCGAGTACTGCAACGGCACCGGCAACACCTATTGGGCGAACCTGCGCCGCCAGAATGGGCACGAGGAGCCGTACAACGTCAAGTACTGGGGTCTCGGCAACGAGATGTACGGCAACTGGCAGATCGGCGCGACCGAGGACCCGCACGACTACGTGAAGCGGGCCAAGGAGTTCGCGAAGGTCATGCTCTGGATTGACCCGACCATCGAGCTGGTCAGCTGCGGCCTCTCCGGCTGGCAGGACTGGGACAGTGTCGTGGTCGCCGGGTTGGCGAAGTACATTCGCTATCACAGCATCCACATCTACACCGGCAGCGATGACTTCACGGAGAACGTCCTCGAGCCGGCGATGGCGGAGTATGCGATCGAGGCCGTTGCCGCCGAAATCCAGCGCATCCGCGTCCAGAACGACATCAAGCACGATATCAAGGTGGCCTACGACGAGTGGAACGTCTGGTACCGCACGAACCAGACGACGCACCTGGAGGAGCGCTACACGCTCTCCGATGCGCTGGCCGTCGCGGCCTACCTGAACGGGTTTGTGCGGCAGGCCGATCACCTGGCGATCGCGAACCTCGCGCAGTTGGTGAACGTGATCGCACCGCTCTTCACGTCGCCGGACGGGATGTTCGCGCAGTCGATCTACGGGCCGCTGGCGCTGGCGGGCACGCACCTGCAGGGCACCGCGCTCGATGCCTGGTACGACGGTCCGCGCATCGCGGTGAACCCGGATTCTCCCCGCGCGATCATGAAGCGATTGGCAAAGCTGGGCGATTTCCCGCTGGTCGATGCGGCGGCCTCGTTGCAGGATGACGGCTCGACGGTGGTGCTCTCGCTCGTGAACCGGAGCGACGCGGAGACGGTGGCGTTCACGGTCGATTTCGGGGACGACGCGGTAGCGAAGGTCATCGCCATCGACGAGGTGAACGGGCCGGACGTGACGTCGATCAACGACTTCGGCGCGGAGGAGACGATCGGCGTCATCAGCCGCGAGAGCGATGCGACAGGACGCGAAGTGGCCTTCGATCTCGCCCCGCATTCGCACACAGTGGTGCGGCTCGTGTTGGCCTAGCTGGGCGTTCTCGCCCTTTGTCATCCCGAGGGAGCGGGGCGGCTGCCAGGCGCGCACAGACAGTCGAGCGACGAGGGATCGGATTGCATGTAGGGCGTCCTACATGCAATCCGATCCCTCGTCGCTTCCTGGCCTATGCCCTCTTGTCCCGTGGGCCGCTCCCTCGGGATGACACACTTCGCACGAATGCGAATCACTACCCCAACGCCGTGATGACGTGCTCCGCCAGCTCAATGCCGAGGCCGGGTGCTTCCGGAAGGCGCACGAAGCCGTCCGCATCCGGGACGAGCGGCGCTGCGAGGAGACCCTGGAACTCGGCGGCCTCCATCGCGGGCGGGTCCTGCAGGAGTTCCACCCAGGGAGAATTCGGGAGCGATGCGCTGAGGTGCAGGTGCGTCGCCACGCCGAGGCCGTTACCTCCATGATGCGGGGCGACTGGCTTGCCGTGCATCTCGGCGTAGGCGGCGACCTTTCGCAGGAGGCTGATGCCACCGCAGACGAGGGCGTCCGGCTGGAGGACGTCGTAGCACGCCGTGTCGATCAGCGTGCGGAACTCGTGCAGGAAGATGTTGTTCTCTCCCCCGGCAATGGGGAGATCGGTCGCCGCGGCGAGGCGACGCTGGTTGTCGAAGTCGTAGCGAGGCAACGGCTCTTCCAGCCACGCGACACCCAGCTGATGCAGTTCGCGGGCGGTGGCGAGGGCGCGATCGTAGCCCCAGACCACGCTGCGTTCCGACCCCGGCGTGCCCGGTTCCTGGGCCTGGTTCGCATCGACCATGATGGTCATCCGGTCGCCGACGGCGGCGCGAACGGCCTCGACCTGGGCGATATCCTGCCGGATCGTGTCGTCGTGCAGGCGGAGCTTGATCGCAGTGTAGCCCCGTTCGAGCAGCATCTGGGCGTCTTCAGCGCGACGTTCCGGCGTGCGGACCTCCACCATGCTCGCGTACGCGCGGATGCGATCGGTATGCGCGCCCCAGAGGCGGTAGAGCGGCAACCCGGCGGCCTTGCCCATCAGGTCCCAGAGCGCCATCTCGATGCCCGCCGCGACCGGGATCGCCGCGAATCCCCCGGCGGCGTTGATGATGCTGCGGACGATCGGCTCGATCCGGGACGGATCGCGACCGGTCAGGAGGGGCGCGACGACGGCGGTCACCACCTCCGGATTGCCCCGCGCCGCGCCGATCCCAGAGATACCGGCATCGGTGTGCACGCGGTAGACGGTCGCGGCGGACTCTCGCCAGACCGTTCCTGGTGCCCACGCCGGTTCGAGCATGCCGCTGTAGGGTGTGCGAACGATGGTCGCGTCGATCCCGGTGATCTTCAGGGGAATAGTCATGGATGCGCCTCCACGGGTCGCGCTGGACGGGAGCCCGCGCGGGCGTATGATCACGTGGTCATGTGGCGGCATCGTCGCGCGAATCGCCGGTTGGGGCAATGGGGGGCGCTCAGCGCGTGCGAGCGGGCAGGTCGAGTGCGAAGGCAGCTTCGGTGCGTACGGACTCGTCCGGATCGTTCCCGAAAGCGCGATCGAGCGCCATCCGGGCGTCGCGACCTCCGAGGCGACCGAGCGCCCAGGCGACGTGCCCCCGCACGATCGGCTCGTCGTGGGTCGTCAGGCAGTCGATCAGGATGGGGATATCGGCGTCGGATCCGACATTGCCGATGGCGATGGCGGCATTGCGGGCCAGTCCTCGCCGCTTCGTGCGGGGGACCGGCGTACCGAAATAGGTCGCGCCGAACGCCTCCTCCGTCATGCGCAGGAGCCAGTGGAGCGAAGGGTAGGCATTATTCACCGAGGCGGGCAACAGCTCAGGATCGTTCGCCACCGTCGTATTCCCGGTGTAGGGGCAGGTCTCCTGGCAGACATCGCAGCCGTAGATCCAGTCGCCCAGCTTCGGACGCAGGTCGAATGGAATGGGGCCGCGTTCCTCGATCGTGAGGAAGGAGATGCAGGTCGGCGCGTCGATGGTGTACGGCGCGACGATGGCTCCGGTCGGACAACGGTCGATGCAGATCGTGCAGCGCCCGCAGGACTTGTCCATCGGCTCGTCCGGCGTCAGGTCGAGGTCGAGCACCAGTTCGCCGAGCAGAATCCACGAGCCGAAGCCCGGCGAGATGATGCAGGCGTTCTTGCCCGTCCAACCGAGACCGGCCCTCGCCGCCACGACGCGCTCGACCAGGCGGGCGGTGTCGATCAGGAAGCGTGCCTCGACCGGATGCCCGACGTGTTCCTCGATGCGGGCGTGGAGCGCCTTCAGGCGACGCCTGATGACGCGGTGATAGTCGCGGCCCCAGGCATAGCGGGAGATGCGTCCACGCAGGATGCCGTCGTCCGGCATCTCCGTTCGCCCCGGCCAGTAGTTGAGGCCGACCGAGACGATCGAACGCGCCTTCGGGTGGAGGTTGCGCACATCCGCCGCCACGGTGGCGCGGTCACGCGTGTACCAGTCGAGGCCATCCAGATGCCCCGCGTCGAGGTGCGCTTCGATCTGCTCGGTCAGGCCGTCGAAGGGCTCCACGCCCGCGATGGCGGAGACCGCGAGGCCGCATTCCGTCGCCATCCGCTTGACGCGGGCGGTGAGGGCGGCGTGCGGATCGGGGCGGAGGATCAGGAGATGGGGCGGGGCCGAAGCGGGGTCGTGCATGCTCCCAGTATAGGGAGTCGGGGTGGTCAGGCGGAGAGGAGGTCGGCAGTTTCGATCCAGCGGTGGCGACGGGCCATCGTGATCGCCACGGCGGCGATGATCGCTTCCCACGATGCGCCATCCGGGAGCGCCATCGTGGTGGTCGGCTCGTCCAGCGCGGCGATGGCGAGCGCGTTCTCGTCGTGGATGGCGGCGGCGCGGAGGTTGGCGCCGCGCATCAGCGCCCCGATGGCGTTGGCTGCCGACTCGGCATCGGCGGACTCCGGCAGGCCGAAGAGGGTGCGTGCCTGCGCGACGCTGCCTATCAGGGTGTCGAAGCGGAGCGCGATGTCGCGCTCGCGGGCGGAGAGATGGGTGTTGACGTAATCCATTGTGCCGAGGATGCGGACGCCGGGTGCGGTGTGAGCGGGGAGGTCGGTGAGGAAGGCGCGCAATGAGGCGTCGTCGGCATCGAGGATCACCACGTCGTGCGCGAAGAGGCCCCAGATATCCAGCGTGTCGCCGAGGCGGATCGGGGCGGGATCGCCGTCGGCGCGTGAGGTGAGCTGGGAGGCGACGCCTGCGGCGGTCAGGACGGCGTCGATGTGGGCCTGATCCGCCTCCGATGTGGCGATGGCGCGGAGGGTGACGGCGACACCGGCGTGTTCGCGCAGGGCGAGGGCCAGCGCCCCGGATCGCGCGAGGGAGCCGTCTGGGCGAATCGAGGTCTCGCCGATGATGGCGATGCGGACGGGTTTTGCAGGAATGGGGTGAGGCGCGGTCACGGCGGGCAGTCCTGATGGCGACGATGGACGTTCAGTGCGGTCACTGGTGACGTGGGTAGCGTCATGAGTCGGGATGAAGCGTATCATTATGGCAGGACGATGCGGCATCCCGATCTGGCAGGGGTGCCAAGCGAGGGACTGGTTTTCATGCGTACATCCCGCCCGGCTGCGGCAACGACACCATCCACGGGTTCGCTGCTCGGCGAGTGGATTCGGAAGAACCGGCTCGATCAGGGGATCAGCCAGCGTGCGCTGGCCGATCGCTCGGGGCTGAGCCGTTCGTATGTCTGCGATATCGAGCGCGGGCGTGGCGCCGAGCCGAGCATGGCGACGCTCGACAAGCTGGCGGCGGCGTTGGGGACTTCACGCGCGGACCTGATGGCGGCGGCGGGGCTGATCGAACCGCCGGCGAAGGGGCAGGAGTCGGACGACGAGCGCCGGTTGCTTCAGGTCTTCCGCGACCTGAGCGACGACGGTCAGGCGACCGCCATGCGCTTCGTGCGCTTCCTGCAGGCCGACGAGCAGCGGTGGAGCCAGCCGAACCTGCTGGATGGGTTTGGCGGCGATGGCGTCCACGAGCATGCCAACGGGCGGGCGCAGGGCGGACCGATGCTCTTCGATCTGGAGGCGTAGCGGCATCAGGACCGAGGAACGCCCCAGCGGCCCGGAACGCTGGGGCGTTGCTGTTGGAGAGGATTACCCCTCGGCGGAACCCTGGACGCTGATGATGGCGAAGACGGCGCCCATCGGGTCAGCAAGGATGGCCCAACGGCCAAATGGGTTGTTGTCCGGTCCCGCGATCACGCTGCCGCCAAGCGATGCGACCTGAGCGATCGTGGCGTCAGTGTCGTTGACGCCGAAGTAGATGAGCCAGTTGCTCGGCATGCCCGGCATATTGAGGATGGTGGCGTCGAAAATCCCTGCGACCATGTTGTTCTCACCCTCACCTGCGGTGAGGAGGGTGTAGAAGGTGTCGCCCATGGGGACGACCTGCAAACCGAGGCCAAAGGCGGCGGGATAGAAGGCCGCCGCCTTGGCGACATCAAGCGAGACATTCTCGAACCAGCAAGGAGCGCCCGCTTCGGCGATCACACCAAACCCCTGGTGTGTGTTGGGTTGCCATACACCGAAAAACGCTCCAGCCGGATCGATGCTCACGGCCATCGTGCCGAACGAGCCGACCTCCATCGGCGCCATCACGACCTGGCCACCATTCGCGGTGATGGCTTCCACAGCTGTGGCGGCATTGGCAGTATGCAGGTAGAGCGACCAGGCATCCGGAATCTCCTGGGCGTCCGGATCGCTCCATTTCGGGGAGATTCCTGCGACATTTGCGCCGTTCAGGGTGGCGGTGGAGTAGCCGCCGAAGTCCGCGGTTCCCGGCGGGACATTCCACCCGAAGACCGCGTTGTAGAAGGTTGCGGCCTTGTCGAAATCGGACGTCTGGAGATCGGCCCAGACCGGGGCGCCGAGGGCAATGGATTCGACCTTCATGATGGCTCCTTCGAGATGTGTCATGATCCCATCGTTCAATCGTGCCACTATGGCAACGGTGTGTACGTTCAGTCTATCACACAGATCGATCAAATGTTCGCACGGCAGCCGGCGGGACGAGAAAAGCCGCCCGGATCGAATTCGATCCGGGCGGCTTGGGATTCGCTGATTGCTGGGGTGAGGACTACGCCTCGGTGGTGACGGCCTCGTCCTCGGTGACGGCAGCCCCGTCGGCGCCCTGGACGGTGGCGCGCTCGGCATAGGCCTGGAGGCGGCGCTGGCGCTTGGAGACCTTGCCCGCGTTGGCGGCGGCGGCTTCCATGCGCTTGGTGAAGCGCTCGACCTGTCCGGCCGTGTCGACGATGCGCTGCTCGCCCGTGTAGAACGGGTGGCAGGTGCTGCAAAGGTCCGTGCGGATATCACGGCGCGTGGAACGCGTGGTGAAGGTGTTGCCGCAGGAGCAGGTAACGGTGGCTTCGACGTAGTTGGGGTGGATACCCGGCTTCATGGTGGTGTGCTCTCCGTGCCGATGGCAGTAGGTCGTTGGGGGAATCAGTCCGCCGCAGCGACGGCTTCGGGCTCGGACGTGAGCAGCTCGGGACCACCGCCGATGGGATAGATTTCAGGCGGATACACGCTGATCCGGCGCTTGAGGCGAGAAATCTTCTCGAAGCGGACCACGCCATCGATCTTGCTGTAGATCGTGTGATCCTTGCCGATGCCGACGTTGTGGCCGACCCAGAACTCGGTGCCGCGCTGGCGGACGACGATGGTGCCTGCGAGGACGTACTGTCCATCGGCACGCTTCACGCCGAGACGCTGCGCCTGAGAGTCGCGGCCATTGCGCGTGGAGCCCGCGCCTTTCTTGTGAGCCATGGTGGAATCTCCTTCAGAGTGCGCCCGCTGACGATCGCTGTCGATCGACGGGCGATGATGACGACTAGGCGGTGATGCCCGTGATCGTCAGCTGCGTCTGCTCCTGGCGGTGGCCGGTGCGGCGGCGATAGCGCTTCTTCGCCTTGAACTTGAAGATGATGAGCTTCTCGCCACGATCGTGCGCATCGACGTGAGCGGTGACGGTGGCGCCATCGACGACCGGCGTGCCGATCTTCGTGGAGCCGTCGCCGCCGATCATCAGCACGCGATCGATGGTGATGTCGCTACCAGCCTCAACGGCGAGCCGCTCGACGGTCAGCTTGTCGCCGACGCCGACGCGGTACTGCTTGCCACCGGTCTCGATGACCGCGTAGGGGTTGGCGCCCGTGGTGGGGGATGATGTGGTTTCGGTCACGTTCTCTGCTTCCGTCATCTCGTCCTATCCTGCCCGATCCGTGCACAACCCAGCCGATCCTAGGGGACACGAATGCCCCTCGAGTCTTCGGGGAAACACGGTCCTGGGGTTGGGTAATGCGGTGATGAGTTGAGCCGACCGACGACCGGGTCTCTTGCCACGGCGCACAGGTACGACACTCTGGACTCGCTCGACACACAAAATGGGCTGCGTTTGGCAGCCAGACGTGAAAGTATAGCACGAGGGGAGAGGTGAGAGAAGTGAGAAAAGAGACGGAAGGAAAGAGGAATGAGGGTGGACCGCCGGGGCCAAGGTGTCGGCTTGAGCGAACCAATTCCTGCAACTCGCCCCTACGGGGATTGCTCGTTCGTCCGGTGTGGCCGCTCGGGTCGCCGTACAGCATCGTTTCTCACTCCTCACTTCTCTCACCTCTCCCCTCGCAACACCTCTCCCCTCATGACACCTCTCCCTCGCCCTGTGGGCATCACTCGGGGGCGCTGCTAGAATCAGGACAAGGTGACGGAACGCGCGATGGAGCGCGATTCCCCCGCTCATACCCCAACGACAGGCAATCCCGTGGTTCAGCAATCCAGGACGAACGAATCCCGTGCGGTCATCGGCGACGAGCCGGGGCCGGCTCCGCTTCGCATCGGCACGCGGGGCAGCGCCCTCGCGCTGTGGCAGGCGAACGCCGTGCGCGACTGGCTTGCCGAGGCTCGTCCGGACGTCGAAACGGAGATCACGATCGTCAATTCGGATGGCGATCGCGACAAGGAATCGCCGCTCTCCGCCATCGGGGGGCGGGGCGTCTTCGCGTCGGCCCTGCAGGCGCGGCTGCTCTCCGGCGAGATTGACATGGCCGTCCATACCACGAAGGACGTCCCCGGCATCACGCCAGCGGGTCTGATCCTCGCCGCGTTCCCGGTGCGGGAGGACGCGCGAGACGTCCTGATCTCGCGGCATGGGGTCGAACTGGCGGATCTCCCTGCCAATCCGGTGATCGGGACCTCCTCGAAGCGCCGGGCGGTGCAACTGCGCGCGTTGCGACCGGATGTCCGCATCACGGAATTACGTGGCAACATCGATACTCGCCTGCGGAAGGCGCGGGGCGATGCCTACGACGCGATTGTGCTCGCCGCCGCCGGACTGCTGCGCATGGGCTGGGACGATGCGATCACCGAGTATCTGCCGGTGGACACCTTCACGCCCGCGCCGGGACAGGGTGTGCTCGGGATCGAGACGCGGGAGGCTCCAGACCGGGGCTGGCCGGTCGCGCGGACGCTGGACGATGCGACGGTACGGACGGCGGTGCTGGTGGAACGGGCCTTCCTGCGTGGTGTCGGTGGCGGTTGCACGACGCCGATAGGTGCATATGCCGAGGCCGTCTCAGCGACCGAATTGCGGTTCCGGGGCATGCTCGCCAGCGAGGATGGCAGCCGGATCGAGCGGGTCGATGAACGGTTCGCCATCGTGACGGCGGAAGACGACGCCTTCCAGCTTGCGCGGCAGGTGCAGGTCTCCATCCAGCCGAGGTGGACGGGTGTCTCGCTTCCTGGTGCCGTGAATCCCCTCACCAACGCGCTCGTCGTGGTGACGGCCAGTCCGGATGTGGCAGACGGCCAGGCCGCGGCCTTGCGTGCGGTGGGTGCCGAGCCTCTGGTGTTGCCGACGGTCCGGATCGAACCCGCTGCGGACATTGAGGCGCTCGATGGTGCGGTGGCATCCCTGCTGGAAGGCGCGTTCGACTGGGTGATGCTGACGAGCGCGAACGCCGTTCCGGTGCTCGCCGATCGCGTCGGGGGTGTGGCGATGCCCGTGAAGGTCGCAGCGGTCGGCGCGCGCACGGCGGACGCGCTGAGCAACGCCGGCATCGGCGTCGATCTGGTCCCGGACGTTGGTAGCGCCGACGGGATGCTGGCGGCGTTGGCCGATGCGCCGATGGCCGGTTCCCGCGTGCTGCTGCTGCTCTCCGACATCGCTCGCCCCACCCTCGCCGAGGGGCTGCGGGCGATGGGCGCGGATGTGACGATCGCCACGGCATACCGGACGCTGCCCGTCACGCGGGTCGGCCCCGACACGTTGGAGCGGCTGCAGTCCGGCGATCCGGCGGCGGTCTTCCTCTCCTCGCCCTCCGCGGTCGAGGCGCTGGACGCGATGCTCGGTGCGGATATCACCCTTTTGACCGCCGCCTTCGGGATCGCGATCGGGGAAACGACCGCCGCCGCCATGCGAGAGGCCGGGATGCCGGTTCACGCTGTCGCGACCACGCCGACGCCTGCGGGCATGATCGCTGCCCTCGAATCCTGCTACGCCATCACTCCAGAAAGGCGCGACGCATGAGCGCATCCATCCTGACCACCGACGCGACGCTCTCCGGATTCGCGCGGACCCGCCGCACCCGCCGCACAGCGGCCATTCGCGATTTCGTGCGTGAGCACGAGGTGCGGGCAGAGGATTTCGTGTATCCGCTCTTCGTGGCGGAAGGTGCGGATATCCGGAATCCCATCGAATCGATGCCGGGGCAGTACCAGCTCTCGCTGGATCACCTCGACGCGGAGATCGACGAGCTGCTGGCGCTCGGTATCCGGGCGGTGCTGCTCTTCGGGATTCCCCTGCACAAGGACGCCATCGGCAGCGAGGCGTTCGCGGAGCACGGGATCGTGCAGGAGGCGGTGCGTCGAATCAAGGCCCACGCGCCGGAGATGCTGGTCATCACTGATGTCTGCGCCTGCGAATACACCGACCACGGCCATTGCGGCATCCTGATCGATGGTGTGGTGGATAACGACCAGACGATCCCGCTGCTCGCGCAGACGGCGGTCAGCCACGCCCGGGCCGGCGCGGATATCGTCGCGCCGTCCGACATGATGGATGGCCGGGTCGCCTGGATTCGGGCGGCGCTGGACGATGCCGGATTTACGGAAATCCCGGTGATGTCCTACGCCGCGAAATACGCCTCCGGCTACTACGGACCATTCCGCGATGCTGCCGGTTCGACGCCGGCGTTCGGGGACCGGCGTTCGCACCAGATGGACCCCGGTAACGCGCAGGAGGCGATGCGCGAGATCGCGATCGACCTGGAGGAGGGCGCGGATCTCATCATCGTGAAGCCCGCACTCGCCTATCTCGACATCCTGCGGGTGGCGAGCGATCGCTTCGAGGTGCCGTTCATTGCCTACAACGTCTCCGGCGAGTTCGCGATGATCAAGGCCGCCGCCGAGCGTGGCTGGATCGATGAGGAGCGCGTCGTGCTGGAGACGCTGCTTTCCATGAAGCGCGCCGGTGCGGACCGCATCATCACCTACCATGCGAAGGACGCTGCCCGCTGGCTCGCCGCGCGGTAGGGAGCCTCGTTCCGTACACGATGCAACCTCCCTGCCCAGCAATTGCCGCCCGTATGTAGGGGCCGACCGCGCGTCGGCCCGTCGGAGATACCCCTTGTCCACTCCCCTTCCTCTCGACATGACCGGGAAGCAGCGCTTCCTCGCCGCCGCCAATCGCCAGCCGGTCGATGCGACGCCCGTCTGGTTCATGCGCCAGGCCGGACGCTGCCTGCCGGAATACCGCGCGCTGCGCAAGCGCTACGACTTCATGACGCTCGCCCACACGCCGGAGCTGGCAGTGGAGGCGACGCTGATGCCGGTCGATCGCCTGGGCGTCGATGGCGCGGTCCTCTTCGCGGACATCATGCTGCCGCTGGAAGGGATGGGGGTTCCGTTCGAGATCAAGCCGGGCGTCGGGCCGGTGATCGCCGAACCGATCCGGACGGCGGAGGACATCGAGCGCATCCGTGTCGTCGGGCCGGAGGAGGGCACGCCCTACGTGCTGGAGGCGCTGAGCCTGCTGCGGCAGGAACTTGGCGATCGCGGCGCGGTGCTCGGCTTCGCGGGAGCGCCATTCACGCTCGCCTGCTACCTGATCGATGGGCGTCCGACCAAGGAATACCCGCTCACGAAGTCGATGATGATCGGCGAGCCGGACCTCTGGCACGCGCTGATGACGAAGATCACCGATACCACCATTGCTTACCTGAAGGGGCAGATCGCGGCGGGTGCCGACGTCGTTCAGCTCTTCGACTCGTGGCTGGGACTGTGCGGACCGGATCAGTACCGCGAGTTCGTCGCACCATACACGACGCGCATCTTCGCGGCGCTGAAGGGGTTGGCCCCGACGATCCATTTCAGCACTGGTACCGTGCAGCTGCTCGACCAGATCGCGGCCACGGGGTGCGACATCGTCAGTGTCGACTGGCGGTTGCCGCTCGATGCCGCCTGGCAGACGATCGGTGCGGAAAAGGGGATTCAGGGCAACCTCGATCCCGCCACGCTCCTCGCGCCGTGGGAGGCCGTGCAGACGCAGGTCGATCGCATTCTGGCGCAGGCGGCGGGGCGACCGGGGCATGTCTTCAACCTCGGGCACGGCATCCTCCCGCAGACCGATCCCGATCAGCTCGCGCGGATTGTCGAACGCGTCCACACGACGACCCGACGGGGGTAACGCGCCGATGCTTGACACCAGCGCGATTGCGGTGCGAACGTGATGCCCACGGTGCCCGCATGTGATCGGGCGCGATGGAGTCCGGGAGGGACACGGTGACGCGGAAACTACTGGTAATCATCGATATCTCCCCGGACGCGCGACGGCAGCTGGAGGCGATCGGGTTCGAGGTCTTCCTCGCGGGGGAGCATGGTGGGCGGGATGCGGCGGTTGAGGCCGCGTCCGATGCTGTCGCCGTCTTCACGAACGGGTCGCTTGGCCTGACGGGCGATGAGATCGCGAAGCTGCCGAACCTGAA
The DNA here is from genome assembly GCA_049840815.1 of Thermomicrobiales bacterium. GTDB lineage: Bacteria > Chloroflexota > Chloroflexia > Thermomicrobiales > UBA6265 > JASGDN01. Next base: position 137,496 of record JASGJI010000005.1, on the reverse strand, counting down.
GATCATCTCCGCCATCGGCGCGGGGTACGAGAAGATCGACCTCGATGTGGCGAACGCGCGGGGAATCGTGGTCACGAACGGGCGCGGGACGAACACCATCGCCGTTGCCGATCACGCAATGACGCTGCTGCTCGCCATCGCGGGGACCATCGTGCCGTCGTACCTCGCGGTGAAGGACGGCGGGTGGTCGAACTTCTCGTCACCGAAGCGTGACGCGGCACTGCCCGGCGAGCGGACGGACTTCCCGTTCAAGCGCGTCGGCGTGACCGGGCGGAATCTCGGCATCTTCGGGCTGGGGATGATCGGGAGCGCCATCGCGAAGCGGGCCGCGAACGGTTTCGACATGGAGATCGGTTACACGAACCGCAGTCCCGTGGCGGACTCCCCGTATCGCTTCTTCGCGGATCTGCGCGACCTGGCCGGATGGGCGGATTTCCTGATCCTTGCCGCGCCGGGTGGCGAGGGGACGTACCACATCGTGGGGCGTGAGGTGCTGGAGCAGCTGGGAGCGAGCGGGTATCTGGTGAACATCGGGCGTGGCTCGGTGGTGGACACGGATGCGCTCGTGGATGCCTTGCAGCGCCGTGCGATTGCGGGGGCAGCACTGGACGTGGTCGAGGGCGAACCAGACATCCCACCCGTGCTCCTGACGCTCGACAATCTCCTGCTGACGCCGCATATGGCGGGACGAACGGCAGAGGCGATTGCGTTGATGGTGGATCTCGGGGTGCGGAACTTCGCGGCATTCTTTGCCGGAGAACCCGTGGTGAACCGCGTCAATCCGGCGTAGGAGCACGCGCTGACACCTCTCCCCTGTCATCCCGAGCAAGCGGTGCACTCGGCCCCATCCCATGACGGACGGAGCGCCGACGAGGGATCGGGTTGCATGGGAAGCGTCGTCCATGCAACCCGATCCCTCGACTCCGCTGCACCGTGAATGCCATCGCCATGCATGGGCCGCTTCGCTCGGGATGACATGCACAGGAGCACCATGCGTGTGTCAGTGTTCGTGTGCGCGGGCGACAGGACTGCCCCCCTCAGTCCACGACCCGAAAGTCGTCGAGGACCAGTTGCAGACTCTCGCGGCCCTGCCAGCGGTTGATCTCCAGAATGCCGACGACATCCGCCAGACGCGCCCCGATCAACTCGCGCGAGCGTTCGGCCCCGCCCCAGAGCAGGGCCGTCAGCGACCGGCGGCCGATCAGCAGGTTCAGGCGGAGGTGCGATCCGTCCTTGCCCATCGTCGAGTAGCGGTCTAGACGGACCGACCGCACACGGACGTGCGGGATGACGTTGCCATTCCCGAACGGTTCCAGCAGGTGGATGTCATGGACGGTCTGGATCGTGAGGTCGCTTTCCTCGAGATCGTCGTCGATCAGGATGCGCGGCGGCACTGGGATCGGCAGTCCGGCGTCGCCGATCTGCTCCGAGAGGCCGTCCACCAGGTGCATCAGGTTGTCTTGCGTGAGGGTGACGCCCGCTGCCTGGCCGTGTCCGCCGTAGCGGATCATCAGTTCGTCCAGCTCGTGCAGGCCGTCGACAAGGTCGAAACCCGGCACCGAGCGTCCCGAGCCGTGAAGGATGCCGCCATCGTTGCGGAAGAGCAGGACCGGGCGACCGAACTCCTCACCGAGCCGCGATGCTACCGCGCCGAGTACGCCGCCGGGCCACATCCGGTCGTGCAGCGCGAAGAGCGGCCGATCCTCCCAGCTCGGGATCGCGACGATCTGTGCATAGGCAGAGGCGATGACCTCATCCGTCACCATCTTTCGTCGCTGGTTGACCGCGTCCAGTTCGGCCGCGAGCTCCGCCGCGCGAGCGGGCTCGTCCTCCATCAGGAGGTTGAGCGCGAGGTTCGGATGCGCCATGCGACCGGCGGCGTTGATGCGTGGGGCCAGTGAGAAGCTGATCGCGGTGGAGGTGACATCCGCCGGGGTGATTTTCGCCAGGTCCATCAGGGCGCGGAGACCTGGTCGATGGGTGCGGGCGAGTTGCTTTAGGCCATCACGCACGAGGCCACGGTTGATGTGGTCCAGCTTCGCGACATCCGCGACTGTCCCCAGCGCGACGAGGTCGAGGTAGGAGCGTTCGTCCTGTCCCTCGCCCTCGGCGACGTGAATCCCCTCCTGGGCGAGCGACGACACGAGCATCCACGCGACGCCGACACCGGTCAGGTCGTGAAGGGGGCTCTGTTCCATCAGCAGCTGCGGCGAGACGACCAACGCGCCTTCCGGCGTATGCGCGGCGATCCGGTGATGGTCGAGGACGATCACCTCCATACCGCGCTCCTGCGCGTAGGCGATCGGGTCGTGGTCGTTGCTGCCGCAGTCGACCGCGATCAGGAGGCTCGCGCCGTTCCGGATCAGCGCATCGACCCCGCGCTGGTTGACGCCGTACCCCTCGTCGCGGGAGGGGATGTAGGCAGAGACACGATCAGGATCGCCCGTCGCCGCGCGCAGGGCGCGGAGCAGCACGGTCGTTGACGTGAGGCCGTCCACATCGTAGTCGCCGAAGATACCGATGCCCGTGCCCTGGGCAATCGCCATCGCCACGGTGGTTGTCGCCTGGACAAGATTCGGCAGTTCGCTCGCAATCGGTGCCGGGCGAGTGCTCGTGTCGAGGAAGTCGTGCGCGGCGACCGGCGAGGCAAGGCCACGGCGGTAGAGCAGGCGGGCGACAACCGGGTTCGGATCGAGCGAGCGAAGCGGAAACCCCTCCGGGATGGGGGCTGGATCGACCCAGAGCGGCTTCGGACGGACGGGATTGGTAGGGCGAAAGGGCATGCAGGGTTCCAGAAGGCGAGGGCGGCGGAGCCAGCCGAAGGAGGGATTGAGGGAAATCCGGAGTGACGCGATGATCGCGGAGGTCATCGTACCATCCTGCTTTGATGCCGGGTTATCAATCTCCCATCGTCGATCTGCCTGAATGCCTGGGCGGTCCGGAAGATGCGTTCATGGGGACAGGGCTGGGACTCCGAGGTTCTTCGCAGTCTGATCCCAGCGATCACTCACTGTTGGGAGCAGGACCGAATCCGGATGGTCCATTTTTATCCGGATTCGGCATTCGAGGCACGCGCGCCAAGCCTCGCGGGTCGGTGCCGTGAACGCGACAGGCGGTGGAGTGCATGCACTCCACCGCCTGTCTGCGCGTCCGGATGGACGTTCCCGCTACGAGACGAGCAGGGAGACGACTTCGAACGGGCGCAGGTCCATCGTCACCGTGTCGTTCTCGATCGCCAGCTCGCCCCCCGCGAGATCCTCCTCCAGGAGGTTCACGCGGCGGACCGAGCCGACCGGTCGTCCGAATGCGAGCGTTGCGGTGCCGCGATCGCCGTTGGGCTCGTAGACGCGAAGGACGACGCCCTCGCGATCGTTTGCCTTCTTCAGCGTCGCGATGCCGAGCTCCAGCCCATCGACCGTCACGAACGATGCGTGAGCCGGGGCATCTGCCGCGGCGGCGACGGCCACCAGTGGCGAGTTGAGGGCGCGGGCCTCCTGCGTGACGCCGCCTTCGGTCCAATTGCCGAGGTGCGGGAAGAGGCTGTAGGTGAAGTGGTGCTCGCCCTCGTCCGCGAACGGATCCGGAGAGAGCGGTCCGCGCACGAGGCTGACGCCAAGCGTGCCACCGTGGGCGCTGAACCCGTACTTGCTGTCGTTCAGCAGGGCAACGCCGTAGTGCGGCTCCGAGAGGTCCACGAAGCGATGGGCGCCGACCTCGAACTTGGCGCGGTCCCAGCTCGTGTTGCGGTTGTTCGAGCGCCGCTGGACGCCGAACATCGTCTCGAAGGTCGCCTCGTGGGCGTGGATGGTGGTCGGGAAGATCGCTCGCACCAGCATCAGCCGCTCGTGCCAGTCAACCTCACCCACAATGTCGAGGCGGGCCGAGTCGGCGAGCAGGCGGTAGGTCTGGGTGAAGGTGGAGTTTCGCCACGATCGCGTCACGCGGACGGCAGCCCGGAGCGGACCTTCCTCCACGATCTCGATGCTGTCGACGACGCTGATCTCCTCGCCAATGGTGTCGTAGGTCTCGTCGATGTCCCAGGCATCCCAGGCACGCGGGCGGTCGACGTAGGCCCACAGCTGGTTCGCGCGGTCGGCGAGTGTCTCGCGGTTCACCCGCTTGTCGAAGAGCGTGTGGATGGTGCCGTCGGCGCCGATCACGGCCTTGATCAGGTCGTTCTCCAGCACCGCGCCGCCGTCCTTCGCCTCGACGGAGACGGCCGGGCCGGCTGCCACGGCGGAGCCACCGGCAGCGGCCTCCAGGGTGCGCGTGGAGAGGCCGGAGACAACCTGCGTCACATCATGGACGAGCGTGCCGCCCTCGACCTGCTGGGTCGGGAGGTCTGCCGGGGCCGCGACACCCTCCGGGAGGACGACCGTAAGCGGACGCGGATAGAGCGTCGCGTTGCCGACGAGGACGCTGCCCGCGCCTTCGCTCCCGGCGAGCGCCTTGTCTCGCAGCTCGGTGGCCGTCGCGACGACCTCCTTCAGGTCGCGATGCGAATCCTGATAGACCTCGTTGATGGAGGACCCTGGCAGGATGTCGTGGAAGTGGTTGAGCAGCAGCTTCTCCCACGTCGTATCGATGATCGCCGTCGGATACTCGACCGTGCCATCGTCCAGCAGGGCGAGGGTGGTGAAGATCTCGGCCTCCGGCAGACGGTGCTCCGACTCGCGGACGAGCCGCTTGACGAGCGCCTGCGTGGTCAGGGTCGCGCGGTGAAGCTCCAGGTAGAGCTCGCCGACGAAGGTCGGGATGCCCTCGTGCGGGAGCCGCGCGAAGAAGTCTTCCACCATGCCGAACTGGAGCTTCGGCAGGACCGGATAGTCCTTGATGCGGGCGTAGTTCTCCAGCATCTCCTCGCTTGGGCCGCCACCGCCATCACCCCAGCCGATGGAGAGGAGCGTTTGATCGTGGGAGCGCTTGCCCTTGAACTCCTGCCACGTCTGGTAGGTATCCAGCGGCACGATGTTGCCGTTGTAGCCCTCGCCGGGGTTGCGGAAGGTGTGGGTGAGCACACGGGTGCCGTCGTTGCCCTCCCACCAGAAGAGGTCGTACGGGAAGGCGTTGACCTCGTTCCACGTCACCTTGATGGTGAAGAAGTTGTCGATGCCACCGCCAACGAGCAACTGCGGCACGCTGGCGGAGAAGCCGAAGACATCCGGCAGCCACGCGGTGTTGTTGCGCAGGCCGAAGAGGCGCTCGAAGGTGCGCTGGCCGTAGAAGAGGTGGCGGACGAAGGATTCGCCACCCGTGACCTGGCTATCCGGCTCCAGCCACTGGCCACCGACTGGCTCCCAGCGCCCTTCCTTCACCTTCTCCTGGATCGCGACGAGCAGTTCGGGATCATCTTCCTCGATCCAGCGATACGCCTGCGCGGAGGACTGGTTGAAGATGAAGTCCGGATACTGCTCCATCAGGCGGATGACGCTGGAGAAGGTGCGGCGCGCCTTGCGGCGGGTCTCCGCGACCGGCCAGAGCCACGCGAGGTCGATGTGGGCATGACCGGTGAGGAGGACGCTGCCGACGGGCGGGTACTTCTCCTTCAGGGCGGCAAGCCCGGAGGCGATGACGCCACGCGCCTCGTTGGCGGCGGCGATGGCCTCCGCCGGGATGGGCTCCAGCGAACCTGCGGCGGGCGGGATGTGCCAGATGCCCTGCACCAGCAGGCCGCCTTCGTAGGCGGGGCGACGATAGTCGCCCATGCCGATGTCGAGCGTGTTCCCGCCCTCGACGTCGCCGGAGATGTAGCGAACCTTTGCGACCTCGGTGCCGGTCGGCCAAGCGGGGGCGATGGCCTTGTAGGCCTCGTCCACAAGGTCGAGCAGATGTGGGAAGATCTCGTGCTTCTTGAGCTGCTCGGCGGCCTCGATCAGGTTCCGGAGGTCACGTTCCAGCGCCCGGATCTCGTCATGCGGGATGGCGAGGAGGGCGCGGGCGATCGACGGGTGGGCGTTGTGGGTGCCGAAGAAGCCCTTCGGCATCACCTCGGCCTCGATCTGGAAGGTCTCGCCGCCCTTCGCCGCGTCGGTGACGCGGAAGTCCTCGTGGAACGGGTTGAGGCCGGTCTGGTAGCCGGGCGTGATCTTGACGAAACCTTCGCCGCCCAGCCAGAGCTGGATCTCGACCGGCTCGCCGGCCCATGCCGCCGGCACGGTGGCGGTGGCAGTGAGCGTCACCGGGCGGTGGGGATCGACCACGGGCCAGGCGTCGCCAGCCTTGAGCTGGGAGACGTTGCCATCGGCATCGGTGAAGGTCCAGTCAGTGATGGGGCTGACGCGAGCGTTGCGCCAGGCGTGGAGTTCCTTGAACCAGCGTTGCTGACGCTCATGTCGCCGAGCGTCGAAATCCGCGAAGACATTCACCGATGATGTGTCCTTTCCCGAGGCTCGCCATCAGCGGCGAGCCGGAACGCGTCAAACATGTTGCGTGAATCCTGACGTGCCCGGCGGTGAATGTCCACCATCGAGAGGGCCTAGGACTGAGAACCGAGGACGGAGGGCCCGCAATCTTCGATGGTCCAAGCCTTGCCGGGGAAATGAGCATGTGACAGCAATAGAAATGGGGTGTTCCCGCGCGGGAACACCCCATCCTCTGTTCTCAGTTCTCTCTCCTCAGTTCTCCGTCGGCTACTTGATGCTGCCGACCGAGATGCCGCCGATGAACGACTTCTGGAAGAGCAGGAAGAGAATGATGACGGGCAGGATCATGAGGGTGGACATGGCCATCATCAGATTGAACTGCACGTCGTAGGCCTGTGCCTGCCGGAAGTACGTGAGCACGAGGGCCAACGTGTACTTCTGGGAGTCGAGCAGGAAGAGCAACGGGCCAAGGAAGTCGTTCCAGGCGTGCATGAAGGCGAAGATCGCGATCACGCCGAGCGCCGGGAGCGTTTGTGGCATCACGATCTGCCCGAAGATCTGGAACTCATTGGCTCCGTCCAGCCGGGCTGCATCCGAGAGATCCATCGGGATCTGCATCATGAACTGCCGCATCAGGAAGATCCAGAATGCGTTGCCGAGGAACATCGGCACCACCAGCGGCAGGATGGTATTCACCCAGCCCAGCTTCGAATAGATGTCGAAGAGGGCGACGATGATGACCGGGAACGGCATGAAGACCGTCGCCAGCACGATGAAGAAGACCTTGTCACGTCCCGGCCATTGCAGCCGGGAGAACCCGTAGGCGATCAGCGGGTTGGAGATCAGCGCGCCCAGGATCGTGAAGAAGGTGATGAGCGAGGTGTTCCACGTTGCGCGCCAGAACGGCACCGTGTCGATCGCCTTCTTGAAGTTGCCCCACTGGGGATCGTGCGGCCAGAGTGTCGGCGGATAGGCGAGCAGTTCGGCGTTGCTCTTGAGGCCGAGCGAGATCATCCAGTAGAAGGGCAGGATGAAGACCGCGCACATGAGAATGAGGATGATACGCGGGACGACCTGCTTGCCGAGTCCCTTCTCGGCCTTCCGGATCGAATGGTTCGGGGTGCGGGGAGTCGCCGGTGTGTTTGCCGGTTGATCGCCGGGAAGAAGGCTGCCCTGATTGGTCGGGTTTGATGCAGCGGACATCGTGTTTCCTTTCGCCGTCAGCTAAGCGGACGCCGGTCCAGGCTAGTTGAGGTCGTAATTCACCCACTTGTTGGACGTCGAGAAGACAACTCCGGCGATGATGAACGTGATGAGGAAGAGCACGACACCCTGGGCCGAGGCATAGCCCATGTTGCTGTACCGGAAGGCGTTGTCGTAGATGTAGTTCGCCATGAAGGTCGATGCCTTGGCCGGTCCACCCTGGGTGATGATGAAGGACTGGGTGAAGACCTGAAGACCGCCGCTGATGCCAAGGATGAGGTCGTAGAGGATGACCGGCGTCATCAGGGGCAGGGTGACGTTGCGGAAGCGGGACCAGACCCCTGCTCCATCGAGCATGGCTGCTTCGTAAAGTGATTGGGGAATACCCTTGAGTCCGGCCAGGAAGACTAGCGCGATCTGTCCGGCAGTGAACTGGGCCATGACGACGATGGCCGGCTTTACCCAGTCAGGATCGCCGAACCAGTTCGGGGTGCCCAGGCCGATGTTGCCGAGCAACTGGTTGATGATGCCCTTGTTCGGGTCGAGCAGCGCCATGAAGATGAAGGAAAGGGCGACCAGCGGCAGGACCGATGGCAGGTAGAGGATCGTGCGGTAGATGGGGACCTCTGGCAGATCGGCATTCATGCAGAGGGCGAGCACCATGGCGACGACCACGCCAATCGGCACAGCCATCAGGACGTAATAGAAGGTATTGATGAAGACCTTGTGATAGACGTTGTCATCCCATAGTCGCTGGTAGTTCGCTAATCCGATCCAGACCGGATCTTTCAGGCCGTTGTATCGGGTGAAGCTCAGATAGACGGTATAGATGATCGGATAAAGCGTGAACCCGACGAGGCCGATCAGCCACGGCAGGATGAAGATCGAAGCAAGACGCAACTGCTTCCATTCGAGGCTCGTGAAAAAGAATCGCTTGCGGAGCGATGGTGGCGTGGCCGCCTTGGCTGACTGGGCGGAATCAGCGCCAGCAGTGGTGCTCATGATCGATGTCTCCTGATAGGTGAGTGGCGCGATCAAACGATCGCGCCACGCCCGGGTTCGTTATGGCGAGGAATCATGGCTCGCCATAACGAACACACCACATGGTGGCGGAACTCAGCGATACCGAAACAGAACGACTGCTAGCCGGCCGGAGTCGCCTCTGGGGATGCCGGCTCGCTGACCTTCGGGGCCGCGATCGGGCAGTAGCCGCCAGCGTCGATCTCCTGCTGGACATTTTCCTTGCACTGGGCAAGGGCGTCTTCCGCCGAGGACTGGCCGAGGTAGATTGCCTCCCAGGCCGACTTGAGCTCGTCCCAGTACTTCGCGCCGACAGGCAGCGGCGGACGGTTCTTGGTGCCCGGGAAGAGGTTGTCGACGAACCACGTCAGATCTTCGTCGAAGAGCGACTTGTCGGCGAGCAGCTCGCGCAGCACCGGCAGGTTGTTGTTCATCTTGACGTAGGTCGGCATGCCGACATTGCCCGTCAGGAACTGCAGGAAGGCGAATCCGCCCTCCGGGTTCTTGGCGCCCTTCGGGATCACGCCAGACCAGCCACCCGCCCAGGTGTAGGAGGGATCGCCAGCGTTCGGGGTCGGGGTGAAGGTATAGCTGATCTTGGTGTCCGGCTGGTACTTGCGGAAGTTGGCGAACATCCAGTTACCGTTGTTCATGCCGGCGAGGCGGCCCTGCGTGAACGGGCTGTCCGTCGGGGCAGCACCGGTCTTGAGCGCGGCGGCGACGAACTTGTTCACCTTCTCGTAGCCACCGATGGTCTCGATGTAGTTCTTGCCCCAGTTCGCGGCGGCAACAACCTTCTCGTTGTCCGGGGTGACCTGGCAGGCCTCGTAATCGAAGAACGACCCGCCGAAGGCGAAGCCGTCGGTGTACAGGGAACCCGCCTGGCCGAAGTACGGCACATAGCCCATCTGGGAGAAGTTGCCGCCCTCGTCCTTGTTCACGGCCTGGAAGATCTCACCCATCTTGTCGTAGGTGGTCGGGCCATTCGCCTTGTCAAAGGCAGAGTAGTCGACGCCAGAGGCCTTCAGCAGGTCCTCATTGTAGAAGAGCGCGCGGACATCAGTATCGAACGGCAGTGCGTACGGGGCGTTGTCCCAGGTTGCTTCGGCGGCGGCGAAGTCGACCCACTTCTCGGAGAGGTCGGGGTTCAGGCCAGCGTCGGTCATCATCTGGGTGAGGTCTTCGAGCAAGCCATTGGCGGCGCGCTCGGCGACGATGAAGCGGTCGAGCAGGTAGGTATCCGGGCCCTCACCCGCGCGGACGGCGGTGATGAGGCTGGAGGAATCGGTGACGTCCGCGTCCGGGCGCTTGACGACTTCGACTTCCCACTTGTCGCTCTGGGCGTTGAAGTCCGAGCCGATCTGCTGCAGCGCTTCGAGGCCGGTGTCGCTATGGGTCGTCCAGAACGTCACCTTGCCCTTGTCCTGACCGAGAACGGTCGGAGCGAAGAAGGTGGCGCTCGGGGCTCCCACGGCGGCGACGGCGCCGGCAACAGCCGCACCCTTCACCAGACCGCGGCGGCTGATCTGCCGGTCCGCGAACTTCTTGACGATTGCATCTGCGCGCTTGGAATCCACGATGGAATCTCCAGTCCTGATCGATGGCTGCCCACCAGACGTGGGAGACAGCCGCACGAGCGATACGCGACGTTCTGGACCCATTGCCAACCCGTCCTTCTGCGTCGCCGCCGAGACAATCCGTAGCCACAATGCTGCCAGATTGCCCAGGCTCCTCCTGACGCATCCAGTTCCAGTGTTGGCAAGTGACAGTGATTCGCATGAGTCGATTCGTCAGGGAGACGCGGCAGGCCGACAAGGGCCTTCCCGCGCGCCATTTATCTTCTCATGCAGAAATCGAAAGAAAGGTACTGACTCAGTTGGGTAGTTGTCAATGGTAGTCATGCACGAATGGATACACGGAGATCAGATTCTTGCGTATCAGCCACCTTCGTGCGGAAATGCTGGGAGTCTCCTTGATCGCGGAAACCGATTTCATGGGGATTCGCGGTGACGGTGGACGTGAGGCAATCACATCCCGGTTGGGCAATGGTTCGAGTCGTTTGTCCGAATCGGGCGGGCGGAGACAGGAGAGACAATGGGGATGACTGCCATTTCACTGCAGGACGTGACCGTATGGACCGGTGAGCGCAAGGTCTTGATCGAGGATGTGACCTGGACCGTACGTCCCGGCGAGCGTTGGGTGGTGATCGGGCCGAACGGCGCCGGCAAGACGACGCTGATGTCCGTCGTTGGTGGGGATCGCTTCCCGAGCAGCGGCGAAGCGAGCGTCCTCGGCGAGACATTCGGGAAGACTGACATGCGGGACCTGCGCGCGCGTATCGGCCGGGTCGATCCCAATCAGCGGATGCTGGACTGGGTGACCGGCGAGGAGGCGGTACTGACCGGCCTCAAGAATCAGGTCTGGCCGAAGTGGGACGAGTGGACCGCCGCCGACCACGCACGTGCTCAGGAATTGCTGGCACTCGTGGGATGTGCGGACTTCGCGGAGCAGGAAATCAAGCTCCTCTCCCAGGGCGAGCGGCAGCGCATCCGCATTGCCCGTGTGCTGATCGCGAATCCGGCGCTGATGTTGCTGGACGAGCCGACCACCGGGCTCGACTTTCCGGGACGGGAGGCCTTGCTGGCCACCATCGATGACCTGACGACGACCCATCCAGACCTGCCGATGGTGATCGTGTCGCATCACCTGGAGGAACTGCCGTCGTCCATCACGCACGTGATGCTGATGAAGGAGGCGCGCGTGATTGGGAAAGGGCCAGCCGCGGAGATGTTGACCAGCGACTGGATCTCGGAGTGCTTCGGCTTTCCGATCGAGGTGCAGGCCTTCAACGGACGCTGGTCGGCGCGGGCTGCGGCGGGCTGGACGGCCAGTACGAAGCGGCACGTGCCCTCCGCCGTCGATGCGGATGCGGTCGATCCCTGGCCAGACCACGAGTAGACCAGAGTGCACGGCGATTGCTCGCGGGGTGCGGTGTTCTCCGGTACGATGCGCGGCAATGTCGGGCGGTGCCAATGGGCGTCGCCGAATGGTCGTCCTCAATGGGGTGAAGGAGCGGATCATGGTGGAAGATTCGGAGAGTGGACAGGTGGCGGCGGTGCGATTCGATACCGTCATCACTGGCGGTGATGTGGTCGATCCCGGCGCCGGGCACATCGGGCGGTTCGACATCGGCATTCGCGATGGCAAGGTCGCGGCGGTGGAACCGTCGATCCCGGCCGAGAGCGCGGACCGTGTGATCGATGCGCGCGGGCAGGTGGTGACGCCGGGGCTGGTGGACCTCCACACCCACGTCTACTGGGGCGCGACGTTCTGGGGCATCGAGCCGGACCCAATCGCGGCGCGCTCCGGCGTCACCACGTGGCTGGACGTCGGCAGCGCGGGTGGCTACAGCTTTCCTGGCTTTCGGGAATGGATCGTCAATGGCAGCATGGCGAAGGTCTACGCGCTGCTGAACCTCTCCTCCATCGGCCTTATCGCGCCGACATGGGAGCTGACGAATCCAGACTACTGGGATATCGGCCTCGCCGCGCGGGTGGTCGAGGAGAACCGCGATGTCATCCTCGGCATCAAGGCCCGCATCGACTGCAACACCACGCGCGGCGTTGGCATCGCGCCGCTGGAGAAGGCGCGGGAGCTGGCCGACACGGTTGGGTTGCCCCTGATGACGCACATCGGAAACGGGCCGCCGAGCATCGAGGAGGTCGCGGCGTGGCTGCGGCCGGGCGATATCCTCACGCATTGCTTCACGGGCAATGACATGGCCATCGCCGACGAGCAGGGGAACATCCGCCCGGAGATCGCCCAGCTTCAGAAGGACGGCCTGATCCTCGACATCGGACATGGTGCCGGGTCGTTTGGGTATCGGGTCGCGGAATCGATGCTGGAGCAGGGCGTCCTGCCGGATGTCATCTCTTCCGACATCCATCAACTGGCGGTGCAGGGGCCGATGTTCGATCTGCCGACCACGCTCTCCAAGTTCCTGAACCTTGGCATGACCTTGCCACAGGTGATCGCCTGCGCGACCGTCAACGCCGCTCGTGCGGTGCATCTGGAGGACGCCGGGACGCTCGCGGTCGGGATGCCTGCGGATGTCGCGCTCTTCCGGATCGAGAACGGCGATTTCACCTTTTACGATGCCTTCATGAATGCCCGTCGCGGATCGGAGATGTTGGTCAATACGCTGACCCTCATCGACGGTCAGGAACTGCCGAGGAAGGAGGAGCGTCCGCTTCATTTCTGGGCGCGGCTGGCCGAGGTACAGCAACCGATTCTGTGGGTGAAGGGACCGGGTCAGGCAGTGCCTGCCTCCGATCCCGACGCATAGCCGGGGGACAATCCATTGGTGGACGAAAACAAGCGGTTCGCGGCGTACGAGGGCGATCCCGGTGTGCGGTTCGGGTTTTACCTGCGCCCGTCGTATGCGATGTGCCGCGACCAGGCGGAGATGCACGCCCTGCTGCTGCGCCAGTTCGGGCAGCTGGCCGTGACGGCAGGGGCATTCATGCCGCATGCAACGCTGAAGGGGTTCTTTCGTTCTGACGCGGCGGTAAGCGACATGATCGCGGCGCTGAATGTGGCGCTGGCCGGGTTGCAGCCGTTCACGGTGGTGAACAATGGACCGCTCGCCTACGGACGGTCGTCGGTGGTGATGAACATCCAGCAGGACGAGTTCGGTGAGACGAATCCAGCGATCCAGCGTCTGCACGAGGTCTCGTCTGCGGCGCTGGAGCCGTTCGTCCATCCGGACTGCACCTTCACGCCGGTGGAGGGCAAGGGCGCGTCGTTCTTCGCGCACCTGACGCTGGTGCAGAGCATGCCGCGACCGGAGTTCTTCGACGAGATCTTCGCGTTCATCCAGGATGCGGAGCCGATCGGGCCACGCCGATTCCTCGCCGAGTACGTCCATCTCTATGCGTTCCGCAGCGACGACTGGGATGGAACCTGGGGCAAGACCCTTACCTGGGAGATGCTGCATTCCTGGAAGTTGGGAGGCTGAGCCGATGGAGGGGTCAGCACCGGTCATCGACTCGACTGATCCGCGCGTGCGGTTCGGCCTCTACCTTCGCCCATCGTACGAGATGTCGCGGGCCATCGCTGGCATGCACGAGCTGATGCGGCGGCAGTTCGGGCAGACCCGCGCGGGCAACTACATGCCCCACGCGACGATCGGGTTCTTCCAGACGAACGCGCCGTGGCAGGATCTCGTGGCGACCGTGACGCCGGTCCTGGCCGGACGCCCGTCGTTCGTGGTGGAGAACCACGGCTCGGTCGCGATGGGCAGCAGCGTGGTGCTGGACATCCATCACGACGACGAGGGAGGTGTCAACGCGGCGCTCCAGGCGCTTCACGACGACGCCCACGCGGCCCTGACGCCGCTGATCGCCGACGACCTGGCCGATCGCTTCCGCTGGCCGAAGGAGATGTTCCAGGCGCACATGACCCTGGCGCAGACAATCCGGCCGGCCTGGCTGCGCGATGAGGTGCTGGCCTTCGCGCGGGCGGCGGAGCCGATTGGGCCGCGCCGGTTCGTCGCCGAGCACGTGCATCTCTACGCGGTGCTCAGCGACGACTGGGACGCCGAGGACTGGAGCGATTCGTTGACGTGGGACCTCCTCGCGTCGTGGCGATTGGGGTGATTCCGGTTTGCGGCGGCAGCACTTCGGGGTATGCTCTCCTTAGCGACGAGGCGAGCGTTCCCTCCTCCATGTGACCCGGTCCCGGCTGCCGCCGTGGACGTTTCGAGACGACCTGCCATGAGTGACCCTCGCCCGATCGGCATCTTCGACTCCGGCCTTGGCGGCCTGAGTGTGTTTCGCGAGATTCGCGCCTTACTTCCGAACGAAGATGTCGTGTACTACGCCGACTGTGGATTCTGCCCCTACGGCACCCGTCCCCCGAGTGAAATCAACGAACGTAGCGAGATCATCTCGCGCATGCTGCTCGAACATGACGCGAAGGTTGTTGTTGTTGCCTGCAACACAGCCAGTTCGGTCGCGATCTGGCACCTGCGGGAGACGTTCCCGGATGTCTCGTTCATCGGGCTGGAGCCAGCGGTGAAGCCCGCCGTCGAACGCACGAAGTCCGGCAAGGTCGGTGTGCTGGCGACGCCGCGCACGGTGGCCGGTGAGCGACTGCGCTGGCTGATCGAGCGGTTCGCGAACGGAGTCGAGGTGCACTCTGTCGCCGCGACTGGGCTGGTCGAGCTGGTTGAGGCGGGGGTGCTCGCTGGCGACGACGTGCAGGCTGCATTGGCGCCGCTGCTCGATCCGATGATCGAGGTGGGCGTGGACGAGGTCGTGCTGGGCTGCACCCACTATCCCTTCCTGCGCCACGAGATCGAGCGCTATGTCGGCAGGGGTGTCGAGGTGATCGATAGTGGGCTGGCCATTGCCCGGCGGACGCAGTTCCTGCTTGGCGAGGCGAATGCGCTCAGCGATCGCCTCGGCGACGGGGACTTCCGGCTACTCACGAGTGGCGACCCCGCCTTCGTGGCCGAGGTGGCCGAAATGCTGCTCGGGTCGCCGGTCTCCGCGACATCGCTCATCTCCTGATCCCAAGGTCACGTCGCCCTTCTCCGTAAAGGGCGTCCACGCTCACCTGTCTGCAATTGGGTAGTCCTACGCATGGTCACCGCGTACGCCATCCCTACACTGGAAATCAGTGTAGGGATGGCGCATTGCGTGTGCGGAAGGTGGGGGTATGGGACAGCGACTCGAATTGCAGCACGTCCGGGTCGCACCTCGGATCAACCGGCGGGACGTGGCGAAGGCACTCGGTGTGGGGGCCGGGCTGGTCGCCGCGGGAGGTGTTCTGCGTGCCGGGTCGGGCCTGGTCGCGGGCGCCAGCGCGCAGACTGACATCGCGGCGACTCCCCCGTCGCCACCCTCCGCCGCAGCGGAGCGCGTCTCCTACGGCCCGACGGTTGCCAGCAAGGCGGCGGAGCTCGGTTTCGACCTCGACCGCATCTTCCGGTTCGTTGCCGGGGAGGTGCGGTACGAGCCTTACGCCGGGGCACTTCGCGGGCCGGACGCGACGCTGTGGGGGCTAGCTGGCAACTCGGTCGATTCGGCGTCGCTGCTGGCCGCGCTTCTCGGCGAGGCGCAGATCGTCTGGCGATACGCGGCCGGGCCGCTCCATGCGAACCCGGCGGCGGCCAGCCTGCAGGCGGTAACGGACGGCGTGAAGGATCTCCCCGCCTCCTATCAGCGGGCGCTCGACGCCTCGCTTGCCCCGACTCCGACCGGCATCCAGGCGACACCCGCAGCCACGCCCGATGGTGCCGACGACGACATCGGTGACGACGTCGTGGCGGATGTCATTGCCCGTGCCACCTTCGCTCGGGACGCGGGCGACACCCGGTACGAGGCCCTGGCCACGATGCTACCGGCAGCGCTCGATCAGGCCGGGATCGCGATTGCCCCGGTGGTCGCGACCGCGCTTCCGGACCTAGAACTCACGCGTCATGTCTGGATTCAGGTGGCGGATGGCCCGAACTGGATCGACTACGATCCGACCCTTGCCGATGCGAGGGCCGCGACCGCCATTGCCGACGTGGCGGAGACCTTCGCGGCGATTCCGGACGATCTTCAGCACACGGTGTCGGTGCGCATCTCGGCGGAGACGCTCTCCGGGACATCGATCTATCCCACCGATGTCGTCAGCGCGTCGATGACGGCGGCGCAGGCGGCGACCGCGCCGATCGAGATCGGTGTTGCCCCGCCCACGGCGATGGCGGCTGCCGGGTTCGCGATCAGCGATGCCCTCGGCGGCGGGGGCGGCTGCTATCCGTATCTCGCGGCGGGCGACACGATGCTGCAATCCGCGTCGAGCGCGCTGCCCTTCACGACGGGCGGTGGCGCGTTGGGGGCGCTGGACAGTACGGATGCGACCCCCGCCGCGATTCAGGACGGCGATCTGGTCGCGATCTCGTACACCGTGGATGTCGCCTCGCCGGGAGCCGATCCGGTTTCCGTGACACGCTACCTGTTCGATCGCCTCACGCCAGTGGCCCGCGCGACCGTCGCCTCCGGGGTCGATCCCGCGACCATCGCCCCGCTAGCGGTTATCTCGGTCGATGGCGGCAACGCGATGCCCGCCCAGTTGGCCGCCACGACCTACCTGACCGTGCAGATGGCCGATCTGCCGGGCGGATACGTCGGGGGTGCCAGCGATCCCGGACTCGCTGGAATCGGGTCCATCGGCTTGCTGCAGGCGGGGTTGTGGGCGTCATCGTTGCGGGGGCGCATCAGCGGCGATGGCATGCAGGCGTTGGTGGCGGCACCCCAGCTTGCCGCGTTCACGGTCGGGATGACGAGTGACGACGATCCCGACGCCGGGTTGCTGCTCTCTGGCGATCTCCTGTGGCAGGCACGAACGATCATTTCCAGCGGCGATGCGAGCGTCGGCGGCGTCCACCCCGCGATGGCGGCAGGGATCCTCGCGCAGGTCGCGGAGGATATCGCCGTCGCGCCCGAGTTCCTGCGGGGGACGGCGTCGCTGGCGATGACGGCTGGCCCGTCGGTCGGTCGGGTCTTCGCGGAGGCGGCGAAGACGAAGGTGCCGATTCTGGTGCTTTCCTCGGCGGGGACGACCGCGATTCCGGACGATGCCGGTGAGGCGAGCACGCTGGTGCAGGCGGCGCTCGATGCCGGGCGCGTGGTGGTGATCCCGGCAGCGGCGGTGACGCTGGACGGGAAACCGGCGATCGGGTGGTGGGAGGTCGATCCAGGCACCGGGCGCACCGTCGATGTTCTCGCGAATGGCAAGGGCTACGCGGAGTCCCGGATCGCGGGGAACCCGGTTGTGCGCATGCAGGATCTGCCGGAGGAAGGCGCGATCCTGACCGAGGTGAACACCTGGCGGCCCTGGTACCAGCGGCTGGGACGGTGCGCGGGGATGGTCGCGATGATCGCGGGGGCGGCAGTCGATCCAACCTCGATCAACCCGGGTGCGCTCACGGCGGCGGGCGCGGCGAAGCTCGCCTTGCGGGCCTACATGCGTAATCCGAACATCCTGAACAACCTCAAGAACCTCGCGAACTGCTACTAGGCCCATCCAGACATCACCTTGGCCGGTGATCGCATGAGGCGGAGGGCGGCCGCGGGGGCCGCATCGACGGACAGTGATCGTTCATGAGCGCCGGAAAGGATCGCGGGATGACGACTGGGCGGAGTTGGCGGGATCGATCCGGAATCCGGTTCGTCGCGGGCGTTGTCATGCTGATGGCGCTGGCGTGGATGCTCTTCGCGCGTTCCGGCGGTGAGGCATTCGCCCAGCCGGTCGCCACGCCGGATGCGTCGCCCGGCGGATCGTGCATTGTCGCGGCCGAGCCGAACGATCAGGTGGCGGATGCCGTCGATCTCGGCAGCGGCGCGGTCTGCGCGACAGCGGCGAACCCGACGGGCGGGCAGGATATCTACCGCTGGACGGTCGATCCTGCCGATGCGACATCGACCTGGACGATCACCAGCACCGACATTGCCGGCCAGGCATCCCGCATCGAGGTCTATTCGGTGACGCAGGATGAGGCCGGCACCGTGACGCAGGCGACGAAGCTCGTCTCCGTGGACGGCGGCAGCGGCGCGAACGCCGGCCTGCGCGACCTGATCTGGCAACCCGGTACCTACTACGTCGGCGTGGCGTCCAGTGGTCCGGGGCCGTACACGCTGACTATCGAGAAGGGAACCCCGCTGCCGCCGCAGAACGATCCTGACGGGCACGACACCGCGCAGACGGCGGTTGCGGTCTCCGGAGCGTTCGCGCTCTCCGGCGACCGGACGGGATCGGATGACTTCTACGCGTGGACGCTTGACCAGGGGCAGGCGACCCACCACTGGTCGCTGGCATTGCAGGGCGGAGTCGCGACGACGGTCTATCTCAGTGTCACCAATGCCGATGGCAACGTGGTGATGTCCGGTAACGGTGGTCCGGGCGGGCAGGTGACGTTGCCCGATCTCGGACTGCCTGCCGGGACGTACACGATCCGGGTGCAGAGCCAGACCGACGGGCCGGCGGTCTATCGCCTCGCCGCCGTGGAAGGCTCATTGCGCGATGGCGGGCACGAGGACGAGCCGAACGACGTGACGCCGATGCCGTTGGTCCTGACGGGCGATTCCACGACCCTCGTAGGGCGGCTCTCCACTGTCGGGGATGGCACGGACCGCGACACGTATTCGATCACGATCGATGCCGATCAAGCCGGACACTATCTGGACGTGCGTGGGATCTGGCCCAACTCTCCGTCGCGCAAGCTCTGCTTGCAGGACGCGAACGGGCAGGAGCTTCGCTGTGTCGAGGGCGATGCGGGGGCGGCCCTTTCCGATCTCGCGTTGACGGCGGGAACGTATCGACTCGTGGTGACCGGCAACCCCGACGATACTCACCCCTACATGCTGAAGCTTGTGTTCAAGGGGAGTGTGGAGCCTGGTTTTGAGTCCGAACCGAATGAATCGATCGCCAACGCGAGTGCGTTGGTGGCATCCGGCAAGGAATTCACCGGGTCCGGACGCCTTTCGACAAACGACCGAGATACCTTCGTGATGGAGGTGAGCGGCGAACCGCAGTTGTGGACGATCGAGGTCACGGGCGATGGCGTCTCCAGTGTCGCGCTGCTGGATGCGTCCGGCGGTTCGACCATGGTGCGAAGTGCGGTATCTGGCGAACCGGTGACACGGATCTTCGATGCCTTCCTGGCGCCGGGCAAGCACTGGGTGCAGGTGCAGGGTGCCAGCGGCGATTACCAGGTGCGCATGATTCCGGAAGGTCCTCCCGATCCCGCCGGTGAGCACGAGCCAAACGACGCCATCCTGCAATCACAGCCCATCGCGCTGGAGGAGGTCCGGAACGGGCGCGTGCCGGACACCACCGATGTCGATATCTACCGCTTCTCGCTTCAGAACCAGACCTACGTGCGGATCGAGGTCGAGTCGCCAGCGGATGCGCAGCTATGGCTCAACGTGAATGCGGCACAGGTCGAGATCCCGGATCTCTCGGCGCAGACAACCGGGCAGAGCCTGGTCTACGACCTGATGCTCCCGATGGGCGATTACTCGCTCGGGATCCGCGCCACAGTACCGAGCATGCAGAAGTATTTCCTGCGCATTTCCATCCTCGACCCGGCGCAGGTTCCGGATGATCTGGAACCGAATGGCAGCGCTGCTTTGGCGCGCGCGATGCCGGCGGATCTTCGGGTGGATGGCCTGCTCGATCCGGGAATCAGTGGAACGGACTCGGACTGGTACCGGCTTCCGGACAGCCTGCTCGGGAAGCATGTCTCGTACGTCGTGTCGCCGGGCGTCAGCGCGTCGCTGGTCACCGTGGGGGCGGATGGCGTCTCGCAAAATCCCGTTGCTTCCAATCCCGGCGACGTGGATGGGGCCTGGACGGCGGATCTCCCAACGGAGGGGCCGGTCTATCTGGTGCTCGTTGGCAGCGGACCGTATCGCGCCGCGCTGGCGACCGGTGACGCGACCCCCGAAGCGGAGATCGCGCTGGGCTCGCCCGAGGCGCAGGCTTCGCCGGTCGTCGCCCTGGCAAGTCCAGTCGCGTCGCCGATGACGAGCCCGGTCGCATCCGGAGCGAGTGGCGACCCCGTCGCGGTGACGATCTCGCTGCCCGCAACGGCGGTCGCAGCCTACTGGCAGGATGGTCAGCGAATTGATGCGACGGTCGATCTGGCGAACACCACGGGATCGGCAGTGACGGTGCGGCTTGGGGCGGCCCTTGGCAATGTCACCTGGACGGCGGACATGCCCGCCGATGCCGTCACGATCCAGCCAGGGGCTTCGGTGCAGGTGCCGGTGACGATCCACGTCGCGCCGGATGCGTGGGCGGAACAGCCGGTCTACGTCTCCATCGCGGCAATGCGGGATGACGGGACGATCGTGGGTAGCGCCCTGGCGTTGGTGACGCCTCGCACGGATACCGCCCCGGTGAATGCCGAGGCGCATCCGCCGCTGCCGGGTGCCTTGCTGGGCGGACTCGATGCTGCGTGGACGGGGCTTGGCGCCCAGCCATCGCCGGCGGTCGATCAGGATCCGACGGTGGTGGCGCAACTCTTCGACGGCTTCGTCAACTCCGGGACTGGCTGGAACTCCTCGACCAGTGTGTTGCCGCAGGAAATCACCGTCCAGCTGGCGGGAGATCAACCGGTGCCGGTCGTCGGATTCGTGCTCGATCCGCGTGGCTACGACGACATTCCTCCCCATCAGGTTGCCGCCTTCGAGATCGACCTTTCGCCGGATGGAGTGACCTTTACGAAGGCCTACGCCGGGACGCTCTCCATCGCGGGCATGGAGCAGTCGTTCGTGCTCGATGCGCCGGTGAACTCGCGCTTCGCGCGGTTGCGCATCCTCTCCGCACAGGACCCGACCACCAGCACCGTTCACCTCGGCGAGTGGAAGGTGATCGCACAGGCGGGCTGGCAACCGGCTCCGACCGCCGGGACACCGGTGCCGGCCTCCGGAACGGGCCTCGACATCGCGCAGTTCGCGGTGGGTGGACACATCGTCGATGTGCAGCCGCCGATTGGGAGCACGAGCGTGACCCGGCAGATGGCGATGGCCGATGGCGCGGTGCAGACGGTCTCCGTGCCGCAGGGCGGGACTGTCACGTGGATCACGGGGTTCCAGGATGACCGTGCTGCGCTCGTCACGTCGCTGACATGGGTCGATCCGGTGGGATCCGATCCTGCGGCGCGGATCGACGCGGTGACGGTCGAGGTGGCGACCGATGGTGCCACCGGTCCATGGACGTCGATGGGGACATGGACGATCGACCGCGCCCAGGCCACGCCGACGTTTGCCTTCCCGCAGCCGACCTGGGCGCGCTTCATCCGCTTCACGGCGGCACCGGCGATACCAGGCGGGGTGGCGACTCCGGAAGCGACCCAATCCGTCGAGCTGCCGGACATGATCCACATCTACGAGGTTCCTGGCGGGACGGCGGTCGACGGCGCGAACGGGCCATATCGCTCGATCCTCGGGGAGTGGGGTGAGGGCCAGCAGCCCGCCATCTACGAGGTGCTGGTGCCCTCCGTGATCCCGAAGACTGGGCCGGACGCCGGGAACACGGCGGATACGGCGACCTCCCTGCCGTTGGGGACGCCGGTGACAGATACGGTGTCTATCGGCAGCGACGAAGACTGGTATGCGGTGACGATCCCCGCTGGCATGACGCGGCTGACGCTGGACCTCGACGGCTATCCGAGCGTGAACGTCGCCGTGTCGGTGATCGATGAAGCCGGGAAACCGGTGCCGTTGACGGCGCAGGATGGCGATTCCGCCACCTCGCGGAAGCTGATCGCGAATGTGGAGCCGGGCAAGACGTACCGGGTGCAGGTTGTGCAGTTGCCGACCTCGGTGATCTTTGCATTCGACACGAGCCTCAGCATCGGGGCATTCGCACCTGTGGTGGTGCAGGGGATCGACCGCTACGTGACCGACGTGCTGCCGGGCCGGGAGCAGGTGAACATCCTGCCGTTCGGGGGGCAACTCCTGCTGCCGGACTGGAGCGACCAGCCGTGGATCCTGCAAGGCGCGATTGCCGGGTATCCCGGTACCGCCACCTCCAGCGATGCGGAAGGGGCTCTCCTGACCTCGCTCGACGCGCTTGGGCCAGTCGAAGGCAACCGCGCGATCGTGATTGTCACGGATGCAGAGACGAGTCCCACCAACGAGCAACTGGCGAAGCTGTGGCCCGGCCTGATGGCCCAGCACCCGCGCATCTTCACCGTCCACATTCAGGGTGGGGACGATCCTGCCGGTTCGCGCAACCTGATGCAGGACTGGTCGTCCGCAGGGGATGGGACGTACGTCTACGCGCGGACGCAGGGTGAGGCCGATGTCGCGTTCGAGCGGGCGACGACGGAACTGCGCCGTCCCGCGCTCTACACGCTGACGGCGAATGTCCTCGCTCCGGAGCCGACGCCGACCCCGACGTTCACCCCGACCGCAACCCCTTCACCGTCGCCGACCATGACCCCCACGGCGACACCCTCCCAGACGCCGACCATGACCCCCACGGCGACACCCTCCCCGACACTCACGCCGACCGCCACCATCGCGTCCACGCCGCCTCCGACGCAGGTGCCGCAGCCGGGAGCGATCCAGGTGGAGGCGTCTCCCGTCGGACAGCAGGCGCCGATTGCGGCGTCGGCGGATGTGGCGATCATCTTCGATACGTCCGGCAGCATGTTGCAGGACCTCAACGGGCAATCGCGCGCCGATGTTGCGAAGGACGCGCTGGGACGGCTGGTGACGGAGACGCTGCCGGCTGGCACGACGGTTTCGCTGCGGACGTTCGGGGATACACCGGGGTCGTGCGAGACCAATCTCGTGGTGCCGCCCGGGCCGCTCGATCCGGTATCGATGAATGCGGCGATTCAGGGGGTGCCGATCGTGAACGAGGTGCGCACGCCGATCGGCGCGTCGCTGGAGGCCGTGTTGCAGGACCTGACAACTGATCCTGGTCCGAAGATCGTGGTGATCGTGACCGACGGCGAGGAGACGTGTGGCGGCGATCCGGCGGCGGCGATCGCGGCGCTGGCGGCAAGCGGGATCGACGTGCGGGTGAACATCGTCGGGTTCGCGCTGGACGATGCGTCACTGAAGGCGCAGTTCGCGGATTGGGCTCGGATCGGGAACGGACGGTATATCGATGCCGGCAACCAGCAAGAGCTGGATGCCGCGATTGTGGATGCCGTCCGCCCGACCTTCACGGTACTGGACGCGAACGGGAACGTCGTTGCGAGCGGGCAGGTGGGCGGCGACGCGGTGCCGGTGCCGGCGGGGACGTATCGCGTGGTGATCGCATCCGATCCGGAGCAGGTCTTTCCTCGCGTCGAAGTCAAGTCAGGCGTGACCACGAAGATCATCCCGCAGCAGAGCGGCAGCGCTTCACCGACCACGATGGGGATCGTCGATCTGCCGCAGGCTGGCCGCACACGGGTACGACGGTTGCATCGAAACGGGCGGGGACATCGGGCGGCTGCCTGATGCCCCCCGACCCAGGAACGGGGGCATCAGGAGACGGCGTGGGGTTAGTGGCGACCTTGGGCGTCGATCACGTCAGGCTGGATCGGGAGCGTCGCCTTGAAGGAGGTCACATCCTCCAGCTGGTCTTCCTGCTGCTCGTCCAGCAGGATCGCCTCGCGGATCACCTGGTCCATCGTGCTGACGAAGAAGAACTCCATCTCGTCCCGGATATTCTGGGGAATGTCGCGCAGGTCCTGCTGGTTGTCCTTGGGCGCGATCAGGCGGCGATAGCCGTGGCGATGGGCGGCCAGCGCCTTGTCCCGCAGCCCCCCGATCGGGCGGACGTGCCCGCGCAGCATGATCTCGCCGGTCATGGCGGTGTCGCTGCGGACCGGACGCTTCGTGAGTGCGGAGATGAGCGCCGTCGCCATCGTGATGCCAGCGGACGGGCCATCCTTCGGGGTGGCAGCTTCGGCCAGATGGATGTGGATGTCCAGCCGCTCGTGGAAGTCGCGCGGGATGTTCAGTTCGTCGGCGCGGGAGCGGGCGTAGGAGATCGCCGCGTGAGCGGATTCCTGCATCACGTCGCCGGCCTGTCCGGTGACGCGGATCGAGCCGTGGCCGGACATGGTCGCCACCTCGACCGGGATGATCTCGCCACCGATCTCCGTCACGCCGAGACCGATCGCCAGGCCGATCTGGCTGCCACCGAGATCCTGCTCGGTTCCGTACTTCTTCGGGCCGAGGAAATCCTCCAGCGTGTCCGGCGTGATGACCAGCGGCACGCTGGGATCGAGCTTGCCCCGCACGATCTGTGTCGCGATCTTGCGTCCGAGGTTGGCGACCTCGCGGTCGAGGCCACGCACGCCTGCCTCCCGCGTATAGGCGCGGATCAGCTGCTTCCAGGTGAGGATGTCGATTTCGACATCGGCCATCTGCGGCGCGCTCGCGGAGATCTGGCGGCGCAGGAGGTGACGGGAGGCGATTTCCGCCTTTTCGTCCTCGGTGTAGGCCGAGACCTCGATCATCTCCATGCGGTCGCGGAGCGGACGCGGGATCTGCTGTGCGTAATTCGCCGTGGTGATGAAGAGCACCTGCGAGAGGTCGTAGGGGACGTCGAGGTAGTGATCCACGAACGACTTGTTCTGCTCCGGATCGAGCACTTCCAGCATGGCGGCGGTCGGATCACCGCGGTAATCGGAGGCAAGCTTGTCGATCTCGTCCAGCAGGATCACCGGGTTCATCGTGCCTGCGGTCTTCATCGCGGAGATGATGCGTCCGGTCTGGGCGCCGATATACGTGCGCCGGTGGCCGCGAATCTCTGCCTCGTCGCGGATGCCGCCGAGCGAGACGCGCACGAACTTGCGGCCCATCGCCTGCGCGACGGAACGCCCGAGGCTGGTCTTGCCGACGCCCGGTGGTCCCCACAGGCAGAGGATCTGCGCGGAGGCTTGCGTGCCCGCCTGCAAGGTCAGCTTGCGGACGGCGAGGAACTCGATGATGCGTTCCTTCACCGCGTCGAGGCCGTAGTGATCGCGACCGAGCGCGGCTTCTGCCGCGAGGAGATCAATGCTGTCGTCCGTGATCTCGTGCCACGGCAGGGCCAGCATCGTCTCGATGTAGGTGCGGGAGACGGTCGATTCGGCGGAGACGCTGGGCATGCGCTCGAGGCGCGCCATCTCGCGCGTCAGTTTCTCCTCGACGTAGGCGGGGAGGCCGCGACCCTTGATCTTGTTGCGCAGGGTCTGGAACTCGTCGGCGTCGTCACCGCCGAGCTCCTTGGCGATGGCTTCCTGCTGCGCCATCAGGTAGTGGCGGCGCTGCTGCTCGTCCATCTGGGCGCGGACGCCGTCGCGGATCTTCTGTTCGAGCGCGAAGACGTCCAGCTCGCCAGAGAGATAGGCGCCGATGCGCTCCAGCCGGGCGAGCGGGTCCGCGGTGGCGAGGAGATCCTGCCGCTTCTCGAAGTCGTCGATCAATTGCGTGGCCAGCAGGTCGGCGAGGTGGCCGGGGTGGGTGGCGCGCTGGATCATGTCCAGCACTTCCACGCTCAGGACGCCGCGCGCATCGGCGTAGCGGCCGGAGAGCTCCTGGATGTGCTGGATGAGGACATCGACCTGCACGGGATCGACCGAGGGTTCCGGGATCTCGCGGGACGATGCCATGAAGAAGGGTCGGGAGAGGTCGACGTTCTCCAGCTCGATGCGGTCGATGCCTTCGAGCACGACCTGGAGGTTGCCGTCCTGTTGCCGCTCGACGGAAAGGATGCTGGCGAGCGTGCCGTAGCGGAAGAGGTCGGCGGCGGTGGGGTCCTCGGCGCCGGTGTCCTTGTACGAGGTGACCGCGATCATCTTGTTGCCGAGCATCGCCTCCTCGACCGCGTGGATCGAGCGGTGGCGAAGCAACAGCATGCTGATGACGTTGCGCGGGAATACCACGACGTTCTTCAGTGGCAGCACCGGCATGCGACCACCGCGCATGCGGCCGGAACTGACTGGCAGATCGTCATGTTGTCGCATTGGACAACTCTCCTCGAAATGGTGGGACCGGGCGATGCAGGAAATACAGTATGCCGTGAATGAACGTTCACCGATGGATTGGACCTGTCGCCTGCCTTCACGGACGTGTGACGCATGGCGGATGCCAGCCGGGGGTGGATCGACTGCGGGCCCATGATACCGCAGCATGCCGATGCCTGCATGATCGGTTGGGCAGGTATCGGCGCTGAACAGGGCGTTCGTTCGCGGATATCGACTGGAGGATCAGCGCAGGTCGTCGGCAATGGCGCCGATCAACGTGCGGGCGGCCAGATCGGGATCGTCGGTGAGCAGCACGAGTTCGCGATCTTCCGGCGAGACCATGCCCCCGCCGATCTGCACGTCCTGCACCCAGTCGAGCAGGCCGCTCCAGAACGCCGTGCCGAACAGGACGATTGGCGTGCGCGCGAGTTTGCCGGTCTGCATGAGCGTGAGGACTTCGAAGAATTCGTCCAGCGTGCCGAAGCCGCCGGGGAAGAAGACGAATCCCTGCGCGTACTTCACGAACATCGTCTTCCGCACGAAGAAGTAGCGGAACTGGAGCGAGCGGTTGACCCAGCCGTTGTTCCCGGTCTCGAACGGAAGCTCGATCCCGACGCCGACCGAGACGCCATCGGCTTCATCCGCCCCCTTGTTGGATGCCTCCATGATGCCGGGACCACCGCCGGTGATGACAGCAATGCCGGCGCGGGCAAGCCGCGCGGCGAGGTCTTCGGCGGCGAGGCAGGCCGGATGATCGAGTGGCAGGCGGGCCGATCCGAAGATGGAGACGGCGGGACCGAGATCGGCGAGATCATCGAAGCCAGCGACGAACTCCCCCAGGATGCGGAGGACGCGCCATTGATCGGAATGCGTGAACTCTGCGGCCTTCTGGCGGTCGGTCTCGGTCCAGCGCAGGAATCGCTGATCCTCGGTTTCGCGGGTATGGGGCGAGGTGGCGGGCTGGGTGCGGGCGGGGCGTGGCCGGGGTTGCTGCGGGTTCATGGATGCTCCTAGCGTCAGGGGGCGATAGGGCGAGCATACCCCGATTTGCGGGTTCCTGGCGCGGGTGTCGCGATGCGGCGGGATGGACCGGGTACAATCGCGGCGGCTGAATGATGGATGCGATTCCCGGCGGCGGGATTTGCCCACGGTGATATGGGAAGGAGCGGGCGGCGTGCCGGGAACGACCAGGACAGGATGGCGGGACCGATTGCGACCGGGACGATCCGGACGCCTCGTCCTGGTCGGCGCGTTCGTGGTGGCGACGCTCGCCGGATGCGGCGGTTCGGGCGGGGACGACACCCCGACGCCGACGGCGAGCGTTCCTCCCGTTCCCACGGCGACCCTCGCGCCGACGCAGCCTCCGCAGATCGCCCTGGGGGAGGTCGTGTTCGCGGCGGACATCGATGCGGCGACGGGCGGTCCGGCTGCTCCTGCGACCTCGCTCGGGCGTTCGACGCCGACGATCCGTGCCTTCGTGCAGACGAGCGCCCTCCCGGCCGGGACGACCATCCGGGCGGACTGGTCGATCAATGGAGTCGCAGTGCCGACGCTGATGCAGGAGTTCACGCTCACTGCGGACCGGCCTGCCGGATGGATCGAGGTTCACCTGACCTTGACGGACGGTGAGCCGTGGCCGAGCGGGGCGCTTCAGGTGACGATCACGGTCGATGGGGCGACGAACGCCAGCGGGTCGGTGCAACTGAGTGGCTTCTAGGCCCGCTAGGGAGGGCTCGTGATTCTGCCGAAGGAACGCGACCCCCGGTTCATCACCATCCGGCGGGGTGGCACCTTGACCGATGACGATCATCGGCTCCTCGCGCTGTGGGCAGCGGCCTGCGCCGAGCACGTCCTCGACCATTTCGAGGCGATCCTCGGTGACGACCCGCGGCCGCGCCATGCGATCACGATGGCTCGGAGCTGGGCGGAGGGTGCGGTCTCGATGACCGAGTCCCGGACTGCTGCCGGACATGCAAATGCCGCCGCGCGCGGTCTGCGGGGCGCCCCACGCTTTGCGGCCTACGCGGCTGCCCAGGCCGCCGCCGTCGCCCATGTTGCCGCGCACGAGCTCGGTGCCGCTGCCTATGCGATCAAGGCCGTCCGCGAGGCCGCGCCAAAGGACGAACGGGATGCGGCGGCCCGAGCCGAATGCCAGTGGCAACGCGATCAGCTGCCGGGAGCGATCCGAGCGCTGGTCCTCGACGATCAGCGGCGGCGAAACGCCATCTGCTGGTCGGTCTTCACGTTCGCAAACGACCTTCCAGTCTGAACGGGCACCATGCAGCGGCCTCGGCGAGGCAGTGCGGGCCCCGCCATACGAACGACGAGCTTCCGCATGGCGATTCGTTCGTATGGCGCTGCCAGCGTGTCGCGCTGCCGCAACGTCCTCGTACCGATCGTTTCTCCCAAGGGTATCGTGCTGACACCCGCACACAGTGGCGCTATCATGCGGCGGTCTCGATCGGTCTTAGAGCGACCGGCAATAGGCGGTATCGCTCCTCGTAGATGCGGCCCTTGTGGCCGCCGTGTTGTACGGAACATAGGCGGCCACAAGGGCCGCATCTACGAGGAAGCCGCCATCGTTCAGGGCGGGAGTCTCGCCCTATTGCCGGTCACCCTTAATGAGTGTGTCGCGCCCCGCCGTGTGTCGGGGCGGTGAGAGGTGAGCGCGATGACGTTGCCGGAGCATCGGAAACAGCGGAACTGGGGTCCACGGGTCCATGACATCATCTGGCACGGCATTCCCACCGTGGTGATGGAGAACGAACTGCTGCGCGTATCCATCCTCGCCGGGAAGGGCACCGACATCGTCGAACTGCTCTACAAGCCGCGCGACCTCGACTTCGCGTGGCTGACGCCGGGCGGCATCCGCAATCCGCTCGCGTACCTGCCGTCCTCGCCGGACGAGATGCCCTTCTCCGAGTACTACCCCGGCGGCTGGCAGGAGATCTTCCCCCATGGTGGCGTTCCAGGTCTGGCCAACGGGACGTCGTTCGGGCAGCACGCGGAGGTCTATGCCCTGCCGTGGGATGCCGAGATCGTGCGTGACGACGAGGCGGGCGTCTCGATCCGCTTCACTGTGTTTGGGCACAAGACGCCGGTGCGTATCGCCAAGACGATCCATCTCGATGCCGGATCGCCTGGCATCCGCCTGGAGGAGAAACTGACGAACCTCAGCGGGCAGCCTGTTTCGGCGATGTGGGGGCATCACATCACCTTCGGATCGCCGTTCATGACGCCGGGTACGACGCTGACGGTGCCGGAGGGGATGCAGCTCCTTGCCCATCCGATGCGCGATGGGGTGACGCGGCGGATCGACGCGCACGCGGATCTTGCCTGGCCGGTGACGCCTGCCGCGGACGGCTCGCCGCTCGACCTCTCCGTGATCCCGGATCGGGGAACGACGAGCGACATGCTCTATCTGCGGGGCTTCCCGGATGAGACGGCCTGGTACCACGTCGAGGACCCCGCCACGGGGATGGGCGCGACAGTGCGTTGGGACGCAACGCAGATGCCCTATCTCTGGTACTGGCAGGAGTTTGGCACGACCCGTCAGTACCCGTGGTACGGCGATGCCTACGTGATCGGGCTGGAGCCGTTCACGAGCATGCCG
This sequence comes from Thermomicrobiales bacterium, assembly GCA_049840815.1. Lineage (GTDB taxonomy): Bacteria > Chloroflexota > Chloroflexia > Thermomicrobiales > UBA6265 > JASGDN01. The sequence goes on along the minus strand of JASGJI010000005.1, from coordinate 107,786 downwards.
GCGAACGCCTTCCCGGAGGAGGAAGGCAACCCGACCGCGTTCACGCTGGCACCGTATGAGGAGCGCACGTTCTGCCTGACGTGGGAGGTGACGGACGCGTCGCGAGGGGAAGCCGTATGACCGAGCGCGAGTTCGCGGGAAGGGTCGCGATCGTCGGCGGCGGCTCGCTTGGCATTGGGCGGGCAGCGGCGATTCGGTTGGCGGCAGGTGGGGCGCAGGTCGTCGTCGCGGCGCGCGGTGCGGAGGCGCTCGACGAAGTCGTGGCTGCAATCCGGGATGCTGGTGGCGAGGCGATCGGGGTCGCAGCAGATCTCTCGCAGGAAGCTGGTGCGCGGTCTGTCGTGGCGAGCGCGGTCGAGACCTTCGGTGGGATCGATGTGCTGGTGAACAGCCAGGGCATCCAGCGCTACGGCACTGTCGAGGAGACGGACCTTACGTTGTGGGACGAGGTGATTCGGGTCAACCTCACCTCGCAGTACCTGATGGCGCGGTTCGCGATCCCGGAGATGCGGAAGCGCGGTGGTGGCGCGATCGTGAACGTCTCCTCCGTGCAGGGGCTGGCGACGCAGACGCAGGTGGCGGCCTATAGCACCACGAAGTCCGCGATCATCGGCCTGACGCGGACGATCGCCGTGGACTACGCGAAGGAGGGCATCCGGGCGAATGTGGTGCTCCCGGCCTCGATCGACACGCCGTTGTTGCGCTATGCGGCGGATCTGTTCAAGGGCGACGCCGACGAGGATGCCGTGATCGCCTCGTGGGGCAGGATGCACCCGGTGGGGCGCGTCGGGAAGCCGGAGGAGGTGGCGGAACTGATCGCCTTCCTCGCCAGCGACCGCGCGGCGTTCATCACGGGCGGGGAATACAAGGTCGATGGCGGGATGATGGCCGCGCTGGGAGTCGTCCTGCCGGAGTAGCGCGTTCGCCTCGGATGAACACGACGCGAATGCCGGTCGACTCCTGCTACATTGTCATCCCGAGCGCAGCGATGCATGCGACTCCGTCCCATGGCGCAAGGAGCGAAGTCGAGGGATCGGGTCGCATTGGAGACATCGTCCATGCGACCCGATCCCTCGACTTCGCTCATCCCGAGTGCAGTCGCGACGAATGGTCCGCTTCGCTCGGGATGACAGGCAAGGTGGTCCTGCCATCAGAGGCGGCATCACGTGATGGCCTCGTTGGCCGATGCGAGTAGTGCGATCGCCCGTCCCGGCGTTTACGCGAAGGTCAGGACGATAGCGCGGGTCTCGCCGGGAGCGATGGTCACGGTGATCGCGCCATCGTGGATGGGCGTGTCGGTCAGGCCTGTTTCGAGGAACGTGCCGATGCGGGCAGCCGTTGCCGGGAGGGCTGCCGGGTCGATCCGGAGCGTCGTTTCGACCGTCTCGGCGGCTTGCGAGTAGAGGAAGACCGCGATGCCTCCAGCGCGGGCCGGGGCAAGATGGGTGATCTCGACCGCTGGGTGAGCGACGCTCGCGAAGCTCCCGGTGTCTGGCAGGTCCATCGGTGTGGCCCCGGCCGGCGCGGCGACGCCGACGAGCGGATGCCCGGCTGCCGCGCCGGTGTCCTTGCCCAGGGTCAACGCATCCTCGCCGCCTGTCGCCACGACGTAGGAGAAGCGCAGTTCTCCTCCCTGCGCGGGCGGGAAGTTCGTGTCCCAGATGTTGTTCAGCGCCCATGAATAGATCGTCGCGGGGTCCTGTTGCCATTCCGGGAGGGAGGACATGAACGGGGCGTAGGGGATGTGGATCGTCCCGAACTGGGTCAGTGGCGCTTCGGTCGTGGCCCAGGCGACGGGCGATGTGTCGGCGCTCTCGATGGTGGCCCAGTGGCGGAGCGTGCGGAACCGGTCGAGCGACCCCGGCACATGCGGGCTGTCCGGTCCGACGATGCCACCGGTAATCTCGGCCTTCACGATGGGATCTGGCGCAGCGAAGGGGAACGCGACGTAGAGGCTTTCCTTCTCCATGCTCACCGGCTTGTGCAGGCGGTGACTGAGGTGAAGGCGGCTCGTGCCGTGGGGCAGGGTGATGGTCGTTTCCACCCAGTCGGTGCCATCGAGTTCGAGGCGCAGGCGGATGCGCTCGCGGACGGCGTTCGATTCGGTTTCCAGGATGTGTCCGTAGCGACCGGCCCGGCGCTTGCCGAGCAGCCACATGCCGGCGCTCTGTCCGAGGCGACTGGAGAGATGGTTGAATCCCGGCGCGGTCGTGTAACGGTCGTGGATCACCGCGCCGAAGCCGAACGGGGCGTCCGGATTGACGAGATCGCGACCGGTCGCGCGGTCGATCAGGTGGCGGATGCTGCCGGACGCGGCGTCGACCTCGACGGAGAGGGCGTCATTGGCGATGGTCGTGCTCGCGCTGATGGTGGTGGTTGTCGCCTTGCCCCGCACGACACGGTAGCGCCGGTAACCGATGGCGGGGACATCCTTCGCGACGAACTCGACGATCCAGCCGTGGGGGCGGTGCGTCGGGTTGTCAGTCGGGCCGAAGAGGGCAGGGACGGGCTCCCCGGTGGCGGCGTCGATCAGGACGAGCTCGCTGCCGTCCAGCGTGAGGTCGCGCTTCGTCACGAAGACGCGGGCGAGGTCGGTCCGCATCCACGTGCTCGGGTTGAAGACGACGAGCGACGAGACATCGGCCTTCCCGGTTGCGGCGAGGGGAGCGATGCGCTGGAGGCCGCCGTTGTGGAGGAGCGTGGTGCGTTCTTCGGCGGTGTAGGCGAAGGCCTCCTTGCGCGTCCATTGGTAGGCGCCGGAGGAGAACATGTCCGCCTCCCGGTCCCACGGATTGGCCGCGCCCCAAGTGTGCTCGTCGAAGAGGGCCATCTCCTCATACGCAGCCTGCACATCGGCGGCGACGGAGGGGAGCGGTTCGTCCGTGACGACATCAGCGAGGGCATTCAGGGTCTGGGCGGTGCGGAGATCCGCCTGTGCCTTGCGATTGCGCCCGAGCGCGAAGGCCGCCGATCCCACGCCGATGGCCCACCAGTCGGTCCAGTCGCCGGCGTAGGTCTCCAGCTGGTCGCCGATGCGGGATTCCATGTCCGCGAAGAAATCCCGATCGAGCGACGACCGGAGCTTCGGCCACGCCCAGCGTTCGTTCCACTCCCGGATGATCGTGGCGGGCATGAGTGACGACGAGGCGTTGTCGGCGAAGGCGCCCTGCACGCGCAGGTGGAGGATGTCGTAGGGGTAGGGCTGCTTGCGGACGTCGATGCCATCGAGCGCGACGTTCATCCAGTTGCCCGGTTGGCCGTGCGGGTAGCCGAGCTGGACGACGGCGTTCAGATACTCCGGAAGGGAAGCGATGACGTCGTCATAGCCGTGCCCGAACCCGTTGTGCATGGCCTCCATGTACGCGTCGCCGATCAGCGAATCGGCGTACCAGACGAGGAGCTTCTCGCCGTCCGGCGCTTCCCACCAGAAGGGGCGGGTCAGGTCCTGGCCATCGTTGAGGTAGGGAGTGGAGATGCCCGCGTAGTTGTGAGCGACGGCCAGATAGCGGATTCCGGCATCCGTGAGGAGCGAGGCGAGGCCGATGGTCGCGCCGGGCACGTCGGTCTGCATGGCGGAGACGATGTCGATGCCCCAGTCCTCGCGCAGTTCCCGCGTGAAGACGAGTTGCTGGGCGAGTTCGTCCTGCGAATAGGCCTCGGTGTGCATCGAGAAGGGCAGGGCGTGGACCTCGATGCGTCCTTCGGCGATGCGACGCAGAAGCTCGTCGCGCCGGGCTTTCGGTCGCGTGCGCAGCCAGTGCTTCAGCGGCCAGTTGACTTCGAGGTTCCAGCGGAACTTCGCATCGTCCTCCCAGTCATCGGTGAGGGTTGCCAGTTCGAGCGCGTAGTCGATGAAGGCGAGTTGCGATTCGAGCACGGTCGATTGCGGATCGGTGTAGCCGATGTCGTAGTGCGAGTGGTGGACGAGGTGGATGGTGAACTTCCGCTGCGGCGCGACGAGATGCTCGATCGAGTGTTCCTCGCCGCCGGTGCGGACAGTGACGAAGACGGTCTCCTCGGATTCGACCTCCGGCACGAAGAGCAGGAGCGATTGGGGTTCGTTGCCCAATGTGGCGATCGCCGTGTCGGCGGGGCTGTCGGCGTCCGGCAGGAGCACGCTCGCCTTCACGACCGTGCCTGCATCGGATGCGGGGAGGCGCAGGCGGATGGCCTGCTGAAGCTGGCTCCCTTCGCCAGTCGGGTGATCGCGGAAGAGCGGGACGTTGCTGATGCGGATGGTCCCTGCCGGGGTTTCCAGCAGGGTGGCAGCCGTGGAGTCGACGTAGCGCTGGCGCACGGCGGCGAGGCCTTCGAGCGGTCGGGACTTACGAAGAGGCTGATTCGGCATGAGATGGTGTCCTTCGGGTTGGCTCGCTCCGCCAACCACGGGCCGACACGGGGTCGGCCCCTACAAAAGCGGCGCGTTCGAATCGGTGACCCTACGCAAGGGACGGGATATCCTCCACGGTGGGATCGGCCCAGCGGGTGCGGTCGTTCGGGACGAGCGGATACCAGTCGCGGCGGCCGGGATCGCGGTCGTAGGGGTAGCCGCCCAGTTCGCGATAGAGTTCGGCGTATTCCGCCTGCTTGTCCCGGTCGAGCGTGACGCCGAGACCGGGACCATCCGGGACGCGGATCGCCCCGTTCTCGTAGGGCAGCAGACCGCCTTCGATGATGTCGTCCACAAGGTGATGGTAGTGGGCGTCGGCGGCGAAGGTGAGGTTCACCAGCGACGCGCCGAGGTGGAGCATCGTCGCCAGCTGGATGCCGAGTTCGCCGGAGGAATGGACGGCCACGCCGAGCTGGAAGGTCTCGCAGACGCCAGCCGCCTTCACGCAGGGACGAATGCCGCCCCAGAAGGTCGTGTCGAGCAGGATCACGTCGACGGCAGGGTCGAGGATGTTCGTCGCGAGTTGCTCGAAGTTGACGACGACGGTGTTCGTGGCGGTCGGAATACGGACCATTGAGCGCACGCGGCGCATGCCGTTCAGGCCCCACGTGGGGTCCTCGAAGTAGTCGTTGTTCAACCCCTCGATCGCGTGGCCGAAGTGGATGGCATCCTCCACGCTGAGCGCGGCGTTCGGGTCGTAGCGCAGGCGGTCCTGCGGGAAGGCAGCGGCAAGCGCCTGGTAGGCCTCCAGCTCGTATCCGGGAGGAAAGACACCGCCCTTCAGCTTGTGACTGGTGAAGCCGAAGCGGGCGCGGAGGTCGGTTGCTTCCTCCACCAACTGGTCGATCGTGCGGACCTCGCCACCGCCTGTTTCCGGATTCGGGTAGCGCCAGAAGAGGTACGACGCGAACGGCACTTCGTCGCGCAGTTTGCCGCCGATCAGGTTGTAGACGGGCTGGGAGAGTTTCTGGCCGATGAGGTCGAGGCACGCGAACTCGATGGCGGCGAGGAGTTGGGTGCGGTTGTTGTAGAGGCTGGCCGTGGGGTTCGCGATCTTGAACCGTAATGCCTCCAGCTGGAAGACATCGTGTCCGACCAGGTATGGCTTGAGTCCGCGGAAGGCCGCCTCGGCGCTCTCGCCACCGCCCCCCATCTCCCCGAGCCCGATGCGCCCGTCGTCTGTTTCGACTTCGACGATCGTGCGGACGAACCGGCCCCAGTGCGCTCCGTTGGAGTGGCGGAGCGGTGCGATGAGGGGGACGGTGACCGTGGTGGCGCGGATATCGGCGATCTTCACACGGGGGCCTTTCTCGGGCGGAGGAATCCCGCCGGAATGTGCCGGATACTGGCGGATGGATGCTCGCGGAGATTCAACGATGCGCCGATGCCGCTGTCAACGGGTTGGCTCTGAGATCCGGACATAACTCAGGAGTCGTCGGGGATGGTGCCGAGAAAGGCGGTGATCTGGGGTGGGAGGGACCCGGTCTGGCGGGCGTCCTTGAGCAGAGCCTGCGTCACCAGCAGATCAAGCAGGCGTCCAAGACCGCGCAACAGCACCGCCCGTCCCACGGGCCGGTTGCGACGGTCTTCTCCCCGCCCAACCGGCGTAAGAAGCGGATCGCGTCGTGGTCGAGCCCAACCCCGAGCTCCTCCAGATAGGCCTGCGCCACCCACGCCAACGCATCGAGCATCCGGATCGCGTCATAGCCCAGGACCTGCACCGATTCCTGCCCCAGGGCATCCTTGACCAGTTTGAAGGTATCCTCGATGGCCCAGCGTTGGGCGTACATCCGGAAGATGGTGATGGCCTCCAGCTCGGTCTCCACCGGGCGATCCGTGAGCAACCACCACGGCTCCTGCTCCGTCCTGAGCAGGGCCGCTTCCACCAGCCAGCATCGCTGCTCCCAGAGCTCCTCGGGTTCCCCCGGCGCCGATCGCCAACGCACCGGGACCTGGATCGGGCAGGAACGCAGCGCCACGGTCACTGGTTGCCGTTTCGGTCGGACTTGCCCGGTCTTCTGGACCAGCATCTCGGCCTCGATCCGGCCGATCGGCATGAGGGTCTGCTGGGCGAGTGCCGCCAGCGGCTGCGTCGGGCCATCCGGAGCCGCCCGCACCAACCGGTCCCGGTGCTGGACCCGCCAGACGGTCTGCCACCCTTGCCGCCAGGCTGTGGCCAGGATCGCCTGGTCGTCGAAGCCCCGATCCATGATCAGGGTGACCGGCTGCGCCCAGGCGGCCAAGGCTTTGCCCGTCGTCATGATCATCTGGCGGGTAAGGGCTGGCACGCTGACAAAGTCCCCCGCCTGGGCACTGTAGAGCCGGTGATCAAGGATGCCGCGTCGTCCTCCCCCGCCGAGTCCGAGCAGGGTCAAGGTGGGATACCCGGGGACCATCCCGGACCCTTTGAGAGGGGTGACCCGTTGCAACGCCTCCATCTGCCGAGGATACCGGCCACGATCCCCGTCAGGGTCCGGGCGGTGCGCCGATCCCCGCAGTGGGCAAGAAACGGCGTCAACCAGGTCATGAGGGAATCAGAAGGGACGGCTGATGCGGGATGCGTCATGCGGGAACCTGCCTTCTGGGAGAACCTTCGTTCATCCCAGTATCGCACCTCCCCATTTATGTCCGGATCTCAGGTTGGCTGTCGAGCGGGGCATCCACATCACGCACGACGATGGGGCCAGGTGTTTTGTGCGTTGCCTCCTTGGCGCTGCATTTTCGGAAGTGCTAGGCTTTCCGGTGTAATCGGTTGCACAGTCGCGCGGAGATTGGCGCCCGAACGTGGGATCGGGTGCGGTCTGTCCGTTGGGATGCGGTGTGCGCCGGAAAGGGCGTTGTACGATGTGTCATCCGATATCCGGTCAGGATGCCGACCACTGTTGCGGTGGCCGCTCAGCAAGTGGATCGAGTTGCACCCCGGTGCAGGCTCCACTCGAAGCACGGGCACAGGGAGCCGATTCCGGCACGGTGCTCGCGCCGTTCGTCGTGCAGCGCGGGGCCGCGCTCTACTTTCTCGCCTCGGAAGCTGCCGGGTGGGTTGTGGCCGAATTGCGGTTCGACCCGAAGACCTGCACCTACGCTGAGGTGCGCCGGATGCAGTACGACTGGCCGCGTGAGGCGTTCGGCGCATTGCTGAGTCGCGTTGCGGTAGCGGGCGAGGTCGATCCCGGCGCGGTGGATGCGACCAGTCGCGATTTCGGCGCGTGGCTCTCCGCGCAGTTCCGTGCGTCGGATGGGGATGTCGTCCCCAGCGCATAGGGATGAGATCCCCAGAACGCAGATCGCCCCGGACGGAATCCTCCGTCCGGGGCGATTCGGTGTGTGCTGCCTTGCGGCCGTCGATCAGTAGTCCTTCTCGACGAAGTCCGGCAGCTGCTCGCCGGCGTGGATGCGCACCTTCGTGATGTTCTCGAACGGCGGGATGGGGCAGGCCCAACCGCTGTTGTAGGCGCACATCGGGTTGTAGGCGAGGTTGAAATCGACCACCAGCTTGCCGGCGGGCGTCGCCTTCGGGTCGAGGTAGCGTCCGACGGCGTAGGTTTCCTTGCCGGCGGTGCCGTCGCGGAACGGCAGGAAGAACTTGCCGCTCTTCGGGTCCTGGAAGACGGAAAGCGTGATCTCCTCACCATCGGAGAGGAACTTCACGCGACCGGCGCGCACGTAGGTCTTGTGGTCGCCATTCACGGTGCCGACGGTCAGTTCCTCGCCGATGCCGGGCCCGGTGGTGTCCAGCTCCAGCTCGAAGGTGAGTTCTGCGTTCTCCGGGAAGTAGGAGAGGCCGTTGAAGATGGCCTTCTGCTCCTCGGTGAGTGGCGAGTTCTCGTGCTCGCGGTAGTAGGTGTCCTTGCGCTCGCGATATCCGGCGAGCCGATCGGTGGTTGCCATGGGATTCCATCCTCCGCAGGGACGGTTCTGATTCCGCCCTCAACTCAATGCTTTACTAAAGATAGTATAGCAAACCTGTCAATTGGGGCCGCCCCTGCGGGATGGACGTTCTGAGGTGGTACCCGTGCGTTCCGCCTCGGAACATCGCATGGTGAGCCGGTGGTTCGTCGTGCATTTGCGCGACACGCTGGTCATGCCAGATCGCGTGGGCGATTGAAGCCGGATGAACGAGCGGGCATTCGCTACTTGGCGGAGTTCGCCTGGAGCTCCCGGTACAGTTCGCGGCTGCGGGCGATACGGTCCAGGGTTTCGTCGATGTCGACCCAGCCGAGGATCTGCGTCTCCTTCTCCTCGAGGATCTTGTAGGTCTCGAAGAAGTTGGCGATTTCCTTCAGGTGATGGCTGGCCATGTCGTTGATGCAATGGACATTGCTGTAGCGGGATCGTGCGTTGGCACGGCCACGACCTTGAAGTCACCGCCCTTTTCGTCCGCCATATCGAGGCCGCAGACCGGGCGGGCATCGATGAGGCAGCCGGGGAACGATGGCTCGTTCATCATCACCAGAATGTCCAGCGGATCGCCATCTTCCCAGTGGGTCTCCGGGATGAAGCCGTAGTCGGCGGGGTAGTGGACAGAGCTGAAGAGCACGCGATCAAGCCGAAGCGCGCCGCGCTCCTTGTCATACTCGTACTTGTTGCGGCTGCCCTTCGGGGTCTCGATGAAGGCGAGCACGGTGCGATTCTCGGTGCTGGGCGCAGGCGCGTCGTTCGCCGGAGTCGCGGATACATCCTGGGAGGAGAGGTCGGACATCGATCGGGTTACTCCATACCATGACGCGGCAGTTGGCCGGTCATCAACCTATCGGGAGCTGCGCTGGAGCAGGCCGACACTATAGAACTCGTACGAGGCAGCGGTATCCGGCATGTCCACGAGATGGACGGTAAACCGGCATGGCACACCATTTTCCGGAAGCTCGTCGGCGAAGAAGCTGGAATAGGCTTCAGCGTAGGCCGTGCGAAGCCGCTGCTGTTCGGCGGCAAATCCGGCGGGATCCACGAGGGGATTCGGGGACTTGGGCTGGCAGCCGAAGGCGTGGACTTCGATGAAGTCGATCTCCGCAAGGCTCTCGCAGATTCCCGCATCCTGCAGCCACTTCTCCCAGCTGCGGAAAACGAGTGGAATCTCGCGATGCGGGTCCATCGTCACCAGCTCTTCGAGGCCAAGCACGCCTTTCGCCGAATATCCCCCGGTCAATCCGGCAAAGTATATCCGAAGATCGCCGTCTCCCTCGTCCTCTGTTACGAGTGCCGAAAGTACTGGCCGGTCCCCCGTGTAGTAGTAGGTTAGCTTTCCGCGTTTCTTCACCGTGAACGTCAAGGGTGTTCCTTTCCAGCAGTCATGCGATCCGTGTCCCTGCGACGCAGGAACCGGGCCGCGTGGGCGATGCGTCAGGTGAGATCGAGGCCAGCGCGGGATGCCAGCGCCCGCGTGCCATCGATACAGGCGCGGGTGGCAGGTTCGGCCAGCCCGTCGATTCGGTAATGGGTTTCGATGGAGATGACACCGGGGTAGCCGTCGGCCTGCAACCGGCGGAACTGGTCTTCGTAGGCGATGGCGCCGGCGTCCATCTTCACGAAGGGTGTTCCTTCCGCGATCCGGGCGGCGTCCTTCACATGGATGTGGTGGATGCGGTCCTTCACGGCCTCGTACCCGCCGGGGTAGGGGGCGATGCCGAGGGCTGCCTCATTGCCGGGGTCCCAGATCAGGCCGAGCGTGCGGTCGGGGATGCGGTTGAGGTACCAGGCGGCTTCCTCGCCGGTGCCGATGATGCAGGCGTGTTCGTTCTCCAGACCGAGCAGCTTGCCTCGCGCCGCGACCCGCGCCGTTGCCTCGGTCAGGGTGGCGAGCAGGTCCGCCCGAGCGGGTTCCGGATCGGGCAGCCGCCAGAAGCTGAAGGTACGGACGAGCGGCGCGCCGAGACGGTCGGCGATATCAAGCGAACGATCGAGGATGGCCCACTGGTCGGCCCGGGAGGTTTCCGTCGCTGAGTGCATGCGGCCGGCGACCCCCTCGGTGTCATCGATGTGGCACTTCAGGAACGGCGACGCGATGCTGCAGACGGAGACCCCAGCCGCATCGATCGCGGCGGCCAGGTGGTCGATCTGGGCATCGTCCATGGCCACGATGTTGGTGGACCACACGCTGCGCAGTTCGATTTCGTGGATGCCGAGTTCAGCGCAGACCGCCAGTACGCGATCGAAATCCTCGCTGATCTCATCGGTTATCACGCCGAGTCGTGGCACATCTCGTCCTTTCGTTGACCCCGTCGCCGCGATCGGTCGTTGATCCCGGCGGCTCGTATCGGGTTGTCCGGTTGGATCGACCCGGCGCATGCTAGCGATCAGGGCCGAGCGTCGTCAAGCACACGTTGCCTCTCAGTGGCCAGTTCGGTCGCGCATGAATGCCGCGAGCCGGTAGATGTCGGCAAGTTCCGGACGGCCACCATGGCGGAGGGCCGAAATGGCCTCCGCCATGGTGGCGGCGCGGACCTCCTCGATCTGCTCCGCGCCTTCCGGATTGGTCGGCAGGCCGACGCGCTCGACATCCGCCCAGGCAAGGGCGCGAGTAAAGTCCGGGTGCATCAGGAAGGGACGCCATGGCCGCGCATCGTGGGAGTGGCAATCGAGCCAGCCGAAGGGATGGCAGGTTGTGAAGGTGACGCCCACTTCCTCAAGCAGTTCGCGCCGACCGGTTTCCTCCAGCGATTCGCCATCCTCGCGCGTGCCGCCGGGGAGCTGGAAGTTGCCCCGGTCGTCTGTGATGAGCAGGCACTCCGCCCCGACGAACGGGACGACGTTCACGCTCTGCACGGTTTCCAGCAGCGGCCACGACGCGATGAAATGGAATCCGGTAAGGTCGATATTTCCCCAGCGGCGCGGCACGAAGAGGGCGGGATACTGCGCGCGGAGTTCGGCGACCGAAGGCAGTGGCGTGGGCGGGAGGGTCATGGTCATCGGCGGCTCGTGAGGAGCGATTCGCGGATGCTCATCAGCTGGCCGCGCAGGTTGACATCGCTCTCCAGCAGGTTCTCGATCTTCTCGATACCGTGGATGACGGTGGTGTGATCGCGGCCACCGAGCACCGCGCCGATCTCGCTAAGCGAGCTGTCCGTCTCTTCCCGCAGCAGGTACATCGCGACCTGCCGGGGGAGGACGATCTCGCGCTTGCGCTGGCGTCCGAAGAGGTCCTTTTCCGTGACCTGATAGTAGGCGATCACCGCGCCGATCACATCGTCGCTGCGGATGGCGCCGGTGCGGGTGGCGTTGGTGAGATCGGAGAGTGCCTCCATCGCCAGCTGAAGGCTGAGCGGACGGTTGGCGATCTGGGCCATCATCAGGATCTTGTTGAGCGCGCCTTCCAACTCGCGGATGTTCGTCTGATCCTTGCTGGCGATGTACTGGATGATGTCGTCCGCCACGCGCACGCCGCGTTCGTCGGCCTTGGAGCGGATGATGGCCATCCGCATCTCGTAGTTCGGCGATTGCACATCGGCGACGAGGCCGCCATCGAAGCGGGAGCGCATGCGTTCCTCCAGCGCGGCGATCGCTTTCGGCGGCTTGTCGCTGGAGATGATGATCTGCTTGCCGCTCTGGTAGAGCGCGTTGAAGGTATGGAAGAACTCCTCCTGCGTACTCTCCTTGCCGGCGATGAACTGGATGTCGTCGATCATCAGGATGTCGATGGAGCGATAGCGCTCCCGGAACTGCTCCATCTGTTGCGAGCGGATGGCCTTGATGACCTCGTTGGTGAAGGTCTCGGACGACACGTAGATGATGGCGAGGTTCGGTTGCAACTCCAGCGCGCGATGCCCGATGGCGTGCATCAGGTGTGTCTTGCCGAGGCCCACGCCGCCATGCACGAAGAACGGGTTGTTCGCCTGGAGTCCTGGCCGCTCCGCGACGGCGAGCGAGGCCGCGTGGGCGAACTGGTTCGACGGACCGACGACGTAGGTATCGAAGGTCAGGCGTGGGTTGAGGCCGCTGGCCGACGATTCGAGCGAGAGCTGCCGGTTGGCAAGGTGACTGCCGCCGCGCTCGATTCGGCTCCCGCGAGCCTCCCGCGAGAGGGGGGATGGCGCGGCTGGGGGAGGTGTCGATTCGGTCTCCGGCTCGGTGGCGTCCGGCGTCTGATCACGCGATCCGAAGGCGCGTCCACGATTGAGCGGGCGGCGCGGGGTGAGTTCCACTCCATCGTCGCGCTTGCCGACGACGTATTCGGTGGCGAGGCGACGACCGAGGATGCCCTCGATGGTGCGTTCGATCTGGGGACGGAAGCGTTGCTGGAGGGTGTTGGCCGTGATCGGACTGGGTGCCGCGACGACGGCGGTATCGTCGTCCATCGCGATCAGCTTGGTGTCCTGGAAGTAGTTGCGGAAGGAACTGGCGGACACGGTCTTCTGCAACTCGGCAAGGGTTGCCTGCCAGAGCTGGCTGCGTCCGACGCTGACGCCGTCCGAGGCGTTCGCGCTACCTGTTGTCCTGTCCTCCGAGTCCATCACAGCCCAACCCAACCCCACACCAAGAGTGTACGTACATCATAAACACGTTCTAGTGTGCCATAACTCCGGCGATCTGGCGAGGGGGGTGAGGTGAGAGGCGAGAGAAGTGAGGAGTGAGACGCCTGTCGCATTGTGGACTTCGCGTCGGTCGAAGGTGGTGATCTCAAATCCGGATGAACTGACGCATGCCTGGCTGACGCGGGTGGAGAACGCGCCGTCGCGTATCGGGCCGGCGTTGGCGCCCACGCAGCCCGCAGGCCATACACCAATGCATCATCCCCTTTCGGTGCGAGATCCCTTGCAAGGCAGGACACCGACCCGTCTCCGAACATGCAACACACGAGACGAGGCGGGAGGTGAGAGAAGCGCGACGATCCGCTGTGCGTGACTCGTGAAAGCCCCGCCTTCTCACTCCTCACTTCTGGGTCCTCACTCCTCACGTCGCATGCTACACTCTGCCCGCCACCAGATCGACGAGGAGGCGGTAGTGTCGTATCCGCCGATCTTCACCTCCGCAACCACCCGCCGTGCTGCATTCATTCCACCCCAGGGTCCAGGCGACTTCCCATGACCACCCTCGATACCTCCCCATCCATCGAAACGCTCGATGCTTTTGCTCGCGCCGATGTCGAGCATCTGCTGACCGAGGAGAAGATCGGCCCGCGTGATGGGGCCGGACGCACCGTTGTCGTCGCCATGAGTGGCGGGGTCGATAGCGCGGTCACGGCGCTCCTGATGCGTGAACGTGGCTACCGCGTGATCGGCATGAACCTCCGCCTCTTTTCGCCGGACGATGAGGATCACCGCGCGAATCCGTGTTGCGGGATTCCGGCCATGGACGACGCCCGCGCGACCTGCGCGACGATTGGCGTGCCGTTCTACGCCGTGAACATGGAGATCGAGTTCGGCGGCGCGGTGATCCAGAAGTTCGTGGATGAGTACGCTGCCGGGCGGACGCCGAATCCGTGCCTGGAGTGCAACCGGCACGTCAAGTTCCGCCATCTCGTGCAGCGGGCGCGATTGCTGGGGGCGGATTGCCTTGCCACCGGGCATTACGCGCGGATCGTGAAGGATGTCGATGCCTCCGGGGCGGAGCAGTATCGCCTTCTGCGAGCGGTCGATGCGCGGAAAGACCAGAGCTACGTCCTCTACACACTCGATCAGGATCAGCTCTCCTTCATCCAGTTCCCGTTGGGGAACCTGACGAAGCCGGAAGTGCGGGAGCTTGCCCGCGCCTATGGGCTCCCGGTGGCGGACAAGGCGGAGAGCCAGGAGATCTGCTTCGTCGGCAACCGCTCGTACGCCGATTTCGTGGCGGAACGGCGCCCCGACGTGACGGTGCCCGGCGAGATCGTCACCAGCGACGGCACGGTGGTGGGGGCGCATCGAGGCCTGGTGCATCACACCGTCGGCCAGCGGCGGGGAATCGGCATCGCTGCGCCGAAGCCCTACTTTGTGCTGCACCTCGATACCTCGGCGAACCACCTGGTGGTGGGGTCTCGGGAGGAGGCCGAAGCGCGGACGCTGACCATTGGCGACGTCTCGATGACGGCGGGAACATGGCCGGACGAGTCATTTGCTGCCGATGCGGTGGTGCGGTATCGCGGTGCACCGGCGGCGGCGCGGATTGCGCTCGGGGATGCTCGCGAGCGGATCGCGACGGCGACGATGACGGGCGAGCGAGGGCCGATTGCCTCGCCGGGACAGGCCGTCGTCTTCTATCGCGGGGACGAGGTGCTCGGCGGTGGGACGATCCAAGCCGTCGCCCGGCGGGGTGCGACCGACGTGGTTGATGCGCCCGATCTTGTAGCAACCGCATAGGACGATTCGTCCATTGGCCCGATCCCTGCGATTCTCTCCGGAAAGTCGCAGGGATTGCCTGTGTCATGCACAATAGGCCTCGATGAATGCAGCGGCGGCCGGACGGGTCCGGCGCCTCGACGACGACAACCGACAGGGAGGGACGAACGCTCGTATGGATGACATCAAGAAGAAGGGGATCTTTGCCGGGATTGCGGCATTGCTGCTCTTCGTCATCATCATCGTGGTGCTCTACCTGCTTGGTGGCGATGGCCAGTCGGCCCTGGAGCGGCTGCGCGATATCTCGATCATCTTCATCACGTTCCTCTTCCTGATCACCGTGATCCTGCTCGCGGCGGTGGTCGCGGCGCTGGTGTTCCTGGTGATCCAGGTGAAGGATCGCGTGATTCCGCTGCTGGAGGAGGCGACCGGCACGGTGAAGCAGGTGCGTGGCACCACCGAGTTCATCTCGGAGGAGGCCGTGAAGCCGATCATCTCCGCCGCCGGGCAATATTCCAAGTGGCGGTCGATGGGGAAGGTTGTGGCCGGGAAGGCCAAGCGTCCGAAGATCTAGGTGATGGGGGCAGGGCTCGCAGAGCCCTGCCCCCATGGTGTTCGCGATGGCGCTCGTTGGCGCCAGGGGAGGTCTGGCATGCCTGATATATCCGATCTGGTCGCGAGAGAGGCGGCGCGGCAGCTTCGCAAGCGGTTCGATCATCTCGATCTGCATACCTTGACCGACCGGGTGGACCTGTCCGCGCTGGCCGAGCGCCTGCCGAAGCAGGTGATCCTCGAATCACCGGTGGTGCGGGAGGCCGAGGACCGGGCCGCGAATCGTGGGTTCGTCGGCGGGTTCCTGGTGGGAGCAGTGGTCGGCGCGATTCTGGCGCTGATCTTCGCGCCGCGCCGGGGAGCCGAAACGCGCGACCTGATCGCCCATACGGCGAGTGATGTCACGGAGAAGGTTTCCAGCGTGGTTCCTGGCGGCGACTCCGTTGGTGGTGCGCTCGACACGCTCAAGGCGAAGGCGTCGGACGCGGCCGCCAAGGTCTCTGAAACGATCTCCAACGAGAAGGACGAGGCTGTCGACGCCCTCGCGGAAGCGCGGGACGAGGTCGCCGAGCAGGCCGACGACGCGGAGGAATCGGCTGAGGAAGCCGCCGAGGCGACCGATCCCAAGGCGGAGTAGCCTCCGGCTGCTGCCTGGACATGAGCAGGACGATCCCCGGATGCGCACGCGCGTCCGGGGATCGGTGCGTCGTGAGGCTGGGATCAAAAGGGCATCCGGGTGTCGGCATCAAGGCGGGCGATGATCGCGTCCAGCTTGCGTTCGATCCGGGCGAGCTGGCGCGTCAGGGCTTCGTCGTCGGCGGCGACATCTGGGGAGGTGTCCTGAGCGGGTTCGAGCATGATACCGAAGCGGTGGATGGCGGTGGCGCCGGTTCCGGTACTGCGAAGATCGACCGCTGCCACCTGCATGCGGCGGGGAGGATCGTCGCCCAGTGTGACCTCGAACGAGTCGCGCCCAAGAAGTGTCTGCATTTCGTCGTATCCGCCGCTGCCACGCACGATGACAACGAGCGAGAGGCGGTCGCCGTCCTGGCTGATGGAGGTAAGGCGGACCGCTTGCCCGTCGAAGAAGATGAAGTCCATGTTCCGCATCGTGGTGCTGTCCTTGGATGAAGCGCGGCTCGTCACTGGGATGAGTGTACGGCGGCGAACGAGGGGAGGGCGCTGTGGGGCGAGCGGGTGGTACTCCTGTTCACTGTCCTCCGGCTTCACTCCGACCGTCTCTCGCCTCTCCCCTCCCGGACGGTACAATGGCCGGTGAATCCGTCGGATTCCAGCGATGCCAGCGCCGGTATCGCCATTGGCCGCATCCGGGAATGCCCCAGCCGTGATCATCTTCCCCATCGTCTGCACCATCATCAGCCTTGCCTGCGCCGTCGTCCTGGCGCGGGATGCGCGAGCGCGTCCGCGACCCGACAAGATCGTCTGGGCGTTGGCCTTCCTGATGTTCGCGCTGGCTGCCGGAGCGGATGCAGCGGGACGCTCGCTCGGCTGGAGCGAGCCGCTGGCGCGGCTCTACTACGCGACCGGTCCCGCGCTGGTGGTGATGTATCTCGCCATTGGCGAACTCTATCTGCTTGCGCCAAACGCGATGCGACGCTTCGGTGTGGGGGCGACGCTCCTGCTAACGGCGTTCTGGGTCTCGCTGGTGGTGAACGCGCCGATCGATGGTGCCCGCCTCGCGGACGACGGCTGGGAGGCGATCGAGCGGAACGGCTTCATGGTGGCGGTGACCGTGGCGATCAATGCCATTGGCACGCTCATCATCGTTGGCGGAACGGCCTACTCGGCGTGGAGGTTCTGGCGGAAGGGCATCATGCGCAATCGCATGATCGGCTGCCTGATGATCGCCCTCGGTACGCTGGCGGTGGCCGCCGGAGGCAGCCTTACCCGCCTGGGGCACTACGAGTATCTCTACATCGCGATGTCGATCGGTGTGGCGATCATCTTCGTGGGCGTGCTCTGGACGCGTCGTCCGGAGGGAGTCGCTGCGTCCTCCCCGATGCGGACGAGCGTGGCGTCCACGCCGGTCGCATCCGGCGTCTCGCTGATGCCAGTGGCCGGCGCATCGGAGAACGATGTTGCGAGTGCGGCGGCATCGATCGCTCCCGTGTCATCGGATGCGGCGACGATCACCACGGCGCTCGGATTTGTCGAGGGCGCGTTGCTGCCGTTGGACGAGGCCGGCATCGACCGGACGTGTGTCGAGTGGAGCGTCCCCCGCGACGCCCGCGCGGTGATGGAACGGGCGGAGGCGCGGGCGATCTGGGCGTTCCGGTCGCGGCTGAGTCCGGCAGGGGCGACCCGGTTCGATGCGCTTGGTGTGCCGGCGCGGCGGCAGATCGCAGAGCTGTACGCGACCGTGCTGGCACCGGAGGGCATGATCGGTGAAGCCTTCGTGTCGTCGGTGGCCGGATTGTCCCCAGCCGTGACGACGTCGCCGAACCGGCCGTCCGCGCCGGTCTTCATGCCCGACGACGAGGAGGACATGCACTTCCCGTATGCGTGAGCCGCTACCCATTCGGTCCGGGCCGGTCGGGATTCGGATGCTATAGTTGATCGAGCGTTGATGAGCGGTGTCGTTGCCAATGGGGTGGCAGCGCGTGGGATTCCCGACGGGCATCGTACGACCTTCCCGCTCACTTCCGACGCGTTTCCGTCGACAATCCCGTTTCGGTGGGATTCGAGCGATCGGCCTCGCCGATCACCCGTGAGCGACTCGCGCGCCCATTTTTCGCGTCAGCTGTGGCAAGATTGCCGTCAGGTGGCATTGACGTGACGCAGGCATCCGAAGGATAGCTATCGCAGACGAGGACAGGATGCACCGTGATTGACGGGCTGACGAACGGAACCAACCCCGCCATTCTGTTGCTGTGCCTTGCGTTCCTCGCGCCAGCAGCGGTCACCGTGGTCGGGCTCGTCCGGCCGCGGGCGGTGCCATCCATCGCCATCGTCACCACCGCGCTCGCCTTCCTCGCCGTCCTGTGGTCCTACACGCAGCCGGATGCCACGTTCGACCACGCCTGGGCTCCGACTCTTGGCTACCGCTTCACGTTGACGCTTGATGGCCTGGCGCGGGAGTACGCGCTGCTCGCCACGGGCATCGGCCTGGCGGTCGTGATCTACGCCAGCGTCTACATCCCCCTGCACCTTCACCATCACCACCGCCCCGATACCGAACTGCCGCGCTTCTTCGGCTTCCTGCTGCTCTTCATGGCAGCGATGGCCGGGCTGGTGATGGCGCAGGACATGATCCTGATCTTCGTGTTCTGGGACCTCACGGCAATTGCGTCCTTCTACCTGATCGGCTACGACCGCGACGATCCGGAATCGCGCAACTCGGCGATGATGGCGTTGCTGGTGACGGGTATCACGGCGATCTTCGTCCTGATCGGGATGCTCATCCTGTTTCGGGAGACAGGGACGTTCTCGCTGCCCGAGATCATCGCCCAGCCGGGAACCAGTTCCCCGATGGGCATCGGGATCGCGCTGATCTGCCTGGGAGCGATCGCGAAGAGCGCGCAGGTGCCGTTCCACTTCTGGCTGCCGAAGGCGATGGCCGCGCCGACGCCGGTCTCCGCCTATCTGCACTCGGCGGCGATGGTCGCGGCGGGCGTCTTCCTGATCGGGCGATTCGAGCCGCTCGTCGACCGCTACGGGTGGCTGACGCAGTCGCTCCTGATCGTGGGCGTGGCATCGATGGTGATCGGTGGCATCCTCGCCCTCACGCGGGACGTGCTGAAGCAGGTACTCGCATACTCCACGATCTCGCAGTACGGGTACATCGTCGCGATGTATGGGCTGGGCGGGCACTACGGGTTCGCCGGTGTCTCGCTCTACGTCCTCGCGCATGCCCTTGCGAAGAGCGCCCTTTTCCTGACCGCCGGTTCGGTCACGGAGTCGACCGGGGCGAAGAAGCTTTCCGAGGTCGGGGGCCTGTTGCGTGCGCAACCGGTGCTGGCTATCGCCAGCGCGGCCTCGGCAGCGGGGATGATCGGCCTGCCGGCGACGCTCGGATTCTTCAAGGACGAGTTGTTTTTCGCCGCGGGAAGCGCGCGGGGTATCCAGTACGCCGTGCTGACGGTGGCCGGGGCGGCGCTGACCTTCACGTACATCAGCCGCTTCTGGATCGCGATCTTCCTGGGCGAGCCGAAGGGTGAGGCGAAGCCGCTGCCAGGGCGGCTGCTCTGGCCGATCGGGGTCCTTGGGGCCATCACCATCGTCGGCGGCATCTGGACCGTGCCGTTCACCGAGATCGCCGAGCAGGCGGCCAGCGTGATCGCGAACCGCGCCGAGGAAGTCCACGTCGCCTATCACTTCGACACGCGGGCCGAGAACATCATGGCTGTGGTGACGTGGGCCACCGGGATCACGCTGCTGCTGACGCGGCGGATCTGGTGGGGACCGGCGAATGCGCTGGCGCGGCTCGGAGAGCGGATCGGACCGGAGCGGATCTACCGCGAAGCGCTCTCCGGGATCGAACGGGTGTCGGATGCGCTGCACCGCTTCGAGGTGCGTGACCTGCGGAGCCGCGTCGCGACGATCTTCCTGCCTGCCGGGGTGCTGGTGGGGATCGCGGTGATCGTGACGCCGAATAGCGATGCCTTCGAGTTCGGAACCATCGACCGGGGCGATATTCCGATCATCACGATGATTGTGGCGACGGTGTTGAGTGGGCTCGCGGTGACGATCCCGCGCGATCACCTGCGGCTGGCGATCACGCTCTCCTGCGTCGGGTTCAGCCTTTGCGTGATCTATGCGTTCATGGGGGCACCCGATGTCGCGCTGGTCGCGGTGCTGGTGGAGACGCTCTTCTCGCTGATCTTCCTGGGCATGCTGCTGCTGATGCCGCGTCGCATCCTGCGCTATGAGTCGCGGCCACGTGGCAAGGGCCGCCATACCCGGCGCGATGTCATTCTGGCCTCGATTGCCGGGGCGATGGCCTTCGTGGTGGCGTGGGGGACGCTCTCGCGAACGAGCACCAACACCGAGATGATCGATACGCACGCCGCGCTCACGCCGCTCGCACACGGCAAGGCCGTCGTGACCGTGGTGCTCGCTGACTTCCGTGGCTTCGACACGATGGGGGAGATCACCGTGATCGCCATCACCCTGCTGGGCATTCTCAGCCTCATCCGCTCGGGGAGAATGCGATGACGACCCAGACACCCCCAGCGCGCCATCCGGTTCCCGGGCCGACAGTCGTCACCCGGAGTGCCGTTCGCATCCTGCTTATCCCCAGCTTCCTGATCGCCATCGCGACGATGCTGAAGGGCTACGCCGACACCGGCGATGGCTTCTCTGCTGGCGTGATCGCCGCGCTGGGGATCGCGGTCCAGGGGGTCGCATTCGGCCCCGACGAGTTCGAGCGGCTGCCGCTGGTGCGATGGGCGCCCGCCGGGACCTTTATCGGGCTCCTGATCGCGCTGACGCTGGCGTTCCTGCCCGTCTTCTGGGGCTATCCGGTGATGACGCACTTCCCGCTTGCGGGCGAGCACGTCCTGCACTTCGGGACGCTGGAGATCATCACGGCGGTGCTCTTCGATGTCAGCGTCTTTCTCGTCGTTTTCGGATTCGGGGTTGGGGTGGTGAGTGCCATCGCCAGGGCCCAGAAACGCCTGCTGCGCACGCAGGAGCGGGAGGAACGGGCACGACTGGCGGCGAGAGCGCAACGGATGACCATGGCAGAGGAAGGAGGAGACGCATGACGATCGTGTTTTCGGCGGGTGTGGCCATCCTCTTCGGTGCCGGTGCCTATCTCGTGCTCAAACGCGACCTGATCCGGCTGATCGCCGGCATGGTGCTGATCGGCAATGCGGCAAACCTCTTCATCATGTCCGCCGCGCTCCAGCGGGGGCGTGCGGCGGTGATCCCCTTCTCGGGCACATTCAGCGACCCGGTCGTGCAGTCGATGACGCTGACCGCGATTGTCATCAGCTTCAGCATCACCGCGCTGATGCTGGCGCTGACCTATCGCGTGTACGGGTCGCATGACTCGATGGACATGGTGCAGCTCTCCCTCGCCGAGGAAGAGCAGTCGGAGCTGGAAGAGCAGGACCTGGATGAGGGCGATGCCGAGGCGGTCCATCTCGGGAACGGCGAGGCATTCGCGCGGGACATGCGTGCGGCTGTGCGGGAGGAAGCGGCGTGACGTTGATTGCCCTTCCACTCGCGATTCTCTGGTTCGGCGGGGTCATTCTCGCGCTGCTGGACGGTACCGTCCGGCGCGTTGGCTGGCTGGCCGTCGGTATCCTGGCAGCCGCGCTGGGTGCGACGATCCTCCTGGCGCGGGAAGTGCTCGACCACGGGACGCAGGAGATGCGGCTCGGCGGCTGGGATGCTGGGATCGGGATCGCCCTCCGTATCGACGCGCTGGGAATCGTCTTCGCCCTGCTCTCCCTGACCGTTCTGCTCTGCGCGCTCATCTTCGAGACGCTGGAGGGGATCGGGGCGCGCATCTTCCCATCGTTGACGCTCTTCATGGCGCTGGGCCTCACCGGACTCTTCTTCACCGGCGATGCCTTCAACTTCTACGTCTTCTTCGAGATCTCGATGATCGCGGCCTATGTGATGGCGAGTTACGGGGAGACGCCGCGCCAGTTCCGGGCAGCCTTCCTCTTCATCGTCGTGAACTTGCTGGGATCGGTGCTCTTCCTGATCGCCATCGCCGGGATCTATCACACCACAGGCTGGCTGGACATGGAGAAGATCCGGGTCCAGATGCCACTGGTGGCGGAGAATCCCGCGATCCTGACGGCCACGCTCATCTTCGTGGCGTTCAGCATCAAGCTCGGCCTCTTCCCGTTCCACTTCTGGTTGCCCGCCGTCTACACCGGGACGCGTCCCGCTGTCGCGGCGATCCTGAGCGGCGCGCTGGCAAACATCGGGTCGTACGGCATCCTCCGGTTCGGGGCGGACCTCTTCCCGCGCGAACTCCAGGAGGGGGCGACGGTGCTGATCGTGCTGGGGACGGCCAGTGTGATCTATGGTGGTATCCAGGCGGTCGCGCGGCATACGCCGAACGAGGTGCTTGCCTATTCCGCGATCGGGCAGGTGGGCTACATCCTGATCGCGATCGCGATCGGGGGGAAGGCCGGCTACGCCGCCGCGATCCTGTACACGGTGTTGAACGCGTTGAACAAGACGCTGCTCTTCCTCTCGGTGAACCTGCGGGGGTGGGTGATCGGGGCAGCATTCGCCGTCGGGGCGTTTAGCGTGGCCGGGGTGCCGCCGGTTGCGGGGTTCCTCGGCAAACTGGGCCTCTTCCAGTTGGCGGTCGATGGCAACCATCCGTGGTTCGTGGCATTGATCTTCGTCGGCGGGGCGTTGTCGTTCGTCTATATGTTCGAGCTCTACCGGCGGCGGTTCTGGATGCCGGGTGAGGGCGAGAACACGATGCGGTCGCAGCAGGTACTGGTGGTGGTGATCGCGCTGGCGACGATCCTGATCGGCCTGATCCCGGAGCCGCTGTTCCAGCTGACGCAGCATGCGGCGTCGGTCCTCCCGGAGCGACTGCCATGATCTTCCTCGGGCTGGTTGTTGCCCTCTTCACCACGATCTACGTGTTGATGCTTGCCAGCGTGGCCTGGGAGGACATCCTGACCGGGGTGATCCTCTCGGTCATCCTGCTCGCGGTTTTCCGGTCCGTGGTGTTGCCGACGCCGCTGCCATCCACCCGGAGCACGATCCGGGTGATGATCGCGGGACCGCGTTACCTCTGGATGATGATGCGCGACATCGTCGTGGGTACGTGGGCGGTAGCGCGGGTGGTCCTGGGGCTGAACAAGACCTATCACCCCGGGATCATCAAGATCCCTATCGGGGATCACAGCGAGCAGGCAGTCGGCGTTGCCGGGTTGTGTCTGACGCTTTCGCCGGGGTCGTTCCTGCTCGATGTGGACTGGGATGAGCGGGTGATGCTGATCCACGTCATCGACGCCACGAACTGGGAGCAGATTCACGACGAGATGCTGGAGTATTTCACGCTGCTGGATGCGGCGCTGAATCCGGAGGTCGAGAATCGCTATCCCGAGTTGCCGGGAGGGATGGGCTGATGCACGAGATCGTCTACTACGCCGCGATGATCTGGATGGTGGGGTTGCTCTGCCTCTGCATCGTCCAGGTGGTGCGTGCGAAATCGACACTGGTGCGGATTCTGGCGCTCGATACGCTGACGCTGGTGCTAATCGCGCTGATGGTGCTCTATTCCACCACGACGGGGAAGGGGTACTACATCGATGCGGCGATCATGCTTGCGCTGCTGTCGTTCGTCTCGACGGTGGCGGCGGCGCGGTATCATAGCGAGCGCCGCATCTTCTAGGTCATCTGAGACGCCATACCGTGTAGGGGCGGATCACAGGGATCGCCGCTCTTGAGCGCCAGGATCGGGGCCTGCAATCCACGGCGGCCACAAGGGCCGCGTCGACGGAATGGTCCGGCCGAGTGGC
Source organism: Thermomicrobiales bacterium (assembly GCA_049840815.1). Classification (GTDB taxonomy): domain Bacteria; phylum Chloroflexota; class Chloroflexia; order Thermomicrobiales; family UBA6265; genus JASGDN01. Next base: position 84,132 of record JASGJI010000005.1, on the reverse strand, counting down.
GCGAATCGTTTCGGACCACGATGTAGGGCGAGGCAGCAGGGTCGGTGGTTGGCGGGGTTGACGCCCGATACGGAGGACGACATGATCAGCTTCATCTTCGATTTTCTCGTCATCCTCGGGGTTGCGGTGATGACGCTCGGGGTCTATGGCATGATGCGCATGCCGGACCTCTACATGCGGTTGCACGCTGCCAGCAAGGCTGTCTTTCTCGGCGTGATGGTGCTCGCGGTCTCGGCCACGGTGCTGCACCAGGGCGAGGTGACCGCGCGAACGATTCTGCTCTGCCTCACCCTGATGGTGTCCACGCCGGTGGCCTCGCACGCCATCGGGCGGGCGGGCTATCTGCTTCACGAGCGGATGTCCAGCCCTGGCGCGGTCGACGAATCGGGGAGTCACCTCGCCGAGGAAACGCCCTCATGGCGTCTGTAACCCCGTTGTCTCAAGGGAGTCCGTTGTGAGTACACCCCCCGAGATGGTTTCTCCCGAGCGCGTGCAACGGGTGTTCCGCCCGCTTGAACGCATCGATGGCTTCCTCCCGATCCGCGATCATGGACTGATCGGCAATGGGACGACGGCGGCGCTGATCGGGCGGGATGGCTCGATCCCCTGGCTCTGCATTCCCCGATTCGATTCGGTTCCGCTTTTCTCCTCCATCCTCGATGCCGACATCGGCGGCCAATTCACCATTGATGCCGGAGACATCGTCGAGGCCCATCATCGCTACCTTGGCGAGTCTGCGGTGCTCATCACGGAGCTGCGGGTTGCCGACGGATTGCTGCGGATCACCGACCTGATGCCGTTCCGCACGGGGGCGGATATCCGGGAGGAGGGTTCGGCCGATACGGGCGAACTGCTGCGGTGTGTGGAGGTGATCGAGGGACCGTTGCGGGTCCGCGCGGCGGTGAGCGTGCGTGGGGGAATCACCCCCGAGCCCTGCGCGGAGGGATCTCGCCTGCGCCTGCCGCGCTACCCGGATGTTGATCTCGTGCTGGAATGCTCCCGGGACCTCGCCGGAACGGAAGGGGCCTGGTCGCTGGAGGCTGGGGAATCGGTGTCGTTCTGCCTGCGCTGGAATGGCGGAACCGGGGCCTCATCGGTCGATTCGCCCGTCGCGGCGATCGTGAATACGGTCGAGGGATGGATCGACTGGTTGCGTGACTTCCGGTATCAGGGGCCGCAACGCCAACTCGTGCGGCGGTCGGCGATCACGTTGAAGCTGCTCGACTACCTGCCGAACGGGGCGATGGTCGCCGCGCCAACGACATCGTTGCCGGAGGATATCGGGGGGGAGCGGAACTGGGACTACCGCTACGTCTGGGTGCGGGATGCCGCCTATGCCGTCTACGTGCTTCGTCGGATCGGGATGGAGACGGAGGCCTGGCAGTACCTGAGCTGGGTGCTACGGAACTTCCGCGAGCATCGGGTGAACGTGATGTACACGCTCGACGGTTCGCCGGAGATCACGGAGCGACTCGACCCCGACCTTTCGGGCTATCGCCATTCGAAGCCGGTGCGCTGGGGGAATGCTGCATCCGGTCAAGTCCAGCACGACGTGTATGGTGAGATCCTCGACTGTGCCTTCCAGTGGGCGAATCACGGCGGGATCATGCACGACGATCTGTGGGATCAGTTGCGGAGTCTCGTCGATCGTGCGGCGGAGGTCTGGAACACGCCGGATGCGGGCATCTGGGAGGTGCGACGGCCGGGATTCGTGCAGACCTATTCGGCGGCGATGTGCCAGGTTGCGCTCGACCGGGGGGCGAAGCTGGCGCGGCGGCTCGGCTTGCCAGGTGATGTCGAACGGTGGGAGCAGACGTCCGCAGCGATTCAGCAGGCGATCCTCACGCGCGGCTGGAGCGACGACGCAGGCTTCATCTCGCAGGGCCTGGACGATGGCCACCTTGATGCATCGGTGCTGGCGCTCGCGATTCGGCGCGTGATCCCGGCCACGGACCCGAAGCTGGTCGCGACGGTGGCGGCGGTCGAACGAGAACTGAGCGCAGGGGATGAGCTGATCTACCGATACCTGCCGAATCTCTCGCCCGACGGGTTGCGCGGCGATGAGGGGGCGTTCGTCCTGTGCAGCTTCTGGATGGTGGACAACATGGTCCTGCAGGGCCGATTGAACGAGGCATTGGCGCGGTACGACCGCCTCTGCGCGCGGGTGAACGACCTTGGGTTGCTGCCGGAAGAAATCGACCCGAAGACCGGCGCGTTCCTTGGCAACTTCCCTCAGGCCTTCAGCCACATCGGCCTCATCTCGACCGGCGTGAACCTCGAACGCGCGCTGCGCGAGGGCGGATTGCCGCCGGACGGATCGTTGCCGGAGGCGTAGCGCGCGTCAGGTGCCGGCCGGTAGGGCGCGGTAGATGGGGACGCCGTCGATGGTGGTCTCCAGCGTGTAGTAGGTGCCTACCTCCTGCCAGAACAGGCGACTGTCGTCCGGGAATGGTCCCGGATGCAACGTCCCGATGATGTAGGTGGGCCGGTTCTCGCTCTGGATCAGGGAGATGAGATCGCCATACGAGGTGGGGATACCGCGCAGTTCCTGATCGTAGAGATGGCGATAGGCGGGCTTGCGGTCGGCCAGGTAATAGATCCCGGCCTGGTCGAAGGCGACATAAATGGTGTCGTGCGGGGAGGTGTGGTCGCGGATGTACGCGGCGACATCGTCCTGAGCTAGGTAACCGGGATGACCGTAGATCGTCTCCGTCATCGCGTCGACCGATCCCCGTATCAGCAGCGCATACGGTGAGGCGAGCAGCAGGACGATTGCGGCCGTCAGCACGATCCGGGCGCGGCGTCCGGCGAGGTCGCGGACAACCGTATCGCCGACATAGGCGACCCAGATGGCGGCGGGGGCCGAGATCTGCATTAGGTAATGCGGCCACCAGTCGCCACCCATCGCGATGCCGCCGAGACATGCCAACGCCCACAGGCGAAGCAGGAGACCGGCGTCGTCCGTCGGGCGCACGAGGTGATAACCGACCGAGGGCAGGGGCGGGGTGAGGCCGAGCGCGCGCTCCAGCCAGCGCCGGTCGAAGCGGAGCCGGATCTTCCGTGCCAGGAGGAGATGACCCTCCCGGATGGCCCTCCGGAGGGCGACACGGTGGCGGACCGAGAGAATCAGGACGAGCAGGATCAACCAGGGCAGTGCATAGAGCAGCATCGCACCAAGCCGGTAGAGGTTGTGCGCCATGCCGACGGACACGGAACTCTGGCTGATCATGCGGTAGGTGATGGTGGCGTAGATGAAGTCCGACCATCCCAGCACGTAGCCGTGGATGAATACGGGAATCGCGATGAGGATCGTGCCCGCAAACACGAGCATGCTGCGGTTCAGGTAGGCGCGGTGTGGCGCCTCCACGGTGAGGACGATGAATGCCCATGCTGCGGGGAGCATCACGACGCCGGATGGCTTCACGATTGTGGCGAGGCCGATCAACACCCCGGAGGCGATCAGCATGTGGGGCTTCCAGCCATGCCGGCTGGTGTGGAGCAGCACGACGGCGGCGAAGGCGGCTGGCAGGGCCATGAACACCTCGGCGTTGGCCGTGAACCCCTCGATGGTTGGAGCCGCCCCGATCAGCGCGAAGGTGATGGCCGCGATGTTCCCGGCGCGCCTGCCTGCCCACATGCGGGCGAAGATCCAGACTGCGATGGTGGTGAGTGCCGCCGCACCCCATGCGGCGAATCGGAAGGCCAGCACATCGTCGCCGAGCGTCTGCATGACGGCAGCGTAGACGTAGAAGATGCCCTGCGGACGGCTGATCCACAGGTCGTGGTAGAGCTGGCCGCTGCCATCGAGCCACCCCTTCGTTGCGTACGCATAGCCTCCCTCGTCCGGGATGATCGGGAGGCTGAAGAAGGGGATGCGGAGCGCCAGGCCGAGCAACATCGCGATGGCGAGCCACAGGACATCGGCGATGGCGAGGGTCAGATGGGAGGGCGTTGGCCGGGAGGGAACGCGCTCGGCTTGGCTGGCGGCTGCGGTGGGCTGGGCGGATGCGACCACGCCGGGCGGGTCCTTTCCGGAAGGTGGCGAGAGGACGAGCAACGCGCCACGACGAGCGGCCGACCCGTTTGCGAGGAAACGTCGCAGGGTTGCGTTGCGTTTCGAGGGGGAAGGGTAGCACGCGCCTTCCAGGACGGATTCCGTGGATTCGTTGCGCCTGGATGCACGATGGCCGCGGAATGCTGGATTTCCCGGCGCCCACCGGCTAGGATACCAAGGAGTGACCGGTGTGTACGTACGTCGCTGGCGATTTGGGCTCGCTAGCCGCGCCCGGCAGGGGTACACTCTGCTCATCCGCTGATCTGCGCAGGCGTGGGGGAACGCCGCCGTACGGCTCGTGTATCGAGTCGCCGTTGGCCCGGGATCAGGTCAACCCGAGCGAGAAGGGAGAATCGCGTTGGATATGAAGTCTGCACCGCCCAGTGCCGTATGGGCCGGGCGCATGCTGGTGAAACGAACAGGGGTGATGGCGCTGGTCGCGATGCTGGCGTTCCTGCTTGCCGCGCCATACGGCGCGCTCGCGCAGAACTCCACTCCGGTGTCCTCGCCGACGCCGGCCCCGGAGGCGACCATGCCACCGGTGGTCGAGCCGGCGACCGGTGCGGGCGCACCAGCAGTCCTCGCGACTGGTCTGGTCTACCTGCCGGGAAGTGATGTCGTGTGGTCGGTCGAGGAGGAGACGTTCGGCCCGCCTGCCGATGCGAAGTCCAAGGGCGGCCCTACCACCATCCTCTATCAGCGCACCGGCACGGCGATTGTGCGCAACGATCTGACCGCCAAGCGGGCGCAGGTCGATCCAGGCGCGTCGTACTTCCTCGCTGCCGACGATCCCTACACGATCTCCGGCGGATCGGCTGGGATGGGCGCTGCCGGGGCGACGGCATGGGCGTTCCGCATTGGTGGTGCGGCCGATGTGCCAGCGGCCGCCTTCTACGAGGGACCGGCGATCACCGGCATTCGCGAGGGTACCTACTCGATGACCCTCACGCGGTACGTGCTTCGCGCGGACGAGGAGGCGCAGATTGGTGCGCACACGGGCTCGGCGCTGATCATGGTGACGAGCGGCCAGGTCGATGTCGATGTGAACGATGGCCAGGGGGCGAACCGTCTGGTCGTTGGTGACGGCAAGACCGTCGCGGGCACGGGCACGGTCCACAACTCCGGTACCTCGCCCGCCGTCTACGTTGTGCTCGCGATTGGAGGCGCGGTTTCGGATGAGACGGCGGGGGTGCCGCGCGTTCAGGCCACCGTCGCCTCGACCTCAGAGGCGACGGTGGCGTCATCGTCCCCGAACCAGGGAGCTGCGAGTCAGCCTGACCAGTCCTCGGGGACGGTTGCTTCCCAGCCGGGCGGTGCCCAGCAGGATGCCAATGGCAACTATGTGACGAGCATCAATGTCACTGCCGTGAACTCGGCGATCTACGTGGTGGTCACGGCGGACGGCGTCGCTGTCTTTGACGGGGAGTTGCAGCCTGGGCAGATGACCGGCGCCATTGCGGGGGCGACCTTCACGGTCTACACCTCCATTGGCGCCGCGGCCGAGTTCACGAATGCCTGTGGCGAGACGTTCTTCATGGGCAACGAGCAAGGGGAGGCGACCTACACCTTGACCGCGACCGCGAGTTCTTGCGCGCCCCAGGTGTAGAATGGCGCCACGACCCTGGCGGAAGAACAGGTCGTCGTTGTGACGGACCGGATGCGTATCGTTTCCATGCGATGAGGGGGAAGTTCCGTGGCTCAAAACGTCCAGCGTATGAAGTCAGTGACGAATGCACCGCTGCTGAATGAGTTCAAGGCGTTCCTGTTGCGCGGGAACGTGATCGATCTGGCGGTCGCGGTGGTCATCGGTGCCGCTTTCGGAAGCGTGGTTTCCGGGTTCACCGATGCCTTCATCACCCCGTTGATCGCGGCAATCGGCGGGCAGCCCGACTACAGTGAGATCGGGTTCCACATCAATGGCGCATGGTTCGCTGTCGGGTCGTTCCTGAACGTCCTCATCGCGTTCCTGATTACGGCGGCAGTCATCTTCTTCTTCGTGGTGAAGCCGATGAACATGCTCATCGCGCGGTCGCGGACGGAGCCGCCCGCCGATCCCACGACCAAGAAGTGCCCGTATTGCATCAACGAGGTGCCGATCGAGGCGACGCGCTGCGGATTCTGCACGTCGGAGCTGTAGTCGCGCTGCATCCAGAACGAGAAAAGACGCCTCCGGTCATCGTTGACCGGAGGCGTCTTCGTGGTTGTGTCTGTATCGTGAAGCCTGGAGTCCGTCGATGCGGTGGTCGTATCGACGGATTGTCTTAGCAGACGCTGACGAGGGTCGGCGTGCCAATGGGGCTGAGATGGCCTTCCTCGATCGCGATCTCGATCTGCTCGGCAAAGGCGCTGATCTCCCGTCCGTCATCCGTGCGGAGCGTGACGTGCAGGAAGCCATATCGGTCGTATACGAGGCGGGCGATCGTGACCTCGCCGGTGCCAGCTTCGGTGATGAGATCACTGGCGACGAATCGCTGGCCGGCGGAGAGAAAGGTCTTGTAGTCGGTGGGATCAAGCAGGGTGAGGGGAGCAGCTACCACAGGACATCTCCTTCGATGCGGGCGCGTTCGACGGTGAGCGCGTAAGAGGTTCGGTTGGCGATGATAGTCAATCTGGTGATCGAGGAGTCACTATAACGATCGGTATACTGACTCGTGAGATAAATCACAGAATCTCCGTTCCCCGAGGGTTTGTCAAGGGGGTTCTGCCCTGGATTTTTCGATGTCGCCGGATCAGGCCGCCGATTGGGTCATGCTGTCGGGGAGAGTTTGATCGGGCATCACCGCCTGGACCTCAGGCCAGGCCACGATGCGCGAATGGTCCTCGAGCCGTACAATGTGCTGGGGATGGATTCCCGCGTCCCATCGTGCGTCGGTGCCGATGGCTGCAACGATGCAGGCGATCCGAACACCCCGGCTTCCATGTCCCTTCCGTAATCCATTCAATCCAGGCTGGTGGAGCAGGCGCGTGAGTGATTTCGTAGCGATCGAGCAGACGGAGATGCAGCGGCTGAAGGCCGTTGCCAACGATTACGTGCAGCTGATGAAGCCAGGAATCCTGACGCTGCTGCTCGTGACCACGCTTGGTGCGATGCTCATTGCCGAAGCGGGAATGCCCTCGTTCTGGCTCGTGCTGGTGACCTTGCTCGGCGGCACGCTGACTGCCGGCGGTGCCAACGCGATCAATTGCTGGTACGACCGGGACATCGACGCCAAGATGCATCGGACCAAGGGCCGCGGTACGGTGACGGGCACCATCAAGCCGGTAGCGGCGCTCGCGTTCGGTGTGGGCATCACGCTCATCGGCTTCCTGTTGCTGGGCGTCTTCGTCAACTGGCTGGCCGCTGTGCTGGCGCTGATCGGGAATCTCTACTACGTCTTTATCTATACGATCTGGCTGAAGCGGACCTCTCCGCACAACATCGTGATCGGTGGCGCAGCAGGCGCGGTGCCGCCGCTGGTGGGTTGGGCCGCGGTGACGGGAACGCTGGCGCCGCCGGCCTGGATCCTGTTCGCCATCATCTTCTACTGGACGCCGCCGCACTTCTGGGCGCTGGCGCTTCTGAAGCAGGGCGAGTATGGCCGCGTGAATGTGCCGATGCTCCCGGTGGTTTCCGGCGACCAGGAGACGCGCAAGCAGATCATGCTCTACACGCTGCTGCTGACCGCCGTGACGTTGCTGCTGGTGCCATTCGGCATGGGCTGGATCTTCTTTGTCGGTGCGTCGGGCCTGTGCGGCTGGTTCCTCTTCCTTGCCTGGAAGCTGCTGGTGGACCCCAGCAAGGCGCGCGCCCGGCAGACCTTCTTCTACTCCATCTGGTTCCTGGCCGGGATCTTTGCCGTGATGGTCGCCGATCGGCTGATCCTCCGCTGAGGCGTCATTCCATCGACCTGCGTACGCCCCCTGCCGATTCGGCAGGGGGCGTTGCGTTTTCCGCGATGTGGATTCCGGTGAATGCTGTCGTCGCGTGACCGACGATGGTCGGCGATACTGTACGTTCACCAGTAGGGACGCTGCTGCAGCATCCCCATCGCTCGTGACTCTGACTATTCCCCCGAACAGGAGCATTTCGCGATGAGTGTCGCCCCCGATCGCTTGGAGACGTCTATCGAGACGCATGCCGCCGACCGACACGATCTGATCCGCGTACGTGGTGCGCGGGAGAACAACCTCAAGGGGATCGACCTGGATCTCCCCAAGCGCCGCCTGACGGTCTTCACGGGTGTCTCCGGTTCCGGGAAGAGCTCATTGGTGTTCGGGACCATCGCGGCGGAATCGCAGCGCCTCATCAACGAGACCTACAGCGCATTCGTGCAGGGCTTCATGCCCACGCTGGCTCGGCCCGATGTCGATGTCCTCGACGGGTTGACGACGGCGATCATCGTCGATCAGGAGCGGATGGGCGCCAACGCCCGCTCCACGGTCGGAACGGCGACCGATGCGAATGCGCTGCTCCGCATCCTGTTCAGTCGCCTCGGGCAGCCACAGATCGGGTCGCCGAACGCGTTCTCGTTCAACGTGGCCTCGATCAGTGGGACAGGCGCCGTCACTGTTCAGCGCGGTGAAAAGACGCAGGCAGAGGTCCGGACATACTCCCGCACCGGTGGCATGTGCCCACGGTGCGAGGGGATGGGGCGGGTCTCCGATTTCGACCTGACGCAGCTCTATGACGCCGACAAAACGCTCAACGAGGGCGCGTTGACCATTCCCGGCTACAGCGTGGACGGTTGGTATGGCCGGATCTTTGCCGGGTGCGGGTTCTTCGATCCGGACAAGCCGATTCGGGACTTCTCGAAGCGGGAACTGCACGACCTGCTCTACAAGGAGCCGACGAAGATCAAGGTCGATGGGGTCAACCTCACCTACGAAGGGCTGATCCCGCGCATTCAGAAGTCGTTCCTCTCGAAGGATCTCGATGCCTTACAGCCACACATCCGTGCCTTTGTGGAGCGGGCGGCCATCCTCACCGTCTGCCCGGAGTGCGAAGGCACGCGGCTGAGCGCGGAGGCTCGGTCCTCGAAGATTGCGGGGATCAGCATCGCCGATGCCTGTGCGATGCAGATCAGCGACCTCGCCGTATGGACGCGGGGGATCGACGATCCGGGTGTCGCCCCGCTGATGGAGAAGCTGCAAGGCGTGCTCGATGCCTTTGTGGAGATCGGCCTGGGCTATCTCTCACTGGAGCGGCCATCTGGCACGCTTTCCGGTGGAGAGGCGCAGCGCACGAAGATGATTCGTCATCTGGGATCGTCGCTGACGGACGTGACCTATGTCTTCGACGAGCCGACGATCGGGCTGCACCCGCACGACATCCAGCGGATGAATGATCTGCTGCTTCAGTTGCGCGACAAGGGCAACACGGTCCTCGTGGTGGAGCACAAGCCGGAGATGATCGCGATCGCCGATCACGTCGTGGATCTCGGCCCCGGCGCGGGAACGCGCGGTGGTGCGGTCTGTTTCGAGGGCACGGTCGCCGAGTTGCGGGCTAGCGGGACCCTCACCGGGCAGCACCTGGACGATCGGGTGTCGGTGAAGCCTTCCGTGCGTTCGCCGAAGGGGATGCTGGCGGTACGGGGCGCGAACGCAAACAACCTGCAGGACGTCGACGTGGATATCCCGATGGGCGTGCTCTGCGTCGTGACGGGCGTGGCGGGGTCTGGCAAAAGTTCGCTGATTCACGGATCGATTCCGGAGGCGGAGGGCGTGATCTCGGTCGATCAGGGGGCGATCCGGGGCTCGCGGCGAAGCAATCCCGCCACGTACACGGGGTTGCTCGATCCGATCCGGAAGGCCTTTGCGAAGGCGAACGGGGTGAAGCCTGCCTTGTTCAGCGCGAACTCGGAGGGAGCGTGTCCGACCTGCAACGGGGCCGGGGTGATCTACACCGATCTCGGGCCGATGGCGAGTGTGGCAACGGTCTGCGAGGAGTGTGGTGGCAGGCGGTTCCAGGCGGCGGTGCTGACGTACCTGCTGGGGGACCGGAACATCGCCGAGGTGCTGGCCATGCCGGTGGCGGAGGCGGTCGAGTTCTTCGGCGCCGGTCCGGCGAAGACTCCGGCGGCGCACGCGATCCTGACGCGGATGGCCGATGTGGGTCTTGGCTACCTGACGCTGGGCCAGCCGTTGACGACGCTCTCGGGCGGCGAGCGGCAGCGCCTGAAGCTGGCGACGCATATGGGGGACAAGGGCGGCATCTACGTGCTGGATGAGCCAACGACGGGGTTGCATCTGGCGGATGTGGAGCAGCTGCTCGGGCTGCTCGACCGGCTGGTGGATGCGGGGAAGTCAGTGATCGTGATCGAGCATCATCAGGCGGTGATGGCGCATGCGGACTGGATCATCGATCTTGGGCCTGGCGCAGGGCACGATGGCGGTCGCGTCGTGTTCGAGGGAACGCCTGCCGACCTGGTCGCGGCGCGTTCAACGCTGACGGGCGAGCACCTGGCGGCGTACGTCGGGGCGTGATTCGACGCGGATCCGAATGCACCCACCCTGCCGAACCATCGGCAGGGTGGGTGCAGAATCCTGATTGCACCTGCGATCAATCAGCGGTCAGTCGGCGGAGGCGGTCGCCGGGACGGTGGCCCGGTCGCCAAGACCGATCCCGATGTACTCGATGCCCTCCAGTTCCATGCGGTCCGGGTCGTACATGTTGCGCCCGTCGAAGATCAGCGGTTGCTTCAGGGTCGCGCGGAGTTCCTTGAAGTCTGGGCTGCGGAACTGCCGCCACTCCGTGCAGATGATCAGCGCGTCGGCACCCAGCAGGGCTTCGTCCCGCTCCGGGGCGAGGATGAAGTCCGGACGCTCGCCGTAAAGGCGCTCGGCCACGTCCATCGCCTCCGGATCGTAGGCCTGGACCTTTGCGCCACGCTCCCACAATCCTTCGATGATCGCGCGGGCCGGGGCGTCGCGCATGTCGTCGGTCTTCGGCTTGAACGCGAGCCCCCAGACCGCGAAGGTGCGGCCCGCGACATCCCCCCGAAGCGCTCCAGCACCTTGTCGAGCAGCACGCGCTTCTGGCGCTGGTTGACGGATTCGATCGCCTGGATCATCTCGGCGTCGTAGCCGTTCTCCCAGGCGGTATGGGCGAGGGCTCGGACATCCTTCGGGAAGCAGGAGCCGCCGTACCCGATGCCGGCATAGATGAATCCGTATCCGATGCGGGAATCGGACCCGATGCCGATGCGGACGTTCTCGATATTGGCCCCAACGCGCTCGGCGATGTTCGCGATCTCGTTCATGAAGGAGATCTTGGCGGCCAGCATCGCGTTCGCGGCGTACTTCGTCAGTTCGGCGGAGCGGACATCCATCGCCAGGAAGCGGTTGTGGTTGCGATTGAACGGCGCGTAGAGCTGCTGCATCACTTCGAGGCTGCGCGGGTTGCTCGTGCCGACCACGATGCGGTCCGGACGCAGGAAGTCGTCGATGGCGGCGCCTTCTTTCAGGAACTCGGGGTTGGAGACGACATCGAACGCGACCTCGATGCCGCGCGCATCCAGCTGCTCCTGGATGATGGCGCTCACCATGTCGGCGGTGCCGATCGGCACGGTCGACTTGTTGACGATCACGGTCTCTCGCTCAAGGTACTGGCCGATGGTGGCCGCCACGGCTCGCACGTACTTCAGGTCGGAGGAGCCGTCCGGGAGCGAGGGGGTTCCGACCGCCACGAAGATCACGTCGGCCGGGGCAATGCCCGCCTGCGGGTCGGTGGTGAAGGAGAGGCGACCGGCGGCGACGTTTTGCCGGACGATCTCGGCGAGGCCGGGTTCGTAGATGGGGATTTCGCCCTGGCGCAGCGCCTCGATCTTGGTCTCGTCGATGTCCACGCAGATGACATCGTTGCCACTCTCGGCGAAACAGGCGCCGGTGACGAGGCCGACGTATCCGGTTCCAAACATCGTGACGTTCATGACTGGGCTGCCTCTCGTGCGTGCCGTGGGTGGTGGCGTGGGGCATCGACGTTGCCCGCACGGTATGGTGCCTAGCATACACGCAGGCCCGCCCGGCACCCTGGGGAATTGCAGGGGCCGGGCGGGGGATACGCCGTGGGTAGATTGGGTCTGCGCGAGATGGCTCCGTGGCGTCAGGCGCGATTCACAACCGGGTTGGAGAGCACGCCGATGGAGCCGACCTCGACCTCCACGACATCGCCATCCTTCAGCGGGCCGACGCCGAAGGGTGTGCCGGTCATGATGATGTCGCCCGGATTGAGCGTCATCACGTTGCTGAGGAAGCTGATGAGGAACGGCACGTTGAAGATCAGACCGTCCGTGTTGTCGGACTGCCGGGTCTCTCCGTTGACGCGGGACTCGACCTTCGTGTTGGCCGGATCGAGATCGGTGACGATGCTCGGGCCAAGCGGCAGGTAGGTGTCGAAGCCCTTGGCGCGAATCCACTGGCCATCCTTGGCCTGGAGCACGCGGTCGGAGACATCATTGCCGGACGTGTAGCCCAGCACGTAATCGAGCGCTTCCGCTTCGGAGACGCGGCGGGCCGTTTTGCCGATGACGACGACGAGTTCTGCCTCGTAGTCGGTGTTGTTCTGCGGGTTGGCGATTTCGATCGTCTCGCCCGGCGCGATGATCGCCGAGTTCGGCTTCATGAAGATCACCGGCTCGGTAGGCACCGTGCGGGTGGGGTCGATCTCGGTGACGTGCTTCAGGTAGTTCATGCCTATGCAGACGACCTTGCCGGGATCGAGCGGGGTGGCAATCTTCTGGTCGGCGAGCGGACCAACCTCGGCGCCCTTCGCCAGGCTGCCGAAGAGGTCGCCGCCGGCGGCATAGACGGTTTCGCCTTCGACAATGCCGTAGGAGAGGTCTCCGGTCGTCGCATCCGCGTATCGCACGATCTTCATAGAATCGAACGCTCCTTCGCGTGAATGAGGGATGATCCGGACCGATGCCGGACATGGATTGCCAGAATTGCGCCGATTGTACCCGCCCATTCTGGATTGCGCGACAGGCCGGGCAGGGAATCGCGACCGCCGGTTCGCCGTGCCGGTACAATCGGGCGAGACGGTCGCATGCCGCCGCGCCGTATGGCACACGTATTCCTTCCAGCGATTCAGGACGCTCCATGCCAGACCTGCATTTGCGCCTTCAGGACGATGACGGCGAGGAATCGTACGCCCAGACCGAGTTGCCCGAAGACGAGGCGCTTCGCCTGCTCACGGACGCTGAGATCACTGCCGCGTCGCTCGTGCCGTGGGGCTCCAACTACACGTTCGCCATTGCCCTGGAAACCGGGGTGGAGGGCAAACGCGATCACATGGCGATCTACAAGCCCCGCCGGGGAGAACGTCCGCTGTGGGACTTCCCGGTTGGCACGCTGAGCCACCGGGAGCGGGCCGCCTACCTGCTCAGCAAGCGGCTCGGTTGGCATCTCGTGCCGCCGACGGTCCTGCGGGATGGCCCTCATGGGTCGGGGAGCGTGCAGCTCTATGTCGAGCCGCACCCGGACCATGAGGACGATCACCGGTTCTGGGGGCAACGCCGCCCGGAGATCGAGCGGATGGTGGCCTTCGACCTGATCACGAACAACGCGGACCGGAAGCTCGCGCATTGCCTCGTCAGTACATCGGGCCGACTCTGGGGAATCGATCACGGCCTGACGTTCAATGTCGAGCCGAAGCTGCGCACGGTGCTTTGGCAATACAACGAGTTGCCGATCAACCAGGCGGTGCTCGAGGATCTCGTCGGCCTGACCGAGGATGCCGATGCGGTGCGGGCGGAGTTCGATGGGCTGCTGGCTCCGGATGAACTGGACGCCTTCTTTGCCCGCGTGGACGAGCTCGTGGACTGCGGCGTGTTTCCCGAACTGGACCCCTATCAGAACGTCCCGTACGGCTGGTGGTGAGGTTCGGAGTGACTGGGGTGAACGTCCAGCGCTGGCGGTGATCCGTTCAAACGCGCGGTATCCTACCGAGCGGGCACGCCCTGGGATGGGGCGGACCCTGCCGTGCGTTTTCGTGCGGTCTCCCGGTCGGGTGAGGACGACTGGACTGATCCACGCGCGAATCTGCCGCGCCCGCCTGCTGGCGGTTCCTGCTCTCCTGCGAAGACGACTGCACCCAGCACTCCGAGGGGGGACACATGCGCTCTGACCCCGTTCTGACCACGATCGACGCCCATGCGGGCGGCCAGCATCTTCGTATCCTGACGCACGGGTTGCCCCGATTGCGCGGGAACACGATCCGCGATCGGCTGAACGACCTGCGAACGAATCACGATCACCTGCGGCGGAAGCTGCTGCTGGAACCTCGCGGTCACGCCTCGTTGACCGGGGCGCTCCTGTTGCGTCCGGTCGATCCGGAGGCGGATTACGGCGTCATCTTCATGACGGCGGGCGGATATGGCACCCTGAGCGGGCATGGCCTGATCGCGCTGACGACGGCATTGATCGAGACCGGTGCGGTGCCGGCGGATGGTCCCGAAGTGCGCATTCGCTACGAAACCATCGTTGGCAACGTGCAGGCGCGTGCCAGCGTGGATGAGGGGCGCGTGCTCGACGTGCGGTTCCGGAACATTCCGTCGTTCCGACTCCACAAGGACCTCGAAATCGAGTTCCAGGGGCAGCCGGTCATGGTCGATGTGGCCTTTGGGGGAGCGTTCTACGCCATCGTGAAGGCGAAGGACCTTGGGCTGTCAATCACGGTGGCGAATGCGGAAGCCTTGTCCGATGCTGGCGTCGCCATTCGGCAGGCGGTCTCCAATCGCGTCGACGTTGTGCATCCGGTGGACGATGCGATGGCTGGCCTCACTGGGACGATCATTGTCGAGCCCTCGCCGGAGGACGAGTACAGCGTGCGATCGGCCACGATCTACGCGGGAGGCATCATCGATCGCTCTCCCTGCGGGACCGGGACCGCCGCGCAGCTGGCCTGCCTGGCGAACGATGGCCAGATGGGGATTGGCGACACGTTCTTCAACGAGAGCATCATCGGCTCGACCTTCTCTGGCCGGATCGTGATGTCGGATATGGTCGGCGAGTTGCCCTCCGTGATTGTCGAGATCTCCGGGCGCGGCTCGTTGGTCGGTATGAGCCAGTTGCTGTTCGATCCTGCCGATCCATACCGCGATGGGTTCGTGCTGGGGCACGTGTAGCCACGGCGAATGGCTCGATCGTTAGTTCGGGGTGGGCGTGATCGGGCAGGAATGCCATAATCGGCGCAACGGATTGTGCCAGGTTCACGACGGTTTGTGATTTCGGTCACAAGCTCTGGTATACTCCGGACACGGATGTCTGGTGGGGATACGATGGCGTGTGCTACCATCGGACAGGCAGCAGGGGTGGGGTTTCTTGACCTCCGAGCGACCGGAATCACCGATCGATAGCAAAGAGCTCGGCACGATGGGAGTCGCGTCCGGTCTTGGATGTTCGATCGTTGCATCGCTGGTCGTTTTTATTGTGGGTGGCATCTTCCTGGATCGTTTTCTGGGAACGGCGCCAGTCCTCCTGCTCGTCGGGGTGGGGATCGGGTTGATCGCGGCGGGGTATCAACTCTACGAGTTGACCAAGCTGGGAGCGAAGAAGGGGTCGGCTGGACCACTCGCTCGCGCGATCGAACGACATGCTCCATCCCGGAAATCTCCCAAAGAGCCGTTGACGTGACCAGGTTACATCGGACTCCCGTTCAGGTGAGCCGATGTGCGCATCGACATGGCGGGAACCACGGGTGTTCCCGAAGAGCCCAGACTCGCGACGCCGAGGGTGAGGAGTAGCGCCGGACACATGGAACTGCATATTTCGCTGGCAGCGGAAACGCTCTTTCACATCGGCCCGATTCCGGTCACCAATTCGATGTTGACGATGTTCATCGTCATGGCGGTGGTGCTGCTGGTCTTCTCGGTGGTCGCCCGCAAGGCGCAGGCCGTTCCTGGCCGAGGCCAGGGCCTGATCGAGATGATCGTCGAGTTCATCATGGGACTCGTTGAAGGCGCTGCGGGCCGCAAGTTCGGCCGCACGGTGCTTCCGCTGGTTTCCGGCATCTTCATCTTCATCATCTTTTCGAACTTCTCTGGTCTCCTTCCGGGCATGGGCACCATTGGTGTCTACCGTGAGGAATCCGAGGAGCATGCCGAAACCACCGTCGTTGCCACGCCGGCTGCCGAGCATGGCGCCGACGAGCATGTTGTCGCGGACGCGACTGCCGTCGCCGCGACCACGGGCACCGATCACGAGGGCACGGATTCCGGTGCTACCGCCGAGGGTGAACACGCCCTGACGGAGGATCACGAGGCGACGCACGAGGTGCTCGTTCCCTTCTTCCGCGCCCCGACCGCCGACCTGAACATGACCCTCGCGCTTTCGTTGCTCACCTTCACGATGGTGCAGATCTACGGCATCAAGGCGCACGGCGTGCGTGGCCGCATCAAGCACATGGCCAACCCGCCCTTCATCTTCCCGATCGAGGTCATCTCCGAGCTCTCGCGCATTCTTTCGCTCTCCGCACGACTCTTCGGAAACGTGTTCGCGGGTGAAGTGCTCCTGGGCGTCATGTACGCGATGGCCGCTGCCATCAAGATCGCCATCATTCCCTTCCTCTTCCCGGTGATCTTCCTCTTCCTCGAAGTGATGTTCGGTACGATTCAGGCGCTCGTCTTCGCGCTCCTGACGACGATCTACATCACGCTGGCCGCTGCCGACGCTCATGGCGACGAGCATGCCGAAGACCACAGCCACGGCCACGACGCGGCTTCGGATCATCCGAAGGTTGCGGCGTCCGGCGCGGGCGACTAATTCCCTTGCGAGATATCCGGCATGCGCGCCGCACGACGTGCATGCCGGTCTCGAAAATCAACTTCGTGTTCGTATCAGTAGGCGAGACGGCGCGGGTCGTCTTGAACCACGGCAATGGGGCCGTCTCGTGTGACGACACAGCGGGCTGGCGCCAGCAGGAGGAGTTTCTCGGATGTTGGACGGACTTACAGACGTTGCTGCGGCTCGTTATATCGGTGCCGCGATCGCGATCGGCGTTGGCGGTCTTGGCCCGGCGCTGGGTATTGGTCTCGCCGTGAAGGGCGCGGTGGAGTCCATCGGCCGCAATCCTGAGGCCGCGGGCGAAATCCGGACGACCATGATCATCGGTGCGGCGCTTGCCGAGGCCGTCGCGATCTACGCCTTCGTTATCGCCATCATCATCGCCTTCGTCTAGTCCTGCTGGCTGGTCAGCCCGGCGCGCTCATGCGGCGTCGGGCGCCGGCCCGGATTCGGCGTCCGGGCGCGATGCGTTTCGGATTCCGGTGACGATGATGGGTGTGAACGGAGGGTAGGCCGACCATGGACAAGTTGGGTATCAACGGATGGCAGCTTGCCGTCCAGCTGGTCGCCTTCCTCGTCTTCATCTATCTGCTCTGGCGCTTTGCGGTCGGCCCCATCGTGCGGGTGCTCGATCAGCGGGCGGAGCGGATTCGGGAGAGCATGGCCTCTGCCGAGCGGATGCAGTCCGAGCTCAAGGAAACCCAGGCGCGCAACGAGGATGCTCTGCTTCAGGCGCGGCGCGAGGCCCAGGAGATTGTGGCTTCTGCCCGCACCACGAGCGAGCAATTGATTGCGAAGGCGCGCGAGGAAGCGGCCGTTCAGCAAGAGGAATACCTCAAGCGGGCGGAAGACACGCTGCGTCAGCAGACCGAAGAAGCGCGAATCACGCTTCGCAAGGAAGTCGGCGATCTGGCCGTGCTCGCAGCCGGCAAGATCGTGCGCAAGGAGCTCGATCCGAAGGCTCAGGCCCAGTTGATCGAAGCAACCTTAGCCGATGCTTCCCGCGTGTCCCAGAACTAGCGAGGTAAGCAGAAGGCAGGAGGGACGAGGCGATCACCACGACTACTCGGCCAACTGCCTTTTGCCTCCTGCGTACTGAACGGTGAGAGACGAGGGAACGAGCGATGGCGAGCGGTTCGGCGATACGCTACGCACAGGCGGTCATCGAGTTGGCAACGGACGAAGGTAGCTTCGATCGTTGGCAGCGTGACCTGGACGGCCTTGCCGACCTGGTCATTGGCCCCGATGCGGGTGGATTCTTCGCCAATCCAAACATCAGCAATAGCGACAAGCTCTCCGTCGTCGAAAAGGTGCTTCCGGAGTTGCATCCGGAGGCGCTGAATCTGGTGAAGATGCTCATCGAGCGGCGCAAGGTCGCCATCCTGCCGGATGTGGCCGCGCTCGTGGACGAGGCGTATCTGGCCTCCAAGGGGATCGCGCGGGTGGATATCACCACCGCCGACCCGCTGGATGATGCCGGGCAGGCCTTCGTCAGCCAGCAGCTCAAGCAGCTGCTGGGCAAGGATGTGCAATTGCGCATGACGGTCGATCCCGAGATCATCGGGGGCATCGTCGCGCGCATCGGTGACCAGTTGATCGATGGAAGCGTCATCAACCAGCTGCGGAACCTGCGGGCACGCCTCATCGCGGCCTGATCCCGGTCCAGGCGACAGGGGTCCGGCTGCGCGGGGAGTCCGCGACCGGAGGCTGGTGCGGAGCCAGGAGGTCGTCCCGGCCTTCCGTACGGCAGACACACACCAGTTCGGGACGACACACGGCAACCATCCACCATCCACGGCAACGAGCAGGACCGCGCGGCGCGGCACTGTCGCCGCGGAAGAACGGAGCGATCATGGCGGTACGCGCGACCGAGATCAGTGATCTGCTCAAGCAGCAGATCCAGGGATTCTCAGATCAGGCAACCATTACCAACGTCGGAACCGTCATCGGTATCGGTGACGGTGTTGCCACGGTTTACGGCCTTACCCAGGTAATGGCCAGTGAGCTCGTGGAGTTCACCAAGAGCGGCACCCAGGGTCTCGCCCTGAACCTCGGCGAGGACACGGTGGCCGTCATCGTCTTCGGTGACTACACCTCCATTGAAGAAGGCGACGAGGTCCGCACCACGGGCAAGATCGCGTCGGTCCCGGTGGGCGATGCCCTCCTCGGCCGCGTGGTGGACGCCCTGGGGCAGCCGATCGACGGCAAGGGCCCGATCGTCACGGACAAGGCCCGCGACATCGAGCGCATCGCGCCGGGCGTTATCCAGCGCCAGGACGTGAAGACGGCGCTCCAGACCGGCATCAAGGCCATCGATGCCATGACCGCCATCGGTCGTGGCCAGCGCCAGCTGATCCTCGGTGACCGTCAGACCGGCAAGACCACCATCGGCATTGACTCGATCATCAACCAGCGCGACAGCGGTGTGCTTTGCATCTATGTCGCCGTCGGACAGAAGCGCGCCCAGGTCGCGCAGATCGTCCGCATCCTCGAAGAGCACGACGCGATGAAGCACACCATCGTCGTCGTCGCCTCCGCGTCCGATCCTGCCGCCCTCCAGTACATCGCGCCGTTCTCCGGCACCGCGATGGGCGAGGAGTTCATGGAGACCGGCCGCGACGCGCTCATCATCTACGACGACCTGACGAAGCAGGCGCAGGCCTATCGCCAGGTGTCGCTGCTGGTGCGCCGCCCGCCGGGACGCGAGGCGTATCCGGGCGATGTCTTCTACCTCCACTCCCGCCTGCTGGAGCGCTCCGCGCGCATGAATGAGGCGCTGGGTGGTGGGTCGCTGACCTCGCTGCCGATCATCGAGACGCAGGCCGGCGACATCTCGGCCTACATCCCGACGAACGTCATTTCCATCACCGACGGCCAGATCTTCCTGGAAACCGACCTTTTCTATGGTGGTATCCGCCCGGCCATCAACACCGGTCTCTCGGTGTCCCGCGTCGGTGGCTCGGCCCAGATCAAGGCCATGCGCTCGGTTGCCGGTAGCCTCCGCCTCGACATGGCGAACTACCGCTCGCTCGCCGCGTTCGCGCAGTTCGGCACCAGCGACCTCGATCCGTCCACGCGCCGCCAGATCGAGCGCGGCCAGCGGATGACCGAGGTCCTGAAGCAGCCGCAGTACAACCCGCTCCCGGTGGAGCAGCAGGTTGCGATCCTGTGGGCTGGTTCGGCCGGCCAGCTGGACGATGTGCGCGTCGACCAGATCCGCGAGTTCGAGGCCGGGTACCTGGAGTACCTGACCACGTCGCACGCGGGCCTGCTGGAGCAGATCAAGACCGAGAAGGCGCTGACCGACGACATCGTTGCCGCGCTGACGAAGGCCACCAAGGACTTCAAGGCGACCAACAATTATGGCAGCAGCGCCTCCAGCGCGACCGCGGCCGACTAACACGAGAGGATGAGGCGACATGCCAAGCCCACGTGAAATTCGTCGCCGCATTCGCAGCGTCAAGAACATGTCGCAGATCACGCGCGCCCTGGAGATGGTGGCCGCATCCAAGATGCGCCGCGCCCAGGACCGTGTGACCCGCAGCCGCCCGTATTACGAGCGGCTGAGCCAGGTGCTTGGCGATCTGGCGGCGGCGCAGAGCGATCCGGAGCAGCTGAAGGCGTTTCCGTTGCTCCAGGCACGCGATGAGATCAAGTCCACGGCCTTGATCCTCGTGACGCCGGATCGTGGCCTGTCGGGCGCGCTCACCGCCAACATCGTTCGCCGCGTCGGCCTCTATCTGCGCGAGCAGAAGGCCGCCGGGGTGGATGTGGAAGTGATCGCGATCGGCAAGAAGGGCATCCAGTTCTGCGCACGCACGAAGCAGAACGTGATCGCGGAGTTCCAGGGACTCGGCGATGCGCCGGGGCTGGATGACATTCGGCCAGCGACCCAGATCGCGATCGACGAGTTCCTGAAGGGGAACGTCGATGCGGTCCACCTGATCTATTCGAAGTTCATCAACACGCTGGTGCAGCGGCCGGAGCAGATCCAGTTGCTGCCCATCGTGCGGCCCGAGCAGAGCGGCACGACCGAGGACTACATCTTCGAGCCGAGCCCGGAGGAGGTGCTGAACGGCATCCTTCCGCGCTACGTGGAGGGCCTTGTCTACCAGACAGTGCTCGACAACGTTGCCTCGTTCTACTCGGCGCAGATGGTGGCCATGCGCAACGCGACCGACAACGCGAAGGAGCTCACGTCCGATCTCCAGCTCGCGTTGAACAAGGCGCGCCAGGCTCAGATCACCAACGAAGTCGCCGAGATCGCGGCGGGCGCCAACGCCTTCCGCGTCGAGTAGCGGCTCCTGCCGAACGGCCAGCAGTCTGTCACCGGCGACCGTCGCCGGTGACCTGAACAAGACCCTTTACGAAGCGAGGCACGCACCATGGCTGCAGCCGCAGTTGCTCCCGAAACCAAGACGGGCGGCGCCACCGGGAAGATCGTTCAGGTCACCGGCGTCGTCGTCGACATCGAGTTCCCGCCGGATCAGCTTCCGGAGATCTACAACGCCATCGAGACGACCCTGCCGGATGGCTCCACGCTCGTGCTCGAAGTCCAGATCCACCTCGGCAACGACCGCGTTCGCGCCGTCGCCATGAGCACGACCGATGGCCTCCGCCGCGGTCAGGATGCGAAGGACACCGGCAAGGCGATCGCGGTGCCGGTCGGTCCGGCGACGCTCGGCCGCATGTTCAATGTGACCGGCGACGCCATCGACGAGCGTGGCCCGGTGGAGGCGGCCGAGTACCGCCCGATCCACACCGACGCCCCGGCCTTCGATGAGCAGTCGACCAAGGTCGAAGTGCTCGAGACCGGTTCCAAGGTCATCGACCTCATCGCCCCGTTCACCCGCGGTGGCAAGATCGGCGTCTTCGGTGGCGCCGGCGTCGGCAAGACGGTGGTCATCACCGAGCTCATCCGCAACATCGCGGCCGAGTTCGGCGGCTATTCCGTCTTCTGCGGCGTGGGCGAGCGCACCCGCGAGGGCACGGCCCTCTGGGGTGAGCTGGAAGAGTCCGGCGTTCGCGATCAGACGGCGCTGGTCTTCGGCCAGATGAACGAGCCGCCGGGAGCCCGCCTCCGCGTGGCCCTCACCGGCCTGACGATGGCGGAGTACTTCCGCGACGAAGGGCGCGACGTCCTCGTCTTCATCGACAACATCTTCCGCTTCGTGCAGGCGGGTTCCGAGGTCTCCGCGCTTCTCGGTCGTATGCCGAGCGCCGTGGGCTACCAGCCGACCCTGGCCAGTGAGATGGGGCAGCTCCAGGAGCGCATCACCTCCACCAAGACCGGCTCCATCACCTCGGTGCAGGCCGTGTACGTGCCGGCCGACGACTACACCGACCCGGCGCCGAGCTCCGTGTTCGCCCACCTCGACGCGACGATCTCGCTCGAGCGGTCGATCGCCGAGCGCGGTCTCTTCCCGGCTGTGGACCCGCTGGCATCCACCTCCCGCATCCTCGATCCGCTGATCGTGGGCGAGGAGCACTACAACGTCGCCCGCGGCGTGCAGCAGGTGCTGCAGCGCTACCGCGACCTGCAGGACATCATCGCCATCCTTGGTGTGGAAGAGCTTTCGGACGAGGACAAGCAGATCGTCGACCGCGCCCGGCGCATCGAACTCTTCATGTCCCAGCCGTACTTCACCGCCGAGCAGTTCACGGGCAACCCGGGCCGCTTCGTGTCGCTGGCCGACACGGTCCGCTCGTTCCGCGAGATCCTCGACGGCAAGCATGACCACCTGCCGGAGGCGGCGTTCCGCTACAAGGGCAGCATCGACGAGGTCGTGGAGGCCGCGGAGAAGATGGCCGCCGAGAACCGCTAATCCGGTTCTCTCCCGCGCCCGATGAGGCGCAAGGAGGCATTCTGTGGCCAAGCTTCATGTGGAGGTCGTGACGGGCGAGCGCGTCGTGTTCCAGATGGCGGACGCCGATATGGCGGTCGTTCCTGGCATCGATGGCATGCTCGGTATCCTTCCGGGTCACGCCCAGCTCATTTCGCTGCTCACCAATGGGGAGCTTCGGGTGAAGAAGGGCGGCGCGGAGGAGTCGATCGTCGTCTTCGGCGGGTTCGTCGAGGTCAGCCATGATCGCGTGACGATCCTGGCCGACACGGCGGAACGCGCCAGCGAGATCGACGTCGAGCGTGCCGAGGCTGCTCGCACGCGCGCCGAGGAGACAAAGCGCAATCGCGCCGATGCCGTCTCCGTGGCCGAGGCGGAGATGGCCCTGCGCCGCGCCGCCGTCCGCTTGCGGATCGGGCAGCGTCGACGAGGCCGGACCGGCCTCAATCCCTGATCCGTCGGGGACCAAGACGCAACCAATGAACGAAGCGCCAGCCCCTGCACGGGCTGGCGCTTCGTTCGTTTGCTGGAGTGGATCCTGGCGGTCGCAGATGGCGACCTCCCCTATACTCTCCGGGACACATCAGCGCCGGATGGACCATTCCCTCATCTGTTTTGCCTCCGTCCTGCCCGATGCCGGTCCCCTTCCCCGATTACCACGACAGGAGCGTTCATGTCCGCCATTGCCGAGACGTCCAAGGTCACCGAACTCGCCCCGGAGCGGGTGCTGAAAGTCCGGGGGGGCAATCGCCTTTCCGGTGAGGTGAAGATCGGCGGCGCGAAGAATGCCGCTCTGAAGGCGATGGCGGCCTGCCTGCTCACGGCTGATGAGGTCCGTCTGTACAACATGCCGATAATCTCCGATGTCTTCGCGATGGCCGAGTTGCTCAAGGTGTTTGGCGCGGAGGTCGAGATCGATGTCGTCCGCGAATCCGTCACTGTGCGGGCCAGCGACATCGTGCGGGCCGAGGCGCCGAAGGAGCATTTCAGTGCGACTCGGGCCTCGGTGGTGGTGGCCGGGCCGATGCTGGCGCGCGCGGGCGAGATTTCCTTCGCCGGGCCGGGCGGCGATCAGATCGGATCTCGCCCGATCGACATTCACCTTGATGGGTTTCGGCGTCTCGGGGCGGAAGTGATCGAAGACGGACGGATGGTGACAGCGCGGGCTACGCAGCTCTCCGGGCGCATGATTTACCTCGACTACCCCACGCACACGGGCACCGAGAACATCATGATGGCGGCGACGCTTGCCCAGGGGACGACGGTCATCGCCAATGCCTGCGCGGAGCCGGAGGTGATCTGGCTGGGCGAACTGCTGAACCGGATGGGAGCGCGTGTCTCTGGTCTGGGAACGCCGACGCTCGTGGTCGAGGGCGTTGGCAAGCTGCACGGTACATCGATGACGTGCATCCCGGATCGGCTGGAGGCGGGGACCTTCGCTATCGCAGCGGTCATCACTGGTGGCGAGGTGCAGTTGGAAGGGGTCATGGAGCCGCATCTGCTTCCCGTCACCGAGAAGCTGGAGCAGATGGGGGCCGATCTCTGGTTCGCTCCAAATCGCATGCTGGTGAAGCGGGTCAGGGATCTGCGACCAGTGAAGATCCAGACACTGCCCTTCCCCGGTTTCCCGACCGATCAGCAGGCGACGATGCTGCCGCTCCTGACGCAGGCACATGGGGAATCAGTGGTGCAGGAACGCGTTTATGAGAACCGCTTGCAGGTTGTGAATGAGCTCCGGCGGATGGGCGCCGTCGTCGAGACGCCGCGCGAGGATGCGCAGAAGAATCCCCTCTTCCCGACGGCGATCGTGCACGGACCCGTGACCCTTCATGGGGCCGAGGTCTCTGCGCTCGATATCCGGGCCGGGGTGAGTCTCGTGCTGGCCGGGCTCGTCGCGACGGGGGAGACCGTGATTTCCAACGTCGATCACATCGACCGGGGGTATGCCAACTTCGTGACGAAGCTGGCCACGCTTGGAGCGGATCTGGAGGACACGCAGCCCGCAACCATGGGGTGATCGCGGGACGGTCCGTCTCGAATGGCGCATACGAACGCGGTTCCGCCTATACTGTCCGTGCAGGGCAGGAATCGGGTCTCATGGCCCAGCGGTAGCCGCGTTTTGCGAGAAGGTACACATGTCGTGAGTTCACGCATCCTCGTCGTCGAAGATCAGAATGATGTCGCCCAGTTGATCGAGGTCGTGCTGGAAGGCGAAGGGCATACCGTTGCCGTCGCGCGCGATGGTGCCCAGGGCCTGATGATGGCCCGCGACTGGAAGCCCGATCTCATCCTCATGGATATCATGCTGCCCGGCGTCGATGGCGGCACGCTCATTGCCCGGCTCCGGCAGGAGGATGAGACCGCGCAACTGCCGATCATCGCGATGTCCGCCAGCCGTACGCTGCGCGACCGCACGTCGGAACTGGAGGCGGACGCACTGCTCTCCAAGCCGTTCGACGTCGATGCGCTGCTCGTGCAGGTCGGCTTCCTGCTGGAGCGCGGACGAGGTGACGCCGTCTCGTGAGCGCCGACCCAGCACGAACTCCGGAATTCCTGCCATCTCCGGATGTCCTCGTCGTCATTCCCACCTACAACGAGATCGACAATCTCCGGCCCATCGTCACCGAGGTGATTGCCCTCGGCGCTGGCTACGCCGTGCTGATCGTGGATGACAACTCGCCCGACGGAACGGGGATGCTGGCGGAGGAGCTGGCCGAGACCTATCCCGGCCGCGTCGATCTCCTCCATCGGGCAGGGAAGGAGGGGCTCGGACGCGCGTACGTGGCCGGGCTTACCCTCGCCCGGACTGCGCAACCACGGCTGATCGCGCAGATGGACGCCGATCATTCCCATCAGCCGACGGATCTTGCCCGGATGGTGGCGGTCGCCACCGAGTCCGACGCCGATCTGGTGCTTGGGAGCCGCTACATCGCGGGCGGCGACACGCACGGCTGGCCATGGTATCGCAAGCTGATCAGCCGGGCGGGCGGTATCTATGCCGGGCTGATCCTCGGCGTGCCGATCCGCGACCTGACCGGCGGCTTCAAGGTCTGGAAACCGGCCACGCTGGAGGCAATCGACCTGTCGTCGATCCATGCCGATGGGTATGGCTTCCAGATCGAGACGACCTTCCGCACCATCACCATTGGGCGCCGGGTCGAGCAGGTGCCGATCACCTTCACCGATCGCGTCGCGGGGAGTTCCAAGCTTTCCCGTCGCGTCGTGATCGAAGCGGCACTGATGGTCTGGGGACTTCGTGTCCGCCAGCTTCTCGGACGTCCCTGGTAGGCGCATTCGCCAATAGCGGACGGCTTTCGACCTCTTCATGCGCGAGCATTCCCCGGATGAATGCCATAGGCACGACGTGGGAAGGGAGAACGCGGTGACTTCGGTGATGACGCTGTCGCGTGATGAGGCGCGCTGGATCGCAGTAGCCGCGCAGGGGCTGGATCGGCGCCCATTCCGCCGACGGGCGACGAAGGCGGATCTTCTCGCCACGATCCGGGCGATCGGGTACGTCCAGCTGGATACGATCAGCGTCATTTCCCGCTCCCACGAGACCGTGCTCTGGAGCCGCCTGGGTCCGTACGATCCCTCCCTGATCGCCGATCTCTACGACCCCGATCATGCGATTACCGAGTACTGGGCGCATGCCGCCGCGATCATCCCGATCGAACTGATGCCGCTGTTCCGGGGTTACATGGAGAAGCGCCGCGCCCAGGATGCCTGGCGGATGGAGCCCGAGAGCATCGCGGCCATCGAGCGGCTGCGCGGCGTGATGCGCGATCAGGGGCCGATTACCTCGCTCGACTTCGATGCGCCGGACGAGGCGACCACCCACCAGTGGGATTGGTATGGCAAGAAACCGGAGCGGATGGTGCTCGGGTACATGTGGACGCATGGCGACGCCATCGTGCGACGGCGCGACGGGTTTCGGCGCGTGTTCGACCTGCCGGAGCACATCATTCCCGGTTTCTGGGATGGCGAGGCCATGCCGGTCGCGGAGGTTCAGCGAGAATTGGCCGTGCGTGCGGTGCGCGCCCTCGGAGTCATGACCCCGAATTGGGTGGCGAACTACTTCCGTACCGGCGGGGCCGTGCACCTTCCGGTCTCCGTGGCCAAGCAGCTGCTTCCCGCGTTCGAGGCGGAAGGGATCGTCAAGCGGGTCGAGGTGCCGGGCATCGACGGGCCGACGTGGATCGATACCGCGCAGCTCGAACGCCTCGAGCATCTCCGGGCGGGCCAGATGCGCCCAACGCTCACCACGTTCCTCTCCCCATTCGACAACCTCACCTGGAACCGGCACCGTGGTGAAGCGCTCTGGGACTTTCACTACCGGATCGAGGTCTACACGCCCGCCCCGAAGCGCATCTACGGGTACTACAGCCTGCCAATCCTCCACCGTGGACGGATCGTGGGGCGGCTGGACCCCTCATTCGACCGCAAAGCGAAGGTGCTGACGATCAAGGCCCTCCATCTGGAGCCGCATGTCCGTCCCACCGCCGCGCTGGGACGCGCGATCGCCGGGGCGATTCAGGACCTGCTTCGCTTCCTCGGCGGGGAGCCGGATGCGTGGCGGTTGCTCCGCGCCAATCCCCCTGAGATACTGCCGCTGATCGGCGTGGCAGGAACGGATGGGACGGACGAGACCGGGGACCAGTGATTCCGGACCACCTCCTGTTGCGTCAATGGCGGATTCGACGTCCATGATGCTCAGGAGGTTTCCCGTGACGGATCAGGGTACACGCGCCTATCGGGACGAGATCGCGGCCACCATCGAGCGCGGCCCATTCGCGGCGACATGGACGAGCTTGCAGGACTACCAGGTGCCGAACTGGTATCTGGATGGCAAGTTCGGGATCTTCATCCACTGGGGTGTCTACTCCGTGCCCGCCTTTGGCAACGAGTGGTATCCCCGCAATATGTATATCCAGGGCACGCGCGAGTTCGAGCATCATCGCGCGACCTATGGCGACCAGGCCGAGTTCGGGTACAAGGACTTCATCCCCCAGTTCACGGCGTCGCGGTTCGACGCGGACGAGTGGGCAGCGCTCTTCCGGCGGGCCGGTGCGCAGTTCGTCGTCCCCACCGCAGAGCATCACGATGGCTTCCCGCTCTACGACTCCGACCGCACGGAGTGGTGCGCGGCGAAGATGGGACCGCAGCGCGACCTGATCGGGGAGCTGGCGACGGCGGTGCGGCGGGAATCGATGGTCTTCGGCGTCTCCAGCCACCGGGCGGAGCACTGGTGGTTCATGAATGGCGGCATGGCGTTCGATTCGGACGTGCGCGATCCCCGATTCGCTGGCTTCTACGGCCCGGCTCAGCCGGACATCCTGCCGCCGCACGATGCGTATCTGGAAGACTGGCTGTTGCGCTGCTGCGAGATCGTGGACAAGTACGAGCCGCAGCTCTTCTGGTTCGATTGGTGGATCGAGCAGCCGGTCTTCGCTCCGTACCTGCGGGAGTTCGCGAGCTACTACTACAACCGGGGCGCGGAATGGCGGCGCGGGGTGGCGATCAACTACAAGCACGATGCCATGCCGACCAGTTCGGCCGTCTTCGATGTCGAGCGCGGGCAACTCGCCGAGATTCGTGAAGCCTTCTGGCAGACGGATACGGCGGTCGCGAAGAATTCGTGGGGCTACACCGAGGGCAACGACTACAAGCGGGCGGGCGACCTGATCGGCGACCTGGTCGACATCGTGAGCAAGAACGGCGCGTTATTGCTGAACATCGGTCCGCGCGCCGACGGCACGATTCCGGATGAGGATCGTGACCTGCTGATCGCCATCGGAGACTGGCTCCTGGTGTATGGCGAGGCGGTCTACGGCACGCGCCCCTGGACGATCTACGGCGAGGGACCGACCGCCGTGGTGGAAGGGTCGTTCGCGGACACGAAGCGGGCGGCATTCACGGCGCAGGACATTCGCTTCACCCAGAAGACGGAGCTGGAGGGCGGCATCTATCGCCCGCATCTCTATGCGACGGCGCTGGCGATTCCGGAGGACCGGACGCTGCGTATCGCGACGCTGCGCGAGGGGTCGGAGTACCTGCTGGGGACGATCCGGAAGGTCGCGTTGCCGACCGGCGAGCGCGGGAAGTATGTCGAGCTCGCCTTCGAGCGGACAGCCGAGGCGCTGGTCGTGACCCTGCCGGACGACCTGCCATCGGCGCATGCGGTGAGTGTGCGCATCGACGTCGCGTAGGATGCCCGCTGCGTCCTTTCCGACCCTCGCTGCGATGGAGTGGCGTTGTGGGATACGATCGCTTCGAGCCACGCTCGAAGCGATCGCCCTACTCATCTGCCTGGCTGCCCTATCGCGACCCTGAACACCCCCGCGCCGTCATCCCGAGCGGAGCGGCTCATACGTCGTGACGGTAGTCATGGTGCAGCGGAGTCGAGGGACCGGATTGCGTGGATGACGTCCCCATGCGACCCGATCCCTCGACGCGCTCCACCCCGGGTGCAGGCTTCGCGCTGACCCGCTTGCTCGGGATGACATATGCGGGGTGTTCTATGACTCCGGGACCTCGTATTCGATGTCGTCGTCGGGTTGGCTGTCATCCGGGTGGGGGAGGGCGTCGCGGTTGAGGGTGAAGGCGGAGAAGGTGAAGCCGCCGCCGCGTCCCTTCCGTTGATGTCGAAGCAGGATCGGCGGCTCGCGGTCGGCGAGGTCATTCAGCAGGCTCTTGATCTGCTCTTCGCTGAGGCGAGGGAGCGTGCTGGACGAGACGAGATGCTTCTGGATCGCCTTGAAGGTCACGTAGCCCTGCTTCTTGGTGGCGATCAGTTCTTCCAGCGCATCGTAGAGCGCGGTGCGCTCTTCCGGGCGCAGGGACTCCAGTCGCACACCGGGACTGCCCTCGCCACCGCGTTCGCGATCGTCGTCCGGCCCCTCGTCGTCATTGGCGGCGTCATCCGCCTGCGACGTGGAGGGAAGGGAGGCATAGCTGTTGCCGCCCGAGGTCGTCAGCGTCACGAATCCCGCGTCCTGCGCGGCGTCCATGAAGACACTGAACGGCACCCCATACCATGCGCGCGAACGCATGCTGTGGTCCTGGCCAAGCCAGTGGCCGACCTCCTGATACAGCATCGGCTCGTTGTTGCCATGACGTGCGAGCACATCCTGCACGAGCTTGAATGCCTCGTCCGCGCGGGGGTAGTTCTTCAGCGGCGTCAGGCGCGTCGCGGTAGGCGCCTCGTCCTGCTTCGTGGCCGCGACGCGGTCGGTGGAACGCCCGCTCGCTGGGCGCTTCTGCACCGGCTCGCGGCGGACGGACGGGTCGAGGTCACGCTCGTAGAGGAGGACGCCATCGGCGGCGGCGGAGAGCATGCGGCTCATGGCGGCATCGACGCCGATCACCACCACCTTGCGCCCCTGCTGCCGCAGGTAGTTCAGCGGGTGGATGAGGTCGCCATCACCCGTGACGATGACGTAGGTCATGATGTTGGTATTGCGGGCACTGGTCTCGACGGCATCGACGGCAATGCGGACATCGGCGCTGTTCTTGCCGGCGGGGACGTAGATCAGGTCGATCCCCTGCCGGTAGAGGTTCTCCGCGTCGATCGCGAGGTCCTGGCTGGTCCACGGCGCGTAGGCGCGGGCGAGGACGAGGCGACCATGCTCCTGGGCCTCCTGGATGATGAGACTCATCTTCGGCGTCGTCAGCTTGAAGTAGCGCTTCAGGCTGATCTGCAGGTTCTCATAGTCGATCAGCAGCGCGACATCGCCGGATGCGGAGTCGTTCGCCACTGGTTCCTGCCCGCCTGCGCCGTTGCCGTTTCGTGTGCCGGATGACGATGCGTTCACGCTCTGGTTCCTCCCCGTGTCGATCGTCTCATGCCGCGCAACGCTGCTCCCAGTGTCGCATATCGAGGCCGGATCATTGGCCCGAGGACGCCGCCCCGAAATCGCGGGCAAGGCAGTCCATCAGAATCTCGTCCCAGAGTCTGCCTTCGTGCCACCAGTGCTCCCGCCATCGCCCGCATTCGCGGAACCCGGCCTTCTGGTAGGTGCGGATCCCGGCCGGGTTGAACGCCGCGACCCCGAGGCGGATCGAATTCAGCCCGAGCAGATTGAATGCGTAGTCCAGCATCAGGCGCGTCGTTTCGGAGCCATAGCCTCTGCCACGCGCTGATGCCTCGCCGATATAGATGCCGAACATGGCCGAGCGATTCCGGAAATCGACATCCATCAGGCTGGATGTCCCGATCGGGATACCGGTTGCGTGCTCCCGGATCAGGAAGACGATGTCGCTGGAGCCCGTGATGTCCTCGAACCACTGGGTCTCGCGCTCGACGGTCATCGGGCGGGGCGCTGCCGGCCCGAGCGTGCGGAGACCGGAGAGGTCGTTCATCCAGCGTGCGAGCGTGGGGACGAGGTCGCGGACGAGCGGGCCGAGCGTGACCAGCTCGCCACGGATGGTGACGATCGGCTCCTGCGGCGTAGGGGGATCAGACACGGTACGGTACCTCCGTATATGGGAAGGATGTCGATAATGAGTCGCAGAAGTTGCTTTCCTGTGCGATTCAGTAACGGACCGAATGATGAAAGGCTGTTGTTGATTTTGGCCGTAATATCCTGCGTACGTTCAGGGAATCTCTGAAAATCGCCAAGAGTGGATGGCTTGACGATATTTTCATGTTAACCGTATCATCTGCGGTGGAAGAGGATATGCGCAGGCATCAAGAGAGTTCGCCGTCGCATGGTTCGCATCCGTGGGGTGCGATGTTCCTCCGACACACCTTAACAACTGAAAGCCCCGCGTGGGGCACATGAGGAGCGACGTCGATGGGTGAAGTGCTGATTTATGCCTTCGGAGCCGTCCTCGCCGCCGGATTGACCTTTCTCGCGACCTGGTTCTGGCTGGACAAGCGTGCGAATTCTCGCGTGCGCATGGCCCAGGAGAATGCGGATCGCATTACGGAGGAAGCGGAAACCCGGAGACGAGAAGCAACGCTGGCGGATAAGGACGAGGCGATCCGCCTCCGCGCCGATCTGGACCGGGAGCTGACCCAGCGCCGGAAGGAGATCGAGCGGGCAGAGCGCCGAACCGAACAAAAAGAAGAAAGCATCGACAAGAAGTCCCTCGCGCTGGAGCAGCGCGAACAGGGCGTGCGCAAGCAGGAACAGCAACTTTCCCGCAACCACGAGCAGTGGGAGCAGGAGAAGCACAAGCAGGCGCAGGAGTTCGAGGCGCACAAGCAGGCTCAACTCCAGGAAGTCGAGCAGGTGCGTGGCAAGCATCTGGCCGAACTCGAACGGATCGCAGGGCTCACCTCCGAAGAGGCCCGCAACCAGCTGGTTGCCGAGGTCGAGTACGAGGCGCGAAGCATGGCGGCTCGCCGGCTTCACGAGATCGAGCGCGAAACGAAGGAAGAGGCCGATCGCCGCGCCCAGAAGATCCTCGCAACCACCATCCAGCGCATCGCCGCCGATTACGTCACCGAATCCTCGGTGATGGTGATCCCCCTGCCGAATGATGAGATGAAGGGGCGGATCATCGGTCGGGAAGGCCGCAACATCCGCGCGCTGGAACAGGCAACCGGTGTCGACCTGATCGTCGACGACACGCCGGAAGCCGTGACGATCTCCGGCTTCGACCCTGTCCGGCGTGAAGTCGCGCGGCGGGCGCTCACGAAGCTGTTGCAGGATGGACGCATCCATCCTGCCCGTATCGAGGAAGTCGTCACCAAGACGCAACTCGAACTCGAACAGATCATGCGTGAGGAAGGCGAGCGCATCGCCTACGAGGCGAATGTGCCGGGCCTGCACCCGGATCTGATCAAGTTGCTGGGACGGCTCAAGTTCCGCACCAGCTACGGCCAGAATGTCCTCGGGCACAGTCTCGAGGTGAGCATCATCTGCGCGAACCTGGCCTCCGAGCTGGGAGCCGATGTGAATGTCGCGAAGACGGCGGGTCTGCTGCACGACATTGGCAAGGCCGTCGACCACGAGGTCGAAGGGCCGCACGCCCTGATCGGCGCGGACATCGCGAAGCGGCTCGGACGGTCCTCCAAGATCGTTCACGCGATCGCGGCGCACCATAACGAAGAAGAACCCCAGACCATCGAGGCGTTCATCGTGCAGACCGCGGACGCCATCAGTGGCGCCCGGCCCGGCGCTCGCCGGGAAATGGTCGAAACGTACATCAAGCGACTGGAGGCGCTGGAAGGCGTCGCCAACTCGTTCGAGGGCGTCGATCGGTCGTTTGCCATTCAGGCTGGTCGCGAGGTTCGTATCCTCGTCAGGCCGAACGCGCTCGATGACCTCGGTGCAAGCAAGCTCGCCCACGATGTCGTGAAGAAGATCGAGGAGACCCTGGAGTATCCGGGTCAGATCAAGGTCACGGTCATCCGCGAGACGCGCGCCGTCGACTACGCGCGGTAACGACCGCCATCACCATGCACATCCCGAAGCGGGGGAGGATTCGTACGAATCCTCCCCCGCTTCTTGCGTATTCAGTCTCCTGTCGTGGCGTTTTTTCGGTGTCGCGCCCGGTTGGTTTCGTGCCTTTGCCGGGGTTCCCTTGTAGACTAGGAACCGGATACGGTGGATGGCTGCCGCCGTCATCCAGTCGGGATGGACAAATACTCCTGCGTTCTGCCAATGCGCTGTCGTCGGGCTGTGGGGTCCGCGCGGTCGCTCGTCCGGCCTGGAGCAATGTCTCCCGATCGTCACAGCACCCGGACTTCGGGTATCCACGGGGAAGGTATGAGGGGGACCTCACGCATGAATCGGTTTTTCAGCAAGCTCGATCTTCGAGACATCAAGATCGACCCGGCAGGCTCGCGGTTTCCACCGGATGCCGACGATCATGAGGACGATGCGCCCGAGGTCGTGACCGCCGCCGAACCGGAGGTCGCCGCCGAGGTGGTGGCTCCCGACGTCGCGGTTGAGCCTGAGCGTGCGCCGGAGCCGGTCACGCCGCTCGCGACCTACGAATTCTCCTACGAGCGCACGACGACGTCGGCTTCCTTCACGTCGTCGAGCACGTCGTATTCGGTCGAAGAGACGACGGTCGTGGCCAATGGCCAGGTCGATGGCGTGGCAACGAACGGCGGACTGCAGGCAATCGATGCGGTGGCGCTGCTCGGCGCGGAGTTCATCGACGCCGTGGATGTGGACGAGGTCCTGAAGGTCTCGGCACGATCCCGCCCGAGCGCGGTGGCGGGGGCCATCGCCGGTGTCGTCCGCGAATGCGGGCGGGCCGAGGTGCAGGCGATCGGCGCAGGGGCGACCAATCAGGCCGTCAAGGCGGTAGCCATCGCGCGGGATTACCTGCGCGAGACCGGGATCGACGCCGTCTGCCTGCCCGCCTTCATCGACGTCACCATCGAGAACGAGGACCGGACCGCCATCCGCCTCGTCGTCGAGGTGCGATAGCTGCCGTCATGGTCAATCCTGCGTCGACGGTCGATCTTCATACCCACACCACGGCGTCCGACGGTCTGCTCGCCCCTGCCGCGCTGGTCTCCCAGGCCCGCGCGCAGGGGCTCTCCGTGCTGGGCATCACCGATCACGACACGATCGATGGCCTTCCGGAAGCGATGTCTGCCGCCGAGGAGACCGGGATCACGCTCGTGCCCGGCGTCGAGCTCTCGACAAGCATCCGGGGGAATGAGGTCCACATCCTCGGCTACTTTGTGGATCCCACCGATGCCGTGTTCCTCGCGAAACTGGCCGACCTCGCCCAGTCGCGCATCCAGCGAATCGAGCGGATGGTGGAGCGCCTGAACGAGCTCGGCTATCCCATCGCGCTGGAACCGCTGCTCGCGCAGGCGGAAAGCGGCACCATCGGTCGTCCGCACATCGCGCGGGCGTTGATCGAGATCGGCGCGGTCAGGAGCGTGTCGGAGGCGTTCGATACCCTCCTCACGCCCGGCAAGCCCGGATTCATTCCGCGCGACCGCTTCACGCCGGAGGATGCCATCGCGATGATCCTGGCGAATGGCGCGTTTCCCGTGCTGGCGCACCCGTTCACGACGGGGGCGGTCGAGGAGACGCTCGATCGCTTGCAGGCGGCCGGGCTGCGCGGCATGGAGGTCTTCTACGGCGAGTACGATGCCATCCAGCATGCCGAGTTGCTCGCCATCGCGGAGCGACGGGGCCTGACCCCAACCGGTGGCAGCGATTACCACGGTCCGAACTTCAAGGAGGG
Source organism: Thermomicrobiales bacterium (assembly GCA_049840815.1). Lineage (GTDB taxonomy): Bacteria > Chloroflexota > Chloroflexia > Thermomicrobiales > UBA6265 > JASGDN01. Next base: position 49,311 of record JASGJI010000005.1, on the reverse strand, counting down.
GCGAGACCTCGGGTCCGCCCCGGTGCCGGATTGGGTCTGGGATCGCTTGCGTATGGAGGCAGGCCGATGAGCGGAGCAGCCGGAACCGCCGCCTGCGTCATCGTCGCGGCGGGGAAGGGTGAACGCTTCGGACACTGCGGCAAGGTGCTCGCCGTGTGTGGCGGTCGTCCGATCCTCGCCTGGTCGCTGGACGCGTTGGAGGCGGCATCCTCCGTGCGGGATGTCGTGATCGTCTATGGCGCGCACACCGAGGATGACATTCGCGCGTTGATCGCCGAGGGACGTTGGCCGAAGGTCTCCGCCCTGGTGTCCGGCGGGGCGAACCGTCACGCTTCCGTGCAGGCGGGGCTCGATGCCGTCGCGCCCGATGTGGAGGTGGTGCTGGTGCACGACGCCGCGCGTCCCCTCGTGGAGCCGTCGCACTTCGAGGCCGTCGCCCTGGCCGCCGCCGTGGGCGGGGCCGCGATCCTCGCGACTCCGGTGGCCGATACGCTGAAGCGCGTGACGGATGGAACCATCGAGGCAACGGTGCCCCGCGCCGGGATGTGGGCCGCACAGACGCCGCAGGGGTTCCGCCTGTCGGAGTACCGCGCGGCGCTGGTGCGGACGGCGGGGCATGAGGACGAGTTCACCGATGATGCCTCCATGTTCGAGTCGCTCGGCTGGCCGGTTCGGATCGTGCCGGGATCGCGGATGAACCTGAAAGTGACGGTGCCGGAAGATCTGGTGCTGATCGAGGCCCTGTTGCAGACACGCCTGGCGGAGGATTCCCGATGACGCGCCGTTTTCCGCGCACCGGTATCGGATACGACGTGCATCGCTTTGCCGAGGGGCGGCGAATGGTGCTCGGTGGCGTCGAGCTGGCGTTCGACCGCGGGCTGGACGGGCATTCCGATGCCGATGTGCTGCTCCATGCCATCGCCGATGCCGTGCTCGGTGCGGCGGTGCTCGGCGACATCGGCAGGCACTTCCCGCCGGGCGACCCCCGCTGGCTGAATGCCGACAGCCGCGACCTGCTGCGTGAATCCGTCCGCCTGGTGCGCGAGGCGGGGTGGGAACCGGTTCACATCGACGCAACCGTGATCGCGGAAGCCCCGAAGGTGAACCCGCACGCCGATCGCATGCGGGCCGCCATTGCCGAGGCGACCGGGATTCCTGCGACCGACATCAGCCTGAAGGCGACCACCAATGAGCGGATGGGCTTCGTCGGGCGGGAGGAAGGCATCGCCGCGCTGGCGACGGCGACCATCGTGCCGCAGGAGGCGCTGGCATGAGGGTGCTGCTGCAACGGGTCGCGCATGCCAGCGTGACGGTCGATGGCGAAGTCTCCGGCGCGATCGGGAACGGCCTCCTGCTCTTGCTCGGGATCGCCGAGGGCGACGGGCAGGCGGAGATCGACCTCCTGGCCGGAAAGATCGCGAACCTCCGCATCTTCGAGGACGCGGAGGGCAAGATGAACCGTTCCCTGCTGGATGTCCTCGCCGATGGCGCCCCGGAGGCGGGAGCGCTGGTCGTCTCGCAGTTCACGCTCTATGCCGACGTCCGCAAGGGGCGGCGTCCGAGCTTCGTGGGCGCGGCAGCTTCGGCCATTGCGGAGCCGATGGTGACACAGTTCGGCGATGCCCTCGTGGCGATGGGGGTCCCGGTGGGATACGGCGTCTTCGGGGCGCACATGGAGGTCTCGTTGCTGAACGATGGGCCGGTCACGATCTGGCTGGACAGCGACGAGTTGCAACGACCGCGCAAGGGCGGTGGCGGGGACGCGCCATGAGCGACGAACCGCGCAAGGAGACCACCACGGACGACGATCCCGCCGCAACGCCGGACGCCGGTCCGATCATCCCGGATGGCGGCCTGACGGACGCGATGCCAGACTGGCTGCGCCGTCCTCCCGCCTGGCGCGGGATACCCGTCCCGGACCTTCCCATGCCGCCCGACGCGACGGGGGAATCCGCCCCAGACGCGGTCGCTGACGACGCACTGGCGAACGCCCCAACGCCGGATGCCCCGGATGCGACGCCGGTTCCGGATGCCGAGGGGGAGATGCGAACGCCGAAGACGCTTCCGCCGCCCGATACCTCGCCAATCGATCCGACCTCGCTGGTCGAGTTGGATGACCTGCCCGCGTGGTTGATCGGGATCGGAAAGCGTCATCTCCCGGATACCCCTGCGGAGGCTGCGGATGCCGTCCCGGTACCCGAGGCCGAAACGCCGGGCCTCTCGAACGACGACGTGCCGCTACCGCCGTTCCTCAGGGATGAGGCAGCGACCGCTGAGGCGTCTGGGAAACCCGCCGTCGCCGGAGAAAGCGGGCTGTTCACGGGCATGTCGCAACGGGTCCTCGTGATGGCGGGCGTCGCGGTGGTGGTGATTGTTGTGGCGATCATGCTCGCGTACTTCGGGTAGCCTCTCAGGCCGGTGACGATTGGTCGAGGAGCGCGATCAGGTCGTTGGCGGTCGTGACTGGCGGCAGACACGTGGTGCCCTCGCAGAGCCACGCCGCAGCGTCCGCTCCGGCGACCGCCAGACGCGCCGCCAGCACCGGATACCGCTCCGAGGCGTCACCCTCACGTGCGTCCAGCCCGAACCCTCGTACCAGCAGCGGCTCGTAGCGCCTCGCGACCATCGCCTGTATCGCCGCGAACGACTCGCTCCGTCGCGTGCCGCTCAGCACCAGATCGCGATGCGGCGCGAGCACGCGTTCCAGCACCCCCAGGAATCTCCCCATGAAGACGGGATGCTCGCGCATCACCGGTGCGACTGCCTGCAGGACTGCCGTCGCGCGATCCCGCAGCGATGCGTCCTCGCGCAGCACGGCGAAGGCCAGCAGCAGGTCGCAGGTGACCGCGTTGCCGCTCGGCGTCGCGCCGTCCTGAAGATCGCGCGGGTGGACGATCAGGTCGGTCGTGCTTGCGCTCACGTCGGAGAAACCAACCCCGGACTCGTGCAGGAAGTCCCGGAGGATGGTATTCAGCAGCGCGTTCGCCTCGTCCAGCCAGCGAAGCGTGCCCGTCGCGGTGTAGAGGGCAAGCAGGCCATCCGCGAGGAAGGCGTGATCCTCCAGCGTGCCACGACCGCGCAGGGTGCCATCGCGCCATGAACGGGCGAGCGCGCCATCCGGCCAGCGGAGGTTCGCCAGGACGAAGTCGGCGTTGCGTTCGGCGGCGGCGATGAGATCCGGACGGTCAAGCGCGGCCCCGGCATCGGCGAACGCCTTCAGCATCAGGCCGTTCCACCCGGCGATCACCTTCTCGTCGCGATGCGGGCGCGGTCGGGTCTCCCGCGCGGCGACCATCATCGCCTTCGCGCGGGCGATGGTGGCGGCAGCATCCGCTTCCGGGATCGCGAGCTGGTCGGCGAGGTCCGCGACAGGGCGGACGACGGAGAGGACGGTCTTGCCCTCGAAGTTGCCGCGTGCGTCGATGCCGAAATGGAGACAGACGAGGTCGATCTCCTCCGGCGTCAGGTGCGGCCCGAGCAGGCGTTCGACCTCATCTTGTGTCCAGACGTAGAACGCGCCTTCCTCGCCCTCGCTGTCGGCATCGAGCGCCGCGTAGAACCCGCCGTCCGGTGCGGTCATCTCGCGCAGCACCCAGTCCGCGATACCTTCAGCCACGATCCTGTGCCGATGCTCGCCGGTGAGTCGCCAGGCGTCGAGATAGAGCGACATCAATTGCCCGTTGTCATAGAGCATCTTCTCGAAGTGAGGCACGAGCCAGATGCGATCCACGGCGTACCGTGCGAAGCCGCCGCCGATCTGGTCGTGGATGCCGCCAGCGGCCATGCGGTCGAGCGTGCCGATTGCCATCGCGCGGGCACGCTCCGAGCCCGTCCTCCTGGCATGGCGGAGCAGGAACTCGACGGCGGAGGCCTGCGGGAACTTCGGGGCGCCACCGAAGCCGCCGTAGGCCGCATCATAGGCGCGTTCCATTCCTGCGAGCGCGTGCGTGGCGAGGTCGTCGTTCAGGGCGTCCGGCGGGGTGTCGGCGGCGGTGGGAAGGGATGTGGTTGCCTGGCGAAGGTAGGCGAGCACGCGCTCGGCGCTGGCCTCCACGCCATAGCGATTGGTCGTCCAGGCGTTGCGGATCGCGTCCAGCACCTCCGGGAAGCCCGGCATACCGCCGCGTGCCTCCGGCGGCCAGTAGGTGCCGGCGAAGAAGGGCACGCCATCCGGCGTGAGGAAGGCGTTCAGGGGCCAGCCACCCTGCCCGGTCATCGCCTGCACGGCGGCCATGTAGATGGCGTCTACATCGGGACGCTCCTCGCGATCGACCTTGATGGCCACGAACCCGGCGTTGAGCTGGGCGGCGATGGCCTCGTCCTCGAATGATTCGTGGGCCATGACGTGGCACCAGTGACAGGCGGAGTAGCCGATGCTGACGAGGACCGGTTTGTTCTCCGCCTTCGCGCGGGCGAATGCCTCGTCACCCCACGGGTACCAGTCGACCGGGTTGGTCTGGTGTTGCAGGAGGTAGGGGCTGGTCTCGTTCGCGAGACGGTTGCGGTGGCTGGATGATGGGTGCGAGGTCATGGGGCGGTCTCCTTCGGTTGCAGGACTGCACGCACGGTTGATACCGCTCGGATGCTCGCGTTCATTGTGCGGGGGGATGTTCGGCGATCACAATGGGAGCATCGGAACGGATGCGATACGCAAGCGGGGTTGGGAGTGACATGAGCGAGACGGAACAGGGGGCGACGGCGCTGGCAGGATCGACGCTGGCGATTGTCGGGGCAGGAATCATGGCGGAATCGATCGTGGGCGGACTGCTGGCGAAGGGGATGATTCCCGCGCAGCAGATCGTGGCGAGTCATCCCCGCGCGGATCGGCGGGCGGCGCTGGAGAAGCGCTTCGGCATCCGCACCGTCGCGTGCAATGCGGACGCGGTGGCCGGGGCGGATCTGGTCGCGCTGACGGTGAAGCCGCAGGTGATTGGCGCGGTGATGAAGGAGCTGCGCGATGTCCTGACCGAGGATCAGGTGGTGATGTCGATCCTGGCCGGGGCGAACATCGCGACGCTGGAGGCAGGACTGGGGCATCGCGCATTGGTGCGGGTGATGCCGAACACGCCCGCGCAGATCGGGGAGGGGATGTCCGTCTGGTGCGCGACTTCTGCCGTTGGGGACGAGGCTCGGGCGAAGGTGCGGGCAGCGTTGGGGGCGCTCGGCGAGGAACTGGAGGTCGAGACGGAGAAATACGTCGATATGGCGACGGCGCTCTCCGGGACGGGGCCGACCTACGTCTTCCTGATGATGGAGGCGCTGGTCGATGCTGGCGTCCACATGGGATTCCCGCGCCGGATCGCCGAGGAGATCGTGCTGCAGACAGTGGGCGGGTCGGTCGCGTTCGCGCGGTCGTCCGGGAAGCATCTGGCGGAGTTGCGAAACATGGTCACCTCGCCGGGCGGCACATCGGCGGAGGCGATATACCAGATGGAGAAGGGTGGCTTGCGGACGGTGCTCTCGAAGTCGGTCTACGCGGCCTATCAGCGGACGCAGACGCTGGCGGTGGAGCAGGAGAGGAAGGTCAGTGCCGAGGGGTAGCGGAGTCGTTTCGGCTCGTGCAGCGGTCCGGAATGCGGCGCGATCACGCGTGAATCGGGCGGGATGCATGGCGAGCCGATGCCGATGTATGATGCGCACAGGGACATGGATTTCAGAAGAGACGGTGTGTGCGTGGTTCCCGTGTTGGCGCCGAGGTGACATACATTCTCGGCGCTGCCGTGGGTCCGTATCCCGGTCGCATCCGCTGGGGAGAGGTGCCGGGGATCGTGGGGGCTCTGTCATGAAAGCGAACGCTCGCCTTTCGTTTGCGCGTCATATGCGGGTAGCCTGGTTCATGGTGGCCATGTTGTCGCTGCTGCTTTCCGTCGCGCAACCGCTCGCGCTGCGCACGGTCATCGCGCAGGAGAGCGGCACGCCGGTCGTGGACGAGCCGCAGGGCGAGATCGCGACGCAGGAGCCGGTCGACGTCGCGCCGATGACTGCTGCCGTCTCCTTCCGGGTGGTCGACGCGGACGATCAGCTCATCGCCGATGGCTATCGGTTGTGTGTTGACGGCGTGACCTGTGTCGACATTCTCGATGGCAAAGCGCATCTTGATGGCCTCGCCGAGGGGGCGCACACCTACGAGATCACCTGGAAATGGGAGGGCGACGGGCCGTTCCAGCGCAAGCTCGACACCTTCTGGGTCGATCCGTCCGTTGGGGAGAACGCGATCCGGATCGAGTTGATCGCTACGCCGGTCTTCGAGCCTGCGGTCGAGCCGTCGCCAACAGATGACGCGTCGATCATCACCGTGGCGGATTCGGTGCCATCCGTCACCGCGACCGATGCTGCGCCCACAAGCACGGCGACTGACGTGGCCACCGTGACCGAGACGGCAAGCGTCGCCCCGTCGCCCTCTGTCACGCAGACGGCGACGTCCAGTCCATCGCCTTCCGCGACCGCGACCAGTACCACGACCACTACCGCTACGACCACGGCAACCCCGACCCGCACGGTGACGCCATCGATCACCCCGACGCTCGCCCCGGTTTCCGGCAAGGTGACGGGGACTGGTGGAGGCGGCGTCAACTGCCGCACCCAGCCTTCGGTGTCGAGCGCGGTGATCGTCGTCGTGCGTGAAGGCGGCACGGTCGTGTACCGTGGAGCCGCCGCCAACGGATGGCAGCCGGTCATCTGCAATGGCCAGAACGGCTACATTGTCACTGCGTATCTCACCGGTATCCCTGTGACGCCGACGGCCACGCCGCGCCCGACTGGCACTGCCACACCAACCCTGACACCGACAGGTACTGGCACGGTCTCGCCGACCATCACGGGCACAATCACGACGACTGCCACGGCAACCAGGACGGCCACCGTTGCGCCGACCGGAACACCGGTCGCGGGCGGGAAGGTGCAGGGGACCGGTGGCGCGGGCGTCAACTGCCGTCGCACGCCAAGCACATCGGGCGTCATCATCACGACGGTGCCGGACGGGACCGTGCTGCCGTATCGCGGGGCGGCGTCCAATGGCTGGCAGCCGGTGACCTGCGCCGGCCAGGCCGGGTTCATTTCGACAACCTACCTCGCCGGGGTGACGATCACCCCGACGCCGGTGAAGACGCCGGGCGCAACCCCGACCGCGACCGCGACGCCGGCACCAGGGACTTCTGGTGTCGTCACGGGCACCGGCGGCGGTGGCCTCAACTGCCGCACGCAGCCGAGCACATCCGCACCGGTCATCACGACGCTGCCGGAGGGGTCGATCGTCCAGTTCCGGGGTACGGCGTCCAACGGGTGGCAGCCGGTGACGTGCGCCGGGCAGGCCGGATTCATCTCGACGACCTACCTGACCGGGATTTCCGCCGCGCAGGGCGAACTCTGGGTCGATGTGAACCTCTCGACCCAGTACATGGTCGTCTACCGTGGGAATACGCGGGTGCTGGGCACCTACGTCAGTACCGGACGTCCCGGCTTCGACACGCCGACGGGGACGTATCGCGTCAACACGAAGCTGCCGTCGCAGACGATGTCCGGCGTGTTGGGCGGTGAGTACTACAACGTGCCGAATGTGCCGTGGGTGATGTACTTCACGGATCGTGGGCATGCGATTCACGGGGCGTACTGGCACAACAACTTCGGGCATACGATGAGCCACGGCTGCATCAACCTGCCGCTCGACGTGGCCGCATGGCTATACGCGCAGGCCCCGATCGGGATGCGGGTGGTGATCCACTACTAGCCTAGCTGCAAGGGGAAGGGCGCGGATCATCTGATCCGCGCCCTTCCTGCGTTCAGGCCCGTTTCAGGAGGGGAAGTCGCGCGCCATACGTGGCGACGAGCGTCTCCATCGCCTCGTCCCCGCCGGGCAGGTTCATCGTCGGGATCAGCGGCGGATCGGCGCCCCGTTCGGCGAGGTTCGCGGCGGTCTCGGCGACAATGGCGTTGATGATGGCGATCCCCACCGCCGAGGACGCGCCGCCGCTGCGGTAGGTGGTTCCCGGTACCTCCACGAGGGCATCTCCGGCGGCAATGCAGGTGTCGATCGTGAGGTCGGTGACGTCCGCGAGGCGCTTCCCGGACGCATGGCGGGAGGGAGCATCGACGTAGTGCCGATCCGAGGTGATGGAGATCGTGCGGGCGCCTTTGGCTTTTGCCTCCAGCGCGACCTCGATCGGGACCGGGTTGACGCCGGAGTTGCTGATCACGAAGACGACCTCGCCCGGCCGGATGTCGTGGGAGGCCACGACTACCCTGCCGTAGCCGGAGGTGCGTTCGAGCGCGGTGGCGTTCACTGAGCCGAGGAACGTGAGGTTGATGTCCAGCATCGGGTTCAGCGGCATCAGGCTGCCAGCGCGATGGAAGACCTCTTCCGCGATCATGTGGGAGTGCCCGCTGCCGAAGAGGTGCACCACGCCACCGGCGGCGATGGAGTCCGCCATCCACGCGGCGGCGGTTTCCATCCGCTCGCCCTGGGTCTCGGTCACGGTGTCGAGGAGCTGCGTCAGCTCCCGCATGTAGGTTCGATAGGCATGCATGGTTGCGCTGTCCTCCTGCTCGTCCTGACCGGGGTCCGTGCCCGGTTCCTGCCGAGGAAACAGTACGTCATCTCCGCGTGAAGGCAGCAACCGAACGCGAGGAACCCGGCCCCATGGTGGGAGGCCGGGTTCGCTCATGATGGCCTTCAGATGGCGATGGCTACCCGTCGGAGAGGGCGCAGCGCTCGAAGAGTGCCTGCGGGGTCTCGCCGAAAGTGAGCTTCACCGTTCCCTTCTGCCACGCGTCGTTCTTGTCGGGGCGCAGGATGGTGAGCGTCACGGTGTCCCCCGGCTTGTAGTTCAGCAGGATCTGGGACAGCGACGTGGTCTGGGTGATGTCGAAGTTGTCCACGGCGAGAATCACATCGCCTTCCTCGAGGCCGGCGTCGTCGGCAGCGGAGTTCCGGGAGATGTCGTAGACGAGCATTCCGGAATCGACGCCGATCTGGTACTGGGCGTTGAGATCCGGCGTGATCGGCACCATGCTCGCGCCGATGAACGGCGCGGCGATCTTGCCGGTATCGATCAGCTGGGTGGCGACATCCTTCACGAGGTTGCTCGGGACGGCGAAGAAGAGGCCCTGCACCGGCTCCCCGTTGTACGTCGGCAGGCCGAGGGTGTTCACACCGATTACCTCACCCTTCATGTTGAAGAGTGGGCCACCGGAATTGCCATGGTTGATCGGGGCGGTGTGCTGGATCAGGTTCGTGTAGTTCTGGCATTGGTAGGAGCCGCCGCTCTCGGCGAACTCGTTCCGGCCGAGACCACTGACGATGCCATCGGTGACGGTGTTTGTGAAGGCGCCGAGGGGAGAACCGATTGCGACGACTGGTGCGCCCGGCTTCAGTGAATCGGAGTCGCCGAAGGACACGGTCGCGGGAACCTTGGCGGGATCGATCTTCACCATCGCGAGGTCGTCGCGCGGGTCGCTGCCCACGAGGCCGGCCTCGACCTGGGTGCCATCGGAGAGAATGGCGATGAAAGCCTCGCCGCCGTAGACGACGTGCCAGTTGGTGACGATGTGGCCGTCCTTATCGATGATGAAGCCGGTGCCGCTGCTGCTGGCCTGCAAGGTGACATTGCCGTTTGCATCCGCCGCCTGGGTCATGTTGATGACGGTGACGACGGCCGGTCCGACCTTTTCCACCAGATCCTCGACGGACATGGCCGACGATTGCGCCGCTGCCGTGATGCCAGCGGGCATCGCCGACATCAGCAGTGCGACGAGCACCCCGAACGTCAGGACGATGCGTCGTGCATGCCCTGTTCCCGATCCTGACGAAACCATCTGCACGCCCCCTTCAGAAGTCGTGAAGCCCACCGTTCCGCGCCATTCGGCCTCGATTGAGGATGACGTCCGCAGTGTCGCACAATGCGCTCCGCGTGTGTACTGAAGGTGTCCGGGAGGATGCTCGCCAAAGAGACGGCCATCGTCGGTCGGTAGGGACCGTCACGCTGCGGTCTTCATGTCGTCCCGTGCTCACGTCGTCCGCCATTTTGGCAGCGATCAGCTTTCCGGCGTGCCCATCACCGACACGGCGTTGGCGGGTGCCGTGATGACGATGCTGAGGTCGTTGAAGGTCCAGGTCGTGACGTTCGCGTAGCCGCCCGCCGAAGCCGTCAGCGCGCAGGGGAGGCCGGCGCTGTCGAGGGCGAGGGTGTAGGCGATACCTTCTTCGCCGGAAACGCTGTCGGTGAACGCATAGACATCGCAGGTGCGGCCACCGACCGTCACCTGGCCCGTCTTTGTCGCGCCACGGCTGCGGAGGCCGTCGCTCACGGTGCCGTAGGGTGCCTGAAGCGGGGAGGTGAGATAGGCGAGTTGCTGACCCACCGGGGAATCCTCCGGGACCAGCGTCGGATCGACCTGCACCCAGGTGGAGGCATCCATGAATGGCGCGATGGCGTTGGTCACGGATTGCCCCCGGAAATAGACGATTCCATTCACGGCCATCTGGTCGTCGACCGATACCCCGCCGATGCTCGTGCTGATGCTGCGGGCGGATGGCTTGACGACCTTTTCGACCGTCACCATCTGATCGGTTGGCGGCGTCGAGGCGATCGCCTGCTGCGCGTCGGCGTATTGGCCGGACCTCGAGGTGGAGACCATCGACTGCACGTTCGGCCATGCGGCGTCGATCCGGTCGAGCAGCGAATCGACGGAGACCTCGCCGGGCGCGAGGGTGGGGCTGGCGACGGGAGCGGCCGTGGCGGTCGGCTCGGCTGCCTTGTCGCTGGTTCCGCATCCGGAGAGGACGAGGAGGGTTGTGAGCACGATTGGGGCGAGCATGGCGCGGCGGGAACGCAGGAAGGCAGAAGGCATGAGGGCGTGTGCGTCTCTCGGAGTGGGGCAGGCGGACCGTATGGACGCGCGTGCCGGGCGGCGATGGGGCCGAGGCGTGGCCCCGCAGAGCGTACCAGATGCGCACGCCCGATACGGTCTACGCCGAACATGACGGATCGGGATGGCATCGCAGCCATCCCGATCCGTCGAGCAGGTTCGCCGCGTGTCAGGCGACCGGTGTGGCATTCGATGGGTTTTCCGACGGCACGACAAGGAAGATCTCGACGTGGGTCTTGTCGCCGTCCTTGTGCAGCTTGGCGACGCCGTAGTAGCCGGAGTCGTTCTGCGGGGCGAGGCCGATGTACAGGTCGTCGTCGATCACGGTGCCGCCGATGTCACCGCAGGCGATGTAGACCTCCGGGTGCTCGGCGCTGAGGTGGACGTTGATGGCATGGGCTTCGGAGAGCATGTCATCCAGTTTCATGTCGACCTCGGTCGCCGAGTAGAGCACCTGGGGCGCCGTCAGGATGCCCTGGGGTTCCGGCGTCTTGTCATCGTCATCGTCCTTGCGTGGCTCGACGTTGTTCAGGTTTTGCTGCGGGGCGGGATCAAGATTGGCGCAGGTGCCCTTGTGGATATGCGCGAGATGGCTCTCGGTGGTCGTTGCGGCGGTCGAATCCTGCGCGGCGGCCAGACCGACCGCCCCGGCGAAGGTCGATCCTGCCAGCAGCAGGCCAACGGTGAATGCGCGAATCGAGGTGAGCGACGTCGGATGCATGGAAACACTCCTCCCAAGCGTGAGACGTTCATGTCTCCGCCAATCCCTGAAAACCCGGCGGTATCGGTGATACCTGCCTACCCCTATGCAGGAGCCGTGCCGCTCGGGTTGATCAGGCGGAAGGGGCGTCGTCCAGCAGGGCGTTGATCGCCCGGCGGAGGGCGCGGAGTTGCTCGTCCACCGCCGCGTCGCGTTCGCCGGTGGCCATCGCGAGTTCGGCCAGTCCCTTGCTGATGGCGCCGGTCTCCTGGGCGAAACGCTGGGCATCGAATGTCCGCGTGCCGACGAGACTGGAGAGGCGCTTCAGGCTGGTGCGGTCGGCCTTCGTGCCGGTCTGCGCGCGTTCGATTGCCGAGAGCAGGGCGATCGATTGCGTGCGCTGCTGGATGGGGTCGGAGACCAGCGCGAGGTCCCGCAGCGTCGCGAGGGCCGCTGTCGCTTCCTCCACCGAGGACTCGTCGGCAAGCGGGTGATCGCGGAAGGCGCGGGCGACGCGGCTGGCGAGAGATGCTGGCGGCTGGTCGATCACCAGCCAGTGGCGTAGCGCCTCTTGCCGTGCCTCGGAAAGCCCCTGGAGCAGGCGGCTCTGCTTCTCGCTGAGCGTCCCTTGCTGGATGTTCGCCTGGGCTTCCGGCGAGAGCTTGCCGGTGCCGAGGAGCTGGAAGAGGCGGCTCCGCTTGATGCCGACGGCCTCCGCCACGGTCTCCCAGGCCGGATCGCCGAGCTGGCTGCGGAGCGTGCGGAGGGCGTTGGCGCGATCGACCGCGTTCAGGTCGTCGCGGACGACGTTCTCCATCAGCTGCTGAAGCAGCCGGCGGTCCTCGGGGACATCGCGGACGAGTGCGGGGATGGTCGTCTGCCCGGCAAGCCCGGAGGCCCGCCATCGGCGTTCCCCATGGACGATGACGTACTGGTCGTCGGCTTCGACGTATCGCACGACGATCGGTTGGAGGACGCCTTCGGACCGGATGCTGGCCTCGAGCTCCTCCAGCCGATCCGGATCGAAGTGGCGACGCGGCTGGTCGGGGTCAGGCACGATCCGGTCGAGCGAGATCTCCTTGGCATCGCGGAGGTCGGCGACGCCCTTCGCCTGGGGACGGGTGTCCTCGAAGAGGGCATCGACCGTGAACTTGCGGCGGCTGCGAGCGGCGGCGCGATCGGTCATGCGTCGCTCCCGGCCGACTCGATCCACTCCCCGACCTCGCGATAGGCGGCGGCGACGTTCGATTTCGGCATGTATTGCAGCACGCTGGTGCGCTCAGCCGTCGATTCGGCCCCCTTCACGGAGAGTGGGATCGTCGGAAGGAGCGGCAGCTCCGGGAACTGATCGCGCAGGGTGTCCAGCATGTCGTTTGCGAGGCGCGACGAATGGTGGACCTTCGTTGGCAGGAAGCCGAGGAGCACGAGGTCCGGATTGAGACGCTGGATGCGGCGGATGGTCTCGAAGAGGCGGCGGAGGACCATCAGCGAGAGCGGGTGCGGCTCGATGGGAATCACGAGTTCCTGCGTGGCGACCAGGATGTTGATCGAGATGATGTTGAGGGCAGGCGGCGCGTCGATCAGGACGAAGTCGTATGGGGAAAGATCGGCACCCGCGATCCGGTGATCGAGCTGCCGTTCTCGCTCGAGCACGTTCAGCAGTTCGAGCTCGGCGGCGGCGAGGTCGGGATGCGATGGCGCGATGTCCACGCCGGGCATGGTGGTCGGGAGGGCGATGTCGGCGATGCCCACCGCGTCATCGAGCAGGAGGTCGTAGACGCTGAGGTCGATGGCCGCGACATCGATGCCGGTGGCCATCGAGAGGCTGGCCTGGGGATCGAGATCGACGATCAGGACGCGATGACCCCGCTCGGCGAGGGCGGCGGCGACGTTGAGGGTGCTGGTGGTCTTGGCGGTGCCGCCCTTCTGATTGAAGAAGGCGATGATGCGAGTCATGGTCCGGTGAATCCCGTCGGGTGGTGGAGGCCGCAGGCTGTGGGCTCGGGCGGATGTGTTCTGCCTGCCAGTGTGGCACCAGCGTGCGCATGCGGGCAAGGGCTTTTACGCGCTGGCCGCGACGCATGAAGAACCCCGCCCCGGCTGCGCGAACAGTCCGTGGGGCCGGGTCTTCGGGGTGGGGTCCGCATGGTTGCGCGGATTACGCGGCGGTGCGGGTGGACCCGGTCCACTCCTCGGCGCGGGAGGCCGGCTTGACGGCCTGCCCGAGCGCGATGAGGGCATTGGCGAGGGTGAAGCGCAGGTTGGTGATGGTGGAGGCCGAGGCATTGGTATCGCGCAGCTGCTGCTTGCGCAGGGCGTTGCGGAGCATATCCTGGCGCTTCATCTCGGAGATCTGGAGCTGGATGTCGGTGTCGAGGAACCAGGTGTTCATGGTTGTGTCCTTGGGGGTGGAGCGGGCGGTCAGCGGTTGGGAGAGCCGATTCAACGGGCGAGCGGCGCGGCCAGAATGCCGTTGGTCGGCGAGGAGGACGTGTTCGGCGTTCATGGATCGTCCTTGTGATTCATGAAAATGGCGCAGTTGATCGCACCATTTTGCGCGTAAACCGCAATTGGTCAGGCAGGTGATTTGGGAATATATGGAGCTATGGGTCTCAGGAGAGAACACAAAGACCCCCGGATTGCGGGCTCGCAATCCGGGGGGCGTCCGACGCCTGGGAGGCGGAGGTCAGGCTCTGGCAGCCCACCTCGCGCACCGCTGCGCGGTGTCGAGACCACGGATTCCGGAAGCAACGCCCATTCCAGCATGTGCGGAGATGCAACGTGCGTTGATCGTCATCTGCTTCATGGGGATTTCCTCCTTTCCGGGCCGCGACCTGGCGGCATCGTGCGGCGTGTCATTGACGGATCTGAAAGGGACTGGCGGCAACTCGCCGCGTTTCTTGACCCAGATGATCTTACGGGGGCCGGAGGTTGTTGTCAAGCGTTTTGCGAAAATTGCTTCAGGATTCGCTCAGGGTGCCGTAACCGGTCGTGCGGGGCGGGATTCTCCGGCGGCGCCTTGCGCGGATCGCGTTCGCATCCACGGCCAGCGGATGGGCAACGGATACGGCAGTACGCGGTTGACGAGTGCGGCGAGACCGATCACGCCCCATCCCACAACGCCGTCCAGCCAGTAATGGTTCCCCGTCACCATCACCGTGACCGAGATCATCACGATCAGGAGCGCGGCAATGGTCATGCCAATCCGTTTCCACGGCAGGCAGGCAGCAAGCGTGATGGCGGCGAGAGTGGTCCAGCCGACGTGCATGCTGGGCATGGCGGCGTACCGGTTTGCGGTGACGAGGCCGCTTTCGGAGAAGTAGTTCGGACCGTAGACCGCCAAGGTGTCGACGAAGTCCCAGCCGTACGGCTGCATGAAGCGGGGCGGCGCGAGCGGATAGATGGCGTAGAGGGGCGTGGCGATGGCCATGCTGATGAGGAACCAGCGACGAAGATATCGCCATCGCTCGACCGAGAAGATCATCGCGATGACCATGCAGGCGTAGAACACATACATGTAGTACGCGTAGAAGTTGTTGAAGACGTGGATGATCCACTCTGGCTGGCGAAGCACCAATTGCTGGAGGCCGAGCTCGAAATCGAGCCCCATGCGGCGTTCGAGATGCAGGACATCCGTCGCGTGATCGAAGGCGACGTCCTCGGCGCGCTGGATGAAGGTCTTGCGCGCCATCTTGTAGATCTGGAAGAGCAGGAAGAGGACGACGATCTGCGAGACGATGAAGGCGATCAGTCCCGGCACGCGGTCCATCCCCGGCCATCGGGGTGCGGTATCCTCCGCTCCTGGCCGTAGCAGGCTGCGTTCCGCCATGAAGCGGCTCCTTGCGCGATGCGTCCGGCCGGATGCCGGAGCATTGCCCAGGGCGCAAGAATGCCGCCACCCGCTCGACCCGAGCATCAGGACGGCTTGGGCATGGAGAAGCCCCCCTCCCGGACGGAATGCCGTCGGGAGCGGGGGCGGGCGATCCAGGAAAGCGAGGCTACCCGACGAAGCCGCGCAACTTCGTCAACTCGACCTCGATCGCGCGGCTGTACTGGGCGATCATCGTCTCCGGCGTCAGGCCGATGCTCTCGATCCCGTCGCGGTACTTGATCAGGTACGCGGTCGCCTGCTCCGGGGAGATCGTCTTCTCGGTCGCGTCGGCGACCCCGTTGAACACGACCACGTCCTCGCCGGACTCACCCGCATCGAAGTGGAGCGTGACGTCCGGATTGGCCAGCATCGCCTTGACCTTGGCGACGTGCGGCTCCGAGAAGATCAGGATCTTGCCGTCGTGCCACAGGAACCAGACCGGGTTCGGGGACGGCTTGCCGCTCGGCGTGATGGCCGTCAGCCAGATCGTATGCTCGCTCTCGAGACGTTCCAGCGCGTGCTTACCGAAATCCGTGGTGAAGTCGATGGCCATGGAGGCGGTGCCTTTCTGCATGACGGCGGCGAGCATCGATCCGATGCCCGCCGCGATCCCTGATGGTCTCTTCGCATGGTAGCCGCTGACGATCAGGACTTCACCCCGCCGACCCGGTAGTTTGGAGCTTCCTTTGTCACGGTCACGTCGTGCGGATGGCTCTCACGGAGGCCGGCGGACGTGATCTGAACGAACTGGGACTTCGTGCGGAGGTCGTCGATGGTGGCCGCGCCGACGTAGCCCATACCGGAGCGGAGGCCACCGATCAGCTGGTACACGAGCGGCGCCAGCGAGCCCTTGTAGGCGACCCGGCCCTCGATGCCTTCGGGGACCAGCTTCTGGATAGTTCCCGATGTCCTCCTGGAAGTAGCGATCCTTGGAGAAGGAGCGGGCCTTCATCGCGCCGAGCGAGCCCATGCCGTTGTATTCCTTGAAGCGCTCGCCCTGGAAGACGATCACATCGCCGGGGCTCTCGTCGAGTCCGGCCATCAACGAGCCGAGCATGACGGCACTGGCGCCGGCCGCGATCGCCTTCGCGATGTCGCCGGAGTACTGGATGCCGCCATCGCCGACCACCGGCACGCCGTAGCGATCGGCGACGCGGGCGGCATTGTAGATCGCGGAGATCTGCGGCACACCGGTGCCCGCCACCACGCGCGTCGTGCAGATGGAACCCGGTCCCGACGCCGATCTTGATCGCTTCCGCCCCGGCCTGGATCAGGGCCTCGGTTGCCTCGCCGGTGGCGACGTTCCCGGCCATGATCGGGATATCGAGCTTGTTGCACCAACGTCCGAACCATCTCGATCGACCCCTCGCGAGTGGCCGTGCGACGTGTCGACCACGAGGAAGTCGACGCCCTTGGCGACGAGCGCATCAGCGCGCTCCTCGGCGTCTTGCCCACGCCGACGCGCGGCGCCGACCCGGAGGCGTCCGCGCGCGTCCTTGGTCGCGTTCGGGTACTGGATCTTCTTCTGGATGTCCTTCACCGTGATCAGGCCGGTGAGGAAGCCGTTCTCATCCACGACCGGCAGCTTCTCCACCTTGTGCTTGTGGAGAATGTCGCTTGCCTGGTCCAGCGTGGTGCCAGCGGGTGCGGTGACGAGGTTCTCGCTGGTCATCACGTCGGAGATCAGCTGCTCGGTGTTGTCGATGAAGCGGAGATCACGGTTCGTGAGGATACCGACCAGCCGGCCATCGTTGTCCGTGATCGGCACGCCGGAGATGTGATAGCGCGACATCACGGCCAGCGCATCGCTCACCGGGCGATCCGGTCCGAGCGTGACCGGCTCGACGATCATGCCGGATTCGGAGCGCTTGACCTTGTCGATCTCCGCGGCCTGGTCCTCGACGGAGAGATTGCGGTGCACGACGCCGATGCCGCCTTCGCGGGCGAGGGCGATGGCCAGGCGGGCTTCGGTGACCGTGTCCATCGCGGCGGAGACGATGGGGATCTCCAATGTGATGTCGCGGATCAGCCGGGTTTGGGTGGAGACATCCATGCCGATCGACATCGGAGGCGGCGGGGACGAGCAGCACGTCGTCGAAGGTGAGGCCGATGCCGGTGAACTTGTCCTCACGCATCGACGAGGCAATGGTGGCCGTCTCAGTGACCTCGACGACGGGTTTCTCGAGAATCTGACTCATGGATGGGGCATCTCCCTGTGGCTGGAACGAACGGCGGGACGGCAGATACGGGGAAACGACGGCGTGCTGGCGGGCGACGACGTCGGGAGGTGGGCAGCGGAGCCTGTTACGAAACAATCGGAGCGCGAGCGGAAGGTGCCGAACCGGCAGCGAGGCGGGCACGAATGATAAGTTCGTCCACGAAGGAATTGTACGCCGAACCGCCCTTCGATGCCGCATCGTACTCGACAATCGACTGGCCATAACTTGGTGCTTCGGCCAGCCGGACCGATCGCGGGATGACGGTATCGAAGACACGCTCCGGGAAGTGGCGCCGCACTTCGTCGACGACGAGCGATGACAGGCGCGTGCGGGTATCGAACATCGTCATCAGGATACCGAGGATGTCCAGCGACGGGTTCAACTGGCGATGCACGAGGTCGATGGTGGTAATGAGTTGGGTCATGCCTTCCAGCGCCAGGAACTCACACTGAATGGGCACGATCACGCTGTCGGCGGCGGTGAGCGCATTGACGGTGAGTAGACCGAGACTGGGCGGGCAATCGATCAGGACGATGTCGTAGAGCATGCGGATGGCTGCGCAGGCGTCTTCCAGCCGGCGTTCCCGCCGGTCGAGGCCGACGAGTTCGACTTCGGCGGCGGCGAGCTCGGCGGTGGTCGCGAGCAGATCGAGGCCGGGACGGGCATCTTGCACGACGCACTCAGCGATCGGCACGTCGTCCACGAGGACATCGTAGACGGAGCCGGGGAGCGTCGATTTCTCCACGCCGAACGACGAGGTGGTGTTGCCTTGGGGGTCGATGTCGATCAGCAGGACACGGAACCCCCGGTTTGCGAGGATGGCGGCCGTATTGACGGTGGTGGTGGTCTTGCCGACGCCGCCCTTCTGGTTCGCCAGCGCCACGATCCGCGCGTGCCGGTCCGGCGCGCTTGCATGCGGCTGGGCTGGCGCGAGACTGGGCTGGGCGGAGGAAGTCACGGAAGGAGCATCCGATCGGGGAGGGGCGGGCATGCGGTCCGGGGCTGGAGGCTCCGGAAGGTAGCGGCATGGTAGCAGGTCGGGCGTCGCCGCTGCATCCGGCGGGAGGGGAACCGGCAGCGGGGAGGGCATATGCCCTCCCCGCTGCGTCGTGCGCTTCCATGCGGCCGCGTGACTACTCGATGACCGTGACGGCCGTGCCCAGCGGTGCCCAGCCATACATGAAGGCGGCGACATCGAGCGGCTGGTTGATGCACCCGTGGCTCATCGGGTTGCCGAAGTTGTTGTGCCAGTATGCGCCGTGGAGCGCCTCCGCCGAGAGGCTGAAGTACATGACATTCGGCACGTCATTGACGGTCCACTGCGTGTCGCCCGCGTTGCCGCCGCCGCCGTTGTCATCCGCGAAGCCGGTGACTTCGCCGGTCGAGTTCTCGAAGCCGGACATCGTCTGCTCCGGGTACTTCAGGCGGATATGGAAGTTGCCCGGCGAGGTGACGTTCGGGGCGAGGCCGCTGCTGATCAGCGAGGTCAGGACGGTGTCGCCACCCTCGTAGACGTACATGGTCTGCTCACTGAGGCTGACCACGATGGAACGGCGACCGGCGAGGTCCGGCGCCCAGACACCGCTTGGATTGTCGGCAGTCATGAAGTCGGCTTCGTTATACGTCGCCACGTCGCCCTGATCGATCGCCTTGGCGTCGAAGCCCCAGCGCGATGCGGCATCGGCGGGGAGGGAGGCAATGGTCGCCCCGTTCGAGGTCTGCGTCAGCAGTCCGTTCTGGTAGTACTGGACGACGTTGCCGCGCTCGCTGACCGGTTCGCTCAGCGGCTCGCCGAGATAGAATCCACCTTCGTGATCGTCGTACCAGGTCATGAAGTCGCCAGCGATGCTGAAGCCGGTGACATCGCTGAACCGGCCGCCGAGCTCATTGACGACTGCCGCGCGCTTCGATTCTGGCGTGGGAGGCGTGAACGCCTGGACGCTGGTATCGCCACCAGCGCGCCGACCGTCTGCGCGGGTCGAGAGGCGCCGGTCGTTCATCAGCAGTTCGCCGATGGGCATCAGGCGGATCGTCGGGTCTTCGGTGTTGAGCCAGGCAGGGTTGTACTGGAAGATCCCGCGCTCGAACGCCTGGCTGTAGAGACCATTCGGGCCGACGAACGGCTCCGAGATCGGGTTGCCATAGACCGATGCGGCGCCATTCGCCCGCCAGTAGTCGAGCATCATCCCACGGATCGTGTGACCCGTGTCAGGAATGAAGACCTGCAGGCTGGTCTGGCCCATGTCTGGCGGGATGTAGTTCGCATCAAGCGTATCGACGCTGGTGACCTGCGTGCTCTCCGCGCCGACTGCGCGTGGCAGGATGATCGGCGCTGCCGAGAATGCAAGCGATGCGCCCGCAACGCCCTTCATGAGCGATCGTCGCGACCACCGTCGATTCACAAAGCCCTGTTCCACCCTGAACTCCTCATCGGCCACCGGCACGCAGCGCAACCGCGCCCCGCCGGATCGTCTTCGTACGCTGGAGACCCGGAACCGGGTCATGCTGGGGTCCTGTGTGAACCACACCCCCAGATACGGAAGGGGGCCGGTCCTGGTTGTGCGGGTTGGGAATGAATGCGCGATTGCCTACCGCTGGGGGCGATGGATATTGATCTCGTCGCGG
This sequence comes from Thermomicrobiales bacterium, assembly GCA_049840815.1. GTDB lineage: Bacteria > Chloroflexota > Chloroflexia > Thermomicrobiales > UBA6265 > JASGDN01. The sequence continues at coordinate 29,033 of JASGJI010000005.1, read as the reverse complement.
AGCGAGATGGCGGCAGTTCGCGCGGCCTCGGCAAAGTCGGCGCCGCTGCTTGCATACATGATGCTGCGTGACGCCGAACAAAGCAAGCTGTGTCCGTACACATCGGTGCCGGCGCGAACGGATGCGGCCACATCGCCTCCCTGGGCACCCAGGCCCGGCAGCAGGATCGGCTGTTCCGGGCAGCGTTCGCGGATCGCGGCGAGCTGCTCCGGCCACGTCGCACCGGCTACCAGGCCGATGGTTGCGGCATGGCGGGCGTCCCATTTCCGGAATGCCGTCGCAAGGTGCAGATAGAGCGGTTCACCATCCGGGGCAATAGTCAGATCCTGGACATCGCCGCTGCCGGGATTGCTTGTCTTGCAGAGCAGGAAGATGCCCTTCGTGGGATCGGTCACGAAGGGCGCTATCGAGTCCTCACCGAGGAAGGGGTTGACGGTGATGGCATCGAAGGCGAAATCCTGCAACCAGCCGCGCGCATAGCCCGCCGCCGTCGAATCGATATCCCCGACCTTGCAGTCCAGGATGACCGGAACGTCCGCCGGGATCGCCTGTCGCACTTCCCAGAGCACATCCATGCCCTGCCGTCCGAGACCGACGAAGAAGCCGAGATTGGGTTTGAACACTGCCGCCACATCGGATGTCGCGGTGATCAACTCCCGGCAGAACGCCGCCACACCGGACGGCGTCCGATCGATCCCGGCGGGAAGTGCCTCCACGGTCGGATCGAGCCCGATGCAGACGAGCGAGTTGGCCGCTTCCGTGCGGGCGCGCAGGCGCTCGCCAAAGGTCGGCGCAGACTGGAGGGCAGCGTCGGGCGCGGTGGCAGATGGTGTTGGCATGCGGCTGGTCCTGGGTGGGTGGGGAAGGCGAAACGGAGGATGCGCGGAACGAACCGGGCATTCCGATCATTATAAGGTGAAGGGGTGTTCCCTGCAGCAATTCGGGTGGCACGACGATGACGGACGGTCACAGTGACAATGCGGAACATCTGTTTTCCGTAGATAGCGACAGGTACACTCGTGGCACGCCGGGAGTGAACGGACACTCCTGCCAGAGGAGTTCGCCAGCGCGTCTGCCGATCCGCCCATTGGGAGGATGTCATCGCGCCACGTAGTAGGTGAGTGACGACCGTGCCGGTGATCGACGCCCCCGATCAATCCCTGTGGACAGGGACGATTCCCACGCTGGCGGATGTCTTCGCCGCCCGCAAGCGGATTCGCCCATATCTCCAGCCGACACCGTTCATCGAGTCGGAGTCGTTCTCCGAAAAGCTCGGGTTCCGGCTGCTCATCAAGTGCGAGAGCCTGAACCCGACAGCGGCGTTCAAGGTGCGCGGTGGCATCAACCTCATCAGCCAGCTCCCCACGGAGCAGCGTGAGCGTGGTGTGGTCGGCGCCTCGACCGGAAATCACGGCCAGTCGGTTGCCTACGCCGCGCGGTTGTTCGGCGTCCGGGCCACGATCTTCGTGCCGGAGATCAACAATCCGCTGAAAGTCGCCGCGATGCAGCGGCTTGGGGCGGAGATCGTCGCGGTTGGTGAGGATTTCGATGCGGCGCTGGCCGAGTCCATTCGATATGCGGAGGAGACGGGAGCCTACTTCATCCACTCCGCGAACGAACCGGAGTTGATCGCCGGCGTCGGTACCTACACCCTCGAGATGCTGGAACAGGAACCGGGGCTGGACGCACTCTTCGTGCCGATCGGGGCGGGCAGTGGGGCCTGTGGCGCAATCGTTGCAGGCAAAGGGATCAAGCCTGACCTTCAGGTCATCGGCGTGCAGGCCGAAGGTTCGCCGTCCGTTTTCACGGCATGGAAGGAACATCGGCTGACGATCATCCCGAAGGCGGACACCTTCGCGGAGGGTATCGCGACGCGAGCTTCCTATGCGCTGCCGCTCGCGATCATGTGGGATCGGCTGGATGATATCACTCTTGTCTCCGACGCGGAGTTGCGTCGGGCGATCGTATCGCTGCTGGAGGCGACCCATCTGGTCGCCGAGGGAGCCGGTGCCGCTGCGATCGCTGCCGCCTGGAAGCGGCGGGACGAATTCGCCGGAAAGACCGTTGGTGTGGTCCTTTCCGGCGGCAATCTGACGAACGACGGACTGAAGCAGGCATTGACCGAGGAGCGTCCCTGGTGAGTGGATGGATTGAACGACTGGCCGGAAAAGGGAAGCGCGGCGGCAGTGGCGTGCTCGTCCAGATCTCGCGTGAGGTCGTAGGACGGCGACGGTCGCTGCAGGGTGCGATCAGCGAGGTCCGCCACCCGGCGGTGCTCGATGCGCTCTCCGACGACGACTTTCGCGAGTTGGACGAGATCATCGCCGAGCGCGTCGAGTCCGATCGTGAATTTGCCCTCGTGCTGGCTCGCCTGACGCATGCGTCGGCCCACGCCAAGGGCTTCGACCGGCAGACGGTCGATGCTGCGCTGCGCCTCGATAGCCTGCTGCCCGCCGAGGACCCGGCGCGGGAGCGTGAGAAGTTGCTCGGCGATGCGTACCGTGCCGCCCAGCGCGCGGGGTATGTCCAGGGCGGTCGGCGTGCGCTGGCCCGGCTTGGGCAGCGGGCCGCGCTTGCTGGTGAACCGGAGCTTGCCCGAAAGCTGCTTCAGCAGCAGCTGGAGCTTGGGCCGGAGGCGAACGATGAGGAGGATGAGGTCGATTCGGCCATCCTGCTCGGCGATCTCCTGCACCGTGATGGCGACTCCACGAATGCGATCGCGCTGTTCGAGCGGGCGGGCAGGTCCGCCGCGCGAATCGGATACGTTCATGGGCTCGCACCGGCCCTGCTGCGCCAGATTGACATCAAGAAGGCGACGATGAACCCGGCCGACCTGCTGCTCCTGGAGCAGGATGCGCTCGACGCCGTTGCCATGAATGGCGACGATCTGGTGCAGGCCAAGCTGATCGTGGAGGTCGGCAAGGGCTTCATCGCCACGGGTCGGACCAACGAGGCGTTGCAGCACGTTGAGGACGGCCTGACGTGGGCGCGGGATGTCGGGGACATCCAGCTGGAGCAGACGTTGCTGGAGATGCTCTCCGGTCTCGAGCGCCAGCTCGGACGGTCGAGCGACGCGACGGCGCCATCGGTGAGTGCTCCCGTCGCTGCCTCGTCCCGTGATTCGGACGATGCGATCGGACATGCGAAGGTCCTTCTCTCGATGGGGCGGATGGACCAGGCCCGCGACACCTTTGCCCAGGCGCTCGATACGGCGCAAGCCGCCGGTGACATCTCCCTGGAGCATCGCGCGGCGGGCGGCCTCGGGGTCACCTATACCGCGATGAACCGGCCAGTGGAGGCGCTGAACCATCTCCTGCACGCACTGGAGATCGCGCGGGCACAGGGCGATGCCGTGCACGAGGCGCAGTGGCTTGGCAGCATCGGCGAGGCGCTCTGGAAGTTCGACCAGCCGGATGATGCGATCCAGGCGATTGAACAGGGGCTTGGTGTCGCGCACCGGATCGGCGATCGCGATCTCGAAGCGGGCTTGGTGAGCCTCCTTGGGCGTATCTACCTCTCCCGCCGTCAACTGGCTAAGGCACGCGGCTGCTACCGGCACGCGTTGGAGGTCTACCAGGCTCTTGATGAGACGCAGGAAGTGATCGCGACACTCTCGGCGCTCGGGGCGATCTCGATGGATGCGAATCGCCCGTACGAGGCGATGGAACTCTACGGCGACGCACTCGAACTTGCTGCCGAGGCTGGCGAGCGCGTGGCGGCGGTACGTCTGTACGGGCGGCTGGCTCGTCTTTCGCAACGCCAGGGCGATCATGAGGCCGCGCTTGAAGCTCTGGAGCAGGCTGTCGAGGTCGCGGAGACCACGGATGATCGCGCGCTCTACGGGCAGGCGTTGCAGCACCTCGCGGTCGCGCAGGATGAGCAGGCGATGCCCGCTGCGCTCGACACGTACGAGCGCGCGCTCGTCGTCGCGCGGCAGATCGGGGATCGCAACGGCGAGACGCGGATGCTCGTGAACGTCGGCGCGCGGATGCTGGCCGACGGGCAGTACCGCAGCGCGTCCCAGATCCTTCAGCATGCGAACAGCCTCGTGCCTGAACTTGGCTCGGCTGGCGGTGATCTGCAGGAGCGAATCAATCGGTTGCAGCAGGCGGCGATGCGGGCGCAGGAGCGCCCCGCATCCCGCCCGTCGGCGCCGGCAAGTGCTTCCCGGCGACCCGCGCCCTCCCAGCCGCGCCAGCTGGTCGTTCGGCAACCAGCCCTCCCGACCTCCACGCCGCGTCCGGGCGCGATGCCCCCGGCCCCTGCGAACCGCGATCGCGGCTCCTACGCGGACAACACGCTGTAGACCACTGGCGAGCGCAGGCTATACTCGCCACCAACCGAGACGCCGGGAGTCATCCCGGCGTCTCCCTGCATGACCCGAGCGTGGTCATTCGCTGCCAGGGGGCGACCCGGATGGGGAGCACCGCTCGTGCAGGCACCTCCCCGAACAGGAGCAGCATGTCCAAGGTCGTCCGTCCATGATCGTCTCCCCAGCCCTGGCCATTGCCTTTGCGGTGAAGGATGGCGCTCCTGCCGATGTGCGGGAGTGGGTGAGCGCCGATCTCGCTGAATACCTGATTTCGGGTCGGCGCGGATTCCTGGTGATCACCGAGGCGTTCGCGGCAACTCCCCATGCGGTCGAGCTTGCGTCATGGGTTCGCGAGATCATCGCCAACGAGTTGCGCCGCCAGTACCAGCAGCCAGCCGATGTCGCGCTTGGGCGGGCCTTCGCGGCGGCAAATGGCGCCCTCCACGAGCGGATGCGCGAGTTGCAGGGGCCGGATGCCACGGAGCGACTGCTCGTCGGCGCGTCGGCGGTGGTGATCGAGGGCGCGAACGCGACGCTGGCGCACGTGCCGCCCGGTCAGGTGATCCTGATCGAGGACGATCTGGTCTATGCCATCCCCGATCTGGAGTCGTGGTCGCCGTACTTCGCCGATGCTGCCTCCGGGATGCCGACGCCGGAGCCGCTCGGATTCGGGCCGCGCGTCGCCCCTGTGATCGCGCAGACCGATCTGCGTCCCGGCGATACCCTTGTCCTGTGCAATGCAAGGAGCGGGAAGGCGATCGCGGACCGGATGCTGGCGAATCCCGGTGTGGAGACATCGCTGGCGCTCTTCCACGGACGCGATCCGGATCGCATTCTCGATTCCTTCCGCGATGCCGTCGCGGCCGACGACCTTCAGGATGCGGCAGTGACGGTCCTCGGGTTCGCTCCCCTGCCCGACAACCTGGCCGTCCGGACGCTTGGCGATGTCGGACGGCGCGCCGGGGATTCGGTGCGAGCGGTAAAGGGCGCATTCCTCTACGCCCTTCCCGCCCGCACGTCGTCGCTTCCCGTTGCCAATCCGGAGACGGCGACCGAGGTGACGCCGGATGACGATGCCCTGCTTGCCCCGGACGGATCGGCGACGGGGAGCGTTGCTGCGCCGGTCGGCCGGAGATCCCAGTGGCGTGCGCGAACGCTCCGTGTCGCGGAGAAGGTGTCGCCCCAGCGCGATGGCACCTGGGCGCCCTCGACGTACGTCCAGCAGTTCGGGGTTCCCGGCGCGCACGGGGTGGAGTCGTATCGTGGGTCCACCGTCACGATGGGCGAGGATGGCTGGCGAAACCGCCTGCCGCGGCTGCCGGTCCGGCGTTCGGTCGGATGGGCATTCGTTTGCTTGTTGCTCGTTGCCTTGCTGCTGGGTGTGACCGGCTTGCGAGAGCAATTCTTCACGACGCAGGGAAGCTATCTCGATCACCTTGTGCAGGTGGACAGGAGTATCCAGGACGCCCAGGCGCTGACGGACCCGGATGCGATCGACCGTGAGTTGACCCAGGCGTTGCAGCAGCTTGATGCGGCGGAGGTGTCTGGAGCTCCGGCAGATGCCATCGCGGTGCGAAAGCGCACCATCGTCGCGCAGCTGGACGACGTCAACCACGTTCTTCGGGTGACCAATGTGACCCGCATCGGCGGATTGCCGGATGAATTGAAGGCTGGGGCGACGCGCCTTGCCTGGACGCCGGGAGGGCTCTTCCTCGCTGATGGCAGCCTCTACCTGCTGCAGGCCGATGGCAAGGTGATCGACCGCGTGCTGGCGCAGGGGAGCACTGTTCCGGGGACATCCACCACAGTGGGCCACCTGTTCAACGTCGCCTACGACACCGATGGCCTCTATACGACGGATGGCGTAAACCTGTATGTCTATGGCACCGATAACGCCTGGCACGTCGTGAAGATGGAGGAGATCAACGAGCAGGGGCCATGGAAGTCTTCGCCGATCGGGGCGTTCTCCGGCAACGTCTACGTCCTCGAATCAGAATATCGGAATATCTACCGCTTCAATGGCGACCCCTCGACGCCGGTAGCGGCGCCGTCCGGATGGGTGCAGGCAGGCGATCGGTCGTTCCTTGGCAGCGCGGTGGATATGGCCATTGATGGCAACATCTACGTTGTGCTGAAGAGTGGCGAAGTCCTGACTTTCTTCCGGGGATCGGTGTCCGGCCGGGTGACGCCGTCGTACATCGGGGATGGAACCGTTGTCGCCATCACGAATGGTCCCGCAACGGGCTATCTCTATGTGGCGGTGGTCGATGGCGATCAGGGCAAGATCATCGCCTTCGACGCCTCTGGCGAGTATGTGTACCAGCTGGAACTGCCGGACGATTTCACGACCGGCGGTCTCTCGGTGAAACAGCCGTTCGAGGGACTTCAGGACTTCGTGGTGGACGAGAATTCCGGAACGCTCTATCTCGTGAACGGGGACGCGGTGTGGTCGGCGAGTTACGAGTTGCCGCCGCTCCCGAACCAGCAGGGAACTCCGGTCGCGGATAGTACCCCGGCCGCCCCGCTCCCGGAAGCGTCGGGCACGCCAGCCGGTTGATCCCCAGACGCAGGAACCCCTCGGAAGCATTTCTGCCTCCGAGGGGTTCCTGCGTCTGGGGGTATGCGAGCGCCCTAGCTGAAGAACGCGAGGTTCTTCGCTTTGAACGCTTCCCACTGCTCCGGAACATCATCTTCGAAGAAGATGGCCTCGACCGGACAGACCTCGGCGCAGACGCCGCAATCGATGCACTCGGCCGGGTTGATGAAGTACTGCTCCTGATCGTCATCCGAATGGATGCAGTCGACCGGGCAGACCTCGACGCAGGATGCGTCCTTCGTGCCAATGCACGGCTGGGTGATGACGTGTGTCATGCCCAAAACTCCTGTCCCGCATGGCGGGAGTATGTGACGTGTGCTTGGCCCGCTGGAGGGGAACGGCGCTCGTCGGTGACGAACTGGCAGGCCCCCCGAGTATAGCAACCATGATGGTGAGTTCAAGGGGGACGAACGGGACTCATTCGCAAATGGAGTCCCTGTTGGGCATGATGGCGGGGGAATCGTGCTGGATGCACAGGTTGCCCCGCCGTCGTTTCGTCGTCCGCGCCGGAGGAATCGGAGCAGCACGATCGGACATCCGGTGTGGCGTTCGCGCCCGAGGGGAGTGGTCCTGGCGGGTGGCGACCATGTAGCCTTGCGAACGGGGAATCTCCTCGCGCGCCGAGTCGTCGGATTGCGCTTCGAAGCCGTCTTGCTCCACGAAGGGAGTTGCATGGACGACGACGTGAACCTGCTCGGCATGACCGAGGAGGAGCTGTACGGATATCTCAACGATCTGCTGCACGAGGAGGCTGCCGAGGCCGCGGAGCAGACGGGGAAATCGGTCGCGGAAGAGCTCGCCTCGCCGGGGTTCGCCGCCGCTGAGGCCTCGAACACCTATGCGATCAAGCTGATTCTCGCGAACAACGCCTTCCTCACGCGCCAGTTGCTGGATCTTGGTGTTCTCCAGATGGGGACCGAAATCCCGGACCCCGACGACGAGGCCTGACCTTGGCGCTCTCGTGGTGTGTCACTACTGACCTCAGGTCGGTTTCGGCGAACCACCGGCCGCAGCAACCACTCCGTAGGGCAGCCCCTTGTGGCCTGCCGCAGTGACGCGGCAAATCACGGATGACATACCACTCGTGCGAAAGCCCACCCGATGCAAAGCATCGGGTGGGCTTCGTGGTCAGGTCGGGACGATCAGCGCAGCTTGAGCGCCCGCTGCACGTCCGGCATCTGCTGAACCGGGATCTCGATCAGCGTCGGCTCGTTCGCCTTGATCGCCTCGCGCAGTTGCACGCTCAGTTCGGCGGGATTCGTTGCCTGCCGGCCTGCCACCCCGAAAGCGTCGGCGAGCTTCATGTAGTCGGGGTTCTGGAGGTCCGAGGCAATGGTGCGGCCATCGAACTGGACCTGCTGGATGCGCTTCACGTTGCCGAACGCCGAGTCATTGAAGACGAGCGTGATCGACGCGATGCCATGGTAGGCCTGCGTCGCGAGCTCGTTCAGTGCGAAGCCGAAACCGCCATCGCCATTGACGGAGACGACGACCTTGTCCGGGGCGCCGACTTTCACGCCGAGCGAGGTGGGGTAGCCCCATCCGAGCGTGCCCTGATAGCCGGGGGTGAAGTAGGTGCGCGGCTCGTAAACGGGGAAGGCGGAGTTCGAGAAGTAGGCGATCTGCGTCATCTCGCCGACGAAGATGCCATCGTCCGGGAGTTCCTCGCGGATGGCGCGGGCGAAGTCCGCCTGTGGGTGAACGCTGTCGTACTTCGCGGTCGTCGCCTGCTTGAGGTCCGTGAGCTCGCGCTCGCGGGATGGTCGGGCGATGTTGACCTGCGCGACCTCGTCGATGAGCGCCGCCAGACCGGCCTTCGCATCGGCGACGATGCGCTCGGCGACCGGGAAGTTGCGGCCCACCTCGTCCGGGTCGATATCTAGCTGCACGACGGTCGCGCCGGGCTTCACGCCCCACGGATAGATGACCGGCTCCACGAAGCGCGTTCCCACGGCGAGGATGACATCCGCCTCCGGCACCAGCGTATAGGCGCCAAGGGTGGTCTGCGCGAGATGGTTTCGCGCCGAGATCGCGCCCTTGCCGTTGGCGCTCATCACGACTGGCGCTTGCAGCAGCTCGGCGAGTTCCAGCAGTTCCGCCCCGGCGTCGGCGCTGATGACGCCACCACCGGAGAAGATCAATGGGGACTTCGCGTTGCCGAGCAGCCTGGCCGCGTGGCGGATGGCATCCGGATCACCAGCAGGGCGCTCCCGTTCCGGTGCTCCGGAAAGCAGGCGGACATCTCCCTTCGCGAAGAGGGTGTCCAACGGGACCTCGATCTCCACCGGTCGAACGCGGCCGCTCCACATCGAGCGCATGGCGCTGTCCACCAGCGACGGGATGGCGGTCGGATCGGTGGCGCGAGCGGCATGCTTGGTGACGGAGCGCACCATGCCGAGCTGGTTCGGGATCTCGTGGAGCTGGCCGCGCCCGAACTCGATCAGGTCCGACTGGATCTGGCCGGTGACGCAGAGGACCGGCGAGTTGACGGAATACGCGGTCGCGAGCGCGGCGGTGGCGTTCAGCAGGCCCGGCCCTGGCACCACGATGCACGTCCCGACCCGTCCGGTGACGCGTGCGTAGCCATCGGCCATGTAGGCGGCGGTCTGCTCGTGCCGGGGATGGATGACGCGGACATCGCCGCGCTGCTGGGCATCGTAGAGGGCATCGAAGAAGCCATCCAGCTGGATGCCCGGCAGTGCGAAGACGGTGTCGATGCCTTGACGGAGCAATGATGCGACCAGCGCCTGGCCGCCGGTCATCTCCGTGACGGCATCGAGGTCGCCGTTCGTCGAGACCTCCGTCTCCACCCCAATCGTGTTGACCACGGTGTTCACCCTTTCCCAACCTCGACCTCGCTGTCGAGGGATCAATCGGTCCCATGCCGACATGCCGTCGGCACGCTCCATTCTCGTCACGGTTCACTGGGCGGCATTGTACCTCGCGTCAGGCGACCCAATACCACTGCGCGAACTGCATGGTGAGCAGGATCAGGAGCACGCTCGACACGCCCGCGAGGATGAGTCCGACGCGGCGGTTCGGGATGAGCAGGGCGATCATGACGAAGAGGGGGAAGAGCGGCAGCACGAAGCGCGGCATGCTCATCAGCGGGAAGACGCTACTGGGCGAGAAGAGCGGCACCACCAGTGGCGGGATGATGAACGCCGAGTAGTAGAGCGGCAGCCGTCGCAGGCCGATCAGCACCAGGACGATCGCCCCAATGATGACGATGACATCGAAGACCTGGCTCTGCCCGACGCGGTAGCGGAAGTCTGCCGAGGTGAAGGTGGCCCATGTCGGGTGGCGGAGCAACTCGCCGATCCATCCCCAATCGACCGGCGAGACCTGTGCCTCGATGGTGTTGCCGAAGGAGCGAACGGTGGCGGTGCAGCCGTTGAAGGTGCAGTCGAATGTCTTCCACGGCATGGCGGAGAAGCGGTTCCACTGCCACTGCTGGTTGACCCAGTCGAAGAACTTCATGTCGTGACGGGTGAGAATCCAGCCGAACAGCACTGGTCCCAGTGCGGGCAGCGCGGCGGGAATCGCATTCGGGAACCAGCGCCGGATGTCCCAGCCGTGTTGCTGGATGAAGAGGACTGCGAACGGAGCCAGCAGCATCACACCAGCGGAGCGGGTGAGGGCGGCGGCGAGGCCGAAGATCCCTGCCACCCACCACATGCGGCGGCGGGCCATATAGAGCGCCCCGGCGGCGAGGAAGAGGAAGAGGGATTCGGTATAGACGGCGGTGAAGAAGAAAGCCGTTGGGAAGAGGCCAACCGCCCAAAGCGTCCGCTGGGCGATCGCCGAACTGAAGTCCATCGAGACGATCAGGTAGACGAAGGTCAGCGCGCCGAAGAAGGAGACATTCGAGATGATGTACCCGACGGTCTCCGGCGACCATCCGGTGAGCTGGCTGCCCCACTTCATCAGCCACGGATAGGCGGGGAAGAACGCGGCGAGGGCAGATTTCCCCGGCTGATACTCGAAGATGGACACCAGCCGGTACCAGGAGCCATCCCACAGGCGCATCGGTTCGACCAACCAATGCGCGAGTCCAGAGAGCTCGACAGGATGCCATTCCACATTCGGGGCATACGCCCACGATGCTCCGCCGAGGCGGTCTGGTCGCGTGCTGCCGAAGTGGTAGGCGAGTGTGGCGGGGATCTGCGTCAACAGCCAGTGGACCAGCCAGACGAGGCCGACCACGCGCCAGGTGTCGGATGGAATGCCGCCATTGCGGCGGTTTCGGCCGCGGGTGGGAGCGGCTGGCGTGGGAGTGTCGAGGAGAACGGTCTCGCTGCTCACGAATCCTCGCTTTCAGGTGCGGAAGGGAGTCGGGGAGCCCGGTGAGCGGACTCGTGAGAGGATAGGGGCATCAGCGTCGTCATCGCATGCTGCGTGCAACGGCGACAATCCTCGGCAAAGGATAGGCGCACCGGTTGGCATCCGCCACCGGATCGCGCGAAAAGGAGCGAGCGGAATGGATCTCGGGTTGACGGGCAAGGTGGCGGTTGTGGCAGCATCCAGCGGCGGCCTGGGCAAGGCGACCGCCCTGACGCTGGCGCGCGAAGGTGCGCTGGTGACGGTCAATGGCCGCGATGCGGCGTCCCTGGCGCGAACGGCGGCGGAGATTCGCGCCGAGACCGGTGCGGACGTGCTGGAAGTGGTTGCCGACCTCCGCGACCCGGATGCCGCCGACCGGTTGGTGACGGAGACCATGGCAGCGCGGGGGAGGCTCGACGTCGTGGTGTGCAACGCGGGCGGGCCGCCGCCGGGGACGTTCTCCGATTTCGCGTACAGGGGGGACGAGGTCTGGCTGGACGCGATCCAGCTGAACCTGATGAGCACGATCCGGCTTTCCCGCGCCGCGCTGCCGCATCTTGAGTCGGTGGGTGGAAGCATCACGAACATCGTCTCGATTTCGGTGAAGCAGCCGATTCCGCACCTCGTGCTTTCCAACACGGCGCGGACGGCGGTGATCGGCTTCGCGAAGTCGTTGTCGGCGGAGTTCGCGCCGCGCGGGGTGCGGGTGAACAACGTCCTCCCCGGCTCGATCCTCACGAACCGCGTGCGGTCGATTGCCGCGCCGAAGGCCGAAGCCACCGGGCGCGACATGGAGGATATCCTCCGTGAGGAGGGTGCGCAGATCCCGATGGGACGGCACGGCACGCCGCAGGAGTTCGCGAACGCGGTGGCCTTTCTGGCGTCACCCGCTGCGTCATACATCACGGGCGTCTCGTTGCTGGTGGACGGCGGCGCGTTCAAGGGATTGTTCTGAGGTAGATCGGTTTTCGAGAAGCAGGGGATAGTGGAGGCATGCTGTGGCCGGTGACGACGTATCGCTCTATCTGGTGAGGCATGGACAGACGGAAGGCAATCTCCGGAACCTGTTTATCGGCGCTACGGACATTCCGTTGGATGACATGGGAATACGGCAGGCGTCGCTTCTGGCGGAGCGATTCCGAGACATCCATCTTGATGCCGTCGTATCGAGTCCCCTCATTCGTGCTGTCCGAACCGCTGACGTGGTTGCAGAAGTGTGCGGATTGGCGGTTGAAGTTCATCCCGGTTTGGCTGAGGTGGACTTCGGGGATGCCGAAGGGCTGACGATCGACGAGGTGAGAGAGCGTTTTTCTGAGCTGTATCGTCTTCATGCGGAACCGCAGAGCGGCGGAGTTCACTGGCCGGGCGGGGAGAGCCGGAGAGCGTTTTGCCAGCGAGTCGTTGCGTCGGTCGGGGAGATCTGCGAGAGCCATCGGGGACGGGATGTCGCGGTGGTGTGCCATGGTGGGGTTATCGGTGCGTTTCTGTCCCATGTCGACGGTGGTTTGGTGAACGATTGGAGAAAATACTCAGTCCACAATTGCAGCATCACGCATGTCGTCATGACCGGGGTATCCGCCTCGATCGTTTGCAGAGACGACTACGCGCATCTCGTGGATGTGCAGCGCGACCTGTTTGCGCTGGAGTGAAATCCTCCTTGCCGATGGTCGCGCTGCGCTCGGACCTACAGATCGTCGACCTCCACGTGACCGGCGAGGCTGCGGATCTGGCTGACGCCATCCTCCGATTCCTCGATCCGCCACAACTCGTCGAAGAGCGGCGCGCTGCGCACATCGTCGACGTGGCTGATGATGAACATCTGTCGGAACGCGTCATTCGTCGCGGAGATCGAGCCCAGCATGTCCAGCAGGCGCGTTCGTCGTTCGCGGTCGAGCGAGCCGAAGACCTCGTCCAGCACCAGGAAGCCCGGCGGACTCGCGGCCTGGCTTCCGATCATGCGCGAGAGCGCCAGCCGCGCGCAGAGGGCGATCGCATCACGTTCGCCGCCAGAGAAGGTGGCCAACGGGAAGCGCTCGTCGGACCCGTCGAAGATCTCGATTCCGTAGTTGCCGTCGAACTCCACGCGGTCGTACTTGCCGTCCGTCACCTCGCTCACCAGCTCGCTCGTCATATCGCCGAGGATTGGCGTGTAGTGAGCGGCGGCGTACTTGTCGAACTCGGTGAACTCCCGGTACATGCGATCGGCGGTGTCCGCCTCGCGCTGGCAGGCCTCCGCTTTCAGCGCAAGGTCTGCGATGCGCTCCTGCTCGCGTTCCAGCCACTCCAGGTTGGCGTTCGCATCGCGAAGGGCCATCTGGGCGGCATGACTGGCGCTCATGGCCTCCTTCTCGGCAGTGCGGGCGTCGCGGAGGGCCTGCTGCGCGATCGTCAGTGCGGCGGGGTCGAAGCCGATCTCCGCCAGTGTCCGGTCGAGGTCGGCGATCTCGGTATCGAACGTCGCGATGCGGTCGGTCAGCGCCGCCCGCTCACGTTCGAGGTCGGGACGCCGTGCGATGTCCTGTTCGATGTGGGTCAGGGAGGTGCGGGCGCGGTCGGCCTGCTGGGCCTCCGCGAGGACGGCGCGGTACTGTCCCTCGTCGAATGTCGCGTCGGCGACGGCCTCCTGCGCGGTGCGCGTCGTGGCGAGGTCGCGGTCGAGGGCCGCGAGTTGGGCGCGTCCGCGTTCGATCTGGGGTACGCAGTCGTCGATCCGGACGTAGAGTGTCACCCGATCCCGCGCATCCTCGAACTCCTGCGGTGACGGGAGCGCGGTGAGGCCCGCATCGCGGAGCCTCGTGGCGCATTCGCGATCGATGGTCTCGACGCGTGATGCCTCCTCGGCGACCTTCTGGTGGCCGTTCTCGATCCGCGTCGAGAGGACGGTGATCGTCTTCTCCCGCGCGGCCTGCTCCTTCAGCTCGCCATCGATCGTCTGGATATCGGCGTCGATCTGGCGGCGTTCGCGGTCGTCGCGGTCGAGTTGGGCGGTGAGGTCGTTCAGCCGCGCTTGTAGCGAGACGAGCACGATCCCGGCGTCCGCCTCGGTGAACGGGCGAGCGCAGGTCGGGCATTCGTCGTCGAAGTGCTGATGCTCCAGCGAGCCGATCAGCGTCCGTGTCTGCGAAGCCTGGCCGGTCAGCTGGTCGCGGCGGGCGATGATGCCGGCCAGTTCTGTCCGATTCACCTCCCGCGCGGCATCGAGTTCGGCCAGGCGCGTGGTGGGATCACCCTCGGCAAGCTCTCGCGCCCGCTGGCCTTCGAGGTCGGCGAGCACGTCGGCGTACTTCCGATGGGTCGCGCGCGCCTCATCAAGGCGTCGTGCGGCGTCGAGGACGTCGCTGAGCTGGCGTTCGCGCAACCGCGCGGTGGGGAGGTCGAGCGTGCTGGCGACCTTCAGGACGCGGGCGATGGCGTTATCCGGCGCGAGGTCATCCTGGGGTGACCACATCCAGCCGGTGAGTTGCTCGGTCACGATCACGTTGCGGACGGTCGCGGCGATGGTGGCGAGGGTGTCCGCGCGGCGGGCAGCCAGCGCGGATACTTGCTCGGAGAGTTCGCGCTTGCGCTGAAATCGTTCGCGCGCGGACTCCAGCAGGGCGACCCGCTCGGTCAGCTCCGGAAGGGTCGCGGCGAGGGGCAGGAGCTTCGCACGCTCCGCCTCACGGGCCAGGATGTGCGCGAGATCCTGCCCGACGGTGGTCCGTCGGTCGTGGGCGGCCTGGCGCCCGCTCTGCTGCTGCCCGCGTAGCTGGCGGGCGGATGCATCGCGGTCGCGGAGCGTTTCGATCGCCTGGACCTCGCCTTCCCGCTGGGCGACAAGCTTGCCCGCCGTCTCGATCTGCGCGGACGCGGCGCCAAGGGTGGCGACGCGCACGGCGATCGCTTCCTTCGAGGCGGCGATTTCGGCAGGGAAATCGTGACCGGCCGCTTGCTGCTCGTGCAGACGCTTGTAGGAGAGGGCGTCAGCCGCGAGGCGCTTGCGGTCTTCGGCGATGGCCTGCTGGGCGTGACGAATCGTCTCAAGCCCGAGCAGGCGGCCGACCTCCCGCCGCCGTTCGGAGTCGCCCATGTTCCCGAAGAAGGAGAGCTCCTTCTGGCGCGTGAAGAACGTCGCGACAAAGGCCTGGTGGGAAAGGCCGATCAGCTTCGTGGCGACATAATCGCTGACCGGCTTCGTGCCGGAGACGACCAGCGACTCCTCGCCGGATTCCGCCACGTCGTAGATGGAGGCGACGGTCGCGGTCTTCTTCAGTTCGCGTTCGACGATCACGTTGCGACCGGTCGCCGGGTCCTCCATCAGGACCGTGACCTTGGTGAAGCCGCTGCGACCGCGCGGACGGATGTCCTTGCTCTTGATCGCCGCCGGGTTGTAGAGGCACCACTCGATGGCCTCGAACAGCGTTGTCTTGCCGACGCCGTTGTTGCCGATCACGCCGACCGTCGCGGCGTTCGGGATGTCGATCTCGTGGCGGCCGATGTACTGCTTGTAGTTCTCGAGTTCGACGCGCGTCAGGATCATGCGGTGCCTGCCTCCTCCGGCTCGGGGGTCTCCTGGGCGAGGATGGCGTCTACCAGCGCCTGATCGCCACGTTCGAGGAAGCGCGTGGCGAACTCGGCATCGTAGTGGACGCCGGTGCGCTCGGCGATGAAGGTCTTGAAGAGGGAGCGGATGTCCGGCACGCCATCGAAATCGGCGGTCGGCGTGGTTGGTTCCGGTGTGAAGAGCGTGCGCTCCTGCGCAATCGTGAGCGACCAGCAGAAGGGCTCCGACTCCCGTTTCAGGATCGACTCGACCTCGCGGCGGACGGGCCGCTCGGTCTCGCGCAGTTCGACGCGGACCATCGCATCGGGGGTGGAGTCGTCCCGAAGCAGTTCGAGGATGCGGTCTGAAATGTCGCGGGCGAGCAGGCCATTGCCGCCGTAGACCGGTTTCAGCGTGATCATCGGGCGGGCGGGCAGGTCGATGTGCTCGACCTCCACATCCTCGCCGGGGGCGCCCATCGTGACCAGCGTGTAGCCGGGCGTCACGTCCCAGTCGCCGAAGCCATACCGCTCGGTCGATCCGGCGTACCACGCCTTCGGGGCGGGCTGCATCGGGACGTGGTAGTGGCCCAGCGCGATGTAGTCGAAGCGAGAATCGAGGAGAGCGGTGTTCAGCTCCTGCTCGCCCGCCTCGGTATGCTGGCCGGGTTTGAGGATACCGGGCACCATGCCGTGGCAGACAAGGATATTGCGGCGTCCGGGCATCACCATCGGCGCGACCGGATCGGGGTTCGTCAACGCGCCATGCGGAATCGCCTGGATGTGCAGGCTCATCCCTGCGAACGGCTCCTCGACGATGTGGACTGGCTCGTAGTCAGCGGCGAAACGGATCTCCGGCAGCGCGAGGTCCAGCACCGAATAGGCCGAGCCGCCGGTGCGCAGCCGTGGCGTGTCGTGGTTCCCCGCGATCACGACCGTCGGGATGCCTGCCTGCTCGATCCGGCGCATCTGGCGGATGAAGAGGCGGAGCGAATGCCAGGTCGGGCGGGTGTGGTGGAAGACATCGCCGCTGTGGATCACGAGGTCCACGTCACGCGAGAGGATGTCGGTCACAGCCCGCTCGAAGGCGTCGTCGACGTCGATGGTGCGCTGGTTGCGGCCCGTCTCCGGATCGACCTTGTTCAGGCCGCGGTAGCCGAGATGGGTGTCCGAGATGTGCGCGATGCGGATGGGTGGCAGCGAAGGGCGCTCGGTCATGACCGGCTCCAGAGCGCGCGGGCGCTATCGAGCTGGGTCTGGGCGGCCTTCCATGGGTTGCTGCCGCGCCGCGCCGCGCCGCCCGCGTAGAGCTGGTTCAGGTTGCGGATCACGTTGTCGATCGCCTCCGGGGCGAGTCCCTCGGCGTAGGTCAGGACCTCGGCCTTGGGAGGATAGGTGCCGGGCATCAGCTTCTGGAGTGTCCGGAAGAGGGCATCCGCCGGATGGGCGACGCGCTTCTCCGCCCCGAACACACGCTGTCCCCAGATGCCGGGGAGGGTCGGCGGCATCGGGAACGTACCGAAGAGCGGCGAACGGAAGTGGGCGTGGCGGACGAGCATCCGCCCCTTCTGGAGGCCGAGCAACTCCTGCTTCGCCGTCTCCGAAATCGAGCGATAGGCGGCGTTGATGATCTCCTCATCGCCGACGCGCCCGTAGAACGAGGTGCCGCAGTTGCCAAGGATTTCGCCGTCCACCTTGGAGCGGAACTGCTGTGCCCCGAGTAGCACGACGTTCAGGTGACGTCCGCGAGCGGCGATATCCACCAGCGTGTCACGCAGGCCGCCCTCGCCGCCGCTCGGCGCGTACTTGTTCAGCTCGTCCACGAAGACGATCAGCTTGTCGACGCCCATGTTGCTCTTCTCGGCCATGTTCCAGATGCGGTTGATGGTCGAGCTGACGATCAGTTCTTGCGCCGTGGTGTTGCAGGCGCTGATGTCCACGACGCGGAGTTCGCTGGGACTGAACTCGGCATCGACCTGCTTTGCGGTGCCGTAATCCACCGCGCCATCGGCGAGGAGCCCGCCCAGCTTGTCCTTCAGGCCTCGAAAGCGGTTCTGCGCCTTGCGGATGGTCGCCTTGTGGTGACCACGCCAGGTGTCCTCGCCGGAGACCTCGAAATGGTTCTCGATCTCGGCGAACTGCATCTTCAACGCATCGAGCGACTTGATCTCCTGCTCGCGCAGTTCGTAGATGAAGCCCATCATCTTGTCGTCGAGGTCGTTGAAGTCGAAGACCTTGTGCGGATACCAGAGCACGCGTTCCAGCGACCAGAGGATCGGGAAGACGGCGTCGGTCTCGCCCGCCATCGTGCGGCTGGTGTTCAACGTGCCGTAGTCGTTGAAGCCCTCCATCCGTACCATCCCGTTCACCGGTTTCGGATCGGTCCCGAACTTGAGCGGTGCGAAGATACGGAGATTCGTAAACGCCTCTGGCTCCAGCCCCAGCGAGTCGTAGGCGTCCAGGTGGTCCTTGGAGAGCCCCTTGAATCCCGCCGCCTCGTACGCGGCGCGATGCTCGTCATCGACCGGCACGGCGGGCTTGTCCAGCCAGAGCAGGTCTGGCCCCTTCACGTTGAACATCAGCGCCCCGACCGACTTTCCCTCCTTCCGCAGCGTCTGGAAGATGGAGGAGATCAGGAAGAGCGCGTGGCTCGTCTTCGTGGCGAGACCGGATTGGCCGGTCCAGTTGGCGTGGCCGGCCTCCGGACCGAGCAGGTAGTTCTCGTCCAGCAGGAGTGGCGTGCGCTGGAAACGGGGGAAGCCCCGCTCATCCGGCACGGGGATGCCGAACTCGTCGCGTTCGTAATTGCCATTGGTGTGCATCAGCGCGGGGATCGGCAGGCCGTCGAATGCCTGGCGGCCAAGCGCGAACTCGATCGCGGCCTCCGTTGCGAAGTAGACCGGACCGGTCACGACCGGGCGCTGCGATGAGACATCCTCGCGGATGTGCTGGGTGGCGAGGACGTTCACCGCGAAGACGAGGATCTCCGGCCGCTGGGTCGGGGCCATTTCAGCCAGACCTTCTTCCAGACGCCGGTCGAAGTAGTCGTCGAGGAAGGAGCGGAGGTCGGAGTAGCGGCGCGGTTCGTCCACCACGCCGATGACCGCCGCTTCCTCGGAGTAGGCGACGACGATGTGGCCGACATCGAGCGTCAACGCCTCATCCGCCGCCCAGAAGTAGAAGGTGTGCGAACCGGCGGGTTCCTTCTCGCTGCTGACCACGCGTCCGATGACGCCGGTGTGCTGGTCGGCGAGGTCGCGGAACTTCTCCTGCCGCCAGGCGCGTGTGGCGTCCCGCGCATCCTCGTCGAGGTCCGGGCGGATGGGGGTGGGCGCGTATGGTGGGTCGATCGTCTGGCTCATGGGCGGCACTCCGGGCGGGGTTTGGTCGTCATCAACTCGGCCATCCTGCGGTGAGGGCGGCGAGGCGGCGTTTCAGGATCGCTTCGAGGTAATGGATCGGGTAGAGCAACGTCGGCCAGCGAGGATCGGCGGTGGCACGGGGCAGGCGTTCTGTCATCAACCAGCCGGCGATGCGGTCGATCTCCTCGGGCGTGTCGATCTCGTGTGGGGCCTCGATTCGCACCAGCGCGTGACGGGCGTCGAGGCCGGAGGAGTCCCAGAAGCGCTGGTACCACATCGTGCGGTTCTCGGTCGGGGTCTCGCCGTCGTCCCACTCGCTGCGCTCGGCGGTGGCGGTGGCACGGGTGACGTAGCGGAAGGCGGAGGTGCGATGCCCCTCCGGCAGGTTGAAGAGGGCGACGGCCTCCGCACCGGCGAGGTGCTGCATCTGGAGCGACTTCACGAGACCGATCGCGTTGGCGACGTTCTGGCGCAGCTTGCCATCGACCACCAGCCAGGCATCCTCGTCGGTGGGGGAGACCTCCCCTGCCCAGAAGCTGATCAGGTCCGTTTCCAGCGCGGCGCGGAGGGTGGCGGAGGTGCGCTGGGACAGTTCGATCAGGCGTCCGTAGTGCTGCACCAGGGCGTCGTAGTTGTCGGGAAGGATGCCATCGGGGGCGATGGGATCGATCACGGTGTGATCGCGCCCTTCCAGCCACTCCCGGATGCGGTCCAGCTCCGGGGAGCCGGTGTGCAGCGGGAAGACCCACGCCTGGCTTTGTCGCAACGATCCCGGCAGGAGGCTGGCTTCACCCTGGGGTGTCCGCTGAAGGATGCCGGCGACCGAGAGCGCGACCACCACCGGCGCGAGACCGATCCGCCCGATGGGCAGCGTCTTCTGGGTGCCATCAAGGAAGTAGCGAAAGCGCGTTTCGCCGTGGAGATCCGGCACTTCGAGCGCGCGGATCGGGCCTTCGAGTCGTTCGAGCTCGATCGGGAAGTTCTCCGGGGTGCGGAGCGGGTTGTCGCTGGCGGGCATGCTGCCGATCGAGAGTTCCAACGATCCGGAGCGGCGCATGTCGCGCAGCCCGAGTTCGCTATCGCCGACCTCCGAGCGGAAGCGGCGGAACTCCTCGGCGATGGGGATGGACGGCGACGGACGGCGCAGGGAATCGGTCATGGGTGCCAACTCGCGAATCCCCGGCCCGATCGCAATCCGAGGAATGTTCCGGACGGCGTTGGGTGGGGAATGGGAATACCGGAGCGCAGGGGATCACGTCCACCTCGACGGGCATTGCAGGGATGCGAACGGGTGTTCCGCTTCCGAGTATAGCGATCCGGAGGGTCGGTTGTCATCTGCACGTCAGGCCGGGATCGCGCACGGAAGCGCGAGATCGGGCACGCTGACCAGCTCGTACCCTTGCTCGCGCAGGCTGGCGATGATGACCGGGAGCGCGATCGCCGTGGAGGATTCCGTCGCGGGGCCGTCGAGGTGGAACTCCACGATCGCGCCATCCGTGACGTTCGGTAGCACGCGGTCGATCACGCCCTGCGCAGTCGCCTCGCTCCCGAAATCCGCCGACGTGACTGCCCAGCCGACCGGCATATAGCCCATCCCGGCGATCACGCCACGCACGCGGGCGTCGGTCGCGGCAGCGTAGGGGGTGGCCCAGGTCGCGACAGGTTGGCCGGTGATGGAGGAAATCGCATCCACCGAGGCCTTGAGGTCGGCGCGGATCTCGTCGTCGCTCAGGTTCGTCAGGTACACCGAGGCGTAGCCATGGGTGCCGATGGTGAACCCGGCATCGCGGAGTTGCAGCAGGTAGTCGCGATGCGTCTCTGCCCAGTTGCCCATCGCGAACATCGTGGCATCGACATCTTCTGCGACCAGGGTGTCGATCACGGTCTGCGACGGAGTGTCGCCGACGCCGATGTTGAAGATGAGGGCGACCCGCTTGCACCCGGACTGGCCTCCCGTGAACCAGGGATCGGGATTGGCGGCGCTGAGGTACATCGCATGCACGTAGCCGGTCACGCCTTTCGCCGAGACCGGGACGAAGCCGGAAACGGGCGCGCCGGTCACCAGCATCTCATCGTGGAGGGCGGCGACGGCGAGGACGGCGCAGTCGAGTGCAGGACAGGCGCGGATGTTCGCGGCATCAGTCGCGACGATGCGGGCGCTGGCGCCGATGGCGGGCTCGATGAGCGCCGATGCCCCGACGCGCGGTGCGATGAGGGCGAGGAGGATGATGACGATCAGGAGCGCGTTCAGCAGGTGAACGGCCCCGAGCGTCCGGCGGATGCGCACGATGGGTTCCGGTTCGGCGAAATGGTGGGGGCGGGTGGGAGTTGCGACGGCCATGCTGCCTCCTTGTGACGATGGGTCACATGTACGTACAGTATGGCAATTGCGTTCCGATGGGTCAACTGGACGTTCCGCCGTCTGATGGTAGGCTATCGGGCAATCGTGCCCGGTCGCCGAGTCGATGCGCGGCCCGTCCTCCGCCTCAATCACGCATGGAAAGCCCCGCCCGATGAGCTCATCCTCCCCGATCTCTCCCCTCGGTTCCTCCGCCGCTGCTCCCACGACCGCGCCCAAGCGCTGGGCTGGACGCTTCGCCGAGTCTCCGGATGCGCGGTTGGAGGCGTTCAATGCCTCCGTCACCTTCGACATCAATCTGGTGCGCGAGGACATTCGCGGGTCCATTGCCCATGTCCGCATGCTCGGGCGGCAGGGCATCGTCACCGTCGAGGAGGCGAAGGAGATCGAGCGCGGCCTGTGGCAGGTCATGGACGAGGTCGATGCCGGCACGTTCGGACTCACGATCGCCGATGAGGATGTCCACACCGGCGTCGAGCGCCGCCTCTATGAGGTGGTCGGTCCTGTTACGGGCAAACTGCACACCGCGCGCAGCCGCAACGATCAGGTGGGGACCGATCTTCGCCTCTGGACGCGGCGGGCGCTGGTCGAGATCGCGGCCAAGCTGGAGGACTTCGCGAGTGCGCTGCTGGAGGTCGCGCAGGCGCATCCGGATGTCGTGATGCCGGGCTACACCCACCTCCAGCGCGCGCAGCCGGTCCTGCTGGCGCATCATCTCCACGCCTACGTGGAGATGACGCTGCGCGACCTCGACCGCGTGCGGGATGCGTACCGCCGGGCGGACGTGCTGGTGCTGGGGTCCGCCGCGCTGGCCGGCACGACGTATCCCATCGACCGCGCGAGCGTTGCGGCGGAGCTTGGATTCTCTCGCGTCTCGGCGAACAGCCTCGATGCCGTTTCCGACCGCGACTACGTGCTGGACACCATCTATGCCTGCTCGCTGATCGCGATGCATGTCTCCCGGCTCAGTGAGGAACTGATTCTCTGGTCGTCCGGCGAGTTCCGGTTCATCACGCTCTCGGATGCCTTCTCGACCGGTTCCTCGATCATGCCCCAGAAGAAGAACGCCGATGTGGCGGAACTCGGACGTGGGAAGACGGGCCGCGTCTTCGGGCACCTGATGGCGCTGTTGACCACGGTGAAGGGACTGCCGCTGAGCTACAACAAGGACTTGCAGGAGGACAAGGAGGGGCTGTTCGACGCGGTTTCGACCGTGCTCCAGTTGCTCGATGTCTTCCCTCCGATGATCCGCACGACGACCTTCAACGCCGACCGCATGGCCGCCGCTGCCATCGACGACTTCACGCTGGCGACGGACGCCGCCGACCTGCTCGCGAAGCGCGGCGTGCCGTTCCGCGAGGCGCACGAGGTGATCGGCTCGCTGGTCGGGCGCTGCGTGCGGGAGGGCAAGACCTTCGCCGACCTCACCGACGAGGAATGGGCCGCCGTTCATCCTGTCTTCGCGGAGGAGAAGCCGCCGCTGGATGCGCTGACGAGCATCGCCGGGCGCGACGTGCCGGGCGGGACTGCGCCGAATCGCGTGGATGCCGCGCTGACGGAGTCGGGCCGGGAGGTCGGCGTCCATGCGACGTGGGTGGCGGAGCATCGACAAGGGCTGGAGATGCTCTTCTCCCGGCCTGGCTCCGTCGAGTAGGAGGAGCCGGGCCGGGAGATCGAAGCTGGCGGCGTCTACTGCCGCTGCCAGCCATCCTCACCGAAACGCCAGCTTGATGCGGCCGGGCTGATGATCGGCACGACCGCCACATCGTAGGGGGCGATGTCGATGTGCTCGACTGCAACGACCAGCTCGTCGTCATCCTCGCGCATCTCCAGGATGGCGGCGGCGTGTGGCGGTTCGATCAGCGCCCCGAATCCGAGCTGGAGGACGGCTCCCGCGGCCTGTTCGTAGCGCACGTGGACATGCCCTGATAGTGCCACGACCGGAGCTTCGCGCTCCTGGATGCCTTCGAGCGAGTCGTCCCACGTTGCGTCCCCGGCGTACGGGAAGCCGGCGTCCGTCAGGTATTGGCCGACATTCACGAGCGGGAAATGGGAGAGCACCAGCGCGGGACCGGCGTCCGGGAGATGAATCCCGCCCGTCCACCATCGTTCCGGGTTCTGCTCGACCCGGACATCGACCGCCCGAACGGCGGCTGGCCAGGCGGGAAGGTTCTGGTTCGGCAGGTTGCGGGCGATCGCGGCAGGCCAGTCGAGGCCATCGTGATTGCCGGGGACGATGAGGACCGGTTTGCCGAGGTTGGCGATCCGGCTCATGCCTGCATCCAGCGATGCTTCGTCCTCGAACATGACGAGGTCGCCCAGCACCGCCACGGCGTCGACATCACGCTCGCGGAACCACGCCAAGGCGTCGTCAAGCATCGCCAGCGACCGGTCGAAGGGATAGGCGTTGATGAACTTCCGTGGCGGCGATCCGGCGGGCGCCAGATGCAGGTCGGTCAGGACCCCGAGTCGTAGATTCGTCACCGTTCGTTGCCTCCGGACATGCGGCAAGGTCGTCGCCGTCGCCAGTGCGACGGTCAGGCGGCTATGGTGCCAGAACTCTCGCGATCAGGCATCATCAATTCGTGACGAATCCGGAGCCGGTTTCAGGAGCTCGCTCGCTGGGGAGGCTCCGCGCTGCCTGTGCGGCGGGCCGGGGCATCGTGGTCCGTCGCGATCCTCCATGCCAGAAGGATTGTGGCAAGCGCGATGACGGCGTAGATCGCGAGCAACCCCGAGAAGCCGATCACGATCAGCTCCACCCCGAGGAAGACCATCTGGGCGATGCCGAGCGCCCCGGCGACCAACACGGTTCGCCGTTGTCGCTTCGGCAGGGCGATCCCACAGAGCAGTGAGCCGATGCCCACGGCGGTGAGTGCGAGTCCGGGGATCGTGTAGTCCGGAAACGGCGATCCATCCAGCAATGAATCCGGGATGGGCAGGATGCCTGCTACCAGCGCGACGCCCCCGAGTACCGCAGAGATCCCCCACGACGCGCAGCAGTAGGCGAGCAGGTTGTATCGATCCCAGCGCTGGCGTGTCCTGTTCGACATGGCGGGCCTCCTCCCGCAAGTAGGTGTCGACGTGTCCACTTGCTCGGATTATCGGGATGCCGGTCACACGATGTCCTCACAGGGGACGGTGAGGTGTGTCAACGTCATCACAGGATGTGTATGGATGCCCTGGTCGGACGCGGTATGCTCTCATGGAGAGACCGTGCTGGACAGTCGCTTGCGAGAGTCCTTGCGGGATCGGGAGTCAATCACTGCCGCTTGCTCCACGAGATACGCACGCCAGGCCCTGACTGGCGTAGAGGGCAACGGGAGTCCATCATCGTGACCGTCATCACCGAACCGAAAGCCGACGTGCTTGATGCGGCGGGCGAGCCAGTCGTGCTTCTGCACGACGTCGAGCAAGCCATTGCGCGGGCGCTGGCCGTGCCGGTACCGCGCGCGACCTACCGCCTGCAGTTCAACCACACATTCACCTTCGACGACGCCCGCCGGATCGTGCCGTATCTGGCCGCGCTCGGGATCAGCTACGTCTACGCGTCGCCGATCTTTCGGGCGACGCCAGGGTCGATGCACGGCTACGACGTGGTGGATTACGCCGAGATCAACCCCGAAATTGGTGGCCGGGCGGGGCTGGACGCGCTGGTGGAGGCGCTTCACGCCCACGCGATGGGCTTGATCCTCGATGTCGTGCCGAATCACATGGGCATCGCGGGGGGGACCAATGCCTGGTGGCAGGACGTACTGGAGAACGGCGCCGCCTCGGTGCACGCCGATACGTTCGACATCGACTGGACGCCGCTGAAGCGTGACTTGCAAGGCAAGGTCCTGCTGCCCTTCCTCGGCGATCAGTATGGCAACGTGCTCGAACGCGGGGAACTCCGCCTTGCCTACGCCGATGGCGGATTCCGCATCGACTACTGGGACACGCCATTGCCGTTGGCGCCGCGTAGCTGGCCGGTCGTGCTGCGGCGGGCGGAACCGGCGGTACTGGATCTCCTCGCTGCCGACGATCTGGACTATCTCGAGTTCGAGAGCATCATCACGGCGCTGGATCGGCTTCCCTATGGTGAGGACGCACTCGATCGCGAGGTGCAACTGGCCCGCCAGCGCGAGCAGATCGTGATCCGTCACCGGCTCGATTCGCTGGTCGGGCGCAACGACGCGATCCGCGAGGCCATCGCGGCGGCGGTCACGCATCTGAACGGGAACCCGGATGAGCCGGCGAGCTTCGATGCGCTGGACACCCTGATCGAGGCCCAGCACTGGCGTCCGGCGTTCTGGCGTGTCGCGGCGGAAGAGATCAACTATCGCCGCTTCTTCTCCATCAACACGCTGGCCGCCATCCGGCAGGAGGCGCTCGGCGTCTTCACCGCCACGCATGACCTGCTTTTCGACCTGCTGGCGGATGGTCTGGTCGATGGCGTGCGCATCGACCATCCGGATGGCCTGTGGGACCCGCGTGGATACTTCCGCGATCTCCAGCGTGGCTACGTGCTGACGCTGCTGGAACGCGACCTCGACCGGCGCGGCGTCGAGAAGACGCCCGAGCGCCGCGAACACCTCGTCGCGGCCATCGACCTCGCGCTGATTGCATTGGAGGCCGACACCGCCGCACCGGTGCGGTGGTCGCTCTGGGTAGTCGGCGAGAAGATCCTGGAGCATGGTGAGGCGTTGCCGGAAGATTGGCCGATCGCGGGGACGGTCGGCTACGAGTTCGCCCAGGCGACCACCGGCCTCTTCGTGGAGGCGGCGAGCCGCGCCACGTTCGATACGATCGTCAAGCGTTTCACGGGGGATGCGATCCGCTTCGGCGAGCTGGTCTACGAGATGAAGATGCGCCAGTTGCGGGAGGCGTTCGCCAGCGAGCTGAATGTGCTGGTGAACGAGCTTGCGCGCATCTCCGAACAGGACCGGCATTCCCGCGATTTCACGAACGCTGACCTGCGGAACGTCCTGCGGGAGACTGTCGCCTGCTTCCCGGTCTATCGCACCTACATCACTTGCAGTGACGAGGGCTTGCTCGACCGCGATCGCGCCTACATCCGTGCCGCCATCGAAGGGGCGATGCGTCGCAACACGACCATCGACCGCTCGGTATTCCGCTATGTGGAATCGGCGCTGGTGCAGGGCGGAGAGCTCGCCGGACCGTTGGCGGACCAGTTCTGCCGGTTCGCGATGAAGGTCCAGCAGCTCACCGGCCCGGTGATGGCGAAGGGGCTGGAGGATACCGCTTTCTATCGGTTCAACCGGCTCGTCTCGCTGAATGAGGTCGGTGGCGATCCCAGCCGGTTCGGCGTCTCGGTGGAGGACTTCCACCGGCAGAATCGCGCGCGGCTGCGGCGGTGGCCATCATCGTTGCTCGTCTCGTCCACGCACGACACCAAGCGCAGCGAGGATGTGCGAGCCCGAATCTCTGTGCTCAGCGAGATTCCGACCGAGTGGCGAGCGGCGATCAATCGGTGGACGCGTCTGAACCGCAAGGTAAAGGCGAAGCTGGAAGGCGCCCTCGCGCC
Source organism: Thermomicrobiales bacterium (assembly GCA_049840815.1). GTDB lineage: Bacteria > Chloroflexota > Chloroflexia > Thermomicrobiales > UBA6265 > JASGDN01. The sequence continues at coordinate 2,033 of JASGJI010000005.1, read as the reverse complement.
GCATCGCGCCGACGAGTATGTGATCTACCAGACGCTGATAGGCACCTGGCCGGTGGGGAAGATCGCGGCTGCCGAATGGGCGTCCTGGCGCGACCGGATCGCGGACTACGTGATCAAGGTCACGCGTGAGGCGAGCCGCTTCACGAACTGGACGAACCCGAACGAGCCGTACGAGGCTGCGCTGACCGCCTTCGTCGCTGGCATCCTCGACCGGCGGCGCTCGGCGGCCTTCATCGCCGACATGGAGCGTTTCCAGGTGCGGGTCATGCGTGCCGGCTTCTCGAATGCCCTCGCGCAGCAGGTGCTGAAACTGACCGCGCCGGGCGTCCCGGATATCTATCAGGGCACCGAGTGCTTCGATGATAGCCTGGTCGATCCGGACAATCGCCGACCGGTCGATTATCGGCTACGAGAGCGCCTGCTCGCCGCCGGGATGCCTGACTCCGGCGCGCCGTTGAGCGATTCGCGCTGGAAGCTTGCGATCACGCATGACCTGCTCCATCTTCGGCATCAGGACCCCGAGCTCTTCGCGTTCGGCGAATATCACGCGCTTGCCACAATCGGCACCGCGGCCGATCATGTCGTCGCCTTCGCGCGCGTCCATGCCGGGCGGGCGGTGGTGGTGGCGGTACCACGAACGACCCTCGCCATCACGACGGAGGCCGGAATCGACTGGGGCGATACGGCGATCGTCCTGCCGCCCGCGTTGCACGGAGTGGCCTGGACATCAATCTTCGACGGCGTAGCGATGCCAGCGGAAGGGGATGGCGACGCCATCGCGGTCGGGCCGATCCTGACACCCTATCCGGTCGCGGTCCTGATATCGCACGAGGAAGCAGTACACGCGGGAGGCGAGGGGACCGATGTCTGATACGAATGCGACGACCGCCGCCGCGTGGTCGATGGCCATGGGGGCGAATCTGACGGCCAACGGGGTGCGGTTCGCCGTCTGGGCACCCGCGAAGCACGAGATGGACGTGCGGATCGAGCCGGACGATGGCGGCGAACCGACCTTCATGCCGATGGCGCGCGATGCCGATGGTGTCTGGAGTGCCGAAGTCCCCGGCATCGGGGCGGGAACGCGCTACCGGTTTCGCATCGACGGCGGCGATGCCTTCCCGGACCCCTGTTCGCGCTATCAGCCGGAGGGCGTCCATGGCCCGTCCGAGGTGATCGACCCGTCGGTGTTCATCTGGAAGGACGCCGGGTGGGCCGGGATCGACCGTGAGGGCCAGGTCATCTACGAGCTGCACGTCGGCACGTACACGCCGGGGGGGACCTTCCTGTCCCTCATCCCCGAGCTGCCGGAGCTGAAGCGGCTCGGCGTCACGATGGTCGAGCTGATGCCCGTCGCACAGTGCCCGGGTACGCGCAATTGGGGCTACGACGGCGTCGATCTCTTCGCGCCATCGAATGCCTACGGGACGCCGGACGATCTGCGCGCCCTCGTCGCGGCGGCGCATGCGGTCGGACTGGGCGTCATGCTCGATGTTGTCTACAACCATCTTGGGCCGGAGGGCGCCTATCTGCGCGCGTTCTCGGATCAGTACTTCAGCGAGAAACATCGCACCGCCTGGGGCGAGGGGCTGAACTGGGATGGTGAGGGCAGCGAGTTCGTCCGCCAGTTCGCCATCGACAACGCCTCCTATTGGGTCTCGGAGTTTCACATCGATGGCCTCCGTCTCGACGCGACGCACGCGCTGGTCGATCGGAGTGGCGAGCACATCGTGGCGGCGCTGGCGGCCAATGCGCGGTTGGTAGCGGCGGAATCGGGCCGCAGCATCACGATCGTCGCCGAGGAGGGGCAGCACGAGATCTCCCGCACGCGCCCGTTGGCGGCGGGTGGCAATGGCCTCGACGCGATCTGGGCGGACGACTTCCACCACGAGATGCGGGTCGCGCTGACGAACGCGCATGAGAACTACTACGCCTGGTACGAGGGCACGACGTCCGGGCTGGAGCGGGCGATCAATCAGGGGCTGGAGCTCTTCGATCGTCACATCAAGGCATCTCCGATCAAGGATTCCGATCCC
>JASGJI010000004.1:0-323591 GCA_049840815.1 Thermomicrobiales bacterium | reverse complement strand
AAGGTTAATGCACGGGAAGGAAACACAGATAGAATCCGAACAGCACCTAGATCGTTCCTCCGGTATGCCCCTTCAGCGTGAGGAGATACGGGGCGGAGCCGTCTTCCGGATTCTGGCTGAACCGAGCGGACGTCGCAGACTGGACGAAGAGGAACGACAGATGCTCGATGGTGGATGTGTCGGGATGGGCAACAGGGGTGGCTTGGGGCGTCGCGTTGCTGGCTGCGGCATGTGCCAGTCCTTGCGTCATGGCGCCTGCCATGACAGCACTCGCACCGATCACCGCGGAACGGCGAGATCGTCGAGTTGCGAGCACTTGGGTCATCACGTCGAATCGGTGCATCGTTGCCCTCTCTGTCGAGCGAGATACGAGAACATTTCCTCAAAAGAATCCCGTGGTGTGTCACCACTGACCTGCAGGTCGGTTTCGGCAAGCGACTGGCCGCTGGAGACTCGGCGAGTCACGATGGATGGGAAGAGTGCCCAATCGCTCCCGGCCGAGTTCCGCGTCGCGCCAGCAGGACTCCCCCCGGCGATGTGGAGTCCTGCTGGATAGCGTCCGGAATCAACAGAGATGACGGCGATCTACCCGCTGATGGTGTAGATCGCGAGGATGGCGACCGCAGCCACGACGATCAGGTCCGTCCAGGTCGCGACAATTTCCTTTGGTCCCTTGTTCTTCTTCACCACGTGGAGCAAACCGGCCATCAGCAGGTAGAGGCCGCCCGCGATTCCCACCGGGAGTGCCCACTCCGGCACGAAGGCCAGCAAACCGGCGACGCCCATGCTGAGGTTCGCGGTGCCCAGTTCGTGGGTGATTTGTTTCTCCTGCGCGGTTGGGGCCGCTGCGCCGAGGATTTTCGACGTGAGCCCCTTGCCCGAGACCTGAATGAAGCCCGCAACCAACAGCCGGGGGCCGACACCCCAGAACACCCACCATTTGCCGAAGACTTCGACCGGGTTTCCACCGGTGACGATCAGTTCGATGCTTCCGCAGGCGATCGGTAGCACCACCGTCTGCGCGATCACGAGAATGAAATAGCCCATGAAACCTGTTCCTCCACGTGTGACCAGCCAGTTTGGGACAGGTCTAGCCTGACACCAGCTCTGGGTGGAGGATGGTGAAAAGGAACGAGGAGGACACCTCCGGGATCGCATGAGACGTCGCAAACGCCTCGCCGATGTCGCTCGTTTCGGCAAGCGTGCTGGAGAAGGTGCGGATGAATTGTCCGTCGTAACACTCGTCATGAAACCGGATAGTGTTCTGCTTGCTCACGATGCGTCCTCACAGGTGACGAGCGGGATGGGATCACGGTCGGGTCGGGCCGCCTGCGGTCCACCGACTCGTCCATGATGAGACATCCCCATCGGCCCTGGCATCGTAGAGATCACGGACGTCCGCTCGTGTCGGTCCTGGCCGCATCAGGTCGTAAGGCTACGACGTGGCGGACGTCACGCATGCGATGTTGCGTCAGGAGAAGGAGCGACGGAGAAGGCCGACTCAGTCGGAAAGGTACCCCTGTTTCGCCACCCGGCTGCTCGCCGCCGCCCGAGACGGGACACCGAGCTTGGCCAGGATCCGTCCAACGTAGGTGGTGACGGTCCGGTACGACACCCCGAGTTCAGCGGCGATTTCCTGATCGGTCAATCCTTCGGCAACCAGACGCAACACCGCAAACTCTCGCCGACTCAGCGTTCCCCCTGGACCACTGGGAAACTCGGCGACGCGATCACCTTCCTTGCGTCGGGTAGGCCGGTCGAGGGGACAGACGATCGCCTCGCCGAGCGCGGTGCGCCACGGCGTGGTCGCGCCGGTACGCCAGAGATCGACCGCAGACGGTTCGGACGGTGATAGTGCGGCTGTGGCGGAACAAAACGGCTCATCGGCGATCGTCACGGCGGCAATCCCGTGAATCTGCTGCAAGCGTTGCGCTGCTCCGCCGAGGCGGAGCGCCAGCTCGGGATGCCCGCGATTCAGGAGCGATGCAATGCTGATGAGGTACTCCGCGACATTCCATCGCTCGCCGAAGTGATCGAAGGCATTGATTGCGGAGACCCAGGATGTCCTGGCCCGCACCACGTCCCCCGTGGCGTGCGCCGCCGTAGCGAGAACGAGATAGAGAAACCCGATGGACGCCTCGTCATCCTCCAGCGTCGCCTTGGCGAGACAGATGCGGGCGATCCGAACCGCCTCGTCGAAACGCCCCTCCACCGCAGCGACCGAGCCCTCGAGTCCCGCAAGGAAGGCCGGTATCGTCACCCGCTCACACACACTCCAGACATCCGGCACGGAGAGGGCGCGAGCGTACCACTGTCGGGCCGAATGGGGATCGCGGTCACGCAGAGCGAGCATCGTTCCGCTGACACAAAGCGTGAGGCGTAGCTCGTCGTCCCTGAGACGTTCGGCAATCGCCAGGACCTCCTCGTACATCATTGCGGTCGCAGCCGACTCTCCCGGCAAGAAATGACGCATGCGTGCGAAATTCGCGAGTGCCCAGCCAAGGTCCGCATCGGAGAGTTCATCGCGTCGCACAAGTGGGAGGGAGTACCAGGTCAGCGCCTCGCGAATGCGTGAACGTCTGAACCAGAACGGGAACAACCTCCGATTGAACGCGACCAGCATCGACAGGTCATTGGTCTCAGCCCAATCCATCGCCGCAAGCACGTCCGCAAGGCGCGACTCGATGAATTCAAGCCAGGTGATGATGTCGCGTCCGGTAATGAGGTGCAATTGAGCGGTCTTGCATACGTCGAGGAAATGATGAGCGTGCGCCCGGCGGGCGACCGATTCGTCACCGGATCGCGCGAGAAGCCATCTGGCCTCCTGCCTCACCGTCTCCAGCAGCCGGAATTCTGTCTCGCCATCTTTCTGAGGAAGCCGCTGAACGAGGCTGCTATCCACAAGGTCGATCAGGAGTGCCGCCGGCACCCGGTCATTGTTGCGGTCGTGTGCGACATACGGGGCTATTGCCTGGCCCAACGCTTCGACGGCCCCGAGCGTGAATGGTCCGGAGAACACGGACAGAAGGCGGAACATCCACTGCTGGTGTGGACCGAGGAGATCGTAGCTCCAGGCAACCGTGGCGGCGACCGTATGCTGGCGTGCGGGCAGGTCTCGTGCATCCCCGGAGGGCAACGGCGCATCCTGCTCTATCCGCTGCAGATACGCGGCCGGACCGATATCGACCGCTCGCGCCGCCGCGAGTTCCAGGGCCAGCGGAAGGCCATCGAGTCGGATGCAGATCTGCGCAATCGTCGCGAGGTCCTGAGGGGTCAGGACAAGGTGCGGATCGTGCGACTGCATCCGTTCCACGAAGAGGCGGGCCGCATCGGAACTCCCGGCGGGGTCTCGCGTATCGGCCCGCCCTGGATCAGGCAACGATAAGGGCGAAACCGGATGGCGCTGCTCTCCGTAGACACGGAGCGGCGCGCGGCTTGTCGCCACGATACGAAGGGTCGGACATTGCGACAGCAATTCGCCGACGATGATCGCAGCCTCGGGCAGGAGATGTTCGACATTATCCAGGATCAGAAGCGTCGGCAGGTCCTGTATCGCGGCGCTGATACTCTCGATCAAGGGGATTGCTCCGCCATCGCTGGCGTCGAGCATCGTGGCGATCGCCCCCAGAATCTGATCGGGGTGCGCGAGCGAACCCAGCGAGACAAAGCGAACGGTGCTGAGAAGGTGATCCTGAATTTCGGAAACGACCTCGATCGCGAGGCGCGTCTTGCCCACCCCACCCGGTCCGGTTAGCGTCAGGAGGCGAAGCTCGGGATCGAGCACGAGAGGGCGTAACTGCTCGCGCTCGTGCGACCGGCCGACAAACGGGGCGAGCGGACGCGGGAGCAGGAAGCGCGCCGGAATGCGGTCCACGGCGGGCGAAAACGCAACGACGGATGACGGCTGATCTCGCGGATCGAGTGACACAATGCGGCCTGACTCAGTTCAGAGGGAAAAGTCCGGTGGCTTAAAGGGCAGTAATCAACAGGAATCACGCCGAGATTCTCCCAAGCAGTATGGGGAGTTTGATGGCCGGAATCAACTCCCTGTACCGGTTAGGCAGATCGGATGGGTGAGGCGTCCCCGAGGGCCTGGAGTGGACGTTCGGTAGCGTGAGGCGTTCCAACCGACCATGCGCGATTCGGACTGCGCGGCGGCGGAACAAACACCGCGATCCCCTTCACCTGGCAGGCCCGTTCGAACGCCGCCATGAACTCCGATCCCCATCGACCTGGATCGCCTGCACCGGGAACGACATCCGCGCTTCCAGCTTCTCCAGGAACGCCGCCGCCGTCCACTGCCGTTTCCGCGTCGTCTTCGGTCGCCGGGGTACTCCTGCAAGGACCGCAGGTCATCCGGATCGTACCGCCTCACCCAGCGATAGATCGTGGCGCAAGACCGGTGAAAAACCTGCACGGCGGAGGTGACGCCTTGGGCACGGGCATGCCCCACATAGCGCAGCCGGAACTCCAGCTCCGGCATCAGCGTGATCGGGGTGGGCAAGGCCCGCATCCGTACCAGGTTCCGGGACCGCCGCCCCAGTCCGCTTCCCAATCCGCTCTGCGGCATCTGGGATCGACTGCGCCAACACCACGCTGTGCAGGCAGCGTCGTCCTCAAGCCCATCCGTGCAGCCGCCGTCGCACCGTTCGGGCGGAGCCCTCGGGTTCGGCCAGCCGCTCATATCCGGAACCATGCACCAAGGCGGCTACCACTTGCTCAAGGATCATCTGATCCGGAATCTGACGGCGTTGGCAGCCAAGGGGATGGCTGGGGACGGACATCGAAGTGGTCACACGATCGGGAAATAAGTCTCCCGTTCCCATGCATGGACGAGGCGTTCGTAGGTCGCCAGTTCATGCCGGCGCACCATCAATGCGTGTTCCAGCGCCGTCGCACCGAGCGCACCTGCGATCACCTCGTCCGCTTCCAGGGCATCAAGTGCCGCGCCCAGCGTGCGCGGAAGATAGCCGACGTTCGTCGCCGCGATCGCCTCGGCGGACATGTGCCCGATGTCGCCCTTGAAGGGATCACCTGGATCGAGGCTTTTGCGAATACCATCCATTCCTGCGGCGATCAGGCCCGTAAGCAGCATTTCCGGTTGCGCCGCATTGTCGCTGGCGCGGTATTCGAGATGGCGTCGCTTGCCGTAGCCGGGAATCCGGATCACCCCGGACCGATTGCCGTATCCCCAATAGGTGTTCGCGGGCGCCCAGGTGCCCGGCTGCAGGCGTTTGTAGCTATTCACGGTCGGTGAGCCGAGCCCGGTCAGCGCGTCGACGTGCGCCAGTAGGCCAGCCGCAAACTGGCGCCCGACGGTCGAGATCGAGACGTTGTCTGTCGGGTCAGGGGTGAGATCGGTCGTGCCTGCGGCGTCCCAGATGCTCAGGTGGACGTGCAGGCTGTTGCCGGACCAGTCGGCGTACGGCTTCGGCATGAATGTTGCCTCATAGCCGAATTCGCTGGCCGCATCTCGGACGGCATCGCGAACCGCGTAGTAGGAGTCGATCGCGGCGATCGGATCGCCGTGGGCGGTGGAGAGTTCGTACTGCCCGAGGCTATATTCCTTCCCGATCTGTGGGACCTCCACGCCCATGCCCTCCAACAGGTCGAGCACACGACGGAGGAAGGGTTCCTCGGCGGCCATGCCGGCAGTGGAGAACATGGGCGTCGTGCTGACCGGGTGAAGATCGCCACGCTCGTCGCGGGTGACGAGATAGAACTCCGGTTCGAGCGCCGCTGCGATGGAATACCCCTCGGCTTTCACCGTTCGGATTAATTCGATGAGGCGAGTACGCGGGCAACCGCCCCACGGCGACCCGTCGTCATCCCGCATGAATGTATGGACTCGGGCTGTGTTCGCGTATTGCGGGAGGATCGCGTAGCTGGCCGGATCAGGAACGGCGAGGAAGTCGCCGGAATCCGCGAGGTAGCTGGCGCCTTCCGCCTGATGGTCGTGGTGATCGAAATCCAGGTTCGCCTTCGCGAAGACCACGCCATTGCGAATCGCGCTGCGCATGGAGACCCGGGGGATGATCTTTCCCTGTGCCCGCCCGCTGTAGTCATGGTAGGTCACCCAGAGGCGATCGATGTCGTCGGCTTCCAGGCGGGTGAGCAGGGAATCGGCGTCGGTCGGGGGTGTCCGGTCGCTGTCGGAACTCAAGGAATTGTCCTCCGCTGATACAGGCTGCGGTCAGGCATCCGCGACGCCACACCAGGCAAGTGTGAAGAGCGCGATTGCCTTCACGCCTTCCACCAGGCTGGCGATCTCGATGTGCTCGTCCGAACCGTGGGCATTGAAGACCTCCGCCGGCCCGAAGAAGACTGCCGGAATCCCGGCTTCGGCGTACCACGCGATGTCACCCACGGCCGCCGCCGAGCGCAATTCAGGGGTGCGTCCCATGCCGCGTACCGTGTCCGCGAGCATCGTCACGGCGGGATGATCGCCCGGAACGTGGCATGGCGGAAACGAGACGCCGTGCAATCCCCACTCGATCGTCGGCGGATGGTCCTTCAACCACCAGTCCGCCTGGCAGATATGATGCAGGTATTCTTCGAACTCGGCCTTCACCGTCTCCGCATTCTCGTCGGGAAGATACTTCAGGCTGAGGTCGATCGCGCAATAGTCGGGCAGTGCGGAGACCGAATTCATGATGGCCGGCATCCCATCCGCTCCACCGCCGGAGCCTGCCGTCATCGCGCCGACGTTGATCGTCGTGATGCCCTTCGGCATCATCGGATGGTATTTTCGATTGCCCCACATCCGTTCGAGTTCTGCCACGGCATTGACGATCTTCACGCCCTTGTCGAAGGCGCTCACCGCGTGCCCCTGTCCTCCCGCGTGAACGCTGAGGTAGCGTGCCGCAGAGTGTCCCGCGATGCCGCTGACCGTCACGCGAAGCCATTCGAGGCCGCCCTGGGTGGTGATGATGTGCTCGATCGGTTCGCCCGCATCCACGACGACCGCAAAGTCCGGCCGATAGCCGCGTTCGACAGTCGATTTCGTGCCGGGTCCCCCCGTCTCCTCGTCGATCACGGCTTCGATGAAGAGGTCTCCGTTCAGGTGAAGCCCGAGATCGTGCAGGATTCGCGCGACGAAGAGATTGGCCGCGAGTCCGCCCTTCGGGTCCATCGCGCCACGTCCCCAGAGCATGCCGTCGGCAATCTCGGCGGCGAATGGCGGATGGCTCCATTCGCTGGCATCGCCCGCCGGAACGGTGTCTATGTGAGCGTTGAGGGCAAGCGAACGGCCATTCCCCGCGCCCCTCACGACGCCGACCTGATCCGGGCGCCGTGGCAGGGCATCCCAGCGATCGATCTCCGCGCCGATCGCCTCCAGCTCGGCGGCCACGCGGTCCTGCACGTTTGCTTCGCCGCTGGGCGAGCTGTCAATCAGCTTCGGATTTTCGGACGGAATGCGAACCAGTTCCTGTAGCAGGGCGACCAGGTCGTTCTGCCTGGCGTCAATGGCGGCGGTGACCCGCTCGACGAGGTCCGGCGGCAGGTCGATGGCGGAGGCATCCAGAGCGAACGTGGTCTCAGGCATCAAGGACTCCTTCCTCTGCGACTCCGCACCAGGCCATGGCGAATAGCGCGGTTGTCTTGGCGCAATTGACGACCGCGTCGATCCCGACCCATTCGTCAAGGCCATGCGAGCCACCCCCTTCGCCTGGTCCGCAGAGCGCGGAGGGGATGCCTTCACCGCCGAACCAGGCAATGTCGCTGACGGCGATGAACCCGGCGGTACGTGGTTCGCGTCCGGTAAGACGAATGCTCTCGGCTAGCGTCTCGATGGCCGGATGGGTGATTGGGGTGTCTGCTGGTGGGAAGGAGACGCCATGGAGGCCCCATTCGATCGTAGGGGGATGATCTTTCAGCCACCAATCCGTCTGGCACACGTCGTGGATGTATTGCTCGAATGCCTCCCGCACATCTTCACCACGCTCCGATGGCAGGTATTTCAGGCTGAGGTCGATCGCACAGTAGTCCGGGAGCGAGGAAACATTGGTCATCACATTCGGGAGGCCGTTCGCGCCGCCGCCGGACCCCGTTGCCATCGCGCCGACATTGATCGTCGTGATGCCGAACGGCATGAGCGGATGCACCTTCCGGTTCGCCCACATTCGCTCCAGTTCTGCCACCGCGTTGACGATCTTCATGCCCTTGTCGAGCGCGCTTACGGCCGTGCCTTGTCCGCCAGCGTGGACGCTCTTGTACCGCCAGGCAGAGTGGCCGGAGACGCCGGTGACCGTCACCCGCAGCCACTCGAGGCCACCCTCGACTGGCATGATCGTGGCGTCGGCGGTCGGTTCGACAACCAGGGCGAAGTCCGGTCGATAGCCTCGCTCGATCGTGGACCGTGTTCCAGGGCCGCCCGTCTCCTCGTCGATCACCGATTCCAGGAAGAGGTCGCCCTTGAGGCGGATGCCGAGCCGTTTCAGTACGAGCATAGCGAAGAGCATGGCGCCAACGCCGCCCTTCATGTCGTTGGAGCCTCGCCCCCAGATCTTGCCATCTTCGACCTCGCCGCCGTAGGGGTCGCGAGCCCAGTCGGTGTGGTTTCCGGTTGGAACGACATCAATGTGTCCGTTGATGGCGAGCGATCGTCCGTCGCCCGTTCCCTTGACGGCGCCAACGAGATCCGGGCGCCCTGGTTCGGCGTCCCAGCGATCCTTCGTGGCGCCGATCTCGTCGAGGATCGTCTCGATGTAGTCCTGCACTGCCGCCTCGCCGCCATCGGCGACGCCGGTCAGCTTCGGATTCTCGGACGGAATCTGCACGAGGCGTTGGACGATGGCGATCAGGTCGTCGCGTTGGGCGTCGATCGTCTCCAGGACGCGGGTGACGAGGGCTTTCGGGAGCACGGATGTGGGCGTGGGATCAATGGAGACCATAAGGCGATGGGTCCTTTCAGAACATATGTGGATTTGTAGGGCGAATCTGACGTGGTTTGCCGATCTCTCGTCAATGCGATTTCGGATCGAGGGCATCGCGCAGGCCATCGCCGAGCAGATTGAAGGCGAGCACGACGATGAAGATTGCTGCCGATGGCACGAGCACGACGTGCGGTGCCAATAGCAACTGGTTGCGACCGCTTGCCACCATCGCGCCCCACTCTGGCGAGGGTGGCTGCGCGCCGAGACCGAGGAAGCTGAGGCCGCCTGCCTCCAGGATCAGGCCACCGATGTGAATGCTGGAGGTAACGATGATTGGCGCGATGATGTTCGGCAGCAGGTGACGGCGCAGGATAGAACTGCTCGGTGCGCCGATCGTCCGCGCGGCGGTTACGAAGTCGGACGATCGCAGCGTCAGTACCTCGGCGCGGACCAGTCGGATGTAGAACGGCACGCCGAGCAACGCGATTGCGAGCAGAGCATTGCGCAGGCTCGGTCCCAGGATCGCCACGACGACGATGGCGAAGAGCAGCGACGGGAACGCCAGCATCACATCCACGATCCGCATGATGATCGTGTCCACCCAGCCCCCGAAATAGCCTGCGAGCAACCCGAAGATGAGTCCGAGGACAGTCGAGACCGCCGCCGCGACCACGCCCAGCATCAGCGTCGTGCGGGCGCCCCAGATGATGCGTGAGAGGATGTCGCGGCCGACCTGGTCGGTGCCAAGGATGTGCCCCGCCGTGCCGAGCGGGGAGGCCTTCATGCGGGGGTCGGTCTTGATCGGATCGGCGAGCGGCAGTATCGGCGCCAAGAGCGCAAGGATGACGAAGAGCAGCAGCACAGCGAGCGCCATCATCGCGACCTTGTCGCGCATCAGGCGGCGATACCAGGTGCGGTTGCGTGCACCGCGGCTGGGCACATCGCTCGCGGCGGCCAGTGCCAGGGGCGAGCCGCCGACTCCGACGGTCACGGTGGCATCGGTCATTCCGGTCTCCTCGGGCTGGGTTCGGTCGAACAGCGAGTGGTGCGATCAGGCATAGCGCACTCGCGGATCGACGACAGCGTAGATGACGTCCACCAGCAGGTTGATCAGGATGAACACCACCGCGATGACCAGCACGCCCGCCTGTACTACCGGAAAATCGCGCTGCTGGATGCCATTCACGATGAGTTCCCCCATTCCCGGCCAGGAGAAGACGATCTCCACCAGCACCGCGCCTCCGAGCAGGAACCCGACCTGGAGACCGATCACGGTGAGGACCGGTACCAGCACGTTCCGGAAGGCATGCCGTCGGACGACCACGCCGGACGCCAAGCCCTTGGCGCGGGCGGTCCGGATGTAGTCCTGGCTCAGGACTTCCAGCATCGAGGACCGCGTGAGCCGGGCGATGATAGCCGCCGGACCCACGCCAAGACTGATTGCTGGCAGGATCAGGTGTTGCACCCGGTCGAGCAGGCTCCCATCGCCGAACGACGTCATGCCGCCCACTGGCAAGATCTTCCATTCCACGCCGAACAGCACGATAAGGAAGAGGCCGAGCGCAAAGGTGGGGAAGGCGATACCGGCCACAATCACGGCATTGATCAATTTGTCCCAGATCGAGCCGCGCCAGATCGCCGAGAGGATGCCGCCGCCGATCCCGATCGGCAGCGCGAAGATCAGCGCACCGAGCGCGAGCACGGCGGTCGCCTCCATGCGTTCCAGCAGGATCGGACCGATCGGCCGGCGCATGAAGATGGAGGTCCCGAAATCGCCTTGCAGGATGTTGCCGATCCAGGTCAGGTATTGCATCGGCAGCGACTTGTCCATCCCGAGTTGGTGGGCGACTCGGTCGAAATCTTCCTGTGTATAGGGCCGGTTCTTGGCGTTCAGGATCAGCGAGATCGGATCGCCCGGTGCGAGGTGAAGCATCGAGAAGACGAAGACGGTCGTCAGGATCAGGACGGGAATCATCTGGACGATGCGTCTCAGGATGTATCGTGTCATACAGCATCCTCAGCCAGACCGGCACCAGCCAGGGCGGTGTGCGGGATCGCACATCCTGCACACCGCTTCACAGGGTTATCCGACCCAGACGTTGAAGAGGTAGAAACCGCCGCTCGGTTCCGCGAAGAAATTGTGGACCGTCTTCGAGACTCCGTATAGCGACCGCTTGTGGCAGACCGGGACGATCGGGGCCTGTTCCATCACGATCTCCTGCATCCGCATGTAGGCGTTGGCGACTTCCTCTTCGTCGAGCGATGTGCGCCCGATCGCCAGCAACTCCTCGTATTCGTCGTCCACCCAGTAGCTGGTGTTGAAGCCCGGCGGCAGCGACGCCTTCGAGAGAATGCCGTTGAACATGTCGTCCGGGAGAATCGGGGCGATGTTCCACGACATCTCGGTAAGCTGGTTGTCTGGTGAACGGATCTCGTCCATCCAGGCGACCGCCTCGGCGGACTGGATCGTGGTGGTGATGCCCACCGCGCGCAGGTTGTCCTGGATGACGGTGCCCATCTCTTCGGCAGCGAGCATGTTCGGGTCGCCGATTGGCACCCGGAAGATGATCTCGTTGTCCTGGTAGCCAGCCTCGGCCAGCAGCGCCTTCGCCTTATCAGGGTCGTAGGTGAAGAACTCCTCGACTTTCGGGTTATAGACGGCGAAGGCGGGTGAGAGCGGGCCGAAGGCGATATCCGCCGTGTCGGTCAGGACGGCGGAGACGAGCGTTTCCTTGTCGATCGCGTAGTTCATAGCCTGGCGGACCTTCAGGTCGCTGAAGGCCGGGAACTCCACATTCATCGCCAGGAACCAGAGCGAACCCGTTGGTCCCGAGACGACGCTGTAGGCATCGTTCCCCTGAAGCTGCTGCACCATCTCCGCCGAGATCTGCACGGCGACCTGCACATCACCAGCGACCAGGGCAGCGGTCCGCGCACCCGGTTCGATGATGCCGCGGAAGACCACCTGATCGAGTGTCGGCGTTCCGCCCCACCATGCCTCGTTCTTCGCGAGCACGACCTGCTGGCCCTTGTCCCACTGCTGGAATGTGTAGGGGCCGGTCCCGACCGGATTCTCGCCGAAGGTCTCCTTGTACTGGGCTACGGCATCCGGGGAGACGATGGTGAGATCGCCAATGCGGAAAAGGAATTTGTTGAAGGTCTTGGAGAGCGTGAACTTCACCGTGTAGTCGTCGACTACCTCGGTTCCAGCGAGAAAGTCGAACGACGCCGGCAGGACCCATTGCCCGAGCGGATAGAACTCGTTGGTCTCGTCGAACTGCCGATCGTAGGCAAACTTCACGGCCGCTGCGTTGAATGGTGTCCCATCGTGAAACGTAACTCCTTCGCGGAGCTTGAATGTCCACGACAGGCCGTCTTTAGCTTGCTCCCATGAGGTCGCCAGCGCCGGCTCGACTTCGACCGTCCCTGGTTTCGCCCTCACGAGCCCTTCGAATATCTGGCTCGTGACGTTGCCAGTTGCGGATGTCAGGACCTGGTGCGTGTCCAGCGTCTCCGGATCGAGGTTGATGTCGACGACCAGCGTGCCGCCCGAGCCTTCCTCGATCACGCGGTCGGATGGCGTTGCGTCCTGTGCGGCGGTGCCTGGAATCAATCCTGGCAGTCCGGCAGCGGCGAGCGCCCCGGCACCGAGAGCCGTCCCTTTTACGACATCACGGCGATCGAGCATGGTTCCGGCTGGATTCGTGTTCCTTGGCATGAACGTTCTCCTGTCGGCGGCTGATGGATCGGTTACATCGAGCCTCACGATGGACTAGCTGGAGACCGTTACCCCTTCGAGAATGAGGTCCATGCTGGGAACGGCGGCGAAGTTCTGGACGTACTTCGACACGCCGAAGAGCTGCTGTCGATGGCAGACCGGGATAATGGGCACCTCTTCCATCACGATCTCCTGGATGCGGAAGTACGCCTGCTTGGCCTCATCTGCATCGATCGATGTGCGGCCGACCGGCAGCAACTGCTCGACCTCGTCATTCACCCAATAGCTGGTGTTGAAGCCTGGGGGCAGCGATGCCTTCGAGAGGATGCCGTTGAACATGGCATCCGGCTCCACCGGCGCGATGTTCCATGACATCACGGTGAGGTCGTTCTGCGGATCGCGGATGGTGTCCATCCATGTCACGAAATCCTGGGTCACGATCTTGGCGTTCAGTCCCACCGCACGGAGGTTGTCCTGGATGACGGTTGCCATCTCCTCCGGCGAGAGCATGCCGGAGCCGCCGATCGAGCAGTAGAAGGTGACTTCGGTCGAGGAGTCCCAGCCGGCCTCGGCCAGCAGAGCCTTTGCCTTGTCCGGATCGTAGGAGAACAGGCCTTCGACGGCGGGGTTATAGTCGGTGAAGGCAGGGGAGAGCGGGCCTTGAGCGATGTCGGCGGTCCCGTTGAGCACGGCGGAGACCAACGTCTCCTTGTCCACTGCGAAGTTCGCCGCCTGCCGGACGCGAACATCCTTGAAGTGCTCGTTCTCGACATTCATTGCCAGGAACCAGAGCGCGCCAGTCGGGCCAGTGACGATCTCGAAGGCGTCGTTCGTCGCGAGCTGCTGCATGATCTCCGGTGTGATCTCGACTGCGATCATCGTCTCGCCGCTCAGCAGTGCCGCCGCGCGGGCTCCGGCCTCTGCGATTGCCTTGAACACCACCTGGTCGAGCGTCGGGGCCACGCCCCAGTAGCTTTCGTTCGGCGCGAGCACGACTTGCTGGCCCTTGTCCCACTGCTGGAATGCGTACGGGCCGGTGCCAACCGGGTTCTCAGGGAACGTCTCCTTGTACTTTTCGACAGCGGTCGGGGAGACGATCGAGAAGCCGGTCATGCGGTATTCGAACTTGTTGAATGTACTGCTGAGGGCAATCTCGACTGTGGCCGGGTCCTTTACGGTCACCGTCTTGATGAAGTCGAAGTACCCGCCGTTCGACCATTGGCCGAGTTTGTAGTACTCGTTGGTCTCGTCGAACTGGCGGTCGTAGTTGAACTTCACGGCGTCGGCGTCGAATGGTGTGCCGTCGTGGAAGGTCACGCCCTGACGGAGCTTGAAGGTCCAGGTCAGGCCATCCTCGGAGCTTTCGTAGGACTCGGCGAGCCACGGCTCGACATCGAGCGTGCCTGGCTTCACGCGCAGGAGTGATTCGAAGATCTGCGTCGTGAGGAGGCTCGTCGTTGCGGCCAGGCCTTGCTGGATGTCGAGATTTTCCGGTTCGCTGCCGAGGTCGACAATCAGCGTGCCACTGCTGTCCTGTGCGGCGGCGAGCGGCGAGAGCGCGGAGCCTGCGAGCACTGCGGCGGCTCCAGCCAGGGCAGTGCTGCCAATCAGCGAACGACGGTCGGTGCGCGCTTGCAGCATGCGGACCGGAGAGGCGGCGGGGAGATCGAATGCGGTCATCTGGGCAGTCCTCGTCTTTGGTGGTCGTCGTTGCAACGATCTTCGATTGGGACCCGGACGCGCCGAACGCCATCGTTCATTCGCGCATGTATGACAGGGGCTGGTCCTTTTCTCCGGCAGGCGTGTCCTACGCCTCGATGCCGTCCTTCACGCCGTAGACCCGGCTGGCGGTGCGATGCAGGATGTCGTGCGCGATCTCGAGGGTGTCGGCCTCGTCGGCGATGTCGTCCGCGATCAGTCTGTCAAGGACTGTGCCGAGAGCGCGGCGTGCATTGTGGGCGCTGATCCAGAAGAGTTCCGGCACCATGATCCCGTCCGAGCCATACATCAGCTTCGTTGTCGGGGCGCTCTCCAGTGTCTGCCAGATGCGGTCGGCGATGCCGATGGAAGACCAGGGAATCATCAGGGAAAAGTCGAGGAAGACATTGGGATAGACGCCGGTGATGTAGCCGGCCTCCGTATTGAACGGATACCCTCCGTGGACGAGGACGAAGCGGACCTCGTCCATCTGGGGGCTGTTCAGAAAATGCGTCATCTCGATCGGATTGGCCTTCCCCCACGGCTGAAAGTCGGATGTATGGCCCGTGTGGACCTGGAAGGCGAGGTCGTGCTCCAGCGCCTTCAGCGCCGTCTCCCGGAAGAGGAAGTCTCGGAGCAGTTTCTCCCCCGGAGTGCGATAGCCCGGGCGCTCCTTCCAGGCTTGCAGTGCCTCGGCTTCGGTGGGCGTCGTCAGCGCCAGGCCGGTGCGATAGGCGATGATCGACTTGTAAAAGACCAGGTTCGGCTTGGCGGCTTCCTCGTCCAGCTTGGCCCGGAAGTCCGCGATGAGGTCGGCGAAGGAGGCGTAGGCGTCGTAGTCATATGGCTCAGCCCAGGATGATCCCTTCGCGAACCGCTCAATCCGGTAGCCGTCGTACACCGGGCAGGGCAATACGGCGCCGAAATCGGCGGCTTCGATAGTCGGCGATGACGGATAACCGGGATCGACCAGCACGGCCTGCACACCCGCGTCCTCGAACAGCATCTTGTTCCATGCGGAGGGGTCAGCAGCAATCGCATTCCGTGCGGCCATCACTGCGGACGGTGTCGGGGCGACGTCGAGGAGCTTTCCAAGGCGGCGAAGGACCATTCGCGCGAGGAGCATCGAGTCGTTGTCCGCGGTGGTCTCGGCGCGAAGGTCGACGGCGATCGCATCGCGCAGCCGTTCCCACGGAATAGGACCCTGATCCGGTGGGAACGGGTGTGCGTGGGTATCGATGACGGAGATGCCATCCAGGTTCATGCGGAGATTCTCCTCGAGAGCACGAACGGCCACTATCTGCACTGGAAAAGCTGTGCATTTTGCACAGTGTATTGACTGTGTCGCCCTTTCTTTGAGTTTGTGTGGATTCTGTCTCAACTGTGTTGCAGCATAGGTGCGCCCTGCTAGACTGTCAACGGGCCAGTCGCTGACAGTGCTATGGCGTATTGACCAATCAGTCCAATGCAACCGCCCTCGTATATTGCGCTTCGCCTACAGGCGGAGGAAGAGCATCGATGTCGAAGCCGCTGCATCTTGATCTGGCCGAAGATCTGATCGCCCGTATCGATCGGGGTGAATGGGAACGTGGCGAGCGGATCCCGTCCGTCCGTGAACTGGCGAGCGAGTTCTCGATGAGCACCTTCACGGTGTCGCGGGCGATCCGCCAGCTCACCAGTGCCGGCCGGGTGCAGACGGTTCAGGGAAAGGGCACCTTCGTTGTTTCCGACGCGGCGGAGCGAGCCGTGGCCCGGATCAATGGCAATGAGGGGAATGGCTTTGGAGCCGTCGATCTCTCCTGGCAGAACGCCCTGCTCCGCAAGCCGGCCTCGACCCGGGCTAGCCAGATCGTCCAGCCGCTTCTCCGTTCGTCACAACTTTCCAGCGACATGATCGTCCTGGCCAGCGGCGGCGAAACGTCCGATGTCCTTCCCACCCATTCGCTGCAGGCTGCGTGGAAAGGCCTGCTGAGCGACGTCCAGTCCGAGATGATTGGCGGTTGGGCGGCAGAGGGTGAATTGCCGACGCGCGAATGGATTGCCCAATACCTGACCGGGACTGGGATCGAAACCTCGGCGGACAACGTGATTGTCACTAGTGGTGGCCAGCAGGCGCTCAGCCTGGTTGCCCAGACGTTGCTGGAGCCGGACGACACGGTGCTGGTCGAACGCCCAATGTATCTCTTCGCGCTCAGCATCCTCGATTCGCTGGACGTGCGGTGCATTGATGTCGCCGTCAACGACGAGGGGACTTGGATCGACTCGGCGGAGGACCTGATCGAGCGGTTCCGGCCCAAGCTGGTGTTGACCGTTCCCACCGGCCAGGTGCCAACGGGCATTACGATGCCTTCCAGCCGCCGCAGGCAACTGTTGGCGGCCGCACGCAAGCATGGCATCATCATTCTGGAGGACGACCACGCCAGCGAGATGACCTATGAAGGGGTTGCCCCGCCGGCGATCAAGAGTTTCGATTCCTACGGTCATGTGATCTACGCGAAGAGCTTTTCCAAGATCACGTTGCCCGCGCTCCGGATCGGTGCAATCGTCGCCGAGGGACTCGTTCTTGATGCCCTGAAGCACGCGAAGCTCATCTCCGATCGATATACCTCCACCATCATCCAGTCTGCGTTCCTCGCTTACGTGAATCGCTCGTCGTTCTCACGCGATCTCCAGCGCTACCGCACCATTTATGGGGAGCGGCGAGACGCGATGCTGGATGCCATGCAGCGGGAGATGCCGTCTGGCGTGACCTGGACGCATCCCGTATCGGGCTTTCATCTCTGGTTGACGATGCCGTCCGGCGTTTCTGCGCAGGAGGTCGCGGTGCGCGCCGCCGCCAATGGGGTGTTGGTTGCGCGGGGAGGAGCCTTCTTCGCGCAGGGCGATCCTGATACCGGCGTGCGTCTGACATTCACCAGTAATGACCCGGAACGTATCCGGATCGGGATTCAGCGGCTGGCCCGCGCCATTGAGGATGCGATGCATGGCGAGCGTAACACCTTGCCACGTCTGTCCGATCTCGGCCTGACCTGAGTTCGAGAACACTCTGGATATCATGTCATGTTGAGCGACGGTCAAGACCCCCATGCGAAGTGGTCGCACAATCGACCGAAGATCGATATCCGAGTGACAAGCGTTCGTCACGCCTCTTCGTCAACCCACGCGGAGATCGCGGCGGCGGTCCTGCCAACATCGGGGTCCGGCTGTGCCGGAAAGTGGATCGCTTCGCACGGGGTCCTTCGCTATGCTCAGGATGATATAGGAACTCCAAACATCGCATGAAGGTTCGTACATCCGTAAAGGGGCTCGCCGTGACCGATGCTTCCCTGTCTTCTCGTGATGCTGCGTTGATCGCCGATGCGCTCAAGATTCGCTACAACCCGATGACGATCGTGCGGGGTGAAGGCTGCACGCTCTTCGATGCCGATGGCCGGTCGTGGCTCGATTTTGGGGCGGGGTGGGCTGTTGCAAGCCTCGGGTACAGTCATCCCCGCGTGGTGGAAGCGATCCAGGAACAGGTTTCTCGAACGACCTTCGCCGGGCTGATCTCTGGATTGAACGAGCCGGCACTTGATCTTGCCCAGCGTCTCGTGGACCTGATGCCGGGCGGTTTCGCGAAGAAAGTCTGGTTTGGTCATTCCGGATCCGATGCCAGTGAGGCTGCGCACCGCCTCGTGCTGGCGGCAAGCGGCCGGAAGCGGGTCATCTCCTTCATTGGTAGCTGGCACGGTATGACCGATAGTGGCCAGACCCTCTCGGGGCATCCTGCCTTCGCCGGTCATCTCGGCAGTGGGCATGTCACAAAGTTGCCATACCCGAATCCGGTGAGGAACCCCTTCGGTGGCGAACCGGGCCAGACGCTCGACCAACTCTTCGCCTATCTCGAGAGCTACCTCTTCGCCACGATCTGCCCGCCGGAGGATATCGCTGCCATCTTCGTCGAGTCGGTGCAGAGCGATGGCG
The DNA here is from genome assembly GCA_049840815.1 of Thermomicrobiales bacterium. Classification (GTDB taxonomy): domain Bacteria; phylum Chloroflexota; class Chloroflexia; order Thermomicrobiales; family UBA6265; genus JASGDN01. Next base: position 305,336 of record JASGJI010000004.1, on the reverse strand, counting down.
GGGATATCGTGCCGCCGGACGACTTCTTGCCGCGTCTCCGTTCGCTCTGCGATCGTCACGGCATCTGGCTTGTGGTCGATGACGTGAAGGTCGGTCTCGGACGGACCGGGCGCTTCTTCTCCTACGAGCACAGCGACATCGAGGCCGACCTTGTCATCCTCGGCAAGGCACTCGGTGGTGGGCTGCCGCTTTCCGCACTTGTCGGGCGGCGGGAGATCCTTGATGCGGGGACGGGGACCGCGCTCTTTACCACGGTTGGTAGCGCCACGTGTTGTGCGGCTGGTCTTGCGGCCGTCGATGCGATTGTGGAAGAGGGGCTGGCCGAGGCGGCGGCGGAACGGGGCGCATATCTCCAGCATGCGTTGCGGACGGCCTTCGCGAACGTGCGGGAAGTCGCTGCTGTGCGTGGGCGTGGGCTTATCCAGGGGGTGGAGCTCGTCACGAAAAACGGTGAGCCGAACCAGCCGCTGGCGGCCGCGATGGTCTACCGTGCCTGGGAGCTGGGACTGATCCTCTATTACGCCGGGAACTGGTCGAACGTCCTGGAGCTGACGCCGCCGCTGATCGTCACGGACGGGGAGATTGATCACGGTGTGGCGATCCTCGTGCAGGCACTGGACGACACCATTCATGGGCGTGTCGATGCAGCAGAGGTTGCCGAGTTCGCGGGCTGGTGACGAATGTGGCGGGAATCAGGGATTGGTGGACGTCGGCAGCATTGGCTTCACATGATCCGTCGCCGTACACCATGTGTGGTCTTCGGTGATGGTATGCGACATTGCAGAATCACCGGCTCCGCATAGTCAGCCTGGCTCATGGAGGCTTGGTTGAAGCGTGGTGATGGCCGAGTTCTTCGCAAGTGTCATTTCATCAAGAGTGATCCGCACGGAGGACTTTACAGACCGCTCAACGATGGCAGGTATGATCTCGTTGGGCTCCCTAGATGTTGAGTGCAATAGGTTGTTGTGGAATGCGGCGATGCGATCCATGGGTGGGATGCCTCCGATGCCGGTGTGGGGTCGGGTGGTGTTGTACGTCTCGAGCCAGCCGGGCAGGGCCTGAATCCGTTCATCCGAGGTTTCGTAGGCCGTGGCATACGCCCACTCCCGAAGGGCCGTCTGGATGAATCGCTCGGCTTTGCCGTTGGTCCGGGGCGTGTAGGGTCGGGTCCGCCGATGCTGGAGGCCGAGCTCCGCACAGGCCGTCCGAAAGGCGTGGGAACGATACCAGGAGCCGTTGTCGGTCATGATCGCGGCCACCGTGATCCCCTGCTCCCGATACCAGCCCACGGTGTCTCGCAGCATCTGGACGGCCGCCTCACTGCGCTCATCGGCCAGAACCTGCACCTGGGCAACCCGGGAGTGATCGTCGATCGCCACATGCACCGCCTCCCAGCCGATGCCACGACTCTGCCGCGTCCGATCCCCAGTGATGCGATGTCCAACCCGATCGAAGCGGCCGAGCTTCTTGGTGTCGAAGTGGATCAGCGCCCCGGGTTCCGCCAGCTCGTAGCGATTGGTGGGCAGCACCGGCTCCAGATCCCTGGCGCGGGACAAGCCCGCCCGCCGGAGATACCGACTCACCGTGGCCCGGGAACACCCGTGGACCGCGGCCAGCTGTTTCCCGCTCTGGTGGTCTCGTCGCCCTGCCCCGATCGCCGCGACCGTCTCGGTGGCCGTTGGCGTCCGCACCTGGTGAGGACGGGACGAACGATCGGCGAAGGGGTCGACGCCGGGCAGGACCGGCTCATCGGCGCGATGCAACCACTTGCGGACCGTCGTCTCTGAGACCCCGAAGGCGGCTGCCACCTCCTTTACCGACTTCCCCTCCTCACGAAGGCGCTGCACGATCAGCGCTCGACTCCACGGCGTCGTTCTGGCACCCTTATGAACGTTCATCCGGTTCCCTCCGGGCTCGCTGAAGACGTTAGACATCCCCAGCGTCCATGATCCGAACCGGATGAACAACCCTCATCACAACAACCTATTGAAACCCCACACCTAGCAGGCTGCTGAAAAACTCATCCCGCGACTCGACCGTGCCTGCGATACTGCATCCAGGCACGGTCGGGTGTTTCACGGGGAGGCTGCATGGCGCGAGGAAGAGAATCGGGACAGCGGTCGATGCTGGCCTTGGTCGATGTTGAGGAGCGCATTCCTGCGAATCATCCCCTCCGGCGCATCAAGACCATCGCCGACCGCGTCCTCGCGTCCATGAGTCCGACTTTCGATGCCATGTACGCTGAGGGCGGCCGTCCCTCGATCCCGCCCGAGCGGTTGCTCAAGGCAGGGGTGCTGATGGCGCTCTACACGGTGCGATCCGAGCGGGCCTTCTGCGAGGAACTGGAGTACAACCTGCTTTACCGCTGGTTCCTCGACCTGGACCTGATCGAACCGGGGTTCGATGCGAGCACCTTCAGCAAGAACCGGGAGCGGCTCCTGACCCATGACGTCGCCCGGATCGTCTTCGATGCGGTCGTCGCGGAAGCCGACCGGGAGCACCTGCTCAGTACGGACCATTTCAGTGTGGATGGCACCATGATTGATGCCGCGGCGAGCATGAAAAGCGTCCGGAAGCGCGATGGTGATCCCATGCCACCACCGGACGATCCGGGTAACCCGGAGGTCTCATTCCGGAACGAGCGTCGCACCAACGCGACCCATGCGAACACGACCGATCCGGAGGCCCGACTCTACCGCAAAGGGAAGGGGCAGCAAGCATCCCGACTCACCTTTCTCGGGCACACCCTGATGGAAAACCGACACGGACTGCTGGTCGACATCACGGTGACCGCTGCCACTGGCACGGCAGAGCGGGATGCCGCCCTCGCGATGGTCGACCGAATGCGGGATCGCGGTAGGCTGCCCGTATCCGTCGGTGCCGACAAGGGCTACGACACCCACGGGTTCGTGGCCGCCCTCACGGAGCGCGGCATCCAGCCCCACATCATGCAGAACGCCTATGACACGCCCAAAGCACGCCGCACGAGTGCGGTCTCCGACGACGTGGCAACCAGTCCGGGGTACGCCATCAGCCAGCGCAAGCGCAAGCTGATCGAAGAGGGATTCGGCTGGATGAAGACGATTGGGGGACTCAGGCGGACCCAGTATCGGGGGATCGCCCGCACACAGATGAGCGCGTACCTGACGGCCACGGCGTACACCCTGCTGCGGATCAGCCGGCTATTCCCGACTGGAGCCTGACCGACCACCCCCGGATCGATCCCCTCCTGAACCCCATCACCCCCCACAATCCTCCGCACTCATCGCGATGTCGGCCCGACATGCGCTCGGGTCGCCCACTCGGCCCGCAAATCACCCCTTTTTCAGCAGCCTGCTAGGGATGGTGACCTACAAGGGCCAGGTCTACCCGGGTCGCCACGAGGCGCTCGTGACGCCGGAGGTCTTCGAACGCGTGCAACAGGTGCTCGATGCCCGGATGCAGCGCACCCAGCGCGATATCACCCACAATCACGTTCTGCGCGGGATGCTGCACTGTGGACGCTGCCACACCCAGGGGCGCACCCGCCAATTGGTCTACACCCAAGCCATCAATCGCTACGGCGAGGTGTATGCCTACTACCTCTGCATGGGCAAACAGCGCCATGAATGCGACTTGCCGTATCTCCCCGTCCCGCTCTGGTCGAAGACGCGGTTCTGCGCGCCGTGGAGCGGCTCCAGCTGACGCCAGACGTGATCGCGACGATGCGAGCGCAGGTGGCCGCGCACCTCGACCAACGGCTCAAGGTGGAACGAGAGGCGCACGCACGGGTCAAGAAGGAACTTGCCGCGCTGGACGGCAAGGAGGAGCGGCTGCTCGATCTCGCCGCCGACGGGACCCTCACCACGGGCAAGGTGCAGGACCGGCTCCGCAATCTCCAGGTCCAGCGCGCGACGTTGACACAGCGGTTGTCGACCACGGCTGAGGTGATCCAGCAGGAATCGGACACGCTGCTCCGCTACCTCGACCTGCTCGAGCGGACGGGGGCCTTCTACGCGGCGGCGAGTGACACTGTGAAACGACGACTGCTCCGCGCCTACTTCGCGCAGATCTGGATCGATGACGACGGGCATCTGCTGACCCCAGACACCCAACAACAGGCTCTGGTGGCACAGATCACGGCGGCGGCTCACCGAAGCGCCGCACACGAAAACGGCACCGAACAAGTGCTCGGTGCCGCTGATTCGTTGCCCAACACCGTGCTTTATCAGCGCGTAGGTTCGAGTAAGGTCAACGTGGTGCCGGGTAAAGGATTGCAGAAGCGCCATGTGGCCTTGCGGCGAATAGTGCGATTTGGTGCGTACGTATGCGCCATACTGACGAGACCGAGTCAGCGCAATCTGGTCGTATATGGCCATGTTTGGATGCATTCGTGACGAAATGTGACGTCACAATCGGGTGCCGGGTTGTGGCGGATGTCGTTGTCAACGCCTGACGAAGTCAACTATGAACCAGTACTCGATTGGTCGCAATGATCCGCGGGTCGGCGTCACGCAGCAACTCGATCTGGGTCACACTGCCAGGCTCGATCACGAGCGAACCATAGCTCTTGAGGGGGGCTCCCAGGATCGCGACAAGCACGAGGCGGATCAGCGTGTTGTGCGTCACCGCGATCACCTCACCGTCGGGGAACGTCGCCGCGATACCATCAAGTGCTGCCAGTGCCCGCACGACGACATCGGCCCCAGTCTCCCCGGTAGTGCCGGCTCGGGTCACCTCCGGACGCTGGCGCCACGTCTCCCACGCCTGCGGGTGGTGAAGCAGGATCTCCGCCCTGCGGAGCCCTTCCCATTGCCCGAAGTCGATCTCGGCCAACCCCGGCTCCATTACCGGTTCCAGCCCGTGAGACCAAGCGATTGTCGATGCCGTCTCCGCCGCGCGAAGGAGCGGGGACGTCATGACCGCATCGACAGCGAGCGTCGCCATTCCTCGACCCGTCCGTTCCACCTCTTCGCGGCCAGTCGGGGAAAGCGGCACATCGGTGCTGCCCGTATAACGATTCCCGTCTTCCGTCCACGGCGTCGACCCGTGGCGGACCAGATGAAGGATCGTCATCGCCAAATGCTCCCGTCTACGAGATCCCCTCGCGCAACCAGGTGATCGACGAACAGGCCGTATCGCTCCCGATAGGCTTCAACGAGCGAACGGTCCGGGATGACAATCCCGTCAGGAATGATGAGTTGCCTACCCGCCTCTGCCAGCGAAGAGAAATCGACGCTCGCCGCCCCGAGGATCGCCGCTCCTACGGCGGCATCGGCTTGGCGTACGCGCACGATCGGTCGGTCCAGCACCGCACTGCGGATGCGGGTCCAGAGCGTATTCCTTGATCCGCCACCTGTTGTCCCCACAGGCCCCACCGACTGCGCTCCCAGGCTCGCCAGGAGCGTATACGCCATGCGCTCGAGAAAGGCGACCCCCTCCAGCCCTGCCGCGAATGCGAGGCTCGGGCCTGCATCGTCCGGAAAGAACCCATGAGCGTCCGGAGCAGGGAATGGGAATCGCTCGCCCCGCGTATGCAGTGGCCAGGCAAGGATGGTCGTGGGTATGTGTGTGGCCGCCGAGGTGGTGATTTCGTCGAGACCGTGCCCGGAGAAGTGTGACGTGATCCAGCCCGCTCCAGTGGCGCTCGCTGCCCCGGGAATCCATCCCCCATCGGGGTGTCGGTGGTTGTAGATGCGATGTTCGGGGTCGCGAATGGGCGCCTCGCTGACGCCCTTGATGACCATCGTGGTGCCGAGCGTGGTGTTCCAGGCTCCCGGTGTCATGGCACCGGAGGCGATATGCGAGCAGACGCCGTCCGTGGAGCCGCTAACGACGGCGGTCTTCCCCATTCCGGGGATTGACGATATCCCCCATGCGACGACGCTGCCGGACGGCACGACCTTGGGCAGGAGGTCCCGATCCACCCGCGCAGCTTCCAGCACCGGCTCCACCCAGGCCCGGGCTTCCAGGTCGTACCCGGTCTTCAGGGCGCTGCCCTCGTCCGTGATGTCCCATCGCCCGGTGAGCGCGCCGAGCAGCAGGTCGTTCGGATGACGCCACCCAGCGATGGTGGCGCCGAGGTCCGGTTTGGTGGCGTGGAACCAGGCAATCTTCGGCAAGCCCCAGCTGGCATTCATGCGCACGCCAGTACGCTCGGAGATGGCGGCTGCAACCTCACGAGACCGGGTGTCGTGGTACATCAGGGCCTCTGCAACTGGCTGGTGCTTGCGGTCGAGCGGAACCACGGTGCCGGACGTCCCCGAGAACGAGAGTGACCGGATCGACGCACCCTGCGCAGCACACGCTGCGGCGACCTCCGCCAGGCCGTACAGGGCATGATCGAGCCAACGTCTCGGGTCCTGCGTGGGTGCGGTGACGTTTGCGAAGGGACGCATTGACGTTGCGATCAACTCACCGTCGCCACCAAGGGCGACGACGCGGACCCCCTGCGTCCCAAGGTCGATCCCCAGGTAGGCGCATCGGGTCATCGCAGGTCGTGCGATCCGTTGGCGTCTGCCACCCGCAGGAGTTGTTGGCGGTAGCGTTCGGCGTCGAGGGCCAGGATCGCCTCACACTCGTCGTCCGTGAGGATGCGCGGCGTTCCGAGGAGACGCGCGAAGGTGAAGACTCGCGCCGCCTCCTCGGTGACGATGGTGCGGTTCCAGGCCTCACGCATCGTGGCGCCGACGGTGATGAGGCCATGATTCCGAAGGATGAGCCCAGGTGCCGCCGGTGCTGCCAGTTCCCTAGAGACCGTTTCCGCAAGCTCCGGGGTGCAGGGGGTGATGTATTCCAGCGCCGCAAGGCACCCGGCGATGGCGACATGATCGGGGAACATGATCGGGATGGTGTCGTATCCGGTGCTGGCGACCGCGATCGTGTAGGTCGGATGGGTGTGGACGATGGCGTGCACGTCCGGACGCTCCCGGTAGATGCCAAGGTGCATCAGGTATTCGGATGACGGGCGCAACGGTGCGTGCACGGGCTGGCCAGTCGCGATGTCGAGGGCGACCCATTGCTCGTTCGCGATGGCATCGAGTGCCAGGCCACTGGGCGAGATCCACATGGTAGTGCCATCCCGCACGCTGGTGTTCCCGCCGGGACCAACGGCAAGCCCTGACCGAACGACATTGGCGGAATACTGGGCGAGATCGGCGAGCTTCGGGGACATCGGCCTGGTCATGGTCTGAACTCCTCGACCGTCGCGGTCACGTGCGCTGCTGGTTCACGGCCAGCGACTGTCTGGAAATGTTCGTACCGTGCATCCCAGTCATCGCCATCGCGCGGCTCGTAGCAGGTGGGCGGGAAGGTCGCCTGCACGATGGCGCGGAACTCCTGAACCGAGGAGACGTCACCCCGGTGCAGGAGTTGCATGGCGACATTGCCGAGCATGGTGGCCTCGACCGGGCCAGCCAGCACCGGCCGGCCGATGGCATTGGCCGTCCACTGGCAGAGCAGTGCATTGTTCGCCCCACCCCCCACGATCTGCAGGGCGTCGAACCGCTCCCCGACTGCGGATTCGATGAGATCGAGGGTGTATCGGTATTTCAGGGCAAGGCTTTGCAGGATGACACGCACTATCTCGCCTCGTGTGGAGGGGAGTTCCTGGCCGGATGCCGCGAGCGAACTCCAGATCGCATCGGGCATCGAGTCCGGCGCTTCGAAGGCTGGATCGTCCGGATCGATATAGGCGTGGATGTCAACGGCCTCCCGCGCGGCGTCGATGAGGTGATGGGGATCGCTCGGGTAGAGATCCCAGGCCCGACGGCAAGACTCGAGGATCCAGAGCCCCATGATGTTCTTGAGCAGCCTCGTGGTGCCCGCCACACCGCCCTCATTGCTCACATTCAGGGCGAAAGCGCGGTCAGTGAGGATCGGGTGGCCCAGCTCAGCTCCCAGCAGCGACCAGGTTCCGCAACTCAGGAACGCCGTCCGCGGGGTGAGCGGCGCGGCGATGACGGCCGACGCCGTATCGTGACTGGCCACGGTGATGACATCGATCTCGCCAGCCGCGTGTTGCGAGCGGAGTGGGCCGATGGATGCCGGTGCGTGCGTGACCGGATGAACGAGATGGCGGGGGACCCCGATCCGGTCAAACAGGGACAGGTTCCAGTCGCCAGTCCGGATGTCGATCAGCTGTGTGGTCGTGGCATTGGTGTATTCGTTTTGCCGGATACCGGTCAGAGCATGATTGAGGAGGTCGGGGATCTGGAGGAGGGCCACGCCGCGATCCAGCGGCCGAGCCGGGTCGGCCGCCATCTCGGCCAGGTGGAACAGTGAGTTGAAGCGCATGTGCTGGATACCCGACTGCTCGAAGAGATCGCGCCGGTCGATCCGCTCAAGCACCCGTCGCATTCCGGTGATATTGCGAGGATCGCGATGGTGACGGGGGAGTTCGACAAGGCCACCATCGGCATCGACGATCCCGAAGTCCAGCCCCCAGGTGACGATCCCGAGGCTGTCGTATCGGATGCCGCTCGTCGTCGCCGTGCGGATGGTCTCCATGATGTGGTTCAGCAATCCGGGATAGTCCCACGCGATGCTGGAGCCACGGCGCACCGGGCCGTTCGGGAACCGGGCGATCTCGTCGACGTGCAGTCGGTCTCCAGCAAGGGAGGCTCCGTAGGCGCGTCCGCTGCTGGCGCCGATGTCGAAGGCGAGGACGCTCACGAGTCGGTGCCCGTCGGAGAGCCGAGAAGGTCGAGCATGGTGCGGGCGGTTGGCTCGTCGGTGATTAGGATGTTGATGAGGCGGGAGCGGGCCGCGCCGATCGTGCTGGCGGCCTTGCTCGTTCCGTATGCGACGCCGACCCGGATGGGGATAGCCTGGAGCGCCTCGCGCGCGAGACCAAGGATGCGGTCGTCGATCTCGAGCGGGCAGGAACTGCCATCCTCGCGGAAGTAGTGACCGCAGACATCGCCCACCGCTCCCGCCCGCTCGATGTAGGCAAGGTCGTCGTCATTGAGGTAGCCGGCGCGGTAGAGCCCCGACTGCGGCGATATGGCGCCGATGCCCACGATCGACACATCGGCCGTGCGACCGAGCTCGATGGTGCGGCGGATGTGTGGGTCCCGCATCAGGCCGATGCGTATGGAGGGATCGGCGACGATCATCGGAGCATTGAGGTAGTGCGTGGTCGCGCCCAGGGTTCGCCCCAACTCGGCCGTGAGGCGGGCGCCATCGACATCTTGGGAGGCTCCTCCCACCCCACCTTGGATCTGGACAACGGTGACGTTGCGTTTCCCCTGAAGGATGCCGCTGGTGATCGTCGCCCGGACCATGCTGCCCCAGCCGACCCCGATCACCATGCGATCGGCGATCCGGTCCTGGAGGTACTGGGCAGCCAGCGCCCCGACCTGGGCGCTGGTGGCGTCCGGGTCGGGCTCGCCCTGCGCCGGGTCGATAGCCAGGACCCGACAGTCGGCGAGCCCGAGGGCTTCGCCCACCTGGCGTTCGTAGCTCGTTGCGGTGCGCAGCGGACGATGCACATGGATCTGGACGATTCCCCGATCGCGGGCCTCGCGAAGCATGCGCGAGATCTGTGACTGTGACAGGCCCGTGTGCCGGGCAAGCTTCGATTGGGTCCAGTCCTGAAGGTAGTAGAGATCGGCAACCTCGGCGAGGAGATCGGTCCGGTGAATTCTCGGCACATCTGTCAATGCATCGTCCTGTCTGCAGCGACGCAGGTCCGCAGTAGCCGGTGGAGGTTCATCGCATGGCCTTCAGGTGGCCAAGTATAGCGACCAGCTCCATTTCGGGCAAGTATCCTATGTAGGAATGTTTATGCTCAATTGGTCGATCGATGGCCAGTGATTCTCCAATTTCGTGGATAATTATGCCTATATTGGATCAATATCTCCGCAAGGCTTGACGGGGCGCGATCGCGCCCCTACTATCCTCGGCATGCAAACAACGTGACGACCTTCGCGACCCGGTGGGGGACACACGATGCTGAACGCTGGTTGCCGGCGACGAGATCTTGCCCTGCTTCTGCCTGGTTTCGTGGGTGCGCGACCTCAGGCGCTTAGGCGAGAGACATGGTGGGACCAGTACTCGACACAAGGGGATAGGCACATGCGCCGTCTTTCGGACGTCAACACGACCGATCTCCGCGGCGCGATCGCCCTCGGATGCGAAACGATGGGCCGAGTCTTCGACCGCGACGACCACGGATACCCCTTCTTCGCCGCGACGGTGCTGCCCGAAGCCCGCATGGCCTTCAACGACTCGCATTCGGAATCCCATGTGCCGGGACGCCACCTCAACGCCCTGCTCGTCGCCGAATCCGTCCTCGGGATCGCCGTGCCGGACGAGGTCATCGAGGGACACGCCAGGGCAGCGTATTTCTCATACAGCGAGCTGGTGGCGCTGCCCCTCAATCGCGATCGCATCGACGGCTACCTCGTCCGCTTCCTGCCTCATAACCTGCGTGAGGGTTTCCACGCACTCTACGCACTGGCCCACTTCCGGCAGGACGAACGTGCCTTCAAGCTCATCGACGCATCGATCGCCGCCATCCGGGCCTACTGGTCGTTCGCGGATGGCTGGGACGCCAATAGCCTTGGCCGTGAATACCAGGTCCAGGTCCATGAATGGCCGGGGCCATTCATCACCGGCATCGCCCGCGCGCTCGGTCCGCTCGTCAAGATTCATCGCACCCTGGGGATCGAATCCGCGTACGACCTCGCGACGGAGCTTCGAAACGAGTTGCTCGACGGCTGGTTCACGCCGGAGGGACTGCACGACATCGATCGCTTCGGCACGCACACCCACTCCACAACCTGCGCCCTCTCGTCGCTCGCCCAATACGCCGACACCTACGACGACATCGAGGCGATGGACGCGGTGCAGGCCTTCTACGATCGCGGGTTGCCCGCCATCGCCAACCACATCGGCTGGTCGATCGAGAACTGCGGCCCGGACGCCAATCCGGATCGTGGCGAGTGCAACAACAGCGGCGACATCCTCGAGACCGCGCTCATCCTTGGCCGTCGGCGCGACTCCGCTTACTTCCAGGACGGGGAACGTATCATCCGCAGTCATCTGCTTCCCGCCCAGCTTCGGGATATCGCCTTCGTGCCGCCTTCGGCCGGTACCGACGATGGCACGACCGATGTGGCCCAGCGCCTGCGCGGCGCCTTCGGCTTCCCGGCCCCCTATGGCCACGCGCCGATCGGTGCTGCCGATGTCGGGTTCAACCTCGATATCGTTGGCGGCACGGTTGCGTCGCTCTGCGAGGCGGTCCGGGAGGGCGTCACCCATAACGGGGATGTGACGTCGATCAACCTCCTCTTCGATCACGACGACGAACGGTGCACGATCGAATCCCCCTACACCCACGATGCCCTGACGATCCGGACCACCTCGGCGCGGACCGTGGTCGTCCATCTGCCCGACTGGGCCGACTTAGCCGTGATCGATGCTGCCCTCGCCCAGCGCGATGCAGCACGGTCTGGCCGCAAGCTGACGATCTCGTCCATCGGGCCGGATACCCCCCTGACGCTTCCCTTGTCGCCCCCCATCCGTGAAGGCGTCATCTCGCATCGAGACCGCGACCGGGAGGTCCGCACGCGAGGCGACGAGGTGATCGCGATGGATGCCGCTGGCGCCGACCTGCTGTTCTTCCCCCCGATGACGCACTGACGAAAGGAGCTCCGACGGCCCGTGCCCCGATGGGGCCCAGCAATGATCCGTGTCCTGTTCGCGACGAAGGAGTGTGCAACGTGTTGACCGATTCACCGATGAATCGACGTGGGTTCCTGAAGACCGCTGGCGCGGGCGTTGCCCTCTCGGCAGCCATCCTGGCCGCGCGGCCGGCGGCTGCAAAGCAGGACAAGGTCACCCTGACCTTCATGCACTGGGGCGATCTCAACGAGAAAACGGCGATCACCAATGTGATCAAGAAGTTCGAGGAAGCGAACTCGAACATCACGATCGACCAGCGCCATGTGCCGGATGACTACGGCACGAAGCTGAATACCCTTGCGGCGGCGAACGACCTGCCTGACCTGTTCCACATGTCCGAGGGACCCGCCCATGCATGGGCTGCCGATGGCAAGATCATGGACATGACGCAGTACCGCGACAAGTACCCGGTGTTCGGCGACCGCTTGCCCCAGACCTTCTACTACTATGCGCCCGGCAAGACCTTTGGCACGATGAACGCTGCCGAGATCATGATGCTCTTCTACAACCGTGAGATGTTCGAAGAATCGGGGGTGACCCCGCCTCCGGCGAAGGCGTCCGAGGCGCTGAGCTGGGACGAGTTCGTCGCGCTCGCCAAGTCGGTGACGGTCGACAACAGCGGCAAGACGGCCAACGATCCTGACTTCGATGGCGACAACATCCGCCAGTACGGCATCTCGTTCCCGCGCGGCTGGCTTGGGTGGTTCCCGCTCGTCAAGAGCAATGGCGGCGACCTGACGGACGCGGACGCGACGACCTTCACACTGAACTCCGATGAGGGTGCCGAGGTCATCCAGAAGCTTCAGGACCTCATCTACGTCCACAAGGTGGCCCCGACGCCGTCCCAGGCAGAGAATCTGCCGGCGACATCGGTCCAGCTCCAGAGCCGCCGCGTCGCAATGGTCATCGACGGCCAGTGGAGCTTGCTGAGCCTGGGCGAAGCGCAGGTACCCGTTGGCGTCGCAGTGCTGCCGACGCTCAAGACGCCGACCACCGTCATCGTTGGATCGATCACGGCAGTCCACGCCGACACCGAACACCCGGACGAAGCGCTGGCCTTCTGGCTCTTCCACAACGATCCGGTCCATAACCTCGATCTCTTCGCCCGTGGGCTGATGATGCCGCTGGAGGAGAAGTACTACATCGACCAGGCTTCGATCGACCTGTGGACCAAGAACAGCGCCCACCCCGACGGGTACATCGATGCCGGGGTGAACTACCTGAAGGACAACTCGATCTCCAGCCCGGTCGTTCTCAAGGACTTCGAGAAGATCGATGCCGCCATCAGCGCGGGCCTCGACGCCGTGTGGCTGAACAAGGCGACTGCCAAGGACGCCCTCGACACCATGGCGTCTGATGTCCAGGCGCTCCTGAAGGGCAAGTATCCCTCGGGGTCCGATTCCTGACGGATTGGCCTGCGAAGGCCGGGGCGTTGCAATGCCCCGGCCTTCGCAGGCAGGTGAGCTGGTAGCGACGGCCAGGGCTGGCGGCGGCAGGGGATGACATGACAACGGCGTATCGGCGAGCGTCCGGCTTGCAGCGGATGGAACGGTTCTGGGGGGTGGCGTTGGCATTGCCGGCGATCCTGGGATTCCTGATCTTCACCCTCGGTCCGGTGATCGCATCCTTCGGCATCAGCCTGACCGACTGGAACATTTACGGGGATGCCTCGTTCATCGGCTTCGCGAACTACCGTGAGATGCTGACGGAGGATGCCCTCTTCCGAAAATCTCTCGGGGTGACACTGACCTACGCCAGCATCAGCGTGCCCCTGACCATGATCGTCGCCTTCCTGGTTGCGCTCCTGCTCAACCAGGACGTGAAGGGCCGGTCGTTCTTCCGCACGATCTACTACCTGCCGGTACTGGTGCCGGTGATCGCAAACACCATCCTGTGGCTGTGGCTGTTCAACCCGGAGTTCGGCCTGCTGAACCAGATCCTCGAGCGGATCGGCCTGCCCACCTCCCAGTGGATCTACGATCCCAATACGGCGGTCCTTTCGCTCGCGCTGATGGGTGCGTGGGGATTCGGGAATGCTGCCGTCATCTTCCTGGCCGGCCTGCAGGGAGTGCCTGGCCATCTCTATGAGGCGGTAGCGGTGGATGGCGGCGGCCCATTCCGCAAGCTCTTCGACGTCACGATCCCGATGATGACCCCGACCATCCTGTTCAACCTGGTCATGGGGCTGATCGGCGCGTTTCAGGCCTTCTCCGAAGCCTATGTGATGACCAATGGCGGTCCGAGCAACTCGACCCTCCTCTATGTCTATTATCTCTACCGCACCGCGTTTTCGGACAGTCGGATGGGATATGCAAGCGCACTCGCCTGGTTCCTCTTCGTGGTCATCATGATCGTCGCCCTGATCGTCTTCCGGTCCTCGAGGCTCTGGGTGTACTACGAGAGTGAGGGGCAGGCATGATCGAGACGACAACCGCAACCACGAGCACGTCGTCGGTTTCCCGCAGCGGGTCCTACTCCGGGCACGAGGCCGTGCGACCGCGCACCATCGGGCGCGTCCTGGCGCGGATCGCCGTCTACGTCATCCTCCTGCTCGGAGGGCTCGTGGCGTTGCTGCCCTTCCTGTGGCTCCTGCGCAGTTCGGTGATGGGACCGCACCAGATCTTCATTTCGCCGCCCGAGTGGATACCGCGGCCCTGGACGTGGAGCAACTACACCGAATCGCTGACGGTGATCCCCTTCCGCCAGTACCTGATCAACACGTTGACGATCGAACTCTTCGTGGTGACGGGCACCGTGATCACGAGCACGCTGGCAGGGTACAGCTTCGCACGGCTGCGGTGGCCGGGACGGGATATCGTCTTCGGAATCTTGCTGGCGACGATGATGCTGCCCTATGCAGTCACCCTGATCCCGACCTTTATCTTGTGGCAGAAGCTGGGAGCGATCAACACATACTACCCGCTGACGATTCCAGCGTGGTTCGGAGGAGGAGCCTTCAACATCTTCCTGCTCCGCCAGTTCTTCCGGGGGATTCCACGCGACCTCGATGAAGCGGCCTATCTCGACGGTGCGTCGCCGATCCGGGTGCTGTGGGAGATCCTGCTGCCGCTGTCCCGACCGGCCCTGATCGTCGTAGCGATCTTCACGTTCATCGGGGTGTGGAACGATTTCCTTGGCCCGCTGATCTACCTGAATGACGACGACAAGTTCACGCTGGCGCTCGGTCTGGCCTCGTTCAAGGGGCTCTACAACGCCCAGTGGGGCTATCTGATGGCGGCGTCAACTGCCGTGATCGCGCCAGTCGTGGTGCTGTTCTTCCTGGCGCAGCGGTACTTCATCGAGGGGATCACGCTGACGGGTATCAAGGGATAGCAACTCTCATCACGGATTGCGGGTTCGAGTCGTGGCCAGGTTGCTGGAAATGCTTGCCCTGGTCACGCAGTGACCCTCCCGAAAGCATTTCCGTTCAGAAGGGCGACGGACCGATGTCCGCCTTCACATTACCTTGCCGTTGCGAAGCCAGGATCGCTTCGATCAGCGCAACCGTTTTGCGCGCCTCTCGCGGCGGCGATTGCACGGGCCGGTCTGTCTCAACACCTGCAATCAGGTCCAGCAGCGCCGCCTGAAATCCGGAAACCCTGCCAGTGGCGAGCAATGGTCTAGTGCCACCATCCAGCCACCGAAGAACTGCCAACCGACCATCGATTTCGATCTGGCCGACCGGTCCCTGGACGACGACGCGCACGGCGGGGGCGGCACTCTTCCATCCGGAGAGGAAGCCTCGAACGCCATTAGCATACGCGAGATACGCATTAACGCCCGGTTCTCGTTCGGGACTTCGCTCGCCGTCTTCCTTGTAGATCGTCCCGTAATTCTCCATGCCAGGCTCGAGCTCCGCGACGACCCAGAGCGGATCGGTTTCGGCGAAGCAGGAGAACAGCTCCAAAAATGGGCGTGATTGCGCCAAAGCATCACCCGTTCGCCTCGATAGGCGATGGAAATGTAGCGAGCTCACCGATCGCCCCGGCACGGACGGTCTCCCGCTCCACGACGTAAGGCGGCGTGAACGCCGGGTACTGTTCACATTCGTGACGATACCGGCCGCCTCGACGGACGCGATCATGGCATCCGCTGTGGGAGGGTCCGTCGCGATCAGCTTCTCGCAGAAGATCCCTCACACTCCAGCAGCGACGGCGGCTCCGACCCCGCCACCATGAAGATGATCTAGGGTCACCATGCAGATGATATCCGGACGTTCCTTCCGGAGAATCACCTCTTAGCCTTCGGATATGACAAACCCTGGTCACATCGTATCCCAGCACTTGATGAAGCATTCGCGCGCCGCCGACACAAGGTCGCAGCCGGCCACAACGCGAATGCCCGCCTAAGTTATGGACGAAACGGGGGCTCCTACGGAGAGGCGCGTCGCATTACGACGGTGCTGACCGTCAGCCGTGCCCTCACGGCACTTCCGAAAAGAACATGTGTTCTGGTATGATCGTCTGCATTCTCTTCCGTCGTGCTCGGGGAGCCGGCCATTGGCCACGATCCTGTTCCACGGACAACCCATCGAGCGCCATCTGCTCCGCCAGCGCATCGCAGCGGATCGGCTGGAGCCGCTTGCGTTGCCGCTCGGGCCAGAGCAAGTGACGTTGCTGATTGACGTCTCCCCGAACGATGCGTGGCTCCCCCTTGCCATTGAGATTCTCAACAACCTCCGCCGGCTCTGGAGCATTGTGTCGTGTGGTCCGGCGATCGTAGATCGCACGATTCAGGAGGTGCGTGCCTACGTTGTCCTGCGAACCTCGCTGCTTGCCGCGCTCCGGCAACGTCAGAGCAGTGCGCGGATCCGACGGGTTGCCCTGGAAAAGATTCCCGAGCAACTCCCGCCGAACAGCAAGCTCGCCCACCTGTCGGACGATGATCGAGCCGGGTATACCGACGCTTTCGACCGGGTCGAGAGCGACCTCATCGTGCTCGGGGTGGCGATCGGCGTCACCTCTGATCCACGCACTGTGCAAGGCGTGACAAGGGTGTTCGACGATGCTCTTGATCGTATCGAACACGCTCGCGCCCAACGCGCGCTCGACCGGGCGCTGGTTTCGGGCCTGACGAGCGAACAGGTTCGTGCGTACAAGCGCAGGATCCGCGCACTCTGGCAGCGGATCACGAGCCAGGAGGACTACTGGCTCGCCTATACCCTGCAGATCGTCGTGCGGATCGGCGAGATCTGGGACCTGCTCGGCAAAGAGGATGGAGGATGGCGTCGCCATGATCACGACGAGGAGGCCTACCAGGCGTATCGCCATCTCCTGCTGCGCGGACTCGACCAGCCGGAGTCGGGAAAGCTCCATGCCCTGGCCCTCGACCTCCTGCCGCACATCCTGCCCCCGGCAGGTGATGACTCCGGCGCGGTGATCCGTACCGACATGCCTATCCGTCTGGAACGTCTCCGGAGCGAGATGATCTCGCTCGCTACTGAACAGGGTGATCCGGTCAGCATCGACCCTTCGACGCATGGTGACCTCGATGCGGTTTTCGAAGGGGAGTCGTGGGTCTGGGTGATCTGAAATCAGGAGTGCCCCGAGCCAGTCACGACCACCATCAAATCCTGCGTTCTCCTGAACTAACTGCCCTCCGTCAGAACGGGCGGCCACGCGTGAAGGTGACCTACGAGCAGGCGGCGACGCTCTACTGGCAGATGTACGAAGAGTTCGGCGACAAGCGGCCGACACAGGTGGAGCTTGCTGAACGACTCACACATCTGGGTAAGCCGTTGAGAGAGCGTACCTTCCGAACCTTGATTGCCCAGTGGAGAACCCAAGGGAAAGACTGGCCGCCGCCGGCAGAAGCCGCGGAATCGAGTGCAGCATGAACAGGCTCCCTGCAGCAGGATCCGTATCTTCCCTCTGCCAGCAATTCATTGTGCACTCGCCGCAGGTCGCCTCGTTCGCCCAACTGTTGGCGAGCAACACCCGCGACCGATTCGGCATCACAGGAAGAAACGTATGAGTATTGACCCGATTCAAGTCTTCGAACAGACACCGAGCAGCATATCGTTGCCGCTGCCCCAAGCCGCTGCGCCGCTTCTGCATCTGGACTTCCTGCAGCATGAACTCCAGCGTGCCTCCGAGCGAGGGCAGCCCTTCGCAACTCCGAGCCTGTTATGCGGGATGCTCCCCGAGGATGCAGAAACCGGACTCAGGGCCATTGACTGGGATTCGATCAGCCTCTCGCTCTCCTTCGCCCTTGTCCTGCGCATGATCTGGATCTGGGACCTGCGGTGTCGCCAGATCGGGGAACTCATCCACCTTGCCGGGGACGACGACCTCTACCGTTGCCTGCACGAAGCGCTCATGACCCTGACGGCACGAGACGATGTGCCGTCGTTCGTCGCGGCCGCAGCGGGCGAATCCATTCCGGCCACACTCCCTAACCATCAAACCCTTGGCATCCGAGATCGCACGTTCCAGATAAAGGTCACCAACGGCTTCGTGGCGTTTGCCTCGAAGGTCCTGGAAGCGTCCCGATCATCGGCACGGCCGTTTCGCCGACCGGACGCGGATGTCCTGCTCCATGGTTTCGATCAGGCTCTTGACACCTATCGTTTTGATGCCGCCGACGCCATCCTGACATCTGGCCGTATCGCCACAGGCAATTACTATGGATTTGGAGCGAGGAGACCGGGTCGGAAGGAGCGTATCACTGCCCGCCTCGCCAGACACCGGTCGCCAGACCCGCCGGCGCTCGAAGCACGCCCTCCCGGCACGGGCCTCAGTATCGCGTTGCTCGCCGCACGGCGGATCGATCGGATCTTCGCGGAGGTGATCCGGGACGACGAGATGCGCTCCACGGCCGAGCAACGCGCCGTGTTCCTGATCGAGCGGAGGGCACTGCGCCGGGCGCTCTATTCGCGAGGCGACTACGACAACGTGGCCATTCGCGTGTTCACGCTGCTGCCAGACTCGCTGACCATGGAAACGTCGACCCTGGTCCTGCCCGCGTACCCGCTGGTCGCGCGCGAGGGACTGCTCCGGGCCATGGAAGAGTTACGCCGTGAGGCGGCACGACTCGGTGAGCGGGAAGAGGTCCTGGCGGGATCGTTCCCGCCCGACACCTGGTACTCGATGCGTGAGCAGCGGCGATATGACGCGCTCGTCACTGGCACAAGCTCCTCGATACGCACCTCCCAGGTACCAGAAGTCGGACACGATACTCCGGGTGACACCGATCCGTTCGACCAGGACGAACCGTCAACCGCTGCAAAGACACGCCACCCTTCGCCCCCGGGTAGACCGAAAGCCAGCATCGAGTATGAAACGGCCGTGCAGATCTGGTGGGATCTCTCGGACGACCTTGCTCCAGGCAAGCCTTCTCAGCAGGAGCTCTGCGACCGCCTGGCAGAAATGGGCGTGCATATCGCGGCAAGAACGCTCCGGCAGCGGATCAGGGAGTGGCGCCGGGACGGTCACACCTGGCCGGGGCCGAGACCCGAGGCAGAAACGGCACAAACGTAGGCGAGAAGGCGCGCCGATTGCCGGCTTTCTGCGAACGTGCCGGATTTGCCGTTCTTGCCAACCCACCATTCCCTACCGTGGTGACACGAGATCGCACAGGGCGATCGTCAGTCTCACGGAGGGTGTCCGATGGACACGGAATCGCCCGCGAGCCGGCTCGACCGGCTCACGCTCAACATCGAGGATGTCGCCCGGCTCCTCGGCATCAATCGGTCGACCGCGTATGAGCTCGCGCGGCGCGACGCCCTGCCGGTCCCGGTCATCCGGCTGGGACGGCGCATGGTCGTCTCCCGCCGCGCGATGGAGGCGCTGCTCGGCACGAGCGATCACCGCGACCTGGGAGGGGACGCCGCATGACGAGCGACGCACCCCTGCTCCTTCCCCAGCACCAGGCGCTGATCGACGGCTCGGGCATCGATCCGGAGGTTGCGGCCGCCCGCGGTTACCGCTCGGTCACGACGAAGGCCGAGATGCAGCGGCTCGGCTTCAGCGCCTCCCAGGCGCGGGTGCCGGCCCTGCTCATCCCTGTCCATGACGTGCATGGCCAGATCGCCACCTACCAGGCACGACCGGATGAACCCCGGATCCGGGAGGGCAAGCTCGCTCAAGTACGAGACCCCGCGCGGATCGCACATGGTGCTCGATGTGCCACCGGGATGCCGTGACCGGCTCGGCGATCCTTCGATACCGCTTTTCATCACCGAGGGTGCCCGCAAGGCCGATGCAGCGGCCTCGCAGGGCCTCTGCTGCATCGCTGTACTCGGCGTCTGGAACTGGCGGGGCACCAACGCCCAGGGTGGCACGGTCGCCCTGCCCGACTTCGAGGTCATGGCCCTCAACGGTCGTGATGTCTACCTTGTGTTCGATTCCGATGTCGTGACGAAGCCGACCGTGCGGAAAGCGCTGGATCGCCTCGCCGCAATGCTCCGGACACGCGGGGCGACGGTGAAGATCGTCCAGCTCCCGGCGGGGCCGGGCGGGACGAAGGTCGGGCTCGACGACTTCTTCGCCAGCGGCAAGACCGTGACCGACCTGCTGGCCCACGTTGTCGAACGAGTGGAGGTCCCGGACGACGAGGACACGACACCGGACGGCCCGTACCTGATCGTCAATGGCGGGATGGTCTGGCGACGGGGTGAGGGGCTCAACGAGACCTGGGTCACGCTCACCAACTTCACGGCAGAGATCCGGGAGGAGATCATTGCCGACGACGGCCTCAGCGAACGTGGCGAACTGCTGATTGCTGGGATACTTGCGCGGGCGGGTACTGCCGCCCGCCCGCGTGCCCACGAACCGGTTTGAATCTCTGCAGTGGGTGACGACCGCCTGGGGCACGGCCCCGATCATCGCGGCCGGCTCGGGCCACCGGGATCGGGTGCGGGAGGCGATCCAGCGGCTTTCGCCCGCGGTGGTGCGCCGCCGCGAGTACACGCACCCGGGGTGGCGGAAGATCGACGGCGTCTGGGTGTTCCTGACACAGGAGGCAATACTCGGTCCGGACGGTGTCGTTGCCGGAATCGTGGTCCGCCTGGACGGCCCGGCGTCAGTGATTCGCCTCCCAGCACCATCTGGCGCGGAGGCGACCAGGGAGGCAATCCTCTCGTACGGGCGTTGCTGGACCTCGCGCCCGTCGCCTCACGGTGCCGCTGGTCGGCGTAATCGTTCGCGCACTGCTGATTGCGATCGCTCCGGTCGACTTCGCGCTCTTCCTCGTCGGTCCTTCCGGCGTCATGAAATCCGAACTTGCGGCCGTGGTCCAGCGGGCATTCGGCGTCGGTTTCGACCGTACCGGCCTGCCAGCCTCATGGGCTGCGACCCCGAACTTCCTGGAGCGGACGGGCTTCGACTTCAAGGACTGCCTGCTCGTGATCGACGAACTTCGCTCCGGCCGGTTCGCCGATCGACGTGCGGCGCTATCACGCCACCGCCGATCGCGTGATCCGGGGAGCGGGGAACGCCGCAGGCCGGGGCCGGATGCAGGCCGACGGATCGGTGCGGCCGTCGTTCCCGCCGCGCGCGCTGATCCTGGGCACGGGGGAGGACATCCCGAACGGCTACTCGATCCGCGCCCGCATGCTGGTGCTCGAGGTGGGGCCCGGTGACGTCCGCGCAGACGTCTTGTCACGCTACCAGGACGGCCCGGAACGCGAACATCTCGCGCAGGCAACGACCGCCTTCGTCACGTGGCTGGCCGGACGGTTCGAGCGGCTGCGTGAAGAGTTCGGGCCGGCCGTACGCACCCTGCGCGGGCAATTGCATGCCGGAGGCCTCCACGCCCGACTCCGGACGCCCTTGCCCAGCTCGGCGCGAGCTGGCAACTCTGGATCCGGTTCGGCGTGGAGGCCGGCGCCTTCACCAAGGAAGCGGGCCGTGCCTTGTGGACGGAGGTCTGGCAGACGCTGGTCGATCTCGGCACCGCGCAGTCCGGCCATCTCCACCAGGAAGACCCGGTCCAGCGCTTCCTCGACCTCCTCACCGGCGCCATTGCCTCCGGTGCCGCCCACATCGCCGGCCCCACGGGAGAGGCGCCGGAACGACCCGAGGCATGGGGCTGGCGGCCTCGGGAGGTCGGCGCGGGTGGCTTTCAGCGACACGAGTGGCAGGCCCAGGGCCGGTGCGCCGGCTGGCTGACCGACGACGGCCTCTACCTCGAACCCAACGCCGCCTGGCACGCCGTCCAGCAGTTCGGGTCCGCGTCAGGCACGGCGATCGCCATCGGGGCGCAGACGCTCTGGAAGCGCCTCGACGAGGCCGGATTGCTCGTCACGACCGAGCAGGAGGTCCGCAAGACGCGCACGGTGCGCCGCACCCTTGCCGGCGCCCGGCGGCAGGTGCTCCACCTGTCGCGGGACGCGCTCAGCCCTCCAGCGGTGGCAGCGCCACCTGATCCCGACCTCGACCCCGATCCGGAACGAGAGGATGAAGCACACCCACCTTCGGAAGAGCCGGGGTACACGCAGCGTCCCTTCGACGAGGAGGCTTCTGGTCAGGTTGGTCGTGTTGGTCAGGCATCGCATGGGGGAGGGGCGCCCGAACCCGAGCGCTGCGTGCACTGCGGCACCGAACTGCCACCCGATCGCCGCTACGTCTGTTTGCCCTGCGCGATTGCCCACCATGGCGCCGTGGCCTGAGTTTCAGGCTCCTCCCTCTTCTTGTTCCTGACCAGACCGACCATCCCGACCGGGAGATCCCTCATGAGCACCCGCACCTGGACCTGCCGGAACCCCCGTTGTCCCTGTCCCCATGGTGCCGTCCTCGGCCACCTGACCTCGGGAGGCATGCTGCGCCTCCTGCCCTCGGTCACCCGGATCACCGTCCATCTCGACACCCGCCACGTCATGGTGACCTGTCCCTGCTGCGGCACCACCCGACGTTTCGAAGGTGGATCGCTCCTGCTCGACCATAGTCATCTGCTAGAATGAACATAACGACAACCTGTTGGTGGACACATGGGCCGCCGGTCGAGCAGCGATGTGCTCGAGTCCGGCGGCCCTTCTTCGTTTTCCGGAGAACCGCACCCATGACGACCGATACCCGGCTCGATGCCCTGCAGCCCGATCCCCGCAACGCCCGTTCCCATTCCGACGAGAACCTCGCCCTGATTACCGACAGCCTCCGGGAGGTCGGTGCCGCCCGCTCGATCGTGATCGACGAGGACGATGTCGTGCTCGCCGGCAACGCCACCGTCGAAGCGGCCCGCGCCGCCGGACTCACCCACGTCCAGGTGGTCGAGGCCGAGGGCGACACCCTGATTGCCGTGCGTCGCCGCAACCTCACCCCGGAACAGAAGCGCCGGCTCGCCCTCTTCGACAACCGCGCCGCCGAGCTGGCCACCTGGGACCGCGAGGTGCTGCGCGCCCTCGCCGCGGAGACCGACCTCGCCGGCATCTTCTCCGACGACGACCTCGCCAGCCTGCTGGCCGACGCTCCCGACATCGCGTTCCCCGAATACGACGAATCCGCAGCCGAGGAGGTGGCCCATGTCACGTGTCCCCAGTGTGGTCACACCTTCCCCCGCTGAACTCATTCAGACGCTCGAGGAGCGCTGGCAGGCGGCGATGGCACCCCGTCTCCCCGATGCTCCGACGGTGGCCAGCCTCTTTGCCGGTGGGGGTGGGTCCTCCCTCGGCTACCTGATGGCCGGCTTCCGGGAGACCTTCGCCACCGACCACGATCCGGTCGCCATGGCGACCTTCCGCCAGAACCTGCCGCATGTTCCGACCTGGGAAGGCGATATCGCAAAACTCACTGCCGACATGCTGCTGGAACAGGCGGGACTGGAGCGGGGGGAACTGGACGTGCTCGACGGGTCGCCACCCTGCCAGGGATTCAGCACAGCCGGTCGACGGCAACTGAGTGACAGCCGCAACACGCTTTTCCGGGAGTATGTCCGGCTGCTGGCCGACCTCCAGCCGAAGGTCTTCGTGATGGAGAACGTGGCCGGCATGGTGCGGGGCAAGATGCGCCTCGTCTTCGCGGAGTGTCTGGTTGCCCTGAAGGCGGCGGGCTACCGGGTCTCGGCCCGGGTCCTGAATGCGATGTACTTCGGCGTCCCCCAGCACCGCGCTCGCCTGATCGTGATCGGGGTGCGATCCGACCTCGGGATCGAACCCTCGCATCCCGCTGCCACCAGTTGGCCGATCCCCCTGCGCACTGCTTTAACCGCAGCATCCCGGCTCGCGTTGCAACCGGGTGATGCCGAGGCTCCCGAGCTGACCGACACCTACGGCCTCCTCTGGCCACGGGTCCGTCCCGGCCAGAGCGCGATGCACGTGATCGGCAAGGGCTACTCCTCCTGCGTGAAACCGCACCCGGACCGGCCTTGTCCGACCCTGATGCGGACGCAGAAGGGGACCGGCTTCGCCACCCTCGTCCATCCGACCGAGCAACGACCACTCACGATCCGGGAAGCGGCCACGATCGGAGCGTATCCTCCCGCCTTCCGCTTCACCGGGAGTTACCAGGAGCAGTGGGGACGGATCGGCAACAGCGTGCCACCGCTCCTCATGCACGCCATCGCCCGCCACCTGCGCATGGCCATCCTCATCCAGCTTGCACCTGCCAGCGAGCTGACCACGCAGGTGGCATAAGGAAGGTGCGACATCATGTCGGAGGATCAGACACTTTCGGGCAAGCAGCGCAAGGCGCTGGCGGCACTCCTCCACACCGGCGAGGTCTCGCACGCGGCAACGGCGGCCGGCGTAAGCCGGGACACGGTCTACCGCTGGATGAAGCAGCCGCTCTTCGCCTCGGCGGTGCGGGACGCGGAGGCGCGGGCCCTGGACGAGGTCTCACGGGTGCTGATTCGGCTCTCACGGGCGGCGGTCGGGACGCTGGCGGGGGCGATGGCGGACCGGGAGGCGCCGCTGGGTGCGCGGGTGCGGGCGGCGGACATCACCCTGAACCGCCTGTTGCAGGTGCGGGAGCTGGCCACGATCGAGGAGCGGCTCGCCGCGCTGGAAGCGGCAGCCAGCACCGAGGAGACCAGGCGATGAGCCGGGCGACCCTGCGCACCCGGCTGGCCGCGATCGAAGGTCGTCCGTCCCCAGCGATCCGGGCCGAGGTGGCGCGGGTAGCCCATATCCTCGACATCGACGAAGCGGAGCTGCTGGCAGAGGCAGAGGAGCTCGCCCGCCAGTTCCAGCGTCACGGGATCACGACCCGGGAGGGGCAACTGCAGTTCGTGGCGGACGAGGCAGGCTGCCCGGTCGAGGAACTGAAACGGGATCTGGCCGAGATAGAGGAGGCGATCGCATGAACCGGCGGACGGCATCCAGGATCGCCACCTTGGAGGCAACGGCCCACGGACGGCAGCGAACGGGCTGTCCAACCTGCAGCACGTGGTCGACGCTGGTGATCGTCGATGATGACGAGAACACGAGCCGCCCCGAACACTGTCCCAACTGCGGACGCCTGGTGCCGATCACCCACGAGATCCACATCGTGGGCATGCCGCTGGACGCCGTATGAGAGCACGGGTGAGCCAACGACTAGCCGTGATGGAGGCTCGGCAGCGGACGCACTGGCGTCGGCGACGGGTCGATCTGCGCCGTCTCACTAACGAGGACCTCGACAGCCTGGAACGGCTGGCGCTGGACAGGCAGGCGTGGCCGGGATCGCTCAATGGCTGGCTGGCGTCCCTGGCGACGGACGAGCACGAGGAGTTGATGCGGCTGCATGCCCTGGCTCGATGGTCGTGAGCGCACTCCGCACTCCGGGTGCCGGAGGGGGCTGTCGTGGAACCCGGCACCACCTATCGTCGATTCCAGGTGATCTGGTGTGGTTGCGTGTAGCGACGGTTCGTAGAAATGGGAGGATGCTCGGATGAAGGGATCAGTCACGAAGGTTGCTGGCAAGACTGGCACGAGCTGGGCTGGCGTCGTCGACCTGCCACCGGATCCGGTCACCGGCAAGCGCCGCCAGAAGCGCGTCACCGCGCAGACCCGCCGCGAGTGCGAGGAAAAGATCCGCGCCCTGCTCGACCAGGTCGATGACGGTGAGGCGGTCGGTCACGAGAAGCTGACGCTTGCGGAGTTCGCGGCGCAATGGCTGGAGGCGGTCGAACCGTCGCTACGGCCGTCCACCTTCCGACGCTACGCCGACATGCTCCGCGTTCACATCCTGCCGCAACTCGGCACGAGGCAACTCACGAAGCTGACCCCTGCCGACCTGCAGCGTTTC
Source organism: Thermomicrobiales bacterium (assembly GCA_049840815.1). GTDB lineage: Bacteria > Chloroflexota > Chloroflexia > Thermomicrobiales > UBA6265 > JASGDN01. The sequence continues at coordinate 279,510 of JASGJI010000004.1, read as the reverse complement.
TATGCCAACCGGCTGGCCTCGGGTCTCTCGTCGACGACGGTGCATCACCTGCACGTGATGCTGCACCGCGTCCTGAAGCAGGCCGAACGCTGGGGCGTGGTCTCGCGCAACGTCGGGTCGATGGTCGATGCCCCACGCCGCACCTTCCCCGAGATCACGACGTGGAACCTCGAACAGGTGAACCGCTTCTTCGCCGTCTCGGACAGGCATGACCTTGCCGCCCTCTGGCGGCTGGCCCTGTTGACCGGGATGCGGCGCGGCGAACTGCTCGGCCTGAAGTGGGAGGACCTCGACCTCGATCGCGGCACGCTCGCGGTGCGGCGGACCCTGAGTCGTGGCAAGGAAGGGCGGTGGGAACTCGGTCAGCCGAAGACGGCGGCAGGCAGGCGGGCGATCGCGCTTCCTGCCAGCTGCGTGACATCACTGCGCAAGCATCGGGCGCGCCAGAACGCGGAGCGGCTCCGCCTCGGCGAGATCTGGGAGGACCACGGCTTCGTCTTCACGAACCGCACCGGGAACATGCTGCACGTCAACTCGCTGAGTCACGCCTTCGGCACGCTGACGGCGGCCTCGGGCTTGCCGGTGATCCGTTTCCATGACCTGCGGCACACGAGCGCGACCCTGCTCCTGGCACAGGGCGTTCACCCGAAAATCGTGCAGGAGCGGCTCGGGCACGCGGACATCACGATGACGCTCAATCGGTATAGCCACGTGACGCCGGACATGCAGCGCATGGCAGCAGACACGCTCGATGCCGCGCTGAGCGATGCCTCGTAAGGCATCGCATCACGGACTTGTCCCGTCAATAGGGCCATTCCTCGTGCTTCAGCGGCGCTGTGTTGAGCAAGTCGCGTCGCTGTCGCCAATCGGGCAGATAGAGATCCAGCATTGAGTAGAATCGCTCGCTATGCGTGCGTTCCTTTAGATGTATAAGCTCGTGAACCAACACATATTCGAGACATCGTGGGTGCTTTGTTGCCAGATCCAGGTTTAGGCGGATCGTTCTCTTGTCCGGCGTGCAACTCCCCCACTTAGTTCGCATGCGCCGGACTTCCACACGAGCGGCTTCCTCGCCGATGATCGTTTGCCACTTATCAACTAGGGCAGGCAGCGCTTCGAGAAGCTGGTTCCGGTACCACCGCTCAAGCAATCGCAGCCGAGCCGCAGCGTCGGCAGACCGAGGGGTGATGAGCCAGAGGGTACGCGGGCCGAGCTCGATCCGGTGCCGACCGGAGCGGGAGACATCCATCAGGTAGCGCTCGCCCCACACGTAGTGCGTTTCCCCCGAGACCATGCGGCGCTTTGACTGACGCGGTGCATCCTGGAATCGCACCTGCTGCTTCCTGATCCATGGCAGGCGCTGGATCACGGCAAGGCGCACCGCCTCATCATCGATCCGGTGCGGTGCGGCCACTCGGACCCGACCCTCAGGCGGGTACACCGAGATGTGGATGTGCTTGATCGCCTTGTAGATGACCTCGGCATCGATTCCCGAGACGGAGATCCGCGTGCTACCGGTACTCATCGCGGGCTTTCACCAGCTCGAAGAGCTCATCGTACCGAGCGAAATCCTCCCCAATCACGCGGCGTATCTCACGCGAGAGTGCCTTTTCCTTCATGGGGCTTCCAACCCAATCGTGGTGCCTGGAGGTGCGGATAGTGTCATCGACTCGGATCGCCAGCGCCTCATCTTCCCAACCAAAGTCGTAGAGCGCCCGCTGAGCACCATCCTTCACCCACGTCGGGTAGTCGGTGTCCGACTGCTGTGTCCCGACCCTAGTCGCCAGGTCCAGGAGTTCCTGCAGGTAATCTGCATAGTCCAACGCGTCCTCGCGGCGCTGTTCGATCAACGCATCGAGCAGCGACGACATGGTGTCGTAGTACTTCGGATTCATCGCGTGTTCATCCACGATCGTCTTGCGGACGTTGTTGACGATCGTTTCCGCCACCGCCTCCTTGTCGCGTCTGATCCCTTCGGGCAGCGCGCCCAGCGCCCCCGCGCCATGCTCGACAATGAGTTCGACCAGTCCCTGCTCGAACGTGGCAACCGTTTCGGACGGATCGGCACGAATGTAGGTATCGAGCAGCGCGCGCATGCCGGGCTCGAATTGCTTGAGATCTACGTTCTCGCCCGCGCCGAGTCGGACATCCTCGCGGATGGCCACGTACATGGCGACCTCCGCCTTGATCGCGGCTGCCTCCATAGCAGCATATCCAGCCCGTTCCATGTCGTTGGCGACGGCTGCATAGGCGCGCACCAACGAGGCAACCGCCTTGTAGAACTGGACGCGCTTCGGCTCGTTGTCCTTGATCTGGTCCATGTTCCCGGCGTCGATCGCGCAGAACCAGTGTTGGTACTGAAGCGTGCCCTTCGGGGGCGCGACGGGTTCGCAGATGGCCCGGATGGTCTCCAGCGCGTCGTCGAGATCGGCCCGCTCCTGCTCCGTGCGGTCCTTGAGCAGGCCGTCGATGTCCTCCTTCTCGTACCCGTCGAGCGCGCCAGAGGTGTAGTCAGTGATGGCAGCGCCCAACGATTTGAAGAGATCGCGGTAGTCGATGACGTACCCGTAGGTCTTGTCGTCGCCATCAAGGCGATTGACCCGGCAGATCGCCTGGAACAACCCGTGATCGCGCATGGTCTTGTCGATGTAGAGATAGGTAGCCGGAGGAGCATCGAACCCAGTGAGCAGCTTGTCGACCACGATCAGCAGCCGCATCTGCCCGGGCTCTTCGATAAAGCGGCGCTTGACCTCCGTCTCGAACTCATCGATCCGGTTGACGGCAGTGTCGGCTGGTTGGTCGAAGAACTCCGCCAGCATCTGGCGGTAGGTCTGGTACTGCTTCAGGCGCTCGGTCGCCCCTTCGCCCGAGTCCTCCTTGGACACGTCCCCGGGGTTGGGGACGTAACTGGAGACGAGGGCGACCTTGCCCTTGAATCCGGCATCGACGAACGCCTCATAGAAGCGGGTTGCCTGGTAGATGCTCTGGCTGACGAGCATGGCGTTGCCACGCCCACTGACGAGGCGAGGCTCGGTCTCGAAGTCGAGCAGAATGTCCTGGACGATTTGTCGCGTGCGAGAATCGGCAGAGACGATCTTCTGCATCGTGCCCCACCGCTGCTTCAGTGAGGCCTTGGTGAGATCGGTCAGTCCCTTCGTCTTGGCATCGAACCAGGCGTCGATCTTCTTGGAGCCAGCAAGCGATTGATCGATGCTGCGGGCCTCGTAGCGAAGATCGAGCACCACCCCATCGGCGACCGCTTCATCGAACTTATAGGTGTGGATGAAGCTGCCGAAGGTCTCGATGCTGGTCATCCGGTCGGCCTTGAGCAGGGGAGTCCCGGTGAAGCCGATGAACATCGCGTTGGGGAGCAATGCCTTCATGGCCCTGTGCATCGAGCCGGACTGGGTGCGGTGGGCCTCATCGACGAAGACGAAGATGTTGCCCTTCGCGCGAAATCCGGGGGGAAGCTTGGCATTCAACTCACGGATAAACGCGCTTTCCGCCTCGTCCCGGTTGCGCTCACTCTCGCCGCCGAACTTGTGGACCAGCGAGCAGATCAGGGCGGGATTCGTGTCGTTGAGGAGGGCGATGAGATCGGCACCACTCTTCGTGCGCCGGATCGCCTCACCGACACCCTTGAAGTCATCCTCGATCTGCTCATCGAGCTCGGTGCGATCCGTAATGATGAGCACCCGCGCATCGTGCTCGTGCTCGATCAGCCACTTCGCGAGCCAGACCATCAGCAGGCTCTTGCCGGAGCCCTGGGTGTGCCAGATGATGCCGCCCTCCCGCGTGGCGACTCGCGCCTGGGCAGCCTTGACACCGAAGTACTGATTGTGGCGAGCCGCCTTCCGGACACCCAGATCGAAGACCACGAAGTCGTGGATCAGCTCCAGGAAGCGCTCCGGCTCACCCATCTGAATCAGCGCGCGATCGAGCGGCTCCGCGAAGGCCGACGGCTCCTTCCATTCCAGCCAGTACTTCTCCGGGGTTTCGATGGCACCGTAGCGCAGCCCCTCCACCTCGTTACCGGCGAAGAGGAACTGAACGGTCGAGAAGAATGGCCGGATGAAGGTCTGCTGCTGGTTACCGATGTTCTGGCGAATGCCCTCGGCGACGCTGACATACGATCGTTTGAGCTCGATCACGCCGAGAGCGATGCCGTTGACATAGATGACGAGGTCTGGCCGCTTGACGTGCTCGCCGTGAATGGTCACTTCCTCGGCGATGGCGAAGTCGTTGAGCAGCGGATGGTCCCAGTCGATCAGCCAGACGGTCTCGGTGGGGTCGGCGACCGCGCGCTTGACCTTGGTGCCGTATCGAAGGAGCCCATAGACCACGCGATTTGCCTCGTAGAGCGAGCGTTCGCCCCCAACGGCGGCGTCCTTCGTGAGGCGCTCTATGGCGCGGGTGATCAGTACATCGTCGTAGCCCCGGCGCTTGAGATTGCTGCGAAGGAGGTGCTCCTCGATGTTGGCGTTCTCTTTCCGATCCGCCCAGTTGCCGAGATAGTCGTAGCCGAGCTTGTCCTGGAAGAGGCGCACGACGTGATCCTGGGTGGCGCGTTCCTTTTGGCCGACCGTATTCATGGGATGCCCTCCACGGTTTCGACGGCTGCGTCATCGACCCAGCGTGCAAGGACACTGAGCGCCGCAAGGTACTCCAGGGCCTGCTGCTCGGTCAGATCGTGCTCGGCCTCGTGAGCGAGCGGGTTGCGGATCCCGGCGAAGATACCCTCGGCAAATGCCATCGCTCCCCGCTGGAGCGAACGGTACGTGTCATTATCTTCTCGCGGAATGCGATGCAGTCGCGGCTTTCCAGCCTGAGCCGGATGTGGACTGAATGCCTGTTGGAACAGGACGGTCTCAGCTACATCACGACGACCGACCTTGTTCTGCGTTTCCGCGTTGAGCTTCCGAATCGCTCCCTCAACCGCTTCACGGAAGTGCCCTGAGAGCCACAGCGACGCAGCTCCATCCCAGATCCAAGAGTGAAAGTCTGAAGCGGAGAGCTTCGGCGCGTTGTCGCCAAGGTTCTCCCGAATCTCCTTCTCGCGAGTCAACGACTCTCTCGCACGAATCGCCGCCTCGCGATGGTCAGACCACAACTCGTTCCTCGGAGTAGGGAGACCAATCCGCCAGTCAGGTAGTGCCCTATCAAGAATCAGTTCGACAACCTGGGCCCTCTTGATAACCCCTTCTTCACTTTCGGCCGTCGTGGAGTAGCCAAACCCTATGGTTCCTGGCGGAGACGGCACGTATCGGGTCTCTGTAGCAGAAATGAACCCATCAAGCTCCCCAAGTGCCCATTCGACGTTCACTCAGCATCCTCCTCCACCGGCAGGCGGGTTCGTCCAGTGAGCAATTCCTGCATCATCCCTTGTTTGATGTCGCGCGTCGTCTTGAGGCGTCGTTCGAGGGCTTCGATATCGGCATCAGCATCCGACAACACCTCAACTATGGCAGTTTGTTCCCCAATTGGTGGGAGACGAATCTCAAAGTTTCGAACCATGCCTGCGTTGAGATTGGATTGCGTGCCTTGCTGCCCCAGTGTCCTTACCCTATCTCTCGATGACTGAAGGCAATAATAAAGAAATTCTCGATCTAGCTCTGAATCGGCTTGGATACCAAGAATCGCTTGACTCGACGTGACTTGACCAATAGCCATGCTGCATTCGCCCAAGGACGCATACATCGCATACAACACGACGTCGGGGGCATAAAGCTTGGCGGCACTCCTCTTGAGCCCCGCCTCCGTGAGTGTTTGGTGTGTGCTCCTGATGTACTTCCCTCCAGATGTCATATCTGAGATTGACACCCACGGTATATCGCCTCCGTAGTAGCGCGAGACCTTGGTGTCAGGCGTGCCTCCACTCTTCATTGATGCGATGCCCCCCAACTTCACAACGGGAACGGGTCCGTCGAATCCCGGAAGCCGCGTCCGTCCGGTCAGCAACTCTTGCATTATGCCCTGCTTGATCGCGCGCCTCTTGGCGATGTGGCGTTCAAGGGCGGCGATGAGGTCGTCGGCGTCGGAGAGGGCGGAGGCGATGCGAGCTTGCTCATTCTTATCTGATGGGAGAGTGATTTCAAAACTTTTAATTCGGCCCAGCGCAAGCTTGGGCTGAGCACCAATCGTTCGAATAGCCTCGATCTCGCGCTGGATGGGATCGCTCAGCAACGAATACATCAAGAATTCGAGGTTGCACTTGATCTCAGTAAGTCGATCAGCATTCTCTGTAAGGTTGGCATTATGCAGGCTCGATGGCACCCGGCCTACGACTCCAAGCGTACCGGCAACGCTGATGAAAATATCATCCTTCCCGATGCGATAGTTGCGAATTGCTGGGGCCGCCTTCACAGGTACAAAGCGGATACCAGTGTCGTCAACACCGCCATCGCGCATATCAGTCACGCGTATGTATGGAAAAGGCGTAGGTGTATCCTGCAGTTCAAATCCGGCTGGCAGACGCTTTCCGCCTCGTACCTGAGCGAGCTCTCCTATCTGAGCCAAAGTCCAGCCTACTGGAAGCGCCAAAGTCATCACTCAACCCCCATTGCTGCAAGATGCTTAGCTACCCTTTCGCTCAGACTCTCAACCTCGCATTCGATGCTACTGAGGGTGGATTCGTAGCGGTCGGCCAGCACGCGAAGACGGCTCATGAGTTGCTGGATCAGCGATTGGAGCTCGGACTCGACGCCCCGGATGATCGTGACACCCCACTTGTCATCGAGCACCAGGAGCTGCACATCGCTCTCGGAGAGTTCTCCGTACTGGGCGAGTGCCTGCTCCTGAAGGCGTGTCGTCGTGTCCTTGACCTTCTTCTTTGCCGCCGACTCGATTTTGAACAGGCTGACAGCACGCGTCAGCGCATCAAGTTCGTCCTGATCGGCACCTTCACGCTTCGCGATTCTCAGCCGGTCGCTCGCAGTCTTGCTGGTAACCTTACCGTCATCATTCGTCGCATCCCACAGAAGGCCGCCCTCGCTGCCGTGTTCTTCAACAAACTCCTCGACGGCATGGGTCGCCAACTCACAGTCGGCGGTCAGGCCATCCAGCAGTTCCTGTTCGGCGGCGAAATACCGATTCATGATTTGTTCCGGCGGGATGAGATCCGTGACAAACCGTCTGGCACGCACACCTGTACCAAAGACGAACTGCGCAGGCTCGAATTTCGGCTTCGTTTTGTCGTCTTTCTCGTACCCAATGATCTGAGCATTGCGGGGAAGCGATGCTCCAACCCATCCATCGGCCATAATCAGGACGACGTCATCGTGCATGACCTCGTTCCAGTAGCTCATCAGTTGCTCGTAGACACCGTACGCGTCGATCAGCGGGCGAGTCCGAAACCGGCTGAGCAGGCTCTCACCAAGTTCAGAGATCAGGTCGGCCGGGCGCAGGGTGGGCGTGATGGCGGTGAGATTTGCACGGTGGTTGCCCCACCATTCAGTGACGAGGTCTGCCGTGGCCACGCTGAGCGCCCGGACATCGGGATCGCTGGCGATGGTCTCGCGGATGGCGGCCTTGTCCACTGCCAGCTCGGTATAGCCCTCACGCAGCGGACGGAATAGGGCCGCCCGCAAGGACGGGAACGCCTCCCAATAGGGTTGGAGAGCGTCCAGATCGCGCTCCGGGATACCGCCGTGGAGGTGGGCGCGAAGATCCTGGATATCTTCCGGTTCGGAGGCGTCGATGTACCGCGGGATGTTGAGGTTGTAGTCGTTCCTGGGGTCCGCGATCTCCGCCATCGGCACCAGGCGAGAATACCGCGCGATCTCCTGCTGGCGGGTGAAGGCATCCACGATCTTGTGCATGTCGCGCGGACGCAGGCGGTTCTTGGGGCCATCCTTGGCGAAGCCCTTGGATGCGTCGATCATGAAGATGCCGGCGCGGGTGGCGGCGTTCTCCTTGTCGAGCACGATGATGCAGGCGGGAATGCCGGTGCCGTAGAAAAGGTTCGCAGGCAGGCCGATAATGCCCTTGATGTAGCCTCGTTGGATCAGCGAGCGGCGGATAGTGGCCTCCGCGTTGCCCCGGAAGAGGACGCCGTGGGGCAGAATCACCGCGCCCTTGCCCGTGGACTTGAGCGACTTAACCATATGCAGGAGAAAGGCGTAGTCGCCATTCTTCTCCGGCGGACGAGCATAGCCATCGAAGCGGCCGTACTCGTTCTCGAGCCCGTTCGTCCACGACTTGACAGAAAATGGCGGATTGGCGACCAGGAAGTCGAACGTGTCGAGCTTACCATCGTGGGTGAACTTCGGATCGGCAAGAGAGTCCCCGAGCCGGATGTCGTTCACCTCATTGCCGTGGAGCACCATGTTCATCTTGGCGAGGGCCCAGGTGGCGTTGTCCTTCTCCTGGCCGTAGATCGTGAGGCCGTTCGGGGCGTAGTCGGCCACCTTGATCAGGAGAGAACCGGAGCCGCAGGTGGGGTCGTAGACGGTGGCGGATTTGAGGGTGGTGGGCGTGATTCCGATCAGCTGGGCCATGACGCGGGAGACTTCGGCCGGGGTGTAGAACTGGCCCTTGCTCTTGCCGGACTCGGTGGCGAAATGGCGCATCAGGTATTCGTAGGCATCGCCAAGCAAGTCGTCGCCCTCGGCCTTCGACTGCGAGAAATCGAGGTTCTGGAAGATGCCGATCAGCTTGGAGAGGCGATCCTGCATCGCCTTGCCATCACCCAGCTTGGCAGGGTCGTTGAAATCGGCTTTGTTGATGACACCCTGTAGCTCGTTGGCGTCGGCGAGCTTGCGGATGGCGACGTTGATCCCCTCGCCGATGTGGGTTGTTCCCTTTAGGGCAATCAGGTCGTCGAAAGAACCGCCCTCGGGAACGTCGATCAGACTGTGCCGATCGATCTTCGCCTTGTCGGAGACGTACTTCACAAAGAGAAGGGTGAGCACGTAGTCCTTATACTCGGAGGCGTCCATGCCGCCGCGGAGCTCGTCGGCCCCCGCCCAGAGCGAACTGTAGAGCTGCGATTTCTTGAGTGCCATCGATTGTCCTCGTGCCCGGGTTGGATCCACCAATACCGTGCAGCGTACCAACGAGACGCGCATGAATACAACTGCTACAACTGCGCCTTCAAGCCGCGACGTCATCGCAGGTTGCGATTTCAGGGCATCGAAACCATGCTAATTCACTTGGATTTGAGCACACGAAACCGGCGTTCAGGTGCCGAGTTTTTGAGCGTGCATTTTCAGCGCGTGTGACGAAATTGTGACGGAGCGCCGCTGGCGGGATCAAAATCCGCGCCATTGCTGGGGTTTTCAGGTGGGGGTGCCGGGTAAAGGATTCGAACCTTCACGCCCTCGCGGGCACCAGATCCTAAATCTGGCGTGTCTGCCATTTCACCAACCCGGCATCGCCGACCCAATACAAGGCCGACTCTTCCCCAAGTGTAGTCCATCCCGACGCTCGCCAGCCCGGCATGACATACTTCCACCCACGTCATCATGACACTCCCCGGCGCAGCGGAGTGTCATCCCCGTCGATGCGCGCCAGAGACACCGCTTCCGTCTCTCCGGCCGCAGCCTCATCGCCTCAACCAGCCCATGAACACCCCCACATCCGCTCCCGCCACGACACAACCACCCCACCCGGACCAGCCCAGCGTGCACCCCGCCCGCCTGCCGGAGGTCTCCCGCAGCATCTGGCGCTCCTTGCTCAACGTTGATCGCGCACGAATCTCCGTCTCAATGGCCCTGCGCAACACCATCGGGCTCTTTACTCCACTCCTCATCTGCATCGCGGCGGGAAAACTCGAACTCGCAATGACCGTCGGCTTCAGCACCAACACCATCGCAATCTCCGACCAGGCGGGGCCGGACCTCACCAAGTTCCCCCGGCTGATGGCCGCTACCACTGGCGCCGCGCTCGCCACCGTCGCCGGAAATCTCGCGGGCGGATACGAACTGGTCCTGCTCCTGCTCCTCGCGATCTGGAGCTTCTCCGCCGGAATGCTCGCCGTCTTCGGCTTGGGCGCCATCCAGGTCGGCATCTGCTCCACCCTCGCCCTCCTCTTTGCCAGCGCCCATCCGCATGCCGGATTCTGCGCCCTCGAGCTCGGCGGAATCGTCTTCCTCGCCGGCACCTTCCAGACCCTCGTCTCGTCTGCACCCGTGCATCTTCCCCCATGGCTAACCGGCCTCCGCATCGCCCACCCTGCCGAACAGAAAGCCCTCGCCCACGCTCTCCGCCTCGAAGCACGGTTCGCCCGCGACCCCGCCTCCAGCCGCGGCGAAGGTCCCGGCAATACCGCACTCGTCGAAGCATCCCGCCTCCTGCGCGGCCAGCATCATCCGGCCGCCGCCGAGATTGGCAGCGCCGTGCTCGAAGTCTGCTACCGCCTGCAAACGAGTCTGCTCGCCGTCCACCGCACCATCATCGACCATCGCGCCGGGATCGGGAACCGCATTCTCGCGATCCAGTCCACCGCCATGCACGAGGTCTCTCGCACCATCGAGCTCGCCGCCGATGCCCTCGACGGTGATCCCCTGGATCCGGCGGTCCTCGCCCGACGACTGGACGCACTGGACCGCGCGCTCGACTCGCTCGCCATCGCCTGCGACGAGGATTCAGCCCCCCTCAATACCGACGGCCCTCACCGCCTCCAGCTCAATCCAGAGGAACGCCAGCGGATCTGGTTCGCCCGCTTCCGGCTGCTGGATCGGATGCGTTCGTTGCGCACGGAGACGACAGAGCTTGCCAAGCTCGCCACCGATCTCCGCCTGCAGCAACGCTGGACCCCGAACCCCAGCACAATCTGGCGCGTCACTCGCGTCCACCTGGCAGAGGCCCGGACAACCCTGTCGGCCAACCTGACCACAGACTCCGCCGCCTTCCGCCACGCGATTCGCCTCTCGACCTGCATCGTTTCGGCGAGTGTCGCCGCGATCCTGCTCGATCTCCATCACGGGTACTGGGCACCGATGGCAGCGACGATCATCCTGCGTCCCCAATTCGGCATCACCATGTCGCGCGGCATCGGACGCCTGATCGGAACCGCGTTCGGGCTTGGACTCGGCACCGCCGTGATGATCCTGCTGCCATCTGGGACGCTCGCTACCCTGATGGCGCTCATCGTCTTCGCCTTCTGCTTCCGGCTTCTGGCACCCAGCAATAACGTCCTCGCGACGACGATGATCTCCGCCTGGGTCGTTGCCCTGTTGACGCTGGTCGACGTCCCGCCAGAAACGGCCATCGTGGACCGGGGAACGGCAACCCTCCTCGGCGGAGGGATCGCTCTGGGCCTCTTCCTGATCTGGCCCACCTGGGAGCGTGGCCGTCTCTCTGTCACGCTTGCCCGGATGGTCGAGACCCTGGGCGCCACCTCGCACGCGGTGCTGACGGAACTGCTCGATCCCGGCTCGCACACCCCGGAGGAAATCCGAGACTTGCGAATGGCCTCGCGCCTGGCGCGGGCCAATGCCGCCGCTTCTGCCGCCCGCCTCGCGGAAGAGCCGAATGTGCCGGCGCGAGCGCAACTCCTGGCATCGCTGCTGGTCGGGGAGACGCAACAGCTAGCCCTCGCCATCCTCTCGCTGGAGAATTCGCTCGGCGATCTGGCGCGAGCGGATGGAATCGACGCATTGCGACCACCGCTCGATCGTGCCCGCGGCGAACTCGACCGCGTGCTGACCTGGATCGCAACCTCCCTCCGCAACCGGGGTCGCCAGCCCGTCGAAGACCCATCCATCGCGCTCCGTCAGTCCGCCGATGCGCTCCAGTTCGCCGCGAATCACCGGGCGGCAATGCTCTTCCCTGCTGCCTCCCCCTCCGCCCCTGATGGGGACGAGATCGAACGCCGGACTGCACTGGCCGCCATCGGTGTCGGAAACGAGGTGCAACGGGTGGCGACGATTGTCTCCGCGATGTGTGGGCAGGTAATGGCCTACCGCGAGGGACAGGTGCCCACCGAGGATGACCTGCTCCTTCAATCGAATCCCGCCGACTGACCCGTCGCGCCCGATCCCTTATCATTCCCGCCGCGAAGGCCGGTGGCCATCATCGTGCATGCGCACGCTGTCCCCCTTGCGGGACATCCCGAACGCATACCAGGAACAGGAAGGCAGGAAACCGGCGGGTGATCACGCGATATCGACGCCGCATCCGGCATGGATGGTCCCGCATCCTCACCACCACCTCCGTGCTCGGCATGCTCATGGGGCCAGGCACCGCTACCCCGATGGCATCTGCGCAGGACACGCCGATGCCCAATCCGATGGGGCTGACGATCCGCACGCTCGACCCGCGCACGGACCTGCAGGTGCCGGGCAATTGCTACATCCTGCTCGGGTTCAGCGAGTCGCGTTGCGACGAAGCCGGTACGGGCAACGTCCACTTCACCGATGTACCTCCCGGCTCCTACAGCGTCGAGCAGACACGGGTGACACCCGGCTTCCTCCGCTCCCCGACCTTCACGGTGACGGTCGCCGCATTGGGTCCCGCCTACCAATGGGCCTACGTGACGCCCGATGTCGATCCGGATGTCCCGGCCGCCCCACTGACGATCCGGCCCATCAACCGCGTGAGCGGTGAACTCGTTCCTGGCGTCTGCCTGAGTCTCGACGAGACACCCATCGCGAGCTGCGATGACGACGGCGATGGCACGATCGTGCTGGACGCCGTCCCGACCGGGGCCCATCACCTGACGATCGAGCGAGCTCCCGGCACCTATCGGATCGCCTTCACGGCCAGCGCTCCGATCTTCGTCCCGGCCACGGACCGCCAGCCCATCGACCTGCCGATGCGCGACTACAACGATGCGGCCACCGGCTCACAGTAGTCGCTACTCCGGAATAACGACGCCTTCCCGACCGAGTTGGGCGCGGACCGGCGCCGCCGTCTCGGACGATTCCGCCGCCAACGCACGCGTGAGCTTCGCGAGCACCGCCGCATCCGGCTCCGGCGGCAAGGTCGGGACGGAAGGATCGGTGATCGCCTCGATCAGCACCGGGCGATCCGCCGACAGCGCCTCGTCGAATGCCGCGTCAATCTGGTCCGGGTCCTCCAGCAGGATGCCGCGCAACCCCAGCATCTCGGCATACCGCGCGTAGGGGAACTCCGGCACGCCCTGCGAGGCATCGAAGCGGGCATCACCCTCCATCGCCCGCTGCTCCCACGTCACGAACCCAAGATCGCGGTTGTTCAGCACCAGGATCACGAGACGAGGATCGTCCCACCGCCGCCAGGTATCGGCCACGGTCAGGAGTTCGCTCAGCCCGTTCATCTGCATCGCGCCATCGCCGACGAACGCGAGCGCCGGGCGATCGGGGTGCGCAAGCTTCGCCGCCAGCGCGTAGGGAAGGGCGCACCCCATCGTCATCAGCGTGCCGGAGACAGAGGTCATCATCCCGGCCCGCATCTGGAGGTGTCGCCCGAACCAGACCGTCGAACTGCCCGAGTCGGAGCAGAGGATGGCGTGATCCGGCAGCTTCGGGGAGAGCGTGGTAAAGAGCTTCTGCGGATTGATCGGATTCGCCGGCTCGTTCGCCCGCTGGGCCGCTTCCACCCGCCAGGCGAGGACGTTCGCCTCGATCCGTTCCCGCCAGGCGTTGTTCGCCTTGGGGACGAGCAATGGCAACAACGCCCGCAGCGTCTCCGCGCTATCACCCGGCAACCCCACCTCGATCGGGTAGCGCACGCCGATCGTCCCGGCGTCGCGGTCGATCTGCACGCCGCGCGCCTGACCCGGCTTCGGCAGGAAATCGACATACGGGAAGTTCGTGCCGATCATGAAGAGCGTGTCGCATTCGGCCATCATCCGGTTGCTCGCCGCCGTGCCCAGCCACCCGACCGACCCGGTCACGAACGGGATGTCGTCCGGCACCGCCGCCTTCCCGAGCAGGGCCTTCGCAATGCCCGCGCCGAGGGTCTCCGCCACCGCGACCACCTCGTCCGTCGCCTGCAACGCCCCTGCCCCGACGAGGATCGCCACCCGCTCGCCTGCGTTCAGGACATCGGCGGCGCGTTGGAGCACATCGTCGGACGGCATCATGTGGGCCGGTTCGATGATGGGCGCAGAGAGGGTCGATGCCGAACCGGAGGCGTCCGCCGCCGGGAGGTTCTGGAGGTCGTGGGGGAGGATGACGACGGCAACCGTCCGCCGGGAGATCGCGACCCGGAACGCACGGTCGATGATGTGGGGCACGGCGGCGGCGCTGGTCGCCATCTCGCAGAAGTCACTGGCAACATCGCGGAAGAGCGCGAGCGAATCGACTTCCTGCCCGACGTTGCTGCCCTCCGCCATCCGCGAGACCTGCCCGACGATGGCGACAACCGGCTGATGATCCAGCTTCGCATCATAGAGGCCGTTCAGGATGTGCACCGCCCCCGGCCCCTGCATCGCGACGACGACACCCGGCTTCCCGGTAAACTTCGCGTGCCCGCAGGCCATCAGTGCAGCGGATTCCTCGTGCCGGACCTGAAAGAACTCCACGCCGCTGTCATCACCGGCCCGGTTCAGCGCCCCCAGCAGTCCATTGATGCCCTCGCCAGAGTAGCCGAAGAGCCGGTTCACGCCCCATGCCCGCAACCGCTCGACAATCCCATCCCCGACCGTCCGCGTCCACGCTCCGCTCATCGCCATCGCTCCTCGGTGCAACCTGCCGTCTCTCGCTGGGAACAGGATACTGAACGCGCTTCGGCGGCAGGTCATGATGGATGACCGTGCCGCCGAGGCGCGTTCAACAAAGGGAAAGGGTCAGAGGATGGACGTCTCCAGCGCCTGCGGTTCGAGCCGCCACGTGTCGTCTGGCTCCACGGGTGTCGGCTCTCCATCCGGAAGGAGGCATCCATAAAAGACGCCGTCCGGATCGCGCAGGAGCAGGTGCATGGGATCGTCACGCCGCTCGCCGACCACGAAGAATTCCGCAGGCCGGGTGCCTACCGTGAACGAGAGCGGGCCGAGCGCCGCGCGCTGATCGGTGAAGGAGGGAAGAGAGAACACGGAGGACACCTTCCGATTCGGCCCGAGTGGCTGCTACCCCCTCGATATGCAGGGGTAGTGCCACCGCCTCATCCGGCGGCCGATGCATTCGGCGTGGCGACCGGGGAACCCACCGGAACGGGCGTCACGATCTCGGCCTGCCCGGTCGGGAACGCCCACGGCTCGATCACGGTCAGGTCGCCGCTGGTGTACCGATTCGCCCGGTTCACGTTCTCGATGATCGGCGCGCCGCCCCAGCGGACGTTGACGGGCACCACAATCGTGCCGGACCGCGCAAACTCCAGGGTCAGCGCGTACCAGGTATTCGGCGGCAGCACGCGCTGGACATCGACGAGCATCAGTTGTGGTTCTCCCGGCGCGAGCGCAACGGTCGCCCCCGCCGGCACCTCCAGATCGACCGGCCCCAGCGCCTCCCGCCGCACACCGGTCGAGTCGTCGAACGTCCGCAGGACCACCGACCCGGCGGCATCGGTGGAGGCTCCGATCAGGCGATCCGGCACCTCGCCGATATTCCGGAGCAGCATGAACGCCGGGGCATTCGGGATATCCGCCACTGGGGAGGCATCCGGCGTCGCAGCGGGGATCGCCGCCGAGGTCCTGCCTGCCACGACCCCGGCAAGGGCAACGCCGCCCATTCCGAGCACCCAGCGGCGCGACCGTCCATGCCCGCATTCCATCCCATCAGCCTGCCGCTCGGTCATCGCATGCCCCTCCCTTCGCGGACCACGCCGCGAATCTCCTGTACCATCGATCTGGCAGGCCAGTCTGGCTGCCCCGACACCTCGTGCATCACCCCGTTCACAGGATAGTGCCATGTCTGCACCCACCGTCCCAACCATCGATCCGACCCTGCGCGATCTCTCGATCGACTATCTCCAAACGCTGCTGCGGATCGACACCATCAACCTTCCCGGCAATGAACGCGCCGCCTGCGATGCGATCGCCGCGATTCTCGATACCGAAGTCATCGGCTACGACATCGTCGATTCCGCGCCAGGCCGCGCCAGCATCGTCGCCCGCCTCCAGGCCGAGACTGCGACCGCGAAGCCGATCCTGCTCATGGGTCACGTCGATGTCGTCAGTGTGGAGCGCGACAAGTGGGAGCGCGATCCTTTCGGCGGCGACCTCGTGGACGGCTACCTGTGGGGACGCGGCGCCATCGACATGAAGAGCCAGGTCGCGGCGGAACTGGCCGCGCTGGTGGTCCTGAAACGCTCCGGCGTCACCCTGGACCGCGATGTGATCTTCGCCGCCTTCGCCGATGAGGAGGCCGGCGGCGACTTCGGTGCCGATTACGTCTGGAAGCACCGTCCCGACCTGCTTGATGCCGAGTTCGGCATCAACGAGGGGGGTGGATCGGTGATGCAGGTGGAAGACGCGCTGTTCTATCTCTGCCAGGCGGGCGAGAAGGGCTCATCGCGCCTGCGGATCACGACCAGCGCATCGCCGGGGCACGCCTCCGTGCCGCTGGACGACACCGCGATGGTCCGCATGGGCGAGGTGCTGCTGAAGCTGGCGTCGTGGCGGGGCACGATGAAGCTGACCGCGCCGGTGCGCATGATGCTGGAGGGCATCGCCGCGGCGGATGCCATCAGCGATGCCACGACGATGAAGATCCGGAACATCCTCGACACGCCGGACCCACAGTGGGACCAGGTCGCCGCACTGCCGCTGGGGGAGCTGGAGCTGCTGATGCTCCGCGCCACGACGCACGATACTGCCGTCCCGACGATCATCCACGGCGGCCAGTTGATCAATGTCATCCCGTCCGAGGTCGTGCTGGACGTTGACGGCCGCCTGCTGCCGGGCAGTGATCCGAAGGCGTTCCGGGCCGAGATTGCCGCCCTGCTGAGCGAGCTGGCGACGGTGGAGTTGACGAGCCGGGAAACGGGCGTCGCCGCCGATCCCGAGTCGCCCTTCTTCGAGGCAATCAAGGCGACGATGGCGGCATTGCAGCCGGGTATCGACGTGATCCCGTACCTCGTTTCCGGCGGCACGGACGCCCCGCTGATTCCAGGCGTGAAGATCTACGGCTTCTTCCCGCTCCTGCCCACCGAACGGATGACGGAGTACGATCCGCTGGTCCACGGGCACAACGAGCGCATCCATATCGACGACCTGGCCTTCGGGGCGCAGTTCGTCCACGACCTCGTGGTGCGATTCTGCGCGACAGCCTGACCGCTGCGTACCCCATCGGTCATCGACGAAGCCCGGCCCTTCTCGTGAGGGACACCGGGCTTTGTCCCGTCATCCGGTCGCCCCAATCGGGCAGCACCGCCAAACCCCCTTCGTCCAATCCGTACTATTCTAGTAGGATATTGACACACCTCCGCGCCATGATGCGAAGGCGAGGTATGCGCAAGCAAACGAGAGGACACCCATGACGTCGATTTCACGCCGGCGATTCGCTGGAAACACCGCCGCCGCAGCTCTGGCAGGACTCGCGGGAATCCCGCTCGCCCGGCAGGCGATGGCCCAGGACGCGACGGCGGATGCATCCGCGAGCGCCTCGCCAGCCCCTTCACCCGTCGTGGGCGACGATACGCGCGTCGTGTCGGCGGTGAACGGCGAGATCACGATCACGGGCACACCGCAGCGCGTCGTCGCCCTGGAATACGAACTCTGCGAGAACCTCTCGATCCTCGGGGTGATGCCGGTCGGCGTGGCCGAGCGCGACAGTGTCCCGCAGTGGGTGCAGATCCCAACCTATCCATCCGATGTGGTCGATGTCGGTGCCCGCGATGAGCTGGACATCGAGGCTATCGCCGCCCTGAAACCGGACCTGATCCTCGCCGCCAGCCCGCGCCAGGATGAGGTCCTTGACAAGCTGGAAGCCATCGCCCCGGTCGTGCAATTGGCGACCTACTCGCCGTTCGCCACACCCCAGGGGGAAACACCGGTCGAGAACTTCCAGGGAATCCTGACCAAGGTCGCCATCGCCGTGAACAAGGAGGCGGAAGCGCAGGAGGCCATCGCGGCCTTCAATGCCCTGCTCGCGGAAGGCGCCAAGGTTGTCGGCGGGTCGGAGTTCGCGGGCCGCTCCTTCCTCTATGGCTCGTTCAACGACCAGGCGGAGGCCAACCTCTTCAACAACCGCGCCCGCACGGCGTTCATCCTCAGCGAGCTCGGACTCGAGAACGTCGCCCCGGAGAACACCGAGAACCCGAAGCTGCATTACGCCCCCGTTTCGGTCGAGCAGCTCGGGACCTTCCCGGCCGAGACCCTCTTCTTCATGTCGCAGTCCGCCGCGAACGCCTCCGAGTTCACGGCCTTCTTCAACAGCGATATCTGGAAGGCAATCCCGTTCGTCGCCGCCGGAAACTTCCACAATCTCGGGGAACCGAACATCTGGACGGCCGGCAGCACGATCACGATGTCCGATTTCATCCGGCGCGTGGTGAAGGACCTGACGGGAACCGAGCTCGCCTGATCCCGGCACCCCATCCGGGTGCATCCAGACCGATCCGAGGGGAGGGAGCCAGGACACTTCCTCCCCTCGGCGTCTGCACCAGCTGCCCGTCCCGCCGGTGGCCCGGTTACGCAAGCCGAGAAATGGGAGACAATAGCTCAAGGAGAAGACCAGTCCGCCAGATGCCCGGCGGCCACACGGCGATGTGCCGGGAGAAGGAGACGACGATGACGAGTGCTGCACCGAAGCGAGCGATCATTCTCTGGGGCGGCTGGGAAGGCCACGAGCCGGAAGCCACCGCCACCATCTTCCGCGATGTCCTCGTCGGGCACGGTTACGATTCCGCGCTCGAAACCGATCTCGATGTCTTCCTTGATGCCGAGCGCCTCGCCGCCACCGACCTGATCGTGCCGGTGATCACGCAGAGCGACATCGGCCGCGAGCAGGCGGAAGGCTTGCTCCACGCCGTGCGCGAGGGCGGCACCGGGCTGGGCGGCTGGCACGGCGGCATGGCCGATGCCTTCCGGAACCACACCGAATACCAGTTCGCGGTCGGCGGGCAGTGGGTGGCGCACCCGGGCAACATCATCGACTACACGGTGAACGTGACCAACCACGAGGACCCGATCACCACCGGCATCGGCGACTTCCAGATGCACTCCGAGCAGTACTTCCTGCACGTCGATCCGTCGGTGGAAGTCCTCGCCACAACGACCTTCACTGGCGACCACGCCCCATGGATCGCGGGGACGGTGATGCCGGTGGTCTGGAAGAAGAGGTACGGCAAGGGGAAGGTCGGTTACTGCTCGCTGGGGCACGTCGCCGCCGACTTCGACGTGCCGGAGGCGAAGACGCTGACCGAACGTGTCCTGCTCTGGGCGACACGCTAGCACCGAGTCCATATGGATTATCAATGTCCGTAGATACGGACATTGATCTCGGGCTTCGCCGTGGAATGCACTACGAAAGGGGCTCGCCATTGGCCGAAGGCCAATCGTGTTGGATGGGTGGTGCTGGTCGCTGCATCCCGTTGGACATAAAGACAGCATGGGGCGGTCGTCATGACGACCGCCCCATGCTGTCTTCGCGCGATTATTCCGGGAGCTTGCAGGCCTCCAGACGGGCAGAAAGATCATCCAGCGGCATATCGCGCCCGACAAAGACGAGCAGCGTTCCATCCTCATACATCGCCAGCGCTTCCTCCTCGTCCTCCCACGGCAGCCCCTCCTCCTCGAAGGCCTCCCGCATCGCCTCGTCCATCTCGGCGTCGGCCATTTCGGCCTCCTCGTCGGTGTATTCGTCGAGGTCAACCGCGTTCCGGATCACGGAGACACTGGCCGTCACACCATCGGGAAGACGAACGCGTCCCTTCACCCGCAGGACCGACTCCGGCCACTCCTCCTCGAACAACGCCAGGAAACGATCGCGGTCCAACCGCGCGTTCGTGTTCCAGGTGAAAGAGGTGAATCCGCCCTTCTCCGAAGCCGGAAGGACCATGCTCGCGTCAGCCGCCGGCACCGCGGCCTCCAGCGCATCATCCTCGGCCTCATGGAACATCGATGCCACGAGCGCGTCCAGCGTCATCCCCTGCAACCGTTGGAGGGAAAACACGGTGCCCAGTTGGTTGAGGGCGCGAATGAAGCCCTCCACCGATTCCGCGTCGTCGGCGTCAGTGTTCGCGAGCACCACGAGGGAGGCCGACTCGACGATACCGACGAGCATCTGCGCGACATCCGGCCCACCATTCCGGAACTCGGTCCAGAAGCGGGTGGCATCCACCACCGCGATCATGGCGGTGAGGGTGAGCACATCATCCTCGACGTACGGCGAGACCGCATCGAAGAAGGCCCCGGGATCGGCCTGCGCCGGCATATCGACGACGATAAACTCGGCCTCGTCCTGCGCAATGATGGTATCGAGCGCCTGCTCGAGCGCCGCTGAGTTCCCCGCGACGGTCTCGACCGTCAGCCCAGGAACCATGCTCCGCAGCGCGAGATCGACGGCTCGCCGGTTGGCTGTCTCCCGCCCGACGACGAGGAAGAAGGGAATTGCCGAAAGCTCCTGATCGAACACCGCGTGCGTCCTTTCGTGATGCATGGGCCAACCGATGAGGTTCAGATCACCCGCGAATCAGGCCGCGACCGTGCATGCATCCAGCCGCGTCACCAGATCGGCGACTGGCATCCCGATCCCGACGAATGCGATCTCGGATTCGTCCGCGCCGAGGGTCAGGTCCTCGTCATCGCGCAACGCGACCTCATGGTCGTGATCGCCATGATCGTGGTCGTGATCGTGGGGGTCATCCCCATCGTATTCGTCGATGGAAACCGTATCGCGGACCACGGAAAGGACCACCGTCGCGCCATCATCGAACCGCGCGACGCCGTGCGCCCGCAGCACCTCCACCGGCCAGTTCTCGAAGAGCGCCATGAATCGACCGCGATCGAGCCGCGTTTCCGTCGTCCAGGTAAAGCTGTTGAAGCCCCACGCATCGACCTCGCCCGCCAGCGATTCATCGTCCTCGTCAGGCATCGGCGCATCGTCACCAGCTTCCGCCTCCGCGATGGCTTCGGCCAGCTCCGGCACGGTCAACCCCGCCAACGCCTCCAGCCGCAGCACTGCCGCCGCCGGATTCAGGTTGTGCACGAACCCTTCCGTCGTCCGCACGGCATCGCCATCAGTCTCCTCGCCATCGACCAGTACCGCGAGTGAGGCCGATTCGATGTCCGCCACCAACTGACGCACCGTGTCGGCATCGCCATCCCGGAAGTCGGTCCAGAACCCGGCCACATCGAGCGTCGTCAGCACACCAATCAGGACGGCGGCCTCGTCCTCGACAAGCGGCTCGATCGCATCCAGCGCGAACGCCGGGTCGTCGTCCCCGTCGAGCTCGACGATGGCCACCGCGATTTCCTCCAGCGCGAGGACGCGTTCGAGATCGTTCTCCAGGGTTTCGGGGTTGCCAGGGACGACCGCGAGATCCCGCTCGGCATCGTGGCCCATCGCCTGGATCGCGTCGATAAGGCCACTGCGGAGGTCGGCGGTCTTGCCGGACACGAGCAGGATGGCGAGCGGGTCGATGGTGATGTTCTCGGACATTGGGATCATCCAGCGGGTGGGGCGGGCAGAAGGGCACGGCGCGGGATTTGGCACCGTCATGGTCGATCTACGGCGCGGGCAAGAGCGTGAGGAAGGAGATCGAACGGATCGCAAGCACAGGAGCATCGCCCCATGAACGACGTCAGTTCGCCGCCCTCTCCGCGGCGTGTTCACGGTCCGTCCCTGCTCGCCCCCCCCCTCATCAACTGACCGATACCGGGTTTGTCCTCCCTGCGAGATCGGCGGGCCTCACGGTGATTATGCAGACTGCCATGCGAGTCGGAATCTGTTGGGTCAGGCCTCGGCACGATCTTATGCTCGCCGCAATTCGGGCGCGCCGAGATTGGGCGAACGGGTGGGAAGGAATATCTCAGCAGATTCCTGCCCACGACTTTCGCTCCATGCTGAAATACTGATACATTTCCGCATACCTGAGACATGGTTATCACCTCCAAGGGCTCGATGTCCAGAACTCCTAAGCCGGGATGCCTGCCGCTGGCTGATGTGTGGCGGACACTGATTCTGCCTTCGCAGAGGCATTGACGTCGTTGATCGCCCCCACCAGCGAGGTTACCCATCACCGTCGTCACTTCGCCGCCATGTCGTTCGGCACGGTCGTCACTGCCGTCTTCGCGCCGAGGAGCCGTGCCTTCGCCACACCCGAGGCCACCCCGGCAGCCAGCCTGCCCACCCTGGACATCACCCTTGCGGACGATGGCATCCACGCGCCGAACACCTTCGTCGGCGGGCTCACCACCGTCACGATCAGGCACACCGGGGCCAACCCAGCGGCCCACTGGCTCTTCGCGCGGCTGATCGACCCGGCATCCCAAGAGCGGATCGCCGCCTTCCTCACCTCCGATGGCGCCGACGGAAGCTTCGACTTGAGCAGGATCTCATCGGCGTCGGTGCCCCGGACTGGCCCTCGGCCGGAGGGACGACATGGGTGTCGTCCAGGCCGATCCCGGAACCTATCTCGTGCTCGATGTCTTCGGCGGACGAGGCTTCACGTTCCTCACCGCAACCAAGGCCACCGTCGATGCACAGCCACCCGGATCGGACCTTACCGTGACTCTGAGGACATGGTGATCGGTTTCCCGGAGACCTCCCTCCCCGCAGCGCCGCAACGCTGGCGCTTCGACAACACCGGCGCAGTTGCCCATGAAATCTCGATCATCCCCATTTCCGCCACCTTCTCGGAAGATGATCTCGCCTACGTCCTCGGCCTGCCCGACGACGCCACACCAACACCCGGCAAGCCCTGGCTCGACTACGCCCCCATCGCGGGGATCGGCGTGATGAACGCGGGCCTCAGCAGCTGGCTCGACATCGATCTCCCCGCCGGGCGCTACCTGGCGCTCTGTCCCGCACCCTTTGGGACCGGGTATCCTCACGTCATGGATGGTATGTACGCCTTCCTCGACCTCGCCTGACCGAGCGGATCGTGACGAATCCGGTGCGCCGAGACCGCGCACCGGATTCGGGGGAGCACGCAGATGCTATCGCCACCCGCACCCCAACGACGCCTGGCAACCATCATCTGGCTTGCGATCGTGTTGCCCGTGCTCTGGCTTCACGCGACCACGCTCCTCCAGCGGTTCCACGACGATCGCGCCCTGAAAGGCCTGCTCCCGGGCGAGGCCGATGCGACGCGGGCGGCGCTTGATCGTATCGGCCTCACCACCACCGCGTGGGCCAGCCTCTGGCTCTCCTCCTCGCTTCTGTTCATCGGGCTCTATCTGGTCCTCGGATGGTTGCTGGTCCGCAGGGGGCGGCCAGCAGGATTCGCAACCTGGCTGGCCTGCATCGCCATCTCGCTCACCGCCCTCGTCTATCCACCATCGATTCCCGAGGTCTTCGCCAACCAACCCATCCAGCAAGTCATCGTGAAGACGACAACCATGCTCGGCGTCTCCGGCATGTTCATCCTGCCGCTGGTATTCCCCACCGGCCGGTTCGTGCCACGCTGGACAATCCTCATCGGCATCTACGTCATGGCGGAAATGGTGCTCTTCGCCTGGACCGGAGCGGGGACGCCATCCGGGCCGCCGTGGCTGGAAGCCATTCTCACCGTGCTGCTCGCCACTGCCATCCTCGGTTCCGCCATCTACCGCTATCGTCGCCGATCCACCACCGATCAACGCCGCCAGATGCGGTGGGTCCTGTTCGGCTTCCTCATCGGCATCCCATGCTTTTTCACCGGCGACGCGATGATGCGATCGATCGACGATTCGCCGCGTGGGGCCGTATTTGCCATAGTGTTTCCCGTTCTGGTGCAGATCGGCTTCAACGCCGCCTTCCTCGCCGTCATCATGGCCGTGCTCTACCATCGGCTCTTTGATATCGATGTCGTCTTGGGCAAGACGCTTGTCTGGATGGCGATGTCCGGCCTGGTCGTGGGTGCCTACATCGTGGTCGTAATCGGGCTTGGCAAGCTCTTCGGCGCCCACGATTCCCTGATCCTCTCGATCATCGCGACTGGCTCGTCGCCGTGATCTTCCAGCCGATCCATGCCCGGGTTCAGCGACTCGTCAACCGCTTCGTCTTCGGCGACCGCGACGACCCCTATCTCGTGATTGCCCGCCTCACGCACCATCTGGCCGATCCCCACAACATCGGCAACCTCCTGTCCACCCTGATTGCAACGACCGCCGAGTCGTTGCGCCTCCCCTACGCCGCGCTCTATCTCGATCACGCGGGCAACCTGGAGTTGGCGGCCGAGGTCGGTACGCCCGGCGACACGACCCAGCGATTTCCACTTCTGTGGCAAGGACAATCCATCGGCGCCCTGGATGTCGCCCCTCGCGGTCGGGGAGAGCCGTTCAGTGCCGCCGACCGGCGCCTGCTGGCCGATCTCGCAAGCCAGATCGGATTGGCAGCCCACGCCGTCACCCTCGCACAAGACCTTCAGGCGTCCCGCCAACGCATCGTCACGAGCCGGGAGGAGGAACGCCGACGCATCCGGCGTGACCTGCACGATGGTCTCGGCGCGCATCTCGCCGCCCTGCGCATGCAAGCCAGCGCTATCCATGCACTGGTCCGTCGCGATCCCGATCGGGCTGAATCGGAGCTGGTCCTGATGCACGCGGAGCTCCGTACCGCGATCGACGAGATTCGCGGTCTCGTTCAAGGGCTACGCCCCCCGGCACTGGACGACCTCGGCCTTGCCGGCGCGCTACGAGCTCGGCTCGACCGCATCGGGCATGGCACCGAGACCCAGCCGCTCATCCTCACGGTCGAGATCACCGACTCCCTGCCTGCCCTCAGCGCCGCGACCGAGGTCGCCGCCTACCGCATCGTGGAAGAAGCCGTCACCAACGTGCTGCGCCACGCCCAGGCCACCACCCTGCGCGTGACTGTCCAGCCTGATGGCGATACCCTGAAACTGGAGATCGTCGACAACGGGATTGGCCTGCCGAGCGATCGTCCCGCAGGGGTCGGCACCCACTCGATGCACGAACGCACGGCAGAACTCGGCGGGTCACTGTCCATCATCAGCATGCCAGATCATGCAGGGACGATCGTTCGCGCCAACTTCCCCCTGGATCGCCGATCATGACGACATCCTCGCCACAACCACATCCCCCACATTCCCTGCGCATCCTGATCGTGGAGGACCATCCGCTCTACCGACGCGGGCTCTCGACGCTTGTTGCATCAGACCCGCGATGCACCGTGGTGGGAGAGGCCAGCGATGGCGACCTCGCGGTGTCCATGGCACAGGAACTCCACCCGGATGTCATCCTGATGGACCTTCATCTGCCCGGCCAGAGCGGCATCGCCGCCACCCGCGCGATCATGGCTGAAAACCCGGATATCCGCATCCTCGTCATCTCGCTCCTGCACGATAACGATTCGGTCTTCGCCGCCTTGCGCGCAGGGGCACGCGGCTACATCCTCAAGGATGCCTCGGAACACGAGGTCATCCGCGCCATTGAGGCGACCGCAGCTGGCGAATCGCTGTTCTCCCCGGAGATTGCACGGCGGGTGCTGACCTGGTTCGCCCGGCCTCACGCCTCCGCGCCCTCCGCCTTTCCCAGCCTCACGACCGGGAACGCGACGTGCTGCATCTCATCGCCAGCGGCAAATCTAACGCAGCGATCGCCGATACGCTTTCGCTGAGCACCAAGACCATCGCCAACCACGTCAGCACCATCTTCGGAAAATTGCAGGTCAGCAGCCGTTCCGAGGCCATCATCCGCGCCCGCGATGCCGGTCTGGGTCGGGAGTGCCTCCACGCGACATAACAAAGCCGGGCGGTCCTGTGGGGAGGGACCGCCCGGCTTTCGGGATGGGGGAGGGAGGAGCGGAACGTGTGTGGGGCCGCGTTCCATGATCTGAGAATAACGTCGATCCCTGAACCGGTGCTGAGTCGAGCCTGAAACATTCGTGAACCACGAACGGCACGCCCGCATCGCGAACCGTAATGACATAATTATCACGTCATCCGAGCGGCATCCATGGCGCAACAGGCACGAAAAAGCGGACCGTGTGGGGCGGTCCGCTCTTTCTTGGGGGGAGGAGAGGGAAAACGTGTGGGGTCACTTTCCATGTCCTCATCGTAAGGCGGCTGCCTGAACCATCCCTGAGCCATTCCTGAAACATTCGTGAATCCGGCGGAATCGCCCCGGCAATCCCGTTGCACGAACACGAACAGCGCCATACGCTCCCTCCAGCCGCTCGCCGTCGCGATCCACCGCCGGGAAGGAACTCCCTCCATGTCGCTCGCCCCATGCCCCGACACCACCGCCACCCCGACCCGCGCTCGTCGCGAATGGGTGCTCCACACCGACCGCGAGTACGGCGATGCCCCGATGGTGGAGGTCCGCGTGACGGCTACCTTTACCGCGCCGTCCGGCAGAAGGTCCGCCATCGAGGGCTTCTGGGACGGCGAGGGCACCTGGCGCGTCCGTTTCAACCCGGACGAGACGGGCGCATGGCGCTACCGCATCGCGTCCGTCCCGCCCAATCCCGATCTGACGCGCGAGGGGACATTCACCATCGTCCCGGCCGAGACGACGTTGCAACGACGCGGATTTCTCCGCTCGACGCCGGACGAGGCGTGGGGGTTCCAGTACGAGGATGGCGAACCGGCATTCATCTTCGGCGACACCGTCTACCACCTCTTCGCGATGGCGCACATGGGCGACGAGGCCTTCGCCGAGGTCCGTGCTTTCCTCGAACGGCGAGCAGGTCAGGGGTTCAACCTCCTGCGCATCCGCGTGCCCGTCAGCCGCTTCCACCATCCGGACGGCCACAACGCCTGGCAGACGAAATCGGCTTGGCCGTGGGGCGGCAGCGAGCAGATGCCCCGCTTCGATCAGGTGAACCTGGCGTATTTCCGCACGGTCGATGCGGTGATGGCGCTCTGCGAGCAGCTCGGGATCGGCGTCGAGATGATCGTCGAGGCGTGGGGCAACGAATTCCCCTTCAACAGCCGCCACATCTTCACTGCCGAGTGGGAGGAGCTCTGGTTCCGCTACCTCATTGCCCGCTACGACGCCTTCCGCAGCCTCTCGATGTGGCAACTGCAAAATGAGTACGAATACTATCCGAATGGCGACTGGAACTACCCCGGCAGCACCCGCATCTGCGATCACTGGGCAATCCGGATCGGGCATCTCGTCCGCGACCTGGCGCCACACGGGCATATCGTGGCCATCCACAACGGCCCGGTAAACCCCTCCTTCGGCGACCGCTTCCGCAGCGACCCCACCGTCATCGACACGGTGATGTTCCAGACCTGGGGCACCACGGACGAGCAGGACGGCTGGCTGGCAGCCGGCATCGAAGAGGTGATTTCCGCCAGCATCGGAGATTGGCCGGGCTCTGCCGTGCTCTCGGAGTGGGGGTATGAATTCGCGGAGGACCTGCCGCCAATCATGCTCGGCCACCGTTGGTGCGGGCCGGATCACACCCGGCGCGGGGCGTGGCGCGGTGTCTTCTCCGGACTGGGGATCGTCCACGGCTTCCACTATTCGTGGGGACCGTACATGGTGCTCGACCGCGACCAACCGGGGATGCCCGACCTGCTTCAGGTGCGAACGCTGGTCGAACGACTCGGCTTCGTACGCGAAGGCATGCGACCGGCGCCGGACCTGGTGACCGGTTCCAGCGAACATCAACGGAAGGGCTACACCCCGCGCGCACTGGCCAGCGCGGACCGGGAGCGCGTGGCGATCTACCTTCCCGCCGGAGGAACCATCACAGTATCGCCGGAAGCATGCCCATCGAATGCGCGCTGGGTGTGGATCGATCCCCGCACCGGCACGGAGTCGCTGGCGCTTCCCGTCCGCTCGCGAACCTTCATCGCGCCGGTGGGGGACGACGACGATCCCGCCCGGCCCGCAGACTGGCTGCTGGTGCTGGACTGAGCACCGGAATCATCCATTCCCAGAAGCCCGTCCCCTTGGTATCGTGACGCCACCAGCCCAATCGAGGGCGACGTTCGTCGCACCATGCGCGCCGTATCGCATCGCCACGCGACTGCGCCAAGCCATCCACAGGAGATGCCCGATGAAGATCACCGACGTCAAGTTGCATTGCGTTACCGGGACCATGCCAGTCGATGGGGTCTTCTGGGAAGAGCGGCTCATCCAGCCGGTCGACATCTACCCGGAGTATCGGGCACGAGGGGCGCAGGGACGTCCGGAAATGCGCTCCACTGCCGATTCCGGCCTTCCCATCACGTCCGTCTTCGTGGAGATCGAGACCGACGAAGGCATCACCGGCCTCGGCGGACCGACCTCCCCAGACTGCGCCTTCATCATCGCCCGCCAGCTCAAGCACATCCTCATCGGCGAGGATCCGCGCGCCAACGAGCGAATCTGGGATCTCTGCTATCGATCCATGGTCCACGGCCGCAAGGGTGACACCATGATCGCCCTCAGCGCCGTCGACAACGCCATCTGGGACCTGAAGGGCAAGTGGGCGAACACCGCGGTCGTTCATCTGCTTGGCGGCCCGAACCGGCCAGGCTTGCCCGCCTACGCCAGCGCCCTCGGCTTCTCGATCGAGCCTGACGATGCCGCCCGCCAGGCGAAGGCGTTTGTGGACGAGGGCTACACCGCGACCAAATGGTTCGTTCGGAACGGTCCAGCTGATGGCCGGGAAGGCATCCGTCGCAACCTCGAACTGATGGAGACCCTGCGCGGCGCAGTCGGACCCGACGTCGACATCATGATCGACGCCTGGATGAGCTGGAATGTGCCCTACACCGTGAAGATGTCAGAAGAGGTGACGAACCTCGACCTCGACATCCGCTGGTTCGAGGAGCCGGTGATGCCGGACAAGATCGACTCCTACGCGCGGGCACGGGAACTCTCGCTGGTGCCGATCGTCGGCGGCGAACATGAGTACACGCGCTGGGGCATCAAGCAGCTGCTCGATGCAGGGGCGGTGGACCTGCTGCAACCGGACATCTACTGGGCGGGCGGCATCACGGAGATGCAGAAGATCATGGCGCTGGCCACCGCCTACGACATCCCGGTGATTCCGCACGGGCACTCGACGCCAGCCGGGGTTCACTTCTCCTGCGCCTACAACACGCTGGAAATCCCCTATATCGAGTACCTGGTGAAGTGGAACGCCATTCACCAGTACTTCTTCAAGGACCCGATCGTGCCGGTGAACGGAATCGTCTCCGTGCCGGATCGCATCGGCATGGGCATCGAGCTCGACCCCGCGAAGATCGAGACGGAACGCTATCTCGACTTCACGGACCTGTAGTCCGCTCACAACTCGGACATCGCATCACGGAGCGGATCGGGCATCCCGGTCCGCTCCGTGATGATTGACGGGCGGGATGCACGGGTGTAGTGTCGAAGATGTAACTACAATTCTGTAGCTACAGGAGCAGGCGAATGCGCTTCGAATGGGACCCTGAGAAGGCTCGGGCGAACGAGATCAAGCACGGCGTCCCCTTTGACTATGCGCGGATAGCGTTCGACGACCCGCTCAACTACATCCGCATTGATGACAGGGAGTATGACGAAGATCGCTGGCTGGCCACGGCCTGCCTCCCATGGGGAGCCATGCTGACAATCGTCTTCACCGAAAGGACCGCTCTGGATGGCGAAACCATCATCCGAATCATCTCGGTACGTCACGCAACCGGACCTGAGCGAGCGCGATATCGAGCGGCTGAGAAAGCAGTACGCCTACGTCGACGAAGTCAACGCAACGATCCGCGATGAGGATATCGATCTCTCCGATATTCCGGAATGGACCGATGACCAGATCGCAAATGCCCAGTTCGGCATGTTCACCCGTCCGCGCAAGGACCAGATAACGCTCAGGTTGGACACCGACACCATCGCGTGGTTCCGAGGCCGTTACCCGAAGTATCAAACTGCCATGAACGCGGCCCTCCGCGCCTTCATGGAATCCCATCACGAGACGCAGGACAACCTCGACGAGAACCTTCGCAAGACCGCCTGACCCGTTTGATCTTGCCAGAGGAGCGTGCCAATGCGCTTCGAGTGGGACGAGGACAAGGCACAAACAAACCTTGGCAAGCATGGCCTGCCGTTTGCCCTCGCCGAGATAGCCTTCCGTGACCCGTTCCAACTCGATTTTCTGGACGACCGGGAGTACGGTGAGGAACGCTGGCACAGCATCGCATCGCTCCCCCGAGGTGCGATCATTTCCATCATCTTTACCGAAAGGACTGCCGACGATGGCGACATCATCATCCGAGTCATCTCGCTCCGTCCTGCAACCAGCGATGAACGATCACGATATCGAGCGGCTTCTCGACGACTACGCTGATATCCTCGAAAATCTGGCGAACAACGCCATCGCAGACGAGGACATTGACCTCTCAGATCATCCGGAATGGACTGACGAGATGTTCAGGAAGGCGACGAACGGGACCTTCTCCCGCCCCCGCGAAGGCGAAGCGATGGTTCCGCTCGACACGGACACCATCGCCTGGTTCCGCCAGCACTACCCGAACTACCAGCATGCCATGAACGCCGCCCTCCGCGCCTTCATGGCCGCCCACGAGCAGGACGATCCGGAGGCCGAGCCCGACACCCGCAAGACCGCCTGATCCCCGAACTCAAACGGACACGCTACAGGCCTGTCAGATCCAGCGGGGCAGGCCGCTCCATCGTGCTCCTGATCGTGATGTGTTCGCCCCGCTCGCCGGAGGTGAGCGTCGCGTGCATCACCTCCAGCACATGGAAGGCCATCTCTCCGCTCGCACGCGGAGCCTGTCCGGTCCGCAACGCGCGCGCCAGATCGGCCACGCCGAGGCCACGGGTGTTGTCCGCATAGCCCTCGTCCAGCGGCACATCCTCCCACCGCTTCTCACGCGGGTTCTCCGCCCGCATCAGCTGCACCGGACCCCCGAACGTGTTCGGGTCCGGCAGCCGGATTGATCCTGCCGATCCATAGATCGTCAGCAGGGCGTGATCGGTATCCCACGTATCGAAGCTGGTGGTCAGCGAGCCAATCGGCCCGCTCTTGAACTCCAGCAACGCCGCGATGTGCGACGGCGTGTTCACCTCGATGGTCTCCCCCTTGCGCGGCTCGCTCGTGATCGTCCGCGTCGGAAAGCTCGCACGGGCCAGCGACGAGACGCGCCGCACCGGACCGAGCAAGCTCACCAGCGCCGTCACGTAGTACGGCCCCATGTCCAGCATCGGCCCCGCGCCCGGCTGGTAGTAGAAGGCCGGGTTCGGGTGCCACGACTCGTGGCCGCTGCTCAGCATCGCGCCGGATGCCGCCACCGGCTCGCCGATCACCCCTTCGTCGATCAGCCTCCGAACCGTCTGCAACCCCGCTCCGAGGAACGTATCCGGCGCGCCGCCGACCAGCACCCCGGCAACCTTCGCCGCGTCCAGAAGTTCCTGGCCCTGCCCGACTTCCCCGGCAAGCGGCTTCTCGTTGTAAACCGATTTGCCCGCCGCGATCGCCTGCATGGCGACGGAGTAGTGCGCCGCCGGGATCGTCAGGTTGAGGACAATGCCGATCTCCGGATGCGCGAGCAACTCATCGACCGTCAACGCCGAAACACCAAACTCCTCGGCCCGTGCCTGCGCCGCCGCCGGAACGATATCCGCCACGCCAACGACCCGGACGCCCGAAAACCGCGTCGTGAGGTTTTTCAGGTAAATCCGGGAAATTACCCCGGCGCCGATGACACCGACGCCAACCGGGCCTCCGGCAGATGCAGTCGAATGGGCCACACGTCCCTCCTCGAATAGATCCCGACTTCGTCCGCCGGCATCCGCCACACGGCCGATCCTGCTTCGCTCGATGCACGGCATGATGACGAACCCAACGGCGGTCGTCAACGGCAGCCGTCCGATCCCATTGCCACAGGCCCACCCACCGACGGAGGGAACCGGCGGTGGCATGACGGCGTTGCAATCTCGGAAGGGACGAACAACCTCGCGCCCACCTCCAGGGACCAGACATCTACCCTGCCACACCCAGCCGTTTGGCCACCACCATCGGAACGATCCCGAAAAGGACAGCATCCCATGAACCGCCGCCGCTTTTCCGGCGCCATGCTTGGCGCGGGTTCCCTTCTTGTTGCCGGGTTCACCCTTCAGTCCACCGCCGCGTTCGCGAAGACCACCGACGAGGAGAAGCCGGAAGGCGATCTCAGCGCCCACATCACCGATTCCCGCCGCCGAATCTACGAACACGCGCGGTCGGGCGACTTCGTGGTTGCCATCGTGATCGCGATGGACAAGAAACGGTATGCCAGTGACATGTTCGACAACCTGGTTGCGACCGGCGTCTCCACCTTCGGCGACTTCACGATCGATGACGAAGGCGAGTACGGCGATCTCACCGATCAGGGCTATCGCTACACCGGTGTGATCACGGAAGAACCCACCGATACGAATGTCGCGGTGATCTACGTCCAGCAGGGAAAGATCGCCTACGCCATCGCCGCCGGAAGCGAAGACGATCCGACAGACCTGCTGGACGAGTACTACGAGACCCTCTTCGACGAGGCCCGCGAGGAATCCGACACCCTGCTGACGGAAGATGAGATGCCGCGCGGGTTCGAAATGACGGCGGACGACGCCAACTACCTGGGCGAGCCGTCCGACGACGAGTCCGATGAGGAGAAGGACGGCGGCCGCAAGGGACGCACGAGCCGGATGCTGGTCGCGGCCTGCGGCGGGTCACTGCGCGCGCCGTCGCACATGGCGTAGGACGTCCGCGGAACGGTTCCCGAAGACGCTCCGTCGCGACCGGGAACCGTTTCCGACACGACGACGTTCCATCAATCGGAAGGGAGCGAATGCCGCTCCGAACCAACCTGGGACCCCCAAACCTGAAGATTCACCCCGTCGTTGCCAGGTGGCAATGACCACACACCGCATCTATCGAAAAAGGACAACACCCTCATGAATCGCCGCCGTTTTTCCGGCGCCATGCTTGGCGCAGGCTCCCTTCTTGTTGCCGGCTTTACCCTTCAGTCCACTGCCGCGTTCGCGAAGACCACCGACGAGGATGACGATCAGGACGCGCGCCAGTCGTCGGACGACACGGAGGCCGAACTGCTCGAGCACGTTGTCGCCTCGTGGCAGCGCAGCTACGAATGTGAGGAGCCGGTAACGTTCGTTACGGCGCTCGCGGTCGAGTTCGACAAGAAGCGCAACGCGACCGACGCATTCGATTTCATGCGCGAAAGCGGCCTCGAATCATTCGAGGATTTCGAGATCGATGATGAGGGCGAGTTCGGAGACCTCACCGACCAAGGGTATCTCTACTACGGCGTCTCCGGCTCCGGCAGCAACGAAGTGAACGTCGCGCTGCTCTATGTCCAGCAGGGCAAGTACGTCTACGCGATCGTTTCGGCCGGGGTGGACGATCAGGCCGAGGTCGTCGCTGAGCTCTACGAGATCCTGTTCGACGAGGAGCGCGAGGAGACCGATGTCCTCCTGACCGAGGACGAGATGCCTCGCGGGTTCGTGATGACCGAGGACTCCGACGACGACGCAGGGGACGACACCTCCGATGACCGCGATCGGGACAAGGATGATGAAGACGAGGACGACGATCGCGGAGGCAAGAAGGGCAGCCGCGCCATGCATCTCGCCATGTCGTCCATCGCGCTGCCAGGCAAGCGCTCCCGATAGCAATCACCATCAGCCAACCGCAACGATGCGAGGCGGGCTCCCGATCTGGGAGCCCGCCTCGTAGCCGTCTGCGTCACGATCAAGCCGGCTTACCCGGCCTGACGTCTATGACTCGAACTGCTCGGCGCGCAGGGCCGGGCGCTCGAAGGTGCTCTCCACCTCGACGCGCTGACCGGATGCCGCGGAATCGAGGAAGGCATGCATGGTGTCGAGAACGTGGTAGGCCATCTCGCCGCTGGCGCGCGGGGTGTAGCCCTCCTTGCGCGCACGGGCGAAGTCGGAGATGCCGAGACCGCGCGAATCGACCGTGAAGTCGAACGTCACCGGCACGTCCTCCCACTCGCGCTGACCGGCACGAAGGAGCTGGACCGGTCCGCCGAAGGTATTCGGGTCCGGCAGGCGCAGGGTACCCTCGGTGCCGTAGATCGTCAGCCAGGCATTCTGCGTCTCGTAGACATCGAAGGAGGCGGTCATCGTGCCGATGACACCACTCTCGAAAGCGATGGCGCCGGAGATGTAGGTCGGGGTGTTGACCGGCACCTTGTCGCCGGCCTTCGGGCCGATGCCGACCGTGCGCTCCGGGAAGCTGACGCTGGCCTGCGCCGCGACGGACTTGAACGGGCCGAGGATGGCGGCCATGGCGGTGATGTAGTAGACGCCGACATCGAACATCGGACCGGCACCCGGCTGGAAGAAGAAGAACGGATTCGGATGCCAGGCCTCCATGCCATGATTCAGCATGTGGGCATCGACCCCGATCGGGGTACCGATCAGGCCGTCGTCGATCGCCTTGCGGACCGTCTGGAGGCCGCCACCGAGGAAGGTGTCCGGCGCGGCGCCAACGAGGACGCCCTTCTCCTTGGCCGCGATGAGGAGCCGCTGGCCATCGGCACGCTCCGTCGCGAGCGGCTTCTCGTTGTAGGCGGACTTGCCGAGGGCGATGGCCTTGGCGGCGATCTCGGCATGAACGGCCGGAATGGTGAGGTTGAGGACGATCTCGACCTCCGGATGGGCGATGAGTTCATCGACGGTGAGGGCAAGCACGCCGAATTCCTCGGCGCGGGCCTGCGCCGCCTCCGGGATGATGTCCGCCACCCCGATCACCCGCGTGTTCTTGAACACCGTGTTCAGGTTCTGGAGATAGATCTTGGAGATGACGCCGGCACCCACAATGCCGATACCGGTCTTCTGCTGTTCACTCATCGCTTCCGACTCCCCTGTGTGCGGCGATTCGCCGGGATGGCGCACGCCGGCGCTCCATTGCGCGCGACCCGAGATATGGACATCGTGGGATCGCTCCCACGACAGACGTGTGATGGCATGATGCACCGGTTCCCCCGGCGCTGACAAGCAATGCGCCGCAGTCGATCGTCCACCTCGGCGGCATCGGCTCTGGCCGGGACGGGTCGATGGGTGTACCGTGTGCGTCGATCGGACACACACAGCGGTGACCATCGGGACCTGTACCCCACCGAGCACGCATCCACGCAATGGACAGACGCAGCGAAGTGCGTGCGTTCGCTGAAAGAAGGGCTTTCGAATGAGTGTGGTGAAACTGATTCACGTCGGAGTTGGTGGTTGGGGCGGCGACTGGGAGCTGAACGCGATCCCGCCGGTGAAGGACGTCGAGCGGACGGCAATCGTGGATGGGCATGAGCCGACCCTTCGGAAGGCGCAGAAGGCACTGGGCCTTCCGGATGCGATGTGCTTCCTGACGCTGGAGGAGGCGATGTCCGCCGTGGAGTCGGACGCAGTCCTGGTGACGGCGCCGGCGGGGGCGCACATCCCGCTCTCCATTCAGGCGATGGAGGCGGGCAAGCACGTGCTGGTGGAGAAGCCGTTCTCCGAGAGCGCCGCCGAGGCGAAGCTGGCGGTGGAGAAGGCCGAGCAGCTGGGCAAGATCATCCAGGTAAGCCAGAACTACCGGTTCTATCCGGCCCCGCGCGCGGCGCAGAAGCTGCTGGCGGATGGCGCGATCGGCGAGCCGTCGGTGATCGAGATCGATTTCCGGAAGTGGGCGAATGACGCGGCGAAGGAAGGGCATCGCCACTATGGAATCGCGCATCCGTTGATCTTCGACATGGCGATCCACCACTTCGACCTGATCCGGAAGGTGACGGGGCAGGAGGCGAAGACGGTGTATGCGCGTCCGCTGGCGCCGAGCTGGACCAAGTTCGAGCAGGAGGGCGCGGCGGCGATCCTGATCGAGCTGGAGAGAGGTCTGGTGGTGAGCTACCGGGGCAGCTGGATCAGCTCGGGCGAGCCAACGAGCTGGGCGGGCAATTGGGCGATCGTCGGCGAGACGGGCGAGATCCGCTTCTCCTCGCGCGAGGGCGGCACGGTTGGCGCGGAAGGCGACCGCCTCACGTTGCGCAAGCGGGGCGAGGCGCCAACGCCGGTGGTGCTGGAGGACATGGACCTGTGGGGGCGCTCGGCGGGGTTGCGGGCGTTCGCGAACGCGATCAACGGAGGGCCGATGGCGGAGACGCTCGGGAAGTACAACCTGGGCAGTGTGGCGTTGATGGAGGCGGCGGCGAAATCGTCGCTGTCCGGCCAGGTGGAGCCGGTGGTTCTGCCGTAGGATTTCTTGGTCACACGACGATGATGTCCGACGGGGAGGGAGCTTCGGCCCCCTCCCCGTTGAGCATCTCCGCCGTCGTCCGTCTCCGGCCTCTCGGCCACGGAACAGGTCCCACCCCGTCTTCGGACGGGGTGCAACCCAAGCGCTGCGGGGCCGTCCAGCCCATGCCGAGGTTTCAATCCTCACCCCGCCCGAAGGCGGGGTGCAACTCAGGTGAAGACCTACAACCACGTCCTGTCCGAGGTTTCAATCCTCACCCCGCCCGAAGGCGGGGTGCAACGTCTACCGCTGCCAGACATACGCCGAAGCGCGCAAGGGTTTCAATCCTCACCCCGCCCGAAGGCGGGGTGCAACTATCCGCCTGGCGGACATGGTGTGGCATCCCATGGGTTTCAATCCTCACCCCGCCCGAAGGCGGGGTGCAACACGTCCGTGTAGCGCTCCAGGAGGCCCGGCGTGCCGTTTCAATCCTCACCCCGCCCGAAGGCGGGGTGCAACGCGGAGGCTCGGCGGCAACTCCGGCGCGACCGGGACGTTTCAATCCTCACCCCGCCCGAAGGCGGGGTGCAACGCAGCCACAGACACGGAACCCCTTCCCCGATGGAGTGTTTCAATCCTCACCCCGCCCGAAGGCGGGGTGCAACAGGCCGCAGCGGCCCCGCAGGCGGCTCCTGAGCCTGTTTCAATCCTCACCCCGCCCGAAGGCGGGGTGCAACGGCGGGGCAGAGCGCGTGCTGACACTCCGGATCGGGTTTCAATCCTCACCCCGCCCGAAGGCGGGGTGCAACTCGCGAATCTGGCTGAGCATCGTGCTCAGCTCCATGTCGTTTCAATCCTCACCCCGCCCGAAGGCGGGGTGCAACGGCAGACGAGTTCCACGGGAGGGAGCGGGCATGAACGTTTCAATCCTCACCCCGCCCGAAGGCGGGGTGCAACGAACCGGGAACAATCCCTGTCCGGTGTGCATCGAGTTTCAATCCTCACCCCGCCCGAAGGCGGGGTGCAACCACGAACAACGGCACGATCGCCAGCGTGGGGAGCGGGTTTCAATCCTCACCCCGCCCGAAGGCGGGGTGCAACCGGATGGAGGACCTGATCCGGGTGTATGAGGCGTGGTTTCAATCCTCACCCCGCCCGAAGGCGGGGTGCAACGATCCGGGGAGCAATCAACCAGGGAGTTGTGACATGTTTCAATCCTCACCCCGCCCGAAGGCGGGGTGCAACCCTGGTCCCGTGCCGCCAGCAGGGTCCGTTCCGCCAAGTTTCAATCCTCACCCCGCCCGAAGGCGGGGTGCAACATGAGTCCCGGCCAGACGCGCGCCTATGACAACGCCGTTTCAATCCTCACCCCGCCCGAAGGCGGGGTGCAACGATCAAGCGCATGTACCGGATCCTCGGCGGCGAGGGTTTCAATCCTCACCCCGCCCGAAGGCGGGGTGCAACCGCGCTCGCGATCTCCCCAGCCTGCCGCGTCGTCAGGTTTCAATCCTCACCCCGCCCGAAGGCGGGGTGCAACGTGCGCAGTGCGGACGCCACGCTGGAGGATCACCGGTTTCAATCCTCACCCCGCCCGAAGGCGGGGTGCAACGCGTCATCACCGTCGCCCACACGATCACCGATTCGGCGTTTCAATCCTCACCCCGCCCGAAGGCGGGGTGCAACATGACGATCGCCACGTCCGCCGTGATGACGGACGTGTTTCAATCCTCACCCCGCCCGAAGGCGGGGTGCAACTGCTCATCGACCTCGCGGGACTCGGTGATGCTCACGTTTCAATCCTCACCCCGCCCGAAGGCGGGGTGCAACCGGGTATTACTTCCTGATCTTCAACGCCTACCTGCAGTTTCAATCCTCACCCCGCCCGAAGGCGGGGTGCAACCCGTCCTTAAACGCGGTGAGGAGATTCTTGCCAGTAGTTTCAATCCTCACCCCGCCCGAAGGCGGGGTGCAACGTGGTCCGCTAGCTGTTGAGTTGCAATAGGTTGTTGCGGAATCCGGCGATGCGATCCATGGGCGGGATGCCTCCGATGCCGGTGTGGGGTCGGGTGGTGTTGTAGGTCTCAACCCAGCCGGACAAAGCCTTGGCACGATCATCCGAGGTGTCGTAGGTCGTGGCATACGCCCATTCCCGCAACGCCGTCTGAATGAACCGCTCCGCCTTGCCGTTCGTCCGGGGCGTGTAGGGCCGCGTCCGTCGATGCTGGACGCCCAGCGCTGCACAGGCCGCCCTGAAGGCGTGGGAGCGATAGCACGAGCCGTTGTCGGTCATGATCGCCGTCACGGCGATGCCCTGCTCGCGATACCAGCCCACCGTGTCCCGCAGCATCTGCACCGCCGCATCGCTGCGCTCATCGGCCAGGACCCGGACCTGCGCGACCCGGGAGTGATCGTCGATCGCCACATGCACCGCCTCCCAGCCGATGCCACGACTCTGCCGGGTCCGATCCCCGGTGATCCGGTGTCCCGACTGATCGAAGCGGCCCAGCTTCTTGGTATCGAAATGGATCAAGGCCCCGGGTTCGGGCAGTTCGTAGCGATTGGGTGGCAGGACCGGCTCCAGGTCCTTGGCCCGGGAGAGATGCGCACGCCGCAGATAGCGGCTCACCGTGGATCGGGAGCAGCCATGCGCCACCGCCAGCTGTTTCCCGGACTGGTGGTCTCGTCGTCCTGCCTCGATCGCCCGCACCGTCTCGGTGGCGGTCGGGTTCCGCACCTGATGGGGACGGGACGAGCGATCGGCGAAGGGGTCGACGCCAGACAGGACCGGCTCATCGGCCCGATGCAGCCATTTCCGGACCGTCGTCTCCGAGACGCCGAAGGCTGCCGCCACCTGCGTCACCGACTGCCCCTCCTCCCGCACCCGCTGCACCATGAGCGCTCGACTCCATGGCGTCGTTCTGGCACCCTTATGGACGTTCATCCGGTTCCCTCCTGGTTCGCTGAAGACGTCAGATATCCCAAGCGTCCCCGATCCGAACCGGATGAACAATCCCCTTCCTCACCACAACCTATTGAAATCCCACAGCTAGCTAACCTTGGCACAGCCTTCACGAGTTTCAATCCTCACCCCGCCCGAAGGCGGGGTGCAACTTTGCGTTGTTCACATTCGTCGTTACCGATGATGCGTTTCAATCCTCACCCCGCCCGAAGGCGGGGTGCAACTTTCCGGCATCGGCGGATCGCCGACGGCCACCCCGACGTTTCAATCCTCACCCCGCCCGAAGGCGGGGTGCAACCGTGGTGGCCCTCGTAGGGCCTCAGAAGAAGATGACGAGTTTCAATCCTCACCCCGCCCGAAGGCGGGGTGCAACCAGATCTGTTGTCAACCCCTCTTCGCGGGATCAGGTTTCAGTCCTCACCCCGCCCGAAGGCGGGGTGCAACCATCTTCGTCGAGGTGATCCGGGCGTGGGATCTGGTTTCAATCCTCACCCCGCCCGAAGGCGGGGTGCAACCGTCGTCCAGCGCCTCGATCCCCAGCATCGTGATCGCGTTTCAATCCTCACCCCGCCCGAAGGCGGGGTGCAACCATGGCTTCATTGCCATCGCGGCGGCGATCCCTTCGCGTTTCAATCCTCACCCCGCCCGAAGGCGGGGTGCAACGACCGCACTCCTTGACCGAATGCTGGACGCGATGACGTTTCAATCCTCACCCCGCCCGAAGACGGGGCGCAACGCGTGCGGCCGCGCCGCGATCGGTCCCCGCCGTCGCCGTGTTTCAATCCTCACCCCGTCCGAAGACGGGGCGCAACCCGGCGACGCCTTTGTGCATGGTTCGTTCGTGGAAATGTTTCAATCCTCACCCCGTCCGAAGACGGGGCGCAACCGTCGTTCGCATCCTCGCTCGTCAAGGCGTATCTCGTTTCAATCCTCACCCCGTCCGAAGACGGGGCGCAACGCCCAGCGCGGGCGTCATCGCGTTCAGGAAGGCGAGTTTCAATCCTCACCCCGTCCGAAGACGGGGCGCAACGAGGCGGACGGCCGCATAGCCGTATTGCGTCATGAGTTTCAATCCTCACCCCGTCCGAAGACGGGGCGCAACATGTACGATACAACGCGTCTACCTGTCGAGATAGTGTTTCAATCCTCACCCCGTCCGAAGACGGGGCGCAACCTGCGATATCGCCCCGCGTCCGAGTCACGATCGGGTTTCAATCCTCACCCCGTCCGAAGACGGGGCGCAACGCTCCCGTTCGCATGGCTCGCGATCTATTTCGCGATGTTTCAATCCTCACCCCGTCCGAAGACGGGGCGCAACTGTACAAGGCGGTGATCTGATGGGACAGGTCATCACCGTTTCAATCCTCACCCCGTCCGAAGACGGGGCGCAACGGTTCAGGCGGCAGCCGCGGCGATCATCGCAGCTGCGTTTCAATCCTCACCCCGTCCGAAGACGGGGCGCAACTATCCCGGACGAAGGCCCGTGCTGCCTTCGCTGTGAGTTTCAATCCTCACCCCGTCCGAAGACGGGGCGCAACCCCTCAACCCAGGCCTTCTGTCTGTTTGTGACGCGTTTCAATCCTCACCCCGTCCGAAGACGGGGCGCAACGTGGAGGAAGCCGAGGATCCCGCGGTCGTGCTGCTGGTTTCAATCCTCACCCCGTCCGAAGACGGGGCGCAACCGGGTTCGCCGTTCAGGGCGGCCCACGCCTCGGGGTTTCAATCCTCACCCCGTCCGAAGACGGGGCGCAACAGGAGGGTGGCTGCCCTCCCCTTGCCATATCCGGGAGTTTCAATCCTCACCCCGTCCGAAGACGGGGCGCAACTGCCGAGGATCGCGAGCACCATCGCCGGTGGCAAGTTTCAATCCTCACCCCGTCCGAAGACGGGGCGCAACCCGGCGGTAGAGTGCCCGTCCAATACATCGCTTGCGTTTCAATCCTCACCCCGTCCGAAGACGGGGCGCAACCGGTGCGACCGGATCCGACCTGCAAGCCCTGCGCGTTTCAATCCTCACCCCGTCCGAAGACGGGGCGCAACCGATCGCGCGTAGATCTTCACCGCGGCGATCACCTGGGTTTCAATCCTCACCCCGTCCGAAGACGGGGCGCAACTCGGTACGACGGCGGCATCCCTCGGCATTCCTATCGTTTCAATCCTCACCCCGTCCGAAGACGGGGCGCAACTCTGGAGCCGCCTCATGTACGCCCTCGACGCCTGGAGTTTCAATCCTCACCCCGTCCGAAGACGGGGCGCAACCTCGCATGGGCCGCTGTATGCAACGCGCGAAGCTGCAGTTTCAATCCTCACCCCGTCCGAAGACGGGGCGCAACGGCGTATTCCTCGACGATCTGGCGCACGGTGAGTGAGGTTTCAATCCTCACCCCGTCCGAAGACGGGGCGCAACAATCGGGCAGCCTATGACCGCGACGTGCTGCTGGCGTTTCAATCCTCACCCCGTCCGAAGACGGGGCGCAACTCGAGCGGCTTGGTCGCGGCCTCTTCCATCTCAGGTTTCAATCCTCACCCCGTCCGAAGACGGGGCGCAACCACCGGCAACGACGTCGGGACGGGCAAGCACATCGAGTTTCAATCCTCACCCCGTCCGAAGACGGGGCGCAACGACCGCGCCGATCTCGCCGCAGTGGCAGCGGTCGTTGTTTCAATCCTCACCCCGTCCGAAGACGGGGCGCAACACTCCGTCCCATAGGCTGCGTGCTTCGCGACAAAGTTTCAATCCTCACCCCGTCCGAAGACGGGGCGCAACCAGCCACGGCGCCAGACGCGCTGATGGCGGAGGTCGTTTCAATCCTCACCCCGTCCGAAGACGGGGCGCAACGTCGCTTATTCGACGCGTCGCATAGGAGTCCCGCCATGTTTCAATCCTCACCCCGTCCGAAGACGGGGCGCAACACCTCGGCGTATTGAGACCGACAGTGACGCGGGAAGTTTCA
This sequence comes from Thermomicrobiales bacterium, assembly GCA_049840815.1. GTDB lineage: Bacteria > Chloroflexota > Chloroflexia > Thermomicrobiales > UBA6265 > JASGDN01. Next base: position 237,466 of record JASGJI010000004.1, on the reverse strand, counting down.
ATCCTCACCCCGTCCGAAGACGGGGCGCAACGACTCCATGACAATCGTCGGGGCGTCCAGCGACAGTTTCAATCCTCACCCCGTCCGAAGACGGGGCGCAACCCACGAGCGCGTTGTACTCCCGCGCCTTCGCCACGTTTCAATCCTCACCCCGTCCGAAGACGGGGCGCAACGATCGCTGGGACGCCTGGTACGTCCGGGACGGACACGTTTCAATCCTCACCCCGTCCGAAGACGGGGCGCAACATCTGTCTTTGGACGGTGTGAGCTATGGGCAGGATGTTTCAATCCTCACCCCGTCCGAAGACGGGGCGCAACGACATCACCGACACGGTGCCCATCTTTCACTTCGCGTTTCAATCCTCACCCCGTCCGAAGACGGGGCGCAACGCCGAAGCGGGCGCGGTTCGGCAGTTTCTTTGTCGCGTTTCAATCCTCACCCCGTCCGAAGACGGGGCGCAACATCAGACTCCCGCGATACGCCCGCATGCTTTCCGTCCGTTTCAATCCTCACCCCGTCCGAAGACGGGGCGCAACGTAGCGGATGAGGTGGACGTTCCACGCTTGCGCCCGGTTTCAATCCTCACCCCGTCCGAAGACGGGGCGCAACGGGAATCTGGCGCCTTCATTCCGCCAGACGAGCATGTTTCAATCCTCACCCCGTCCGAAGACGGGGCGCAACCAGGTGTCTTCGGAGACTTCTGTCGCCTCGTTGATGTTTCAATCCTCACCCCGTCCGAAGACGGGGCGCAACCATCGCTGGGTCGCCGTACGGTGCGAACTCCAGGTAGTTTCAATCCTCACCCCGTCCGAAGACGGGGCGCAACAGTCGGCAAGCTGATGCGCGAGCGGTCCGAGATCCGGTTTCAATCCTCACCCCGTCCGAAGACGGGGCGCAACTCGGCGTGTTCGGCTTCGCCTCAACAGGCTTCCAGGTGTTTCAATCCTCACCCCGTCCGAAGACGGGGCGCAACGATCGATGAGTTCGGCGAGTACAGCTACCAGGACAGTTTCAATCCTCACCCCGTCCGAAGACGGGGCGCAACTCGCGACCGTCTGGCCGTGGTTCGCGGCGCTGGTGTTTCAATCCTCACCCCGTCCGAAGACGGGGCGCAACGTCGACGCTGGGTTGCCTGCCTGGTTGCTGGAAGAGGTTTCAATCCTCACCCCGTCCGAAGACGGGGCGCAACATCCGCCTCGCGTGCCGTCATGCCGGCCGGGACGGGTTTCAATCCTCACCCCGTCCGAAGACGGGGCGCAACTCTGCAAACACCCAGCGCTCCACCATGGGGATCGGAGTTTCAATCCTCACCCCGTCCGAAGACGGGGCGCAACCAACTCCCGTCGCTCATCCCTGCTCCTCCTCTCAGTTTCAATCCTCACCCCGTCCGAAGACGGGGCGCAACCATGCCTTGCGGCGACAGGCCGCAGACGACGCCAGTTTCAATCCTCACCCCGTCCGAAGACGGGGCGCAACTCACCTTGGTCATCGCGGTGACGGCGTCGACGTTGTTTCAATCCTCACCCCGTCCGAAGACGGGGCGCAACACACGGGGACGTATCCAGCAGGTCCATTGGCGGTGTTTCAATCCTCACCCCGTCCGAAGACGGGGCGCAACGACGACGTGCCCCTGTGCGGCCTCGGTGCCGCCTGCGTTTCAATCCTCACCCCGTCCGAAGACGGGGCGCAACCCCGTGGCGGGCTTGAGCTCGGAGACTCGCGCCTCGGTTTCAATCCTCACCCCGTCCGAAGACGGGGCGCAACAGCTCTACTTCGACCAACGCCCTTCTATTCTTCGAGTTTCAATCCTCACCCCGTCCGAAGACGGGGCGCAACTGCGCGTCGATCGAGTCTCCGCGCCCGCCGTCTGCCCGTTTCAATCCTCACCCCGTCCGAAGACGGGGCGCAACCTGGCAGGCGGCGGACGGCAGTGGCCCGGGCAACATGTTTCAATCCTCACCCCGTCCGAAGACGGGGCGCAACATCACGATGGGCCTCGACGTGGTCATGGCTGAGCTGGTTTCAATCCTCACCCCGTCCGAAGACGGGGCGCAACGATCGACGGCACCAACGCATCGGCCTCACAGCAGTTGTTTCAATCCTCACCCCGTCCGAAGACGGGGCGCAACGAGGCCGGGCCGGAAGATGCTGAGGACATCGCCGAGGTTTCAATCCTCACCCCGTCCGAAGACGGGGCGCAACGCAGCAACAATGAAGATGATTGTTGTCGCAAGCGGGTTTCAATCCTCACCCCGTCCGAAGACGGGGCGCAACTGTACAACACCGAGCCCGGCATGTACATCTCGTGGGTTTCAATCCTCACCCCGTCCGAAGACGGGGCGCAACGATCGAAATCGAGGGCTACCGGAACCCGGTGGCGAGTTTCAATCCTCACCCCGTCCGAAGACGGGGCGCAACGCGCGGGTCCTCGACACCGCGCAGTAGGATTCAGGTTTCAATCCTCACCCCGTCCGAAGACGGGGCGCAACGAAGGTTGGGGGTGTATGCTAGTCGTAACGGCGGAGGTTTCAATCCTCACCCCGTCCGAAGACGGGGCGCAACGCCTTCGCGCAGAGAGTACGCGCCGAACGATCACCGTTTCAATCCTCACCCCGTCCGAAGACGGGGCGCAACCTGGTACGTCGTCGCGGCGGTCACGCCGGATCGAGGCGTTTCAATCCTCACCCCGTCCGAAGACGGGGCGCAACCATAGCCGCCGTCGAAGAAGCGAGCTACGTAGTTGCGTTTCAATCCTCACCCCGTCCGAAGACGGGGCGCAACGATATAGACGTCAGCCTCGACGCCGTCCTGCTTCACGTTTCAATCCTCACCCCGTCCGAAGACGGGGCGCAACGATCACGCCGATCGCGAGCCTGCGGCCGCATCCCGAGTTTCAATCCTCACCCCGTCCGAAGACGGGGCGCAACCTCATCATGCAACTCGCCGGATACGTGGTGGTCGAGTTTCAATCCTCACCCCGTCCGAAGACGGGGCGCAACGATGGGCGAGGAAGACCTGCTCGATGTCGCGTTGCAGTTTCAATCCTCACCCCGTCCGAAGACGGGGCGCAACCGATCCGTTCGGCGTCCTCTTTGGTCTGTACCGTCGTTTCAATCCTCACCCCGTCCGAAGACGGGGCGCAACCACGCCCGTATCGGTGAGCATGCCGATCTGGCCGGTGTTTCAATCCTCACCCCGTCCGAAGACGGGGCGCAACCAGGCAATCGCAAGACAGAGGGCGTATGCTGGACGTTTCAATCCTCACCCCGTCCGAAGACGGGGCGCAACCGCATCCGAGATTGCCGCCGGATTCCAGGTGAGGCGTTTCAATCCTCACCCCGTCCGAAGACGGGGCGCAACCCCGTCTGGATCCGGTACTGCAACAGCGGATTGTCGTTTCAATCCTCACCCCGTCCGAAGACGGGGCGCAACGCGGTATTGTCGAGATTCCCCGACGCGACCGACAGGTTTCAATCCTCACCCCGTCCGAAGACGGGGCGCAACCGCGTGGGGAGCGCCAAGCGGGTGATCGAGGGGTTGTTTCAATCCTCACCCCGTCCGAAGACGGGGCGCAACATCATGGCATCGACCAACGGCTCCAGCCCCATGCGGTTTCAATCCTCACCCCGTCCGAAGACGGGGCGCAACCCGGTTTCGCCATCCGGACGGGCGATTCGTCGCGGTTTCAATCCTCACCCCGTCCGAAGACGGGGCGCAACAGCCAGCTGCGCCTTGAAGATAGCCCCCACTTCCTGTTTCAATCCTCACCCCGTCCGAAGACGGGGCGCAACCCACTTCGGATCGAACACCCACGCGAGCGGGTTGGTTTCAATCCTCACCCCGTCCGAAGACGGGGCGCAACAACCCGTGAACTCTAGGCGGCTTGCGTGCGTGCGCAGTTTCAATCCTCACCCCGTCCGAAGACGGGGCGCAACTGCATCTGCGCCGCCTGCTTGCCCTGTTTTTCCATGTTTCAATCCTCACCCCGTCCGAAGACGGGGCGCAACGCTCCCATCTGCTTAGCCTGATCGGTCCACAGCCAGTTTCAATCCTCACCCCGTCCGAAGACGGGGCGCAACCCACCGTTGACCTCGCTGCCTTCAAGGCGGCCCTGTTTCAATCCTCACCCCGTCCGAAGACGGGGCGCAACTTGGCGTTGGTTGCGGACCTTCAGTCCCGGATTGCGGTTTCAATCCTCACCCCGTCCGAAGACGGGGCGCAACGCGAACATGCGATGCCCCGACAACGTCACCGCGAGGTGTTTCAATCCTCACCCCGTCCGAAGACGGGGCGCAACATCAAGTGGAATCTCATCAAGTCGGCACGGGGCATTGTTTCAATCCTCACCCCGTCCGAAGACGGGGCGCAACGCGATCCGCCATACCGGTGAGACCGGCACGCACCACGTTTCAATCCTCACCCCGTCCGAAGACGGGGCGCAACATCTGCGGTGTACTTGTCCACGGTGTGCTCCTATGGTTTCAATCCTCACCCCGTCCGAAGACGGGGCGCAACATCTTGGTCGTGTTCTGGCGAATCTGCGCGGTGCAGTTTCAATCCTCACCCCGTCCGAAGACGGGGCGCAACCCACCCGTCCAAACACGCCCCTCCCGGCATCAGGCGGGTTTCAATCCTCACCCCGTCCGAAGACGGGGCGCAACCGGACGGACAGTTCGGCTTCGCCATAGCCGACGTGAGTTTCAATCCTCACCCCGTCCGAAGACGGGGCGCAACGGGGGCGAGACCCCATCCCCTACCCCTTCCCCGCGCGAGTTTCAATCCTCACCCCGTCCGAAGACGGGGCGCAACGGGCGGCGTCCAGTCGAGGCGCAGCATCCCGAGAACGTTTCAATCCTCACCCCGTCCGAAGACGGGGCGCAACTCATCCAGCGGCTCACCGTCGCGCCGTGTTTCCACGTTTCAATCCTCACCCCGTCCGAAGACGGGGCGCAACCAGCAGATGCCGACGCCTACCGTGCATGGCAACAAGTTTCAATCCTCACCCCGTCCGAAGACGGGGCGCAACACCGCGACGGAACGGACCGAGAACTATGCACAGGGAGGTTTCAATCCTCACCCCGTCCGAAGACGGGGCGCAACCCCTCCACGTCTGCGTAATCCTTCCCGCTCGCATAGCGTTTCAATCCTCACCCCGTCCGAAGACGGGGCGCAACCACCGCCGTGCATGGCAGCTACTATGCGCGGCAGGTGTTTCAATCCTCACCCCGTCCGAAGACGGGGCGCAACCGCCCTTGCCGTAATCCTTCCCGATGTACGGGTGCAGGTTTCAATCCTCACCCCGTCCGAAGACGGGGCGCAACGCTCGCCGGGGTCCTACAACGGCATCTTCGACGGGTTTCAATCCTCACCCCGTCCGAAGACGGGGCGCAACCCCGCCACTTCTTGTCGTTCCCCATCCACGTTCGGTTTCAATCCTCACCCCGTCCGAAGACGGGGCGCAACTCACCGGGACCGCTGAGATCCCAGACAACAACACGAAGTTTCAATCCTCACCCCGTCCGAAGACGGGGCGCAACCCGAGGTCTACGCGACCTCTAGCATGGACTGGGGAGGTTTCAATCCTCACCCCGTCCGAAGACGGGGCGCAACCCCGACAGGTGCAGGTGTCCTATTATGAGGACCCAGTTTCAATCCTCACCCCGTCCGAAGACGGGGCGCAACATGCCCATCGTGTTGGCCGTCGCCAGGAAGAGGCTGTTTCAATCCTCACCCCGTCCGAAGACGGGGCGCAACGTTGCACGGCGGGCGTTGCGGGAGCGGTAGGCGGGTTTCAATCCTCACCCCGTCCGAAGACGGGGCGCAACTCGTTGCGCGGGGATCTCCCTCCCACGGTCGGAGGGTTTCAATCCTCACCCCGTCCGAAGACGGGGCGCAACCCTTCGTGACCGCAAACTGGGCCGCGTCGAACTTGTTTCAATCCTCACCCCGTCCGAAGACGGGGCGCAACGCCGCTTTGGGCCGTGTGGTTCGTGGCCTCTTCGCGTTTCAATCCTCACCCCGTCCGAAGACGGGGCGCAACGGCCGTGGTGAGCGCACCCTGGTTGGTTCCCTTGGAGTTTCAATCCTCACCCCGTCCGAAGACGGGGCGCAACCGGTAGATGCTCGGGATCTGGCCTGGGTCGATCGTGTTTCAATCCTCACCCCGTCCGAAGACGGGGCGCAACGCGAAGACGCTAGCCCCTATCGTCGGCCGGAGCGAGTTTCAATCCTCACCCCGTCCGAAGACGGGGCGCAACGCAGGCCAACACCCACGGCAACGGAAATCCCAGCGGGTTTCAATCCTCACCCCGTCCGAAGACGGGGCGCAACGGCCTTTCGCATCCGGTACCATTCCTCCACAATCTCGGTTTCAATCCTCACCCCGTCCGAAGACGGGGCGCAACACCGGCACCGCGACGCTTTCGGAGAAAGCACCGTGGTTTCAATCCTCACCCCGTCCGAAGACGGGGCGCAACTGGGCTTTCCATAATATCCAGCTATATACGACATGTTTCAATCCTCACCCCGTCCGAAGACGGGGCGCAACGTACACTCGAAATGACCGCCGATTGATTCCAGTTTGCGTTTCAATCCTCACCCCGTCCGAAGACGGGGCGCAACGGTCGAATTGCACAAGCGTCTGTCCTACCGTCCGGGTTTCAATCCTCACCCCGTCCGAAGACGGGGCGCAACCGCATCTTCCAGATCGGATAGCAACCGCTGGAAATCGTTTCAATCCTCACCCCGTCCGAAGACGGGGCGCAACGATGCGGGACGATCGGCGGAAGAATACCTGTGGCGTTTCAATCCTCACCCCGTCCGAAGACGGGGCGCAACCGCATCCCTTCATGATTCCCAACCGTAGGAATGGCGTTTCAATCCTCACCCCGTCCGAAGACGGGGCGCAACTTCTCCGCTTCCTCACGTTGCCCGAACTTCCCGTACGTTTCAATCCTCACCCCGTCCGAAGACGGGGCGCAACATACAATAGCGGCGGAAGATCGGTATTTGTCTGCACGTTTCAATCCTCACCCCGTCCGAAGACGGGGCGCAACATCGTTCATGTACACCGGCCCGTACGATCCGCTCGTGTTTCAATCCTCACCCCGTCCGAAGACGGGGCGCAACCGGCGATCGAGCATCTGATCCCCTACATCATGCGCATGTTTCAATCCTCACCCCGTCCGAAGACGGGGCGCAACGTGCAGCACCCGGCGGCACCAAGAATCCCATTCGACGTTTCAATCCTCACCCCGTCCGAAGACGGGGCGCAACATCGACGGCACCAACGCATCGGCCTCGCAGCAGTTGTTTCAATCCTCACCCCGTCCGAAGACGGGGCGCAACCACGTCTGCCAGTCGGACCACTCGCCGAGCTGATCCGTTTCAATCCTCACCCCGTCCGAAGACGGGGCGCAACGTCCTTGTACGACTGCGGTGTCGACGCCCACAACGGGTTTCAATCCTCACCCCGTCCGAAGACGGGGCGCAACTCCATTTCAAGATCGCGGCGGCGGTCGAGTGGCTGGTTTCAATCCTCACCCCGTCCGAAGACGGGGCGCAACCAGGACGGCGGCGAAGACAGCTAATCCTGGACAGCGTTTCAATCCTCACCCCGTCCGAAGACGGGGCGCAACCCCTGCGCAATTCGGTCGAGACGCCGGAATCCCTGTTTCAATCCTCACCCCGTCCGAAGACGGGGCGCAACGTTCGGCCATCGGTCAATCCTCTCACTGTGCTGATGTTTCAATCCTCACCCCGTCCGAAGACGGGGCGCAACCAGACTTGTCGTAGAAGTTCTCGTTGCCCGCGGTGACGTTTCAATCCTCACCCCGTCCGAAGACGGGGCGCAACGTTCCGGTTCGTAGGGCAGGTGCAACATGCACAGCGGTTTCAATCCTCACCCCGTCCGAAGACGGGGCGCAACGTGCGAGTTGATCGAGCGCAAGCAGTGGACGCAGGTTTCAATCCTCACCCCGTCCGAAGACGGGGCGCAACCCCCGTCGCGCTGGAAGACGTGACGCCGGCGCACATCGTTTCAATCCTCACCCCGTCCGAAGACGGGGCGCAACCAGCATGGGTTATGTCATTCCTCGTGGATGGTTTGAGGTTTCAATCCTCACCCCGTCCGAAGACGGGGCGCAACTTCAAAGGAGCACACAATGAACCTGAACATCCCCGAGTTTCAATCCTCACCCCGTCCGAAGACGGGGCGCAACGCACCGGGACGACACGCCGGATACTGGCGTTTGCGGGTTTCAATCCTCACCCCGTCCGAAGACGGGGCGCAACGGACGGAGCCATGCCCCAGTGCCCCTTCGGTGTGCGTTTCAATCCTCACCCCGTCCGAAGACGGGGCGCAACACACGGGCGTACGAGACCCAGTACCAGCAAAGCCCGTTTCAATCCTCACCCCGTCCGAAGACGGGGCGCAACGGATCAGCGATGCGAACCCCGCCGCCTCCACCGGGTTTCAATCCTCACCCCGTCCGAAGACGGGGCGCAACCTGGCGGCACAGCTTGAGGCTGAGGCTATCGCGGAGGTTTCAATCCTCACCCCGTCCGAAGACGGGGCGCAACCTCCTGCAGATCATCGAGGCACGGGCTGACCAGCGCGTTTCAATCCTCACCCCGTCCGAAGACGGGGCGCAACTCTGCCTCGCCACGTTCATTGCGCCGAAGCTCTACGGTTTCAATCCTCACCCCGTCCGAAGACGGGGCGCAACGCATCGAAAGGGGTAGACCATGGCCAAGACGCAACAGGTTTCAATCCTCACCCCGTCCGAAGACGGGGCGCAACGTATCAGAACACCTTTGCCTACCTGCGTGACGGGAAGTTTCAATCCTCACCCCGTCCGAAGACGGGGCGCAACGCCTGCCATCGCCAATCGGGGAGACACCTACGTGTGGTTTCAATCCTCACCCCGTCCGAAGACGGGGCGCAACGCCCGCATCCCCATCCTGCCGCAATCATTGCCGGCAGGTTTCAATCCTCACCCCGTCCGAAGACGGGGCGCAACCGGTGGGGCGATCGATTCGCCATGACCACCGACCAGTTTCAATCCTCACCCCGTCCGAAGACGGGGCGCAACTTCGCCGTCCCGCGCCTTCACGATCCACGCGCCGATGTTTCAATCCTCACCCCGTCCGAAGACGGGGCGCAACGCCAATCGTAGCGAACACGGCGCCCCAGTCGATCGCATTGTTTCAATCCTCACCCCGTCCGAAGACGGGGCGCAACGGACAGCTGCGCCTTGAAGATCGCGCCCACTTCCTGTTTCAATCCTCACCCCGTCCGAAGACGGGGCGCAACTTGGAACCCGCGTGGGGTCCGGTTGCATCGTGGGCGTTTCAATCCTCACCCCGTCCGAAGACGGGGCGCAACAGATACCACTGCTTTTCTAGGTCGTTCAGCCCCGGTTTCAATCCTCACCCCGTCCGAAGACGGGGCGCAACCCGCGAGCGCCGTCTGCACGCCACTCGGCAGCGAGAGGTTTCAATCCTCACCCCGTCCGAAGACGGGGCGCAACGTGTGATGGTTGCTCGCTCCACACCTGTCGGGGTGTTTCAATCCTCACCCCGTCCGAAGACGGGGCGCAACCGCACCTTTGCCACAAGGTCTCACGATGAACGAGGTGTTTCAATCCTCACCCCGTCCGAAGACGGGGCGCAACGTCAGGGCCGCGCGCTCGTCATCGCCCACCGTCGCGTTTCAATCCTCACCCCGTCCGAAGACGGGGCGCAACCGGGCCGGGAGTGACACCATCTCGGGTGCGACAACCGTTTCAATCCTCACCCCGTCCGAAGACGGGGCGCAACCTCGTCGCGGCCCAGCGGCACCCACTTCTCGTCGATGTTTCAATCCTCACCCCGTCCGAAGACGGGGCGCAACCTCCGAGTACGCGGTCGCGCCGCCTCAGCGCCTCGAGTTTCAATCCTCACCCCGTCCGAAGACGGGGCGCAACCCGGGACTGCTTGGTGAGTTATGGCGGACGCATCGAGTTTCAATCCTCACCCCGTCCGAAGACGGGGCGCAACCGAGTCCGGCGGCCGCATCGGCGATTGCCCTTATGCCGTTTCAATCCTCACCCCGTCCGAAGACGGGGCGCAACAGCGAACGGCCCCAGAGTTTCAAAGGAGCACACAATGTTTCAATCCTCACCCCGTCCGAAGACGGGGCGCAACCCTACCAGACGACGGACGACGTCGCCGGGAAGGAGTTTCAATCCTCACCCCGTCCGAAGACGGGGCGCAACCACCGCCGTCCTGCATTGCTGGCAGGACGAACCAACGTTTCAATCCTCACCCCGTCCGAAGACGGGGCGCAACACTCCACGCGCCTCGCCGCAAAGGCTGAGGCATACGTTTCAATCCTCACCCCGTCCGAAGACGGGGCGCAACGCCTCAGGACCAGGTCGCCACGGAGCAGGCGGCGAAGGTTTCAATCCTCACCCCGTCCGAAGACGGGGCGCAACCGCTGCGTCCGAGCGCGAGTGGTCGGTGAAGGAGTGGGTTTCAATCCTCACCCCGTCCGAAGACGGGGCGCAACGTCATCGGCTACACGATGGTCAGCCGGGGCCACACGTTTCAATCCTCACCCCGTCCGAAGACGGGGCGCAACTCCGCGCCACCGACCCTGGCACGGCGTCGTAGGCCACGTTTCAATCCTCACCCCGTCCGAAGACGGGGCGCAACGTCGGGGATCGTCACGGCTGGACCTCCTTGGCGCGAGTTTCAATCCTCACCCCGTCCGAAGACGGGGCGCAACGCTGGAACGGTATGGAGAGACGGCATGAGGGACCCGTTTCAATCCTCACCCCGTCCGAAGACGGGGCGCAACGGCGATGTTCATTTTCGAGGTGATCGCAGACAAGGGGTTTCAATCCTCACCCCGTCCGAAGACGGGGCGCAACAGTTGGCGTGCTACGGAATGCATAGCACGCGGACTAGTTTCAATCCTCACCCCGTCCGAAGACGGGGCGCAACGGTAGGCTAGCATCTTGTGCTAGTTGGCGTGCTACGGTTTCAATCCTCACCCCGTCCGAAGACGGGGCGCAACCAATGATCTATATACTTATCTGTCATCTTATCGCTTGTTTCAATCCTCACCCCGTCCGAAGACGGGGCGCAACGCGGGCGCGGGCTGATCGGGTCGCCACAAAACAGCGTGTTTCAATCCTCACCCCGTCCGAAGACGGGGCGCAACTTGCGAAGGCGAGCGCGCGCGACCGCGAGAGTTGTGGTTTCAATCCTCACCCCGTCCGAAGACGGGGCGCAACCGACGAAGACGCGATCCGCAAGGATGCCCGGTCGTTGTTTCAATCCTCACCCCGTCCGAAGACGGGGCGCAACGACGATGACGATCGCTATCTGACCATCAGCGCCGACGTTTCAATCCTCACCCCGTCCGAAGACGGGGCGCAACCGGCATCTTCCAGGGTGGCGTAAATGGCCGTATCCCGTTTCAATCCTCACCCCGTCCGAAGACGGGGCGCAACGGCTGATCTCGCGCCTACCGTCTCCCGCGACCTTATGTTTCAATCCTCACCCCGTCCGAAGACGGGGCGCAACCACGAACGCGCCCAGGCTCGCCGAAACCTCCGCAAGGTTTCAATCCTCACCCCGTCCGAAGACGGGGCGCAACCCTACGCCGCACGCAACTAGCACCCATCGGCCACGGTTTCAATCCTCACCCCGTCCGAAGACGGGGCGCAACGCCGCAAGCACACACCTCCCCCCACCCCGGAGTGGGTTTCAATCCTCACCCCGTCCGAAGACGGGGCGCAACCCTCGGTGCTGTCCACCATCTGTCGATCTCCCGAGTTTCAATCCTCACCCCGTCCGAAGACGGGGCGCAACGTAAGTATAGGAGACGCCGCTCGTCGCCGTCTTGTGTTTCAATCCTCACCCCGTCCGAAGACGGGGCGCAACGCGCACGTCGTTACGTCGATCGTACCACGGACGACGTTTCAATCCTCACCCCGTCCGAAGACGGGGCGCAACCGAGACACTTGATGTGCTTCTTCTTCCGGTGCGACGTTTCAATCCTCACCCCGTCCGAAGACGGGGCGCAACATCATCCGGAGTTCCGCGCCCCGAAATGCCGTCACGTTTCAATCCTCACCCCGTCCGAAGACGGGGCGCAACCGTAACTAGACAGCACAAGCACTGCGGATGGGCCGGGTTTCAATCCTCACCCCGTCCGAAGACGGGGCGCAACTTCATCCGGTATTCGCGAAGATCGCCGGATCTGTGTTTCAATCCTCACCCCGTCCGAAGACGGGGCGCAACGCCATTCGATTGTTGCGACCATGTCGCCAGCACAGTTTCAATCCTCACCCCGTCCGAAGACGGGGCGCAACCGAGCGATCCGGTTCCGAAAGAACAGGCCGGTGAGGTTTCAATCCTCACCCCGTCCGAAGACGGGGCGCAACCCCCTCGGCGATCGCACATCCCAGCCCTCGACACCGGTTTCAATCCTCACCCCGTCCGAAGACGGGGCGCAACACCGCCGTGCATGGCAGCTACTATGCGCGGCAGGTGTTTCAATCCTCACCCCGTCCGAAGACGGGGCGCAACCAGGATCGCCAGTTCCGCCGTGGTCAGTTTCCGAGGGTTTCAATCCTCACCCCGTCCGAAGACGGGGCGCAACCGCCCGTGTGTAATCGTCCAGCCGTCGCGGATCGGCGTTTCAATCCTCACCCCGTCCGAAGACGGGGCGCAACGGCGGATTTCCCGGCCTCAAGCCCATATGACTGTCGTCCGGAAGTCCACCTGATGACAGTATCCCAAATCCACACCACCATGAGAACCCCACGTCCGACCCACTTCCGCGCGAACCTCCCCTCCACTTGACACCCACTCCCCCTTCGCGCACGCAATAACGACAGCCCGCGCACCTCCCCGATTCGGCATTGCGCCTGCCCGGCCCGAATGCCAAGATGCCCCCATCGATCCCTTCCGCACCATCCGCGCCGGAGCCTATCCCGCATGCACCCTGTCACCCTCCACTCCGGCGACCTCGGCCCAGATACCCCTGGCCTCGTCCTCACCCACACCATCGTCGATCCCCGCACCGGACGACGCGCGTTCCGAAAAGGGCAGATCCTCGCGGAATCCGATGTCACCGCACTCGCGGACCTGCTGGATACCCTCGGCCGCCCCGTTCACGCCATCCGTCTCGATCCCGGTGACGTCCTGGAAGACGCCGCCGCCCAACGCCTTGCCACCGCGCTCAGCGGCGATGGCGTCGCCCAGCGCACGCCCGTCCAGAGCCGCGTCAACCTCGAGGCCACGCGCAAAGGCCTCCTGCGCATCGACCCGGACGCCATCTTCGCCATCAACCGCCACCCCGGCATCGGCGTCTTCACCGCCATCGATCGCCTGCCCGTCCTCCCCGGCAAGGTCGTCGCCGGGGCCAAGATCTCCCCCGTCGCTATCCCCGGCGTGGTGCTCGACGGTGTCGAGCACGCCCTCGCCGCCCTCCCACAGCCCGCGATCCAGGTCAAACCATTCGTGCCCCACCATGCGGGCATCATCGTCACCGAAGGCCTCGACGAGCGCGTTCGCGATCGGTTCGAAGACACCGTCCGTCGCAAACTCGCCTGGTATGGCTCCGATGTCCTCCATTTCTCCCATGTCCCCAGCGATCCCGCCGCCATCACCGCCGCCGCCCACCGTCTGCTCGCCGATGGGGCCACCCTCCTCCTCAGCGCTGGCGGCAACATGATGGACCCGCTCGATGCCACCATTCAGGCCCTCCCCGAGTTTGAGGCCGAAGTCGTCCGCCTCGGCGCACCCGCCCATCCCGGCTCGATGTTTTGGCTCGGCTACACCGCGTCGGATATCCCCGTCGTCAACCTCGCCTCCTGCTCCATGTACTCGAAATCGACCGTCGCCGATCTCGTTCTTCCCTGGATCATGGCGGGCGAGCGCGTCGATGCCGACGACCTCGCCGCACTCGGGTATGGCGGCCTCCTGGATCGCACCACCAGCTGGCGCTTTCCCCCGTACGACGCCGATGAGGCGGACGAACCCGACGAGGAAGGGTAGGATGGGCAGGACGTTGTTGCCTCGCATCCAGTGGGCGTTCATCCCGCCCCATTCACGATCCAGGAGCAGACCATGGCCGAGATCAAGCGCACCCGGCTGCGCACCAAGCAGGACCTGATCGCCGACTCGCGGGAGGCGGCAAACGCCCTCTTCCGCTACGCCGACCTGCTGCCGGACGAGGTCTGGCTGGAACCGACCGATGCTGCCGGCTGGAACTTGCGCGACCATATCGCCCATGTCGCCTGGTGGGATATCTCCGATATCGCCCGCATGCGCGATGGCGTCCCCCAGCGCGAGACGCTCGCCATCTCCGAAGTGGATTGGAGCAAGGGCATCGACACCATCAACGAGGGCATCCGCACGAAGACCATCGCGGCCTCGCCAGACGACGTGCGCACCCTGTGGCGGGCCACGCAAGCCGATCTCTTCACCCTGCTGGAGTCGTATCCGGAGAAGCAGTACCAAGCCCCCGCCCGTGAGGTCGGGTTCGAGGATGAAGGCGAGATCCGGCTGATCGATGTCCTCGCTGACTTCCTTGGAAGTCACTACCGCGAGCACCTTGGCTACATCACGGAGATCGCCAACCAGCGACTCGTCGATCTTGACGCCATTCCGTAAGTTCGGACTTCCGTACTCGTTTCCGGAGAGCAGATCATGACCACGCACACCGTATCGTTGGAGCGCATGCCGTTCGGAACGTTCAATGGCAAGGAGGTCGAGCGCTTCGTGCTCGACAACGGCACCATCGCCGTCGCCCTCATCGCCTACGGCGCGACCATTCAGGAACTCTGGGTGCCAGGCGAGGAGGACGATAGCGCGAATATCGTCCTTGGGTTCCGCGATCTTGCCGGATTCCTCGGAAAGAACCCGCACTTCGGCTCCGTGCTCGGGCGTTTCGCGAATCGCATCGGCAACGCGCAGTTCCCGCTCGATGGCGAGACCGTCCATATCACCGCGAACAAGGCCCCACACAGCGCCCACGGCGGTGCCCGTCCCTTCGACAAGTACGTCTGGGACGCGGAGGTCGTCGAGACGGAGGATGGTCCTGGTGTTCGCTTCACCCACGTCTCGCCGGGCGGCGACGAGGGCTACCCCGGCACGCTGACCGCCACCGTCACCTACACCCTGACGGCGGACGACGGACTGAAGCTCGCCTACACCGCCATCACCGACAAGCCGACCGTGGTCAACCTCACGAACCACGTCTACTTCAACCTGAATGGGGAGAGCGGCGGCGTGGTGGACGAGCAGATCATGCAGGTCTTCGCCAGCCACTTCACGCCGACCGACACCGACCAGATCCCGACCGGCGAAATCGCCTCCCTGGATGGCAATTCGCTCGACTTCCGGGAGGCCAAGCGCCTCGGCGACGTGATGCGCGACGCCGCGAACCCCCAGATCGCGCTCGCCCGTGGCATCGACCAGGCCTTCCTGATCGACCGCGCGGAGGGCGACGAGGATGCGCTGGTGATGGCCGCCCGCCTGGAGGACCCATTCTCCGGGCGCGTGATGGAGGTGCTGACCACCGAGCCGGCCGTCCAGATCTACACCAGCAACTCGCTCGATGGCTCGATTGCGGGCTACAGCGACACGTTGTACCGGCAATCGGACGCGATCTGCTTCGAGACGCAACATCTTCCGGATTCCCCGAACCACCCGAACTTCCCATCCACCGTACTCCGACCGGGCGAGACGTACACATCCACCACGATCTATCGCTTCCCGCCGCCGGTCGTAACCGAAATGGACGACGAGGACTGATCGTCCACGCAGCAGACAAGGGACACAGGGAAACGGGGCCTGGCTCGTCGTATCGAGCCGCTCCCTGTTTCCCTGTGTCCGCGATCCGAAGGACTGCTACGGTCCCACCACGATCACGACCGTCAGCGTACCCGGCCCGGTTACGACGCCTGCCGCACCCACGTTGAGGCGCTCGGCAAACGTCCCGGCCCCGACCAATCGAAGCGATCCCCATCACGAACGATGACCTGCAGTCGACCGAACATGCGATCTACAACCCTCGTCCCACTCATGTACCATTGCCGGATACGGTTGTTGTCACCCCGCACCCCCGCTGGATTCCTGGACGTTCCCTCGTGCGATCCCCTGCCTGGTCCGAACCACCGCCACCCCCTCCGCTCGACGAGCATCCCGATGACTGGATGCTCGATCTCGGGCATCCCACGACACCCATGCGGGTGCCGCAAGCCGCTGCGCGCGATACGCTACCGCCTCCCGACCCCTTCCAGCAGGAGGTCATCGACGCACAGGAGCGATCGTTGCGCGTCATCGCCCCGGCAGGGGCGGGCAAGACCCAGACGCTCGTTCGCCGCGTCGCCCGCCGGATCGACAATGGCGTGCCGCCTCGCCGCATCCTCGTGCTCACGTTCGACCGCAACGCGAAGGCCTCGTTCGAACGAATGGCGCAGCGCGTCGGCCTCAATCGCTTGCCAGATATCCGGACACTCAACGCCTTCGGGTGGGACATTTTGAAACGGAGCTTCCCGGACGAGCGCTTCGAGATCGTGAAGCCATGGCTCGTGCTCGGCAACAAGGGCATCAATCCCTCCGGATCGAAGCACCAGCTCGTCCGCGCGCTGGTGGAAGAAGGCGAGCCGAAGGACGTTCTCCGCATCTTCGATGCGCTGAAGGACCATCAGTTCGACCCGCGCGACCGTGCCTACAAGGAACGCAACGCCTGGATCGCCGAGAACTACGAACGGCTGGTGCCCGAGGCGTTCTCCCGCCGCTTTCCGGAGCGCTACGCCGGCGAATTCGCGCTTGCGATCTCCGACGAGTTCCGCACCTACGAGCATTTTCTGGAGAAGCACAAGGTCATCGACTACCAGGACCAGAAGCTGCGGACACTCAAGCTGCTGCAAACGCATCCCGATATCCTCCAGGGCGTGCAGGAACGGTACGACGAAGTGATCGTCGACGAAGTGCAGGACATCAACCCGCTCGACGCCGAGTTGATCGCGGCGATCGCGGGACAGGCGACCCTGGTGCTCACCGGCGACGACGACCAGGCGATCTACGAGTTCCGCTGGGCATCGCCGCGCTTCCTGATCGACCCGAACGCCTTCTTCGATCGCACATTCCGCACATTGGAACTGAGCCTGAACTATCGCTGCCCGCCGGCGATCCTGAAGCACGCCCTTCCCCTGATCGCCCACAACGCCGAGCGCGTCCCCAAGGCCCCGAAGGCCCACAAGGAGCAGGGCGGGGAGATCATGCTCGGCTCGGCAGACACGGCACTGAATGAGGGACGCACCATCCTGCGCTGGATCGAGGAGGCACGGCAAGCCGACCCGACCCTGAAATACCAGGACATCGCCATCCTCTACCGCGCGAACGCCCAGCACTACGGCATCCAGACGGAGCTCTTCAACCACCGCATTCCGTACCGCGTGAACGAGCGATTCGACCTTCGCATCGTCTGGCGGAAGGCGCTGGCCCTGCTGGAGTTCTCGTCGAAGGTGCGGGCGGGCGAACCGTTGGCGGAAGAGGACCGGATGGCGATCCTCACGCTGTATCCGGCCTTCGGGAACCTGCGGCCCTCCGACCTGCTTGCCATCGCACGGGCTGGCTCCGATCGCGAGCGATTCCCCGGCACAGGCACCATCGACGCCATTGCTGACCGCATGAACACCGGCACCGCGACCCACTTCCGGGGAGCGATCCGGGCCCTCACCACCGCGCGCACCGTCGACGAGGAACTGGCGGTGATCGGCAACCGCTTCTTCGGGTTCGTGGAAGGCGGGACCGGCAGCGAGACGACCGGCTTCGACGAATCACCGATCGAGGAGTTGCAGAACATCGCGCAGCGAATGGGCAATGTCACGCGCGACGAGTTCGTGCGGCGGTTCGGGGTGTTCCTGCGCAAGGCCGAGGCGGACCAGGCGAACGCCAACGCAGGCGACACCGGCGTGGAACTGAGCACCTGCCACGGTGCCAAGGGGCGCGAATGGAAGGTCGTCATCATGCCGTCGTGCAACGAAGGCCGGTTCCCGGACTTCCGCAGCGTGGAAGGGCAGGATCTGGAGGCGGAACGGCGCCTCTTCTACGTCTCGATGACGCGGGCATCGCAACGACTCTGCATCTCGTGGCTGACGGGCGAGGAGGGGAAGGGGAAGCCACCGCAGCCGAGCATCTTCCTGTACGAAGCGAAGCTGATCGAGGGACCGCCACCACAGCGTGATGCCGCCGCGCAGCCGCTCGTGAAGGCGTGGGAGCAGCGCAAGGAATCCCGAGCGAAGGCCCCGAGCTCGTCGTTCGCGGCCTCGGGATCGTCCGGCGGCAGTCCTCGCAAAGCGAAGAGCACCTCCCGGAAGACGAGTTCCACCGGCGCCTCCAGCACGTCCACCCGCACACGATCCAGCAGCGCATCGAGCAGCATGGCAATGCGGTCAGCAGCCAGCAAGGCGCCGGTGCCGATCCGGCCTGGCCTCTCCGACGAGCCAGACGTGTTGCCGGCGGTGGATGTCGAGGTGCCGGGCAAGGGCAAACGGCGGATGGACTTCCGGCGCGATGGCGATGTGCGCCGGTTCGCGGCGGAGCTGACCGATCCGACCGCGAGTGTCCGGCTGGAGAAGGTCTCCATCGCGAGTGATGGAGGCGAGGAGACGTTGCCGATCCAGCTGGCGCTGCTGCTGAACGGCATCCCCTACACGATCGCGCCGGAGGACCGGTTGCTGGCGTCGCCACACCTGGCGGCGGTCTATCGCACGCTGACGAATGCGGAACCGACGTTCCAGCAGCGCATCGAGCAGCGCATCGGACCGGGTCTTGCTGCTGGAGCTTCAGGGCCGAAGTCGCCATACAAGGGGCTGGCGATCCGGATGCTGGTGCGGGTGGCGCGGGAATTCGGGATTTCGTCGCGGGAGGGGACGGACCGCCTGCACGATGCGATTCAGCATGCAATCCGGACCGGCGCCGATCAGGATGGGAAGGGCCTTCAGTTCATCCGCCGGACAACGCCACTGACGAAGGCCTGATCCGGCCGGTGCATGCGGCAACGAGACGCCCCGATGGCACGTGGCAGTGTCATCGGGGCGTTCGTGCGTCCGGTCAGGCGCGGTCGGCGGGTGGTGGACCGGTGGGCGCGGGGAGTTCGGGGGCGGGGTCTTCCTCGGCATCCTCGGAGATGAGGGGATCGAGGGCGTCGTTGTCGAGTGCAGCGTTGGTGACGAGGTCGGCGGGATCGCTGTCGGCGGGGGCGGACTCGTCTGCGGCTTCGGGGACGTTCATGGCGGGGAGGGGACTGGGGGTGCGGAGGGTGTGGGGAGCATCCACACCTTCATCCAGGGCTTCGTCGTGGCTGGCGAGGGCGGCATTGCGGGTGTTCCGGGCGTCGGACTCGAGGGCGGACATGGGCACCTCCTGATCGGCGGACGGGGACGCGGGGACATCGCCGGTGGCGATGGGACTGGCGGGGAGCTCTTCGGCGTCGACGCTGCCGCCGGGTCCACTGCTGGCGGGCGATGTTGCGGTGTCGGGGATGGCCTCGGTGCCTGCCGCGGCATCGGCGTAGGTGCCGGCCTGATCGTCGGTGAAGGTGCCGATGAGGGGGGCATCGACGTGGGGTTCGCCGGTGACGACGGTGGTGGGGGCTGCGGTGTCGGCATCGGGGCTGAGGGGTTCGTCCCAGCCCTGGGAGAGGGCGATTTCACGCGTGACCTTGAGGTAGACGGCGTCCGGGCCGACGTTCTGGATGGCGGCGGCGGGGATGGCGTATTCCTTGGGGAAGAGGAAGCCTTTCTTGACGAGGAGGTGGCCGCCGGTGGCGTTCTCGACCTCGCCGATCTTCTCGCCATCGAAGGTGATGACGGGGGTGCCTTCGCGGACGGTCCAGTCGCTGGGAGTGCTGGGCTCGGGGGTGGTGTCGGTCATGGGCTGGCTCCGGGGTGCTTCGGCGCGGTGGTCGCGGTTGCTGGGAGATGTGGCGCAAGGTGGATGCCGCGGGTGTGCGTGCGGACCTGCGGTTTATTGGGTTCGCGGTTTATTCCGGGGATTGCCCGTCGTTTCGGGGTTTTCTGGCGACGGGTCTGCCACCATGCGCACGGAGAGCCTGCGGATAATTCCGGTATTGCGGGCGTTTGCCTCGACATGGGGCCGGCTCGCCTGCGGGTAATTCGACGCGGGGCGTTTGTTTGCGGTGCGGGATTGACGGCCTGCCGGGCGATCCGTATAATCGCGTCAAGGATTCAGAACGCATGTACGAACGCAGGGCGATGTCACCGATGATGGCTGGCATCGCGCCTTTGTCGGGAGCGAGCGGATGGTCGAACTGCCGTCACGTCCTGTTGCGCATACGCCTGCGACTCCTGATGGGGAGTGGCACTACCTCGACGACCATTCGCTGACCGTTTCGCAGAGTGCTGGCTCGTTTGCGTCTGCGTTCGGTGCGCAGTGGTTGGGCAAGATGGCGGGATTGCTCCACGACGCGGGGAAGGCGAGCGTGGACTTTCAGGCCTATCTGGTCGCCAACGCCCGCGACCCGAAGGGCAATCACAAGAGCGTCGATCACAAGTCGTGTGGGGCGTTGCGAAGCTACGACTTCACCAAAGACCTGCTTTATCAGGTCCTGCTCGGACATCATGGCGGACTCCAGGACATCGGCGACGTCAATGTCCGCATCCGGGATCGCCAGCAGAACGCGATGCCTGCGCTGGATGCTGCATGGGAGACGTTCGTTGCCCAGCCCCGCATCGCGGCGCGATTGGCTGAACTTCGCAATCCAACCGAACGCCCAGCGCCTGGCTGGATGACGAAGCGCGCCGACCCCAAGACGATCGAGTTCTTCCTGCGGATGCTCTTCTCCTGCCTCGTCGATGCCGATCACCTCGACACCGAGGCGCATCGCGATCCGGAGAACGCCATACGTCGCGCGGTCGATCTGCCGACGGTCGACGAACTCTGGACACGGTTTCAGGAAGACCAAGCGCGGTTTGCCCCGGTTCCGGGTAAGCCCATCTCCGAGGTCAACCGCATTCGTCGCGAGGTCTACGATGCCTGCCTCGAAGCGGCCGAGCAGGAGCCGGGGTTCTTCCGGCTCACGGTGCCGACGGGCGGTGGCAAGACACGATCCGGGCTCGCCTTCGCCTTGAAGCACGCGGTGACGCACAAACAGTCTCGCGTGATTGTGGCCGTGCCGTTCATCACGATCACGGACCAGACAGCGACGGTGTACCGAGACGCGCTGAACACGCCACACGCCGTGCTGGAGCATCACAGCGGAATCGAGCCGGTCGAGCGCTATGGGGAGGGCGGCGAGGATGCAAAGGAGACCTGGCGAAAGCTCGCCAGCCAGAACTGGGAAGCGCCGCTGATCGTGACGACGACGGTGCAACTCTTCGAGAGCCTGTTCCAGAACCGGACGACGGCATGCCGGAAGCTCCACAATATCGCGAACAGCGTCATCATTCTTGACGAAATCCAGACTGCTCCCGCCCATCTGCGCGAGCCGCTTTTCGATGTCTTCCGCGAACTGGTTGCTCACTACAATGTGACAATCGTCCTCTCGACAGCAACGCAACCAGTGCTGGACACCATCGCACCGCAGTTGAACGAGGATGGCCGGGAGATTCGCGAGATCGCGCCCAACCCGGAGCACCTGTTCCGGACGCTGGAGCGCGTGACGTACGACTGGCCCTGCCTGACCGAGACGTGGGATTGGCCGCGCACGGTTGACGCCATGCGCGAGCATGATCAGGTGCTGACGATTGTCAACACCATCGCCGATGCGGCAGCGCTCTTCACCGAGTTGGATGACGAGAACGCCCTGCACCTTTCGACGCGGATGTGCCAGGCGCACCGGCGCGACGTGCTGGAGGAGATTCGCGCACGGCTGCGGGAAGGGCGGCCATGCCGGGTGGTGAGCACCCAACTGGTGGAGGCAGGCGTCGATCTGGATTTCCCGGTCGTGATGCGCGCCGTCGGTCCTTTGGACCGAATTGTCCAGGCTGCGGGGCGATGCAACCGGGAAGGAAAACTCGACCGTGGACAGATGATCGTCTTCTCCTCGGAGACGGACAAGAACATGCCATCGGGGACCTTCGCCCACGGCGCGCAGGAAATGCTCCTGCTCCGGCGGGAAGCCGATTTTGATCCCAACGACCCATCCCTCTTCCTGACGTACTTCGCCCGTCTCTATGGCGCCGAGGATGGCGACCGTGAGGGGATTCAGCCGGAGCGGGCGCAGAAGAATTACGCCACGGTGGCCGAGCGGTTCCGGATGATCGATGAGGACACGTTCGGCGTGCTGGTCCGGTATGGCGATCCGGATGCATTCGAGGAGCTGCTCGCTGATATGCGGTCATCAGTCTACCGACCGAAGGGGATGTTGCGTGACCTGATGCGACAGGCGCAGCCATTCATGGTCAATTGCCGAAGCCGGGAGCAGGTGCGACATGAGGAGACCGGGTCGATCGAGGAAATCGCCCCCGGTGTCTGGCTCTGGAAGGGACTCTACGACTCGAAGCTCGGCCTCCGCGACACTCGACTTGACCCCACGAGTCTTCTTGTCTAGGAATTAGCTCATTCGTGTAATAGCCACTGACATGAACTGGATCTACTATTGCTATGGGACAAACATCAGCAAACGGTGGCGCAGCTTCTCGGAAGCTCACTGATGTTCACGACACAATGCGGCAGTATGTCGTGCCCGTAATGCGTTCGGTGGTGTTGAACGCAAGCGCGTGTAGGGAGCGCGGGGGTCGAAACATGTCTGTGGCAATTGCCAAGCGTATAGCGATGTTCTTTGCTGCATTGGGACGTCGCTATTCGGACAACCGAATCTATCCGCATCAAAACCGAGGAGAGGTGGTGCAACGTTGACGCATATCCCGCTTGAAGTAACGGTATGGGGTGGCTTTGCCTGTTTCACTCGGCCCGAGCTCAAGGTCGAGCGCGTGACCTATCCGGTCATGACCCCGACCGCCGCACGTGGCGTGCTCGAAGCCATCTTCTGGAAGCCCGAGTTCCGGTGGAACGTCCGCGAGATCGTCGTTGCCAAGCCGATCGAGTACGTTGGCATCATGCGAAACGAGGTCAACAACCGCGCCTCCGAACGGTCCGCCCGCGCGTGGGAGAAGGCCGGGATCGGTGGGTTCGTGGCCAGCGAGGACCGCGCGCAGCGCAATACGCTCGCCCTCAAGAATGTTCGGTATGTCATCCGCGCCGACATCGACGTTCGTCCCGGTGTGGATGCCCACGAGGCCAAGTATCGCGATCAGTTCCGGCGGCGGGTCGAGCGCGGCCAGTGTTTCGCGCAGCCATACCTGGGGTGCCGGGAGTTTTCGGCGTTCTTCGCCGAACCGACGGATCAGGACACGCCGCTCGATCTGTCGATGGGACTGGGTCGCATGTTGCTCGACCTCGACTACGCGGACGACCGTTCCGGCGATGCGCGCCCGCGCTTCTTCGATGCCCACCTGGATCGTGGGGTGATGCGCGTCCCGCGCACGTCCGGCGAGATCGGAGGGCGCGATGCTGCTTGAAAAGCTCGTCGAGTACGCCGATCTCGAACTCGCGAAGGACCTGCCGCCCGCCGGGTACCAGAAGCAGCCGATTGCCTACGCGATCCCGCTGAGTGCAGACGGGACCTACCTCGGTGAGATCCTGACGCTCCTCAGCAAGGAGGCTCCGCGCGGGCAACAACGACTCGCGCCCCACGTAAAGCGCGCTGTCGGTATCTCCCCGAAGCTCCTTGCGGATACGGGAGAGTACGTTCTCGGCATCGCCCGCAACGACCCCAAGAACCCGCCGAAGCCGGAGCGTGTTGCCGAGCAGCATCGACAGTTCGTCGAGATGGTTGAGGCATGCGCTGACGAGACCGGCGAGCCATCGGTCCAAGCCGTAGCGACATTCTTACGAAGCGGCCCGGCCTCCATTCCGGAATCGGACCTCGCCGATCTCGGCCCCGGACAAACGATCACCTTTCGGGTTGGCGAGGTCTGGCCGATCGATCTGCCAGCAGTAAGGGCGTGGTGGGCGAATCATCGTGCCCCTGAGGTCGATAGCGACACGCCTGCACAAGACGAGTGCATTGTCTGCGGCAGGCTCGGACCTGTCCTCGAGCGGCACCCCCTCAAGATCAAGGGCATTCCCGGCGGCCAAATCCTGAAGGACCTCATTTCCGCCAACGCCGGGGCGTTCGAATCGTATGGGCTTGTCGCATCGCGAACAGCGCCGACCTGCCCGGCCTGCGCGGAGAAGTACGGCAACGCACTCAACGCCCTGCTGGCGAACAAGTCCACGAGCATCTGGACGAAGGAACTCGCCTACGCCTTCTGGGTTCAGCCGAAAGACCCGACCGAGGCCAGCGATGAGGATGATGACTGGTTCTCGCCCGGCGATCTCATGAAGGAGCCGCAGGAGCACTCCGGCGAGGTCCGCGCCCTCATGACCTCCGTGTTCAGCGGCAAGGATGAGGCGCTGGCGGTCGATCCGCGCCGATTCTACGCCGTCGCGCTCGGGGCGAGTGGCTCGCGCGTGGTGGTGAAGGATTGGATCGACACCACCGTCGGCGAGGCGAAGCGCAACATCGCCCGCTTCTTTGCCATGCAGGAGCTTGTGGATTGGGATGGAGGAGAGGGCAAGTTCCTGCCCTTCAACTGGATCGCCAACTCCACCGTCCACGAGAAGGGCACTCCGCCGCCGCAGGTCGGCAAGTCGTTGCTTCGCTTTGCGTTCGCGGGCGATCCGCTGCCACTCGATTTGCTCTTCATAGCCGTGCGGCGCAACCGCGCCGAGCAGCGCGTCACACGACCGCGTGCGGTGCTGATCAAGATGGTCCTTGGCTCGCGCAAGCTGATCCCGATGGAGGAACCAGGTGTCATGACCGGACTCGACCCGAACGACGATCATCCCGCCTATCTCTGCGGTCGCCTGCTGGAGACGTTGAACCAGATCCAGTTCGCCGCGTTGGGCCAGACCAACACGACCGTGGTCAGCCGCTACTACGGAACGGCGTCCGCCTCGCCACAAACAGTCTTCCCGAACCTGATTCGCCTGTCCGGCGCGCACCTCCGTCGCATGCAGCGCGATAGTCCTGCCGCGCATTACCGGCTGGAGCGCCAGCTGAACGAGATCCTGTGGAAGCTGGACGGCTCATTCCCGAAGATGTTCGACGCCGAGAGCCAGGGCCGGTTCGCGCTCGGGTTCTACCACCAACGCGCCCAACGCCAGCACGACATCGACGCGGCCCGCGCCAAGCGGGAGGCCGAGAAGGCCACCGCGACCTCCGCGACCGCAGACGAATAGCGGGGACCCAAGCCGACACACCGATCCATCTGCCCGAAGGAGTTTCCAGCCATGACCGATACCGCGCCCACCACCACCGTAGCAACCACCCCGCACCTCGACGCAGCCCGCCGCCACGACATCGTCCTGCTCTTCGACGTGGTGGACGGCAACCCGAACGGCGATCCGGACGCCGGAAACCTTCCGCGCATCGACCCGGAGACCTCGCAAGGCCTCGTCAGCGATGTCTCCATCAAGCGCAAGATCCGCAACTTCGTGGATGACACGCGCGGCAACGAGGAGCGTTTCAAGATCTACGTGCAGGACAAAGGCATTGCTCTCAACAATCTCCACGAACGGGCCTACACGGCAAAGGGAATCAAGTCCACCGGCACCAAGCAGAAACGTGAAGAGGTCAGCCAGGCTCGACAGTGGATGTGCGAGAACTTCTTCGACATCCGCACATTCGGCGCGGTGATGTCAACGGAAGTCAATGCTGGCCAAGTGCGTGGCCCGGTTCAGGTGACGTTTGCCCGTAGCGTCGATCCGATCGTGCCGCTCGACCTCTCGATCACCCGCGTGGCTATTACGAAAGAAAAGGATGCCGAGTTCGTGGTTGGAGAAGACGGCAAGAACACAGGCGGCAAGGTGACGGAAATGGGACGCAAGGCGCTCGTCCCGTACGGCCTCTACCGCGCGAACATCTTCATCAGCCCACAGCAGGCCAAGGAAACCGGGTTCGATAACGACGACCTGGCGATCATCTGGGATGCGCTGCAGCGGATGTGGGATTTCGACCGCTCGGCGTCGCGCGGGATGATGGCCTGCCGCGGCCTCTACGTCTTCTCGCACGACAACTCGTACGGGAATGCCCCGGCCCACAAGCTCCTTGAGCGCGTGACCGTCAACCGGAAGCCGGACGCGATCGCGCCCCGCGCCTTCACCGATTACGTGGTGGCCGTGAACGACCGCGACCTGCCGGAGGGCGTGACCCTCACCATCCTGGAGGGGTAAAGACGATGGATGAGCGCACAACTGCCCCGGACGGCGATCCGCATACGGCCTCCACCTGGACCGACGATCAGCTCGTCCCGATCTCGGCGCTGGAACACTGGTCGTACTGCGCCCGGCAGTGCGCGCTCATCCACCTGGAGCAGACCTACGACGAGAACATCTTCACCCTGCGCGGCAACCGCGCCCACGAGCACGCGCACACCGAGTCCGTCGGCACGGAGGACGGTGTCCGCATTGCGCGGAGCCTCCCGCTATGGTCCGACCGGGTCGGGCTGATCGGGAAGGCGGACATCGTGGAGTGGCACGGGGAGACGCCGTATCCGGTGGAGTACAAGGTGGGGAAGAAGCGGACGTGGGGGCATGAGGTGCTCCAGCTGTGCGCGCAGGCCGTTTGCCTGGAGGAGATGCTCGGCGTGCGTGTTCCGGCGGGGGCGATCTATTACGTGGGATCGCGACGGCGGCGGGAGGTCGTGTTCACGGCGGGAGACCGCGAGGCGGTCGCGGAGGCAACGCGGGAGGTGCGGGCGATGCTCACGGACCAACGGCTGCCGCTGGCGGTGGACGACGCGCGGTGTCCGAACTGCTCGCTGATCGACGCCTGCACGCCCCGGATCGCGGCTCATCCCGCCGTGATCCGGGGCTTTTTCGCGGAACTCTTCCATCCGAACGACGCTGAACCCGAACGCTCCGGACGCTCCAGACGTCCGTAATTCCGGAATGTCCGCCGATCGCGCGGGAGGATCGCGATGCGCCAGTTGCTGAACACGCTCTATGTGACGAAACCGCGTGCATATCTCCACCTCGACCACGACACCGTGCGGGTGGAAGTGGAGCGGGAGTTGCAATTGCAGGCACCCTTGCTGCAACTCTCCAGCATCGTCTGCTTCGGCGACGTGATGCTGACGCCGGCGTTGATGCACCGGTGCGCCGAGGATGGCCGCAGCATCGTGCTACTGGACGCGAACGGGCGGTTCAAGGCGCGGGTGGAGGGGCCGACGAGCGGCAACGTCCTCCTGCGACGGGCGCAACACCTGGCGCTGAGCGACGAGGCGCGACGGCTGGAGATCGCGCGGTCGATCGTGGCGGGGAAGATCCGGAATTCCCGAACGTCGTTGCTGCGGGCGGCGAGGGACGCGGCGGATGTGGACGACAAGGACGCGCTGTCGCTGGCGGCGCGGCTGCACATGGAGATCCTGGCACGGGTGGAGACGCGGGACGAGATCGAGATGTTGCGCGGCGACGAGGGCGATGCGGCGCGGGTCTACTTCGGGGTGTTCAGCGCGATGGTGCGTCCGCAGATCCGGCTGGCGTTCGGGATCGCCGAGCGCTCGCGCCGTCCGCCGCGCGACTCGATGAACGCGGTGCTCTCGTTCCTGTACACGCTGGTGCGGGCGGAATGCACGTCGGCGCTGGAGGGGGTGGGGCTGGACCCGCAGATCGGGTTCATGCACGCGCTCCGGCCGGGGCGTCCGGCGTTGTCGCTCGACCTGATGGAGGAGTTGCGCCCTGTCCTCGCGGACCGCCTGGCGTTGACGCTAGTGAACCGGCGGGAGTTGACCGCGGGCGATTTCGAGCACTTCGAGGGCGGGGCAGTGTACCTGAACGATTCCGGACGGAAGACGGTGTTGCTGGCCTACCAGAACCGGAAGGCGGACGAGGTCGATCATCGCGTGCTGGGCGGGAAGACGCCGCTGGGGCTGGTGCCGCACATGCAGGCACGGTTGCTCGCGCGGCATCTGCGCGGGGATCTGCCGCACTACGTGCCGTTCGTGAGCCGGTAGGGGGGATCGCGATGCCGAAGCCGGGCGTGCTGGATGTGCTGGTGACGTACGACGTCTCGACGGAGACGCGGGAGGGGAAGCGTCGGCTACGGAAGGTGGCGACGATCTGCTGCGGGTTCGGGCAGCGCGTGCAGAATTCGGTCTTCGAGTGCAGGGTGACGCCGGCGCAACTGGAGGAGATGGAGGCACGGTTGCTGGCGGTGGTGGCGCTGGACGAGGATCGATTGCGCCTCTACACGCTGCCGTCGGACTACGATCGCGCGGTGCGCATCCACGGCATCCGCCCGACACACGACCTGAAGGAGCCGCTCATCATCTGACCCCGCCATCCACGGTCGCTGTCGTTTTGCATGCGCGAACCCGGCGCGCCCGTCGACCGGATGGGAGGTTCGCGCATCGCAGCCGGGCGAACAGCATCCGGAGTGAAGGAAGGTCACACCGAAGTGTCGAATCCGCACGGTCCGGAAGCCAGGAGCTCCCGTCATATCGACAGATCTCCGGCGTCGCGCCCTGCTTCTCGGCAGGGCGAGGGTTGAAACCGTATGCCTCACCGTGGCGATCTCTTCGCTCGGCGACGTCGCGCCCTGCTTCTCGGCAGGGCGAGGGTTGAAACTCAGTGACGCACTTGAAGCGGCGAAGAAGGCGGAGGCGTCGCGCCCTGCTTCTCGGCAGGGCGAGGGTTGAAACGATCCCAAGTCCACACCGAATCAGGAACAAATTTGGTCGCGCCCTGCTTCTCGGCAGGGCGAGGGTTGAAACTGTGCTATATCCATAATCTTGATAACTGCCTCCTGTCGTCGCGCCCTGCTTCTCGGCAGGGCGAGGGTTGAAACAGGACAGTACCCTTATAGGTCACGTAGGTCATCTTGTCGCGCCCTGCTTCTCGGCAGGGCGAGGGTTGAAACACCATGCATACCTAGCGTGGCCTATCACTAGGTTTGTCGCGCCCTGCTTCTCGGCAGGGCGAGGGTTGAAACGTCTCCAGCGGTCGGTAATTGCCGGTCGTCTGCTGTCGCGCCCTGCTTCTCGGCAGGGCGAGGGTTGAAACGTGATCTCTTCCGCGATCCTTCGCCGGATCGCCGCCGTCGCGCCCTGCTTCTCGGCAGGGCGAGGGTTGAAACCAGGAGATCGAGACACCGGCCACTGTTACCCCCTGTCGCGCCCTGCTTCTCGGCAGGGCGAGGGTTGAAACCACGGAGAGGGCGCCGTCGGCGGTCTCTTCCTCCGCGTCGCGCCCTGCTTCTCGGCAGGGCGAGGGTTGAAACCGCCTCGTCCCAGGTGTGGTAGCGAACCATCGTGCGTCGCGCCCTGCTTCTCGGCAGGGCGAGGGTTGAAACCGCGCGGTGAGAATGAACGCGAACTGCGTCATGCCGTCGCGCCCTGCTTCTCGGCAGGGCGAGGGTTGAAACGCGGACGGCGCGGCCGCTGCCCGTGCGCACGTCCTCGTCGCGCCCTGCTTCTCGGCAGGGCGAGGGTTGAAACGTACTCCTGCCACCCGTTGCCGCGCTGCACATACGTCGCGCCCTGCTTCTCGGCAGGGCGAGGGTTGAAACTGGAACGGCGTCATGACTTGCTCCTGTACTGGTCGGGTCGCGCCCTGCTTCTCGGCAGGGCGAGGGTTGAAACACGAGATCGCGCGCGTCCTCGACCATGTCGCCACATGTCGCGCCCTGCTTCTCGGCAGGGCGAGGGTTGAAACAGACCACGCTCGATGTCTACGCGCACGTCTCCCCAGTCGCGCCCTGCTTCTCGGCAGGGCGAGGGTTGAAACCAGCCGCTCGCGGTACACGTCCTGGAGGTGCATCCGTCGCGCCCTGCTTCTCGGCAGGGCGAGGGTTGAAACCGGCGGTGATCAGCCCCGCCAATGGGACGGCTACAAGTCGCGCCCTGCTTCTCGGCAGGGCGAGGGTTGAAACATGTCGGGGCCGAACCGGCGAGAGGTGCCGGTCGGGTCGCGCCCTGCTTCTCGGCAGGGCGAGGGTTGAAACCTGCCGACCGAGGCGCGTGCCCGCGTATGTTGTAACGTCGCGCCCTGCTTCTCGGCAGGGCGAGGGTTGAAACGTCGCGTGCGATCGGTGCTCACGAGTCCGGCGCTGGTCGCGCCCTGCTTCTCGGCAGGGCGAGGGTTGAAACAACGATCAAGGAGGGGTGGCGAGCCAAGGAGATCACGTCGCGCCCTGCTTCTCGGCAGGGCGAGGGTTGAAACACCACCTTCATTACCACGGTACAGGACCTCATTGCGTCGCGCCCTGCTTCTCGGCAGGGCGAGGGTTGAAACTCGATGTCGCCCTGTGGCCCCAGGGACTCAATCACGTCGCGCCCTGCTTCTCGGCAGGGCGAGGGTTGAAACTACATGGCGCACGGAGCATTGTCAATATTGCAATCGTCGCGCCCTGCTTCTCGGCAGGGCGAGGGTTGAAACTCTCGCGACACGCCTCGGGCATGCCCAGCGGTCAGTCGCGCCCTGCTTCTCGGCAGGGCGAGGGTTGAAACCAGTCCCTGGCGTCGAACTCGGGGTCATACTCGAAGTCGCGCCCTGCTTCTCGGCAGGGCGAGGGTTGAAACGATCGTGATCTCCTTGGCTCGCCACCCCTCCTTGGTCGCGCCCTGCTTCTCGGCAGGGCGAGGGTTGAAACGCGATGCATGCCGGATGGTTCCGCCCGTGGCGGGACGTCGCGCCCTGCTTCTCGGCAGGGCGAGGGTTGAAACCGCAACGCCGGTGAAGACGATGCGAACGACGCTCGTCGCGCCCTGCTTCTCGGCAGGGCGAGGGTTGAAACTCGATCTGGATGTCCTGCTCGTCGAGGTAGTCCCGGGTCGCGCCCTGCTTCTCGGCAGGGCGAGGGTTGAAACCCGTCCGGTGCCGGCACTGCCACCGGGTGCTGACTGTCGCGCCCTGCTTCTCGGCAGGGCGAGGGTTGAAACCCGGACCGAATAGCGATACGGAAGTGGGTCAGGGAACGTCGCGCCCTGCTTCTCGGCAGGGCGAGGGTTGAAACATCGCGTGGGCGAAGGCGCGCGGAGCGCAGCGTCGTCGCGCCCTGCTTCTCGGCAGGGCGAGGGTTGAAACAGGACATGGCTGATGGGACTGATGGGGTGTTTCAGCAGTCGCGCCCTGCTTCTCGGCAGGGCGAGGGTTGAAACTGCCGGGGCATCTGTTATCGTGGGCGTTACTATGTTGGTCGCGCCCTGCTTCTCGGCAGGGCGAGGGTTGAAACGCCCAACCAAGTACCCGGTGCAGCGGTTGATTGCCGTCGCGCCCTGCTTCTCGGCAGGGCGAGGGTTGAAACCCCCGCTGATGGCGACGGAGGTCCTTGCACCGACGGCGTCGCGCCCTGCTTCTCGGCAGGGCGAGGGTTGAAACCCCGCGCCGTCGAGGTTCAGGTCGAACGGATCGGGTCGCGCCCTGCTTCTCGGCAGGGCGAGGGTTGAAACATCCAGAAGGTGATCCACGACACTCCCCTGGCTCGAGTCGCGCCCTGCTTCTCGGCAGGGCGAGGGTTGAAACTCCAGCGCATCCACGCCGTCGCCGTCGGACCACTCCAGTCGCGCCCTGCTTCTCGGCAGGGCGAGGGTTGAACTCTCCCTACAATGCCGAGTACGTGGAGGTCATCAAAGGTCGCGCCCTGCTTCTCGGCAGGGCGAGGGTTGAAACCGGAACATGCCCCGGAGGCCGCGCGGGATGATGATGTCGCGCCCTGCTTCTCGGCAGGGCGAGGGTTGAAACCCACGCCAGGTCCTCGCCAACCACTGGCCCGGAGTG
Organism: Thermomicrobiales bacterium; assembly: GCA_049840815.1. Classification (GTDB taxonomy): domain Bacteria; phylum Chloroflexota; class Chloroflexia; order Thermomicrobiales; family UBA6265; genus JASGDN01. Next base: position 205,611 of record JASGJI010000004.1, on the reverse strand, counting down.
TCGCGCCCTGCTTCTCGGCAGGGCGAGGGTTGAAACGAGATGATCGAGGTCGGCCTGAACGCGACGCCGCTCGTCGCGCCCTGCTTCTCGGCAGGGCGAGGGTTGAAACTCGATCTCCTCCGCCGACATAAACTGCATCTCGAAGGTCGCGCCCTGCTTCTCGGCAGGGCGAGGGTTGAAACCCCCTTACTGGAACGGCTCGACCCGGTAAAGCTCGTCGCGCCCTGCTTCTCGGCAGGGCGAGGGTTGAAACCGGGAGACCTCGTATACGACGCTCTGCGGGCGAAGGGTCGCGCCCTGCTTCTCGGCAGGGCGAGGGTTGAAACCGCGAGTACCTGAAATGGAAGTACGGCGACGAGAGCGTCGCGCCCTGCTTCTCGGCAGGGCGAGGGTTGAAACACGACGGTCCGGATCGGCTTCGGTCCGCGCGGTGTGTCGCGCCCTGCTTCTCGGCAGGGCGAGGGTTGAAACGTAACGCTCAGATTCGAGACGGCCGCAGGCTGCGTGTCGCGCCCTGCTTCTCGGCAGGGCGAGGGTTGAAACCATCGGCGAGTAAAGTCGTTCAGCCATCAGCGTAAGTCGCGCCCTGCTTCTCGGCAGGGCGAGGGTTGAAACACGATGCCCAGGCGGGCCGCCACGCGGCCCATGAAGGTCGCGCCCTGCTTCTCGGCAGGGCGAGGGTTGAAACGTCGTCTGGTCCAGACCTTCCGGGGCCGTGACCCCGTCGCGCCCTGCTTCTCGGCAGGGCGAGGGTTGAAACGAAGTAGACGCCGCCATATTCCTTCCCTGCGTACTGGTCGCGCCCTGCTTCTCGGCAGGGCGAGGGTTGAAACACGCGCACGGCGTCCCTCGTGGGCAGCGAGTACCGTCGCGCCCTGCTTTCCGGCAGGGCGAGGGTTGAAACTCCAGGAACTCAGAGGCGTGGCGATCGTAGCCGCGTCGCGCCCTGCTTTCCGGCAGGGCGAGGGTTGAAACCGCGTCTCCAATAGGGCCGGGTGGGGGCGGCAATGGTCGCGCCCTGCTTCTCGGCAGGGCGAGGGTTGAAACACGTCGCCGCCGAGCGCGGCCAGCAACGCCTTCGCGGTCGCGCCCTGCTTTCCAGCAGGGCAGGACGGGAACCGTGCCCCACCCGTCATCGGGGCAGCGTGAACCAGACCGTTGTGCCGGCGTCCGGAATACTGGTCGCGCCAATCGCGCCGCCGTGCGCGACCACGATCCCCTTCGCGATCGCCAGCCCCAGCCCGCTGCCGCCGGAGTCTGCCGCCTTCACGAAGCGGTCGAACATCCGCGCCGCACTCTCCGGCGACAGTCCGCGTCCGGTATCCCGGACCTCCACCCGCACCGACGCATCACCCTCCATCACATCCAGCACAACGAGCCCGCCACGCGGCGTGTACCGCAATGCGTTCGTCACAAGGTTGTCGAGCACCTGGCGCATCCGGATCGGATCGAGCGTCGCCATCTCCGCATCACCGGTAACCTCCATGCGGATGCCAGCCTCCAGCGCTTGCGGGGCGAACGCCGCGCGCACATCCTCCAGCAGCGCCCGCACGTCAACCGGAATGCGGTCGAGATGCATCGTACCGGCCTCGGCAGACGCCAGCGTCTGGAGGTCCGCCATTAGCCGCGAAAGGAGGTTCACCTCGTCCAGCAACGGCGAGAGATGGGCATCATCGCGCGGATAGACGCCGTCGAGCATGCCCTCGACATTGCCCTGAATCACCGCCAGCGGCGTCCGCACCTCGTGCGCGATGTCCGCAAAGAACTGACGGCGCTGATCGTCGTTCTCGGCCAGCCGTTCCGTCATGGTGTTGAAGGCGTCGATGGTCCGCCGGACCTCACGCGGACCGGTTGCCCCCACGCGCACGGCATAATCGCCCGCCGCCACTCGGTCCGCCGCCGCCATCACGTCCACCAGCGGCGTGGCGTAGCGACGGACGCGACGGATGACGAACACGATACCGACGATCCCGGCCAGGACAAAGGCGATCCGCACCGGCGCCGGAGGCCCGGACGAGGTCCCTCCCGACGGGGCATGCCACGATCCGGCGATCAGGCTCCCGATCAGCCAGCCGAGGACCATCAGGCCAACCAGCACCCCGACCACGATCAGGATGATGCGCAGGAGAACGCGGCGGCGGTTGATCTCCCAGGGCGGACGCTCCGGCGGCCACGGTTCATCGGGTGGCCACCACGGCGGGGGGTCGCCGGATCTGGCCCACGATGGTCGCCGGTCGCGGTGGCCGTCCGGGGGATCAGTGGGCGACGTCATCGGTCATCCGGTAGCCAACGCCATGCACGGTCTGGATGTAGCGGGGATGGGCGGGATCGGGTTCCAGCTTGCGGCGAAGGTTCTTGATGTGCGCGTCGATGGCGCGTTCGTAGGATTCGATCGCCATGCCGTGGATGACATCGAGCAGGTTGGCACGGGTGAAGACACGTCCTGGCTCCCGCGCCATCGCCAGCAGGATCTGGAACTCGGTCGCCGTGAGGTCGATGGGTGCGCCGCCCCGCGTCACCCGCATACGGGGCACGTCCACCATGACATCGTTGACGGTCACGAGGTCACGCGCCGTGCGCTCCCGCGATTGGACCCGACGCAGCACGGCGCGAACCCGGGCGACAAGTTCCTTCGGGCTGAAGGGTTTCACCATGTAGTCGTCGGCGCCCAGTTCGAGGCCGACGATGCGATCGGTTTCCTCCCCCCGCGCGGTGAGGATGATGACGGGGAGATCACCCGCACGCCGGACCTCGCGCAGGACATCGAGCCCGTTCCGATCCGGCAGGCCGAGATCGAGCACGAGCAGGTCCGGGTGGTCGTCTCGCACGCGCTGGAGGGCGGCGGCGGCATCGCTGGCCGTGATGGCCTGGAACCCGTCGTGAACGAGGTAATCGCGGACGAGGCGTACGATGGCGGCCTCATCCTCCACGATCAGGATGGTGGGATTCGGCGCCATGATGTTCCTCCTTTCCGGGCGGATGGGATGCGGGGCGTTTGGTGGGCCGCGCCAACGCGAGGGGGTGGCGCATCACGTCGGATGCGCCGAACCACTACGAACGACCGGCTTCCGGACGGCGTCTCGTTCGTACGGCGGGACCAGCGTGTCCCGCCCCCGTGAAGTCCCGCTGCCGCCGATCGTGTCGATGCGTCTCTACACGAACGGGCGCTGGTTGGCGATGGCATCCTCGTAGTCAGCGCGAGCCTGCTGGACGCCCGGCTCGGCGCTCACCTGCGCGATGGGCACATCCCACCAGCTGTCGAAACCACGCACACGCTCCTGTGATTCCACCGGCACGTAGATCAGCGTCGTGGTCGTCTCCGCCTTCGCCGCCTCCAGCGCGTCCCGGAGTTCGGAGACGTTGGTCGCGGTGTATGTCACCGCGCCAAGGCTGCGCGCGTTCGCCGCGAAGTCGATCGGCACGGTAGGCCCATCGAGACGATTGTCCGCCGGGTTGCGGAAACGGAGGTCATTGCCGAAGGAGGGCGACCCGCTCTGCGTCTGCAGCTCGCGGATGCAACGGAAGCCGTTGTTGTCGACCAGCACGATCGTCAGCTTCACGTCCTCCTGGATGGAGGTCACGATCTCCGTGTGCATCATCAGGTAACTGCCATCGCCCACCATCACATAGACCTCACGGTCGGGCGCGGCCATCTTCACGCCGAGGCCACCCGCGATCTCGTAGCCCATGCAGGAATACCCATACTCGACGTGGTATCCCTTCGGGTCGCGCGGCCGCCACATCTTGAGCAGGTCGCCCGGCATCCCGCCCGCCGCGCAGACCACCACATCGCGCGGACTAGACGCCGCGTTCACGAGGCCGATCACCTGCGGCTGGCTGAACGCCCCCGGCTTCTCCGGGTCGATGAGCTCGTCCACCGCCGCATCCCATTCGGCCTTCAATGCGATCACCGAACCGGCATCGTGCGCCTGTACCCCAGCGGCGCGGAGGCGATTCGCCAGCTCATCCAGCGTGGCGCGGGCATCGCCGATCAATGGCAGGGCGCGCAGCTTGTACGCATCCAGCGCGGCGACATTGATGCCAATCACCTGCACATCCGGGTTCTGGAACGCCGTCTTCGAGGCCGTCGTGAAGTCGGCGAGGCGCGTACCGACCGCAATCACAAGGTCGGCATCCTTCGCGATCCGGTTCGCGGCGAGACCACCGGCGGAGCCGATCGGCCCGACGTTCCATGGGTGATCCCACGGCAGCACGCCCTTGCCGGCCTGCGTCTCCGCGACGGGGATGCCGAACGCGGTCGCAAATTCGCCGAGCGATTCGCTCGCCTCGGCGTAGATGACGCCACCGCCGGCCACGATGATCGGATTCCTCGCCCGCGCGATCAGGGCGACGGCGTCCTCCAGATCCTCCACCACCGGCAGCGGGCGTCGCACCCGCCAGACACGCTCCTCGAAGAAGCTGGCCGGGTAGTCGAAAGCCTCGGTCTGGACGTCCTGCGGCATGGCGACGGTGACGGCGCCCGTCTCCGCCGGATCGGTAAGGACGCGCATGGCGGCGGGCAGGCTGGCGAGGAGTTGCTCCGGCCGGTTGATACGGTCCCAGTAGCGGGAGACGGGACGAAAGGCATCGTTGACGCTGACATCCATGCCGAGCGGGTATTCGAGCTGCTGGAGCACGGGATCGGGCCGGCGGTTCGCGAAGATATCGCCCGGCAGCAGGAGGACGGGCAGGCGATTGACGGTCGCCAGCGCGGCGCCGGTGAGCATGTTCGTCGCGCCGGGGCCGATGGACGAGGTGCAGGCGAAGATCTGCATCCGGTTCGTCATGCGGGCGTAGGCGGCAGCGGTGTGAACCATGGCCTGCTCGTTCTGCGGACGGTAGTAGGTGAGGCCGACCTCACCGCCGATCTCCTCCAGCGCCTGCCCGAGACCGGTGACGTTCCCGTGCCCGAAGATGCCGAACATCCCCGCGAAGAGCGGGCGCTGCTCGCCGTCACGCTCGGAGACTTGCGCGGCGAGGAAGCGCACGATGGCCTGCGCGGCGGTGAGGCGGATGGTGGACGTGTCCCCGGTGGCCGATGCGGTGTCAGCCGTTCCCGTGGACGTCGTTGTCGTGGATGCTGCTGTGGCTGTGGCTGTTGTCGCGCTCATGGGGCGCACCTTTCCGTTGACCTCGGCGCGACCAACGTGTCGCACCATCTTCCGCTAACCGTTGTCATCCCGAGCGAAGCGATCCATGCACCACCATGCCATTCGCGGTGCAGCGAAGTCGAGGGATCGGGTGGCTTTCACGATGTCTCTCGCACACTCAAGACACCATTGTCATTCTGAGCGAAGCGAAGAACCCCCGTGCGAAGTACTTCCGGCAAAGCCGGAAATCGGTGCGGGCTTGGACGCCGCCTCGCTTACCGGGACCTCGCATTCGGGATTGGTGAACGCGGTGTTCATATCGACCTCCGGTCGATGCGCTTCGGCGCGACACGTTGGTCGCGCCGAACCACTACGAACAACCGGATTCCTTCGGCGTTGCGTTCGTACGGCGGCACCAATGTGTGCCGCCGTTCATTCACTCGCGGTGCCCCGCGCCGGCATTGATGCGGGCATCGATCTCCTGATAGCTGGTGGCGCCGCCGTTCTGTTGGTCCGTCCATGTCGCGCGAACCCAATGGTATTCGGGGTCGTCGGCAGGCTGCATCGTGCGAACCGGCTCGTCCCCGGCGAGGACGTTCAGGTAATACCCCGTGTAGCCGTGCGCCACCGCGAAGGCGTGGTAGCCCTCCGGCACGAGCAGGGTATCGCCGTCCTTGATCGTCCAGGCGTGGTCGAAGGAGCCATCTTCCGTGTAGAGGCGCTGAAGGCCGAAGCCTTCCGGCGGATCGATGCGGTAGTAGTAGATCTCCTCCAGGTTCGATTCCTCCGGCATCCGGCTGACATCGTGCTTGTGCGGCGGGAAGCTCGACCAGTTGCCGTTCGGCGTGAAGACCTCCACCACCAGCAACGTATCGGCCGGGAACTCCGGCTTGATGATGTGGTTGATCTGCCGGGCCGCATTGCCCGCGCCGCGAATCTCCACATCAATGGCGTCCGGCTCGATCAGCCGGGCCGGGAACGCCCTGGTGGCGCGGGACTTCGCGATGGCGATCTCGCAATTGCCGTCCGCCGCCAGCGTGAATGCGGACCCGATCGGCAGGTAGAGCGCGGTCGGTTTGCCATCGAATATCGTCCCAGGACGGCTGATCTGCCACGTCTCGTCATCCATCGTGACCGTGGCCGATCCCTGCAACGGCACGAGGCAGACCTCGTCGCCGCCGGTTTCGAGGTCGGTGCTGTCGCCATCCTCCAGGCGCATCACCTCGAGGCCGATGAAGGTCCAGCCGGCCTCCTCCGGGGTAACGGAGACGCCGATGCTGGGGTAGGTGATCGGCGAGGAATGCAACAACAACTCGTCCGGGGTCTTCGTGACCTTAGGCATGAATCGGGGTCCCTTCTGGTACGGTCGTCGGCGTAACGGGAACGTCCGGAGTGTCCAGGCGGACCGGGCGCCCCTGCGCGCGCGACTGCTCGGCGGCGACGGCCAGCGCAAGGGCAGCCCGCCCGTCGTGACCGGTGACGTCCACCTCACGATCAGCGGCGACGGCCTGCAGGAAGGCGACAACCTCCGCCTCGTAGCCCTTCGCAAAGCGTTCGAGGAAGAAGTACTGGTGATCCTCCTGGACACCACTCGCGCCGAAGCGGCGGACCGGTGTCTGGCGGGATTCGCCGATCATGAGGGCGCCGGTCGACCCGAAGACCTCCGTCCGCACGTCGTAGCCGAAGCCGGAACGGCGGCTGCTCTCGATGGTGGCAAGGGAGCCATCGGCGAAGCGGAGCACAACCACGCTGGTGTCGATGTCACCAGCCTGCCCGATCTCGTCGGAGACGAGGGCAGAACCGGTCGCGAAGACCTCCACGGGGTGCTCGCCCTTCAGCCAGCGCACGGAGTCGAAGTTGTGGATCGCCATGTCGCGGTAGAGGCCGCCGGATCGCGCGACATAATCCATAGGCGGCGGCGCGGGGTCACGCATCGCGTCGTGGATCATCTCGACGGTGCCAATGTCGCCGCGTCGAATCTGCTCCCACGCGGCGCGGTAGCCCGGATCGTAGCGCCGCTGGAACCCGACCTGAAGGCGCGTCCCGGCGACCTGTACGGCATCCAGCGCGCGGTCGGTCGATTCGAGGTCGAGCGCGATCGGCTTCTCCGTCAGCACGGACTTGCCGGTGCGCGCCGCCTCGATGATGTAGGGCGCATGCGTTTCCGTGGAGGAGGCGATGATGACCGCGTCGATGGTGGGATCGTCGAAGATCGCGGCGACATCGGTATCCGTCTTCGCCAGCCGGTAGGACTCCGCCGTGCTGGCGAGCGCCGCCGGGTTCGCATCGACGAGGATCGCGAGCTCCGCGATCTCCGGATGGGCGAGCAGGGTCTTCAGGTGGACCTGGCCAATGCGGCCGCATCCGATCAGCGCCACTTTGGGACGCGCGTTCATTCCGTGACTCCCTGGCGTCGGGTGACGCCCAGCAGGTCCTGCGCCGCCGCGACGATGTGCGGGGCGGAAAGTCCGTATTTGTCCAGCAGGGCATCGTTCGGGCCAGATTCCCCGTACACGTCCTGGATGCCGATGCGGCGGATGTGGGTCGGGAGCTGCTCCGAGAGCACCTCGGCGACGGCGCTGCCGAGGCCACCGATGATGGAATGGTCCTCCGCCGTGACGATCGCGCCGGTGCGCGCGGCGAGGGCGACGACCGCCTCCGCGTCGAACGGCTTCAACGTCGGGACGTGGAGGACGGAGGCGTTCACCCCGGCCTCGGCGAGCAAGTCCGCCGCCTGGAGGGCACGCACCGTCTCCACCCCGGTGGACACGATGCCGATGTCGCCCCCATCGCGCAGCAGATGGGCCTTGCCGATGGTGAAGGCGTAGTCATCCCCGAAGATGACCGGGCTGGCATCGCGGGTGACGCGCAGGTAGGTCGGGCGGGGGTCGTCCATCATGGTCGCCATCGCCGCCTTCAACTCGACGGCATCGGCGGGGGCGATGGTGACGACGTTCGGCATGGCGCGGAAGACGGCGAGGTCCTCGATCGACTGGTGCGTCTTGCCGGTCTTGCTGGTGAGGATGCCGCTGTAGGCGCCACACATCTTCACGTTCAGGCTCGGCTGGGCGATGACGATCCGGATCTGATCCAGCGCGCGCTTGGCCACGAAGGCGGCGAAGGTGCTGATCCACGGCACGTAGCCGGTGGTAGCCATGCCGGCGGCGACCCCCAGCATGTTCTGCTCGGCGATGCCCATCTCGAAGAATCGTTCCGGACGGGCGTTCGCGAAGAGATCGGCCTTGGTCGAGTTCGCGAGGTCGCCATCGAGCACGACGAGCGAGTCGTACGTCTCGGCGAGGGAAACGAGTTGCTCCCCCCAGGCAGCACGAAGCTCGACGGACGGGCCGTCCGCGATGGTCGGCGTCAGGATGAGGTCTGCCATTGTTTTCATTCAGGCGCCCAGCACTCTCTGTCGAATGCGGCGGGCCACGCCGGGCCCGCCGTACGAACGTGACGACTTCGGGATGCCGGTCGTTCGTAGTGGTTCGGCGCGGCCAATGTGCCGCGCCAACGGCCCCATTGGAAATGCGCTCATCGAACGGCTCCCTTCGCGGTGGCAGCGTCCAGTTCGGCGATGGCCGCCGCAAGCTGGTCGGCGTTCGGCGGGGTGGCGTGCCACATGAAATCGTTCTCCATGAAGGAGACGCCCTTGCCCTTCACCGTGTGCGCGACGATCACGGTCGGGCCATCGGTGTGAGCCTCGGCAGCATCGAAGGCGGCGGTCAATGCCGCGTGATCGTGGCCATCCGTTTCGATCACATTCCAGCCGAAGGCGGCGAACTTCCCGCCGGGATCGTCGATCGGCACGTCGCGCGTGTGGCCGGAGGCATCCGGCCAGCCGAACTGGGGCAGGCGGTTGTAATCGACGATGGCGGTGAGGGTGTTCAGCTTGTAGCGGCTGGCGACGAAGGCCGCCTCCCAGACCTGCCCCTCCTGGATCTCGCCGTCCCCGAGGATCACCCACGTCCGGAAATCGAGGCCGGAGAGGCGTCCACCGAGGGCCATACCGATGCCCGGCGAAAGGCCCTGCCCGAGCGATCCGCTCGACATGTCGAGGCCGGGGAGGATCTTCATGTCCGGGTGGCCCTGGAGGCGGGAGTCGATGGCGTCGAAGGTCGCCAGCTCCTCCACCGGGAGGAATCCGCGCAACGCCAGCACCGTGTAGAGGGCGATGGACGAATGGCCCTTGCTCAGGATCAGCCGGTCGCGGTCCGGGGCAGATGGATTGGCGGGATCGACCTTCAGGCGGTTGAAGTAGAGGTTGACGAGGATATCGGTGACGGAGAGCGGGCCGCCGATATGCCCCGCTCCCGCCGTGTGGACGGTTTGCAGGATCAGCTTCCGCGTCTCCGTGGACAGATCCGCCAGCGAACGCGCCGCCGTCGGTGCCGTGGCTGTGGTCGTGGACGTACTCATGCAATGGTCCCTTCGTTCGCCGTCACGAGGTCGCGCAAGGTTTCGAGGTTGGCGCGGGCGTTCGCGGTGGCGTCGCCTTCGCAAGTGTCCTGCTCGACGATCACCCAGCCGGGAAAGGCTCGCTCCACCAGCGTCTGCACGATGCGGTCAATGCCGGCCGAGCCCTGTCCGAGCGGACAGAAGATGTAGTGGCGCAGGCTCTCACGGAAGTCCCAGCCCTCCGCCTGCGCCTCGGCGAGCACCGCGGGATCGACATCCTTCAGATGCAGGATGCCAATCCGGTCGCTCTGGTCGCGCAGGAAGCGGAGGGCATCGCCACCGCCGAAGGCGTAGTGCCCGGTATCGAAACAGAGATCGACCAACTCCGGATCGAGCCGTTCGGCCAGCGCCGCGACCTCCGCCGGGGCTTCGATGAAACTGCCGACGTGGTTGTGATAGTGCAGCGCCAGACCGGCATCGGCGGCGCGGCGGGCGAGCGTGTGGAGATTGGCAACCAACGCATCCAGCTGCTCAGGCGTGAGGGAAGCCGAGCCATCGGCGGGGACGGCCCCGGCGATGGCGATCCGCTCCGGCCGCATGCGGTCCGCGACGATCAGGTGGGAGACGCCGATGCCGGTGAGGGTCGCGAAGACGGGGTCGAGTTCGGCGCTGTCGCGCGCGAAGGCATCCGGGTCCTGGAAATCGACCCAGCGGTAGGCGGCGATGAACTCGACGCCACGTTCCTGACGCAGGGCGTTCAGGGTGGCGGCATCATCGCCGAAGCTGGCATCCCATTCGGTCGCGGTGTAGCCCGCCGCGACCATCTCATTGAGGATGTCAGGGAAGGGGACCGGATCACGCCAGTCGGTCAGGTCGAAATTATTCCAGTTCACCGGCGCCGTGCCGATGTGCAGGTTCTTCATGGAACGCCCCAGGAATCGTCGTCGATTGCCACGCATCGTTGCCAGAGACCGGGAGCGCGAACCCGCACCTGTGGCGGAAAACGTCTCGATACCGGTATGGGAAGAGTGGGGCAGATCGGCGACGACTGCAAGGGAGGAGCGCTACGCCTGCGCGGGTCCGGCGGCGTCATCCGGCTCCGTGGTGGACGCGGGCGGCTCGGTCTTCACCGCCGGGGACTCCGGCGAAGCGGTCTCCGCCTGCTGGCGATGCGCCTGCTCGTGCCAGCGGTCGAACCAGGCGGGCGGCTCACCCGCGAACCGCGACGGCTCGCCAGGTCCACTCCAGCTGCCGGGACCACCCCAACCACGGCAGGACCGGCGCCCGAAGGAGACGAAGGCGAAGATCACGAGTCCGAAGAAGAAGAGCGGAATGAGCGGGAAGAAGGGAAAGAAGCCAGGACCGTGCCGTCCGTTGTCGATGACCACGACGCTGCCCGGTTGCACGGATTGGCCATCGACGGTGCCGCCCTGGCCCGGATTGACGATGGTGACTCGATTCTCGTCATGACGCGGACCCCAGTCTCTATCCCCGAAGATGGCGCCAAGCGCCAGGAACCCGACGATCAGCACGATGAACGCGCCGAAGAATACGAATGGTGGACGTCTCACCTGAATCTCCTCTGCAATGCTCCGAATGATGCGTGCGATCGCCACAACGAATGTCCGGCTGGCGACCTGTTTTCATTCTCGAGTGAGAATGTGAAGATGCCGTGAACGCCGTTGGAGAGTTTCGTGGAGATCATGCGGATATCCGTGCGTCCCGTTTCCTCGGGACACGGACCGCGCTATTCCATCATCAGCAACGCCCATCGCCGGCATCCGGCGGATACAGAAATGAGCCAGATCATGACATCCACGAGGACAGGAACGGGGAAAACGGTGCTGGTAACGGGAGCCGCAGGACGACTGGGCAGTGCGGTCGTACGCGATCTGCTGGCGGCGGGCTACACCGTGCGCGGCACGGATCGCCATCGCCCGCAGCCGGGGGCGTGGCCTTCCGGAGTCCGCTTCATCGAGATGCATCTGGATCACGTCGGGCACATCGCCGGGGCGCTGGAAGGCTGCGATGCGGTGATCCATCTCGGCGCGATCCCCGCACCGTACAGCCATCCGGACGAAATCGTGTTCGGGAACAACACGACAGCGACCTTCGCGGTGTTGCAGGCGGCGTCGCTGCTGGGCATCACACGGGCTGCAATCGCGTCCAGCGTCTCGGCCTACGGAATGGCATGGGCGAAGGAGGGATTCAACGCGCAGTATGTGCCGCTGGATGAAGCGCATCCGATCATCGCGAAGGACCCCTACGCGCTGTCCAAGGAGGTGGACGAGACGACGGCGGCGATGTTCGCGCGGCGGGACGGGATGACGATCGCGGCGTTGCGCTTCCACTGGATCGCCCGGCCGGAAGAACTGGCCGCGCGCGCAGGCGTGACCGACGAAGGCGATTCGACGGTGGGGGTGCGCGGCCTGTGGGGCTACGTGCACCTGGCCGATGCGGCGCGGGCCTGCCGGCTGGCGATCGAGGCGGAGCCGTTCGGGTTCGAGCCGTTCAACATCGTGGCGGCGGATACGTTGCTGACGATCCCGACGAAGGAGGCGCTGGCGCAGTGGGGGCCGGAGATCGACGTGCGGGAGGCGTTGCCGGGCTTTGCGGGCGGGTTCGCGATCGGCAAGGCGAAGCGGCTGCTCGGCTGGGAACCGGAGCACTCCTGGAGGAATTGAGCGGCGGCATGTGCCATCCTAACCGACGGGCCATCCCGCAGCCGGCACGGAGCACGGCCTACACCCCGGCGTCCTCCGCCCGCTCGTCGCGCGTCTTGTCCGCCTCGGAGACGCCTTGCAATCCGTCGACCAGGCCGGAGGGATCGTCCGGACTGGTGTACTTGTCCGCCGCCAGCGAGAACCGGAGGACGCCTAGGATCACGAGCTGAAGCACCAGGCTCCAGAGCGCCGCGAACTGATTCGAGGCAAACGCGAAGAACTGCCCGAACAGGAGCGAAATCAGCGTCGAGAGGACCAGCGCACCCAGTCCCCGGGTGCGCTGGTCTTTCCAGAGCAGCACGAGGCCAAACCCCGCCGCAAGCCCCGCCGCGAAGCCGGACAGCAGCGTCCCCCATTCCGTGAAGGTCAAGCCATCGGTGAGCCGGAACGTGCCATCGTGCCAGGCCAAGGCGAGCGACGCCAGACCGTTGATCGTCTGCACGATGAAGAGGCCGATCACGATCCGGAAGAGCCACGGCCCGCCCACCAATGCCCAATACCGCGCAACCAGCCAGTGCCGGAAGCGCAGGATGCGCGACGGACCGCGCGATTCGATCAGGTCAGCGTGTTCCAGCGCATTCTGGATCGCGTCCGCCAGCGGTCCGCGTTCGCCGGAGTCCTCCAGGTGCTTCAGCGCGGCCTGTTGCCGTTCCCGGTCGAGATGCCCGATCGCCAGGGACTCCACGGCCTGCACGGCGTAGAAGAGATGGTCGCTCCGGGTGATCTTGTCGAACCGGTCGATGCTGCGGGCGATCAGGAAGAGCACGACAAGCACCGCGTAAATCAGCGCGATCGTCGGTTGATAGAAGTAGTCGTTGTCCTTCGTGATGAACTTGCCAAGCTCGTCGATGAAGCAGCCGAACCCGGCCCCGCCGATGATGGCGGCGGGCATCTTCCAGACATCGCTCGCGAAGATCACCAGGATGCCGATGGCGATCACCATCCCCAACCCACCCCACAACATGTGCGCGACGTGGAGTTTCGCGCCGCCCACCTGCGGGTAGCCGGTCGCGGCCAGGTAGATGCGGATGCCCAGGATGGTGACGATGGCGGAGACTAGCCAGACTTCCGTGAGGATCGGGCTGTTCAGGTCGCGCACCTTGAACGGCGATTGCACGGGCACATGACGGGTACCATCCGCGCGTGACGACGAGGGTGATGGGGATTCGGTGCTCATCGGTGGCGATCGCGTTTCGGTGGCGGCGCATTGTGGCAATGCGCATGGGCGGCAGGGCGGCATGGCCCCGGAGGCGACTCTCGCATCGACGATACCACGATCAGTCCCCGCGAGGATTGCGCATCGTCAAGCGCAGGGCGATGGCATGCTCGACAGTTCGTCTTGCTTTCCGTTGCATGCTCGCTGCCACCCAGAATAGCAACCAGGCATGTCATGGTGAGCCGGTCACCCCCCCTGCGAAGTGGTCGCAGAATCGACCGAGCCATCAGATCGATACTCGAACGCCACACGTTCGCCGCATCCTTCCCGCCAAACGACGCGGCAATCCAAACGCCACCCACCGGACCGACACGGGGTCGGCCCCTACACAAGGGCGTACGTACGCAGGGACCGACCCCGTGTCGGTCCGGACGCCATGCAGCGTCAAGGTAGGCGAGATGAACCGCTCAGCATCTACGCCGCGTGAACGGCACCCGTGTTGGCACACCTCTTGTCAGGGAAGCGGAGATAGACCACTCAGGCATCCTTCGGCAGGATGCCCTGCTGCATCGCGATGGCGACCGCCGCAACCCGCGAGGAGGCGTCGAGCTTCTGCATGATGTGGAGGACATGCGACTGCACCGTTCGCACGCCGATGAACAACTGGTCGGAGATCTCCTGATTGCTCAATCCCTGCTTCACCAGCACCAACACCTCCATCTCGCGCGGGGAGAGTGGCGACCGAGGTCTGAGCGCCTCCAGCCTGACATCCGGCGGCAGGGCGGCCGCATCCACGCCGTAGCCGAGCACAATCGCGTCGTCCAGCGATGGCGCAGGAGCGGGACTCGCGACCGACTCCCGCTGCGTGGGAATGCGGAGCCGCGTGCGAAAGGCGTCGTCCTCGGTGCGGTCAATCTCGGGGACCGGGAAGTGCAGATCCTCCCGCGTGCGGTCGGTCGCGGCCAGGATCGCGCGGGCAGCATCGGGATCGCCGGTCGCGAAGGCACAGCGCGCGAGCGCGTCCAGCGTCTCCACGATCCCGACCCGGTCCTCCATTTCCTCATAGCGGCGAAGAGCATCGTGCAGGAGGGGGATCGCATCATCGAACGCACCGCGCTGAAGGGCGATCCGCCCGAGATTCGTCACCGACCACGCGACACCGCGCCGGTCACCGATACGGTCATAGTGCGTCTGCGCCTCCCGGTGGAGGGCATCCGCCTCGGCCAGCCGCCCCATCGACCAGAGGACATTGGCAAGGTTCGTCAACGCGACCGCCCGTCCTCGCTGGTCGTGGCTGCGGGCAAGGTAGATGCTGCCCTGCTGGATGAGGTCGTGCGCGGTCGCCAGTTCCTTGCGGGCGACGGCCTGCTCGCCGAGGCCCAGGCAAGCAAGCCCCATCAACTCCTGATCCTCCAGCGCCCGGCCGGCGGCGAGCGCTTCCTCATGGAGCGCGCGAGCACGATCGCGGTCGCCAAGCATGCCGATCAGGAGACCGAGCGAGTTCAGCGCCCGGCCACGCAATGCACCTGGCGAGGCTGAGGGCGTGGCCGCCAAGGCGTCTTGCAGCCACTCCACGGCCTCCCGCAGCGATCCCCGGCTGTATCCGAAGCGCCAGAGCGCCAACGCGAGACGAAGCGAGGCGTCGTCCTCCGCCTCCGGGGTGTGGGCGAACCAGGCGAAGGCTCGACGCACATCCGGCAACCGCTCTCCGATCCGGTCCAGCCAGGCGTTCTGGTCCGCGCCGGTCAGGTGCGGGGCCGCGGCCTCCGCGAAGGCGAGCACGGAGACCGCAAGCCGCGCGGTGGTGGTGGCGGCTTCGTCTGCGGCCTCCAGCAGGTGCGCCCCGAACTCGCGCAGCGTCGCCAGCATCTGCATGCGTGGCGCCCCCTCCTGCGATGCCGTGGTGATCGTGGTCCGGATCAGGCTGGCATCGAGCAGGGTCGCGAGGCTGGCGGCAGTGGCTTCCTCATCTCCGAGCGCGAGCACCGGCACGGCATCAGCCACGGTCCACGCGCCGCCGAGGATGGATGCCCGCCGGAATGCCGCCTGATCGCGCGGATCGAGCCGGGCATAGCTGCGTTCCAGCGTGCGTTGGAGTGGACTCATGTCAGGCACGATCCGGCCGGCACGCATGGGGGCGCTTGCGGGATGGGCCAGGGCCGCGGCAAGGACGGGGAGGGCATCGCCACTCGCGCGGATGTGCGACGCCGCGAGTTCAATGGCGAGCGGATGACCTTCCAGCCGCGCGGCAATGGCGAGGAGCGCCGCAATGTCGTCCGGCGTGAGGCCGGTGAGATCCTGGGCATTGAATGCCCGCTGCGTGAAGAGTCGCACGGCATCGTAGGCCAGCGCATCGTCCAGCGTGGGCGGACGGGATGGCAGGTTGCCTGGATCGGGAAAGGCGATCGGCGCGACGGGATAGACGCGCTCGCCGTAGACATCGAGCACGGTCTGGCTGGTGACGAGGATCGTCAGTCGGGGCGCGAGGTGGAGAAGCGCCGTGAGCTGCGGACCCGCCGCGACCAGGTGCTCCATGCCATCCAGCGCGAGCAGGATCGACCGGTTGCCGATCGCGCTGCCAAGCGCTGCCGTATCCATGGTATCGCCGGGCAACTCCAGCGCCAGTGCGGTGGCAATGGCGGGAAGCACCAGGTCGGGGCGATGGGGCGGGAGGTGCCCGAGTTCCACGAATACGGCGGTATGCGTTCTGCGATCGTTGGCGCGAGCGACCACGGTTGCGGCGAGGCGGCTCTTGCCGATCCCACCCGGTCCGGTGAGGACCACCAGTGGCGATGACGGATCATCCAGCAGGATCTGGATATCCGTCAGGTCCCGCTCGCGACCGATGAGCGTATCGGTGCGGGCGTCCGACGCTGCCATTGGTGGTTGCTGAGGCTGGTGGGGAAGGGAAATGGGGTTCAGCGAGGAACTCGCTTTCCATCGAGACCATGCTGGCCGTGTGTCGTCCTGAGTGTACGGTACCCATGCAACGGGCACGCCCGAAGCATCCCGCGGGCGATCTGGAGAGCAGGCGCAGTGCCGAGCCGCTTTCCTTGGGATGGGATTGGGCGCGATTCGGGGCAATGTTGGGCAGGGAGGGCGTGAATGATCACGCCGGATTGGCGATGAGGCCATGGAACTCGCACGCTACAACGTCCCCAGGGTCTAGACGGAGAAACGGGTCATGGATCGGGTCTCGGACAAGAAGGCGCTCGACGCGGTTGGAAACGAGCGGGGAACGATTTCCCGCCGGAAACTGGTGACGGGAACAACCGCCACCCTCGGGGCAGCTGCCCTTGCCACGATGGTCGCACGCGGCAGTTTCGCGCAGGAGCAGTCGGGCACGAGCCCGGCGACGCCGAACGTCCTCAGTTCGACGCCAGTGCCGGAGGAGGTGACGGCCAACGCCAACGATTGGCCGGTCGCGCAGGGGAATCTCCAGGCGACGCGTGCGGCGGTGAACTCGCCCATCACGTCCGAGACGGTCAGCAAGCTTGCGCCGATGTGGCAGGTGCCCATCACCGTTTCGGGGAATTTCAGCGGCATCACCGCGAACGCGGTCATCATCGGCGACACCATCTATTACCAGGACATGCAGAGCAACGTCTTCGCGATGGAGCTGGCGACGGGCAAGGAGATCTGGCGCTACGACGCGCATGTGCCGAGCAACGGGCCGAACGGCGTCGCCGTCGCCTACGGCATGGTCTTCGCCGCGACGGGCGATACCAGCGTGGCCTTTGCCGTCGACCAGAAGTCCGGAAAGCTGCTCTGGGAAGCCACGCTCTCCAACAGCGATTTCGAGTGCATCGATATGGCCCCGGCGGTGTACGACAACACCGTCTACATCAGTACGAATCCGAACAACACTACCTTCGGCAACTACCGTGGTGGCGCGCGCGGCATCCTCTACGCGCTCGATGCGAAGACGGGCAAGACGCTCTGGAGCTTCGACACCGCAACGGACAACCTGTGGGGCAATCCGCGCACGAACTCCGGCGCCGGCCTCTGGTATCCGCCCTCCTTTGACGAGGGTGGCAGCATGTATTTCGGCACCGGCAATCCCGGCCCGTATCCGGGAAATGCCAAGTACCCGAACGGTTCCAGCCGTCCGAAGCCGAACGACTACGCCGACTCGATGGTCTCGCTGAGCCTCGATACCGGCGGTGTCAACTGGTTCATCAACGCGAAGCCCCACGATCTCTTCGACCACGACTTCCAACAGTCACCGGTGCTCGCGGAGGTGACCTTCCCGAACAATACGGCGCCAACGCTGATCGCCGTTGGTGCCGGCAAGACGGGCACCGTCATCGCCTGCGAGGCGAAGACCGGCGGCATGCTCTGGAAGACCCAGGTCGGCAAGCACGAGAACGACGACCTCGAATGGCTGCCGGAGGGCACGACGCGCGTCTATCCCGGTGGCCTTGGCGGTGTGGAGTCGCCGATCGCCTATGGCGACGGCATGATCTTCGCGCCGTATATCGACTTCCCGATCTTCGTGAAGCCGGACAATGTCGATAGCTCGGCCGGCGCCGACATCACCCAGGCGACTGGGGGCCTGGCGGCCATCGATGCCATCACCGGCGACATCGTCTGGGACGTGAAGCAGAACGCGATGGTCGTCGCGGGGGCAACGGTGGTGAACGACCTCGTCTTCTCCGGCGCGATCGATGGCTACCTGCGCGCCCACGACATCAAGACCGGCAAGGTTGTCTGGGATTGGGAGGCACCGGCTGGCCTGAACGCACCGCTGGCTGTCGCAGGAGACACGATCGTCTTCGCGGCCGGCGCGCCGATTCTCGCGGCGACGCCCGAGGATGGCACACCCGTCGCCAAGCGGGACAGCAAGCCGCAGATCGTGGCGCTCAAGCTCGGGTCGTAGGTCGGACGCGATCCGCGTCTTCGCAGAAGGAAACGGGGGCTGGTCGATGTCGACCAGCCCCCGTTCGCGCGTTTTCGCTACGCCTCCAAAGTAAGGAAGAATTGGTTGCCATCCGGGTCCTCGAATTGCGCGCCCCTGGCACCCCACGGCATGTCGTCCGGCATCATCGGGAAATGGACACCGTTGTCCGCCAGCTCGCGATAGGTGGCGTCGACGTCCGCGCAGAGCAAGGAGATGCCACTCGGCGATCCTGGCTGCCGGTCCCCCATGATGCCGACGCCGTTCAGTGCCAGTTCCGCGCCGCCGCCCGGCGGGATCACCGTGACGAAGCGGTAGCCGTCGCCCATCATCTGGTCGATGGAAATCGACCAGCCCAGGATCTCCGTGTAGAAGCGGATCGCTGCCGCCTGGTCGGAGACCACCACTGCCGCTGAATGGATCTTCGTGATCATCGTGTTCCTGCCCGTGCATCATGCCGAATCGTCCACGCCACCATCGGCGTCCGGACCCTGACAGGAGTGTACGTTCGGCGGATGGCGGTGGCTTCTTCCGGCTTGCGGTCCGCTCAGCGGGCAACAAGTTCCCTCGCGCGATCCTGCCCCACCGCCGGGGAAAGATGCGCGAATGCATCCCGCACGATCGAGGACGCGACATTCACCGTCGGGAAATCGAGCGCGGGCAGGGCAATCAGCACCGGCGCATCGTGCGATGTCGCGGGACGGATGGTCAGTGGCACGGGGCCAGTGACCTGTCCAGGCCCCACCGAGACGGGGCCATCCGAGCTGGCCACGCGCATCGTGGTCGCGGGGAGCAGGCGATCGATGGCGTTGCCGTGGACGGGCACGATTGCGGAAAGCAGGCGGTAGGTGCCGGCCGGTGCGGGTGCGATCGAGAAGGCTTCCTGCGGGGCGATCCGGATGCCAGCCACCGGGCGGCTTCGCGCGATCGAGGCGGGAAAGATCCCGACGTATGCGCGCCATTGCCCGATCAGTTCATCAGGGTTCACGAAATACCCGTCCACCGTCGCCGAGGCGCCCGCCACCGCGGGCGCGTGCTTCACGGGACGGCGGTCGGCGGCATCCAGCGTCGCCAGCACATCGGGGAGGGCGCGGAAGGTGGCCGGTCCGATGCCAACCAGCTGCTTGAAGCGGGTCGAGAATGTGCCAAGACTGTCGTACCCCACCTCGAAGCAGACATCAGTGATGGAGAGATCGGTGGTGATCAGGAGTTCCTTCGCGCGTTCGTACCGCAACGCGGTGTGGAACTCCCCCGGCGGGATGCCGATCACCTGCCGGAAGAGGCGCGCGAAGTGGAAGGGACTGAACGATGCGATGTCCGCGAACTGGTCCAGCGTGAAGGGGACATCGGGCTGTGCGCGCATGACCGCGATGACCCGCTCGACGGCGGCGACGTGGTCATCGGTGATCGTGAGAACCGGATCGCTGACGGAGACGGTTGCCAAGCTCGCTCGCCTTCCCACCCGAAAGGGGGCGTACATACGCGGGTCTGTGACAACGAGTCTACCATATACGGAACACATGTTCTACCTGTTCGTACGGCAGTTACCTCAATGACGCGCTTCGTCCAGAACCTTCCCCCCGCACCTCTCCATCCGGCACAGACGCTATCCTGTCTGCAGCGATCGCCTCGATCCCACCCCGAAAGGCCACGCATGACGACAACGCCACACGATCCTGAGCACTCCGCTCTCCACCTGCGCGATGCCGACGCCGCCGATCTTGCCTGGGTGGTCGATGCCCACCGCGAGGTCTATGTGGACGGGCTGGGGTGGCCGTCGTCCTTCCCGCCGGTGGTGGAGGCGCTCATGGCGGATATCGCCCCTCGCCTTCTTGTTGCGCAGGACGATCCCGCCCGCCGGGAGCGTGCCTGGATCGCCGAGGTGAACGGCGCGCGGGTCGGCGCCATCGTCGTCGTCGCGCACGATCGCGATCCCGCCGTCGCCAAGCTCCGCATGCTGGTCGTCACGGAGGGCGCGCGGGGGCATGGTGTGGGATCGGCGCTCGTCGCGGCGGTGATCGCCTTCGCGCGGGAGGTGGGCTATGCCCGGATCGAGCTCTGGACGGAGGATTCGCTGGAGGCGGCGCGTCGCCTCTACGCGCGATCCGGGTTCATCATCGTCGCGACAGCGCCGAGCGATGTGGTGCCGGGGAATATCGCCGAGACGTGGAGCCTGGACCTCTCCCGGACGTAGGGCGCGCCGTACAGGGCGCGGCAGGCTCCGGCATGGATGCGAGCCGAGCTGCCGCAGGGCGTCTTGGTTCCCCGGGGATGGGCCGGCTATCGCTCGGGGGCCAGATGCCGCGCGAAGAAGGCCAGCGTCTCCGGGGCTTCCGGTGCCCAGGTGAACCACGATTCGTGGGTGTATTCCGGAAACCACCCGCATGAGACCTGAACGCCATTTTCCTGCAGCGCGGCCACCATGCGCTTCGGATGCTCGTAGGGAATCACATCCTCACTCCCTTCCTGCAGGATCAGGAACGGCGCGCTGGTCGTGCTCACGAAGGTGATTGGCGAGAAGTCCTCGTAGGCCGAAGCCGGTGGCAGCGCATTCGCGGACCCGCCCAGGATTTCCGCATCGGTCTCCGGCGAGTCCGGATGGGCATTCGGAAACGTGAAGTCAAAAAGCCCGCCCATGGTTACCACGCACGTCGCCTTGCTCGAAAAGCCGGCGAGCTCCGTATCGGTAGTGTCGCGGGTTTCCCGCGTGCCCAGGAACGCAGCGAGTTGCCCTCCGGAGGAAAATCCGAAGGCGCCGATACGATCCGGGTCGACGTTATAGGTTGCGGCGTTGGCGCGAACCCAGCGCACCGCTCGCTGGGCATCGTCGAGGGGAGCGGGCCAAAGGGACGCCGGATCGCCTGCCACAAAGAGGCGGTATTCGATACTGAACGTAACGTACCCTGCCTGTGCGAGGGCTGTGGCCGCCTCTCCAAGATCCCACCGGCCTCCCTGGACCAGGCCGCCGCCGTGAATCACGATCACTGCCGGGCGAGGCTCGGGCCGGTCCGCCGGGCGCACGACATTCAGGAGCAGGTCGGTGCCGCCGATGGTGCCATAGACGACATCGTCCTCCATCTGCAAGGACGCCGAGGGATCGTCCTGGGCACGTGCCGTCCGAAAGGGCGTCCTGAAGGCAAGGCTGAGTGATCCGATCCCCGCCCCGGCGAGCGCGGAGCGACGGGTAAGAACTGGCCAGGTACGCATCCGGGACTCGTTCATGCTGGCACCTCATCACCTGAGCCATCTGGCTCACGACTATCCATCCCAATCCCGCACGGGTCATGACACCTATTACTATCGAGTCGCCGCGTTGCGGGGTCCATGGGGAGGACTACCCATTTTCCTGCGTGAACGCCCACGCGACGATCACGCTGGGCATGAGGCCCAGGCGCATACCTCACGCCGGCCGGGACCATACGCTCAGGTCAGCAACACCGCGATCAGCGTCACTCCGGTCGCCACCAGCACCGCCGGGACCGTAACGAGGCTCACCCGCAGGTAGTCGCCCGTCGAGATGGCGATCCCCCGGCGGCGCACGAGGGTCAGCCACAGCATCGTCGCCAGCGATCCGTAGGTGGTCAACGCCGGCCCGATGTTGACGCCCACCAGCGTTCCATAGGCTAACGCCTGCTGCATCTCCGGCTTCACCCCATCCACGATCGAGAGCGCGAGAACAGTCATCGGGATGTTGTTCACGATGTTGCTGCCGATTGCGCCCCCCGCGATCCCGGTCAGGGCTGCCAGCGTCTGGTCGTGCGGGATGGGGATGCTGCGGCCGGCCAGGAACTCCCGCCGGAACCCATCGACCACCACGGTCATCGCGATCACGAAGGCGAAGATGCCCGGCGAAAGGTCGTGCCGGACCTGTCGCACCGTCAGGCGCCCGCTCGTCGCGGCCACGCTCGCCAGGAGTCCACCGCCGCCGATTGCGGCCCACCAGAGCGGCAGATCGGCCAGGCCGAGCACGAAGATCGCGACCAGGGTCGCCGCGGTGATGACGCCCGCCGTCAGCAGCCAGCGGTCGAGCGCGACGGGTGTGAGGTCGTCCGAATCGAAGCGATCCGGAATGCGGTTCCGGAAGAGCCAGAGGAAGATGCCGAGGTTCACCCCTGCCGCCACCAGGTTCGGCAGCCACATCGTGCCCACGAAGCTCGCGAACCCCGGTTCCAGCCGCGCGAAGACCAGCAGGTTCGTCAGGTTGCTCACCGGCAGGACCAGCGAGGCGGTGTTCGCCACGAAGACGCAGGCGAAGAGGAAGGGCACCGGATCGAGCTTCCGTCGGGCCGCGATGGTCGCGACGATGGGCGTCAGCATGATCACCGTCACGTCGAGCGAGAGGGTGGCCGTGACCAGCGCCCCGAGCACGAAGAGGAGGATGTAGAGCCGGCGTCCGTTTCCATGGGCGAGCCGCACGCAGCCGTCGGCCAGCTCCGCGAAGACGCCAGCCCGTTCCGCGACCCCGGTGAGCAGCATCATCCCGGCCAGGAAGAGCAGCACATTCTTCGTCTGTCCCGCCAGCCCCGGCACCGCGCCGGGCGGCACCGCGCCGACGAGCACCATCCCGATCCCGCCCGCACAGGCGTACCATGCCTCGGTGCGATTGCCCGGCCGGATGAGCATCAGGATGAGGGTGCCCGCGAGGATTGCCAGCACGAGCAGATGGATGAGATTGGTCATGAACGGGGCCTATTCGTCCGCGATGGAGGAGAGGCGCCCCGGAGTGCTCTGATCGAGATCGATCGTCTGTTCCTTCACGCTCAGCGCAATCAACGGGAAGAACAGGACAGAGAGCATGCCCGCGCCAATCAGCGCGGCGACGGTGGTGGATGAGAGGTCTCCGGATGCGCCTCCCTGGTTTGCCACTGCCACGATCACGGCAAGCCCGGTCGCACTGAAGAGGACGTGGGCGATGCGGGAACGTCGCGAGGCTCCGGGTGCGACGGAGAGCAGGCTGGGGATACCGCGCACCACAATCAGCGCCACCAGGATCGCGGGCAGGAGCATGAGCGATCGCGGATCGCCGAGCAGGCCACGGAGGTCGAAGGTCACGCCGGTATGGACGAAGAAGATGGGGATGAGCAGGCCGAATCCCACAGCCTCTACCTTCGCTTCGATGGTACTGCGCTCCTCCTCCGCGACATCGGCCAGCAATATCCTTCCGACCATTCCCGCGATGAACGCACCCACCAGCATGTCGAGCCCCATCTCGATACTGACCGTCGCGAGCACCGCCACGATGGCGAAGATCAGGCGGACGGCGAACTGACCGCTGGTGCGAAGGGTGGTGTCGATCAGGGATCTCAGGACCGGATGCAGTCCGCGCGTCGCCAGCCAGAATCCCGCAAGCGTGACTGCGGCGAAGGCGATGAGCGCGATAGCGGCCACTATCGGACTACGTCCGCTCAGCAGGAGAGCCAGGGCCAGCAGCGGCCCGAATTCACCGGCGGTACCGGCGGCGATCACGCCTCGTCCGAAGGGCGTCTGGAGCTGGCCGGCATCCCGCAGGACCGGGGCGATCGTGCTGAGGGTCGTTGTCGCCAGGCAGATGCCGATGTAGATACCCGCCGTCGAAGAGCTCCCGACGGCGATCCCCACCGCGATCCCGAGGGCGATGGAGATACCCCAGCCGAGGAAGGCGTTGCGGATCGGGCGCCCCCGGATGGCAGCCGTGTCGATCTCGTATCCGGCGAGATAGAAGAGCGTGACGGCGCCCAGCCGCGCGAGCGTGGCCGTGATGGGTTCGTCCTGGATCCAGCCGAGGAGGGTTGGCCCGGCGACGATCCCGAACATGATCTCGATGACCACGAGGGGCACCCGCACGAGGCGCCCGACGGCGGTCGCCAGGAGAGGCGCCAGAGCCGCCGCGAGAGCAAAGGTCAGCAGACTGAGCAGCGGCTGGGACACGGGTCGCCTTTCCTGGCAACAGGCATGGGGTGACAGGGACGGGTGAAAGAAACGCAGTCGGCACCCGTGTGGGCCGCCTCGGAGCGTATGGCAGGAGACGAGTCCGACCATCATCCCAGCTACGATCGCCCTGGGCATCGCGTATCCGGGACTGGCCGGTGCCTATCCGTCCGGTATGATAGAGGGCACCGCCGCTGGACGCATCCTTGCGGGAGTGGCAGGTGCTTGTGTATTCCTGCCAATTGCCCGCTGGCTCAATGCACGGTAATCTGGTCGGAATATTCGTGTGCGTGCAGGATGCTCCAAGCCTTGCCCCGCGCTTTCCGACCGGAGTTCAGCCGATGGCCATCGTTCCACCCCCTGCCACCGAAACCGGTGCCCCCGTCTCTTCTGCCGATGCCGCCATCGACACCGCAGCGGTGAAGGCTCGTGTGCTTGCCCACCGCGTGACCTCGCTGGAAGAACTCCGTGCGGTAGTCGGGGAGGCGCACGCGGAGATCATCAACAAGCACACGGCGTGGCTCACGCCATCCATCCGGGATTTCATCGCCGCCGCGCCCTTCTTCGCGCTCTCGTCGTCCGATGCGCAGGGCAACTGCGATGTGACGCCACGCGGCGACGTGAAGAGCACGATCCAGATCATCGATGACGAGACGATCGTGATCCCGGATCGGCTTGGCAACCGGCGCGTCGATACGTTCCGCAACATTCTGGAGAACCCGCACGTCGGGCTGCTCTTCTTCATCCCCGGTGTGGAGGAGGCGCTGCGCATCAACGGCCGCGCCACCATCACCACCGATCCGGAGATCCTGGCGAGCATGGCGTTGCAGGGGAAAGCCCCGAATCTCGGCATCGTGGTGGAGACCGACGAGGTCTTCGTCCACTGTGCGCGGGCGATGCTGCGGGCACGGCTGTGGAAGCCGGAGACGTGGCCGGACGATGACACGATCCCGACGCTGGCCCAGATCTGGAACGAGCAGAAGAACCTGCCGCCGCCGGACGAATCGGCTGGCAAACGCCGCGAAGCCTACCGCGAGGTGCTCTACTAGCCTCGACGGCTTCGGGCCTGCACCCACACAAAAGCCGGGATTGCACCTTGCGATGCAATCCCGGCTTTTGTGTGGGTGCGGGCTTGATGACGGGATGCGTCGGTCACGTTCCGAGCCGGTGTCCTTCCATGGAACGATGGTGACGACAAACGACCGAAGTCCCGCACCAACCCGGCTTCACCCCTATTACATGCCATGCACGACACTCCGATTGTGTTAGGGACTATCTTTTTCAGCCGCATCATGTTAGCCTGTATCACAACGGGGACCAGAACTGATAGAGCGTGGGGGTGCTGTCTGGCACGATGCCGGGGCGGTCGCCATGTCGTGCGAAGGAGAAGACGTGTCATGGGGAGTCATCGGATTCGGATTTCTCGGCGAGTGCTGCTGTCCCTGATGGCGATCGTGGCCATGATCGGTGGGCCGGCCCTGACAGCGGCTCAAGGGGCCACGCCCGCCGCGACCCCGGCCGCATCGCCCGTGCCGGCGTCCACGGCGCTGACCATTCCCGGCGGGGTTCCGCTCGATCTGGCGGCGATGACGTTGTTCGCGCAGGAGATGGATCCGGCGTTCGTGAATGTCGGGGGCTTCCTGCTCGATGTGGGGGGCATCGTGGCGCAGCAATCGCTGATGCCGTCCGATGCGCTCCGCGCGCAACTTGAGGATTCCGGGCTGATCGTGCAATACAGCCAGTACGGGGGCCAGTTCACGTCCGACAACGCCTACATCGCGGCGGGATGGAGTCATGTCGAGCTCTTCGCGGATGCCGAGGGCGCGGCGAAGGGGCTGTCGATCCTGTTCGATGGCTCGCTCGATCCCCATGCCACGCCGGTGCCCGATCCTCCGGTGATCGGGGATGATGCCCGTCTCACGCGAACCACGGTTGACGATCCCGCGCGGGGCGAGTCGTATGCCATCGTCGACTACTCCTTCCGGATCGGAAACCTGACGGCGGGCGTCTCGCTCTTTACCTACGACGGCACGGAGCCGGATGCCGACATGGCCATTGCGCTGGCGAAGGAGATGCAGACGCGGGTCGAGCGCGTCCTCGCCGCCGAACAATCGGGACCGTTCTTCACCACCCTGCGGGTCGAAGGCCGCGCAGGATACGCTTCGGGGACGGCGAACGAGGGCTACGCGCTCCTCGATGGCGTGGCGCCGGTCGAGTGGAACGACACGCCGGAATCGTGGAAGGCGCGGCAGGAGAGCCTGGTCACCTCCAAGGTGGAATCCGTCTACGCGACGACGGTCAATCTGCTCCCCGATGGCGAGACCGACTACAACCGAAGCCTGACGGTGAGCGCGGCGGTCTACACCTTCGTCACGCCGGAAGATGCCGCGACCTTTGCCAAGGGGGCCGCCGACGGGTACATCGCCCTCTTCGGACAAGGTGACGAATCGATGACGGCGCGTTCGGATGCGCCCGCAGGCGGGTCGGCGCTCGACATCCGCTACGATCTGGGGGATGGCACGATGACGGAGGGGACGCAGGTCTGGGTCCCGGTCGGGAACACCGTAATCGGCATCGCGGCCGATCGCATCGGGGGCGTGCCAGAGGCCGGGATCGACGCCCTGATCGCGGCGCAGACGACGTGCCTGGCAACACCAACCGAGCAATGCGCTCCCATCGCGTTGCCGGCCGAGTTCGGGAGCTGAGCGGACGATTTCGTGATGCAACACGAGGGGCGGACATCTGAACCGATGTCCGCCCCTCGTGCCGTGCCCGGCGTATGCGCTGGTTCAGTTACCGCCGGGTCGCGATGAGGACCGCCGCGCCACCCATTGCCGTGGCACCGATCCGGTTCGCCAGCCGCATCGCGCGGGGTGTCCGCAACAGGCGCCGGGCGTAGCTGGCGAAGAGGATCCACGAGCAATCGACCGCCATCAGGACGAGGAAGCAGGTGATCGCGAACGGTGCCCACGTCGAGAGGTGGAAGGTTCCGAGCGTCACCAGGGATGGCAGCACCGCCAGGTAGAAAACCATGATCTTCGGATTGCCGATCGTCAGCGCCATCCCCGCCGCGAACATCGAGAGCGGACGTTGGCGGGTGGGAAGGCTATCGGCCTGTGCAACGACCAGAGCCCGCCACATCTTGAACGCCAGCCAGGCGAGATAGCCGACGCCCAGCCACTTCAGGATCACGAATCCGGTGTGGAAGGTCTCCGCCAGGGTCGTCAGGCCGGCCATCGAGACCGTCAACCAGCCGACCTCGCCGATCCACATCGCGGCGACGAACGGCAGCACATCGCGCCAGCCATTCGTGATGACGCGGGAGACCAACGCCGCCACACTCGGGCCGGGCGATCCTGCATTCAGCAGGAGGGCGACGGCGAAGGTCGCCAGGACAATGGGGTCCACCATGATTCGGCCCTCCGACCCGGCATCAGGCCCGGATCGTCCGCGTGGCGATCTCGACGCCCGGGAACATCGCGCGCAGGCTGGCGATCAGCTCCTCCCCGGCGCTGTCCAGATCGGCATCCGGCATCGCGCCCAATGCCTCCAGCAGGAAGAGCGCCGTGGTCGTCTCCGGCACGATCCGCGTGCGAATTCCCTGACGCCAGTTCCAGCGCCGACAGGTGACATGCGTATCGTCACGCCAGACCACTTCTCCCGGAGCGGGATGGTCGATCACCGGCTCGCCGCTGTCCGTGGTATCGAATGCCTCATCGCTCGTCGCGATCGTCAGGCGTGGTGCGCCGGCGTAGGCGAGGAAGTCCTCGCCGCCGATCGGCAGCGCGTGAGCGATGGAGATGGCGTTGTAGGCATCCGTCGCCGGATCGATGCGCGGCAGCCCTCCTTCGACCCGTTTCAGCAGGGCGAGCACGCTCGGCATCGTCCGCTTCGGCTTCGCGCCAAACCCCTTGTACGCCTCCATCCATGCCGCGACGTGCGGTTCGGTCGTCCAATCGGCGATGCCTCGCGTGCGGACGGCTTCCTCGGCAGCACTGAGGCGTTCCTCGGCGATGCTGCGGGCCGTGCTCGACGTGAGGTCGAGTCCGCTGGCGAGGATCGTCAGCACCCGGTAATCCGGCCACCGCGCGAAGATGGAGGGATCGACAGAGACGGTTTCGATGGCGACCTGGAGAGCAGACGTGGGGGTGGTCATGGTGGCTCGTTTCGCGAATTCGGCAGGTCAGGGAGTGTGCGGCAGATGGACGGTCATCAGGTAGGTGCAGCCATCGTTGCCTGCGATGTAGGCATGCGCCCGATCGGCGGCGAAGGTCGCGGTGGCGTCGGTCGGCACGATCGTCCAGGTTTCACCCACCTCCAGCGCCAGCTCCCCGGTCAGAATGGTGACCGTCTCCCTCGTGCCGGCGGGATGGGGGTGGCTTTGATAGCGCTCGTCGGGGGCAAGGGTCCAGCGCCAGACCTCAACAGGAGCCCTCCCGGGAACGGTGAGGATCAGGGTCGCGGCGCTGCCGTTCCGTCCCTGCCATAGCGGATCGCGGCCGGCATGGGGAACGACCGTCATCAGATCGGGGCGATCCGGCTCGAGCAGGTCCGTCACGCTCAGGCCCAGGGCGTCGGCAAGGCGGACGATGGTGCCGAGGTTCGGGTTGGTCGTGCCGTTCTCGATGGCGACGATCGCGCCTTTGCTCACTCCGGACGCCGCGACGAGATCGTCAATGCTCCAGCGGCGCTGCGCGCGCTGCGTGCGGACGGTTTGGGCGAGGTGGGATGCGACGCGATCCAGTGGGGCCTCCTTCCGGTCATCACGAAGACCGATACGGTCATTATAATGACCGTATCGGTCCGGCACAAGCCACCGGAAACATCCTGCGGATCGCGGTCGTGCGCGAAGCACCATGTCCCCACGGCATCACGTTCCCCGCGATGAGGCTCTCCGGGAACGGCGCGCGCCTATCGCCCGGCCGGGGCATTCAGGATGCCCGATGGCTACACGAGGTCGTCGTCGAGGCTCAGGCCATACCACCGGGCGGCGGTTCCCGCGAAGACGGATGCCTCACTCGCGTCGTTCAGCACCCCGAGGTCATCCAGCACGGTCCGCAATGCGCCGATCACGTCGCGGTACTCGGCGGCGAGCAGGCAGACCGGCCAGTCGGAGCCGTACATCAGGCGATCCGGCCCGAAGATCTCCCAGGCAGTCGCGATATAGGGCTTCAGGTCCTCCGGTGTCCAGGCGGCGTGGTTGGCCTCCGTCACCATGCCGGAGAGCTTGCAGGCGACGTGTTCCAGCGGTGCGAACTCGCGCATCAGGCTGGCCCAGGGCTCCAGCTCGCCGCTCGCGATGGGCGGTTTCGCGATGTGGTCGATCACCATCTTCAGGTGCGGGAAATCGCGGGCCACCGTGATGGCGCTTTCCATCTCACGCGGGCGCAGCAGCAGGTCGTAGGTGAGGCCGGCATCCGCCAGCGCTTGCAACCCCTGCTGCACGGAGTCCTGCAGCAACCAGTCCGGCTCGCCTTCGTTATGGACGAGGTGGCGGATGCCAACCAGATACTCCCCGTGCGGCCCGGCCTTGAGGTCGGCGATCTGCGATGCGACCTGCGGGCTGGCGAGATCGACCCAGCCAACGACGCCCGCGATCTCCGGCGTCCCGGCGGCGAAGCGGAGGAAGTCGCGCGTCTCGTCGAGCGAGTGGATCGTCTGCACCAGCACAGCGGCATCGACCCCCGATTCCGCGAGAACCTGCTGGAGATCCGGCGTGAGAAAGGGCCGGTCGATGGCATCGAGGCCGCGCAGCCAGGTGTAGTCGTGGTCGGAGGCCGTGTCCCAGAGGTGATGGTGGCTGTCAATGACAAGGGGCCTGGTGCGGGGTGACTGGTCGGACACGGGAGCTCCTTCCGGGGCGGTGGGATGATGGTGTTCAGGGAGACGATTGTACCCGGCGCCCCGATTTCGCGAAACGGCCGTCGTGTCTGGTGCCCCATGCTACGATCCGCCTGCAGGGGAGGAATCGTGACGGACGAGGTAAGGGAAGGCCGGTCGAGGAACATGCCGAAACAGCCGCTCTCCGCGGCACTCACTCGTTGCCCTGCGCGGCCCCTCCAAAGGCAACACCACGCTTGTCCCTCCAAGCATGATGTCCACCGTTCGGGAGGAGATCGCAGCCATCAATCGCGGTGAGGCGGTCAAGTGGGGCAACCAGTTCACCATCAATGGGCGAACCTACGTCCAGAAGGACGGAGGCACGTTCTACCCCGCCAGTGGTCCGGGACTCATCGGCCCGCTCGACCGAGGGACGCACAACGCGCTCATGGTCATGAAGACACACGGCGGCCTCACGGAGGCGGCGAGGTTCAGGCTGGATCGTGAAGGGACGTTGGAGAGCCAGGTACAATTGGCAGAACGAATCTGGCTTCTCCGGGATCGGGAGATGACGCGATGATCTGGAACACCCTCTACATCCTGCATGATACCGATGACGCGACGATCGCTCAGGCGATTGCCCAGGCATTCGGCGTGCCGGCCGGGGCGGTCGTCGTCGAGGATGCGCCAGCCCGGACCTCGCTTTCCGGCTCGGTCATCCTTGCGCGTCGGGATGATTACCGAGCCAGGGAGCCAGAGACGGAGTTCCCGGTCGAACTGACGATCGTCGTGCCCTCGGACGTCCGGATCTTGGCGCGTTCGGACGCCGAACGTCTCGCGCTCATTGCCCGCGCGCTTCGCGTGCCTTTTATGGCATCGCTGGATGAGGACGACCAGGACACGATGCGACTCGTCCTGCCGGATGGCGATCTGCTCGAACGGGATCTTGGCGATGTGGATGTGATCCTGTCGCCTTCCGATCGCGAGCGTATGGCTGTCTGGCAACGCCCAGCTGGCCGCGCTGCCTGATCTTCTGCTCAGCCCGCAGTCGAGAAGCGCCATTCGGTGACGGATTCGAAGACCTCACCCGGCCGCAGCACCGTGGATGGGAAGTCCGGCTGGTTCGGCGAGTCCGGGAAATGCTGCGTCTCCAGCGCGAAGGCGTCCGTCTGCCGGTAGACGCGCCCACTCGCCCCCGCGAACGTCCCGTCGATGAAATTCCCCGTGTAGAACTGCACGCCCGGCTCGGTGGAGTGCACCTCCAGCACGCGCCCGGACACCGGCTCCTCCACCCGTGCGACCAGCGCCAGCGTGCCCGATGCAGCGCCATCGGGACGGTCGATCACAAAGTTGTGGTCGTAGCCGCGCCCGATCACGATCTGGGGGTGCGATCCGTCACGGAGGTCGCGGCCGATCGGCTTGGCCGTCGTGAAGTCGAATGGCGTTCCGGCGACCGGAGCGAACTCGCCCGTCGGGATCAGCGTCGGGCCGACCGGCGTGAACCGCGAGGCGTTCAGGCGCAGGACGTGATCGACGATCGAGCCGCTCCCCTCTCCCGCCAGGTTGAAGTAGGAGTGATTCGAGAGGTTGACGACCGTCGGCGCATCGGTCGTCGCGTGGTAGGTGATGCGCAGGGTGTTCGCCTGCGTCAGCGTGTAGGTGATACGGAGGTCCAGCGCGCCGGGATAGCCTTCCTCGCCATCCGGGCTGACGCGGGAGAGCTCCAGCGACGGCCCCTCGTCGGTCATGAACGCGCGGGGCGTATAGACCTGCTTGTCAAATCCGATCGTGCCGCCGTGGAGGCTGTTCGGGCCGTCGTTCGTCGGGACGTCATAGGTGGTGCCATCGAGCGTGAAGCGCCCGTTCGCGATCCGGTTGGCGTACCGTCCGACGATCGCGCCGAAATAGGGACTCTTCGTGCGGTAGTCGTCGAACCGGTCGGGACCGAACCCGAGGACGACGTTGGCCGGATTGCCATCGCGGTCCGGCACGGTCAGCGATTGGACGATCGCGCCGTACGCGAGGATCGTGACGACCATCCCGGCATCGTTGGCGAGGGTGTGATGTTCCCATTCCACAGGTGAGGGTACTCCTTGAGGCGAATGAGGGGCCTTACCCCTCGGCGAAGTGTGCCAGACCGTGCATCACGTCCGCCGACCGCGTGTACAGGTCGCGGTAGAGCGGGGAGAGCGCATCGTAGCGCGCAGCCAGCGCGGGGGTGGGCAGGCGTCCCGGTTCCTCCACCGCGACCGAGGCGCTGGCGGCATCGACATCCGCGAAGACGCCCGCGCCAACCCCCGCCAGCAACGCCGCCCCGAGCGCCGGCCCCTCGTCTGCCTGCGTCCGGTAGACCGGCAACCCGAAGATGTCCGCCTGCAAGGCGATCCAGAGCGGATGTTTCGCCCCGCCGCCCGTCGCCCGGACGTGGTCGATGCGGATGCCCAGCTCCTGCATGATCGCGATCGACTCGCGGAGGCTGAAGACCACCCCCTCCATCACCGCGCGGGTGAGGTGCGCTTGCGCGTGGCGCGTCGTCAGCCCGAAGAAGGTCCCCCGCGCCAGCGGATCGCGGTGCGGCGTGCGCTCGCCGGAGAGATACGGCAGGAAGAGCAAGCCCTCTGCCCCCGCCGGGACGGCGGACGCGGCATCGGCCAGCGCCCCGAAGTCCGCGCCATCGCCCAGCAGGTCGCGCCACCACTGGAACGACCCTCCCGCCGAGAGCGTGACGCCCATCAGGTGGTACTTGCCCGGCACCGCGTGGCAGAAGGCGTGGAGCCGTCCGCTCGGATCGGGGCGGAAAGCATCACTATGGGCGAAAATCACGCCGCTGGTGCCGACCGAGGCGCTGACGAAGCCCTCGCGCACGATGCCGGTCCCGACTGCCGCCGCGGCGTTATCGCCACCCCCGGCCACGACGGGCAACCCGGCGGGGAGGCCGAGCGCGGCCGCGACCTCCGGGAGCAGTGTCCCGGTGACATCCGGGCCTTCGTGGACGGTGGGGAGCCACTCCATCGAGAACCCGAGCGCGTCGACGATCTCCGGCGACCAGTCGCGGGTGGCGAGGTCGAGCAGGAGCGTGCCGCTGGCGTCGGAGGCATCGGTCGCGGCGTCGCCGGTGAGGCGGAGACGGATGTAGTCCTTCGGCAGCAGCAGACGCCGGAGGCGGGCGTAGGCATCTGGCTCGTGGTCGCGCAGCCAGAGTACCTTCGGGGCCTGGAATCCGGTCAGAGCCGGATTGCCCGCGATCGCCAGCAGGCGCTCCGAGCCGACGACGCGCTCGATCTCGGCGCATTGTGCGGCGGTGCGCCCGTCGTTCCAGAGCATGGCCGGCCGGATCGGCTGGTCGGCCCCGTCGAGGAAGACGGCCCCGTGCATCTGCCCGGTCAGCCCGATGCCGACGATCTCCGACGTGATGGCAGGCCCAGCGGCGGCGAGGGCCTCGCGGAGTGCCCCTTGCGCGCCGTCCCACCAGTCGAGCGGGTTCTGCTCGCTCCAGAGTGGGCGGGGATGCGAGATCGGGACGGTGGCGGACCCGCTGGCCACCACGCCTCCCCGCTCGTCCACGATGATGGCGCGGGCTCCGCTGGTTCCGATATCGAGGCCGACGGTGTACGGCATGCAACGAACCCTCCGTCACACGCCTCCGCTGCCGGTAGGGGCAATCCTCGTGATCGCCCCCCTCGCGTGCGACACCTCGGGCGATCACAAGGATCACCCCTCCGGGAAATGATCGAGACTGGGTGGCCGACCGGCCGGTGGCTGAACCCTTACCGGACGCCGAGCAGCAGCTCCATCACCAGCTGATCCAGCTCCTCGTACCGGCGGGCGTGACCGAGCACCGCCGGGACGTCGAACGCGTACTCCTTCAGCGCGGTCCCGCGCTCCGGGGTGTAGGCACCGGTGGCGGGGCCGTCGTAGGCGGCATCGACCGCGCGCAGGTCGGCGAGGAGGGCCTGAATCTCGGCGTCCTCCGCGAACTGCTGCGCCTTCTCCTTCAGGATCAGGTAGGTACGCATGCAGCCCTTCGCGAAGTGCCAGACACCTTCCTCGTCCTCCGTGCGGTAGGCGTGGGCGTCGAAGTGGAGCGGGCCGTTGTAGCCGCTCTCCTCCAGCATCTTGACGAGGAAGAAGGCGCGCTTCGGGTTCTCGGAGCCGAAGCGGAAGTCCTGGTCGTAGCGGCCCGGTTGCTGGTCGTTGAGGTCGATGTGGAAGAGCTTGCCGGCCTCCAGCGCCTGCCCAACGCCGTGGCCAAAGTTCAGCCCCGCCATCGTCTCGTGCGCGAACTCCGGGTTGACGCCCACCATCTCCGGCCGGTCGAGCGTGGAGATGAAGTGCAGCGCGTGACCGACGGTCGGCAGGTAGATGTCGCTGCGCGGCTCGTTCGGCTTCGGCTCCAGCGCGAACCGGAGGTCATAGCCCTGCTCCACAACGTAGGCGGAGAGGAAGTTCATCGCCTCCCGATACCACTTCACGGCGTCGGCCGGGTTGCGGTAGGCATCGGTCTCCGCGCCCTCGCGGCCACCCCAGAAGACGTAGAGGCCGGCCCCGAGTTCGACCGAGACGTCGATGGAGCGCATCGCCTTCTGGATGGCGAAGGCCCGCACGGAGGCATCGGACGAGGTGAACGCGCCATCGCGGAAGATGGGGTGGGTGAAGAGGTTGGTCGTCATCATCGGGGTGACGAGCCCGTTGTCGTCCAACGCCTGCTTGTAGTCGCGGACGATGCGATCGCGTTCGGCGGGGGTGGCGTCGAAGGGGATGAGGTCGTTGTCGTGGAGGTTGACGCCCCAGACGCCGAGTTCGGCGAGCCGGGCGACGCTGTAGTGGGGATCGAGCGCCGGGCGGGTGGGATCGCCAAAGGGATCGCGCCCGGTGTTGCCGACGGTCCAGAGGCCAAAGGTGAAGCGATCGGCCGGGGTCGGGGTGTAGTTCGCCGCCATGTGCCATCCTCCTTGCGGGATCGACGCGTTCCGTGGCGCTCGCCTGAGGGAGGGCGCGGCCTCGTCCGGGGGGACGTGAGCCCGTCACCGCCGCGACGCCGCGCGTCCCGGATGCCCTTCCGCTCCACGGCGAAAGGCCGCGCGGCAAGCGTTTTCAGATCAACCAATGCATCAACGAGTGTACCATCGTCAGATGTCTGACGACTGTCCGGGATGCCCTCCCGGCAGGGTGTCGGCCCGCATTGTCAGGCGCGCGCGTTCGCCACACAACACCCTGCCTGCAGAGGGACAGGGCGTGGGAGATTCGGACGATCACGCATGCTCCCGCTGCGAGGACTCCAACAACCAACCGAGCAGCCGTTTCGCCCGGTCCGGCGCAGGAAAGGTCAACGCCCCCCACCCGCTGCGCCTCATCCCCGGCGCGGCGTCATCACCTGCGGCAGGACAACCGACCACCGCTTGAGGTGGTTCTCGCCCTTCACATCCTCCGTCACCGGCACGTACCCATGCTTCAGATAGGTGCGAACCGCGGGCAGTCGGAAGTCGTCCGTCTCCAGCACCGCATCCCGATAGCCACGCGCCCGGAAATCGACCACCAACTGGTCCATCAGCGCCGACGCCAGGTTCTGCCCGCGATGCCCCGGCAACACCCCGACCCAATGGACATACCCCTGTCCCGGAAAGCGGTCGTGATCGTGGCGGCTGGATGCCGTCGCGACGGGCTTCCCCTCGAACGCGATCACGTAGACCGCATCCACATCGTCCGCCTGGGTCAACCGCTCACGCACGGTCTGGACCGTCCATTCCCCAAGCTCGGGGAAGGCGATGGAGAGCATCTCCGCGAGGGCGACCTCGTCCTCCGGCGTCGCCAGGCGAAGTTCGTACCCCTCGGCCAGCGGCGGCGTCAGCGGATCGCCATCGAGATCGGGGAGGTGCATCAGCAACTGGGTAGGGGGGGTGGGCGATTCCAGTGTCGCAGGAATGGATTCACCGAGCGGCGCGGGGGTGGTTGGCACAGCAGCATCGGTCATCGGAGGCGATCCTTTCGGGCACGATCATCGGCGGGGCGAGTGCTCACGCCATCATAGGGGGGAACGATCCGCCCGGCGAGAGGCCGCGATCGGCGAGAATGGAACGAGACGAGACGATCCACTCCCTCCAGAAGGACACCACCATGACCACTCCACCTACCCTCACGTCCGCCCAGCGCATCGGCATCATCGGCGGCACCGGCGTCGAGATGCCCGGTGAGGGGTTCGCCGAATCGACCCTCGCCACCCCATTCGGCGATGCCCGCGTCTTCACCGGCGAGCCAGACAGCCCCTACGCCGATGTCGTCTTCCTCTCCCGTCACGGCGCAAACCACGATATCCCTCCACACCGGGTGAACTACCGCGCCAACATCTTCGCGCTGCATGCCCTGGGGGTGCGGGACGTGCTGGCCTCCTTCGCGGTCGGCTCGATCTCGGAAAGCATCCCTCCCGGCGGTGCGGTGGCGATCGACCAGATCATCGACTTCACGCATGGCCGGGAGCACACCTTCTTCGACGGCGGCGAACGCGGGCTCTTCCACGTCCCCTTCACGGAGCCGTTCAGCCGCGCCCTGCGCGGGCAGCTGATCGACCTCGCGCCCGGTTTCGGATTGGACCTGATCCCTTCCGGCACGTACGTCTGCTTCAACGGTCCCCGCTTCGAAACCGCCGCCGAAATCCGGATGTTCGGCCAGCTCGGCGCGGAGGTCGTCGGCATGACGGCGATGCCGGAAGCGGTGCTCGCACGGGAAATCGGCCTCCGCTACGCCGGGGTCGCCGTCTCCGTGAACTGGGCGGCAGGGGTGCGAGGCGCGCTGGTGCTGGACATGGCGGCGCTGGACGGCATTCGCGGACGCCTCTTCCCGCTCTTCCTCGAAACCCTGCGCACCGTCGGCACGAGCGCCCATCACGACGCCGACCTGATCGAGCGCCACGACGCCTTCAGCACCCGCCCCGAGATCGGGTAGGCAGATGACCGAGTCCGGCATCCACGCGTGGGAGATCCCCGCGCGCGAATACGCCCGCCACGAGGCACGTCGCGGTCGCCGCTTCGCCTACGAGACGCTCGACCCACGGACGACGGCGTTGATCGTGATCGACATGGTGGGATTCTTCGTGGAGGAAAGCGCCCGTTGCCAGGCGATCGTGCCGCCCATCAACGCCATGGCGGAGGCGCTGCGTGCGGCGGGCGGGACGGTCGCGTGGGTCCTGCCAACCGTGGAACCGCCATCGCCGTGGGCGATCGAGTTCTACGGCGAGGCAATCGCGGCACGATACGCGGCATCCGGAGGTGAAGGCTCGCTGGCGGAACGCCTGTGGGAGGGACTCCGCACGCATCCGGACGACCTGTGGGTGCAAAAGTCGGCGTCCAGCGCGTTCTTCCCGGGGAGATCCCCGCTATCGGACCTGCTGGCCGCGCGGGGCGTCGAGACCGTGCTGATCGCGGGGACGGTCACGAATGTCTGCTGCGAGGCGAGCGCGCGGGATGCAGCGACACTGGGCTACCGCACGATCATGCTGGCCGACGCAAACGCGGGCGTGAACGACGCCTCCCACAACGCGACCCTGACGACGATCTACCGCTCCTACGGCGACGTCCGTCCAGTGGCGGATGTGATCCGGATGACTGGATCGAGAACGCTGGACCATATCCGATTTCAGTAGTCGCCATATATCCGACCATTCAAGTATGCTTTTTGCGCGGGCGAAGGAGTTCGCCCGGAGGAGCCATCCTCATCCCTCGCGATCGTCAGGAGCACACCATCCCATGACCGGAATCATCTGGAACGGCACCCGTCGTCGGCTGCTCGGAACAACGGCGAGTCTGGCGGCGGCGGCAGGCATCCCCGCCGTCATTGCATCCCCGGCGGGTGCCCAGGCAACGCCGCAGGCCATCCCTGGCAGCAGCATTGACCTGATGCCCGCCACACCCGCCGCCCTCGGGGCACCAGAGGTGCCTGCGGCCACGGCCTCGACGGCGAGTACTGCCGTGCCGGAGGCAGTTGCCTTCGCGCCCTACGCCGACTTCGGCACCGATGCCGCGCCGGGTGTCTTCCCGCGCACAATCCGACATGCCTTCGGAGAGACGACGATCGAAAAGCAGCCGGAGCGCGTGGTCGTGCTCGATACTGGGGAACTCGATGCCTGCGTCATCCTCGGCATCACGCCGGTCGGTGCGGCGGAATACCTGACATCCGGGCTACCGGACTACATCGCCTCCCGCCAGGACGACATCCAGCTCGTTGGTACCACCGCCGAGCCGGATCTGGAGGCAATTCTGGCGCTGAAGCCGGACCTGATCCTCTCCAGCAAGCTGCGTCACGACGAATCGGTCTATGCGGTCCTCTCCGATATCGCTCCGACCGTCTTTGCAGAACGTCCCGGGGTGACGTTCAAGCAGAACTTCACGCTCTACGCGGAAACGCTCGGACGTGAGGTTGAAGCGCGGCAGGTGATGGACCTTTACGAGAACGGCGTCCGCGCACTGAACGCCGAACTGCCGTCGCCGCGTCCAACGACCTCCATCGTGCAGATCCGTCCGAGCGCCGTGCGGTTCTATATGCGCGCGAACTTCCTCGGCCAGATCCTGACCGATCTCGGCCTGCCCCGCAACGACGCGGAAAATGTCGACGACTTCGCCTTTGACGGCAGCCAGGAGAACCTGGGCGAATACGCCAATGACGAGCTCGTCATCCTCGCAGTGCAGGGTGGGGATTCCAACGAGGCCGCGCCGGAGATCCTGGGCAGCCCGGTATGGGGGTCGCTGCCAGCGGTGCAGGCGGACAACGTGCTGGAAGCCCCCAACGATGTCTTCATCGGGGGAATCGGCTACGGCTCAGCGATGATCGTGGTCAACACCATCGCCGAGTACTTCGGACTGGAACCGGTGATCGCCCTACCGGAGTAGTCTCTCCGCAATGGCGAGAGCGGGCCGATCCAAAACGGACAGGCCCGCTCTTCTTCCTGTCGGGGATCAGGCCGTCATCAGGTGCAGGATGCGTCCGCTCAGCCAGTGGTAGGCATCCACGAGATTCGCGTTGGCGAAGAAGCGCAGGGAGTCGACCGCGATCATCGCCTGATAGCAGCGGATGCGTTCGGCGGCGTGAAGGAGCGGTGCTCCCTGCGCCGCCTTCCATGCGATGTATTCCCCGGCGATCCCAAGGGGAGGATCGGGCCAGAAGTCGAGCCAGGCGACATCGTAGAGGCCATCGCCGAAGCGGGCGTTCAGCCAGTCGATCACACCACTGACCTGCCCATCCTTCACCAGCACGTTGTCGAAGCCGAAATCACCGTGGACGAGCTGCCGATCCTCCGGGCAGAACGGCAGGGTCGCCTCCACCGTGCGCATCAGGGCATCGATGGTCGCGCGATCGAGGACCGTGGTCGCGAAGAGCGTCTCCCACGACGGGAAGTAGCCGCCCTCCGGGCCATCCTCCCGCACGGAGCGGACGTGCGCATGCCAGTTGGGATCGCGCCCGACCCCGGTGGCATCGAACCCGCCATAGCCCGTCGTCCCCGTGAGGTCCGCCGCGTGGATGGCATCCAGCGTCGCAAAAAGCGACGGCAGCAATGCCATCAGCGCGGCGGCATCGATCTCGAACCCGCTCCCCGGCAACCGCACGGAGATCGCCCAATCGTACGCTTGGACGTGTCCGGTCTTCACCAGATGCGGGAAGGGAACGCCACCGCCGGACACGCTCCCGGCAAGGAGGCGCTCGATCGTCTCCTCCTTGCCGAACCCTCCCAGCGTCCGCCAGTTGAAGCGGATAACGAATGCCTCGCCAGCGGAGGTAAACCCGAAGGCTCTCCCGACACTGCCGCCGAGCAGCGGCTCCAGATCGCGAATCGGACCGGGCACTTCCCCGGCGAGCAATGCGCTCACCGTTTCCAGCGACACGTCTGGCTGGGCCATCGGTGACCTCCCGTGCGGACCCTACTGCGGGATGGCGATCAGGTCGTCGCGATACTTGCCGGTGTCGACCAGCGTGACCGGCGCCCCGGTGATGCGCTCCACCTGCGCGATCGCGTCCTTCACCGGCTGCGTGATGCCATCGCGGTGGGTGACAGTCTTCATGGCCGGGTCGAGGTGATCGCAGAAGGTGAGCACCACCTGGGTCGGCCCGTTCAGCATGGAGGAGTAGGCGAGGAGATCCCAGTCGATCTGCGAGGCCTT
Organism: Thermomicrobiales bacterium; assembly: GCA_049840815.1. Taxonomy (GTDB): domain Bacteria; phylum Chloroflexota; class Chloroflexia; order Thermomicrobiales; family UBA6265; genus JASGDN01. Next base: position 165,475 of record JASGJI010000004.1, on the reverse strand, counting down.
GCGCCGGACGCGCCCGGTGACGACGCCGCGTTCGGCGATCCCCCGCGCAATGATCTCCTCTTCCGTCATCTCATAGGGGAGCGGCCCCTGCCCGACTCGCGTCGGCATGACCTTCACGATCATCACGGCATCCTTCACCAGCCGCCAGTTGAGCCCCACATCGTCGATCGCCGCAGCAACCGTGCAGTTGTCGGAGGTGGTGTAGGGATAGTCCGGGCTGAGGGCGAGCGAAAGGAAGGTGCCCTGCGAACCCTGGACAATGACCTCTTCGGTGGCAGCCCGCTGGTTGGCCTCCAGCGCTACATCGGTTACGTATGGCGCAAGGGCAGGGATGTCTTTCGCCTGCGGTCCGCGCCGAAGGACGAAATCCGCCCGCGCGAAGCCATTGCCGGTCTTGGTGGAGCCGACGGTCTCGGCGAGGTTGGCATCGGTCTGTTCGGCAGCGATGTGCTCCGGCAGGATGACCGGGCAGCGGCCATCGACGAACGCGCGCCCCTCTAGCCCGAACTCCGCGACCTCGGCGAGGAAGACCTCCGGGTTGACGAGCACGCCGGAGCCGACCGCGACGCGGGCGAAGCCGTTCATCCAGGCGGTGGGAAGCTGACGCTGCTTGATGACGGTGTCATCCGGCAGGATGACGCTGGCGCCGGCGTTGGTGCCGATCCCGGCGCGGACGGCGAGGGTGGCCCCGAGCGAGCGAGCCAACCAGGCGCTGACCTTGCCCTTGCCCGAATCGCCCCAGAAGGCATCGACGATGACGGTTGCGCCCATGACGTGATCTTCCCTGTTCCTGATTCGAAGCCACCCGAGTGCGTCATGCCATGCGAACGCGCCGCGCGTCAGGAGACGGCGTGCATCGCGTGGCGAACGGCATCGGAACGGCGGATGCGCCTCATTCTACCGCCATTCACTCCGGAACGCGCGAAAATGCCCCAAGCGAGCGTCCTCCGTATCGGGGCGCCATGCCTGCCCAGCGCGCAGCCGCGTGTCGGTCCGGCGGTGCGCATGCGCGCATGCAATGAGGTCATGCCGCCTCTGCTGTCGTCCCAGACGGGCGTGCATGCCAAGTGGCCCCTCCACGTCATCCCGGATGGCGTGCATGCCATATGGCCTCTCCGCTGTCATCCCGGAAGGCGTGCATGCCATATGGCCCCTGTTGTCATCCCGAGCGGAACGGCGCATGACAGAACGTCGCATGCGTGGCGAAGTGGAATCGAGGGATCGCGTTGCGTGCATGGCGTCTCGTATGCAGACCGATCCCTCGACTTCGCTGCATCCAGAATGCCAAGGCCTCGTATGGTCCGCTCCGCTCGGGATGACAGCGAAGATCTGGACACCGGGAAAGTCGTGGTTCAGTTGCCGAAGGTGTCCGGGTCGGGGCCGGTGCGTAGGCCGCGGTCCAGCGCCGCGATCTCGGCCATCTCGGCATTCGAAAGCACGATATCGAAGACGGCGGCGTTCTCCGCGATCCGCTCGGGCGTGGACGACTTCGGGATCACGACGTTCCCAAGCTGGAGATGCCAACGGATCATCACCTGCGCCGGGCTCTTGCCATGCGCCGCCGCGATCCGCGCGATCACCGGATCGTCCAGCACCGCGCCACGTCCGAGTGGGCTCCAGGCCTCGGTCACAATGCCATGGGCCACGTGGAAGGCGCGGAGTGCGTCCTGCTGGAAGTAGGGATGCAACTCGATCTGGTTCAGCGCCGGAACGATGGAGGTCTCCGCCAGCAGTGTTTCGAGATCCTGCACGCGGAAATTGGAGACGCCGATCGCGCGCGCCTTGCCCGCCGCCAGCAGTTCCTCCAGCGCCTGCCACGTCTCCACGAAGAGCCCGCGCTCCGGGCATGGCCAGTGGATGAGGTAGAGATCGACATAGTCCAGCGTCAGCTGGCGCAAGGAACGATCAAACGCCTTCAGCGTGGAATCGTACCCCTGCTTGTCGTTCCAGACCTTCGTCGTCACGAAGATCTCTTCGCGGGGAAGGCCGCTCTGCGCGATCCCTTCGCCGACGCCGATCTCGTTGCCATAAATCGCGGCGGTGTCGATGTGGCGATAGCCCGCCGCAAAGGCGTGCTGCAACGCCGCGGGAACGACGGCATTCTCGATCTGGTAGACGCCGAAGCCCAACTGGGGAATAGCGACGCCGTTGTTCAACGCAATCTCGGGGATCGCCGTCATGGAAGCCATAGGGAGCCTTTCTCGTCTGGACATGCCACATGCGTCCCACCCGAAGCGGGCCGCACCATGGGTACACCCTATCGCGCAGAAAGCCGCTCCAACACCTGCACCTTCGACCGGTAGGCAGCACACCATCCGGTCGCGCGCGATGGTTTCCGCCCACATCGCAGTAGTACGAATGCACCACGCCGCCCAAACCGATGCCCCGTACAATGGAGACGAAACGCGATCTCGTCCGTTGCCTTCGCCTCCGCACGCAGAGATTCCCCCCATGGCGCACGCAGTCGATCCCGGCCTGATTCATCCACCCGACATGCCGGACGAGGCCCCACCGAAGGGGATCGTCGACCAGATCCGAATGGCGCGCGACCCTGGTATCCAGGAACTGCTCATCGCGCGGGTAGCATCGCGGCTCGGGCTGGCGACGCTGAGCTATGGCGGCATGGTCTACCTCGCCCGGCAGGGGGCCAGCGAATTTCAGGTCGTGCTGGTGGGATCGGCGGGGTACATCGCCGCGCTGATCTTCGGGTTGCAGGGCGGCGCGCTGGCCGATGTGATGCCGAAGCGGACCGCCCTGGCGCTTGGTCTCTTCGCGCAGGCGGCGGCCTGCTTCCTCATCCCGGCACTCTGGGGCACGTCGCTGGCAGCATTGATCACGCTGGTCTTCATCATCTCCTCGCTCTCCCAGCTCACGGGGCCGGCCATGAAATCTGCCGTTCGCCTCGTGACCGGAGCGGCGACCGTGGCGGCGGTGGCCGCGCTCATCTCGCTGGCAGGCTCGATTGGCTCCGCGCTAGGATCGTCCATCCTGGCGCCGCTGCTGATCCGGCAGAGCGGGATCCGGACGCTGATGTGGGTGACCGGCATGTTCCTGCTCGTGGCCGGGGTGAAGGCGCTCAGCCTGCCGAAGGATGGGAAGCAGACGAAGAGGCACGAACGGGCATCGTTCCGCGACATGATGGTCTCGCCCCGCCGCATGGGGCGCTGGGCAACCTCCCATTCGAACATCGCGTCGATCATCCTGGTGGGAGCGCTGGTCTCCGCGCTGTACGAGACGCTGACGTCGCTGCTGCCGGTCTTCGTGCGGGAGGTGCTGCACGCCGATCCGACGCTGAGCATCTACATCTTCGCGCCAGCGGGCATCGGCTTCCTGATCGGCACCATTCTGGCGCCGATGCTGGTGCGGATCATCGGCGAGCGGGCTCTGGCCGTGGTCGCAATGACGTTCATGGTGGTCAGCGCCATCCTGTTCGGCTTTATCACCGAAGTCGCGCCGGTGGCCGCGTGGCTGAACCCGCTTCGCCTGCTAAATCGGGCCGATTCAATCAACCTCTCCGATCTCGTGCTGGCAGCCGGTGTGCTTGGCGTGCCGCTGAACTTCGGCTCGACGGCTACCGGGGCAGCGGTGCAGGCCTACATCAACCGGGTCACCCCGATCGAGGAGCAGGGCAGCACCTTCGGCATCCAGGAAGTGACCGAACAGGCGCTGACGGTGGTGACGCTGCTCTTCGCCGGTCTCGTCGCGAACGTCACTGGCACTCGGGCAGTCTTCGCCATCGCCCCGCTGATCGTGATCGTGCTGGGCACGATGATGGTACGCCACGCCTATCGCGTTTCCGGGACCGTGATTCCGCAGCCGATCGATGCGACCCGCTCGCTGTTGCGTGGCGAGGGCATCGCCGAGTGGCCGGACGCCCCGGCGACCAGCCACTCCGGCCCCGAGGACACCCCGCCCGCATGACTGCTGAGCCCCGCCCCCGCATCGCATTCGCCTCGACGGAGGCCTACGGCGCAGCGTTGAGTGATGCGCGGTTCTGGACGCCCTTCGCCCATGAGGTGCTGCGCGAGGCCGGCCTGCCACAACGGCGTCCGGCGATGATGGGGGCGGCGGGGACCTTCCCGGCGCTCCTGGTAGGGGAGGGCGACGATGGGGTCGTGGTGAAGTTCTTCGGCCCGCTCTTCCATGGGCCGGCGTGCGCGGCGATCGAGCGGGAGCTCTACGCGCTGCTGGCCTCCGACCCGACAATTCCGGCTCCGCGTTTGCTGGCAACCACAACTCTGGACGCCGGATCGGCATGGCCGTGGGAGGTGATCGTCTCGACCGTGATGCCGGGCGAATCGCTGACCGCCGCTCGCGACCGGAGAGCGATCTCCCCGGGGGATGGCGTACGGATCGCGCGGTTCCTGGCAGCGGTGACGGACCGGGTCGCGGCGCTGACGCCAGCGCCGGACGCGACCGGGGTGGATGCGCTGCGCGCCGACGAGTGGGCCGCATTCCTCCGCCAGCAGGCGCGATCGGTCGTGGCGCGGCACCGGGCATGGGGAGACCTGCCGCCACACCTGATCGACGAGTTGGAGGGCTGGCTCGACGGGGAGGTGGACGTCCTGCTGAGGGAGGGTGTTCTGCTGCGATCGCTGATCCACGGCGACCTGACGGCGGATCACGTCTTCGGGATGACCGCTACCACTCCCGAAGGTGGCGGATGGATGCCGGTCGGACTGATCGACTTCGGGGATGCGCGCATCGCAGACCGCCGCTACGACCTGATCCCGCTCTTCGTGGATGGGTTCGCCGGGGATCGTTCGCTGCTGCAGGCGTATCTGGACGCGATCGCGCTGGACCTCACGGGTGGGAGCTTCTCCCGGTCGATGCTGGCGCTGACAGTGCTGCACGAGTTCCGTGTGCTTGGCGCGTGGCTGGGCGAGCATCCGTCCGCACGGGACCTCCCGACGCTCGATGCGCTCGCCGACGCCATGTGGGGCGGGTGATCACCAATCGGGGAACGTTCCGGCGGGGTACTCCCTCTGAATAGCCCGGGCGACCCGCCGAAGCGTAAGCACGAACTCCGACGTGCGAGTGGGCCATACATCCCGCATGGCATTCAGTTCCCCGAGAAAGCCCTCCCGAATCAGCACCCCATCGATTTTCGATTCGGGCACGGTAACGATCGGCAACGATTCGACCCCTGTTGCCTCGGCCTTGAGCAGCCGATGATACCCATCCAGCAGGATCAGGCGATCGTGCATCCGATAGCCGGTAAGCGGATAGCAGAGATTGGTATCCATCGTCCGCTGCCAGTGATCGGCGTGGATCTCAGGGTGCGCCAGAACATCCCAGGCATTCACATGAAACAACCCTGAGCGTTGGCCAGCACGCCAGTACCGGACTGCCAGGAACTGGCGGAGTTCGCTCATCTGCTGTTGGGCGATGGGGAGATCGAGCGCGAGGAGGCGGTCCAGGTTCCACCAGAACGGAGCCATCCACGGGATGAGGTCATCGGGAATCGCCGCGAAGAAGGCAACATGACGCCGCCCTTCGTCTGAGGTGAGCAGCACATCACGGCACCGCGCTTCGAACGCATGAAGTCCGGGCATGGTGTATCTCCCAGCAGGAGAAGGGGAATACGTCACCCCTCCGCTGTTGACGGTACAGGCAGCGTCGGGGTGACCACCAGCACTGGAGCATCGTCGGATGTCGTGCCGATCGTCGTCGATACCCAAAACGCCGTGAGCAACAACCACGCTGCGAGGATTACGGTGACAACAGCGCCGACGACTGTCGAGATGCGGTGTCGGCCTCGCCAGCTGAGGATGGTGAAGAGCAGGAAGCAGAGTAGCGGACCGCCAAGGAACACAATGGCTTCGATTGGCATGGGACCCCTCCGTTGTGAATGCAGACCTCCACCTTACTCGAATCCCGGTGCCGGGTTCATTCGGACGAAACGCATGAACAGGAGACGCGGGATTTCATCGTTTGGCGCTTCGCCCGGCAATCCCGGCCACTCCGCTATCGTCTGAAGATTCCAGCCGGTACCGATTGCGGTCGTGAGATACGTCGCAAACGATCGATGCCACGCTCCAACCTGGCCACGCACACCAGCCGAATGACCCGACCACCATTCACCTTCCGTCAAATAGCGAGGCACGACACGGGCTGCCATGATATCGCCGTCCAGCCACGACGCCCCAGGAGCATCGAAGGCCGGATGCATGACCACACAGGACAATACCCCACCTGAATGCACGACTCGCCGCACTGCCCGGAAGACCGCGTCCAGGTCGGGAATGTCCATCAGCGCCAGGACGCAGATCACCCCGTCGAACGTGCCGGAAGGCTGTGAGTCGAGAGTCTGCGCATCGTCGATGACGAACGCGATGGCAGCGGGACTGCGTGTCCGGGCGAGCATGATCAGGCGCTCGGAGCAATCGATACCGACAACGCGATACCCGTCTGCCTCCAGAATACGAGCGAAGGTGCCTTCACCGCACCCCAGATCGAGCACGCTGCTTCCGACATGCAGGCCTGCGGTGAGGGCCGGAAGATGCTGCATCACGACACGATGAACCCATGGCGAGGATTCGGCCCAGTCGCCGTACCAGTCAGCAATGGGATCGTAGCGCGTGCCGTTCATGTGACCTCCTCGCCACGATGCTGCGAGATCCATCCACAATCAGGACGATTACGCCGAGTGTGACAGAAGTACCCGCCAGCGGCGAACACCTGCCATGCAGGGCTCGCCGTACCGCGACCAGGCACGTTTCGAAACGCAGGCCGTGAACTGATCGAGCAGCCCGTTGGCTCTCTACAAGCGAGACTCAGCATCGTAGTCGCCCCCCAGAAAGAAGGCGTGCTCGGTAGCGGGTAGGCCCATGAATAAAGGCGCCGCCAACTCGATGACCGTCGTGCTCCGGCAATAGGCCAGCCGGGCAATCACCTCTCCACTATGGCAGCCTCCTGAATGTCCGATACAATCACTCGGATTCGTGACAACGATTTCCCGAAAGGCCCACACCATGACCGACCGTCCACCCATGCTCACGACAACACCTCCCGTCCCGCAGTTCGCGGAGGCCATCGACCGCATTGATGCGCTGGCGACACGCCTGCTCGCACGCGGCATCGCGCCGGGTTACGCGCTCGCCGTCACCGACCGCGACGGGCTGATGCTCGAACGACGCTACGGGTTCGCGAACCAGGACGCACAAACGCCGATCGGGCCGGAGACGATCTTCGAGATCGGGTCCATCGGAAAATCGTTCACCGCCGTCATCCTCATGCAGATGGCGGAGGAGGGACGCATCGACCTGCATGTCCCGGTGAGCACCTACCTGCCGTGGTTCGCCGTCCAGAGCGAGCACGACGCGCCGATCACCATCCATCACCTCCTGACCCACACCGGCGGCATCACGGGCGGCAGCGATCACGTCCCCGATCCCCGCTACGAGGTATGGACACTTCGCCGCACACGCACCTTCGCCGCGCCGGGCGAATGCTTCCTCTACTCGAACATGGGCTACAAGGCGCTCGGCCTGCTGCTGGAGGAACTGGAGGGCAAGCCCTACGCCCAGATCGTGCAGGAGCGGATCTTCACCCCGCTCGGCATGGCTGGCGCGTGGGCAGAGATCACCGGCGACATGCGTCCCCGGCTCGCGGTCGGCTACCTGCCTTATCACCTCGATCGCCCGTGGCTGCCCCGACATGGTGTCGCCCCCGCCACCTGGTTGCAGACGAACACCGGCGACGGCTGTCTCTCGATGAGCGCGACCGACCTCGCGATCTACCTGCGCACGCTCCTGCATGAGGGACGCGGCCCGGATGGCACGATCCTCGCTCCTGGCCAGCTGGAGACGATGCTCCACCCGCATCCAGCCGACAGCGCCAATCCACCCGCCGAGCCGAACTACGGCTACGCCCTGCACCTCGCGCAGACCGACGGCGGCGACACCACCGTCGACCGTTTCGGGCACTCCGGCGGCATGGTGGGCTACGTCTCCGACATGATCGCCGACCGCACACATGGCCTGGGCGCGATAGCGCTCTGCAACGGGTATGGCTCACCAAGCGAGCTGGCCGACTATGCGATCCGGGCCATCGCCGCCGCCCGCGAGAGCGATCCGCTGCCAGACCTGCCGCCCGCCGATCCCGATCCAAGGCACATCGCGGAAGCGGCGGAGTACGCCGGGACGTATCGCGATCCTGCGAGCGGTCGCGTCCTGTCCTTCGTGACGGAGGGCGATGGCCTCGTCCTGGAGACTGATGTCGCCGGGGAGCCAGTGCGGATTCCGCTCCAGCACGCCTCCGCCCGGAGAGGCGGAGACATCCTGTTGGCCGATCACCCGGCCTTCGACCGCTTCCCGTTCGAGTTCGGGCGGACCACCGCACCGGACGCCGACGCGACCGAGGAGGCCCCGAAACCGCCGGCGGTGGAAGTCTTCCATGGGGGAGACTGGTTCATCGGCGAGGCGTACGACGGCCCGACGACCTTCGAGACACCCGTTGCATGGACGGCGTTCCCCGGCCACTATGCCTCGCACAATCCGTGGCCGCATGGTTTCCGGGTCGTGGCCCGCAAGGGAGCACTCTGGCTGATCCACGGAATGGGTGGCCACGCATCCGAACTGGTGCCGGACAACGGCGGATTCCGGATCGGCCGGGAGAAGCCGAATCCGGACTGGCTGACCTTCGATGCCATCGTGAATGGAGAGGCGTTCGTCTGCCGCTCCGAGAACGGCGAGGAGTACGCGAGGTTCTTCACCCCGTGATACGGGCATACAGCCCGTGGACAGTCCGGCCGAATTCGGGCAGGATGCGCGGCGACAAGGAGGAACCCTGTGCCCGCAATTCCCACCGATGCCGTGATTCCTGAGCTCGCCACCATCGCCGACGAGGTGATCCTGCCGCGGTACCAGTCACTCCACGATGGCGAGGTGGAGGAGAAGTCTCCCGGAGAGCTGGTAACGGTCGCCGACCGGGAGGCTGAAATCCGCATCGCAGCGGTCCTGCGCGACCTCCGCCCCGATGCCACCATCATCGGTGAGGAGGCCGTCGAGACGAATCCCGGCCTGCTGGACGCACTGAAGACGAGTGGTGCCTGCTGGCTGATCGACCCGCTGGACGGCACCCAGAACTTCGTGAACGGCAAGCGCGCGTTCGCCGTCATGGTCGCGCTGGTAGAAGCAGGGGAGACGGTCGCTTCCTGGGTGTGGCTGCCGCTGGATCGCGTCGCGTACGTGGCGGAGCGGGGAAGCGGGGCGTATCGCAATGGGGTTCGCCAGCACGTCCCGCCTCCTCCCACCGAGATCCGGGGCGCGGTGGATGGTGTGTTCCTCACGGAGGAGCAGGACGTGGCGTTGGCTCTGATCCGGGGATCGGTGCTCACCAAGTTCCTGAACGTGGAGCAACGCACCGCCCTGGCGGGCGTCGCGACTCGCTTCGACACGATCGGTCCGGGCCAATACTGCGCGGGAGTCGAGTACCCGCTGATCGTGGAGGGGGCGCAGGAGTTCGTGCGTTTCCAGCGCCTGCGTCCGTGGGATCACGCACCGGGGACGCTCTACCTGGCCGAGGCGGGAGGCTGCGTTCGCCGGTGGGATGGTGCGCCGTACTCGCCGGGGACGGGTGGAACTGGCCTGCTGGCGACGGCAGACGCCGCGATGTGGCCGGTGATCCGATCAGCGCTCGGAACCGCGCTGGACTGAGCGTGTTCTCCGTAAGAGCATAGCGGCCCGGATCGACATGTCGATCCGGGCCGCTATGCTCTTACGGATATCCGGAATTACCCCTGAACAGTCGCCGGGTCCATCCAGAAAAACTCGAGGATGTGCCCGTCCGGGTCCTCGACGCTCTTGCCATACATGAAGCCGTGATCCTGCGGAGGGTTGCCCTCGGCGCCACCGGCGGCCAGGCCCTTCGTGTAGAGCGCATCGACCTCGTCCTTCGACTCGGTGGAGAAGGCGAGCATCACTTCACACGTCGCGTGGGCATCCGGGATCGCCTTGGTGGTGAAATCCTTCCAGCGCGACTCGTGCAGCAACATGATGACGATGTGCTCATCGACCACCATCGACGCCGTGTTCTCATCGGAAAACTGCGCATTCTTCGTGAACCCGAGCGCCTCGTAGAACGCGACGGAGGCGGCGATATCCTTGACGGGAAGATTGGGGAAGATCATGCGTGCCATGGGTGGGAAGGCCTTTCTGGATCAGCGGGAACGCGCCATTCGGGCGCATCGGTCGCTCCGGTGTGACCGATGCCTCATGGTGCCAGACGCGTACCTCCGGGTGCTTCTTCCCCCTTGCGACATCGGCGCTACGGCAGCCCGTACCAACTCCCGCGCCCCGATCCATGCAGCACGATCCTCCCATCATCCGCCAGCGCACGCAGATGCCCCTTGAGCGTATTCCGGTTCATGCCCGTAAGCACGATCAGGTCACGCATCGTCACCCGCCCACGTTCCTGGGCGTGACGCAGAATCTCGTCTCGTTCCGGGGATGTCGCCACGAGCAGACGCTCGCCAGCCAGGCGGGTTGTCAAGTCGCGCGTCTGCTCGTGCAGGACCTCGAGAAAGAACGTGAGCCACGGCGTCCAGTTGGGATCGTCGGTGCCGAGGGTGCCCTGCGTCTGCCGAAGCGCCAGGTAGTACGCCTCTCGGCGACGTTCGATGAGGCGTTCGAGCGAACTGTATGGCGTGTAGGAATACCCGCCCTGGAGCAAGAGGAGGGTTGTCAGCAGACGACTCAGCCGTCCATTGCCGTCCTGAAACGGATGGATCTGCAGGAAGACCACGATGAAGACACCAATCCGGAGCAGGTCGTGCATGTCCTCATCCCCGGCTTCGGCGGCGTTCCACGTCGTCAGGTCCTCCATCCGTTGCGGCGTCTCGAACGGCGATGCCGTCTGGAGGATGATGCCAATGGGATTGCCGAACGCATCGATCGCCACCACATTGTTTGCGACGATCTTGAAGTTGCCGCGATGCCAGTCGTCCCGCTCGCTGTAGGCCATCATTAGCCGGTGGACTTGCCGGATGCCATTCGGCGTCACCGGAATATCCGTCCACTGCGCGATGATGAGATCGACGACCTCGGCGTATCCCGCTACCTCCTGCTCATCGCGACGCTCGATGCCAGCGGGGTCGAAGCCACGCAGCAACGCCTCCACCTCGCTATCGGTGAGCATCGCCCCCTCGATTCGGGTGGAAGCGCCGATGCTCTGGATCGTCGCAACCCGGCGAAGAGCCAGCAAACGATCCTCCGGTAAGGGAGCGGCCGTTTTCCAGCTCGCGCGGAAGGCGTCGATCTCCGCAATCAGGGTGAGCATTCGCGGCGTGATGATGATATCGGATGCGCGGGGAAGTAATGGCGGTCGGATGAACATGGGCAACCCTCCTCACCCATTATCGCACCCATTTCTCACCCATTTCCGCATCTGGTCCTTCAGGGTAGAGCAATCGCATGCTCAGCGCTTAACGTGACCAAAAGCGATCTCCGAATACATACAAGATTGCCGTCACCCTGAGCAGACTGTCACCTTCGATCTGTCGGCCGGAGGTCGATACCCGAGCGATCGGCGGTCGTTCCGCCATTCCGCCAAACGACGCGGCAACCCAGGCGCCGTCCATGCCGACACCGAGTTCCGGCTTCGCCGGAAGCGCTTCGCGCGGGGGTTCTTCGCTCCGCTCAGAATGACATGGGGAGAAAGATCCTCGGGTGACCATCTGCATGCCAGGTAAGGCGAGTCAAGCCACTCAGCGTTTGCGCCACGCGGAGGCGACTGCCGGTGCAGTCGGAGCGACACACGGGTACCGCCTCGCATCATCCATCAGGGCAACGAACACGGTCCCCGGCGGGCTGCCGGGGACCGTCTCATGCAAGCTGGATGAGAGACTACAGGACGGGGAGGATGGCCTTCGCGAACTCATTGGCAACCATCTTCCCGTTCGGCGCACTCTGGAGGGTCGTCAGGATGATCAGCGTGTCCTGGGTCCGCGGATCGTGCCCCATGAACGAGGTATAGCCCGGCAGCGAGCCATCGTGCCCCATGAACGGGCCGAACTCCGCAAGGGCGTAGCCATACTTCGCGACATCGGCATCCGATGCGCTGGGAGAGCCGGGCGGCACCTTCAGGCTGGCCAGGCGCTCGTCCTGCAGATCCGCATCGAGCAGCCCGCCGCCGATCAGCGCCTCCACGTAGGTCGCGAGGTCGGATGCGGTGGAGATCGTCGCGCCGGCAGCCCACATCCAGCTGGGATTCAGCCACGTCACATCGGTGGGGAGCAACGTGCCTTCCGCCACCTGCTCCTGCTGATAGAGCGGCAGGGCCGTCGTTTCGATCGTCGAGACGTTGTTGCCGAAGAGATAGCCATGCGGATACGGCTCCGGCAACGTCACGTCGTCGAGCGCCGGAAAGACCGTGTGCTCCAGCTTCAGGGGATCGAAGATGCGCGTCTGCATGAGATCGGAGAGTTGCATGCCGGTGAGGCTCTCCGCGATCCGCCCGAGCAGGATGGTGTTCGTGTTCGAGTAGAAGAACCCCTCACCCGGCGCGAAGCGCGGTGGCATCGCGAGACCGATCGCGATCAGTTCTTCTGGGTCCCAGGTCCGCCAGGGAGCCTCGTCCATGTAGCGGTTGACCTGGGCATCGAAGCTGTAGCTGGCAAGGCCGCTGGTCATGTCCAGCAGCTGCGCGATGATGATGTGCTCGCCATTCGGGACATCCGGACGGTAGGTCGCGACGGGATCGGTGAGGGCGAGCTTGCCCTCCTGCACGAGCTGGAGCACGATCGTGCCCGTCATCGTCTTCGTGTTGGAGCCAATCCGGAAGTGATCCTCGGTGGTGACCCGCTCTCTCGCGCCGAGTTCACGGGTGCCAAACGCCTCGAAGAACTCCTCGCCCTTGGAACGGGCCAGCACGACGACTCCAGGGACGAAGACCGCATCCATGAGCGGTTCAATCAGGGGACGGATGCGCTCGGCAAGCGTTCCCGCCGGGGAGGCGACGGGCGTGGCGCTCTCCTGGGCAGAGACACCGAGCACAGGCAGGGCCACCCCCACCATCAGGGGAGCAACGCCTGCCTGAACCATTCGGCGGCGGTTGAGTCGTAGGGTCATCGTGGTGCTCCAGATTCAGTGAGTGAACGGAGATGTGGTCGGCCAGCGTGCCGACCACATCCTGTCGTGGCGACCAAGCTCCCGATGCGACGCCACTCGTCGGGAACCCGGAGGGTGCCGATCACGCGAAGAGATCGGTGTTCGGCCAGGCCGTCACCCCCGGCAGCGCCGCCTTCATCCCGCCGATGGCTTCCCCGAAGAATGTCCCGTAGTCCTCCGGCAGGGTGTTCACGACCCACGCGATGGCGGCCCCATCCGGGGAGCGGAACGTCCACGCGGCGTTCGACCCTTCGAGCGCCCCGGCGTGCGCCCACTCGTGACCGCCCTCGACGGCGGGAGCATCCCAGGCGAGGCCGGACCTGGTATCGGCGTTGCCGGCGCCGGCGCCAATCGCGGCCGGGCGTGGCGTCGATTCCATGGCCGTGACCATCTCCGGCGTCAGCAGGGCCATGCCCCGCGTACCATCGATCGCCAGCATGAAGCGCACGAGGTCGTCGCTCGTCGCGATGTACCCACCGTGGGCGTCCATCGCCCGCAGGTAGTAGGAGCCGTATGCGACCGGGACAAACCCATCATTGGGGTAAACGCTGGGGCGAGTCTGCTGACCGGCGGGAGCGTAGTAGCGCACCTCGTCCGGCATGCGTTCGGCCAGCGTGGTGCCCGCGATCGCCATGCTGGTGATTCCGGCGGGGGCCAGGATGTTCTGCTCCATCCAGACCTCGAACGGCTGCCCGGAGACGTGCTCGATCACCCGCCCGAGGACATTGAAGCCGAAGTTGGAATACGAACTCTTGGTGCCCGGATCGAAATCGAGCGGCTGGCTCAGCATCCAGCGGACGAGCGTCTCCCCGCTGGCGGGATCCGCCTCGCCCAGCACATGCGACGCAAGCGCCGGCCAGGGCAGGTACTGCGGGTCGACCCCGGTCCCGGCGCTATCCCATCCACCCGCGTGGACAAGCAGGTCCTCGATCGTGATCGCATCCAGCCGCTCATCGTAGGGGGCATTGGCCGGCCCCTGGAAGGCAAGGAGCGGGAAGACGGGCGTATCGAGGGTCAGGGAGCCGTCGTCGATGAGCTTGAGGATGCCCACGCCCGTGAAGGGCTTCGAGCAACTGGCGATCCGGAAGCGGTTCGTGCGCTCGACGGGCTGGTTCTCCTCGATGCTGCCAAGCCCGAAGCCCCGGCTGTAGACGAGCTTGCCATCCTTGGCGATCGCCATCTGGCCGCCCGGAATCGCCCACTTCGCCATGGCCGCGATCAGCACATCCTCGATAGGCTGGAGTTCCGGCACCGCATCACCGGTACGGACGATGTCGGCGGGGTTCATGGGAACCGGCGTCGCATCCGACGCCTCGGGGGAGGCTTCCGGCGTGGCCTGGGCGGCGGCAAGGAAGGGGGATCCGCCAGCGAGGGCGGCGACACCAGCACCGGCCTGCAACACGCGACGACGAGGAAGGCGGGAGGAAGACGAAGCCATGGACGATCCTCTCGTAATGGATCCAAAATCGGGATGGACGCATGCGTCAACGACGCGCGCACAACACATCTTGCACCATCGTCCACGGTACCGATCCACGCCCGTTCTGTCGTGCCCCAATCGTGCCAGGCAGTTGTCCATTCGTCCCAGCGTCGTCAGCCGTGTTCGCTCAGGCGACGGAGAGCGCGTAGAAGAGGGAATCGATTGCCGTCGCGCGCTTGGCAAGCCGGAGCGAATGATCACCGTCCATCTGGCGTAGCTCCCCCGGAGCATAGCCGAAGACCGCGCGAAACTCGCGGCTGAAGTGCGCCGCGCTTCGGAACCCATAGTCGGCCGCGATGTTCGCCAGCGGGCGCCGGTCCTGATTCGCAAGAATGATCGCCCGGATGCGGGAGAGCCGACGCTGCTTGATGAGCCGGGCAATGCCATCGTCGCCCGGTTCGGCGAACAATCGGTAGAGGGAAGAACGCGATAGCGTGAAGGCCGCGCAGAGGGTCCGGACTTCGAGATCCGGGTCCGTGAGGTGCGCATCGATATAGTGGACGATCGCGCCGCGCAGGGCATCGTCCCGCACCACGGAGGCGGCATCCACATCGACGGTGCTCGCCCGCACATCCGCGAAGGTATCGAGGAGGCAGGAGATCGCCAGCTCGCGGGTGGAGCGCACGAGCCGATGGTAGCTGGGACTGGAGCCCGGAGGATCGGCGGAGGTCGCGGTCTCATCGCGCATCATGTGGCCCCCGATCACATGGATATGCTCGGCGACGAGGCGGGCGATCGGGCCACTGATGACCGCCCCGTGCTGACTGCTCGCCGCGGGGATCGCGGCCTCGATCAGCGGGCGGGGCAGATAGACGGTGCCGCTACTGCCATTGGACGCCAGCGAATCGCCTGGCTGCTGCATGTCGAACAGAATCAGGTCGCCGGGGTAGGCGATCTGTTCCCGGCCATCGGGACCGAAGGCGAGGGTGCGGGTACCGTCCCCCTGGGCGAACAGGCCGAAATGATCGAGGTGATCGCGGCGGATGTGCTGCGGCGATCGGGAAAACACCTGCTGGGCGTATCGGGCATGGCTGAGTACGAGATCCCCGAACGAGCAGATGAAGGCGTCGCCATAGAAGGGAACATCGGCAGCGGGCCGGGTGATCGTGTGCGTGTCTATCGACAATTGCTCCCATGCAGAGAAGCGTTGGGCGGGCGGCAGATCATCGGCATGGAACGAGATGATTACCGGCAGTGGATCGGCCATCGAACACTCCAACGGGGACGAACGGTGAACGGAAATGGTGGTGCTGTCGGAGAGGCCCCACCATACGGTAGCGTGCCGAGGTGCCGCTGCCAATCCCCAACGACGGTGAGAAGCGAGAGACGTGAGAGGTCCGAGCGGGAAGCCCCCGCCACGAACCCCCTCGATGCCTATCATGGCCCGTCGCGCATCCAGGCGTCCGGCCCCGCGACCAATTCCGTGCGGATAATCCTATCTCGGAGACGATTATCCGCACACGTCATGCGGACTGGCGGGCATGCCAGTCGCGGATGATCGTCACATCCAGCGAGACCGCGAGTGATTCGTCACCGAGCAGCATCGCCAACGTCCCCGCGATGGCGGAGCGGAATCGCGCCTCCACCCGGCGCTGGGCCAGGACATGGGGAACACCCAGCAGGATCGAAACGGCGTCGTCCCGATCGTCCAGCGAGAGCACGGCGGCATCGTGCAACCAGGCGTCGATATCGGCTCCCGGAATCACGCCCTGCTCGCGCAGATCGTTGAGCGCCATCGCCCAGAGCTGCCGGTTGGTGAGTCCGCAGCGCTCGACCGTGAAGACCGGGATCGCGCCCAGCGTCACCGGCTCCGGCCGGGCCAGCCGCGCCCGCTTCGCACGAGGAGCAGCCTCGCCCGTCGATACGGCGAGCGGCTCGACCTCGACGATTGTGTCCGGCGCGTCCGACTCGGCGAGGACAGTGGCGAGGCGAACCGGTCGCCGAAGCTGGGCACGCAGGGCACGCCCGATGAGCATGGCATGCTCGCCAAGCATCGCCTCGTGCTGCGCCGCATCGCGCACCCGAATCGTCACCTCACCAGCATCGTAGGCGGCGATGGACGTTCCGGCCAACAGGGATTCCGCCACCGCGCTTCCGAGGGCACCAGAGACGTCCCGTCCGACACTCTCCCAGATCGCCTGCGCGCTGCGTCCATTCGGCAGCACGATGCCATCGCCCATTGCGGGCCGTCCGGAGGCGTTCGCATCGCCATTGTGACCGACCGGACTACCGCTTGTCACAGCCCAGGGTGAGACATTTGACACCGAGTCGCCAACCGCTTGGCCCGGTACGTTTCCAGCGTATTCAGCAGGCACGCCATCGCGCGTCCAGCGGGTGAGGATCTCTCGAATCCGCTTCGGCGCAACGTAGGAAGAGCCCGCCGAAACCGCCTCCTCTATAGCGGATGAGACCAGATGCCAGGGGCTCGCCGAACCCGGTTCCACGATAGGGGAGGCGAATTCCGCGATTTGGCGCAGGTGTCGGCGCTCGGCGGCTGTTGGCTGTCGATCGTTTGCCTCGGCGAATCGTTGGAGGGCGATTGCCTCGTCGCGGGATGCATCCGGTCCCTGGTTCGTCCCGAATCGGCTGGCTGGTTCCAGACGTTCTCCCCGTCCAGAACCGATTTCATCGTCATCATCGACCGTAGTCGTTGTTGTTTTTGGTTGGTGATACGTCGTGTTGGAGGGAGCAACGATGGTTCGCCGACCTCTGTTGCCGTGGCCAACCGTGCCGGCCCGATTCCGGTCCAAACCGCTGTTGGTCGATGCAACAACGGTACCCTGATCGGTGCCAGAACCTCTGTTGATGGATGCAACGAAGATTTCTTTGAACTCGATCTCGCCGTCCGTCTCATCAGCGCCGCTGTCGTTATTCGTGCTGGCGTTACTGGCGACACCTGTCGCCTCGAATGCCGCGTTGTCACCGCGTGTGGGCAACGAAAAAGCACCGGTACCGGCCTCGGAAACCTCGCTTTCGGTGACAGGCGTCGCGTTCTCCTTGCGGGACGCGTGGCCGGCCTTCGTGCGCTCGGAGGCCTTTCGCTCCTCCTTCTCGGTCCGCGCCGCGAGTCGCTGCCAGACGGGAGTCGGACGGACTTCCTCCAGGATCTGGTGCCAGACGTTGGCGTGGTCGATGGGGCTGAAGCGGGGTGAGAATACCCGGCGCAGGTAGCGGTATACCGCGCGGTCGCGATCCGCCAACTCGATCACACGCATCACGTCGCGGGTGGTGAGCGTCACGTCGTCGCCATGATCCTTCACGCGATAGAGGTTGTGGGGCACCTTCCAGCGGCGGCCCTGGGCATCGACGCGGAGCACCATCTCCTTGCGGATTTCAATCAGATCCAGTGCCACCAGGATCTTGTTGATGGTGATCAGCTCGGCCCGGTCCTCGCCGTAGAAGTCGGCTTCGCTCTGCTGGGAGGGGAAGGCGTAGCCGCGGTGGGGCGACTCCTCGCGCCGGTCCGTCCAGACCGTGTAGGAGTTGAGCAGCCCGACACCCTTCAGCCCGAGGAGAGGGGCGTATTGGGTGACGATGCTGTTCCAGTGCCAGAACCAGCCGCGCTTGCGGACATCCTCGCCGGAGCGGCTGACCTGCGCGGAGGCATCGCCGACGATCCCGGCGACCTCCTGCGCGGTCCCGGGCGTGTCGGTGGCAGCCTTCGCCTGCACGCGGGGCGGCGTCGAGCGCCGGCGTCCGTTGGAGGCGGGCTTCCTGCCACGGGAAGACTGCCCGGAGCTGGTCGGCTCGGGTGTCTCTTCGGTCGTCGTCGGGTCGGGTCGGGGGGACCGTGATGCGGTCATGCCGATGCCCTCCCTGGCCACGATGGCGTAGCAATGGATGTCTGCGACTTCTTGACACACCGTGGGGGTGTGCCTAGAATGCAGGCAACGCGTGGGTACACAAAACCCTCCCTTGGCGGGGATAAGCGCTTCTTGCAGGTTCCGGTTCGGCGATCAGGCGGTTTGGCGACGGTCCAATCGCGTTCCGGAAAGCATCCAATCCAGTGAGCTTCGAAGAAGTCCGGTGTTAGCGCACCGGGCTTTTTCTGTGTCCGCTTGCTGAACTGGGTGCATGGCGGGTCCTGCATCCTCCTCGAGCAACGTGATCGTACGAAACGGGTTCCGGCACGAACCGGCCTGCCATCCCTTGGCGTGGATGGCGGCGAGGTCGAATCCCGGATGGGAGCACTCGCCGATGGTTGCGGCCAGTCCTCCCATCCACGATCCGGTTGTCGTCACCACGGCCCGCGTGTCGTCGCGATCAGCGTGCATGCGGTTTCCAGCATACGCGCTGGACAGGCGCTCCCACCGGGTGTCCGGACGGGCAATTCGGATGTTTGAAGCGTGCCCGGTCATCTCGCTCCCTCCGTCCTGTCGAGCAGGCGTGTCGTCGTGGGCAACGATCCTGCCGTGCCGTCGGTGCTTCCCGCGAAGGGGAGACGAGCCTGCACGGCAGGACTCGCGAATGGCGATGCGGCCTCCTGCCGGGCGGCATCCCGCGCGCGGTCAATGAACTCCCGCGCGACATCGTGGGCGATCCCGCGATCGACCTGATGCGTGCCGCGCGCGATGGCTTCCAGCAGGCATTCCCCGGCCAGTTCGACCGCAGCGCCGATGATCCCCCCCGACCAGTCGTGGACGATGGCGACCGCCTCCGGGGTAAACATCCCGAGCGAGCGGTCGCTGTCCTGGGCGACGGTGGCGATCCGCTGCCGAATGAACGCATCCAGCGCCTCCGCATCCAGGGGCGCGATCCGGAGATCGAGCGACACGCGCTCGCGGAGCGCATGGCGGCGCTGGAGACGGTCGCGGAACTCCGGGGTGCCGGTGACGACGATCCGCAGGGGCTCCTCCGCCTCCTCGGTGAGGAGGGCGCGGAGGAGATCCAGACGTGACCCGGCGAGATCCGCGCCATCGAGTGTGAGGACCGGAGACCGATCCCCTCGTGCCCGTTCGGTCGCCAGCGACCGGATCTGCTGGATGAGTGACAGGCCGTTGCGACCGACCGGTTCCGCGCCAAAGGCGACGACGATCGCGCGAAGCATCTTGCCATCCGTCAGCGGCTCGGCGGATGCGCCCAAATCGGCTGCGACGACCTCGATGTCCCCAGCCTGGGCGATAGCCGCCCGGAGCAGCGTCGAACGGCCGGACCGCGCCGGGCCGCTGACGATTGCCAGATGCCCCAGCGTTTCCGGGCGTGTCATCCACGTCGTGAGGGCTGCGGCCTGGGCTACCATCGCCGGAGGCAGGGTTCCGGTCGGGGCGGCGGTGCGCGGGAAGGGATCGTCGCACAGGCCGAGCGTGTGGTAGAGCGCGGCGATGCGAGCGGGCACCGTGTCTGGCATCCCGGAGAGGCCGACTGGCGCGGCGGTGTGTCGCCTGCGACTCGCTCCCGCTGCGGGCCGCACGATGACCGGGGCGAACGGGGCATCCCATTCAACCCGGCGTTGGTGCTGGTGCTGGAGGGGGAACGGCCGATGCTGCACGAGAAGCGCCTACCCTTCTAAAGAATCCAACGCGACGATGAGCGAACCGGAATCAGGCGGCATGGCGGGCGAGCCGCTCGCGAATCTCGCGGATGCCGATGCCCTCACCGCGCCAGGCGATCACCTGTCGGAGGGTCGCCAACTCCCCGTCGTCGAAGAGCAGGTAGCCGCTCTCCGTCCGCGCGGTGGGGACGATGACGCCCTCGCGCAGGTAGAAGTCGAGATGGGTGCGCGTCAGGCCGGTCGCGGCGCGGAGGTCGCTGGTCATGTAGAAGCGCGCGAGCGGTGTGCTCTCGACACTGGCTGGGGCGATGCTGGAAGGCGTGGATGGGTGGGCCACGGTGCGCTGCTCCTGAACGGGATCGTGTGGCAGGGTGACGATCGGCGTCACTCTGCAATTGCATACCGATGATGATAGTGTCCGTACGCTCGTATCTCAACGCTTTCCAGATTGTCACAGTGTCACGAAGGGGCTATCGCGCGGCGAACGGACGCGGAATTGGGTCCAATCGGGATCGTGCGGGCCTGCCAGAGTGGCAAGCGGTGGTGATCTGGCGGGAGTGGTCACCGGTGGCGCGACTGGTGATGGCGCGCAGGAAGGGATATGACGAAACCCGGCAGGGGTGCCGCTCGTTCGGAAGGTGGAAGGGCGGCATTGCGTGCGTTGGCAGCTGTGAAGGCGTACGGACAGGTTTCACCGCCATGGCGCGGGATCGGTATACTTCCTACCGGACATGCCGACGCATTGTTCGGACGTACCCGCAAGCTCGCGACCGGGTCGCGGGGCAGGCCGTGCGTCTGGCGTTGCATCCGGTCCTTCGCTGCCACGGTCTGGCGCGTTGTCCCATGCACCCTGCGGTCGCATCGCCGGCACGGTCCGGTAGGCGAGTCGCCTTCCTCCTTTTGACGACGCTCCCGGCTGGCCGATGCGGTGGCCGCGGTTGCTGCGTTCTACTCTCCGTCCCAGAAAGGACCTGGACCAACCATCCATGGAGCCACGACCACAACGACCGCGATCCACTCCCGGCGCCGCTCAAGGCACGAATCCACCTTCGCAAGGCTATCCGGCGAGTGGTGCCGCGCCCCAGCAGGGATACGCCGATCCGCAGGAGGCGCGCGGGTTCATCGCGCCGCCGCGGACCGAGTATGACTACAGTCCGCTCGATCTCGCTCCGCCCGCCCAGCGGCGGAAGCGGCAACTGGTGGGCGGCATCATCGCCGCGCTGGCGGTAATCGTGATTGGCGCACTGGCGGTGTTCGGCTACCTGCTCCTGCGGGATGACAAGCCATCCGAGGCGGAGTTGCTCGCCCCGACACAGACGGCCATTGCCCAGTTCCAGGCGACGTCCACGGCGCAGGTCGCGCAGAACGACCCCGGCACGCCATCGGTGAACGAGACGGCGACCTCGCCGGCCGAGACCCAGGCGGCAGGCCAGCCGACGACTGCCGCCGCAACGCAGTCGACGCAGCAGCCCGCGTCCGCCGGCGCCGGCCCGACCCAGGCGGAGCTGAACGCGCTGCTGCCGAGTGCGGATGCGCTGCCGGTGACGGGGCTGGACGTGGTGCAGGACACGAGCCTGACCGAGGCAGAGATCGTTGGGCAGCTCGGAGACTCGCGGACGGCGGAACAGAACCTGGAGAAGTGGGGCTGGAGCGGGAATGCCAGCCGCTCGTTCAGCGCGGCCGATCCCAGTGCGCTCGATCCTGCGGCGACGACGAATGTGGTGGTGAGCGTCCACGGCTTCAACTCGCCGGAGTCAGCGAAAGCGGCCCTGACGTTCTTCTCGGATGTGCTTGCGAACCTGGGGTACGAGGAGGTCGATGCGCCCAAGCTCGGGGATTCGGTGCGGATGCTGAAGATCCCGAACGAGGATGGATCGACGAATGTCGCGCTCTACGTGGCGAAGGGCAATGTGCTCTACCGGATTGGAGGGTCCTCGGTGGGAGGGGATCCGACCGACGTGGTGACGCAGGTGGCGGAGAGCATGTTCGGCACGGACGCCGGGCAGTAGCGCGGTGACGCGGGAACGGAGGGCGCATGTTCGGTCGTGAGAATATCGTCGGCGTCCTCCTGCTCGTGTTGTGCGGTGTGGTGGCAAGCATCCTCATGTACAGCATCGTGACCGGTGAGCAGATCGACTTCGACCTGCCACCGTTCGTGACGAACGTGCTGGGAATCGCGTTCATCGGTCTGCTGGTGCTTGGGTTCGTGCGTTCGGGGTTCTTCCGCCGGTTGCGTGGTGGGCAGGGCGGTCAGCAATGGCCGAATCCCGGCACCGGCCAGCGGAGCCTGTGGGATCGTCTGCGCGGGCGGTAGGCATCAACGAAGGACGATGTACGAGAACGCGGCGGGGCATATCTGGCCCCGCCGCGTTCGTACTTTTCAGGAGGCTCCTGATGGGGACTTACCACGTCGACGCGCACTCACCGACGATACGGATCGCGGTCATCACCGACGCTCATGCCAATCTCCCGGCCCTGAGCACGGCGCTGGAAGCGATCGAGCTGCTCGGCTGCGACCGGATCGTGCATGTGGGTGATGCGATCGGCATCGGCCCGTTTCCCGCCGAGACGCTTTCTCTTTTGCTGAACCAGTCACGAATCCAGTTCGTAATGGGCAACCATGATGCGTATTTCGCCGACGGATTGCCAACGCCCTGCCCGGCATGGATGTCGGCGGATGAATGGGCCCATCAGATGTGGACGCATGCTGCCGTGAACGAGGCCGATCCGTCGTTGCGCGAGCGGGTGCAACGCTGGTCGTGGCGGCTGGACGCCGATATTTCCGGCGTGCGCATCCGGTGGCAGCACTACGGGCTGGCTCCGGATGGTGGGACGTTCGTGTCGGTGGTGAACGATCCAGACACCACGACGCTGGATGGCATCTTCGGGATTTCCGGGAGTGTTGGGGCGCCGGACACGCCCGATGTGCTCTTCTTCGGGCATCATCACCCGGCGATGGATCGGATGGGGGAGTCCCGTGTGCGCTACGTCAATCCCGGTGCGTTGGGGACCGGGAGGGATGGACTCGCCCGATTTGCTGTACTCGACATTGCCCGCGATGGACGCTGGGTACTTTCGCATCATGCGGCGGTTTACGATCCGGAACCGGTGATGCGAGCGCTCGACGAGCGGAATGTCCCGGCACGGAAGGAGATCCGGGAGATCTTCTTCGGGCGCTGATTGCGCGTTTGCTACTCGCCGGTTTCGCCGTCGATGGCCTCGCGGATGAGGTCGGCGTGACCCAGGTGTCGCGCCGTCTCCTCGATCATGTGCAGCACCACCCACCGGATCGTCAGGTCGTGGTGGCTGGGCGTCACCTTCCCCCGCACGCGGGCGCCCAGGTCTGCCTCCGCGACGATCGCATTCGCGCGAGCGATTTCCTCCCGGTACCCGGCGATGATGCCCTCCGTCGTGTCGTCCGGCTCGATCCGCCAATAGCGTTGGGGGTCGGCGTCGTCCCAGAGATGGGCGAGGTCCTCGCCATCCACGGTCTCCCGGAACCACGAGCGTTCGACGTCGGTGAGGTGCTTCACCAGCCCGAGCAATGTCAGACCCGAGGGGATGTGCGGGCGACGTACCTGCTCGTCGTCGAGTCCAGCGAGCTTGCAGAGCAGGGTGTCGCGCTGGTAGTTCAGGAATCCGAGCAGGGATGCCTTCTCATCGCCAGCGAGGGGTGGATCGGTGCGCTGGCAATCCTGCATGCTCATGGGGGGACTCCTGTTTGGTAGGCCGGGGACATCCGGCGTGACGTGTCTGCCGTTCAGGCGCTCATGGTCGCAGCCGGAGCGGTCTGAACCTGTCCGTATTCCGGATATCAATACGATCCGAGGAGGTCATCCAGCACGTCGAGGAGGGAATCGGCGGTGGCGAACGTGGCGTGAGGCGCAATGCTCGCCGCGCGGTCGCAGGCAGCTGGGTCGCCATCCACGAAGACCAGCCGGGAGCCGAGTTTGCCCGCCAATGGGCGCGCCGTCTGCCAGGAATGGGAGGGGCGGGTCGCCAGCGAGAGGATCACCGCATCCTGAGGCTGGGTGCGGACGGTGGCGGTGGCCTGGGCGCCGTCGTGGGACTCGATGGTCACGGCGTGGCCGGCCTCGCGGAGTTCGTCGGCGCGAATGGCGGCGGATTCGGCATCCCATTCGATCAGGAGCAGCTTCATGCGGGCGATCCTTCTCCCCAACGAACCTCAACGCGGCGCGCCCGGTGACTCGTCGCCAGGCGCGCAACATATCCCAGAAGCAATTGGTTACGGGCCAGGGACGAACGTCTTGAACTGCGCCGCCAGCTCGCGGTCGCGGGCGGAGTCGTCGCCGAAGCGCAGGCGGTCGCTGCCCGGCCCCTCCACCCGGATGCGCCCGTAGAGGAAGAGCATGATCGCGGAATCGTCGCCGTGGAGGCGGATTTCGTGGGTTCCTTCTGGCGCGTCCACATCCTGTGTCCACTCGCTGCCCGTCCAGGTCAGGCGGCGGTCGAAACCGGTTCCCTGGAAGGCGAAGCTCACCGGCGCATCCGGATGCGTGCCGGCGTGGGTGGCGAAGGTCGCCATGTGCGCGGGCAGGACCGCGTCGCAGGCGATGATCGTCTGCTCGTCGAGGCCGGCATCGGGAGCGCCCATGGCGGTATCGAGATCGAAGCGGTGGATGCCCGCTTCGATCGTGGCCAGCGCGAGGAAGAGCGAGCCGCTACGCTCGAATCCGGCGCTCCCGCCGGAAACGACCGTCTCCAGATCCTCGTCCTCCATCGCGGCGATGGTGTGATAGAAGGCGTTGCGATCCTGGGTGAAGGCGGCCGCGATGGCATCCGTGGAGGACGTGAGGGTGACGACGTCGCCGGCTTCCTCGGTCGGGCGCCGGCCCAGGCGCACGGCGATGATGTCGCCAAGCACGTTGGTGAGGAAGGGAATGGTCTCGGTCAGGTGAACGGCGAGATGGCGGACCGTCCAGCCCTCGTCGGGGGTCGGGCGGTCCCAGTCGCTGGGGGAAAGCCCGCGCAGACGGGCAATGATGGCGTCGAGGTCACGAATGGCGGTCTCTCGCCCACGGTCGAGCTCCAACACAGGAACGTCCTTTCACATCGGTGGCGCCGGCTGGTCCGGCCCAGCGCGGAGAGCGGTTCGTCAGCCGATCGTATCACGCGCGTTTCGCGGAAACGCAATCCATGAGCCAGGCCTCGCCAAGCACGCCCCGGTTGCGGACAATGGCGACATTGTTCTCCCGCCTGTCCGTCCGGAGGTTCCTGCCATGATTCCGTCGTCTTCGCGATCCGTCGAGTTGCCTGCGAACGAAGCCGACCTCTGCTACCTCCCTGCCGTGGAGCAGTGGCGGTTGCTCGCCGACCGGCGGCTTTCCGCGCGGGAGTTGCTGGAGGCGTACCTCACGCGGATCGAGCGGATCAATCCGCACATCAACGCGATCGTGACGATGCATGCGGACGAGGCGCGAGAGCAGGCCCAGGCGGCGGACGATGCGCTCGCACGCGGGGAGACGCCGGGGCCGCTGCACGGGCTGGTGATCGCGCACAAGGACCTGATGGCGACCAAGGGGATGCGCACGACGTGGGGCAGCAGGCTCTTCGAGCATTTCGTGCCGACGGAGGATGCCGAGCCGGCGGTGAAGATGCGACAGGCTGGCGCGATCCGGTTGGGGAAGACGAATGTGCCGGAGATGGGCGCGGGTTCCCACACGTTCAACCCGATCTTCGGGGCGACGCGGAACCCCTACGACCGCACGAAGTCGGCGGGGGGGTCCTCCGGTGGGGCGGGTGCGGCGCTCGCCAGCGGGTTGCTGAGCGTGGCGGATGGCAGCGACATGGGAGGATCGTTGCGGAATCCCGGCTCGTTCAACAACGTCGTCGGGCTGCGTCCGTCGCCGGGGCGGGTTTCCCGCGTGCCGGTGCTGGACGGGTGGTCGAACCTCTCCATGGTCGGGGGCATGGGGCGAACCGTCGCCGACTGCGCGTTGCTCACGGGGGTGCTGGCCGGGTTCGACCCGCGCGATCCTGTTTCCCTGCCGGGAGATGGCCATGAGTACATCGCCATCGCGCACGAGGAGCCGGCGGCGGCCCTGAAGGGGCTGCGCGTCGGGTGGTCGCGCGACCTGGGCGGGCTGCCGGTCGATCCCGCCGTGACCGCCGTGCTGGAGGGCAAGGGGCGTCCGGCGCTGGAAGCACTCGGCGCCGACATTCGCGACCTGGAACCGGATCTCGATGGCGCGGAGGATTCGTTCCGCACACTGCGGGCGTGGGAGATGGCGCAGGCCAACGGCGACCAGTACCGCAAGGACCCGTCCATGCTGAGCGAGAACGTCCGGAACAATACCGAATGGGGTCTCGACCTGACGGCGACGGACATCCATCGCGCGTTGCTGGCACGGACGCGGCTGCATGTGCGGACGGCGGCGCTCTTCGAGGAGATCGATATCCTGGCGACGCCGGCGGTGCTGCTGCCGCCGTTCCCGGTGGATTGGACGTGGCCGCGCGAGGTGGCGGGCGTGCCGCAGCCGGACTATCTCGGCTGGATGCGGGCGAGCTGGCATATCTCGGCGACGGTGATGCCGGCGATCTCGGTGCCGTGCGGATTCACGGACGATGGGCTACCAGTGGGCATCCAGTTCGTTGGGCGGGCGCTGGCGGAGGCGGAGGTGTTGCGCGTCTCGATGGCCTTCGAGGCGGCGAACCCGGTCTGGCGCACGCGACCGGCGTTCCCGGAAGACGCCCTGTAAGGAATGGGGACGCTTCCGGGCTCTATATGGTGCGTGTGATAGGGTCGCCTCGTGATGTGCTGCGGTTCTGTAGACTGCTCGACGGCTGAATGCAGGAACGAACGAGGAAGGATCTTTTCAGTGGCGCCAGTTCGCGAGATGGATCGTGCCGGAGAGCCGTCGCCGGAGACATTGGAGCCATGGCTCGTCGGCCTGGCGTCGGAGGCGCTTGCATCCGAAGGGGGCGCCGACGCCGCGCACGATCTGGATCACGTTGTCCGGACCATGGCGATTGCTCGCCGAATCCAGGCGTACGAGGGCGGGGAGCTTGCCATCGTTCTTGCCGCGACGGCGCTGCACGACCTCGGGCAGGAACGGGAGCGGCGGGATGGGGGCGACCACGCCGCGATCGGCGCGGTGATGGCGGGAGACCTGCTGGCCGGGACGCGATTTCCCCAGCACCTGATCCCTCCGGTGCAGCAGGCGATTCGCGAGCACCGGACGACCGGGGGAACATCACCGCAGACCCTGGAGGGACGCATCCTGTTCGACGCTGACAAGATCGATAGTCTCGGTGCGGTCGGAATTGCCCGGCTCTATTGCATCACGGGCATGCATGGCCAGAAGGTCTACGCGCCGGTGCCTGCATCGATCGATCTTCCGGTATCGACGGAGACGTTGCTCGCTCTGCGCAAGCGCCCCGACTATTCATCGAGCGTCGAGTTCGCGCTGCTGCTTGCGGACCTTCCGGACCGGTTCCTGACTGCGACGGGCCGTGCGATGGCGGAGGAGCGCCACGCCTACATGCGGGCGTTCTTCCAGCGGCTGCAACAGGAGGTCGAGGGGGAACTGTAGGCCGTCGTGGTGGCGCCCGGGCTTGCGTTTGGACTCGTGGGCTATCGCATCCGGAGTCTCAGCATGCCGTGCCGGGTAACTCCGTATGAGAATCCGTCCAAATCGATCGTGCGTCCTCTGTGCTGGGAATCCTGCCTGCTTTCAGGCCTGGCACGGCATGGCCGGGTCTTGCTTGGGGCGGTCATCCTGGCCCGCGGAATAGCCTGGGCGGCGGGACTGCGGTGCTTCTCGCAGGTCGTGTACCATCCATCGCGATAGGCAACAGTTGCCCCGTACGGCGGGTGGCCAGCGATTTGTGGTGATGGTTGGATGTGATCGAGCCGACGACCTTCGACGAGTTCTATTTGCGCCGCTATGCGACCGCTGCGGTTCCGCTGACGCTGGCTGCGGTTGTCGGGAGCCTGCCGGTGCTTGGGATTATCCGGCGGGCTGCCGTATCGCCCTGGTGGCACACCGTGCTCGCGGTGGCTGCGGTGGTGATGCTCTTCCTGTTGGCCTGGCTGAGCCGGGTCTATGCGCGGTGGGCGATGCAGGGGCCAGTCGTTGCCTGTATGGCCGGGTTTGCCGGGATCTCGTCGATCCTGGCGTCGTGGGAGGTGTGGCTGACGCATCGTGGGGTGCCGTCTGTCCTGCCGACGGCGATGATCATCGTCCTGCTTGCGGCGAGTTTCAGCCTCCGCTACTGGCAGGTGGCGGTGTCCTGGGTTGTGGTGACCGCGCCGATCCTGATGTTTGCCCAGTTGGAGACGCCGCTCGTGCCGCAACAGACAAGCCAGTTCATCCGGTTCATTGGGCTGATGATCGTGACGACGACCATCCTCTATGGGGCGGTGATTCGGGTGAAGTGGGGCTATTTCCGCCTGATCCGCCAACTGCGCGAGCAGAGCCGGACGGATGCGTTGACCGGCCTGCTGAACCGACGGGCCTGGCTGGAGGATGCGGAGCAGGCGCTCGCGGCGCGGCGATCCCGCGATGCGATGGTGCTCTTTCTCGATGTGGATCATTTCAAGCGGACCAACGACCGGCACGGGCATACCGAGGGGGACCGCCTGCTGCTGGAACTCGCCGGGGTGTTACGGGCGGTGTTCGGGCAGGCAGGGTCCATCGGCCGGCTCGGGGGCGATGAGTTCGTCGTCTTTCTGCCCGAAGCCGGGCATGTCCCGATGGCGGATCTGGTAGCGTCGTTGCGGGACCGCGCAGCCGCCATCCCGGTGACGCTCAGTATCGGATCGGCGGCGATGCGCGAGCGTGAGTCGCTGGACGAGGCGCTGGCGCGGGCGGATTCGGCCTTGCTGGCGGCCAAGGCGGCTGGGCGCGACCGCTACGCGGGTGAGACGGACCTTGCGGGATTGTCGGCGGTTGCCTGATGCGCGTGTTTCCGCAACACGTTCGGGCTACCTCCATTCGTGGGACATCGTGGGAACGATGACGGCCCCGGAATGTTCCGGGGCCGTTGCTGCATTCGGTCTGGATCTGCGCTAGATGTTGAGTTGCAATAGGTTGTTGCGGAATCCGGCGATGCGATCCATGGGCGGGATGCCTCCGATGCCGGTGTGGGGTCGGGTGGTGTTGTAGGTCTCAACCCAGCCGGACAAAGCCTTGGCACGATCATCCGAGGTGTCGTAGGTCGTGGCATACGCCCATTCCCGCAACGCCGTCTGAATGAACCGCTCCGCCTTGCCGTTCGTCCGGGGCGTGTAGGGCCGCGTCCGTCGATGCTGGACGCCCAGCGCTGCACAGGCCGCCCTGAAGGCGTGGGAGCGATAGCACGAGCCGTTGTCGGTCATGATCGCCGTCACGGCGATGCCCTGCTCGCGATACCAGCCCACCGTGTCCCGCAGCATCTGCACCGCCGCATCGCTGCGCTCATCGGCCAGGACCCGGACCTGCGCGACCCGGGAGTGATCGTCGATCGCCACATGCACCGCCTCCCAGCCGATGCCACGACTCTGCCGGGTCCGATCCCCGGTGATCCGGTGTCCCGACTGATCGAAGCGGCCCAGCTTCTTGGTATCGAAATGGATCAAGGCCCCGGGTTCGGGCAGTTCGTAGCGATTGGGTGGCAGGACCGGCTCCAGGTCCTTGGCCCGGGAGAGATGCGCACGCCGCAGATAGCGGCTCACCGTGGATCGGGAGCAGCCATGCGCCACCGCCAGCTGTTTCCCGGACTGGTGGTCTCGTCGTCCTGCCTCGATCGCCCGCACCGTCTCGGTGGCGGTCGGGTTCCGCACCTGATGGGGACGGGACGAGCGATCGGCGAAGGGGTCGACGCCAGACAGGACCGGCTCATCGGCCCGATGCAGCCATTTCCGGACCGTCGTCTCCGAGACGCCGAAGGCTGCCGCCACCTGCGTCACCGACTGCCCCTCCTCCCGCACCCGCTGCACCATGAGCGCTCGACTCCATGGCGTCGTTCTGGCACCCTTATGGACGTTCATCCGGTTCCCTCCTGGTTCGCTGAAGACGTCAGATATCCCAAGCGTCCCCGATCCGAACCGGATGAACAATCCCCTTCCTCACCACAACCTATTGAAATCCCACAGCTAGATACCGCTGGAGGGGGGCTGTTGCTCGGCCCGGATCTCGTGGAGGCGATGCCAGACGAACCAGGCGATCACCAGCAGGATCACCGCAGCGATCGGATAGTCCAGGAAACGGATGCGCTCCCGGAAACTCTCCCAGTCCGGCCCCCACTTGTAGCCGACCGCCGCCAGTGGCGTGGACCAGATGAACGACCCGACGAAGGTGAGCAGCGAGAACTTCCAGAGGTTCATTTCCGCAATGCCGGCCGGGATCGAGATGAAGGTGCGCACCACCGGCAGCAGGCGGGAGAGGAAGACTGCCCAATCGCCCCAGCGCTGGAAGAAGCCTTCCGCCCGGTCGATGTCCTTCTTCGTGAGCAGGATCCACTTGCCGTGACGCTCGATCAATGGGCGACCGGCATACATCCCGATGAAGTAGGCGATCAGCGACCCAATCAGGTTGCCGACGGCACCGAAGAACCCGGCGAGGAGGACGCCCTTCCAGCCGAGGCCGTGTTCCGCGACGAGGAGCCAGCCAGCGAGCGGCATGGTGATCTCGCTGGGGAGGGGAATGCAGGCGCTTTCGATCGCCATCGCGATCACGACCCCCCACCAGCCCACGGCATCGAACCATGAGCGGATGAGATCGATCATCGCCGTTTCCAGACCGTGCATGGGGATCAGACTCCAGGGTTGAGCCTGTCTGCAGTCGGCCTGTGGGTCGGTGGTGCAGGCAGGATAGCGGTGAGGACGACGGCCAGAACCCGGTCACGGCCGGGATGATGAGCGACCGGCGGAATCATACGTTGCGCCGGGCATCGCTTTCACGCCGCGCCGGCTGGCCGATGCGGTTTCCGGGGGTGGGCGGTACACTCGATGGGAGAAACGGCCTCCCCCTGGCCTCGGCAGGTGGCAGGGTCGATGCCGAGGATCGGAGAGGAGCGCGCCCATGGCAGCATTGCGGAAGAGCCAGACGGAGACCATCACGGTGTCGGCGGCTACGCACGACCGGCTCCAGGCGATCGCGCGGGACCAGGAACGCCCGGTCGGCGAGATCGTGACCGACCTGCTCCGGCGATACGAGGATGCGCAGTTCTGGGCTGCCTACCGTGAGTCGTACGAGCAACTCCGGAAGGACCCGGTCGCATGGCAGGCCTATCAGGATGAACTGCGGCTGTTCGACCGCACGGCGGGCGACGGGCTGAGCGGCCATGATCCCTACTTCACGCCAGAAGAACTGGAGGAGATCCGTGCAGGACTCGCCGCAGACGCCCAGGGTCGGTGAGATCTGGTCCGTCGATTTCGATCCCCAGATCGGCCGGGAACAGGCTGGCATTCGACCGGCGCTCGTGTTGTCGAACGATGGGTTCAATCTCGCGCCAAATGGCCTGATCGTGGCATCCCGGCGCACCTGCGGGTTGAGGCAGGCATCGCTGGCCTGACCAAGCCTTCATTCATCCTGTGCGATCAGGCAGGGTCGATCAGCGAGATGCGGTTCCTGCGTCGGCGTGGCGTGGTCCCGGACGATCTCCTGCTTGAGGCCCGGCGGGTTGTCGGGCGGTTCATCGATGCACAGCTCATCTACTGACGCCGCCTGGCCCATGCAGGCTCGGCACCACCGTCGGCATCAGGCCCCGACGGTGGTGCCGAGCAGCTTGCCGATCAGCCACGTCACCAGCATCGTCAACACCCCCATCCCCACATTCCGCAGCACCGCAGGCTTCCACGGCGCACCGCCCAGCCTTGCGCTCACGAACCCGGTGAGGAAGAGCCCGACCGCAACCGCCAGCACGCTGAACAGTACCCGCTCGTCGTCCATCGGGATCGCCATCGCCAGCAATGGCAACGCCGCGCCGATGGCGAACGCCACGAATGAGCTCACCGCTGCTGCCCACGGATTCGTCAGCTCCTCCGAATCGATGCCGAGCTCCATTTCGGCATGCGCCTTCAGGGCGTCCTCCTGCGTCAGTTCGCGGGCCACCTGCGCCGCCAACTCCGGCGAGAGGCCGCGTTCCTCGTAGAGGCGGGCGAGTTCGCGTTCCTCCTCTTCGGGGATATTCGCCAGTTCCCACCGCTCCTTGGCCAGCGCGGCGGATTCCGTGTCGCGCTGGGTGCTCACCGAGACATACTCGCCACCCGCCATCGAGAACGCCCCGGCTACCATCGCCGCAATTCCGGCGGTGAAGATCTCGCGCAACGACGACGTTGCCCCGGCCACGCCGACCACCACGCCCGCGACGGAGACGATGCCGTCGTTCGCGCCGAGCACGCCCGCGCGCAGCCAGTTCAGGCGCGCGGCGAGGGGGCGATCGTGCGGTTCGGGTCCGTGCTCCGGCGGAGGTGGCGATGCAGGGCTGATGGTCGGCGTGGAATTGGTCGCAGTCATGGAGATGGTGGTCCTGCCGGGTGATACGGTGTCGGGTTCGGGAGCGGGCGGTCCGCTGGCGTCATTCTACATGAGAATGATTCGCATGAAATGGGCGAGCACGCCCCTTGGTCGACAGCACCGGACGCTTTCGGGCATCATGCGCGGATGGATCGCGATCGCCAACCCACCACCCCAGCATCACCGATCGGACGGCCCGCATGACGCCCGTCATCCCCCTCATTCCCGTCACCGATCCTGGCCCCCACGCCATCACCCCGACCGATGTCTCCCAGTTCATTCGCCTTGGGCAATGCCAGCGCTATCTCCGCCTGCAACTGGATGAGCGGAGCGGCCATTCCCGCTTCATGCGCGATGCCGGGGTGGCGACGCAGACCATTCCGCCCCTGCTCACGCAGTCGGGCCGGGCGTTCGAGTTGGCGACTGTGCGCGATATCGGGGCGATCCTGTCCATGGTCCAATGCTCCCCGGAGGACCGGCAGGCGGCAGGCCTTCCGAACGACAACGAGCTCGTGATCGAATGTGTAGAGGGGCTGGAGCCGGGGCAGGCCGTGGTGATCTATCAGCCGCGTGTGGAGGCGATGGTCGGGTCGTGGAGCCTGCGTGGCGACCTCGACCTCCTGCGGCTGGAACGCGATGCTGAGGGGCGGTTGCACATCCTGATCGCGGACATGAAGTCGTCCACGGCGGCCAAGGTCGAACACCGGTTGCAGGTCGCCTTCTACGAGCGGATGATCGCGGCCCTGCTCGCGGACGTGCCTCATGAGCCGATCCAGCTCGCCATCCTCTATCGCGGGCCTGCGCCGGGTGGCAACGATGCCCCCGAGACCGCGCCCACCGACGAGCAGCAGGCGCAGCGGGAGGATGCCGCGCGGACCTTCGGCGCGACGACCGGCCTGCTGGAACGGATCGAGGACACCAACGCCTACCTGGGCGCGGCGGACGACCTGGTGCTGAAGTCCGAGTCAGTGGCCCGGAAGATCCTGGCGACGCCGTTCCCGGACCTGCCGTTTCATCTCGGCACCATCTGCGACGGCTGCGCCTACAACGCCTTCTGCATGAAGCAGTGCGCCGAGGTGGACGATCTCTCGCTGATCCCGCACATCAGCGCCGGGGAGAAGGGCGCCCTCCGTGCCGAGGGCGTGACCACGGTCCGCGCCCTGGCGCGACTGAAGGAGATGGAGCGCAAGGACACGATCCAGGTCGATGGCGAGCCGCGCGATCACACCGTGCTTCTGCCGCGCCCGCGGACCGAGGCACTGACCCGGAAGCTGGCCGCGACGTGGCCGGTCGGGCCGAATCTCGACGAGCTGATCTTCCGCGCCCGGAGGTATCGCAGCTGGGTGGGCGACGACATCGACTCGGTATCGGACATCCCGAATACAGGCTACAGCTCGTTGCCCTTCGTCGATGCCGAGCACAACCCGAACCTCGTCCGCGTCTACCTCGATGCCCAGCACGATTACCTGAACGACCGCGTCGCCATGCTCGGTGCGCTGGTGGTCGGGGCGGAGCGCGGTGAGACCCCTCCCGAACGACGGCGGAGCATCGTCCGCCTCGCCAACCGGCAGCCGCACGACGCCGATGTGGAGCGCGATCTGCTGCTCGACTGGGTCGGGGCCGTCCTGCGCGCGGTGGAGGAGGTTGCCGCGCCCGAGTTGACCCCGCTGGGGGAGCCGTCGGCCCCGATCCACCTCATTTTCTTCAACACCTTCGCCCAGACGGTGCTGCTGGAGGCGTTGGGCCGCCACGCCACGGATGTGCTCGGGGCGACGGCGCTCTATGACTTCGTGACCCAGACCGCCGCTTTCGATTCGCCGCTGGTGAGCTACCTCGACCGCGAGATCAGGGCGCAGACGAACTACCCGATGGTCTGCCAGTCGCTGCAATCGGTGGCGGCGCTCCTCAAGTTCGACTGGGACACCCCTGAGTCGTACCGGCGGATCTTCCGGGAGCGCCTGTTCGACTATCGCGCCCAGCTGGACGAAGACGCGCTCGCCTTCGACGACACGCGCGGTCACACCTGGTACACGAGCAAGGCGCGGTTCGACAGCCAGGTCCCGCTGGAATACCTCCACGCCGCGTGGGGAGAGCTGCCGGACCCGAAGCCGGCGGAACGCGATGCCCTGGCACCGTATCGCCTCACGACGCGGGAGGTGCTGACCGGGTTCGAGGCGCGGCGGCTGGAGGCGATGGAGTGGATCGCCGGAGACATCCGGGGCAACAAGCAGACCTCGCAGACCGCGTTCGTGCTGCCGGATCTCGCCGCGTTCACGGCCAAGGCCTCCACCCTCGCCGAGGCGCTGGACGAGTTCCTGACCATCGAGCGCCACGTCGAACTGGCGGCGTGGAAAGGCGCGCGCAACAAGCCGCCCGAGGAGCGCGTGCTGGATGGCGAGGCGCTGGTCGTCTCCTTCCACAATGCCGATCAGGACCCGGAGATGCTGGCGGCATATCAGGAGTTCGCGCGGCGGGAACGGCTGGCCAAGCAGTATGAGGATGCGTACAAAGCCGCGCATCCTGGCGAGCGAGGAATGCTGACGCCGGAGCAGAAGGCGGAGACGAAGCGCAATCCGGAGGGGATCGTCCTGCGGATGCGGGTCGATGTGCGCGACGTGGCCTGTGACCTCGACGAGGCGTTGGCGCTCTCTTCCATGAAGCCGGGCGAGCGATTGGTGCTCGCTCCCCGGCTGACGGTTGACGAACGGTTGCCAGAAGCGGAGCGGACCCTTTTCACCCCGACGCCGAAGAGCCTGCTCTACCGGATGCGGGTCGACCTGCGGCGGCTGGATGTCCAGCGTGATGATGGGGGGAAGGCGACCTCGGCCATCGCGGAGATCGGGCTGCTCGGGCAGTTCGGCGGCAGGTCGGAACGGGGTTACAGCTTCGGTGGGCATGTCGTGGTGGCGAACGATGGCGAGACCTTCTCGCTCGATCCTGATCCGAACAACTACTACGGCGGGTGGCTGGCGAAGGTGACGGAGGGGCTGCGCGCGGGCGGGGAGAACGCCGTCTACGCCCACCTCGCGGGGCAGATGCTGCCGCCGGTGATCTGGCCGGACGCGGCGGCGCGAGGCCAGGCGCGCTTCCTTGCCGGGTTGCAGGCGCTGGACGCGGCGGGTGCGCTCCACGACTTCGAGGCAAGCAAGCGCGACTATATCGGTGGGCATGGCGGCGATCCGCTGCTGATGGTGCAGGGGCCACCCGGCACCGGCAAGAGCTACTCGACCGCGTTCGCGATCTTCGCCCGCATCCAGGGCGCGATGGCGGCGGGGATCGACTGCCGGGTGGCGGTGTCGTGCAAGACCCATGCGGCGACGAACGTCCTCCTGAAGAACGTGCTCGACGTGCAGGAGAAGCTTCGGGATCGCGCCGAGCGGCATCCCGAGATCTGGGGCGCGTACTTCGACGATCGCCTGCTGGAGGTGCCGCTCTTTCGGCACGGTCCGCGTGTGGACGAGGAGCTTCCCGAATTGATCGTGCCCCTGCCGAAGAAGGGGGTGGGCGCGTGGAACCGGATCGCCTCGCCAGCGTCGCGCTGGAGCGTGACGGGTGCGACACCGGGCGGGATGTATCGCATCGTGACGGAGAAGTTCGCGCGGGCGAAGGGGCTCTTCGGGCATGGGCTCGTCGATCTCGTGGTGCTGGACGAGGCGTCGCAGATGAACATCCCGGAGGCGGTGATGGCGACGCTGCCGCTGCATCTGCACGGGCGCCTGGTGGTGGTCGGCGATCACCGGCAGATGCCGCCGATCGTGAAGAACGACTGGGGAAGGGAGGTTCGCCGCTCGTTCCAGCAGTTCCGCGCCTTCGAATCGCTGTTCGTCGCGTTGCGGGAGCGGAAGCCGCGCCCGCCGATCGTTCGCTTCGCCGAGAGTTTCCGGCTGCACGCGGTGATGGCCGAATTCCTCCGTGAGGAGATCTACCGGCACGACGATATCCCGTACTTCTCGCGGCGGCACAAGCAGCTGTCCTCACCGAAGCGTCCGGTGGCGGACGAGTTCGTGTGGGCAGCGCTCGATCCGGAACAGCCGCTGACGGTGATCGTCCACGACGAGGACCGGAGCCAGCGGCGGAATCCCTTCGAGCAGGCGTTGATCGCGCCGATCCTGGAAGCGCTCGCTGCAGGGGATAGCTACGCGCTCGATGCGGTGCACGGGATGGGCGTGGTGGTGCCGCACCGGGCGCAACGGGCGGCGCTGCAGGAGGCGATTCCGGCGCTGACGGTGCGTGACGAGGAGACTGGCGCGATTCGCCTCTCCGCCGTGGACACCGTGGAGCGGTTTCAGGGAGATGAGCGGAATGTGATCGTGATCGGGGCGACGGAGAGCGATCCGGGGTATCTGCTGGAGAATGGCGATTTCCTGCTCGATCCTCGCCGGTTGACGGTGGCGCTGAGCCGGGCGAAGGAGAAGCTGATCCTGGTGGCGGCGCGATCGGTCTTCGAGATCTTCAGTGCCGACGAGGAGACCTTCGCGAACGCGCAGTTGTGGAAGAACCTGCTCGGGCAGACGTGCATCGTGCCGATCTGGCGCGGGGAGCGGGACGGCACGCGGGTCGAGGTGTGGGGCAATCTCCCGCCGGATCTGTGAATGCAGCATTTCTCGTGTCAATCGGGACATGCTCTAGCCGTTCCCCTCGGACGCCCGGCGTGCGGCGCGTTATCCTCCGGAAGCATGGAGCCAATCGAGACGCTTATTCGCTGGAGTGATGGATGTCGAGCCACTTCGAAACGTCGAGCCTATCCCAACGCCTTGCCACGCACCGCCTACTCTTCGACGGGCCGATGGGAACGGCGCTCGAGCATGCTGGGACCTTGCCAGGCTCACTGTTCGAGTCGGTCAATACGACCAATCCGTCACTGGTCAAGGCGATCCACGCGGAGAACGTGCGGGCTGGATGCGCCATCCTGACGACGAATACCTTTGCGGCAAACAGCCTAGCCCTGCGGCGTCATGGGATCGATACATCCCTGCGGGACCTGATCGCTGCTGGGGTTTTGCTTGCCCGCGAGGCGTCCAATGAACGGGTGCTGGTGGCGGGTTCGATCGGCCCGGTCGTGCGGACTGAAGCCGATGGGGCTGGTGCCGATCCGGAGGTGTACCGGGAGCAGATCGCGCTCCTGCGTGACGAGCGGGTCGATCTCCTGACCTTCGAGTCGTTCGAATCGCGCGAGGCGATGCGGGCCGCCCTGACCGCCGCCAGGCTGGAAGCGCCGGATCTCCCGGTCATCGCGCACTATCGTATTACGGCCTCACATGATGGCGGGATGACCGACTGGCTCGAGCGGGTGGCGGCGGACGCATTCGAGCTGGGCGCGGATGTCTTTGGCCTGAACTGCGGACTGGCTCCGGGTGGGATGTATCCGTTCATGCGCCACCTTCGTGAGGTTTTTCCGCGCAAGCGGCTCGTTGCCCAGCCTTCGATCGGTCCGTGGCAGCAAACGGGTGGCCGCTACATCCAGACGTCGAGCCCCGATGCCTTCGCCACCTATGGCCGGAGGTTCCTGAAGCTGGGTATCGACATCCTGGGCAGTTGTTGTGGCACCACGACCGAGCATATCCGCGCGCTCTCGGGCGCCATCCGGATGAACGATGCCCAGGCGGATTCCGTCACCTTCCCCGCGCGGTCCGGGCCAACCGAGGGCAGCGGTCATGTCGCCGAAGGAGGTCCGCATCCGCCGGCGGTGAAATTGCCGCGCGGCGGGGCATTCGGGTCCCAGCTGGGGCAAACATTCGTGACGAGTGTAGAAATCAATCCGCCCAGTTCGATCGACTACCGGAAGGCGATTACTGCCGCGCGGCGCGTGCTCGATGGCGGGGCGACCGTCATCAACACGACGGACGGTGCGCGGGCCAGCCTGCGGATGGACAATCTGGCCTTCGCCTCCATCCTGCAACAGGAACTCGATTGCGAGGCGTTGTTGCACGTCTGTGGTCGCGACCGGAGTTTGCTGGGGACCGTGTCTCACCTCATGGCGGCGCACGCGCTCGGTGTCCGCAACCTGGTCCTGATCACCGGCGATCCGCCGAAGATGGGCACCTTCCCAAGTTCGAGTCCGGTCTTCGATGTCGACAGCCTGGCGCTGCTTCGGATCGTCGATGGATTGAATCGCGGGATCGATCCCTCGGGCAAGGAGATGGACCAGCCAACCTCGTTCCTGTGCGGGACGGGGGTCGAACCTGCGGCGGCTGATCTTTCCTATGAGATCGATCGGTTGTTCCGCAAGAAGGAAGCGGGCGCGGATTTCGTCATGACCCAGCCCGTATACGACGATGAGACGCTCCTGCGATTCCTCGATGCAGCGAAGGGGATCAACCTGCCGATCCTGATGGGTGTCGTCCCGCTGGCGTCGTCGCGAAATGCCGAGTTCGTCAATGCCAATGTGCCGGGCATGAGGATTCCGCCGCACGTCCTCCGCCGGATGGAACGGGCCGGGAACGGTCCGGAGGCCCGGCGCGAAGGTGTGGCCATCGCGATCGAGTCTCTGCAGCATGCCCGTACGACCGGTGCGATCCAGGGAGCCTATATCGTTCCGCCGCTGGGGTTCTACTCCTCGGCGGTGAGCATCATCGAAGCTCTCTCGGTCTGATACGCTCGATTTTGGCAGCCCTTTGCCGGTCATCAGGCGGACGCGATTCCCAGTTGGGCCGCGCAACGATCGCACAGCACGATCAGGTCGCAGGGGAGTTCGTCGCCCCGTCGCTCCTCCGTGCGGTGACGCACCTGATCGGGCAGCATCAGGTCAGTGCCGCAGAGTTGGCAGCGGTTCACTGTCAATGCCAGGATCGCGTCGGCCCGCTGCATCCACTCCGGGCTGAGCCGGTACGTCGCATCCGGCATGGTGGCCAGGTCCCGCGCGCGGTCCGGCGTCACCGTCGGCCATCCCGGCGGCGGGGGATTGCAGGGGATGGCATCCGGCAGCGCCGGGATGGTGGACAGGGATGCCACGCCGGAGGTGGGCGTCACCTGCTGCCGGGTCTGTCGCGACCGGGCGTAGAGCGCACCGCCGCCGATGCCGACGGCGCCAACCCCGATCACGCCCAGGCCCACCCCCAACCATGGGAATCCGGACCCGTCGTCAGATGCGCTGCCCGGGGTGCCCGGAAGATGCTCGCAGGCGATACCGTCGCGATCGGCGTCGAGGAAATCGACGTTGTTCGTCGCGGATCCGCCGTGGGCATCGAAGTACGCCTGTGCCTCGGCTTGTGTGCTGAAGGCCGTGCAGTTCCGTTCGTCGTCGGTGGTGAATGCATTCGACGGCGCGAACATGGTGGTCGCGAGCATGAGGGCGAGGATGGCGATCGGGCGCATGGCGTCTCCTGGGACAGGCAAGCGGTGAAGGGGTCACCGGGTGATGCATACATTGTACGGACACCTGCCTGGGCCTGCACTGGCGAGAGACCTGGCGTGGTTCCGGCGGCGGGGCGACGTTCTTGCGTTGAGGTGGCACGCGCGACGAAGTGATATTCGCCCGGCATCCAGTGCCGGAAGGGCCATCGCGGTTCGCGTGTCGCTGACACGACGCTGCATACAACGCAGCGGGAGACGACCCACGCATGAGCGATCACCGCCCCATCGTCACCCCGATCGTCGGCCGGCCCGATCCCACTCCGGCCTCCCAGAAGGTCGTCACCCGGCTGGAGATCCCATGGCGGACGATCCTGCGGGTGGTGCTGGCGATCTTCGCGATCTGGGTGTTGCTCCAGGTCTGGGAGATCTTCCTGCTCGTCTTCGTGGCCATCT
The DNA here is from genome assembly GCA_049840815.1 of Thermomicrobiales bacterium. Taxonomy (GTDB): domain Bacteria; phylum Chloroflexota; class Chloroflexia; order Thermomicrobiales; family UBA6265; genus JASGDN01. The sequence continues at coordinate 125,188 of JASGJI010000004.1, read as the reverse complement.
TCCTGGCGATGGCGCTGCTGCCCACTGTCCTGAAGCTCACGCAGCGCGGCGTGCCGTATGTTGCCTCGGTGGCGAGCGTCATGCTGCTCGTGGTGGGCGCGATCGTCGGCGTCTTCGCGCTGGTCATGCCGCCCCTGATCGACCAGGTGCAGAACCTGATCGACAATTTCGGGGACTACGCCGACCGCTTCCAGCGCGTGCTCGACCGCTATCCCGCCATCGACCAGCGGGTGCAGGAGTTGCGTGACAACCCGCCGCAGATCAGCGGCGCCTCGTTACCGTGGCACAGCTTCCTTTCGATCAGTACCGGGATTGCCGGCGGCATCACGAACACGCTCTTCGTGCTGATCCTGACGATCTACCTGTTGCTGGAGGGCGAGCGCAGCTGGCACTACCTCTCCCGCTACATCGCGCCGACCCTGCGCTATCGGATGCGCCGGGCCTTTCCGGACATCCTGCAGGTGGTGAGCGGCTACCTGCGCGGCCAGATCATCACGTCTGTGCTCTTCGGGATCTTCGTCTTCGCGCTGATGACCGTGCTTGGCGTGCCGCAACCGATCCTGCTGGCGGTGCTGGCGGCGGTTCTCGATGCGGTGCCGATCGTCGGCGTGCCGGTGGCGACGGTTCCCGCGCTGATTCTGGCGGCGACGGTGTCGTGGGATACGGCGATCATCGTGCTGGTGGCCTACATCATCTACCAGCAGATCGAGAACTACCTGCTTGTGCCGCGCGTGTTCGGCAACTCGTTGCAGGTCTCCTCGATCAGCATCCTGCTCGGCATCCTCGTTGGCGGCCAGTTGCTCGGCATCCTGGGGACGCTGCTCGCGCTGCCGATCACGGCGGCGATCCCGGTGATCGAGCGGGTGTGGAGCGAGCCGCTGCCCCCCGACCTGGTGGCAATGGACGAGGCGATCGCGCGGGAGGCCGCCGATTCCTGATTTCTCCGATCCCCGGCATGTGCCCGGCCCTGTGCCGTATCGTGGAGCGGACAAGGCCTTGGCAGGAGTATGACGGAGGAGGAACGGGCGAGTGGGGCAGGCTGACGAGACGACGCAGGACGCGCGACCGGCGAGCGGGACGATCTATCTCGATGCGGATGCCTGCCCGGTGAAGGAGTATGTCTTCCGGGTGGCGGCGCGGTATCGGGTGCCGCTGAAGGTGGTCGCGAACGGGCCAATTGCCATCCCGACTCTGCCGGATCTCGATGCGCGCCTGCAGGTCGTGCCCGGCACTCCGGACGCGGCGGACGACTGGATCGCCGAGCACATCGTGCCGGGCGACCTGGTGCTGACGGCGGATATTCCCCTCGCGGCGCGTGCGATCGACAAGGGGGTGGATGCGCTCGATTTCCGGGGCAATGCCTACAGCCCGACCCGGATCGGCGATGCCTTGGCCGCGCGGGACCTGAACGCCCATCTGCGGTCGGTCGGGATCGCGACGGGTGGCCCATCCGCCTTCGGCCAGAAGGAGCGCAGCAAGTTCGCCTCGACGCTGGATGCGGCGGTGGGCAAGATGCGCCGGAAGGCCGACCGTGCCGACCGCATGACGGGGCGCTGAACTCGTCGCGGCGGTCGGACATGCCTGCCAACGCCCGGCGTGCATAGACACCGAGCGGGTGTCGGTCCGGGAGGTCGCAGGGTGTGTCAGGCAGGGGACGATATCCCGATCATCACGCTTGAATGCGCCATGGCCGATGTCATCCCGAGCAAGCGGAGGAGCGGGATCACCGCACGGGACACGGAGCGTGTCGAGGGATCGGGTTGCATGCACGACGCCCTGCATGCCACCCGATCCCTCGACTCCGCTGCACCGCGAATGCCAGGATGGAGGTGCCATCGCTCCGCTCGGGATGACAGGGCAGGGGCGGGGATGCGTCGCGGATATCCGAGCGCTGTGGGACGATAGAAGGTGACATAACGTTTGGTAGGTGCCCATCAGCGAAACGTCGCAAGCGGAGAGAAACGACCGGGCGGACGGGACTGTGACACTGCCAGCGATGATCCATCGACCATCCCGGAGGGAATGCTCATGACCAAGCCGACGACCATCAGCGAGGAGAACGCGGCCATTGAGGGCGATCTGCAGGAGGTTGCGGAGCGGCTGACCGATCTGATCGAGGCCAACATCACCGGGCTGGATGGCAAGCTCTGGCAGGCGCAGCCGGTCTGGATGGCAAGACGGCGGTGATCGGCTTCAGGGCGTTCCCGTGCTGGGTGACGCTGATGATCTGGAACCGCGACGGTGTTCCGGCGGTGGCGGATGCCTCCGGGACGTTGGAGGCCAGTCCGCGCATGGGCACAAGGACGTTCTCCCGCGTGGCAGAGATCGACGAGGCGCTGGTGGCTGGGTGGGTGCAGCAGGTGGCGGGGGCGTCCTGAGGGGCCTTCCCCGGCGCGGGGTTTGCGAGTAGGATCGTTGCGGAATCGTGAACCCCGATCGACCGGACGCTGGGGTCGTGCGCGTCGGGACGTCATCTCCGTCTGCCGTCCTCATTTCCGCGATCGAGAGTACCCGTGTCGTCCAACCCCTACCCCGGCGACGAGCGTCCTGGCGATCACGACGCCTACGCCGCGCTCCGGCACCTCGATTTCCGCCTCTTCGTCTCCGGGAACTTCCTCGGTTCGCTTTCCCGCTCGATCCTGAGCGTGATCGTGGGCTACGAGCTCTACCTGCGTACGGATTCCGCGCTCGCGCTCGGGCTCGTCGGGCTGGTGCAGATCATCCCGAACGTCATCCTTGCGCTGCCGGCCGGGCAGTATGTCGACCGGCACGACCACCAGCGGATCGCGGTCAGCGCGACGGCCCTGAACGCGACGGCGGCGGCGATCCTCGCGCTGCTCTCGTGGGTGCATGGGCCGCTCTGGATCATCTATGCCTGCCTCTTCCTGATCGGGATCGGGCGTGTCTTCAACAGTCCCACCCAGGGAACCCTGCTGGCGGCGGTCGTGCCTGCCGGTGAATATGGCAACGCTGCGGCCTGGGGGACCAGTGTCAGCCAGTTTGCATCGGTGCTGGGGCCGGTCCTCGGCGGATTCGCGGTGGCGGCCATGGGGGAGGAAGCCCCCGTCTACGCGGCGACGGCGGCGATGCTCTTCATTGCGGCATTCCTCTACGGACGATTGCATCCGCGACCGATTCACAAGTCGACCGAGCCGGTGACGCGGGAGTCGCTCTTTGCCGGATTCTGGTTCATCGCGGACTCGAAGGTGCTGCTGGCCGCGATCACGCTCGACATGGTGGCGGTCTTGCTGGGCGGCGCGACGGCGCTGCTGCCGATCTTCGCGGAGGATGTGTTGCACGTCGGCGCGACCGGCCTGGGCGTGATGCGGGCCTCGGTGGCGATCGGGGCGATCCTGATGTCGTTCGCGGTGGCCCACAAGGGCGAGTTCAAGCGGGCTGGCGTGACGCTGCTCGCGACAGTGGCCGGATTCGGCCTGGCGACGATCCTCTTCGGGCTCTCGTCATGGATGCCGTTGTCGTTGCTGGCGCTCTTCCTGATCGGCGCGTTCGACTCGATCAGCGTGGTGATCCGCTCGACGCTGGAATTGCGCTTCACGCCGGATGACATGCGCGGGCGCGTCGGGTCGATCCATTACCTCTTCATCGGTATGTCCAACGAGTTCGGCGAGTTCGAATCGGGCGTCGCCGCGGCGATCTTCGGCGCGACCGGCGCGGTGATCCTCGGCGGGATCGGGACATTGCTGGTGGTGCCGGCGATTGCGCTGATCTGGCCGCAGGTGCCGCGTTTGCGCGAGATCATTGCGCCACCCGAGATCGTGGCGTTGCAAGCGGCGTCCGAGGTCGCCATCGACGAGGACACTCGCGAACCGAAGGTGATGCCCGCACCGTAGGGCCTACGCGGGATCGCTGTGGCGTGATGCCGGTGTCGCGGGCGTTCGGCGTAGCCGTGCGGCGAGCGTGCCGCGCTGCGCTCGTGCGTCGTGAAGGGACATGCCCACCAGCGGCGAGGATGTGCTGAACGTCTTCGTGACCAGGATGCGCTGGGAATGGTAGATCCCGCGATGTCCGGAGATGGTGTAGGCCACGAAGATCGCGATGCCGAACAGCACAATGGCATTGCCGCCGCCTCCGAAGATCTCCGCGCCCATCACGACACAGGCGATGGGTGTGTTCGCCGCCGCCGCGAAGACCGCCACGAATCCTAGCGCCGCGAGCGTATCCGCCGGCATCCCCAGCGGGCCGGAGAGCGTGACGCCCAGGGTGGCGCCGATCACGAAGAGGGGGGTTACCTCGCCACCCTTGAACCCCACGCCGAGCGTGAGCGCGGTCAGGAGCAGCTTCGCGAGGAAGGCGAGTGTGGGAATGGAGGCGCCGGTGAAGCTCTCGTGCAGGAGCGGCAGGCTGAGGCCATTGTAGGCGCGGGTTCCCAGTGCGAGCGTGGCGAGCACGACGAGTCCGCCGCCGAGGAAGGTGCGAAGCATGGCATTGGCGACGAGCCGCTTCGACCAGTGTTCGATGGCGGCGGTCGCCTCGGCGAAGAGGAGGCTGGCCAGCCCGAAGGCGATGCCCGCGATGGTCACGATCAGGATGATGTGGAGTGAAAGGTCGGGGAAACCGGAGGTCACCGGGTAGCTGGCGTGATGGACCCCCACCCCGCGCACGACGAGATCGCCGATGAGAGCGGCGATCAGGCAGGGGATGAGGGCGTCGTAGCGCATGCCTCCGAGCGCGAGGACTTCCATGCCGAAGATGGCTCCGGCGAGCGGGGTGCCAAAGACGCTGGAGAACCCGCCCGCGATGCCGCACATCAGCAGCATGCTCAGGTGATTGGCGGAGAGCTTCAGGATGCGGGCCAGCCACCCGGCGATGGCGCCGCCCATCTGCACGGCGGTGCCTTCGCGTCCGGCCGAGCCGCCGAAGAGATGGGTGAGCACGGTGGCGATGAGGACGAGCGGGAACATGCGGAGGGGGACGCGGTTTACCTCGTCGGCGGCGTGGATCTGGTCGAGCAGGAGGTTGTTGCCACCAGCGGCACTCTTGCCGACTCCGTTGTAGGCCCAGGCGATGGCGATTCCGGCGAACGGCAGGCCGAAGAGCAGCCACGGGTGATCGGTCTGGAGGTCGGTGGCGCGTTCGAGGGTGACGAGGAAGAGCGCGCTGGCCAGTCCGCTGGCTGTCCCGATGACGGCCGCAAGCAGCGAGCTGACGAGGAACCAGCGGTTGGTTCGAAGCGATGACGGCATGAAAAACCACTCCTGGCGATGCCGGAGTGGACGTGAGGATCCTCCGGCGCGAATAGCGCGAGGAGTCATCAGCACCGTTCGGTGCGGTTCATGGCGAACCCCATCGCCAATCAGGTTGTGCCTGCATGCTAGGTGGTCGGAATGGGCGGTGTCAACAGCCCGGTTGCGCGGGGTGAGGGCGCGGCAACGGACGTGCGCGCACGTCCGTTGCCGGAAGGGGCTAGAAGACTGGCGTCCGTGTACGGGTGGCCGGGGTCGATGTCGGCGCGACGCGCTCGATGGTGGCCGCCAGTTCCCGGACCTGGCCGCGCAGGTGATCGGTGGTGACGCTCGACGCGCGTTCTTCGAGCTGCGCCGCGAGATCCTGCAGCGCCTGGAGCGCGGCATTCGCCTTCTCCCACTCCTGCGTGGCGACGACGCGCACGCCGCAGATGACATCGCGGTTGATCGCGCTCAGGAGGGTCTGGACGTTCTCGGCCACGCCGTCGATGTGGTCCCAGATCAGGCGCCCAAGCGCGCGGCGCTGCTCGTCCGAAAGCGTGGGGATGGTCATGCGGTCTTCCTTGTCGTGGTCGTGATGGTCCACGCATCGTGGCGGTCTGCCGACGATGCCAATCAATCCTTGCACGATAGCATCATCCGCCATTGCGCGTGGCGATGGGGCGGGGCACAATGCCGTCTCGACCACACGCCTCGCCGACCACGCCAGCCCGAGAGGATCGCCATGTCCCCATCCATCGCCGCCGATGCGCTCGCGCCGCGCGCCTTCGATCCGCTTCCGCTCGGGCAGGTGAAGCCCACCGGCTGGCTTCGCCGCCAGTTGCAGATCCAGGCGGATGGCCTGCACGGGCACCTCGATGAGTTCTGGCGCGATGTCGCTGAGAGCCGCTGGATCGGTGGCGACGCCGAGGGGTGGGAGCGTGGCCCTTACTGGCTGGACGGGATGGTGCCGCTCGCGTTCCTGCTCGACGATCCGCGCCTGATCGCGAAGGCGGAGCGCTGGGTGAACGAGATCCTCGCCCGCCAGCACGACGACGGCTGGTTCGGGCCGCTCGACATGAACATCCGCGACGAATACCGCTACGATCCCTGGCCGAACTTCATCATCCTGAAGGCGCTGATCCAGTATCACGAGGCAACCGATGACGCGCGCATTCCGCCCGCGATCGCCCGCTTCTTCCGCAAGCTGGCGGGTGTGTTGGAGACGGTGCCGCTCCGGTCGTGGGGGCGATTCCGCTGGGCGGACCTCGTGCTCAGCATTCACTGGCTGGCCGAGCGCAGCGATGATGACCGGCCCTGGCTGCTGGACCTCGCGCGAACGGTCGAACGGCAGGGGTTCGACTGGCGCGGCCATGTCGATCGCTTCCCGTTCCCGGACAAGTGCCTGCCGATCGAGTGTGATCTCTCTTCGCACGGGCCGAACAACGCCATGGGGATCAAGGCCGGGGCGGTGCGCTGGCGACAATCCCACGATCCTGCCGACCGTGAGGCCCCGGCGGCGATGATCGCGGCGCTCGACCGCTTCCACGGCCAGGCGACCGGCATGTTCAGTAACGATGAGCATCTGGCGGGGCGCAGTCCGGTGCAGGGCAGCGAGCTCTGCGCGGTGGTGGAGTACCAGTTCAGCCTGGAGGTCGCGCTGGCCATCCTTGGCGATCCCGCGTTCGGGGATCGGCTGGAGGCGCTGACCTTCAACGCGCTCCCCGCGACGCTGACGCCGGACATGTGGGCGCGGCAGTACGACCAGCAGGTGAATCAGGTCGCTTGCCAGATCGTGCCGCGAGAGCAGAAGGTCTACACGTCCAACGGCGGCGATGCCAACATCTACGGGCTGGAGCCACACTTCGGGTGTTGTACGCCGAATCACGGGCAGGGCTGGCCGAAGTATGTCTCGCACAGCTGGATGCGCTCATCAGGGGGTCTGGTGGCGGTCGCGTGGGGGTCGACGGTGGTCGCCACCGAGGTTCACGGTGTCCCGGTGCGGATCGAGACGATCACGAACTACCCGTTCTCCGAAACGATCACCCTGCGCGTGGAGACGGATGCCGCGAATGCCTTTGCGCTCGACCTCCGCATCCCGGCGTGGGCGGACGGCGCGACGGTGACGATCGATGGCGAGACGATCCCTGCGACAGCGGGGACGTTCCACCGCGTCGAGCGGAGGTGGGAGGGGGTGACGGAGCTGACGCTCACGCTGCCGATGCGCCTGCGGGTGGAGCGACGTTTCCACGACAGCGCATCGGTCTACCTCGGTGCAAACCTCCTGGCGCTGCCGGTCGCGGCGGATTGGACGCAGATCGCGGGGGAGCAGCCTCATGCGGACTGGGAGGTGCAGCCGGCGTCGGCGTGGAACTACGGGCTGGATCTCGCATCGTTGGATGGCGCGACGGTGGAGGTTGCGCCGGAGTTGGCGGACGTGCCCTTCTCGCCGGAAGGGGCGCCGATCCGGGTGACCGTGCATGGGAGGCGGCTTCCGGATTGGGGGATGGAGCGGGGTGCCGCCGCGCCGCCGCCGGTCTCGCCGGTGACGTCCGATGCTCCGGATGACGACCTTTCCCTGATTCCGTACGGAAGTACGAACATTCGCATCGCGGAGTTCCCGGTGATGACATGGAAGAAAAAGAAAGCCAAATGGGGCTGTAAACACTGAGACTGCTAGCATACGTACACGGGTAGAATGCAATGACTCATATGATTGTTAAACCATGAGGTGAGACCTGCAGTTGAGTTGCCTGACCTAGGCATCATATAAGAACAGATTTATGAGAACATATACTCTGAATTGAGGACTGAGTCCAACACTAAGTCTCCAGTCAGGTTGATTGCCCTATCCCAGATGGCATTCCATTGTGCAGTGGTCGAAGAGTCTAAAGGAGATCGCGAGTTCGACTGAACCTGCGCGCTGATAAAATCTATGAGGGGATTTTTGCTGTGAATATGGAAAAACTCCTCTCGAAGGACGTGTTGTAAGTCGGATACGACGTTGGCATGGGTACCAAAAGAGTCATGAACGACAACAATGCTGGTCAAATCGAATGCATGATGAAGCCGATTCACTGTGCGCATCATATGTGCGGCGTCGAGCGAATGGACAAAATTGGCGGACACCGACCGCTGATCTTGGCGAGAATCGCGAAGGTTTCTAGGGTCGTGGAATACGGACTCGAGAGATCTCCTGCGACCCGAATCGGGGTCATGCCAGGTGATCTGAACCCTTTTGCGATGATAGTTGGCGATAACCAATGGAATTCCGATTGGAGTAATCCACAATAGTTCAGTGTCACCCTTAGCGGCAAGAGAAGCGGACGCCTTTAGGATAGATCGCACTCCGATAGGCCCCTTTATCTCTTCGTGAATGATATGATGAAGCGGGTCGCTGAGCTTGCGGGCAAGGCTAAAGCAGTCTATATCGGGCTTGTCATGAAAATGACGATCGAGATAAGACTCGATTTGATCATTGATGGAGCGAAATGTTGCATCATATGGGATTGTCATTACCGTCTTCTTGACAAGATTTCTGGAAATGATGTTCTGAATAGGGGTGTGTGAGGCGGTATGACAAGCGCCGATCAGAGACGATAGATCTCCGTCGATTAGGCATTCATTGATGAGGAGATCGGAGATGTATTGATAAATATCACTCCTGTGTCCATCTGGATGGGAAACGAGATTAGTAAGAAGGCCTACTTTCGGATCCCGAGAAATAGCGGCAAGATGCTGTAGGCCATTAGCGCTTGCGTCGATGCGTACCGGCAAACGCGTATCTTGATGATGGTTGATGCATCGATGCCACTCCATGCAGGCAGCCAAGAATTGCCACACAGTTTTTTGCGGAGCACTGGCCCAGAAATTTCGATCATCAACATCTAGTCCTTCGAAAAACGACAACCCCTTCTCTACTATTCCTTGAGCAGATTCTGCGAGTGATGCTATTTGCTCACGATGATCTAACACCCATTGGTATCTCTGGTCAAATGTTAGCTTGTCTAGGCCATATGTATTGGCGAGATGGACTGCTAGCCAATGCTCGCCACTGGTTGTCAGTGGCTGAGCCTTATGGAACTGTAGTACCGATCTTGATTTGTCATCTCCTTGCGGACTGAGACCGGAGGAGGAGGCATAGGCTCGCCCTCTGTAGTCGAGATGATAGGGAAAGAATATGGCTAGTTGGTCCAGTGGCAGTGAGAGTCGCTCGGCGAGATCGGCGATGCTATCGCATTCCTCGACTAGCGCACGGAGGCGAGATCTCCGGGCTGAATCGGTTCTGTAGGCGAGGCGAAGCTGCTGATATGTGTATTTTTCGGAATCCGGCGACGAATTTCTTAGCGTAGAGAGTTCATCGCGGAGTCTGTCAAGATGCTTTTGCAGTAGGAGGTTGCCTTGGTCAGACTTAAGCTCTCGTGAGGCGTTGGCGAGTTCGCCGTTGAGGCGGTCTATCCGCCTCAACGTAGAACGGTAGGCGTCATAATGGCGCCGGTAGCTTTCGTCTGCTGCGATGTATCCATTCCAAAGCTGACTATGATTGGTTTTGCAAGTCTCACAGTCCTTGGGCGTCCCTCCGTGGCCGTAGTCACGATGGAGTGGTAGTAATTGATTCATGATAGAACGTCTTCTTTCGCGGAATTCCTTTGCGTCTCGGAGGATATTCGCTCGGCGACGGTGTTCATCTATGTACAGCTGATATAGTTCGCGGTCGGGGTTGGTTCGTGGCTCGAATGACTGTAAGTGTGCCAGTTTGATGAGGTAAGTTAATTCCATGTTAAGGGACCAAGGTGTGCTCTGGAGAACATTTACTGCGCTGTAGACGTCGTTTAGGCTGCCGCTGTCATGGGCTTGTTGAATGCGGACTCCTGCGTCATTGGTGTTGGATTGAGTGAAGAGGGATCTTGACTCAGTAATTCCACTTAAGCTGGTCAGATAGCCGCCTCCGAAGGGACCTTCCCAGGGTACTGGCGGAACGACCATTGGGCGATGGATGTGCGTCAGGCCGCCATATTGATAAACCCCTTGTGGCGTTGCAGTGGCTAGGATTGTATCCCACTTATCGGCAAAAAGATGTCGTTTTATGGTGTTGCCGTTGATCTGTCTCTCGAATCGGAATAGACTGGTAGACTCAAAGAACCCCACAATAATTCCTCCCAGAGCGATCCATGGTTTGGCGGGTTTAATGTGAGCAGAAGCCGATGCGAGAAGAGCATGGTGTGTAGGGGTCAATCTGGTGCGATTCGTTATCGAATGGCGGAACTCCTGTTCAAGTGTCGTTGCAATAGCGAACGCAAGGCCGGCGTATGTGGGCGGAGTGTCATCGTTGTGGTTGTTTAGGTAGTTACTGGTCGCTCGCAGTGCAGCGATCGAGAGGGTGTTGTGGTGTAGGGTGCGTAGCGCTTTCACATATCCCGGTGGCTTGGTGGTGTGCCGCTGGCGCTTTAGGTTCTTCAATTCTTCGGATAGAGGAAGGACAAGACTGTTCATGATCGAACTGCTGGGATGGTTGAGAGGGCTTTGGTCGGTGCGCTTCGCCGACCGGACTGCAACTAGCGCCTCGATTGGGACGAGGCGTTCTCGCTGACGTTGTTCTTGCTCCAGTGCTGCAGCGGTAATTGGGCGGTGCATCCCTATAGCCCCTGACAATGTAAGCGTGTGACTGCATGGCTGACCTATTTTATCCGTAGGAGGAGGAGAAAGGTAGGGATATAGGCGGACTCTGCAGCTTCGTACCCGATTCGGTGCGGAGCTGCGTGCGTGTTCGTGTTGTGTGGGCGGGAGAATCCGGAAGAGGAGGCAGGCATGGCGGAATTGGACGTCGTGGTGTCGTCAGGGGCTGGTTTGACAGACTGGGGGGTAATTCAGAGCAAATTTCATGAGATCCAAGCTCGCTATCGCAGGGGGGGTGCGGCTTGGGAGGAAATGGCCGAGGGATATGGCCTGTCGTATGTTGGGTTTCTTGGAGCAGATTCCACCCGGGTGTCGAGGGCGATGTCTAGAGTCTTCGCGGATGACAGCCGGTTGGTCGCTGGTTTCGATGTGTTGAGAAGGTTCGAGTCGGATGAGAGAGCGATTCGGCGTGCTCCTATCGATTTCGTACTCCTTCCAGGGTACTTGGATGACTACAGGCCGATGTTGGTTCTGTCCCTCTTTCAGGCTATGGCTTGGCGGGATCCATTGCCGACGGTCATTTGCTCTGGCCGATGTGCTCATGACGATCCGGACTCGGATTCGATTCCAGAGCATAGGTGGGAAGCAGTCAGGTACGCATCAGTCTTGAAAGAGGGAGGATATCCAGAGGACAAGGTTATCGTTCGAACAGTAGCAGGCACTTCTTCGGGCAATGTGAGAGAGTGGATCGACACATTAGTGAATAAATGCCACGACGAGGGTCCTCGTCGCATCCTGATCGTCTCGCATCCCCAACATGTGCCTCGGATCGCGCTATCAACCGAGATCGCGCTGAGCCTTAGTTTTCCGGAGTGTGAGACATTGATGCGGGGCTTTCCATTTGGAGTCTCTACCGGCGACTGGGTTGCTAGTCAAGATGCTGAGGACTCGTTAGGTCTATGGGCCAGCGAGCTCAACAAGCTGAAGTATGATCTGAGCTGTCTCCAAGACGGATCTCTTCTCAAGTTTGCACTCGATCGCAAGCTTATTCCCGATGGTCTCGTTCTTCCTCATCTGGCGATCTATGGCACTGTTGCCTCTTAACGAACAGGAGTTGTGAGTTATGGAAACAGAGAGAGTCATTGTCCTCCTCTCAGTGGATCAAGAGCTTTGGGATTGGTACGAAACGGACGTGGCCGAGAGAACTCGCGAAATGATCGCCGCAGAGATCGCGCGTTTAGGTGAGTCGCGCTTGCGTGAGAGGACAGGAGCGAACATGGCCATTCCCGCAGTAGGAGAACAGCCGAGCTCTTGCATGCGATGCTTTGCTGAACCAACGTAATCTAGGCCCCTTTCTCTTTACAGGGGCAGTGCTTGGAGGGGGAAATCTCTACCCAAGCACTGCCCGAGGCTATGCGTCGAGGTCTTCCTGGTTCTCCGCGAAGGCCGTGCCCTCCGCGACCGGGGCAACCGTCTGCAACGACGGGTCGTCCTGGCCCTCCCACGTCGCCTGCACGCCCTCGTCCGGAGGGGTCGGGAGCGCCTTTGGCGTCCAGACATGGTTTGGGTCGATCCGGCTCGCCAGCACCTCCGCGATGTGCTTCGTCGGGCGCTCCGTGAAGTGCTCGATCTGCTGGCGGCAACTCACGCCCGCCACCGAGACCTGCACGTCCATCGAGGTCGCCTCGATCGCCGGGAACAATCGCTCCTCGCCGATCTTCTTCGAGACCTCGTAATGCTCCGCCTCGTAGCCGAACGAGCCGGCCATGCCGCAGCAGCCCGCGCCGCTTTCGGTCGGGCGGCATCCTGACGCCTTCAGGATCGCCATCGAGGGCGCCATGCCGATCAGCGCCTTCTGGTGGCAATGTCCGTGGAAGAGCACTTCCTGGCCGGTGTTGTCCTTCCAGCCGATGCCCAGTTCGCCCTCATTGTCCAGCTTCGCCAGCCACTCGTCGATCATGTAGCTGTGCTCCGCCACCACGGCAACGTCCGGATCGCCCGGCAGCAGGTCGCGGTACTCGTCACGCAGGGTGAGGATGCAGCTTGGCTCCGTGCCGATGATGGGGATGCCCTGCTTCGCGTAGGTGGACAGCAGGCTCACGTTCTTCTTCGCCGACTTCCGGGCGGCGTCCACCAGGCCCTTGGAGAGCATCGGGCGACCGCAGCAGGCGCGGCGTTCCTCGATCACCACCTCGAACCCGGCCGCCTCCATCAACTGCACGGCGGCCATGCCGATGTTCGGGTAGTTGTACGTGGCGAAGGTGTCGTGGAAGTAGACCGCCTTGCCGCGTGTCGCCGTTGCCACCGGATGCTGCTTGCGGTGTGCGCGATAGCGATGGACGAAGGTGCGGCTGACGAACGGCGACATCTTCCGGTTGCGATGGACCCCGACGAGGGCCATGCCCGGCCGCCCGAGCGCGGTGGTGAGCGGCAGGTTCGCGATCGGGGCGATCGGGGCGGCGAGCTTCGAGAGGGTGTGGATGTGCCCCATGAGGCGCGCGCGTAGCGGCACACCGTGCTTCTCGTAGTACTGGCTGAGGAACTCCGTCTTGATCTTCGCCATGTCGACGCTGGACGGGCACTCCGTCTTGCACGCCTTGCATGAGAGGCAGAGATCCATCGTCTCGTAGGTCGCCTTGTCGGCGAAATCCTTCGGGGAGAGGATGTTGCCGGCCAGCGCGTTGCGGAGGGCGTTCGCGCGGCCACGGGTGGTGTCGTTCTCGTCCTTCGTCGCCATGTAGGAGGGGCACATGGTGCCGATCCGCGTCTGGCGGCAGACCGCCGCGCCGTTGCACATCTCCAGCGCGCCGAGGAAGCCGTTCTCGCGACTGAAATCGAGGTTCGTCTTGATGGGAACCGGCTTGTACTTCGGGCCGTAGCGCAGGTTGTCGACCAGCGGCGGCGCATCGACGACCTTGCCGGGGTTCATCAGGTCCTCGGGGTCGAAGAGGTGCTTGAAGTCGCGCATCGTCTGGTAGAGCTCGGGGCCGAAGATGATCTCGTTCAGCTCGGAGCGTTGCAGGCCGTCGCCGTGCTCGCCGCTCATCACGCCGCCGAAGTCGTGGGCGATCTCCGCGGCTTCGTAGGCGAGTTCGCGCATCGCCTCCACGCCTTCGACCGTCTTCAGGTTGATCAGCGGGCGGATGTGGAGGCAGCCTGCCGAGGCGTGGGCGTAGTAGGCAGCGGTGGTGTTGTAGCGGGCGACCATCTTCTCGACGGCAGCCACGAATGCGGCGAGGTGCTCCACCGGCACGGAGACATCCTCGATCACGGGGATGGGCTTGGCGTCGCCGCGCACGCTCATCAGGAGGCCGAGACCGGCCTTGCGGACCTGCCAGACATCCTTCTGCTTCTTGGGGTCGGTGACGATCAGCGGATCGGTCATCAGGCGGATGTTCCGTTCGCGCAGGTGGGTGACGAGGCTATCGGCCTTCTGTTCCAGCTCGCGGTCGGTGTCGCCGTAGAACTCCACCACGAGCACGCCGGCGGGATCGCCCTCGATCAGGGCGATCTGGTTGGCGTAGCCCGGCTGCTGCCGCGTGAGGTCGATCAGCATGCGGTCCATCAGTTCGATGGCGCTGGGCTCGACTTCGAGGATCTGTGGCGTGGCCTCCATCGCCTCGACGAGGTTGTCGAACTGGAGCATGACGAGGCCGGTCTTCGGCGGGATCGGCACGAGATCGAGTGTGACCTGCAGGAGGGTGCCGAGCGTTCCTTCCGCCGAGGCGAGGAGGCGGGCCGGGTTGAAGACGTCGTCCGGCTTGATGAACTCGTTGAGCGAGTAGCCGGTGGCGCGTCGCCAGTGGGGCGGGAAGTCGCGGGCGATGAGATCGTGATGCTCCTCGCGGAAGGCGAGGATCTTCGTCAGGAGCTTACCGGTGGCGTCGTCGGACTGGGCACGCTTCTTCAGGTCGGCCATCGTGCCGGGACCGAGATCCACTGTGGTGTTGTCGACGAGCTGGAGGCGGGCGGCGCGCATGTTGTCCTGCGTCATGCCGTAGAGGATGGAGTGGGCGCCGGCGGAGTTGTTGGAAACCACGCCGCCGACCGTCGCCCGGTTGGAGGAAGACGGGTCGGGGCCGAACATGAGGCCCTGCGCCTTGATCTGGCGGTTGAGCTGATCGAGGTTGATGCCCGGTTCGACGGTGACGGTGCGTGCCTCCGGCTCGAAGGAGAGTACGCGGGTGAGGTACTTGGACGTGTCGATCACGAGCGCCGCGCCGACGGCCTGCCCGGCCAGCGACGAGCCGCCGCCGCGGGCGAGGATGGGCACGTGGTGGCTGATGGCGAGCTCGATGGCGGCGATCACATCGTCCGTCGACTTCGGGATGACGACGCCGACGGGCTCGATCTGGTAGTTGGAGGCGTCGGTGGAGTAGAGCATCCGGGAGACGGCATCGAAGCGGACCTCACCCTGAAGGCGGGCGGCGAGTTCGGCTTCCAGCACCTGCGCGGTTTCGAAGGCGGCCCATTGGGATGCCGACCGGCCCTGTTTCGCGGGGATGGAGGCGGGCGCCTTCGCGGATGAACCCGGCGCGGGCGGCGGAGGGGTGCTGGGGGCGGCCGGGGTTGCGGATCGGTCGAGCGCCATGACGCGCATCTCCTTCGCGGTGTGGGAGGTGGATCGGGTGGGCGGAGGCCGGGACCTGGCGGTGGCGGTGATGGCCGTCGGATGGAGGTCGGGGTCGCCGAAACGTCTGGGCGTGAGTGTAGCACCGGGCCGCCGCGTTGCGACTCGTTCTCATTGGGGCGACGCTGGAAGGGGTTGCGACTCAACTGAACGTACTTAGTACGTTATACTAAGTACGGTCCGGGCTGCGGGCCAGGATTCGACGATCTGGAGGGCGGGCGATGGTGACTCGGCATCAGGCATTGGCTACAGGACGTGAAGGGCAGGCGGAGGTGCCCACAGTGCACCCGCCCCGTGCGCGGTGGGCGGGTGTGATCGCGGGAATCTCCCTGCTCCTGATGGCCGTGATCTCCATGGTCTCGCTCATCGTGACCGAAATGGACGCCCCCTCATCGACGTTGCTGCGGGTCGCAGTGGTGGGATGGGTGATCGTGGTGTTCCTTGACATCGTGGTCGCGTGGGCGCTCGGCATCGTCTTTCGGCCCGTGGACGCATCCATCTCCCAGCTGGCCGCATGGTTGCGCCTGGCGTATGCCGCCGTGTTCCTGGTCGGGATCTCGTTCCTTTCCGCCGGGGATCGGGATGCGTTCCATCACCTTTGGGACAGGGGGCTCTTCCTCTTTGGGATGCACCTGCTCCTGATCGGATGGCTTGCGTGGAAATCGCAATGGTTCCCGCGCTGGCTCGGGGTGCTGGTTTCCGTTGCGGGATTGGGGTACGCGCTCGATGCGGTCATTGCCATCCTGGTGACGGACCCGGCGTTCGAACTGGCGATGGTCACGTTCATGGGCGAGCCATTGCTCGCGATCTGGTTGCTGATGCGCGCGCGGCGGGGAGGGGCAGCCGTCCGGAGTGACCTCCGCTAGGGGGTGATGCGTTCCGGCTTCATGGATGCAATCGCGTCGAGCGTTGCGTCCAGCCCGATCGCGAACTCGTCGCGGAAGTCGTAGCCGGGTCGCATCGCATAGTCGCGGGCAAAGACGAGGAAGTGGGGGTAGGCGTCGGGGGGAATCGCCGCGAGCATGGCCTCCGCCGTGGCTTCACTGGTTTCGGCAGTGAAGGGGAGCGATGCCTCCTGCACCGCGTAGCCATACAGGAAGCTGTCGAGCAGGGCGTAGGCATGGGCGGTGCTGGCGAGGGAAAAGCCATCTCCCAGGAATGTGCCGAGCACGGCGTCGTGGTGGCGGAGGGTGGCCGGACCGGGCATGGGGCGGGATTCGAGCAGGGCGATCACCCACGAATGCTGCACCAGCACGGTGCGGGCGGAGTGCGCCATGCGGGTGATTTCCGTGCGCCAGGGGTTGCCGGGGATCGGCTGCTCGATCTGGCCGAAGACGCTATCCACGATGCCATCGAGGATCTCGTCTTTCCCGGCAACGTGATGGTAGACGGCCATGGGCTTGACCGACAGGGCCTCGGCGAGGGAGCGCATGGTGAGCGCCGCCAGACCGTCGCGATCGGCGAGGGCGATGGCGGCCTGGAGGACCCGGTCTCGGGTGAGTGGTTGGCGCGATGGCGGTGCGGTCACAGACGTCCTTCCTGCGATGGAATGTCCACGGCACCCTACCACGATGCAGGATGTGTGCGTGGTGCGATCCGTTGGCCCAACGCATTCAGGTCGTAGGACGACGCGAGCGCGCGCCCTGCTTCATGGGTCTTTGCGGCGGCGGAGACCGCTTGACGAACATGTGTCCTATATCTAGGATTGGGGGAAGGGCACTTGGCGAACTATCCGGACTTTCCGGATAGTTCGCTTGTATGGCATGATCTCGAATGTATGGTCGTTGGTGAAGGTCTTTGGTGGATAGATGTATGGAATGTGAGGGGATTGGTGGACAGTGGCGCTATGATGTCGGAAAGCCAATTCCTCGTATACGAGGATGCGTCGGGTACGACGCGCATTGACGTTCGTATGGTCGATGAGTCGGTATGGCTTACGCAGCAAGATCTTTCCGTCCTGTTTCAGGCTTCCGTCAAGACCATCAATGAACATGTTCTCAACATATTCGAGGAGGGCGAGCTCGATCCGGCTGCAGTGGAACGGACCTTCCAGGTGCAGCGGGTCGAGGGGACGCGGGTCGTGCGCCGTCAGATCCTGCACTACAACCTCGACATGGTCATCTCGGTGGGATACCGCGTTCGGAGCCGGATCGCGACGCAGTTCCGCATTTGGGCGACGAATCAGCTGCGCGAACTGATCGTCAAGGGATTCGTGCTCGACGATGCCCGGCTGAAGGCCGGGCGGTCGCTTGGGCAGGACTACTTCGATGAACTGCTGGAGCGTATTCGGGATATCCGTGCCTCTGAGAAGCGGTTCTATCAGAAGATCCGCGACATCTTCGCGCTCTCCAGTGACTACAACAAGGACGATGCGATCGCCCGTCAATTCTTCCGGTCCGTGCAGAACAAGTTGCTCTATGCGGTCATCGGGAACACGGCCGCCGAGATCATTCAGGCGAGGGCCGATCACACCCAGCCCAACATGGGGCTGACCTCGTGGGAGGGCGTTCGGGTCCGGAAGGCGGATGTCGATATTGCGAAGAACTATCTGCACCAAGAGGAGATGGATGAGCTCAATCGGATTGTGGTGATGTATCTGGACTATGCGGAAGATCGCGCCAAGCGCCAGATCAGGATGACGATGCAGGATTGGTCGGAGCGGCTGGACGCCTTTCTTCGATTCAATGAACGGGACGTGCTTGAAGACTTCGGTCGTGTCTCTGCTACGGTGGCCAAGGAAACGGCCGTTGCGGAATACGGCCGCTTCGATCAGGCGCGGAAGCGGCGTGAAGCCGAGCAGGCCGACGAGGACGATCTGAACGCCATCGAGGCGGTCATCCGGGATCTGGACCAGGGCGACGCATCGGCGCGGTGATGTCCCTGTGCCGGGTGGTGCGATCCGTTAGCCGGAGGCTGGCGGGGCGATAGACTGCGCGCACTGAGGCCCTGACGACACGCTTCCCCTTCGACCTCCGGAAGGTCACACCGCATGACAAGCCCAATCGATGTTCGCCTCCTGACTGCGCCAGAAGTCCACATCGCCCTCGACTGGGCGCGGCGGGAGGGATGGAATCCAGGCCCGTACGACGCCGCCAGCTTCTTCGCCGCCGACCCCGAGGGTTTCTGGGCCTCGTTCCACGATGGGGAACCGGCGGCAGTCGTCAGCGTCGTGCGCTACGGCACGTCGTTCGGCTTCCTCGGGCTCTATATCTGCCGGCCGGAGCTTCGGGGGATGGGCTACGGCAAGCGCGTCTGGGATGCCGCGCTGGCGGCATCAGGGGATCGCGTGATCGGGCTGGACGGCGTGCCGGCGCAGCAGGACAACTACCGGCGCTCCGGCTTCGCGCTTGCGTGGCGGAATCGTCGCTATCAGGGCCTCGGGAAGACAGGGCCAGTGGCCCCGGATGTGGTCGACCTGGACACGATCCCGTTCGCGGACATCGCGGCGTATGACGCGGCGACCTTCGAGGCGGATCGCGGGCGTTTCCTGCGCGTCTGGATCGCCCAGCCGGACGCGGTGCGGCTAGGGATAATGCGCGACGGTGCGCTTGTCGGATGGGGCCTGCTTCGCCCGTGTGCGGAGGGGTACAAGATCGGCCCACTGATGGCCGACGATGCGTCCGTGGCTGAGCGTTTGCTCGATGCGCTCCTGGCGGCTGTCCCCGGTGAACCGGTTTTCCTCGACGTGCCCGAACCGAACGCTGCCGCCGTGCGCATGGCGGAGGCGCACGGCATGGCCGTCTCTTTCGAGACGGCACGCATGTATCGGGGAGTTGCCCCCGCAATTGCGCTGGATACGGTCTGGGGCATCACGACGTTCGAGTTGGGGTGATTCCGGCACGCGTCACCGTCCCTGCGGGATGCGCTCCCAGGCGACGCGGCTGCTCGATCCGGCTACCCATCTGGCCATGGGGTTCGCCTGGACCGCGGTCAGGGCGGATCGGTCACAATCCCCCTCCCGTTCAGGGAGGGGGATTGTGATGCGTGGTCGTGGCGTTTTACTGGTCAGTCCGCTGCGGATCGTTCTGGGCGGGACCGTGTCCTGGGGGTATCTCTCTGTGGCCTTCTCTCGGCATCGGGTTCGATGTTGGGAGATGCGGTGTCGATGTCGGCGAGGATGGGCATTGCCGTGAGTTGGGCCACGAGATCTGCTACGGACGATCGTTGGGCGAGCAAGGTCGTTACGTAGGCATTCAGGCTCACGCCCTCACGGTGGGCGGCGTCCGAGAGTGCATGATGGAGCGACTTCGGGACGCGGACGAGGAACTTGCCGCTGAAACCGTCGTTTCCGGCAGGTTCTGGAATGGTTGCTCCTCGGTCGTATTCGGTCTCGATCCAGAGCATACGGATTTCATCGGCGGCGCTGGCGATGTCGGAGGCGTCCTCGACTTGGCTCATGCAGCCGGGAAGGTCGGGAAATTCGATAAAGAACGAGCCGTTGTCGGGGACGACTGTATAGGGGTAGGTTTGGTCGAGGTAGTGTGAAAGGGGGGGACGTGTAGCCATGCTAGTTGGCGTCCTCGTTATCGAGCCCGAGGGCTTCGCATAGGTGGTCCAGATAGGCACGCTTCACCTTGCCGTGGGAGATGGGAACGGTGATTGATCCTTCGCCTGGCTTTGTGAAACTGGCGTGGCTGCCACGTTGGCGGTCGAATGTCCAGCCAAACAGATCGAGGACAGCCCGGACATCGTCGAAATCGGCTTCTGGTGGACGTTGTCGAATGCGCCTGACCAACTTGTCGCGCTTGGTCATGTGTTCGCCACGTGTGATACTGCATATGGTATCACAATGGTGCGTGTGTGGAACTCGTGGCGCATGGAATTTCCTTCTGGAGCAGCATGAGTGTGAATCCTGAAGAAGGATAATATGAGGAGCCCCTGTGAGACTCGAATTCGGAACCTTCATCATCCCGGCCAGCGACGAACCCAAGCGTGTTGTTGATCTCGCCATGCGATCCGAGGCGCTCGGCTACGACCTCGTGACCGTGCAGGATCATCCGTACAATCCCGGCCTGCTCGATGCGTGGACCTTGCTGAGCTGGATCGCCGGGAAGACCGAGCGCATCCGGCTCTCCGTGAATGTCCTCAACCTGCCGCTGCGCCCGCCCGCCGTGCTGGCCCGCGCCGCCGCCAGCCTCGACCTGCTCAGCGATGGCCGCGTCGAGATGGGCCTTGGAGCGGGCGCGTTCTGGCCCGCGATCGGCGCGATGGGCGGTCCCCAGCGGACGCCTGCCGAGGCGGTGCAGGCGACCTCCGAGGCGATCGACATCCTGCGCGAACTGTGGGATGCCGGGACGCGGCGGAACCTGCGTTTCCGGGGCGAGGTCTACACCGTCGATGGGGCATCGCGCGGGCCATTGCCGCGCCACGACATTCCCATCTGGCTCGGCGCGCGAAAGCCGAAGATGCTGCGATTGATCGGGCAGAAGGCGGACGGCTGGTCGGTCACGTACGGCTACCTCCCGGAAGGCGACCGGCGTGGCGAGCTTCAGCGGAGCAACGCCATCATCGATGTGGCGGCGCGAGAGGCCGGGCGCGATCCCCGCGAGATCCGGCGCATCCTCGGCATCGCCGGGGCGTTTCGGGCGGAGGGCGGCGAATTCCTGCAAGGGCCGCCCGCGCAGTGGGTGGATGACCTCGCGCCGCTGGCGATCGCGGATGGCATCAGCACCTTCATCCTCATGACCGACGACGAGGCAACGATGCAGACCTTCGCGCAGGAGGTGATGCCCGCATTGCAGGAGCGCGTCGGCGCAGCATTGCCGGCCGACTCGGCGATCCTGCGACCGGCGCGAGTGCGGGCGAAACGCCGGGAAGGCATCGCCTACGACGACATCCCCGCGTCGCTCCGAGCCTCGGCGGTGGAACCGGGCGACCTTGCCTACGCGCGGGTGCGGAACACCTACATGCGTGGGGGAGCGCCGGGGATCGTGCTGAAGGTCTCCACGGTCGCCGAGGTGCAGGAGGCGCTGGCCTTCGCGCGGCGGCATCCGGACCTGCCGTTCGGGGTGCGCAGCGGCGGTCATGGCATCAGCGGACGTTCCACGAACGATGGCGGGATCGTGATCGACCTCTCAGGCATGAACCGGATCGAGGTCATCGACAGGGCGCGGCGGCTGGTGCGGATCGAGCCGGGCGCGCGCTGGATGGATGTCGCGGCAGCGCTGGCGCCACACGGCTGGGCGCTCACTTCGGGCGATTATGGCGGAGTTGGCGTTGGGGGCCTCGCGACGGCGGGCGGTGTCGGGTTCCTGGCGCGGAAGCAGGGCCTGACCATCGATCACATCCGCGCGGCGGACGTCGTGCTGGCGGATGGCACCGTCGTTCGTGCCAGCGAGACGGAGCATCCGGACCTCTTCTGGGCGATCCGGGGCGCGGGCGCGAACTTCGGGATCGTCACCGCCTTCGAGTTCGCGGTCGATCTGGTCAGCCCGCAGGTTGGCTGGGCGCAGTTCGTGATGGACGCCAGCGATCTCGCCGGTTTCCTCGAACGCTGGGGTGCGGCGGTGGAAGCTGCCCCGCGCGCGCTGACGAGCGAGCTGATCATCGGGGCGCCGCGCCGGGGGCAGCCGCTGGTGGCGATGGTGCTGGCGCTGGTCGATGCCGACGATCCGCAGACGATCGTGAATGCGCTGCAACCGATCGCGGACATCGCGCCGCTGCTTCAGCAGCGCGTGGTGCTCACCACCTACGCCGACGTGATGGCGAACGCCTCCCGCGAGGATCACAACGGGCAGGGCGAACCCGTCGCGCGGTCGGGCATCGTGCGGCACATCACACCGCGCATCGCCCATCTGGCGCAGGACCTGATCCTGAACAACGGCACCTACTTCTTCCAGATCCGGGCGATTGGGGGTGCGGTGAACGACGCCGATCCGGAGGCGATGGCCTTCTCCCACCGCACCGGCAACTTCGTCATCAGCGCGATGGGATCGAGCAAGGCGCGGCTGGATACGTACTGGACGCCCATGCAGACGCACTTCGCCGGGCTTTACCTCAACTTCGAGACAGACGTGACACCGGACCGCATCGCCATCGCCTTCCCGCCGCGCGTGCTGGATCGCCTGCGCCTGCTGAAGGCGAAATACGACCCGGACAACGTCTTCCGCGACAACTTCAACATCGCGCCGGCGCAGACCATCGCGCTGGGTGATGCCGCGACCCGCCCGGAGCAGGTCGGGGCCGGTGCGCACGAGGGACATTGATATGCCTGATTACGGACACGACCTGCGCTTCGGCATCTTCACGACACCAACCGCGCAACCGGCGCAACACGCCGTCGAGCTTGCCGTGCTGGCGGACCAGCTCGGCCTGGACCTGGCGACCTTCCAGGATCACCCGTACCAGTCGTCGTTCCTCGATACATGGACGCTGCTGGCCTATGTCGCTGCGAGGACGGAGCGGATTCATGTCGGCGGCAACGTCCTGAACCTGCCGCTGCGCGATCCAGCCGTGCTGGCGCGGGCGGTGGCCAGCCTCGACCGGCTGAGCGGCGGCCGGGCGGAACTCGGCATCGGCGCGGGGGCGTTCTGGGATGGGATCGCGGCGATGGGTGGGCGCAAGCTCACGGCCAGCGAGGGAGTCCGTGCGCTCGATGAGGGATTGGAGATCATCCGCCAGATCTGGGATACCTCGGTGCGGGGCGGTGTGCGGGTGGACGGCGAGTTCTATCGCGTTTCCGGCGCGAAACGGGGGCCGGCTCCGGCGCACGACATCGGGATCTGGGTGGGGGCGTACAAGCCGAAGATGCTCGATCTCGTCGGGCGGAAGGCGACCGGCTGGCTGCCCTCGCTGAGCTACCTGCCGGGTGGGGTGGCCGACCTGGAGGCGATGAACGCTCGCATCGACGCGGCGGCGGTCGGCGAGGAGCGGCAGCCGGACGAGATCCGGCGGATGCTGAATATCAGTGGCGGGTTCAGCCAGGCGCACGAGGGCTTCCTGCAAGGGCCTCCGGAGGCGTGGGCGGAAGACCTCGCGCAGACGGCGCTGACGTATGGCATCTCTGACTTCATCCTGGCGGCGGACGATCCGGCGCTGGTGGAGCTTTTTGCAACCGCCATCGTGCCGACGACGCGCGACCTTGTGGCCGCTGCCCGCTGGTAGGCGTAGTGGAACGATAGGGCGCATGGCCGGGCCGTCTTGCACGGCTGCCCGGCCTCATGCCGTCTGCGTGTCCGCTGGGTCCGAGGATGACCAACCCGCATCCCGGAGGCGCTGGAACGCATCCAGCAGCAGGTCGAGGATGAAGATGAATTCGCCGTCCTCGTCGCAGCCGCCAGCCGGGTTGCGGGCCGCAGTGTCCAGCGCGATGGCGACGATGTGCGGATAGGTCGCCGTCATCATCGCCACCATCGCCTGATGCTCTTTCGGCGTCGCGGGGGGCGGAGGTGGCGCGGACGAGAACGCCTCCGGACTGAACCCCCAGATGCGATAGCCCAGCGCGTGCATCGCGTAGTGGGTGAGATCGTACGTGAAGCCTCCGGCCACGAAATCCCCGCATAGCGCGTTCATGTAGGCGAGTACTACTGGCGTGCGGATCGTTGCGCCCTCGATGGCGGTACGAAGCCACGGGTGCTCCCCCAACGCCTCCCGCGCGCCGAGCATGCGTCCGCGGATCGCATCGCGCCACGCCGCACCCGGCGGTGGACTTGGGTACGACGCGACGACGGTGTCGATCATGCCGGCGATCAGGTCGTCCTTGTTGGCGACATGCTTGTAGAGCGCCATCGGCACGACGCCGAGCCCTTCGGCGAGCTTCCGCATGCTGACCGCATCCAGCCCGTCGCGATCCGCCAGGTCGATGGCGGCGGCGAGGACCTGGCTTCGGCTGAGCGGTGCATTGCGGCGCGGTGTGGACGATGGGGACGTGGATTCCACCGGTTTTCCCTCATGGGCTTGACAGGGTGTACATCGTACACCTATGCTGGATCTCGTTAGGTATACACCGTACACCCGAATCGACCAAAGGACCATTGATGGCTGCGCGTACCACCGCTCCGAACGACCGGAGGCTCGCCCTGATCGCAGGGAGCCTCTATCTTGTCACGTTCATCACCTCCATGCCGGCGCTGGCGCTGAAGACGCCCTTCCTCGATCGTGGGGACGATCCGGGCCTCGCCACGTTCGGTGTGATCCTGGAGGTATTGCTGGCGCTGGCCTGCATCGGCACCGCCATCGCGCTCTATCCCGTCACTCGCCGAACCAGCGAGCCGCTGGCGCTCGGGTTCGTGGCGTCACGCGTCCTGGAGGCGACCATCATCATTATCGGGGCGATCGGCGTGATGGTGCTGGTGACGCTGCGTGACGGCGGGCGGGCGGGGATCGACACCGATCTCTCCGTCGCATTCACGGCGGTGCACGACTGGGCGTTCCTGCTCGGGCCGGCGGTGATGGCAGCGGTCAATGCGCTGCTGCTCGGGAGCGTGCTCTATCGAGGTAATCTGGTGCCGAGGGCAATCCCGGCGCTGGGGCTGATCGGGGGGCCGCTGTTGCTGGCGTCGTCGGTCGGGGTCCTGTTCGGAGCGTGGACGCAGGTCTCCCCGGTGGGGGCGCTGGCGGCGGTGCCGATCGCGCTGTGGGAGTTTTCGGTCGGCGTGTGGCTGATCGTGCGGGGCTTCCGGCAGGAGGCGGTCGCGGGGATCGGACCGATCGCGGTGTGAGGGAATGTCGAGGCAAGGCCCTGGTGGACTGGTCCGCCGGGGCCTTGTGTATGGCGAGGTGACAGGGATTGGTCGTAGGAGACGAGCAGGGGATCTGTCCACGTTTCCATGTATTGTGTCGCAAGGTCAGCCGGTTGCTCGAAATGATCCAGGGCTGATCGCGGCGGCAATCAGGGTGGCGTTGCTGGTGGCCGGCGTGCCATCGTCGGCCACCACCGTATCCTCCAGCCCGATGCGCGTGTCGAGTCCTCGGGCAATAGCGTCGCGCAGGAGTGGCCAGGCGGCCGGACCGTTCCCATGCTGAAGGCGGGGTGCGGTGATCCCGTGGTGGTCGAGAGCGGCGTGGATGGCATGGGCGGTGGAGAGGATGGCGGCGACATCGCCATCGTGGTCTTCGTCGAAGGGCTCCACGAGGATGTGGGTGACGCGGTCTGCGTAGCCCGATGCCGCGAGGAGTTCCACATCCTCGGCGGTCGCCAGTCCGGCTTCGATGCTGACCCCGGCAGTGAGCAGCGCGTCCATCGTCTGGAGGGCGTCGGCTTCCGAGAGGTTGACGGAGGCGTAGTCGGGGGCGGTCCACGCCCGGATGCAGGCGAGCCTTCGCGCGATGTCTGGCTCGATCCATGCTCCCGTGCTGACGCCGGCGGGGAGGCCGGATGCGGCCTTCACCCGGGCCACAAGGTCGTTCACGATGGTGGGATCGAGAGTCTCTCGGCCTTCTGGGTCGCGTGGATGGAGATGAATCGCCCCTGCGCCGGCTGCGGCCACCGCGGCGGCATCGCGGACGAAATCATCCGGAGTCATTGGCGCGGCGGGATGCGTGTCGCGAGTGGTGACGCCGTTCAGGGCGGCTTGCACGAGGGGCATTCGGGGTGAGGCTGGCATGGACGCGAACTCCGACGGATGGCGGCAGGGCGATATCGGTATGGTGAGACGGGCCAAGGACAGAATCGGTCCGTGTTTGAGGGGTGCTCATGAACGATCGCAGCCTGGTTGGCGGATTTGCCGCAGGGTATGCGCGGGATCGCGATCTTCTGCTGGCGCATATCGTTGACCAGCTTGCGAGCGATCCCGACGTTCTCGCGATCTGGCTGGAGGGATCGTTGGGGCGAGGGGAATCCGATGACCTGAGCGATCTCGACATCGGCATCGTCATGAATGACGCCCGGATTGCCGACATCGTGACCGATCCGGGGCTCCACGCTCGTGCCGTGGTGGAGACGTCGCTCGAATTGCCTGCGCCATCAAATGCCCCGAAACGGGGTGCGTATCTGCTGGCGTGGGTTCCGTGGGGTGACGGTCGCATTCCGTTCCAGGTCGACTGGTATTGGTACGCGGCGTCCTCTGCGGTCCGGCCCGCGAACGCGCGGCTAGTGTTGAATCGAACGGATGAACCCATTCCCGTCGAGGAGCGAATGGTGCTCTCGGATCGTGAGCGCGACGAGGTGTTTGCGGACGCCCTGCGGACTGGGTTCGCGATGGCGGTGATTGCTGCCAAACGCATCGTGCGTGGGAATGCGTGGGTCATCGCGTCGCATCTGGACTCGGTCGATCAGCTTCGGTTGACGGCGGGATGGGTGCTGGAACACGGTGCGCGTCCGCCGTACGTTGCGTTGCGGCACCGGGGACTCTCTGGTCATGTGCCGAATACCCGGCAGGAGCAGGTGGCCCTCTTGCGGAGCATGGTCTCCGAACTGAAGGATCTGGCCGTGGCTTCCGGACAGGCCGACTGCTTTGCTGAGATCGTGACGCAGACGGATCAGTATCTCGACGGGGTGTTTGGAGATGCCGATCCGGGTGAACCGAGGTCACTCGGGGCGGCAGGGTGATGGTCTGCGGGCAGGCCTCGCGTGTCGTCGAGGACCGTGCCCTCGGTGGAGGCGGCCTGCTCGAGCCTGGCCCCGCGCACATCGGCGCCCGTGAGATTGGCATGGTCCAGGTTCGCGCCGGTGAGGTCGGCGGTATCGAGATGGGCGCCGCTGAGGTCTGCCTCGGCGAGGTTCGCGTCCGTGAGGCGAGTGCCGCGCAACCACGCCTCTCGCATCGAGGCGCGGGAGAGGTCGGCGTCGCTCAGGTCATCGCCCGAGAGGCTGACGTGATCGAGGTTCTTTCCGGCGAGGTCGTCCTTCGGCATGGCAGGCTCCTTCCATAATGCAGGGCGGGGAGGTGCCGCGCCCGTGACGATCGTTCATGCAACGCCCATGCCAATGCGGACGTTCTTCCGGAGAGCGGCAGGCCGGATGACGAGGTTGTTCGTTCATGCCGCTATGATTAGGATGCGTCCAGCCTCGGAATGATCGGCACCGTGTGGGTGTCGGACCGGGGCCGCGAACCGTCATGGGGCGAAGAGGCATGGATACCGTTCTGGTGGTGTTGGTTCTGATCGTCGTGCTCGCCCTGTTGGCGGGCATCGGCTACTTCTTTGTGCGGGAGGCGGGACAGGAGAACGTGCAGGAATGGCTGACCGCGCCGCGTCAGCTGAAGCAGTCCGTCTCCGCATTCGTCGCCCGGCCGGCCGCATCGACGGTCAGTGGGCGCGATCCGGGGGTGATGGTCGATCCGGCAATCGCGCGGACCGGCGGCGCGACCGGGCGTGTCGTGCCAGGGCCGGCGCAGGACGCGGCGCTGCCGTATGGGTTCGACGGGTCCGCCCTGCGTGACCTGCGGGACGAGTTCCGCGATGAACTGCGGCAGACGGCGAGCATCGCCCGTGATTTCGATGCACGGTTGACGCGGATGGAATCGGCGCTGACCGACGTGCGGCGGATGCCGGACGATGTCGGACGGTCCCTGCGCGAGCAGGAGGACCGTCGCCAGCGGGAGTTCGATCGCCTCCAGCAGGAGATCGGCACGATGCGGCTGACGCTCGGGCGCTGGGGTGAGCGCCGGGGCGAGGCGCTGGCGGACGTTTACGGCAACCTCGCCAAGGTGGAGGTTGCCCTGGCGGCGGTCGTGAATCCGATGCTGCTACCGGGTGAGACGTTGGTGCTGCCAACGGAGTTCACGCCGGAGGCATTGCAGTGGAACGCCTGGGGCGAGGTGGGGGAGCGGGCCTTCGCGTTCGGCAATGCCTTCAACCAGAATCGCTACGTGCTCGATGAGTCACTGGCGGTGCAGGTGGAGACGTTCATCATGACGTTGCGGCAGGGGCTGACGCGCGATGTCTTCCCAGCGGTGCGTGACGGCAATCCGACGGACGCCCAGATCGTGCAGATGCGGTCCGGCCTCTCGGCGATCATCGAAGAGCTGCCCTCCGTTCGGCGGACGATCGAGGTCTCCTACCGGGAGACGGGTGTGCCGTCCGGCGGGTCGGGGGCGGTCACTGCCTCCGCGCCGCGTGAGGACGTGATCGGCCGGAGCGTGCCGGTGGACGGGGATGCCGCGCCGGAGGCAGTGGTCTCCGACCCGGACCCGGACGCGACCGTTCCCCTCACGCCCGAGGCCTGAGTGGTTTGCCCAAGGAGGACGGTGTGATCACGACGCGGATTCAGAAGCAGGATGATACGTACTTTGTCGTTATTCCCGATGAGGCAATGGCACGCTATCACTTGGCCGAGGGGGACGACATCGTCTTTACGCTCAACAAGGTGGTCGATGGGCGCATCACGCTCAGTCCAGAGATGAAGCGAACAGTCGAGAGAGTCATTGAAGAGCATCGGGACGCGCTCGACTATCTCGCCGACCGATGACCTAACGCATGGTGAATAGGAGGGCGGGCATCCTCACGCAGGATGCCCGCCCTCCTGTGTCCGCCAGATCGTCAGGACGGGCGTGTGCGGTCCGCGTCGGCGAGGAGTGCCGCCATGGCTGGGCGGTGGAGCGCCTTCGCCCAGTCGGCGGCGGTCCCGTGGTATTGCGCATCGCGGATGAGCCGGTTCGCTCCGGCGGCGAGCAACGCACGGGCCAGGTCGAGGTCGTCGCGGTCGATCGCGTCGTGCAGGGGAGTGGTGGCGCGCTGGCCGGCACGGCGGTCGCGGAAGCGAGGATCGGCCATCAGGGCGGTCGCTTCGTCGCGCAGGCCGACGGTCCACAGCGCGACGATGTCCGGCATCGAGCCACGCCGGATGAGCCACTGGATCGTCTCCGCCGCGTGGCCATTCCCGGCATAGCGCGCCGCGAAGACGACCGGGGATTCTCCGTTCGGCAGCATCGGGATGTCCGCGAGGGTGGGGTCGAGCCCGAGGATATCGCCTCGGCCGACTGCCTCGGCGAAGGCGATGGTCGCGGCGTCCGGAAGGTGGCGGAGGCGTGCGGAGGGCATGAACCAGGTCTGTCCGGAGCCGATCGAGCGGAACCCGAGCTTGCGATAGACGCGCTCGCCGTCCGGCGTGGCATTGAGGCCGAGCCCGATCGCGCCGTCCTGCCGGGCGACGGTCAGGGCGGCGAGGGTGAGGGCCGTGCCGACGCCGCGACCTCGTGCGCTGGGATCGACCCCGAGATTGAAGAGGTTTGCCGCGATGGCCGGACCACTGGCGTCGATATTGATGGCGCCCATGCCGAGGATGCGGCTGCGACGCAGGAGGCCGCCTTCCCGTGCAATCACGACGCGCACGGCGGGACCACCATGGGTGGCTGGTTGCCCGAGGGCGAGCATCGTGCCCAGCTGGTCGGCATCGAGGTAGGGGATGGCGGGGTTGGCGAGGATTTCCTCACGGTCGGCGGGGGTGGCGATGCGGACCTCGACGTGCGCGGGCAGGGTATACGACGGCACCGGGCGGTCGAGCGGTTTCCACATCCAGTGTGGCGAGAACGAATCGCGTGCGCCACGGGCAAGGAGCATGATCTCCAGACCGGGCAGCGGGGTCGCAGCCCAGACGAGGACATCGCCGGAGCCGCGCGTGCGCAGCCAGGCGAGCACGCGATCGACGGTGTGCGGTGTGATCGGGGGATCCGATGGGGACGATTCCCGCGCCATGACGACGCCGGAACGTCCGGTGCGGGCGACCTCGAGTCCCCCGTCGCGCCAGAGGCGCTCGGTGGCGGCCGGCGATGGTGTGTTGCGCGGGTAGGGCAGGCCGGTGGCGAGGCGATCGAGCCAGCATTGCTGGTTGGTGAAGATGGTGTCCCAGAGGGAGGCGGCTGCGGCGGGATCGTCGTCGTGGGGGATCGGGGCGGCGGGCGTGAAGGCTGGGGTGGAGGGCATGCTCGCGATCCGGCGGGACGATAGGCGCAAAAAAACCAGTCCGCGGCCGTAGAGGGATGGAGCTCCACGACCGCCACTGGCCGCCTCAGAAGGGAAGGCTGAGGTGTACGTACTCTAACAGGGGGTGCTTGATTGTGTCAAGTTGTCACAATGGCCGTCCGGCTGGGTCATGGGTGCCGGCCATCCAGGGAAGACGGGATTTTCACCATGAGAATGGCTATCACCTGCCCGATTTGCCGTTCTCGCCGCGACCCGTGCGTGCTACGATTCATCACACAGAGGCATGCCAGGTCTGGAGGGGACGCCGGTGTGATCGAACGGTGCGGTGGCATGACCGGGCAATCGTTCGCGGCAGCCGGTGACGAACCTCGCACTGGTGTCTGCGGCGCGGTGGCCGGAAGGGTCCGCACCATCGCACGCATCGCGCCGGGATATCGCCGACAGCCCCATCGCGGTGCCCATGACGGTCACGCCGCGCCGAACGACGACGACCACCACCGGTCTGCACCATCCACCACGACGCTGAGGAGGATTCCGTTTCATGGCCAACGCAAGCAGTACTGCCCCGACCATCGAGTATCCCAAGCCCAATGGCCTGGAAGGGGTTGTCGCGGCATCGACCGCCCTGAGCCATGTTTTCGGGGAAGAAGGCAGGCTGGTCTATCGTGGTTACGACATCCATGAGCTCGCCGGTCACGCCTCCTTCGAGGAAGTCGCCTTCCTGCTCTGGATCGGTCACCTTCCGAATGAAGAGGAGCTGGTCCGGTTCAATGAGAAGATGGCGACGCATCGCTACCTTCCGCAGTCGGTGATCGATGGCCTGCGGGTGCTCCCGGTCGATGCGAAGCCGATGGACGCGCTGCGCACCGGCGTCTCCCTGCTCGGCGCGGTGCTGCCGGAGGTCTACGACGAGACCCCGGATCAGGACGAAGCGATCGCCCTCGCGGCCAGCATCCCCGGCATTCTCGCGGCCTTCTTCCGGCTGCGGCAGGGACTAGAGCCGATCAAGGGCCGGGCCGACCTCAACACCGCCCAGAACTACCTGTGGCAGCTCTTCGGCGAGGAGCCGCAGGAGAAGCACTGGAAGCCGCTGGAGACCTACCTGATCCTGCTGGCCGATCACGGCCTGAACGCCTCCACCTTCACGGCCCGCGTGATCGCCTCCACGCAATCCGATCTCTGCTCCTGCATCACCGGCGCGATCGGCGCGCTGAAGGGGCCGCTGCATGGCGGCGCGCCCTCGCTGGTGCTGGACATGCTGAACGAGATCGGCACGGCGGAGAATGTGAAGCCGTGGGTGACGGCGGCGATGGATCGCGGCGATCGCCTGATGGGCTTCGGTCATCGCGTCTACAAGGCGGAGGATCCGCGCGCCGAGGTGCTGCGGGGTCTCGCCCAGACGGCGAGCACGCCGGAGTTCTTCGCGCTTTCCAAGACGACCGAGGATGTCGTCCTCGCGACGCTGGAGGAGCGCAAGCCGGGTCGACGCCTCTACACGAACGTCGAGTTCTATTCGGCGGCGGTGCTGGCGGCGGTCGGGTTGCCGGGCGACATGTTCACGCCGACCTTCGCGGTGGCCCGCTCGGTGGGCTGGACGGCGCACGTGCTGGAGCAGGTGGAGCACAACCGCCTCATCCGGCCGCAGTCGGAATTCGTCGGTTCGACGGACCTGCACTGGGAGCCGATCGCCGACCGCCATTAGGCCGTCGGGCATCGCGGATCGCGACATGAAGCACGCCGCCGGGGGATTCGTCCTCCGGCGGCGTTCGCGTGTGTGCGATCAGGCGACGGCGAGCGCCCGCCGGTCGATGGGGATGATCCCGGAGGCGACGGGGGAGGCTGGTGGTATCGGGGGAACCGCCGGGCTGTCGATGACGTGGAACCCGCTCCAGAACGATTCGCAGTCCCCAAGGCAGACGGTGACCTGCTCATCCAGCTGCCACGTATCGCCGGACCGGGCGTAGATCGCGATGGGGAAGGCCAGATAGGCGTCCGCCTCAATCGCCGATGGATCCGTGGCCACCGTGACGGGAATGGCGGCGTATCGCCCGTCCGGCAGGCGATAGACGTTTGCCGGCAGCACCGCGTACCGTCGCGTGGCGTCGCCAGTAGGACTCGCCGTGCTCGTTTGTCCCTGGCGGACCCATGCAGCCGGGTCTTGCTCCGGGATGGCGGCGGAAAGCTCCTGCATACGCGCGAGGGCGTCGGCGTCGACCGCGCTGCCGGGCGATGAAGGCAACTCGTAGCGGCTGGTGTAGAAACCGGAATTCGGGATGAGCGCCTGACTGTTGGAGCATGCGAGGCGCGCTCGATCGGTGAGGGACACCGCTTCCCCTGTGGATGCATCGGCCTGTGTCCACGGCAGATATTCGCGCTCGGGGAGCCCGGTCGCTCCCGCCGTGGTGGGTGGCTTGCAGACTCCGGCGCTTGGTCTCGCGAGCCAGTACGCGAGGTCGGTGTCTGAAGCCGACGGGGTGGCGAGGGGGATCGCCTGCGGGGTCCCTTCCGGGGTGGTGGCGCTCATCGTGAAGGCCATCAGCCAGAGACTCAGGACGGGGCCGACTATGGCGGGCTGGAGGGTTGGCGCGAGCTCCCAGAACTCCGCGCAATCACCGATGCAGATTGGCAGGGTCTCATCGAGCAGCCATGTGTCCCCGACCTGCGCCCAGATTGTGAGCAGGGTCGCGTGCGCTGGTTGGGCTTCCATGGCGGTCCAGCCGCCGCCGTCGGCCAGCAGGATCGTGACGGGGATGGCTACACGGCCATCAGCGAATCCGATCGCATCATCTGGCTGGAAGATGTAGGCGTAGGTGACGTCCAGACCGTCGAAGGATGCGATCTGTGCCGAACTGCCCGCGACAAGGTCGATGCCCTCCGGCGCGCGCTGGAAGATCTGGTAGCCTGCGTCCGCATAGTGCGCCGAAAGCTTCTTGGCCCGGCTGATCTGCTCGTCGGTCAGGGGATGGACGATTCCTCCTTCATCCGCGAAGCGTTGGGTTTCGAACTGCTGATCGATGGTCGTGTTGGTGCGGGAGCCGTTGGGCGAGCAGGCTACCCATGTCCGGCTCTGGCGGGCGACATCGGGGCGGCCCTGCGTGTTGACGATGGTGTCGTCGCGCGGGCGGACGTACTCCCGGTAGGTCGAGGCGGAGACGGGTTGGCATTCGCTGGCGCTGACCGGTCGCAGCCACTGGCTATCCCCGGATGGTGCGGCGGCATCCTGCCAGAATGTCTCGCAATCGCCGATGCAGAGGGCCAGACCTTCGTCCAGTAGCCAAGTGTCACCGACCTTGGCGAAGACCCAGAGTCCGCCGGTTTGCGTGGCAGCCTGCTCCTGATGGAGTGCCCACAGGTCGTCGTTCGTGATCATCTGCATCATCGGAATCCCGATGCGGCCATCCGGGAACTGGACCGCGACGCCCGGCATCGGAACGGTGTACCAGCCAGGAGTCACGTCGGCGAGTTCACCGTTTGGTCCCATCACGCCCGGCCAGTCGCTCACACCGGGATCGACCACGTCCGCCGGGGCGCGTTCGCTGAACGTGGTGACACCCTGGCCTTCCAGATAGGCCGAGATACGCTTGCTGGCCTCGATCTGCTCCGTCGTCGGGGGCTGGTAGTCGTCGGGCGTACGCTCGTTGCGGAAGCGCTCGGTCTCGAAGGGGGCGAGAACGTCATCAATGTTCTCGGATGGTGCGGCGTCGCGACAGGCAATACCGGCGCGGGCATCGGAGGTGACGGCGGTTGCGTTGGCATCCGTGGGCTTCAGCGGTGGCGCGTACTGGCGCTCCGGCAGCGATTCGCTGCCCGCTGCGACAGTGGGTACGACGCATTCGCTGGCCGGGAT
This sequence comes from Thermomicrobiales bacterium, assembly GCA_049840815.1. Lineage (GTDB taxonomy): Bacteria > Chloroflexota > Chloroflexia > Thermomicrobiales > UBA6265 > JASGDN01. Next base: position 91,110 of record JASGJI010000004.1, on the reverse strand, counting down.
CGGCAGTTTCGCCTCCGCAACGGCGGTGGCTGTTGTCGCCTCGGTTGCGATCTGCTCGTTGCTCGGCGATGGCGTCCCGACCTGTGACCGTTGTTGCTCCCAGAAGCCATCGCAGTTGGCGATGCAGGCCAGCAGGAGGTCATCGATACGCGGGCTGCCGTCCTGCACGGTGAAGACGACGACGGCAACCGTGTAGGGGGTATCGTCACCCTGAGCGACGGCCGTGGCAGCCGCAGTCGCCCGCGCCTCGTCGGTGAAGGCGATGGACATCGGGATCGCGAACTGCCCGTTGTCGAGCTGGATCGTGTTCTGCTGGGGCAGGAAGACTTCGTAGAAGCCCTGCGTGCGAGAGGATTGATCGTCGGCACCAGGGATGCCCATCACCATGATCGTCGGGTTGGCGCTGGCGACGACGGTCGAGATGGCCTCCCCGCGGTCAATGTCCGCATCGGTGGTGGTGAGTTGATCGTTCGGCATTTCAGGATGGCGTTCGAGGAAGCTCGTGGAGAAGACCTGGGGGGCGATGGCCGAAGCGGGCGTCCCCGCATCGACGCACGCGATGTACTGGCGGGCGAGCAGCGCAGCGCGATCGTTGTCGGCGGTGGCGGTGCTCAGCGGGGTCGTGCATTCGGACAGCGCGATTGGCTGGAGCCAGACATCCGCCGCAGGAGAGGCGGGCGATGCATCTGGTGTCTCCGTTCCAGGGCGCAGGTTGTCGCCACCGGTCCTCATCGTGCTGGTTGCGGTCGCCTCCGGGCGTGCGACGGGCGTGGACAAGCCGTTGGGGGCCCGGTCGGCGTCGATGTCGCGCTGGCGGGCTGCGAAGTACTCGTCGCACTTCCAGGTGCAGAGCGACAGTTGCTCATCGATCAGCCAGATACCGCCCTCCTGCCGGAAGAAGACGTACGTCACCGTCTGCGGACTCATGTATGAGTCCTTCGTTGTCGTGCCGGCGCCGCCCGGACGCGCGAGCTTGATCGGTGCGCCGATGCGCCCATCCGCGAAGCGCACCATGTCCTGCGGTAGGATCACGTACTGGCGACCGTTGCCAGCAGTACCGAGCCAGGGGGCCATCGCGGGGTCGTTTGAATCGACGATGTAGCGCGTTGGGTTCTGCTCGACCAACGTCGAGGAGAGCGCTTCTGTGACCGTGAGCCGTTGCTCGTTGAGGGGAATCCTGGTCTCAGGCAACCGGCCTTGGCGGACGGTGGCCAGGAGGAGGAGCGAGACGGCACCGGCTTCCTGATCATTGGCCAGCGGTACATCATTGCAACCGAATGCGCTGGCCCAGGCGGTCGCGGCATCCCGCGTGATTGCCTCATCGTCGAGCGGGCCGGTGACCGTGTAGTCCGGGGTTGGCAGCGCGGAGAGATTCGCGATGACTGCTTCTTCTTCCGGCGACAGGGTGCGGATGATGCAGCCGTTCGCGTCCGGCGTGCTGAGCTGGATCGCGGACTTGGTGGCGGGGGAGCTGGATGGCGTCGCGGAGCCGTCGGTGACGAGCGCGGCAGGGCCGTAGTCGATGATCGTCGGATAGCGGTTCCGGTCGAACTCGCGGAAGACCAGCACCATCAGGGCCAGCACGGCCGCCACCAGCACTGCCGTCAAGGCCGGGTGCGAGCCGACCGTCTGCATGAACGGATGCCGTTCCGGTCGGGCGGGCGGATTGCTCGCGCGGGATGCGAGTGGGACGGGTGGTGGAGGGGATGCGGGCGTGAGGTGGGCTGTTGTCATGATCTGCTCCCAGATGGCGTCCACCGGTGTCGGAGGCGCTTCCGCCTCCTCGGCGGCGGCGAATCGCGCGTGGAACCGGCTGGCCGCATCCGCGAGGGAGGCGTCACCGGTCTTCGAGCGCACCCACTGCCCGTTCTGACCCCATGCAGGGGCTGGGGCGGCAGGTGCCCCGTCGTGGGAGGACAACGCCTGGGCGTCGAGCCAGGCATCCAGGGCGTCAGCGTCCCGCGAGGGGAGCGCGTCGGTCCGGGCTGGCTGGCCGGGGGGGGTGGATGAAGGCGATCGCTCGTTCATGCGCTGGATGTCGTCCGTCATTGGGACACCTCCTCGGCGGAGGACGTTGCGGGATGGGACGGGTGCTGGGGGCCGTCCGGGGACGGGGGCTGGGGCTCTGGTGGTTCGAGGAGGTCGCGCAGGCGGCTGTAAGCGCGGGTCTGGGCGGCCTTGACGGCGGGCCGGGTGAGGCCGAGTGCCTCGGCGACCTCGGCGGTGGTGAGGCCCGCGAGGCGGAGTTCCACGATCTGGCGCTGGCTCTCCGGCAACCGGTCGAGCACCGCCACCAGGCGTCCCAGCTCGTCGCGATGGACGGCGAATTCCTCCGGCCCGATACCGGGATCGGCAAGGGCATCGAGCGGGGCATCCCCGCGCCGGCGCTCGTCGGCGTGCGGGGCGATCGCGTGCAGGGATTGGGTCGGACGCTCGCGGCGGCGGGCGTCGACGATCGCGTTGTGGGCGATCGCGAAGAGCCACGAGCGGAGGGTTGTGCCCGACGCTCCGAACGTGTCCGTATCGTCACGCACGCGAAAGCGGGGAAGGGCCTCGAGCGCCTTCGTGAAGATCTGGGCGGTAAGGTCGGCGGCGGTCTCTGGATCGGAGGTCTGGCGCAGGCAGTAGCGGTAGACCGGGGTGGCATAGCGTTGGTAGAGCGGGGCGAAGGCAAGCGGATCGCGTTGGGCGGCGCGGACGAGCGCGGCATCGGATGGTGCGCCCCCGCGAAGATCGGTGGACGCGGGTGCGACATCAGGCGCGAGCCGGGGCGCGGCGGAGCCACACTCACCGGGTGGGGAGTCCGCATCCTTCCGTCGATGACGTCGCTGCATCAGGCTCGTCGCTCCCGCCACTGGCTGCCCTCACGCTGATCCCCGCGACGGCTGCGTGTCCCGGTCTCCCGGATGCCCGGCGTCCATCGCGGGCCGAACCGGCGGATGGCCGGGGGCGTGCGCCGCGCGATGGACGGGGACGTGGTTCGTCGCGTGTCAGGGTAAACGCAGGGAGGCGGCAGGGGGTATCACCGGAACCGTGAAGGTTGCCTGGGGATGGCGCTCAGGATTCCGGCGTCGCCTCCGGTGACGCGACGGGCGAGCCGATGACGGTGGAGATTTTTCGATAGTAGTCGATGTAGACGTCCATGCGGGCTTCGGCCTGGCTGCAGTCCTTCGGGCAGACGCCGGTCGTGGTGTCGAGGAGCCAGTGCCCATCGACGCGCTCGAAGAAGACAAAGGGCACCATGAGCGTTGTGATATAGCCACTGTAGGCGGAGGCGCCGCCGGGGATGGCAAGGAGGAGCGGCACTCCGATCCGTCCGTCGGCAAACGCGACGAACTGGTCTGGCATGACGGCATAGGTCCCCAGGTTGGGGCTGGAAATGAGGTGCCGCTGGATTGCAGGATCGTTGCTGTCCACGATGTAGTCAGCCGGTGTGAGCGGGGCAAGGAGTCGAGACATCGGTTCGAGTTCCGACTTCTCGCGTGTGAGCTGATCCGCCATCCAGGCGGGGCTGCTCGTCAGGTAGACGCCAGCAAAGTAGTCATCGGTATACGTGCTGTAGTGCCAGAGCAGGCGATTGGTGTCAGGGTCCCCGTCCGGGCAACTCAACGATGCGACGAGGACAGTCGTTGCGGCGTTCGTGTCAGCTTCCGAGACGGGCTTGTCGCTCAGCGTGTAGTTGGCCGAAGTCGATTGCGGTTGCGCTCGATACGCCGCAACGATCCGGTCCGCTTCCTCCTGCGAGAGCGTGCGCGTGGTGCAGGTGACGGTGCTGGCCGGGGAGGCGGCGAGCTGAAGGGTCGGTTGCTGATCGCCGTCGCCGAAGCCGAGGCGATCGCGGGAGACCCACGCCGTCGCGACGCCGGCGAGGACGATGGCAAGGATCGCAGCGATGGAGACGATGCGGTTCAGCGTCGTCGTCCACCTCATTCGCGCCGGGGTAAGGCGTGCGGACGCTGGCGACGATGACGGCGCGGAAGCGGTTGTGGCGGTCTGGCTGCTCATGAGGATCTCCTTCCACGAGGCAGATGGGAGGGCGATGGCGTCCGTTTGCGCGGCGAGGATGCGCAACTCGCGGGCGGCGGCCTCCGGTGCGTTGTCGATTCCATCCGGTGGTGACGGTGGGGCGCTGAAGAGCGCATCGAGCCACGCGTCGAAGGCGTCCGGCGTGGGGTCAGTGGGTGGGGGTGGCATCGGCGGCCTCCGGGGTGGGGATGATGGGTGCGGTGTCGTCGAGGAGGGGGCGGAGGGTGCCGAAGGCGCGGAACTGGGCGGCCTTCACCGCGCCAGGCGTCATGCCGAGCACGGAGGCGATTTCGCCGCCGGTGAGGCCGGCCATCCGCAGTTCGACGATCTGGCGCTGGCGTTCCGGCAGGCGGGTCAGCGCGGCGCGGACGCGCTCGACCGTCTCCCGCGCGAGGGCGCGATCTTCCGGGTCCGTCGTGCGGTCCGTCGTGGCGAGGCGGTCGGCAGGCGTCGGGCCGTCACGGGCGGCGGAGGGGGCATCCAGCGAGCGATGCGCTCTGAAGGCATTGCGGCGGTGGGTGTCCACGATGGTGTTGTGGGCGATGGCGAAGAGCCACGAGCGGACGGTGGATGTGCCCGTCCGGTTTGGCTGGAAGGTGTCCAGGCGTTGCAGGGCGCGGACGAAGATCAGGGAGGCGGCATCGGCGGCGGCCTCCGGATCGCCGAGGCGACGCAGGCAGTAGCCCCGGACGGCGGGGGCATAGCGTTCGTAGAGCGGGGCGAAGGCGGCGGGGTCGCGCTGCGCGGCGAGGATGTCGGCGCGGTCGATGGCGTCCGGCGCGTCCGGCGCATCGGTGGGCGCGACGAGGCGGACGTGTTGTGTCACCCGCGCGATCGCGTCTGCTCCCACTGTGCCCTCCCCATGCGCGTCGTGTCGTGTGGTGATCGTACTTGCTGGGAATGGATACGCACGAGTGCGGAAGTGGTTACGGTCGGAACGCAGGGAGGCCGCCGGACGTGCGTCCGGCGGCCTCCGTGTGAGGGAAGGGGTGGAGGGGTGTTACCCCATCCCGAGGGAGACCGAATCGAGAAGCCAGACGCCCGTCGCTGCGTCCTGGCGGTCGATCCTGTCCGGCCATGCGTGCCGGTCATGATCGTAAACGCCGGAGTCGGGGTCGAGTTGCGGTGGATCGCGGCGGTCAGTCGGTGATCGGGGCGGCGACAACGCGGGCCGGGAGGGGTTTCGTGATGGAGCGCAGGGCCGGTTGGAGGATCATCGCCAGCGGCACGAGCGCATTCAGCGCCACGAAGATCACCAGCGTCCGCTCGACCCCGATCCCGGAGAGCAGGCCGCCGTAGAGCATCAGTCCCACCGGAAAGGCGCAGGCCGCCACCGCGCGTTGGGCCCCGAACACCCGACCGCGCATCCCGGCCGGCACCTGTTCCTGGAAGATCGACATCACCATCGGGTTGCACGGTTCCAGCGCCACCGCCCCGAAGAAGATCGCGATCGCGATGGCCCACCACGGCGGCATCGTCAGGAAGATGGCAAAGCAGACCGCACGGATCGCGAAACCGCCGATCAGGATCGTCCCCCGGGAGAGGCGGTTCACGAGCGCCAGGTACAGGACGTTGCCGACAATCGACCCTGCCCCGAGCGCCCCGAAGATGAACCCCAGTTGCGCCGCGCTCCCGAGGATCTCGTTCGCGTAGACCGGCAGGATCACCCCGTAGATCGGCTCCGCCAGCAGCGTCCCGAGCGTCATCGAGGCCATCAACGCCAGCAGCAGCCGGTTGCCCATCAGGACGTGGAAGCCATCTCGCACGTCGCGCAGGTAGGCGCGGAAGGGACTGCTGGCCGCTTCGGGATCGCTGGAGCCGAGGGGAGCGGTCCGGAGATCGGGGATGGCAACCATGGTGATGGCAGCGGCGACCGCGAAGCTGGCGGCGTTCAGCCACAGCAACGTCGTCGCGCCGGTCGCCGCGATCAGCACGCCGGCCAGCGGCGCGCCAAGCACCCCGGCGATGCGATTGGTCAGCGTGAACCAGGTGTTCGCGCGTTCCACATCCATGCCGGCGCGATGGATGAGGTCCGGATAGAGTGCCTGGCGGGCGGTGCTGCCCGGACCGTCGAGGAAGGCTCCGAGAAAGACGAGCACGAGCAGTTGCCAGAAGGTGAGGCCGATCGTGGCGTGGAGCAGCGGGATCAGCGCGGTCGAGCCGCCGCTGAAGAGGTCCGAGACGATCGCCGCGCGTTTCGGGCCGACCCGGTCGACGATCGCGCCGCCGAAGATGCCGACGAGCACGTAGGGGATGGTGCCGACCGCGACGGTGAGGGCGGTCTGGCTGGCGCTGCCGCCGGTCGCGAGCACGAACCACGGGATGGCGAGCATGCTGAAGGTGTTGCCCAGCCCCGAGACGAGGTTCCCGGCGAGCAATGCCCAGATCGGATGGCGCTCGCCGGAGAGGTCTTCGATGCGGGTGGGATGCGTGTCATGCACAGAGCATATCCTGAGGATGGATCGAAGGATCGTTCAATCAGGATAGCCTGAGAAATACTATTGTCAATGATCGGATTGATTTTGTTGATTCAGGCGGTCGCTATCCGTCGATCAGGCTTCGCAGGACCGGCTCCAGGATGTCGGCCTGGCGGAAGAAGCCGAGGTCCGTCGGGTGCGAGCAGTCCACCGTGCCATCGCCGTCCGTGCCGAGCAGGCCCTCCGCCGGGATGAGGGTGATGTGCGTGTCACCCTGCGCGATCATCGCGTCGTAGGCCGCGCGGAGTTCCGCCCGTCGTGCCGCGTGCTTCTCGCGTTCGAGGGCCACCACCCAGGCGTGCTCCAGCGTGCGGTCTTCCACCAGCAGGATCGGGGTGTCTGGCCGCTTCGCGCGCAGGGCCTCCAGGAAGGGGAGCGCCCGTTCCGCGACGAGATCGGCGTCCATATTCGGCAGGCAGTCGATCACGTAGACGGCGGCCGGAATCTCCGCGATCAGCTCGGCGAGCTCGACCTCCATCTTGCCGTTGCCGGAGAAGCCGAGACCGAGCACGCGGCGTCCGAGCCGGCGCGAGAGCTGCGCGGAGACGGTCATGCCGGGGCGGGAGGCCGACGCGCCGTGGATGATCGAGGTGCCGTAGTAGACGATGGGCGGCGTTTCGTCTTCCGGCAGCAGCGTGAATGATGCGCCGGGGGTTAGCCCGATCTCTGCCGATTCCACCCGGTTGAAGAGCGGGAACCAGAGGGTGAAGTCGCGCTCCCCGGCGTCGATGCCGTCGGCGAGCAGCGCTTCCACGTTCGGGAACGTGGCCGGATGAGCCACCGCGATCCAGCGGGAGTGGGTGTCGCCGTCCGGCGTGTCGGCATAGAGGTCGATGCCGGAGACGGCGGTCGGGGGCATGTGGGTCATGCCGAGCTCGGGCAGGCCGAGTGTGTAGCGGACCGCGATGGTCGTGGCGTTTGTGCGGACGCGGGTGAAGAGGCCGGATGCCATGCGGCTGAGGTCCCAGACGGCTTCCGGCACCAGCGCTTCGGCGCGGCCGGGCAGACGGTCGTAGGGGCGGAGGGTGTCGGTGAATCCCTTGCCGTGCGGGGTGCCGAGGTCATGCCAATCGAGCGTGGGGAGGGTGGTGTCGGTCATCAGGGGATAGCTCCTGTCGGGGATCGGCGGTCGCAGGAGCGCATTGTCCCGGATTGCTCGTGGGAGGGGAAGGGGCGCGTGTCACGCGGTTCCGGCACGCACCGCGGCGGCGATGGACTCGTGGTGGTCGTGGGTCAGGTGCCATCGCGCCGCTTCGATCGTGTCGGCCAGGACCGCATCGTGATCGGGCATGCGGCGACGGGGGAGGATTCCGGCGGAGATCTCCGCGTGGTAGCTGGCCTCAAGGAAGTTGCCAGCCGCGATGGCCGCTGGCAGCGCCGAGATCTCGTTCGGAGTGAGCGGGTTCAGCTGGTGATAGCCGGCGAGGAAGCTGGTGAGATGGGCGAGCCGCGTGGCATCGTCCACGGGGTGCCCCCGCCAACGTAGCCTGATCCGGCGGGACAGGTACTTGCCGATGTCCCAGAGGCGCGGGCCAGTCGGCAGATGGTCGAAATCGATGAACCCCGAAACGATCCCCGGTTTGCGCAGCAGGATGTTGTCCGGCGTGAGATCGCCGTGAATCATCTGGACTGGGAGGGAGGCCAGATGCGCGATCATCTCCTTCTGGTGATGGGCATGGGCTGCGACGAGGTCCGGCGGCAGCATCAGGTCGCGGTGGAGTGCTCCGGCCAGATCCTCGGTGTACGAGTTCACGGGCCACGGGTAGCGTGCGAGCGCGAGGTGGAGGCGGGCAACCGCATTTCCGATGGCAGTTTCGTGCGCGATCACCTCGGCGGCATCGAACGCATCCTGTTCCAGGCGTGGCATCAGGACGAAGCACTCCGCGAGCTCTCCCGCGTACAGGGATGCGCGATCGGTGGGGATGAACTCGGCCACGGAGATTCCGCACCGGCTGAGGTGCGCAAGGACGCGGGCTTCATCGGCCAGGGGCAGGTTGCGCCAGGGACCGAGGCGCTTGAGCATGCAGGATGCCCCACACTCCGCCGTCACCGGCCAGAGGTCCCGTCCCTCCGCACGATCCCCGAGCCGGGGATTCGCCCCGAGGATGGTCCGCCACTCGTCGAGTATGGCGTGCGGCTGTGTCATCGGCATGCAAGCACCCTCCTTTGCCCAGCGTTGGGGTCGTTGACTGCGTGTGTCGTTCCGGCGGCCCGAAGGGAGCCCGGAACCGGTTTACCATGGCGTGGTGGAGCGATGCCCGACTTGTCGTGAGATTGCCGGGTGTTCACGACCGGTCGGTGGGCGGTCCGCTGGCGGTCCGCTGGTGATCCGCGTTCCGGCGACGATGGGGAAGGGTGAGGATGTACAGCGACGTGCAGGCGGCCGAACTCTACGACACGCTGAACCCGTGGTCGCGTAGCGATGCGTTCTTCCTCGCAGGCGTGATGGGCACGCACGCGGCGATCGACATCGGGTGCGGCACGGGGCGTCTCCTGCACCGGGCGCGGGCGGCTGGCTACGCGGGCGATCTCGTCGGGATCGACCCCGATCCGGGGATGATTGCGGTCGCCTCGCGGGTGGATGGCATTACGTGGCGGCAGGCCAAGGCGGATGCCATCGCCGATCGCGCCCGATTCGATGTCGCGATCATGGCGAGTCACGGCTTCCAGTACCTCGCGACGGATGAGGAACTGGACCGCTCGCTGGCGGCGATCGCGCGGGCATTGAAGCCGGGTGGGCGCTTCGTCTTCGATACGCGGAACCCGTTGGCGCGGGAATGGGAGACGTGGACGCCGGAGCACCCGTTCGATGTGGTTGATCCGGCCGGCCGCCAACTTCGCATGATCTATCACGTCGAGGATGTCACCGGGGATCTGGTGACGTTCACCGAATCGACGTGCGAGCGCGATGGCACGCCGTTGCGGGTGGATCGCGCGACCTTCCGCTTCCTTTCGGTGGAGGCGCTGAACGCCCGTCTCCACGCGGCGGGCTTCGTGGTGGAGGCGCAGTTCGGCGACTACGACGGGACGCCGGTCACAGATGCCGCCGAGGAGATCGTGACCGTCGCCGTCGTCCGCCGTGACTGGTGATGGTCGGGGTCAGGCGTCCTCGATGGTGATGGTGCCCGCCGTTGTCACGGGGAAGTTGACCGAGTTCGCCACGAAGCACAGCGCGTGGGCATCGTGGTGAAGCGCCCACGCGCGTTCCACCTGCTCCGGTGTCGTCCCGGCGGCGAGCACGATCTCCGGGCGCAACGTGACGGCGGTGAAGTGCCCCGATCCGGACGCTTCCTCGATCATCTCGCCTTCCGCACGGTCGATGTACTGCACGACGACGAGCTTTGCCTGCGACGCGAGGTGGAGATACCAAAGCATGTGGCAGGTGGAGACCGAGGCGACGAGCATGTCCTCCGGCGTCCACCGTGCCGGGTCGCCCCGGAACGCGGCGTCGGACGACCCGGCGATTGCCGGCTTGCCTTCGACGGTGATGTCATGGGCGCGTTCATAGGAGCGATAGGTTGCCGTGCCCTCCCCGGTGTTGCCGGTCCAGGTCACGGTCGTGGCGTAGTGGTGGTGGTGGTGCGTGTGGTCGAGTGGCATGCGGTGCGCCTCCATCCAGGAAATCGGTTCGGTGAAGCATGCCACGGGCCAACCAGGTCGGGCAGGCGTTTGCTTGGGCGCGACGCCGGATGTAGCGGGCTTGGCGGATTCTTGTAGCAGGTGAGGTCTGGTAGCATGCGCGACAGTGACCTTGGCACACCGCATCACCTAAGGATGAATCGACATGGGAACCCTGCTGGCCGACGTTGACGAGATCATGCCAGGACTGGTGGCCGACCGGCGCTGGCTGCACGAGCATCCGGAGCTCGGCATGTTCGAGTTCGAGACCGCCAAGTTCGTGATCGAACGCCTGCAGGCGCTCGGGGTGGAGGATATCCGCACCGGCATCAGCGAGACCGGCGTCACCGCCCTCGTGAAGGGGACCGGCGTCGGACCCGGCGCCGGGAAGGTGGTCCTCCTGCGGGCGGACATGGACGCCCTTCCGATCGACGAGGAGAACGATGTCGAGTACCGGTCGCAGGTGCCCGGCGTCATGCACGCCTGCGGGCACGACGGGCACACGGCCATGCTGCTCGCCACCACCCGGATGCTGATGGAGCGGCGTGGCGAGTTCGCGGGCACGGTGAAGGTCCTCTTCCAGCCAAGCGAGGAGACCGGCCCCGGCGGCGCGGAGTGGATGATCCAGCAGGGCGTGCTGGAGAACCCGCATGTGGATGCCGTCTTCGGGCTGCATCTTGCGCAGTCCCTGCCGGTCGGCACCGTCAGCGCGCCGGACGGCCCGACGATGTCTGGCGGCCAGTTCTTCTCCTGCAAGGTGCAGGGGCGGGGTGGACATGGCGCGATGCCGCATCTTGCCGTCGATCCTATCGTCGCGGCCTGCGCGATGATCACCCAGCTCCAGACGATTGTCTCCCGCAACGTCAACGCGCGGGATACCGCCGTGCTGAGTGTCGGTACCATCCATGGGGGCAAGGCGGCGAACGTCATCCCCGATTCGGTGGAGTTCGCGGCGACCTTCCGCGTCTTCTCCGACGAGACCCAGCGCCTTGTCCACGATCGTATCGTGGCGATCCTGGAGGGCACGGCGGCAGCGATGGGAGTCTCGATCGAACTCGAGATCTCGAAGGCGTTGCCAGCGGTAATCAACGATCCCGCCATGTCGGCCATCGTGCGGCGGGCGGCGGCCACGGTCGTGGGGGAGGACAAGGCCATCGCCGGGGAGCCGTGGATGGCCAGCGAGGATTTCTCATACTTCCTGAACGAGCGGCCGGGAAGCTACTTCTTCGTCGGCAGTCGAAACGAGGAGCAGGGGTTGATCTGGGATCATCACCACCCGAAGTTCAACTTCGATGAGGATGCCCTCGGCATCGGCGTCGCCACGATGACGCAGACCGTGCTCGAGTATTTCCAGCGTGTCGGATAGATCGTTCGGTGGTGCCTGAAGCAGGTCTGTGAGAAGGGATTGGCAGCGCAATGGTGACGGCGGTTCAGCTGAAGAATGACGCGGACGAGATTTTGCCGGGTGTGGTCGCCGACCGTCGTTGGCTGCACGAGCATCCCGAAGTTGGCATGCATGAGTTCGAGACAGCGGCGTTCGTGACCCAGCGCCTCGCCCAGATCGGGGTGGAGGATGTGCAGACCGGGATCAATGTCACCGGCATTACCGGGCTGATTCGGGGGACTGGGACGGTCGGGAACCCGGATAAGGTTGTGCTGGTCCGGGCCGACATGGATGCGTTGCCGATCCTTGAGGAGAACGCGGTCGAGTATGTCTCCCAGAATCCCGGCGTGATGCACGCCTGCGGGCACGATGCGCACACCGCCATGCTGCTGGGCCTCAGTCGTATCCTCATGGATCGTCGTGGCGAGTTCGCGGGCACGGTGAAGGTCCTGTTTCAGCCCGCCGAGGAGGTCGATCCAGGTGGGGCGAAGGGCATGATCGCGGAGGGCGTGCTGGAGCATCCGCACGTCGATGTCGTGTTGGGGCTTCACGTCGCATCCAGCATCCCGACCGGTGAGATCCATCTCCGGCCAGGGCCGTCCAATGCCGCGCCGGATGCCTTCTCTATCAGGATCCAGGGCAAGGGCTCCCATGCAGCCGAGCCGCATCAGAGCGTCGATCCGATCATTGTCGGATCGCAGATCGTGCTGGCGTTGCAGGCCCTCGTATCCCGCGAGACGGACCCGATGGATGCCGCGGTCGTTTCGGTGACGGCGTTCCTGGCGGGCGAGGCCTTCAATGTGATTCCGGACACTGCCGAATTGCGCGGCACGGTGCGCACGATCCGTAACGAGGTGCGCGAGCATCTTTCCCGCCGGTTGGCCGAGGTCGCGGAGGGCATTGGCGCCACGTTCGGCGCGACCGTGACGACGGACTACATCTTCGGAGCGCCGAGCATCGTCAATGATCCGGCCGTCGTCGAGCTGGTGCGGGCGGCGGCGATCCAGGTGGTCGGCGAGGAGAACGTCCACGAGGCGACGGTCGGCATGGGTGGCGAGGACTTCTCGTACTTCACGGAGGCGCGCCCCGGCTGCTTCTTCAATGTGGGGACGCGGAACGAGGAGCGCGGGATCGTATGGGGTCATCATCATCCGCGTTTCGACATCGATGAAGAGGGCATGGCACCCGGCATGGCGACGATGGCAAACGCCGTGCTCTCGATCCTGGCCGCCTGACCGGGATTGCGTCGTGGGCATTGCGGGCCGTACGGGATCATTCCGATACGGCCTGCGGCGTATGAGCCGGGGTCAGGATGCCCCGGCCCCCTCGTTCTTGCGGCTGCGCGGATCCGGCACAACCCCCAGTGCCGACGCGAGGTCGATCTGGTGATCCTGCTCCTCGCGGATGATTTCCTGCAGGATCTCGGCGAGCGCGAATTCCCCTGCTTCCTGGGCTTGGATGATGCGCTGCTGGTAGTTGGCAACCGTGTCGTCCTCGGCGCGGAGGTCGGCCCAGAGCATCCCTTCGTTTTCCTCGGAGACCTCTACCGGTTTTGGTTCGTGCACCGGATAGGCGCCGAAGTAATCGAGTTGCTTGGCGATGGCGATGGCGTGGTCCAGCTCCTGGTGGGCATGGACTTCCAGCTCCTCGGCGATATCCATGTAGCGGGCGCCGTCGAGTTTCTGACTGAAGATCACGTACTGGATGATTGCCTTGTACTCACGGGCGAGATCTTCCTGGAGTCCCGCGATCAACTGGTCGCGGAGGTCGTCCTGAGTCTGGGTAGTCGTCTTGGGCATGGCTACGGTCCTTTCTGGTGATGCATGCGTGTTGCTCCCGGCGATGACACCGGGGCGAAACCTCACCCTCGCAGAGTGCTTGCCGCGGAGGTGCTGGGACGGATCGAAACGCATCTCCTCCTGGGATATTCCCCGGATCGCGGGAACACTGGGCGCGCGCTGGTAGGGATGAGAGCGGCGCGATCGGCTGCCCGGAACGGCGGTTTATCTGCGCGATCGGCTGGAGAAGACGCTCTTCGCCAGGCACACAGAGTCGCCACGATGAGCCGGGTGCTGGACGATCCATCTGTCGCCGAATCGCTATCATTGGTGAGCCAGCGAGCGCGTGATGCTTCCTCGCACTGCCGATGGTGAAACCGCCGTTTCCTCGTTACGATGGAATTTTGCCGATGACGCCTTGCGCGGGATCAGGGGTTCAGACTCGACGGGGATGGACGATGCCGATCTTCGAGGCTGGTCGGTATCGCATTGTCATTGCTGAAGAGGACGGAACCACTCGCGTACTGACCGTTGTTCGATTGCGAGGAAAACGATGAGCAGCCCGACCGTGACGTACGATCGAGAAGCAGATGCGCTCTACATCCGGTTCTCGACGCACCCGATTGAAGACACCGTCGCACTGTCGGATTCGGTCTATATCGACGTTGATGCCGATGGCGAGGCGGTTGGCTTCGAGGTCCTGTACGTTTCGACCTCCGACCTGGATGCCCTTCCGACCCTGCCTGCCAATGCGGATCTGCGTGACCTTCTGAAACCGCGCGCGGCCTGATTGCGCGGTTGCCAGATCTCCCTTGAGTCGCTAGGATGACATGCGGACCGGCCCCATGAGGGCGCAGGTTCGCGTCTTCGGCTTCGTCACATTCAGGAAGGATGGTCCCATGCGCCGACTCACGAGAATCCCCACGACCCCCCTGATTCTCGAACGAGGACCGCTGCTGCATGCCGACACCCCTGAACCTCGGGATTCTGGCGCACGTCGACGCCGGAAAGACGAGTCTGACTGAACGTATCCTCTTTGAAACCGGCGTCATCCACGCCATTGGCCGCGTCGATCGCGGCACCACCCAGACCGATACGCTCGACCTCGAACGCCAGCGCGGCATCACCATCCGCTCCGCCGTCGTTGCGTTCACGCTCGGCGGTCTCCACGTCAACTTGATCGACACTCCCGGCCACGCGGATTTCATCGCGGAGGTCGAACGCGCCCTGCTCGCGCTTGATGCCGTTGTGCTCGTCATCTCGGCGGTGGAGGGCGTGCAACCGCAGACCCGCCGCCTGGCGCGGGCCGTGCGCTCGCTCGGGCTGCCGATGGTCGTCTTCGTCAACAAGATCGACCGCCTCGGCGCGCGGGTGGATGCCGTGCTGGACGACATCCGGGACCTTCTCGGCCTGCGTGTTGTGCCCATGACCGAGGTCCGGAATGCCGGAACGCGCGCTGCCGAGGCCATTCCGCGCCCGGTTACGGATATCCGTAGATGCCCCGATGTGCTCGATGCGCTCTCGCTGGACCGCATGGGCGCCGACCTCGTCGATGCGTTCATCACCCGTGATGGCAACGTCTCCTCGCATCTCGTGAGCTGGCATCTGCGGAAGCAGGTCGCGGCGGGTATCGTCGTTCCCGTCTTCGCGGGTGCGGCGATTACCGGCGCGGGCGTGCCCGATCTGCTGGACGGCATCTCGAGCTGGCTCCCCGCCGCCGCCGGGGATGCGGACGCGCCGCTCAGTGGAACGGTCTTCACCGTGCAGCGGACGCCATCCGGCGAGAAGCTCGCCTTCGTGCGCCTTTTCGATGGCAGCGTTGCGTTGCGTCAGGTGATCGGGGTCGGGCGACGTGATGAGGATGGCGCTGTTGAGATCGCGCAGGAACGGGTGACAGCCCTTGACCGCTATCAGCGCGACGGGCGAGCGGTGGCGTCGGCCGGAGAGATCGTGCGCCTGCATGGCCTGCGGAGCGCCCGGGTTGGCGACTGGATCGGGCGGGAGCAGCCAGGACGCCGGGCGGCCGGGTTTCGTCGTCCGACGATGGAGAGTGTCGTTTCCCCGCATTCCTCGGGCCTGTTTGCCGCATTGCAGTGCCTGGCAGAGAGCGATCCACTGATCGGTTTCCGGCACGACGAACGGCGGCGCGAACTCTCGGTCCGCCTTTTCGGGGAGGTGCAGAAGGAGGTGCTGGCGGCGACGCTGGCCAGCGACTTCGGGCTGGAGGTCTCGTTCGCGCCGTCGCGGGTGGTCTGTGTGGAGCGTCCGATTGGTACGGGGTACGCGATCGAGCACGTGGGCGCGCCGGGAAACCCGTTCGCGGGCACGGTCGGTATCCGGGTCGAACCCGGCGAGCTGGATTCGGGGATCGTCTTCAGGCGCCCCTCTGGAGCGCTGCCGTTGGCGTTCTATGTGGCGATCGAGGAGACCATCTCCGAGACGCTGCGGGAGGGATTGCACGGCTGGGAGGTCCGCGACATCCGGGTGACGCTGACGGAGACCGCCTACGCTTCGCCGGTGACGGTGGCGGGCGACTTCCGGAAGCTGACCCCATTGGTGCTGATGGCGGCGTTGAAGGAGGCGGGCACGCGCGTCTGCGAGCCGATCCTCCGCTTCGACCTGGAGACGCCGGAGCCGCTGGTGGGCGACGCGCTGCCCGTGCTGGTGGCGAACCGGGCGGTGCCGGAAGCGACCGAGGCAGTGGAGGCGTCCGGAAGGACGGCGCGGATCGTGGGGACGATCCCGGCGGCGGAGGTCCATGCAGTGGAGCAACGTCTCGCGGGCCTGACGCGCGGCGAGGGGGTGCTGACGACGGCGTTTGCATCGTACGCGCCGGTCACGGGGCCGGTCCCGGAGCGGGACCGCTCGGATCACAATCCGCTCAACCGGGCGTGGTATCTCGCGCAGGTGGCGCAGGGGTGATGCATTGGCAGGATTGCTGGCCGGTGAGGAATGATTGTGTCCTGGGAGAGCAACCAACCCCTTGGCAGGCGTTCATCGCCTCAGGCAGCGGCAATCCTGCCCAGCAATCGGGCATCGACAAAGATGAAGCCCGCGACTATGAGTGAAAGCACGATGATCAGCGGGAGCTGTGCGGCGCTACCTTGGGAAAGCATGGTCGACACCGCCATTGCCGTGATGCCAGTTGCCAGGATGGTGAAAAAGCACAACAGTGCGGTTCCTGCCTCGAACGCATAGTGACGATCGCGCTGCACGCCGTCGGCAAGCAGGAATGCAACAGGAATCACGAATCCGTAGTCGAGCAGTTTGATGGTCCAGAAGAGTGTCGGACTCTCTGTATACGCTGTGTCGGGGGCGCCTCGGTAGACCTGCCATATCTGAGCGGCCCACATCAAGGCGACAATGGTCCCCAAGGCGATAAGCCCCCAACTCATGCGTCTTCGCGTTTTTGGCGGAGCAGAGACTGCGGTAGCCTCGCGAACTGCTTGCCACGCCATCACGGAAATGGTCGTTCCGAGGGCGACCATCCCGGCATAGAGGGGAAAGGCCCGTTCGACATTTCCGTCATAGTGGAGATACTCCTGTCCGACGATGACGGTAATGTAGGTATAGGTGCAGAACAAGGCTCCGGCCAGCGCGAGGTATGGCCCGATGGGATTCGAATGTCGAAATAGCGCGACCGCGAGAATGAGGATCGGCACCACAATGAGGAGGGAGACCCCTTCAGATCCCCTGAACTGGTCGATGGCGTCGGCCGACGTTCGCTGCACGATCCTGCCGGTCACGAGCGGGCCGAGCAGGACGCTCGCGATCACCAGTATGGCGAGGAGGATGCAGAGGGACGACACGAGCAGGCGTTCGGGGCGTTCGGGCATTGGATGCCTTTCCTTCCAGGTGACCGTAACACGATCGCCTGGAACTATTGTCGGAATCGGGCATCACAAGTCCAACCGCGTAGGGGTTGTTGGCATGTCAGAACCGTGTCAGGGCCGGATGAGATTTTTCGCGAAGAAGAGCACGTTCGCCGGACGTTCGGCCAGCCGCCGCATGAAGAAGGGATACCAGTCCGGGCCGTAGGGTGTCGCCACCAGCACGCGGTAGCCGCGCTTCACCAGATCCAGCTGCAACTGAGGGCGAATGCCATACAGCATCTGGAACTCGAAGCGGTCGTTGCCGATGCCCGCGCCCCGCGTGAAGGCGATCACCTGGTCGATGATGTGCTCGTCGTGCGTCGCGATGCCGGTGAAGTGGTTGCTGTTCTCCTTCAGCATCGTCTCCGCCAGCGAGACGTACGCGGCGTCGACATCCGTCTTCTTCGGATAGGCGACCGATTCCGGCTCCAGATACGCGCCCTTCACCAGCCGCAGGTTCGGGCGATACGGAGCCAGCGCCGCCAGATCGTCCGGCGTGCGGTAGAGGTACGACTGGAGGACGGTCCCGGTGTTGTCGTGGCCGGCGTCGCGCAGGCGAGTGTAGATGCGCAGCGTTGCATCGACCGTCGGCGAGTCCTCCATGTCCATGCGGATGAAAATTCCTCGCTCCCCTGCATAGGCGACCAGCGACGCGACGTTCGTGAACGCCAGCTCCTCGTCCACCTTCAGGCCGAGATGCGTCAGCTTCAGCGCCACGTTGCCATCGATCTGCTCGTCCGCCAGGCGGTCGATCACGGTCCGGTATTCCGAAACGACACCCTCCGCCTTCTCCGCGCTGTCGACCGCCTCGCCGAGGATGGTCGTGTTGGTGCGCAGCCCCTTCGCGTTGAGGGCCTTCAGCGCCATGATGCACTCGTCCAGCGTCGTGCCCGGCACGAACCGGGAGGCCCCGAAGCGCATTCCGTACTTGCGGACGTTCTCCGCGACCAGCGTGTTGTTCGTCGCGGCAAGGATGCCCTTGCGACCGTAGGCGTTCAGCCGGGCCAGCGCATCGTCGGTCAGGGATGGGGTTGCGACGCTTCCACTGCCCGGTGGGGGAGTGGGAACCGGCGCTGCCGGTTCTGGCGCGGTAGCGGGCGCGGGATCAGGGTCGGGTGTCGAGGCGGCCATGAGCGGGGACCTCCGGAGTATGGATGATGCGCGGGCCTAATCGTTGCCGCCCATCATAGCGCTGCCAAGGGATGGTTCCCACATCGGCGCACCCCGCGCCCCGCATCATGCGCCGGTATCCGGTCCGAGACGGAGCCGCCGTTGACGGGGAATCGCTCGCACCTGAGAATCCTTGCCATCGTGACGGGCGAACGGGCCCGGCATCGCGCCATCGAGGCCGAGTGGGCGGATTGATTCCATGAAACGACTGGGTGTGATCGGGTACGGCGGGCGGATTCGCGGCATGCTGGCGACGATCGATCGCTTCGATACGGACGCGACCGTGGTCGCGGTGGTCGATCCGGCGGAGGATGCCCTGCGCGCCCGCTTCCCCGAGAAGCTCGCGGGGGTCACGTTCTATGCCGATGTCGATGCCATGCTCGCCGAGGCGAATCTCGATGGCGTGCTGATCGGCACGAACTGCCTCTACCACACGCCCTACGCGGTGAAGGTGCTGGCGACGGGCCTCCCGCTCTTCCTGGAAAAGCCGGTCGCCATCGACGAGGCGCAACTGGCGGAGTTGCACGCGGCGTCGCTCACCACGACGAGCAAGGTGGTCGTCTCCTTCCCGCTGCGCGTCTCCCGGCTCTGCACGACGGCGAAGGAGGTCGTCGATTCCGGCGTGCTGGGGACCGTCGAGAACATCCAGATGACAAATAACGTCCCCTTCTACGGCTCGAACTACTATCACGGCTGGATGCGCAACGAATCGCTTACCGGTGGTCTCTGGCTCCAGAAGGCGACCCACGACCTCGACTACCTGAACTATCTGGTGGACAGCAGGACCCCGGCGCGGATCGTGGCGGTGGAATCGAAGAACGTCTTCACCGGGGAGATGCCAGCCGGGCTCTACTGCATGGATTGCGCGCTGAAGACGACCTGTCCCGAGAGCCAGTACAACCTCTTCTACAAGCAGGGCATCCTCGCGGACCTCCACGATGCAGAGAACTTCTGGGATGGGCGGTGGCAGTGCTCCTTTGCGGTTGATACGGGCAACCACGACGCCGCGACGGCCATCGTGCAGTACCCCTCCGGCGCCCACGCGACGTACACGCAGATGTTCTACGCCCGGCGCGGCGCGGCGAAGCGTGGCGCGATCCTGACGGGCTACAAGGGCACGCTTTCCTTCGACTGGTATACGGAGGAAGTGGTGGTCCATCACCATCACGTCGGGCGGGTGGAGCGGATCGCGGTCTCGACCGGTGAGAACGGCCACAGCGGCGGCGATCACGAACTGGCGCACGATTTCCTCGCCATCCTCAACGGCACGGGCGAGAGCCGCGCGACCTTGCAGGACGGACTGCTGAGCGCGCAGATGTGCCTGATGGCAAAGAAGAGCTGCCAGTCGAGCGCCTTCCAGCCATTCGTGCCGCTTGGTGGCCGGGCCGAGTCCCCGGCATACGCAACTCGGTAGCCGCATCCGCATGTCAGGGGCAGGAGGGGGTGAGGGAGGCGTCACGGCCCGCCTTACCCCTTCCTGGTGTGGGGCGGCGGCCCCAACTGGGATGGGCTTCGGGCCTGCGGCGATCGGTCAGGAACGTCATCGCTTCGGAGACGTCCACCGAGCGGCCCGGTTCGTGCTGGGCCGTCTCGACGGAGGCAAAGGAAACGAAGGCCGATAGCCGCTCGTTGGAAAGGCTGGACACATGCAGCATCTCGCGGGCGAGCCGCGTCTTGCCGACACCACCCGGGCCGCCAAACGAGACTGGGCACGGGGGCGTGGCGGGATGGCTGACAGTAGCGTCCGGCGGGGGCACCAACCGCGATGCCAGCAGGCGGATTCCTGCTGGCGGCCCACGAGGGTGCATGTCTTGCGGGCATCCGGGAATGTGCGCGGGACGTATACTGTGTGGGCTCGCGTGGGGACTGACGTCAGGCGCATCAACATTGCATTCAGATACCCTGTGGCCGTGACAAGCAGTCATGTACATGGCATCACGAGATGAAGGGATGAACGGTGAATCGATTTTCCAGGGTTGGAAGTGGTCCGAGGATGAGCCGTCGTCGGGCAGTGTCGCTCGGGGCATCGGCGGCGATGGCTGCCGCGGCAGGGGTGACACTGGCCGGGCCGGGATCGGCGTTCGCGCAGGCGACACCGAATGCGGCCGGGGCCGATGGCTCGTCGTTGGCGAAGGGGTTGCTGCCGGATAACCGTCTGCTGCTCTACTACGGCTTCCCTGGCAATGAGCGGATGGGAATCCTTGGTGAGTATGAGCCGGCCGAGTTGCTGGAGCACCTCAAGGCCGAGCTGGTGAATTACCAGGCTGCGGACAATTCTCGCCCATGGAAGCTCGGCCTGGAGCTGATCGCCTCGGTGGCGCAGGGATCGCCGGGTGCGGACAACAAGTACATTGCCGATACCGACAAGAAGTGGCTGGATCTCTACACCGAGTTCACCGCCCAGAATGACATGGTGCTCTTCCTTGATGTCCAGATGGGCTTCAAGAAGCCGAAGGAAGACTATGCCGGGCTGGAGCCGTGGCTGGCGAACGATCACGTGCACCTGGGCATCGACCCGGAGTTCCACATGCGGGAGGGAGAACTGCCAGGGCAGGACATCGGGCAGATCGACGCTTCGGATGTGACCGAGGCCCAGAACTGGCTGGTGGACCTTTCCAAGAAGTACAACATCTCCCGGAAGACGCTGATCGTCCACCAGTTCCACTACACGATGATCGAGAACAAGGACAAGATCGGCATCGTGAATGGGGTGGACCTGGTCATCGACGAGGACGGCTTCGGGCCGCCGGCGATGAAGAAGGACACCTACAACGTCGTCATCACGCAGGAGCCGATCGAGTACAACGGCATCAAGCTGTTCTACAAGCAGGACGATCCGATGATGACGGCCGCCGAGGTGCTGGCGCTCGACCCGTCGCCGGATGTGGTGATCTACCAGTAGGTCCCACTGGCCCGTCATTCCGAACCGACACGACATCACCCCGGACGACGGTTCGTCCGGGGTGATGTCGTTCTGGGGAGGGGAATCGCGCGGGGCATCTGGCTGGGAATGGTTCCCACGCGCCGTCAGGAGGCTGGGGGTGATGGCTCAACCAGGAATGATCCGGAACCAGGAGCCGTTCGGCTGGGCCACGATCGGCGTTTCTCCACCAACGAGCAGGATGGGGAGCGGACGGTAGGTGGCCTGATCGCTCGGGACCTGGGATGGCTGGTGGCCCACGACGTCACCGGTTTCCCCGTTGACGATGGTCAGCGTGCCATCCTGCGACACGATCAGCAACAGCGGTGTCGGGCCGTCGATCGCGGCCAGCGATGCCATGCTGGTTTCCAGCATTGGCATGGGGATCGATCGTCGCTCACCGGTTGCCAGCATGTATCCGTCGGCATTGAGCGTCGGAATCTCGCCATCATCGACGCGCGGCACGATCACCCGGTCGGCCAGTACCACGAGGTTGTCGTCCACCCGCACGGGCAATCCCTGCGTCCAGCGGATGGCATTGGTTGTCGTGTCGATCGTGACCAGCACGCTGGTCGTCGGGGTGTCGATCGTGCGCTGGTTGGCCCGGGCGACGAGAGCGGTATCGCGGAGATAGAGGTCGAGTTCCTGCAGGCCCTCGTCGAGCGTGATCGTCGCCAGGAGCTCGCCCGACTCGGGATCGAGCTTGCGGATGGTGTTGGTCCATCCCGCCACCCACAGCGTGCCATCGCCGAGGGCAATACTGCCGCCGGTCTTCGTGACGGAGCTGCCATCCGCGCGATCCGGCACGGCATCGTCCGGGACGAGTGACTCCCAGCGCGTCTTGCCGGTCGCCGCGTCCACCGCGTAGGCGCTGCCCGTGCCATCGGCGATGTAGACGGTGTTCCCCGCGACGACGGGCGACCAGCCCCAGGTCGCCTTGCCGCTGCTTCCGACCTCCGGACCGGTCCAGAGCACGTCGCCCGTCTCCAGGGAGATCGCGGTGAGGTGCCGCGAGACAGGGGCTGTCAGCGCGTCACGGGCATCGCGAATGAGGTAGAGCCGTTCCCCGTCGATGGCCATGCCTGGCATGGCGCCGATGTCGACCTGCCAGAAGGAGGTTCCCTTCAGCGAGAACGCTTCGAGGAACGTGGAGTCGGCATCGGACTGCTTCCAGTGCTGGGTGACGATGATCGAGCCATTCGAGATGGCGGCCTGGCGATTCGCGAAGCCGCTGTTCTCGCCGCCCTGCCCGATGGTCACCTGGCCATTTCCGAAGCCGGGGAGGTCGAAGCTGCCAGTATGCCCGGCATCGCCCCCCCAGTTCACCGCGCCGGAGGCTGTGGATGCGGTCGTGGTCGGCGTGGCGATGACCTGGCCAGCAAGGTGGTGGTTCGGCTTTCCCGCGTTTGGCGAAAGCCGTGCGAGCCCGATCACGAGCCCGGTGATGACCAGCACCAGGATGGCGCCAGCGAGGGCCGACGCGAAGCGGCGTGGCCGATGGGGTGCGCCGACGTTCCGGAGATGGCGTTCGTGAGGGGGGACGGTCGTGAGGGGGGGCGTTTTGGCGATGGACATGGCGGGACCCTCCGTGGCCGACCCGGCAGTGGTGGCGGCGATGGCAGCGCGTTCGTGCACCTGGGCGCGCAGGTGCTCTGCAAACCGGGGCGACGGCGCGATCGGAGCGTCGAGCATGCCGTGGAGCTGGTTGAAATCGTCCTGGGGCGGCGAAGGATGGTGTCGGGTGGTCATGCGGTTTCCTCCGTGGCTTCCTGATAGCGGTGACGGAAGGTACGGCGGCCACGGGCGAGCAGGGATTCGGCGGCGTGAACGGAGATGCCGAGCGTGGCGGCAGTGGACGGGACGTCCAGGCCGTCGAGGTACCGCAGCACGATGGCGCTCCGTTGGCGGGGTGGCAGGCGCTGGAGCGTGGTGACGATGGCATCGCGCGTCTGGATGCGGCTGGGATCGAGGTCCGGCAGGAGCCGGTCGTCGGGCAGGTCCGCCAGTGCGCGATCGGCGAACGCATCCAGACGTTGGCGATGCCGGTCCTGCCGCCGGTAGTGATCGAGCAGTTTGTGCCGCGCGATCCCGAAGAGCCACGCCATCGGTTCTTCGGCGGAGTCGAATCCATGCGAATCGATGGCGGCCAGCATCGTTTCCTGCGTCAGATCCTCCGCGATGGGGACATCGCCGCCAACGCGCGTGATGAAGTAGCCGTAGATGCGGGGCAGGGCATCATCGAACCAGGCGTCGAGTGCGGCGCGGTTGTTGGCTTTGGCGGAGTTTGGCGGATGGTCTGGCCGGGATGGCCGGTGGTGCTGGGTTGGGGCGCCGTCGTGGCGGCGCGCGGTGATGGTCGGCGCGGTCATGCGATGGTGACTCCTTTGCGAGTGGATGGAGGTGTCACCAGGTATGTCGTGGCGCGACCCGGATTCCGTCGGTGAGGACGGAAAAGCCGTCACACGGAATGGGCGGGGGTGATATCGGTATGCGTGAAGTCGTCACCAACGAAGAGCAGCGGTTCGCCGGTCGCCTTCGCCAGCGCGTACGAGAAGCAGTCGCCGTAGTTGAGCTTCGCGCGTGCGTGGATGCCCTTTCCGAACCGACGGAACGCCTCGCGACCAAGATGGATGTGGTCGAGCGTCACAGGAACGACCTCGATGTCGAATGTGTCCAGCAAGGCGAAAACCCACTCTGCTTCATCGTCGAGCCGGCGACCATGCAAGACGATGAAGACTTCCAGCAGACTCGCTGCGGACATGGATGGGTTCGGCTCGGTAGCGAGGACATCAACAAGCTGGAGCCAGCCCGGTTCCTCAAGCAGGATGCGAACGATGGCAGAGGTATCGACGATCAATGGGGGAGCCCGTTCTCATCATAAAGCCAGGCATCGTAGTCGAAAGCCCGGTCCTCATCGGTGATGGAGGCGTGGATTTCCCCGAGAATGGCCAGGGCGCGTGCTTTCCGTGCTGCGATCTCCTCCGGAGATCGTGTCTTCGGGGCACCGGTTGGGGTTGCTGCGGCGAATGCGGCATCCACTGTCTCGGCCACCATGTCGGACTCGGAAATCCCGCGTTCGGCGGCCTGCCGTTCGATGATGGCAATGATGTGTGGGTTGGTGATAGTGATCGTGAGGGCCATGGACGCTACCTCCTCACTCGATTGTAGCGATCGTGCGATCCAAAGGGAACGGCGGTGGATAGTTCCTTGCGAAATCCTGCGCAGATCGGGTATCCCGGTGGGACGCATGGGAGGAGATGGACGAGATGCCTGCGGAACGGCCACGACGCGACTGGCGGAGATGGGGGAGGATGGCCGACCGGGTGCTCCGGGCGACCATTGCGGTTGGGGCGTGCCTTGCGATCTCGGGATGCCTCTACCTGCTTGGTCTCTTCGTCGTCTCCCCGGAGCATGGTGAGGAGTGGACCGTCGGACGGCGACCAAACCAGTTCTTCACCCAGCTCGACCCAGACCGCCAGATCTTCTCGGACGCCACCTATGCGTCCGTCCTTGGCGTCGCCCACAACTCGGGGGGAAGCGTCGAAGCGACTCTCGAAGCGTTGGTGGCCGGGGCCGATGTGATCGAAGCCGACGTCGCGGCGGTGGACGGCCAGCTCTACGTCGCGCACGACCAGCCCCTGCCCTTCGTCGGGCCGCGATGGTTCCGTGGCCCGCGCCTCGATCGGATCTGGGCCGCGACCTACGGCGCGGGCGCCGTGATGCTCGACCTCAAGGAGTCATCGCCGGAGTATCTCGACCTCCTCGTGGACTTCCTGCAGGTGCGTCAACGGACGCGGCAGGTCATCATCTCCAGCCGGTCACCGGCGGCGTTGATGCGCCTGGGCCGGGAGCTTCCGGACGTGACGCTGCTGCTCAGCGTGCCCGATGACGCCACCCTCCGGGCATTGCAGCGGAACAGTATCCTGCTCGAAACCATCAATGGCATCTCCGTTCGCCATACGGTGTTGAACGAGGAGAATGCTGCCTGGCTGGAGGATCGGCACCTGCTCACCTTCGCCTGGACGGTGAACGACATGGACCGCGTGAACGAGCTCATGCGCCTCGGCGTCGACGGCATCACCTCCGACAACCTCGCCATCGTCAGCCTGCTGGGTGGCTCGGCCGACCCGCAGCCAGTCGCTCCGGCCACCCCGGCGGCGGGAGGTATCGGCAATGACTGAGACGACCGACATCCCGCACCAGTCGGCAGAGCCAACGGCGGTCACCGGGACGCCGCTCCTCACATACCGGCGGTTGCTCCTGCTCGTGGTCGTCGCGCTCGCCCTGATCGCGCTGGTCCTTTTTGTGGCCGACAACTTCGTGCTGGTGCAAATCCGCCTCTTCACGTTGCGGATTCAGGCGCGGCTGGCCTGGGCGTTGATCGTGCCGTTGCTGCTTGGCATCGGGATCGGATGGACGGGGCATGGTGTCGTGGCGCGCGCTCGTCGGAGGGATCGTCGGCCCGATTGACGTGCCGCACGGATGTGGATCAGGCGTCCTCTGCGGGCTGGTCGCGGTGCAGGGGGTAGCGGGCCAGGATCTCGTAGCGCGCGCCCTTGGGGCTGAGGTGGCTGCGGATCAGTTGCACCTCCGTGACCGGCAGCGGCACGGGATTCTTGCTGGTCACTGCCCCACTTGCGGCCAGCGCATCCAGGCGGGCGCGGATCTTCTGCGGCAGGTCGGACTGCTTCGTGTGGTCGGCCCGGACCCGGCCCAGCGTGATGTGCGGGCTGAACGGGCGCTCCTCCAGCGCGAATCCGAGCGATTCCAGGGTCGTGCCGATCGCGGCATGCAAGGTCTCCAGCCGATGAACCGGCCCCCACAGGCCCAGCCAGAGCACGCGCGGCTTGCGGATCGTCGGGAAGGCGCCGAGATCGGCGGTGCGGAGGTCGAACGCCTCACTCGCGCTGACCGACGCCGTCAGCGCGAGGCGGAGCACTTCGGCGGCGGCGGGATCGACATCGCCCAGGAAGTGCAGCGTGATGTGCGCGTTGTGGGGATCGCTCCATTTCACGGGCCACGGCTCGCGGGAAAGCGTTTCCACCGTGCGATCGACGAGCGCGATCACCTCGGTGGGCAAGGGCACGGCGATGAAGAGGCGCTGGGCCGTATCGACCGTATCCTCCACCCGGCGTGGCGGTTCCGGCGTGCGGGGACGGCGCAGGCGCTTCTTGCGGGGTGGTTGGGCTTCCGGTGGCGGTGCATCGCCATCGGACCCGTCCGGCGTGGGGCGGGAGGCATCGTTGGGTCGTTGGGAGTGGCGGGCAGGGGGGCGTCGGTCGCTCATGAGGCGAGTATACGGGAGTGACGGGCGGGATGAGTGCTCCGGACGAGGGTCTCCTCCTGTATGGTTACGCCAACGATGCGGCTATGGAGGATGGTGCATGTCCATTGCGTTCTTGGGTCCACGTGGGACGTTCAGTGAAGAGGCCGCGACGCTCTATGGTGGTGATGCCGCCGAGTTCGTCGCGGTGTCCAGTATTCCGGCCCTCACCTCGGCGGTGGAGACCGGCATCGCCGAGGTTGCCGTGCTGCCGATCGAGAACTCGATCGAGGGGCCGGTGAGCACGACGCTCGATCTCCTGATCTACGAGACCGGCCTGCGTATCTGCGCGGAGGTGGTCGTCCCGGTCCGGCACCAGTTGGTCGCACCGGAAGGCGCGACGTTGCAGGGCATCACGACGGTGCTCTCCCACCCGCAGGCGCTGGGGCAGACCCGTCGCTTCCGCGAGCGCTTCCTGCCGAACGCCGGGCAGGTCGCGGCCCTCTCGACGGCTGGCGCCATCGAGGAGGTGGTGAAGCAGGGCGACCCGACGAAGGCGGCCATCGGGCCGGCGCGGGCGCACGCGCTTTATGGCGGGGTCGTGCTGGCGCACGACATCCAGGATATCCGCGCCAACTTCACGCGCTTCGTCGTCCTGCGGGCGGACGATGCCGAACCGACAGGTGACGACAAGACGAGCATCGGCATCATCGTGAAGGCGAACCTCCCCGGTGCGCTGGAGCGGGTGATCCGCCCGTTTGCAACGCAGGGCCTCCAGTTGACGAAGATCGAGTCGCGGCCGTTGAAGGGGAAGCTCTGGGAGTACGTCTTCCTGATCGACTTCGAAGGGCACCGCGATGATGAGAAGGTCCAGTGGGTCTTGAAGGACCTTGAGGAGCCAGCGGCGGTGATGAAGGTCTTCGGCTCGTTCCCGCGCTACCCGGCGGAGCGGTATGCTGATCTGCTGGAATCGCCCGCGCTGGTGTAGCGCGGGCACGATAGAGACGAATCAGGTGAAGACCCACGATGACCCTTCTGATCGATGATGCATTGCTGACCGCCCCGTACCGGGTGCCGCTGACCGAAGGCTGGGCCGAATCCCCGCTGCCAGTGGAGGGGAGGGCCGGCTTGTCAGCGGCGGATGTCGGCGCGGGCGATGTTGCCCTTCTGCCGGGCGTGGAGGCGACGCTGCTCGCCGAAACGCATGTCGTGCTGCCGGAGGTCGCCATCGTCGTCGAAGGGCCGAGCCCCTGGGCGATGCGCACCCCCGTCCGCCCGGACGCCGTGGATGAGTCGCTGATCCGCCTGCTGGATGTCTCCGGCACGGGCGAGGTGCTGACGCGCGCGTTGCTGAAGCCGTTCTACGGGATCGTCGCCTCCTCGGCGCGGTTCCTGACCGATGACAACGATCCGGAAGTCGCCAACGCGGAGGTGGTGGTGATCGAGGGTGTGGAAGCGCTGGTCGAGCCGGAGATGGGCTTCCAGTCGGACCTCGCGCAGGCATGGTTCATCCTCACCGGCGCGTGGCCGGTGGGCTACGTGCTGGTCTCCGGGGTCGAGGCGCTGGCGAACGGCGATGCCGACCGCGCGATCGCGACGTTGCAGGCGGCGTTGGCGGTGGGGACGGAGCGGCGGCGCGATGTTCGCGCCAGCATCGTGGCGACCGCCCCGGAGCCGGACGCGATTGACCGCGAGCGGCTGGCGGAACTGACGAACAGCCTTCGCTTCTCCCTCGGCGCGGACGACCGCCGGTCGCTGCAGAACCTGATCGCGCGGGGGACGTGGGGATCTCGCTTCCCGCAGAAGAACCCGACCTTCCGCGACGATCTCCCCGCCGATCTGCGGGGCGGAGTCGAGGCGTGAGCGAATTGACAACGACTGCCGCGCAGCAGCAGGCGCGCACGCGCGTTCTGGACGCGCTCGATCGGGCCGGGGCGACCTATCACCTGTTCGCGCACCGCCCGGTGATGAACTACGAAGACGCGGAACTGGCGCGACAGGAATCGGGCTTCACGGGCACCGAGAGCAAGAGCATGGTGCTGCGGAGCGGCGATGCGTTCGTGGTCTACGTGACGCTGGCCGGCAAGCGGGTCGACTTCAAGGCGATGCGTGCCCACATCGGTGGTCCGAAGCCGAAGCTGGTGAGTGACGACGAGTTGCGGGAGCACTTCGGCGCGGAGCCGGGCAATGCCTATCCGCTCGGCTTCGATGCGGCCATCCC
Source organism: Thermomicrobiales bacterium (assembly GCA_049840815.1). Taxonomy (GTDB): domain Bacteria; phylum Chloroflexota; class Chloroflexia; order Thermomicrobiales; family UBA6265; genus JASGDN01. Next base: position 62,381 of record JASGJI010000004.1, on the reverse strand, counting down.
CATCTACGTCGATCCGGAAGTCTTCGTGCAGGAGTGGCTGCTGTTCAGCCCCGCCGTGCCGACGGAGACGGTTCAGCTTCGCGGCGCGGACCTGCGGGCGGTCTACACATTGCTCGGCAATCCGCTGGACGAGGTCGCCTTCACGCAGGGCTGATGCGTTGCGCCGCCGAGTGGTTGGGATCAGCCGCTTATGGAAGGCGTCTTCCCTGCAACCCGATCCCTCGACGCGCTCCTTCGTGAATGGGCTGACCACCCATGCCCCGCTTGCTCGGGATGACAGACTCCCGTGAGGGTCGGCGAGCGTGTCATCCCGAGCGGAGCGGCACATGTATTGTGATGGCATTCGAGGTGCAGCGACGTCGAGTGGTTGGAATCAGCCGCCGATGGATGGCATCTTCCCTGCAACCGGATCCCTCGACGCGCTCCGCCGTCTATGCCACCGACGTCTCTACTTCGCTTGCGCGGGATGACATAAGAGCGACCTGCAATAGGCGGTATCTCTCCCGTAGATGCGGCCCTTGTGGCCGCCGTGTTGTACGGAACACAGGCCACAAGGGCCGCATCTACGGTGAAGCCGCCATCGTTCAGGGCGAGTTTGGGTCCTGGGGGTCGGTGCTACTTCGGCAATCCGAGGCCGAAGCCCGGTCGGTCCGGGACGTGGAGCTTACCATCCACCAGCTGGTACCCAGACGAATCGACGCCCACGGCGGCGCCCGGAATCCCCTCCACGGTGATCACATTCCCCGCGCCCGCCGCCAGCTGCGCGGTGTAGAGCGACTTCAGCGGGAAGCCCCACGTATGGGGTGACGCCGCGACCCCGATGTCGCGCAGTGTCGGCATCAGCGTGCGCCAGTTCGTGAACCCGAACGTGACAATGTCCATGATCAGCACGTCGAGCAGGCCGTCCCGCGCGAGGCCCGTCAGCAGCGGGATATCGGACTGGCCGCCGTGCGATTCCTCGCCATCGGCGAGCAACGTCCCCGCGCCGCGATCGTTCAGCCAGGCCCGGAGGCGGGTGAGGCCGGGCCGGTTCTCCTCGAACGGCTCCTCGATCCAGAACAGGTCGGCCTCCTCGACGCGGTCGAGGTAGGTCAGGAACTCGTCGATGGAGTAGTCGTAGCCGTTGTTCGCATCGACCAGGATGCGGCAATCCGGGAAGGCGCTGTGGACGGCCAACGTCACATCGATGTCGCGCTGGAGGCCTTCCGCGCGGGGCATCCAGTGGAAGCCGCGACCGATCTTGAGCTTGAAGGCGCGGTAGCCGAGCGCATAATCGCTCGCGCAGTTTTCCAGTACGGCGTCGATGCCGCGGGGGGTGCCCTCCGGATCGAGGTCGTCCATGTAGATCGCGCCGTCGTAGCAGGGAATTGCCGTTTTCCCCGCCGCCCCGATCATCTGATACACAGGCTGGTTCAGGATGACGCCGGCCAGGTCGTGCAGCGCGAAATCGAGTGCATCCGCTCGCGCGTCCGTCACGCCGGTTTCGGGGGCGAAGAGATCGCCGAGGGCTGTGCCGATCAGGTCGGCATCATGATCGGCGCCCGGACGGAGGACGCCCCAGCCGGTCGCGCCCTGGTCGGTGCGGATCGTGGCGTAGCGGGCGGTCGGGCCGTTACCGTGGGAGCCGAGGCGAGCGTTTCGGCCGACGGTACGCGGATATCGGCTCGGAAGGTCTGCGCGGTCGATTGTGGCGATGCGGTGGGAGGAGAGGTCGGACACGGATGTTTCCTTGCGTTGGGGCGGGTGCTAGGCCGCCAGTGTCGCACGGGTCCGTGTCCTTGGGGAGCGTTCCGGAGCGGGATCAGTCGGACTCGGGGCGGTCGAGGCCGCGCGGCAGGCGACCAATCTCCTGCTGGTATTCCGCCTCGCTGCCGATCCACGACGAGCCATCGTCGTAGAACTCCTTTTTCCAGATCGGCACGATCTCCTTGATCCGGTCGATCGCGTATTCCGCTGCCGCGAAGGCCTCCGCCCGGTGCGCGGAGGCGCAGGCGATGACGACGCTCGCCTCGCCCGGCTGCATGAGGCCGGTACGGTGGGTGATGGCGGTGCGGACTCCCTGCCAGCGGTCGAGGATCTCCAGCCCGATGTGGGCGAGCATCTTCTCTGCCGCCGGGATGTACGCCTCGTAGTCGAGGGCAGAGACATCCTGCCCGCGCGCGTTGTCGCGGACGGTGCCGGTGAACGTGCAGATCGCCCCGGCGTCCGGCCCGGCGACCAACGCCTCGACGTCGCGCGGATCGATGACATCGGCCGTGACCGTGAAGAGCTTCGGTAGACCGACGGGCGCAATCATCCCTTCGGCAGCGTCCCCATCCTCACCCTTGCCACTCCCACCGCTGACGGGCGGGATGAAGGCGAGCTCGTCGCCATCCTGCAACACGCGGGTGCCGCGCACGTAGGTCTCGTTGACCATCAGCATGACGGCGCGTTCCATCCCGGCGAGGCGGGGATGCCGCTCCACGAGCGCCGCGAAGGCGTCCTTGGCGGTCGATCCGGCGGGGAGGGTCAGGGTTTCGCCGCTGCTGCCGAGGAGTTCGCGCATCATGGCGAAGTAGTGCGTCTGGACAGTGACGGTCTCGGGTGTGGACGCCTCAGGCATTGGCGAGCATGCCTCGCAGGACCTCGCGCAGATCGGTGGCGGTCTGCTGGTTGTTGCGGAGGAGGCTCTTGAAGATGCCTGCGATCTCCGGCTTGCCAGCGTCCTCGAAGTCCTTGGCGTAGTGGGCGATGACCTGCTCGCTCTGGAGGAGGGTGCTGAGGGTGGTGACGATGTCGTATTCGAGATCGTCCACGGTGAAGGTGTGCTGCTCGTCGGTCATGGGTCTCCTCCGGGAGGACGAAGGGCGGGTGCGGGATGCGCCACGGCCCGCAGGCAGGATGGGCGCGATGGGGCGGGGCGGATACGCTGTGGATAGCTTAGCGCACCCGGGGGGCGCGGCGAGAGAAGTGAGGGGCGCGCAGAGACACGAAAGACCCCGTCCCGTCATACCGTGGAGGTGCGGTTCGGGGTTCTGATGTCCTTATCAGTATGAGGTTCGTAACGACCGTCAGGATTTCTTGACATACTTGGTCTGGCAGACCGTCGCGTTCCCGCAGGGTGGCGACGATGGACATCAGCAGACTGACGTGGGAGGAGAGGCCGGTGTCAGGAATCAAGCCGCGGGCGTTGCAGCCCGGTGACACGATCGGAATCGTAAGTCCAGCGTGGTTCGGCGGGGAGTCGTTCGTGCCACGTGCCCGCAATGGGATTCGGCGTCTTGAGGCGCTGGGGTTCAAGGTCATCGTAGCTCCTCATGCGTTCCACAACCGGGGTCACGCCTCGGAGACGGCGGAGCGTCGGGCGGACGACATCAACGCCATGTTCGCCAATCCTGACGTGGCGATGCTGATGGCGACAATTGGTGGTACTCATGCCTGTGAGGTGCTTCCCCTGCTCGACTGGGAGTTGATCCGGCGCAATCCGAAGATCGTGATGGGCTATTCCGACATCACTGCTCTGAACGTCGGGAGCTTCGCGGCAACCGGCCTTTGCACGATCAATGGTCCATATCTGATGAGTGACTGGGCTGAGTATCCCCAGATGCCGCCGATCAGCGAGGAGTGGGCGTTGCGTCTGCTGATGCGTGCTGAGCCTCCGGGGGCGATTCCTTTTTCCGAGGAATGGACGAACGAGTTCCTCGACTGGGAGACGGGAGAGGACCGAACACGGGCGCGACGGACCCAGCCGAATGCGGGTTGGGCCGTGGTGCGAGCGGGTACGGCGACGGGACGTCTGGTCGGTGGCTGCATCGAGAGCCTGGACCTTCTACGGGGGACGCGGTTCTGGCCGGATCTGGAGGGGTGCATTCTCTTTCTGGAAACGGCGGGTGATATCAATTCTCCGGTCGCAACCGACGAACTGCTTGCTGGACTCGACCTGATGGGTGTCTTTGACCAGATCGTGGGATTACTCTTCGCGAAACCAGCAGCTTTCTCGGAGGTGGACTGGCGACGATTCGACCAGCTTCTGGCGGAGCGAGCAGAGGGCTGGGACTTCCCGGTAATTGCCAACATGGACTTCGGGCATCACTCGCCGAACCTGGCGATGCCAATCGGTGTGCAGGCGACAATGCGAACCGATCCGGTGCAGATCACGATCGATGAGCCGGTGGTGTCGTAAGTACGGCAAAGGAGATGACCCACGGCAGACTGGCTTGCTATGGGTCATCCCGTTGATGCGTTCGGGGCTACAAATACTCGTCGAACCAGGCGAGGGTGTGCTCCAGCCGCTCGACGCGGTGCTTCGGGCCGCCGCTCCGCGACAACCCGTGGCTCTCGCCGGGGAAGCGCACGAATTTCGTCGGCACGCCCAGCTGCTTCAGTGCGATGAACCACTGCTCACCCTGCTCCATCGGGCAGCGGAAGTCGTTCTCGCTGTGCACGATCAGGCACGGCGTCTTCACGTTCGCCACGTACTTCAGTGGCGACAGCTCCCAGTAGCGATCGACGTTCTCCCACGGCGTTCCGAGTTCCGGCACCAGGCTCACCAGCGCGATATCATCCGTGCCAGCCATGCTGACCATGTTTGAGATGCAACGATCCGTGGCCGCCGCCCGGAAGCGATCGGTGTGCCCCAGCAGCCAGTTCGTGATGAACCCGCCGTAGGAACCGCCCGTCACGCCTAGCCGGGTCGCGTCGATCCCGCCCAATGAGATCGCGTGGTCGACCGCACCCATGAAGTCCGGCGTGTCCGCCTCGCCCCAATGCCGCGCCACCTGCTGCGCGAAGTCCTCGCCGTAGCCCACGCTGCCGCGCGGGTTGATGAAGAGCAGCGCCCACCCCTTCGCCGCGTAGAGCTGCAATTCATGGAAGAGTGCGTTGCTGAACTGCCCGTGCGGTCCGCCGTGGACATACAGCACCATCGGCACCGGCGCGGACGTCGCCGTGTTTCCGGCCGGACGCAGCAGCCAGCACTGGATCGCCGCGTCGTTCACCTCGATCCAGAACTCCTCCGGGGCCGAGACGCCGACCTTCGAGAGCCACTCCGCGTTGAACGCCGTCAGGGGCGTCTCCGTCGCCGCGTCGAGGTCGATCAGGCGCAGCTCGAATGGCGTCGTCGGGTCGGCGGCAGTGATGACGATCCGATCGTTCCCCGCGTGGGCGAAGGCCGCGATGTGGCGTCCCGACGGCGAGAGCAGGGTGGGTGCGCCGTCCAAGGAGAAGCGCGCGACCACAGTCGAGCCCCGGTCTCCGACGAGGGCATCCACCGCGCTCCCGTCCGGCGTCCAGGCGATTGGCGGGGTGGAGACCCCGGCTCCGGGTGCGCTCATGCTGGAATCGCCGATCGAGCGGTCGATGCCCGCCGAGAGCGAACGCCGGTTCTCGCCGGTCGCGGTGCACACCCACAATTGCTGGTTCACGACGATGGGCGGCGTGTCCTCGGTGCCGATGAAGGCGAGGTGGGACCCATCCGGCGACCAGATCGGGGAGCGGAACTCGCCACCCGTTGTCAGACGGCGCGGCTCACCGCCCGAAGCCGGGATCGTCCAGATGTCGCTGACCGCGCTCATGTCCCAATCGGCGTCGCGGTTGGCGGCGAAGGCGATCTCGTGTCCGGCAGGCGACCACGCTGGCGACCCGTGGTTGAATGGCCCGCTCGTCAGCTGGACGGGATCGGCCTCCGGGTGCCGCGTGTCGACCGTGAAGATGTGACTGACCTTGTCCTCCAGGAAGCCGCGCCCGTCGAACTTGTAGCGCGCCGAGGTGATGACCTTCACATCGCTCTTCTCGTCGTCCTTCTGCTCCGAGTCGCTCTCCGGGTTTACACGGCTCGTGAAGGCAAGGCGCTGGCTGTCCGGCGCCCAGGAATGGTCGCCCGCGCCGTTCTTCAGCGTGGTGATCTGCATGCGCCTCGCCGCCATCGACGGGGAGGACGAAGAGTTGCGGCTTCTTGTCGTCGCGCGTGGAGACGAAGGCGATCTTCGTACCGTCCGGGGACCAGCGCGGGGAAGAATCGCTCGACTTGCCGGCGGTCAGCTTCTTCGGGCGCTCGATCCGTCCAGCCAGATCAGCCAGAGCGCGGAACGATATTCGTTCGCCTCCTTGTCGATCGTCGTCACGGCGGTGACGGCCTTCGTGCCATCCGGGAGACGACGGCCTCACCGGGGAGGGCGTAGGCGTAGAGGTCGTCGATGGTGAAGGGGCGTCCGGTGCGAGTCGGGGCGTCGGTCGCAGGGATCGTCTCGGCGGCCCTGGATAGCGTCCAGCCGGGTTCGAGCTTCGCGAGGAGGGTGTCGAGCGTCGGGGCCTTCGGGGTGTCGGTGTGCTTCGTCATCGGAGCGTCCTTTCCGGGAGGCAGTGGGATGCTTGGCGGATTCGGGCGGGGCTAGCGGGGATCGGTCGCAGACGGCGGGGCGAGCATGACGGCATCGACCACTTCCCCGGCGCGGTAGACCGATTCGCGTGGCGCGATCACCAGCAGCGCGTTGATGCCGAGGAACGATTGCAGCCGGGAGGAGATCTGGCTGCCCGTGTTCCGCCCGACCAGACGTCCGTCCGCGCCGACGCTGACCACGCCGCGCTGGTACTCGATGCGGTCGGAGGGGTTCACATCCTCCAGCAGCGTCACCTTCAGCGTCGGGCGATCGATCTTCTCCGGCGGCAGGCCGATCATCTGGCGGATCGCCGTCTTGATAAAGAGCTCGCAGGTCACCAGCGACGAGACCGGGTTGCCCGGCAGCCCGAAGATCAGCGTTTCGCCGTCGGGGCCGCCGGTCGCGAAGTTGAGTGGCTTGCCGGGTTTCATGTAGAGCCGCCGGAAATGCACCTGCACGTCGTCGGCGTCGAAGAGGATCGCCTTGATCAGGTCCAGCTCGCCCATCGAGACGCCGCCAGAGGTGATGACGATGTCATCCTCCGCGAGCCGCGTGCGCAGCAACGCTTCCAGCTCCGCGCGAACATCCGGGGCCTTGCCGATCCAGGTGATCTCGACCGGCTCCTCACGCAGGGAGGTAGCGAGGCTGAAGCGGTTGGCATCGCGGATCTGGCCTGGACCCAGCGGTTGCGATGGCTCCACGAGCTCATCGCCGGTGGAGAGGATGCTGATGCGGGGCTTCCGCGCGACGGGCACGGGATCGACTCCCATGCTGGCGAGGAGGCCGATTTCCGGCGCGCCGAGTCGCGTGCCCTTCGGCAGGACGAGCGTGCCCTGTTTCAGGTCGCTGCCCACCGGCCGCACGTTTTCGCCAGCCTTCACGTCCTCCTGATGGATGACGACGTGATCTTCCATCAGTTCGGTCGCCTCGACCGGGACGACGGCGTTCGCGCCGTGGGGGAGGGCCGCGCCGGTCATGATGCGGACGGTGTAGCCCTCCGTCACCTCGGCGTCGATAATCGCGCCGGCGTTCTGGGTGCCGATGATCTCGCGCCAGGGGGAGCTGTCCGCAGCGAGGACGGCGTAGCCATCCATGGTGGAGGCGGGGAAGGGCGGATGATCCTCCGGCGCCAGGATGTCCTCGGCGAGGATGCGACCTCCGGCTTCGAGGATGGGCACGCGCTCGCTGCCGACTGGCGTCAGGTGCTCGGCGATGATGGCGCGAGCCTCATCGGGCGGACGCATGCGGTCGAGTTCCTGCATGTCGATGGAAGGGGCACTCATGGGGATGACCTCGCGGTGTGGATGTGGGGGCCGGGACGCGCGGGGCGCATCCGGCGGGAGGGCGATGCTTCGCCGCATCCTACCACTGAGGGGTGAGGTGGGAGGGGAGATGCTGCTCCTGATTCGTTTCTTGTAAGACTGCCCAGAGTGCCCCTGGTCGCGCAAGATACAGATGGGGCCGTTCTCCAGCCTGTTCGAACCTCACGTACAGGACGCAGATGGTGCCATCCTCCTCATTCTGGTTGACGGAACGGGGCTACCATCAATGCGTGAGGAGCATACGCTTCGCTTCGATAGACACGGGCAGGGGAGTGGAATGAACCTTCCCACTTTTCGGTTGTGAAGCAGCGCTATGCGGTGGAGGTGGAATAAGCGATAGGTCCTGGCTTCATATGAATGTGAGAGGACGCAATTGGAGGAATCTGGCAAAGGACTCGCAGCAGCGTATTACGTTGGGGGAGCGCCGATTCGGTTTCTCGACAGAATGCCCGTGCTTCCAAACGAGATTCCTTGGATGCGGAGGTCTATCCCGGAGCGAGTTCGCGCAGTCCTTCGGATTGATCGCCATGAGATGCGCTCGACGATTCACGCTTCGTCAAATATGCGGTCTGGCCCGAACGTGCTGGATCGGAGAGATTGGGCAAGTCATGAGCGCGATGCCCGGTATGAGCACGAACTCGAGACCATCCTTGCCCAGGCGGTCGGCTGGCGGCTGAAGCTGGATCGTGTTCCTGAGGGAGAGATTCGCTGGGAGTTCTTTGCACCGGTTCCCGAACCAGATCGCATGCTTATCTGTGTCATCGCGGTGCGCCAAGCGGCCGGGGATGTCTTCGTCGTCACGTTCTATACGATGAACGAACGTGCCTACAGGAAGACGAAGAAAAAGGGTGGAATCGTATGGTTGTGAGGACGGCTCCCCCGGGACGGATACCCCCGGATACTCACCAGCAATCACGCCAGCGCGTCGGCTACCGAATTTGCCCGGACCCTGAGAGCCGTTTCACGCTTTGATCGTAGCATTGGCGTCAAGATCGGGTTCCAGGCTTTTCCGCGCGAGGGATGGCGCAACGTTGTCCGATGCCGCACAATGGCGGGGAGATATCCTCGTTCCGGGTCCTATCGAACCACGTCTCTGCCACTGGGTCATTCCTCGCGGATCAATGTCCGCCGGCCGGTGGCAATCTCGTCATGGAAGGTGTTCTGCATGACCTCGGCCCCGGAATCCTCGTCACGTTCTCCGAAGTCCCGTTCCACCACCATTGACCGTCGACGCCTGCTTGTCGGCGCTGCCGCGACCAGCCTCGGCGGGGCGAGCCTGATCCCCCTGCTCGGCCAGGGCGTCTTTGCGCAGGGTGCCGCCACCCCGGATGCCTCTCCTGAAGCGTCCCACGATGCGCACGGCGGCATGCCCATGTCCACGCCAGATGCCCCCACTGGCCTCGGCGATCTCCCGGCGATCGAGTTCATTGCCGGCGAGCCGCTGCGTGAGGTGCCGACGATCGAGAGCAAGGACGGCCTGCTGGAGGTGACGCTGAACGCCGGTGTTCGCGAGACGACCGTGGGTGGGAAGACCGTCACCACGGCGAACTTCAATGGGGAGTTTCCCGGCCCGACCTGGGTCGCGAATCCGGGCGACACCATTCGCGTGCACCTCGAAAACACCCTCGATGAGTGGACGAACCTGCACACGCATGGCTTCCACGTCTCCCCGCTGGACAATGGAGACAACGTCTTCATCCAGATCGACCCGGGCACCGCGTTCGACTACGAATACCAGCTGCCGGTGACGCATCCGGACGGGGTCTACTGGTATCACCCGCACCCGCACGGGATCACGGAGCAGCAGAATACCAGCGGCATGACCGGCACGATCCTCCTGGGCGGCGGCCTGGACAAGGTGCCGGGCGTCGAAGGCCTGGTCCGCCAGCATCTCTATCTCCAGATCAACCAGTTCGCCGAGAACGGGATGCAGGTGCCGATCGCCGAGCAGACGGCGGCCAAGCAGGTCCGCCTGGTGAACGGGCAGTACCAGCCGGTGATCTCCATCAAGCCGGGCGAGACGCAGCGCTGGAGCGTCTCCAACGCGAGCAGCAACGATTTCTTCCTGATCTCGCTGGGTGGACATACGCTCTACCAGATCGCGAAGGATGGCAACGCCTTCGCCGAGATCCATCCCACCGACCAGATCCTGCTGGCTCCGGCCGAGCGGGTGGAGTTCCTGGTTCAGGCGCTCACCTCGCCGGGGACGTGGGAGTTGCGGACGCTGCCGTGGGGGGTGAACGACCAGGCGGAACCGGACGTGTTGCTCGCGACCATGGAGATCGCGGGCGATCCGGTGGCGGTGCAGCCGTTGCCGGCCCAGCTGATCCCCTTCGTCGACCTGCGCGACATGCCGATCGACAACGAGCGGATCATCGTCTTCTCACCCGCCCCGGCACCCTGGTACCAGCTCATCAACGACACGCCGTTCGACCCGAACGTGGTGAACGAGACGGTGAAGCTCGGGGCGTTGGAGAAATGGACGATCCAGAACACCACGACCGACGCCCATCCCTTCCACATCCACATCAACGACTTCCAGGTGATCTCCATCAATGGGGAGCCGGTCGATGCATTGGGCTTGAATGACACGGTGACCGTGCCGGCGCTGGGCGAGATCCAGATCCTCCACCGGTTCCTCGACTTTACCGGGAAGTATGTCTTCCACTGCCACATCCTGATGCACGAGGATGCGGGGATGATGGCCGTCGTCGAGGTCGTCGAGTAGATCGCTTGCCCCTGCCGCAGGCGTCGTCCGTTGCGGACGGCGCCTGCGGTCTGTTTGTCGTGATGCCGAGTTCGGATGCTCCGATACGGAGGGGCGACGGATCTGGGCGGCGCGCTGGCATCAGACCCTGTGGACACAACGTGCCTTCATCTTCTTCCGCGCGTCAGCTCTCGATGCGGGGCCGGGTGGTGATGTGTTCGCCGGTGAGGTGTTCCGGCGTCAGGGCCGCCTCCACCGCCGCGCGATCCATCAGCCCCGCGACCACGACGAGGTCCGCGATCGGCTTGCCGGTGGCGAGGCCTTCCTTCGCGATCGCTGCTGCCGCCTCGTACCCGATGAACGGCGTCAGGCCCGTTACCACCCCGACCGAGGTCGCCGCCAGGTGCGCCAGCCGCTCGTGGTTCGCCTCGATGCCGTCCACGCAGGTCTCGCGCAGCATCCGCATCCCCATCGTCATCCACTGCAGGCTCTGGAACAGCGCGTGCGCCACCACTGGCTGGAAGGCGTTCAGCTGGAGCTGTCCAGCCTGCGTCGCCATCGTCACGATCGTGTCTGCCCCGGCGACGGTGAACGCCACTTGCGCCATCGCTTCCGGAATCACTGGATTCACCTTGCCCGGCATGATGCTCGACCCTGCCTGTCGCGCTGGGAGGTGGATCTCGCCCAGTCCCGCCTGCGGACCCGAGGAGAGCAGGCGGAGATCGTTCGTGATCTTCAGCAGCTTCATCGCCGAGGTCTTCAGCACGCCTGAGAGCTTCAGGAAGACGCCGACATCGCTCGTCGCCGCGACGAGGTTGGCGGCGGTCTTCAGCTCCAGGCCGGTGATGGCGGAGAGGTGCGCCCGCACCAGCGCCGCGTAGCGGGGATCGGCGGTGATGCCGGTGCCGATCGCGGTCGCGCCGAGGTTCATCTCCAGCAGGTAGGGCAGCAGCGCCTCGAACTCGCTGTGATCCTCGTTCAGCGTCGTCGCGAAGCTGGCGAACTCCTGCCCCAGCGTCATCGGCACGGCATCCTGGAGCTGGGTGCGGCCGATCTTGAGAATGCCCGCGAACTCGTGACCCTTCGCCGCGAACGACGCTTCCAGCAACGCAAGTTCGTCCAGCAGGCGGGTGACGGCCCAGTGAAGGCCGATCTTGAAGGCCGTTGGATAGGTGTCGTTCGTGCTCTGGGAATGGTTGACGTGGTCCAGCGGGTGGAGGTGGGCGTAGTCGCCCTTCGCGAAGCCGCCGAGTTCCAGCCCGCGATTGGCGATCACCTCGTTGACGTTCATGTTCGTGGAGGTGCCCGCACCACCCTGCATGATGTCGACCACGAACTCGTCTCGCAGCGCGCCCGCGCGAATCTCCGCCGCCGCGCGGTCGATCAGGTTGGCCTGGCCTGCGGTGATGACCCCGAGATCGGCATTGGCGCGGGCGGCGGCCTGCTTCACGCAGGCGAAGGCCGCGATCAGGTCGGGATAGACCGAGATCGGTGCGCCGGAGATCGGGAAGTTGACCAGCGCGCGGGCGGTGTGGATACCCCAATAGGCGTCGGCGGGGATCGTCATTTCCCCGAGCGAATCGTGCTCGGTTCGCGTCGCGACGGGCTGGTTCGCTTCGGGGTGGGCGATGAGGTCGAGCGTGGCGATGGCGTGCATGGTGGGCGTCGGTGACATCGTTGTCTCCTGCAGCTGGCTCCGGGCCGAGGACCGTGCGGCCCCGATTTGGTCCACGGGTATTGTGCTACAAGTATAAGAAATAGGGTATGAAATTGTGACGATTTTACAGTGGAGATGGCTTGGCGATACCTGTTCGAGGCATCGCGCATGCAGGGCCGGCCCGGGATCAACGACCGGGTTCAGGAGTGGATCGCTGTCGCCTGAGACCAGACTACCTGCCAGGCGCCATCCCGCCGCTCGTAGCAGTCAGTGTGCCAGTACGGCGCGCGCGGGGCACGGTGCCCCTCCACTTCGACATCGATGTGCGATTGGTAGCGCAGGATGGCGGCATCGCCATACGGGCGAACCACGATTTCGGAGACGGGTTCGAAGAGGTGATAGACGAGGACGCCTGACTGGAGCGCCCCCAGATAGTCATCGCGCGTCAGCACCACTCCCATCGGGTTGATGAGCTGGAAATCGTCGGCATGGCGGGCCAGCGATGCTGCCATGTCGAAGCTGACGAGGTCGCGCAGGCGTTGCACTTCGATCGCGCGCAGATCATCTGCGATCGCAGAACGGTCGGATGCGTTCATGGGCGGGTTCCCCCCGGAGAATGTGACGAACAGGTCGGGGTGGCCGTCACGGCAGCGATAAATGCCAGCGCCCATGATCCCGCGCAGGACCATTCCGCGATGGAGAAGTGATCGGCGTCTGGGCGTTCGACTACCGTCACGGCAACCCCTGCGTTTCGCAGCGCGTCGGCCATTCGCCGGTGATGCGCAGGGGGCACCTGGCTATCGGCGTGGCCGTAGAGCAGGAGCATGGGCGCGGTGTAACGGTCGACCCAGGCGAGCGGCGACGCATTCGCAGCCCGGTCGGGGACCCGATTCGGCTTCTCGCCCAGCAGGGCGCGCAGGCTGTCGCGCGCGAACCGATCGACGTAGGGGATGCGCAGGTCCATGTGCCCGGCCAGGGAGATCGCACCATTGACTCGGCTGGAAATGCCGGTGCCCGCCGGATCGTCGTCACGGACGGCGAGCATCGTGGCGAGATGGGCACCGGCGGAGTGCCCGTAGGCGACGATACGCATGGGATCGATGGCGTATCGATCGGCGTGGGTGCGGAGCCAGCGGACCGCGTCCTGGACATCGTGCAATGGATCGGGCCATTGCCAGGGATGCTTCGGTTCACCGGTCCTCCGGTATCCCACGGTCGCGGCGACGTATCCGGCCTCGGCGAAGCGTCGGGCGGAGAACGCCATATCCTGCGGACCGCTGATGCCGAATACCCAGCCACCGCCGTGAAGCAGGACGACCGCCGGCCGGAGCGATTGCGCGGACTGGCTGGGTACGAAGAGGTCCATGGTGAGTTGATAGCCGTCGATGGTCCTGTAGACGATCGATTCCGGGTGGCGTTCGCTCCTATCGGTCTGGCTGGGCGGCAGGAACGCCGATAGCCCAGTGTGTGGCGACACGACTTGCGACTGGCCGGGGTGGATGACCGGAACGGAAGAGAAAAGGCGGCCAAGGAGCGGCATGGCGATTCCCTTTCCTGATGACATGGCGGCGGCGACCGAGCGTTCGTCATGTGCACCATGATGGGAAGCGTCATCCGTGTCCGTAAGGGGGAAACCACCCATTCGCGGTCACGGTGGATGTGGCGGACAACCCGCATCCACCGTGCTCCGTCGTTCGCCTACGGGAATCGTGCCTTGAGGGCATCGGCGGCGGGGTGGTGAACGGTGTCGAACATCGCCTTCATGCGCGCGATGTCATAGGCCGCGAAGCGTCGTTCCAGCGCGTAGCCGGTCTCGTCCGCCGTCAGCAGCGTCCACATCGCGCGATGCTCGTCCGTTCCTGGAAGGCTGACGCTGCCGAGGTTATGCACCCGGACCGTCAGGCCATCGACCTCCACCGTGCGGTCGAGCGGGACGTGCGTGTGCCCCACGATCACGAGATCCGCGTCAGCGCTGGCCAACGCCTCGGCGAGTTCGGCATCCGTCATCTCCGGGTCGATCCCGCGTCCGTCGTCGGTGCCCGGCGCGGCGTGAACCAGCAACACGCGCGTGCCGTCCGGCAGCGTCACCCGCACCTCCAGCGGGATCGCGCGCAGCCACGCATCGTGGCCGGATGTCGCGATGGCTCCGGCTGCCCATGGGAAGCTCGCGTTGAGGGCAAGAACGCCCTCCAGCGCCTCGCCGTCCCCCTGCACGGATGCGATCCGGTCCGGGAGCCAGGGCGCATTCCCGGCCAGCACATAGCGATCGGTGTTGCCCCGCACGAACCGGGCGTTCGGGAGGGAGGCCAGCGTGCGGGCGGCGTTGGCCGGTCCCGGCCCCAGTGCAACCAGATCGCCCACGATCCAGTACCCATCCAGTGGCTGTGGGCCTGATTCGTGGGCGATGGCAGCGAGAACGGCGTCCAGCGCGACGGTATTGCCGTGGACATCCGAGAAGACAGCGATTCTCATGCGGGTACTCCCTTGTGGCGATGGATGGTCATAGCTCAGACCACCAGTGTACGCCTGGGAGCGGGTGGTGCGATTCCCCTCCAGCAGACGAGCGTGTACCAGGTCCGATACGGATCGGCTGGCGTCGCAGGAATCGGCGGTGATGGGAACCCGGCTTCGGGGCGCGTCGTCTTCCTCTCAACGGGAACGCGCGATACGCAATCGGCATCGATTCACCTGGCTCGCCTCTGCGAGCTGAGGTCGTGTGCGCATCCCGTCCGTTGTCGCTGCATCGCCGAAGGAGCACCCCATGTCAGCACGCACCTTGCCGCCCGCTCACCCCTTCTCGCTAACCTCCCTCACGCTCAACCGTCGTTTGATGCTCGCGCGTGCCGCGTTCGCCGGGACGGGGATGGCCGCGCTCGCCGCGACCGGGCGGCCATCCGTGATGGCCGGGGTGGAATCCGATGCCCCCGGCTGTCACCGCGAAGACGACGATCCCGGCCTGGTCGGCGATGACGCCTGGATAGGGCCGACCTTCGGGCTCGAGGTCTCGTGGGAGGCGGTGCGGTGGGCCATCGGGGAGCGGCGCAATCCGTACGTCGCCGATTCGATGGGGCGCGAGGATCGGCCGATCGACTGCGGGTTTGGGCAGGGTGGCAGCGATCGCCTGACGCTCGTGAACGGCATGTGGGAGTCCGGCGTCTGCCTGATCGAGAGTTTCGACCGCCTGATGTGGACGCCGGACAGCCTGGAAGAAGCCATGACCAAACCCGGCTGGGTGCAGGGCCACCGTGTTGCGGCGGGGAGTCCCCTCCTGCTCGCCGAACGCGCCGGCGATACGCTGGCGGCGGTCATCGGGGATGCCGATCTGCCCGGCCACACGGTCTACTGGCAGGCCACCCTGCCCGACGATGACGAGTCCGTGATTCACGAGCTGACGCTGCACATGTGGGAGGCGGGCGCCGTCTACGCGCTGCACGACCTCGAAGGCATCGCCATTGCCGGGATCGACCCGTTCGCCGTCGTCGACCTCGACACGGTGCGGCAGGTCCTCGACGCCTATCTCCCCTGATGATGAATCACTGATTCGCCTGCCCTCGATTCTCGCACACGGCCAGTCGAGGCAACGAGTCCGGTCGCGGCGACCATCCCCCCTTGCGGGATGGTCGGGGCTGGGGGATGATCCCGCCCAATGAATGACCGCGCCCCACTCCATCGGTCCGCGCGGAGGCGGGATGTCCCCGCTCTGGTCCCCATCCAGCAAGGAGCGATACTCCGTCATGGCCTACCATCTCGGTTCGGCAGCCGGCTCCACGACCGGCGATCTGGTGCTTCGGAACGCGCGGGTCCTTGATCCGGCGAATGGGCGCGATGGCGTTGCCGACGTCCGCATCGCCCAGGGAACGATCGTCGCGATCGACCGCGATCTCCCCGCCCAGCCGGGCGATCAATCGCTCGATCTCACCGGCCTGATCGTGACGCCGGGCATCATCGACATGCACGCGCACATCGCCCACACGCACGAGCGGTCGGACCTCGCCCTGCATCCGCTCGTGAACACGCTCTCCTCCGGCGTGACGACGGTCGTGGACGCGGGGACGACCGGCTGGCGCGATTTCGCGCAGTTCCGCCACGACGTGCTGGATGCCCGCTGGCCGATCCGGTCGCTGGGGTTCGTGAATATCGTCGGCTCCGGCATGGGCGGTGATTGGGAGCACGAGCAGGAGGAGTTCGACCCGAAGCTTTGCGCCGAGACCGCCCTGATGCACAACGATGTCGTGGTCGGCATCAAGACCGCCCACTACTGGGCGCGGCGGCGTTTCGACGAGCGGCACCAGCCGTGGATGGCGGTGGAGCGTGCCATCGAAGCGGCTGAGTGCGCCGGGATGCCGGTGATGTTCGACTTCTTCCCGGAGCTGCCGAATCGCCCTTACGAGGGGTTGCTGGAGCGGATGCGTCCCGGTGACATTCACACGCACTGCTTCGCGCAGCAGTTCGCGTCGTCGGACGAGGATGGCAAGGTCTTCTCCTATATGTGGGAGGCGCGGGAGCGTGGCCTGATCTTCGACCTCGGCCACGGGGCGGGCAGCTTCTGGTGGCGGCACGCGATCCCGGCGGTGCTGGATGGCTTCCCGCCGGACTCGATCAGCACGGACCTGCACACGGGGAACGTGGCGGGCGTGGTGATCGACATGCTGACGTGCATGAACAAGCTACTGGCGATCGGGGTGCCGCTGGGCGACGTGATCCAGATGTCGACGCAGGCGCCGGCGAAGGAGATCAACCGTCCGGAACTGGGGACGCTCGCCATCGGCGGCATCGCGGACGTGGCGGTGCTGGCGCTGGACGAGGGCTCGTTCGACTACGTCGACTGCGAGCGGACGATCCTCACCGGTCCGGAGCGGTTGCGCACGGAACTGACGATCTTCGGTGGGCGGGTGGTCTACAACCCGAACGGGCGCGGCCTCCCGACGTGGGAGCAGGACAAGGCGGATAACCCGGTGCCCTTCCACGTCCGCATCCAGGATTTCGGGGAGCCGCAGTTGCGCTGAGCGGCAGGAAGCACCAGAAACGGATGGCCCCACAAGCGTGGAACGCGCTTGTGGGGCCATCCGTTTCTGGATGTAACCGGGATTCAGGCGGCTTCGTTGCGGGGGCGGACACGCTCGCGGATCTCGTCGCCGTGCTCCTGCTCGGCGAGCCGGAGTTCGTAGTTCCGCTGGAGGTTCATCCAGAACTGGGGCGAGGTGTCCATCCAGCGGGCAATATCGGTGGGGTGTGGAGACTATCCGGAACTCGTGAAGCCTCAAGTATATGAGGTTAGGATTTGGCACGGGTTTCGGTGACGTCACCTGTGTATCCGGGGTGCTTGTGGTGGAGTGGACGAGGCACCACCGAAGACTTCGTTTTTTAGCAATATCTGATAGCTGCGACCGTCGAAGATCAAGGCGTGCTATGATCTGAAATCGTACAAAAGAAAATCGGTCGGTAGACATAAGATTTTTGGCAATCTGGGAGGATGGGTGTATGTCTTCGAGATTTGATCAGGCAATGGATGAGATGAATGATGACTTGGTTTCGATCAAAAAATCGCGGGAAGAGGAGGCGTCAAGAAGTGCGGATATTTTGCGAGAAAAACATAGGTCAGAAGAGGTTGCCCGGTCGATTGCAGGACCATATCTTCGGGATCTTGGTCCGAGGGTGGTCCGGAGGTTGTTTGATCTGGGAATACAACCTCAGGAAATCTATCTCCATAAACATCAGTCGATAAGGGGATGGAGGTTTCATGCTGCACATTCTCGAAACCGTCCAAGCGACAATGAGGATACAACCTATGGTCATGGGTTCACTATGCTAAGCCACGACGTAGTCGAAGGTGGGAGGCAGTTCCGTGCCGGAGATTGTGTTGACATGCACACTGTAGCTTTCGGATCTCTTGGGTTAAGAGGTTCATATGCAATAATCCCTCTCGAATGCTCACTTCGAACTCTGGATCAAGCTAGATCGGATGTACACAGTAGTGGCATATTGATAGGAGAGCGCGGAGTTAATTATGGTCCATCTCTGGTGTTTGCGGATCCGGAATCGAAAGGAGTGTATGTGATTGCTGGTGGGAGGACGTGGAATACAGAAATGGATTACATACAGGAGCTTGGACTATTCATCGCAAATTGCGTTCGATTCGAGATGATCTAGTAGGGAGTCCCAATACAAAGATCAGCGGAGTGTCTGTTATTCTAGGCGTTGGTCTACGAACGATGAGATGCTGGTGATCGGGGAGGCCATCCGTAAGGTGATCCTCGCTCGATCTGTTCGCGGATAATCGGCTTTTGCGCTTAATTATGATTGTCGGCAGCGTAAGTGGCCCCATGCCAAAAGATCGCTAGGCAAGCCTTAACTCTGGTAAGTTAGGTGTGTTGAGAACGGCAAGGAGCGGGTGGTGTCCCTTTGAGAGTCGAGACTGATTGAGCGATCGTGCCCAATTGGTCCGGCACGAAGCGATCTGTCCCCAGAAGGCGGCCACAAGGGCCGCATCTACAGGTGAAGTTACGTAGTTGGACGGCGAGCGATCTGGACGCCGTGATGTCCGCAAGTCCGAGCCGCGCGACCGCTCAAATCGCTCCGGATTCTCCACACGCCGCCCGTGCATTCACACCCCGCAACCGCCCCATTTCCGGGATTAACCGCAGCAGGTCCGTGAGCTAGCACGCCCACGGACCTGCCGAAAACCGAGCCATGACGGGCATTCGTTCGAGTTAACCGCAGCGCGAATTCACCGCAGCCACACCCCTCACGGCGTGGGCGACGCAACCGGCGTCCCGCTCGACGCAGCGGTATGCGCCGCCGCCAGCTGATCGAAGGACAGAATCCGGTCCGGGAAGAACTCGTGCGCGAGGTCGTAGAAGATCGGATCGCCGGTGCCGCCCTTCTCCCCGCCCCGCATCGAGACCAGCACGATGGTCGTGTCCGTCTCCGGATCGCGTACCATCCACGAGCTGTAGCCCACAATCCCGCCGTTATGCCCCTGCATCGGCCCGATGCGCAGGATGCCCAGACCGTAGCCCATCGCCACCGGTTGCTCCGCGATCGTCACGAACTGCAACCGTTCCGCCTGCGCCGCCGCGCTCAGCAACGAGCCGTCCGTCATCGCCGTCACCCAGGTGTGCAGGTCGTCCAGCGTCGAGATCATCGCGCCCGCCGCCCACCCGACATCCGGATTCGAGATGCTGGCGTCGATCAGCTCGCCGCCCCCGGCGGTGCGGTCGTTGTAGCCGTGGACGAACGGCTCCGGCATCGCGGAGGTCCGCGCGAAACTCGTCTGCGTCAGGCCGAGCGGGTCCAGCAACCGCGCCTGGATCTCGTCCTCGATCGGATTGCCCGTCACCAGCTCGACGACGTAGCCCAGCAGCACGTAGTTCGAATTGCAGTACGCCAATCCCTCGCCCGGCGCGAAATCCGGCTTCCCCGCGCGGATGATCGCCAGCGCATCCTCCGGCAGGAAGGCCAGGTTCGGGTCGATCGGGTAGTCCTCCGCAATCGCCGGCGCCCGCACGTAGTCGTAGATCCCGGCTGTCATGCCCAGCAGTTGCCGGATCGTGATGCGGTCGCCGTTCGCGACTCCCGCAATCAGCGGCTCCAGCGTGTCGTCGAGCGAGAGCACACCCTCGTCCACCAGTTGCAGCACGACGGTCGCGACGAACGTCTTCGTATTGCTCGCGATCCGCCAGTGATCGTCCGTGGAGGCGGGAACGCCGGTACGGAGGTTGCCCGTGCCGACGGCGTGCTTCCAGACGCGCTCGCCGGACCAGACCCCGACCAGCGCCGACGGCGACTGCGCGATGGCCAGCCCCCGTTCCACGATCCCGAGGAAGCGCAGCTGCTCCTCGGCGGTGAAGGTGGACGCATCGTCAGATGCCTCGGGCGAGGCGTCCCGTGAAGCGTCTGGGGTCCCGGCCTGGGTCCGGGCGAGGGTGCTGGACGAACCGGCGACGATGGCGGCTCCTCCTGCGAGGGCCGCAGCCTGGGCGATGTGTCGGCGGGTGACGCGGGACGGGCTGGCGGGGGATGTCGGCGTGGGCACGATGCCTCTCCTTCTCGCGAACGGCATGGATCGGAGCGATGTGAATCTCGCTCCGATCATAGCGGCCAGCGGATACGGACGATAGGGCAGGCACTTGCCTGTTCATCCCAATGTGGTACCGTCAGGCGACACCGCCGTCACGACCCCCATCGCCACGACTCCGGAGCCTTCTCATCCCATGTCCATCGCCAGATACCGCGCCGAGTGGTTCGGGAATGTCCCCCGCGACCTCATCTCCGGCCTGCTCGTCGCGCTCGCGCTGATCCCGGAGGCGATCTCCTTCGCCGTCATCGCTGGCGTTGATCCGAAGGTCGCCCTCTACGCCTCCTTCTCCATCGCCACCATCATCGCCTTTGCGGGCGGCCGTCCCGGCATGATCTCCGCCGCGACCGCCGCCATGGCCGTGCTCTTCGTGGACCTCGTGAAGGACCACGGGATCGAATACCTCTTCGCGACGACCATCGCGGCGGGACTCTTCCAGATCCTCTTCGGCATTCTGAAGTTGGACCGGCTGATGGTCTTCGTCTCCCGCTCGGTGATGACCGGCTTTGTGAACGCCCTGGCGATCCTCATCTTCATGGCGCAATTGCCGGAGCTCACCGGCGTGCCAGGCCTGACCTACGTGCTGGTGGCGGTCGGGCTGGCGATCATCTACATCTTGCCGCGCTTCACGACGGCCATTCCCTCGCCCCTCGTCTCGATCGCGCTCATCACGGCAGCGGCCATCGCCTTCGACTTCGATGTGCGCCGCGTCGGGGATATGGGCGCATTGCCCTCCAGCTTGCCGTCATTCCTCGTCCCGAACATTCCGTGGACGCTGGAAAGCGCCCGCATCATCCTGCCGACCGCGCTGGCGCTGGCGGTGGTCGGCCTGATCGAGTCGCTGCTGACGGCATCGCTGCTCGACGAGATGACGGACACGCCCAGCAGCAAGCGGCGGGAGAGTCTCGGGCAGGGCATCGCGAATGTCGTGACCGGCTTTCTCGGTGGCATGGGCGGCTGCGCGATGATCGGGCAGTCGGTGATCAACACAAAGGCGGGTGGGCGTGGCCGCCTCTCGACCTTCACGGCGGGCGTGCTGCTGCTCTTCCTGATCGTGGTGCTGGGTGGCTTCGTGAAACAGATCCCGATGGCGGCGCTCATCGCCGTGATGATCATGGTTTCCGTCGGCACCTTCCGCTGGGAGTCCTTCCGCGAGCTGAAGACGCATCCGGCCAGCTCCAGCATCGTGATGGTCGCGACCGTCGCGGTGGTGGTCTGGACGCACAACCTGGCGATCGGGGTACTGACCGGCGTGTTGCTGAGTGGCGTCTTCTTCGCATGGGAGGTGAGCCAGCAGACGCATGTCCACCTCGGGAGGAACGATGCGGACGTGCGGGAGTACGCGGTGAGCGGCCAGATCTTCTTCGCCTCGACAACCTCATTCCAGGCGGCGTTCGACTTCACGGACGTGCCGCCAATGGTGCGGATCGACCTCGCCGGCGCGCATCTCTGGGACACCAGCGCGATCGGGGCGCTGGATGCAGTGGTGCTGAAGTACCGCAGGCTGGGCGCGGCGGTGGACGTCCTCGGCTCGAATGCGGCCAGCGCGAGCCTGATCAAGCGCCTGGCGAGTCATCACGACGACCGGACATCAGGTGGCGAGGGCGTGGCGCTCGCCGAGCATTGATGCGGACACGGAGACGGGCCGGAGCAACATCGCTCCGGCCCGTTGCGCGTTCTGGCGTGAATCCGATCCAGGTCAGGACGCCGGGGAGTAGACGATGTTCCACAGGATGCCGAACGGATCGGTCAGCTCGCCATAATAGTCGCCCCAGAACTGGTCGGCCATCGGCATGCGGGCCTCTCCGCCCTCGGAGAGCGCCGAGTAAAGCGTGTCGGCCTCCTCGCGGGAATCGGGGTGCAGGGTGGGGGAGATGTTGTTGCCCATCACGAGGCCGGGCGAATACATGGGGTGGGCGTCGGAGCCCATCAACAGGTGCCCGCCGAGGATGGGGAGCTGGACGTTCATGATGAGGTTGGCGATCTCGGCCGGAATGGGATCGTCGCCCTCGCCGACGGGCATCTGGCCGTAGCGGGCGGGCTCGCCGATGTACTCGGTGCCGAAGACGCCCTTGTAGAAGGTGAACGCCGCATCGGTCTGACCGTTGAAGGTGAGATAGGTGCTGACGATGGCCATGGTGAACTCCTTGGCGGTGATGGATTGCCTGGAATCGGCGCCGTGACGCCGGGCGTCGAAGCCGACCTGCACCGATCGTATCCGGGGGCGAATCGGGCTGCTTCTTCCTGCTTGCGCCATCGGGCGGCCAAGGCGCTATGATGGGCGGACTGCATCCGCATTCCAGCCGTCATTGCATCATCCGTCATCGTGTATCACGGTGAGGAGGTCGCGCATATGGACCCTGCGTTGTCGCTTCCCGGTCCGGCCGCACCGTCGCTGAAGCCTCCGAGTCTTTGGAAGAATCCGGCCTTCGTGCGGCTCTGGATCGCGAAGACGGTCTCGGGGATGGGAAGCGTCATCACGGGGTTGGCGGTGCCGATTACCGCCGTGGAAGTGCTGGGGGCGACCCCGGCGCAGATGGCCGGTCTGGCCTTCGCGGGGATGCTGCCGGATCTCGTCTTCGGGCTGCTGGCAGGGGTGTGGGTGGACCGTGTGCGACGGCGTCCGCTGCTGATCGCGGCGGATCTGGGCCGGGCCGCGATCCTGCTGGTGATTCCGGTGGCCGCCTTCTTTGGGATGCTCTCGATGCCGCTGCTGTGGATCGTTGCCTTCGGGAGCGCGGCGTTGACGCTGGTCTTCACGCTGGCGTCGGTGGCCGTCCTGCCAGCGATCGTGCGGCACGATCAGCTGGTCGATGCGAACACGAAACTCCAGATGAGCGAATCGGTGCTGACGCTCGCCGGGCCTGGCTTGGCCGGGCTCTTCGTGCAACTGGTGACGGCGCCGCGAGCGATCCTGGCGGACGTGGGGTCGTTCCTGGCGTCGGCGTGGTCGTTGGGGTCAGTCGGATCGGTCGAGCCGAAGCAGGAGCGGAAGACATCCGGATCAGCATTGGCGGACCTGCGGCGGGAGATCGGGGAGGGACTGCACGAACTGGTGCGGACGCCGATGCTGCGGGTGTTGGCGATCTCGATGGGCGTGATCGTGGCCGGGGCGAATGTGCAGGTGGCGGTGCAGGCGATCTTCCTGCTGCGCGTGCTGGGATTCACCCCCTTGACGCTGGGAATCCTCTCGGGCTGCAACGGGGTGGGATCGTTGCTGGGCGCGGCGGTCGCCGGACGGCTGAACGGCCGCTTCCCGCTCGGGAAGCTGATGATTGCGGCGGCGGGGTTGAACGGCCTGACCGCGTTCGCGCCGGCGCTGGCGGGTGTCTCCGCGAATCCGGTCCTGTTGCTGGGCGCGGCAGGAGTGTTGAACGGGATGGGCTACGCGGTCTTCTCGGTGAACCAGATCAGCCTGCGGCAACGCATCACGCCACTGCACCTGCTGGGGCGGGTGACGTCGGCGCGGCGATTCCTGATCTTCTGCATTGGGCCGCTGGGCGCGGCGCTTGGCGGCTGGTTGGGGACCGTCGCGGGGATCATGCCGGCGTTGATCGTAGGGGCGGCGATCCTGTGCTGCGGGACCGTGATGATGTGGTTCTCGCCGGTGCGGCACGAGGTCTAGCTTGATGCATGTCCCGACCGGCTTCGCTGCCGGTCGGGACATGCACGCACAACGCAGGCGTCAGGCGCGCGGACGGCGCCAGTGCAGGATGCTGGCGGTCGTCGTCGCGATGGACGCGAGGACGAGCAGGGCCAGTGCGGCGAGGCTGAACGTGCCTGTCGACGCGGCGCTGCCGGAGCCGGTGTTCGGCAACGATGTCGCCGCCGAGCCGCTGGTGTTCCCGGAACCGTTGCCGTTGTCCTGCGACCCGGATGCGGGCGGGGCGACGGTCGGCGCCACGGTGGGAACCGGGGTGTTGGTGTCGCCCAGCTCGTGGAAGTCGATCGTGAAGTACTGCTCGGCGGGACTGTCCGCGACGGTGATCGTGTATCCGTCACCGAGTTGGACGATGCCGGCGATGGTCGTCTCCTGAAGCACGGTATAGGTGCCGGGCTGGATTCCCTGGAACTCGATGTACCCATCTCCATTCTCGTCGCAGCCCGTGTTGGATGCGTTTTCGAGCTGGAGGCACATGTGGGAGATCACGTCGCCGGTCTCTGCGATTGCGGGCTGGAGATAGACGGTTACCGTGCCGTCATCCGGCGGGGTGGCTGGCACGACGGTCGGGGTATCGTCGGCCATCGAGGTGAAGGTGATGTCGAAATACTGTGCGGCCGGAGAATCGGTCACGGTGATGGTCACGTCGTTGCCGAGTTGAACGATCCCGGCAATGATCGTTTCCTGCAGCATGGTGTAGGTACCCGGGTGGATATCCTGAAACGCGATATAGCCATCGCCGTTCTCGTCGCACCCGGTGTTGGATGCGTTTTCGAGCTGGAGACACATCTGGGAAATAGGGGTACCGTTTACCTCTGGACGAAGATAGACCGTGACGGTGTCGTTGTCCTGGGCGAACGCTGACTGGGGAATGGCCACGGTCAGGAATACGAGAAACATTGCGACGCATGCTGATGAGATCTTGCGAAATCCGAACACCGATCTCCTCCTTGCCGCGTCCGGAAGATATCCGGGCGCCGAAACGATACGGCGTGGAGTGCGGAGGTGTGCGTGCAGCGAGACGGACCGTGGCCATGCGGTTCGCGCGGTGCTGTTACCTCAGCTCCGTTTACGTCCATGCACGGCAGATGCGGCGGTTCCGCAAATCGCGATGCCCATTGCACCGCGTCGAGGCCCCTACGGAGACTGGACCGCTCCGTCGTACAGACTCATCAACGACGCACCGCTGAAATCGGTTTCACGTCATTGTTGGCTCCCCAGCAATTCGCTGCGCGTGACGGAGGTGACCGCCGCGACGACCGCGAGGATCGTGGCGGCGAAGGCCCCGACGAGCCACCAGCCCGGATTCTGACCTTCGAAGACACGGCGCACGGCCATCACCTGATAGCTCAGTGGGTTGCCCAGTGCGATCACGCGGAGATACGCCGGTGCGGACTCCAGCGGGTAGAAGACCGGCGCCGCGAAGGTCATCGGCAGCACGATCAGCCCGAGCAGGATGTCGCGCTGCTGGTAGGTGCGGATGAGCGCGGTGAGCAGGATGGCCAGCGCCGTCCAAAATGAGAGCAGCACGCAGGTGAGCGCGATCGCGAGGACGTATGGTCCGGGCGAGATGGTCGCCCCCAGCGGGATGGCGATGACGGTGATCGCCGCGGCCCGGGCGAGGAAGCTGATGACGGGGACGGTCATCATGGCGAGGACGTAGCCGAGGCCGCCCGCACCGAGCAGTCGCTTCATGGCGAGCAGTCCCCATTTTCGGTCGATGGTCGAACGGTAGATCATCCGGGTGAAGCCGCCGAATCCCTGGAGGACGAGGAACCCGGGGAGGACGAATGTCAGATAGGTGGCGGCCTCTCCCCCGGTGGCGGCGCTGAGCGTGCCGCCAATGCCCGCCGCGAACAGGGCGAAGTAGACGATCGGTCCGATGAGCAGATCGCCGGCAAGACCGGATTTCGTTTGCAGGAATCCCTTCAGCTCGATTTCGGCGATGGGGATGAATCGGGCGAGCGACCATCGCTTTGCCTCTGGCGTGCGGGGTGCGAAGGGCGTGTCGGTGTTGGCAGGGTGGGCGGCTTGCACGAGAGATGCTCCTTTGGGGCAGGCGATAGTCGCAGGTGTTGGGGCGGGATCAGGATTGTGATGAGGTGGAGGGGTCGGCCGGTCCATCGCTGGAACGGGCGATGGCGAGGTAGGCCTCGCGCAGGCCGGGCGTGCGTCGCTGCACATCGAGGACCGTGGCGTCCGGTTCGATCAGGGCGAGCACGGTGCCGAGTGGCATCCCACGGGGAACCTGCAGAACCAGGCTGCTGGGAATGGCGTCCGCAGCGGGTGGGATAACCGTGATTCCTGCATTGGCCAGGCGGGAAATGCCTGCATCGGCGAGCGATGCGTGGCCGGCGAGGGTGACTTCCAGCGTCTCCGCCCCGGCGAAGCGGGCCATGAAGGCGGCGCGTGGCTCGAAGGCCGCCACGGTTCCATTGGCGAGCAGGAGGATCTGGTCGCACCAGCGTTCCAGCAGCCCGAGATCGTGCGACGAGACGATGACGAGCGCCCCAGCATCGGCGCGGGCACGAAGTTCGGCCAGCAACGATTCGGCGGCTTCGATGTCGAGGCCGACGGTCGGCTCATCGAGAATGAGGATGTCCGGATTGGCGACGAGGGCGCGGGCGATCTGGACGCGCTGAAGTTGGCCGCCGGAGAGGGAGTCGGCCTGGGCGCGCATCCGGTCGCCGAGGTGGACGGCATCCAGCGCGACCCGTGTCAGGCGGGCGCTCTCGGCGCGTCCGATCCCTGCGAGGCGGGCGCCCATGATGACGTTCTCGTAGACGTTCAGGTACCAGTCGATGGCCTGCTGCTGGCTGCACCAGCCGAGCCGGATACCGGGCGGGAGGGCTCCGACCGCGCCTTCGGTGGGGCTGATCGCGCCGCAGAGGAGGTGAATGAAGGTCGACTTGCCCGCGCCATTCGGCCCGAGGAGGGCGATCAGGCTGCCAGCGGGCAGATCGAGTGAGACATCCCGGAGCGCCCAGGGACGCTCGGCTGTGTGGTCGGGGGTGGCGCTATAGCGCTTGCCAAGATCGCGGGTGCGCAGGGTGAACGGCATGGGCATGGGGTGACGATCCTCGGATGGAAGCGACGGGAAGGCGGCGTTCCATCAGCGGATCGATGTACATGAACATGCTTGGACTCCTGCGTGATCGGGTGGTCGATGGGAGGATCGTACGGGATGGATGGTGTGTTCGCAAGCGGTGCTGTGCCGAAGCGTCAGGTGGCCTTCCGGCAGCGTCCATAGAGGAGTTGCGCCGCCTCGCGCCATACGGGCGTATCACCCATTGGCTCCCGCAGGGCCTCGATGGCGAATCCTGCCGAGATGAGCGTGTTCACATAGGTGCTCAGGGTGCGGTGGTAGGCCCGGGCGGGCAGGTGGGCGGTGTTCTTGCCCGGACCATCCCACGCACCCTCCTCGAAGTACTTGCCGACCGTTCGCCGCACACTCCCATCGACGTGGTCGACCAGTTCGCCATACGCTGGCGGCTTGAAGCAGGGATGGGTGATGGCGAAGACGAACCATCCGCCGGGAACGAGGATGCGTGCAATCGAGTCCAGGGCCTTCGCCAGGTCCGGAATATCCATCAGCGCCATGTAGCAGACGACGCCATCGAAGGATGCATCCCCAAGGCCGGTGAGTGTGTGGGCGTTCCCGTGGAGATATCGGATGCCCATCGGGGAGGTCGTCTCCCGTTCGCGAGCGAGGGCGAGGAGGGGTTCGGACAGATCGACTCCGGTAACAGACGCTTCGCGGCTGGCCAGATACCTCGCTTCCCGGCCCGCGCCACAACCGACCGCGCAGATCCGTGCCCCCGCTACCGGCCCGATGAGATCGGTAAGGACCGGATCGGTCAACCCGTCGCCTGCCGGAGAGACCCATCGGTCATACCGGTCGGCAAGGTCATCGTAGAGCGATTCCTGATGCATGGACGTATCTCCTTCTGCCAGTTCATGATGCCATGTCGAGCCAACTGACTGGATGCATCGACTGTAAATGCATGGCGACTCCGCTACGCTCGCGAGGCGTATGCTTGCCGATGGCATGGAAGACGTTGTTCTGAAACGGTGGAATGAGGCAGCACATGAGCATGAAGGTTCGGCCCACGCAATCGCTCGATGAACTGCGTGCGGAAGGCGTGGCATTGCGCAAGCAGATGCCCCGGCGGGAGCATGGCAAGCTCGTGCTCCCCGAGCGCGATGTGGTGGCGATTCTGGAGGATCAGCATCGCAGCCGGCTGCAGGACCTGGTGCCAGTGCGGGTCGGACGCATGCTTCAATCGCCCTTCGCGCTCTATCGCGGCAGCGCGGCGGTGATGGCGCATGACCTCGCCGACGCGCCCTGTACCGGGGTCGAGGTGATCGCGTGTGGCGATGCGCACGTTTCCAACTTCGGTCTCTACGCCACACCGGAACGGACGCTTGCCTTCGACCTCAACGACTTCGACGAGGCCAGCAACGCCCCGTGGGAATGGGACGTGAAGCGCCTGGCGGCGAGCGCCTATATCGGCGCGCTCGACACCGGGCTGCGGACTGATCAGGCGCGTGACATCGCGCGGGCCAGTGTGACGACCTACCGCGAGATCATCACGGTCATGATGGGGATGACCGCGCTGGAGCGGTATTACTACGCCGGCGAGACGACGTGGATGCAGCAGACGCTCGGCAGCGATTCGCAACGGATGGTGCGCCAGGTCACGCGCAAGGCGAAGCGCAATACCTCCGAGCGGATGCTGGAGAAGATCGACCTGGAGACGGTCGATGGCCGGGTCAGGATCGTGGATGAGCCGCCGATCATGCGGCACGATCCCTACCTCACCGAGGACGTGACCAACCTGCTGATGGGCGAGTATCTCAGCACGGTGCGGGCCGATATCGCGGTGTTGCTAAGTCAGTTCACCCCGATCGACACGGTGTTGCGGGTGGTCGGCGTGGGCAGTGTCGGCACACGCTGCTACATCCAGCTGTTGACGGGGCCGAGCAACGAACCCTTCTTCCTTCAGATCAAGGAAGCGCAGCCTTCCGTGCTGGAATCGCATGGAGGGCGACCGTCCGCGATCCGGAAGCGGGCGCCGCGAGTCCGGCGTGGCCTGAACGGGTTCCGCGTGATTTGCTGCCAGCGAACGCTGCAGGCCGCATCCGATCCGTTCCTGGGGTACATCGCGGTGAACGGGCGGGATTACTACCTGCGTCAGTTCCGGGACATGAAGGGCTCGCTGGACCTGTCCGTGCTCGACGCCGGCCAGTTCGAGCAGTATGCCCGGCTGTGTGGCGCATTGCTGGCGCGGGGCCACAGCCAGAGCGCGACGGCAGGGATCATCGAGGGGTATCTGCTGGACAGCGCTCGCTTCGATGATGCCATCGCGGATTGGGCGGTGGCCTATGGCGAGGTGGTGGAACGGGATTTCGAAGCGGTGGAGGCAGCCGTGAAGTCCGGCCGCCTGCCGATCGAGCGTGGTGTGTAGTCGCCAGCATTGGCATGGCTGGCGTGAGGGGAGGGAGGGTGACCTGCGTCACCCTCCCTCCCCTTCCGCGTATGCGATCAGGCCTCGAGGTCGACGTAGATGTTCTTGACCTCGGTGTAGAGTTCCAGACCGTGCATGGCCAGTTCCCGTCCGAGGCCACTGTGCTTGTAGCCGCCGAACGGACCGAAGACGCCGGGGCCACCATTCGAGTTGATGGAGACCATGCCCGTGCGCAGGCCCTTGGCCACGCGGAGGGCACGTCCGATGTCGCGCGTCCACACCGATCCCGCCAGGCCGTAGTCGTTGGCGTTGGCGGCGCGGATGACATCGGCTTCATCCCCGAACGGGATGACCGAGATCACCGGCCCGAAGATTTCCTCACGGGCGATGCGCATGTCGTTGGAGACGCCGCCGAAGATGGTCGGTTGCAGGAAGCTGCCGACCGGCTGATCCTCCGGTCGCCCGCCACCGTAGACGAGCTCCGCGCCCTCTTCCTTGCCGATCTCGACGTAGGAAACGACGCGATCGCGCTGGCCCGGTGAGATGAGCGGACCCATCTGGATGCCATCCGCCAGCGGGTTGCCGACGGTGAACTCGGCGGCATGGTCGGCGAGCTGCTGCAGGAAGCGGTCGTGGTCGCGGTTCGTGACGAAGATGCGGGTGCGGGCGGTGCAGGTCTGGCCGCTGTTGCCGAATCCGGCAGGGACGGCGGCGGCGGCGGCCTTCTCCAGGTCGGCATCGGCGAAGACGATGTTCGGGCTCTTGCCGCCCAGCTCCAGCGAGACCTTCTTGATCGTGTCGGACGCGGCGCGGAGGATGGCGGCACCGGTGGTGGTCTCGCCGGTGAAGGCGACCTTGTCCACCAGCGGATGCGCGGCCAGCGCCTCACCGATCAGGCCGCCGGGGCCGGTGAGGACGGAGACGACGCCTTCCGGCACGCCGGCCTCATAGCAGATTTCACCGAGCAGCAGCGCGGAGAGCGGGGTGAGGCTGGCGGGCTTGAGGATGATCGCGCAGCCTGCCGCCAGCGCCGGGGCGACCTTCCAGGAGGCCATCGAGAACGGGAAGTTCCACGGCACGATCTGGGCGCAGACGCCGACTGGCTCGCGGAGCGTGACGTCCAGGACCTTGTCGCCGAGGGGAATGGACTCGCCGTAGAACTTGTCGCCAGCGCCGGCGTAGTAGTCGAAGACGGTCGCGCTGCCGAGGATTTCGCCCATGGCGCGTGACAGAGGCTTGCCGGTGTTCTCGCTCTCGACGCGGGCCAGTTCATCGGCCCGCTCGCGAATGCGGTCGGCGATGCGCTGGACGACGCGCCCGCGCTCGAACGGGGGCAGGCCAGCCCACGGACCTTCGTCGAAGGCCTGGCGGGCCGCAGCAACGGCGGCCTCCACGTCGGCGATGCCGCCCTTGGCGACCACCGCGATCGGCTGGTCGGTGGCGGGGTTGGAGACGGTGAAGGTCTCGCCGTCGATGGCGGCGCGGCGCTGCCCGGCGATGAGCAGGTTCGCGGTTGGCAGGGTGGTGGCGATGGTGTCGGTCATGCTGGCTCCCTTTCGGATGCGACAGTGCGGTGGGGCCGATATAGTCAATAGCTGACTATATCGGCATCCTACGCCGGAAGTCGGAAATGCGGAACCCCCGGAGCCGTCGGAGCGATGAGCAATCCCATAGTGTCGAGACGAACGTGTCCTCGTAGAATGGGACGAGGAGAACGATTGTCTGGCACGGAGAGGGGTGATCGGGGATGTGCACGAGGGTGTTCTATGCCAGTCCGGGTGGATTGGCACTGACTGGGCGGACGATGGACTGGTTCGCCGATATGCCGACAAACCTGTGGGCGTGGCCGCGCGGTATGGAACGACACGGGGCCGCCGGACCGATGGCAGCGCGGTGGACTTCCCGCTATGGCAGCGTGGGCGTCGGCTCCTGGCATGCGGCGACGACAGACGGGATGAATGAGGCCGGGCTGGTGGCCAACGTCCTGTATCTCGCGGAGTCGTCCTATCCAGACCTGACGACGGAGAGTCCGGCAGGAGCGCTCTCGATCGCGGTGTGGGGGCAATATGCGCTGGATTGCTACGCCACGGTCGCGGACGCGGTGGCCGCGTTCGAGAACGGCGCGGTGTATGTGGTGACGGCGATGACGCCGGATGGCAAGCCCGGTACCGGGCATCTGGCGCTTTCCGATGCGTCCGGCGATTCGGCGATCCTCGAGTACATCGATGGGAAGCTGACGATCCACCACGCGCGGGAATTCGGGGTGATGACGAACTCGCCGGCCTACGAGCAGCAATTGGCGCTGAACGCCTATTGGCAGGGCATCGGCGGGAACGTGATGCTGCCGGGGACGAATCGTTCGGCCGACCGGTTTGTACGGGCGTCGTACTACCTTGGGTTGGTCTCCAGTGAGGACGTGGTCGGTGCGGCAGCGGATGTGATGGCGATCATGCGCAACGTCTCCGCGCCTCGGGCGGTAGAGCCATTGCCGAATGCGCCGAACGTCTCGCCGACCCGCTGGCGGAGCGTCGCCGATCAGGTGAACGGGCGGTACTACTTCGAGCAGACGGATCGTCCGAATGTCTTCTGGGTTGATCTGGCCGATCTCGATCTGGGTGAAGGGCAACCGCCACGTCGGCTTTCGCTGACGCAGGGAGAGGTCTGGGCCGGAAATACGGCGGCCAGCTTTGCTCCGGCGGAACCGATGCGGTTCATGCCGGTCGTCCCGGCGTAACGCCTCTCCCACTCGGCGGGCGTCGATGAGGGGTCCGGTCGGATGCGTGCTTCGCGTCTGGCCGGACCCCTCTGGCGGGATCGCAAGCGGTGAGAAGCCGCGCCCGTGTGGACTGCTAGCATGGAGTCGATGGGGTTCCGCCTGCGTTCGCGAAGGGAAGCATTCCGTGTCCGATGCCGTGATCGATTCCTCCACGCCTGTTGTCCGTGATGAGCGGACCTTGCTGCACGATTACCTGAACGCCCAACGAGCGCACATCCTCGGCGCGCTTGAAGGGCTGGACGATGAGGCCCTGCGACGGCCGGTGCTGCCCTCCGGCTGGTCGTGCCTGGGCCTCGTGCAGCACCTGACGCTGGACGTGGAGCGCTTCTGGTTCGCCGGGGTGATGGCGGGCGACCGCGCAGTGCTCGACGCGCTGGACGCGGGCGGCAATGCGTGGGTGGTCGATCCGGATGTTCCGGCGTCGGCAGTGCTGGAAGGCTATCGGGAGGAGATCATTCGCTCCGACCTGGTGATCGCCGGGCTGGACCTGTTGGCGCCGCCGGGCTTCTGGCCGGAGGACCTGTTCGGAAACTGGCACCCGGAATCGTTGGGGCGGGTGATCCTGCATGTCATGACGGAGACGGCGGGACATACCGGGCATCTGGACGCCGTGCGCGAACTGATCGATGGCACGCAATGGCTGGTGCTTGAGGAAGGCTGATCGGCTCGTTTTCCGCCGTTACGGACCTCCCGTTCGACGGCGGACCGCGTGACCTGCGAGGATTCGCCCATCGGGCGGATTTGCTGGGCAGAGGGTGACGGAGATGGGTGACGGGCAACTGCGCGGCGTGCTGTGGGACATGGATGGCACGCTGGTGAACACGGAGCCGCGTTGGATCGATGGGCAGCGCCTGCTTGCGTCCGAGTTCGACGTGATCTGGACGGAGGAGGATTCGCTCTCGACGGTCGGGAAGCCGATGCCTGTTTCGGCGGCGAAACTCCGGGAGCGCGGTGTGTCCCTGACGGTGGAGGAGATCATCGACCGCCAGTTGGCGCACGTCGTGGCGTCGCTGACCGATGGCATTCCGTGGTTGCCTGGCGCGCGGGAGCTGCTGGTCGCGGTGCGCGATGCCGGCATCCCCTGCGCATTGGTGACGATGGCCTACCGTCCGGTGGCGGAACGGGTCGCGGCAGGGGCACCGAAGGGGACATTCGTCGCGGTGGTCGCGGGCGATGACGTCACGCATGGGAAGCCGCATCCGGAGCCGTACCTGACCGGCGCGGTGCGGATCGGGGTCGACCCCTCCGCGTGCGTGGCCGTGGAGGACACGCTCAACGGGACGCTGAGCGCGGAGGCGGCGGGCTGCGCGATGTTGACGGTGCGCGGCGTGACACCGGTGCCGCCAGCGCCGGGACGCTCTCGGGTGGGGTCGTTGACGGAGATTTCGCTGGCCGACCTGGAGCGGATTGTCCGGGGCGAGGTGATCGACACGCTGGTGGGGTGAGCGGCGGTCAGGCGGCGTGGACTGCCTGGGTGTAGCGCGCCAGTCGTTGGTGGTCGTCGATGGTCAGCTCTGGCTCATCGTCGTCGTTGAGGAGCCGCGCTGGTGCGTAGCCATCGGGCATGACCAGGCGGAACATGTCCTGCCCGTCGTCGGTGAGATTGACAATGAAGGGCGTGGCCAATCCCGCCGCGATGGCGCGAAGGGTCGCCAGTTCATGCTCCGGGGCATGTCCATCGATGCTTATCGAGAGTTCGACTGGCCAGGAACCGCCTTCCCCGAAGCGACGAAGATCCTGCCGCTTCACGATGACAGTCGGTTCAGGCCCCGTATCGATACCCAGCGGTGTGCCGAATGCGCCAACTGCGACAGCCCCTGGGCCGACACGCAGCGCAGAAGCCACGGCCGAGACGATCGCCGCGTCGCTCACATCATGCAGCAAGTAGAGGTCAGTCCAATAGATCATCGTTGTCGCCTCGATTTGTACGCAGTCTCCACATGCTTATCGCCGATTCTACACTCTCGGATGGCATTCCCTGCTCGCTCTCCAGTTCGCGCATGGCATTCCTGGTTGGCCCGCCATGACGGACCAAGGTTTGGAGCGCTTTGTAGGTCGAGCGATTGGCGATGAGAAACCCTGGGCCGCTGACTGGATAGTATGTTTCGTCTTTCTCCCAGGCATAGATGCGTTCGCGGTAGGAATAGTGATTGTTGGGAAGCCGTATGCCATCGCCGTGTCGTATGGCGACGAGGTCTTCTTCGACCATTTCCGGCGGTACGAGGGTGGTTCGCCCTGCGCCGCGTGATCCTTTCACACGATTCAGGTAGTGCCGATCACTCATTCGGTTCATTGGCACGGTGGGCCGGTTTGCCGTGCGCCGTTGTTCCAGATCGTGATCGGTCACCGTCTGCTGCCTGCCTCGGTCGAGAGTGGTTCAGC
Source organism: Thermomicrobiales bacterium (assembly GCA_049840815.1). Classification (GTDB taxonomy): domain Bacteria; phylum Chloroflexota; class Chloroflexia; order Thermomicrobiales; family UBA6265; genus JASGDN01. The sequence goes on along the minus strand of JASGJI010000004.1, from coordinate 27,975 downwards.
CCGCGAGGCGGGTGAAGGTCGCGCTCATCTGCGCGAGGGCGGCATCCATGATCTCCGCGCTCAGGCCATGGGTGACGCGCAGGTGGTATTCCTCTCCGAAGTCCGCGCCGACACCCACCAGCACGCCGTCCTTGCGCAGTTCGTGCGCGACCTCCAGCGACGGCAGATCGAGGTGATAGCGGATGAAGGCGAGGGCAGTCGCGTAGGGGGGCGTGAGGGTCACGAGGCCATCCGTGGCGTCGACCCAGGCGTTCAGGCGAGAGAGGCCATCGCGGATCAGCGTGCGGTTGCGGGCGAAGAGGCGCGCGCGGATGGACGGCTCCACCGCGAGTTCGGCGAGGGCCATCGAAACATTGCTCGTGGCGATCGTCTGGTACTCATGCCGCCGCCACATCGCCTGCATCGTCTCCTCGTCGGAGATCGTCCAGCCGACGCGGAGGCCGGAGAGGCCATAGGCCTTGGAGAGGCTGTTCGTGAGCACTAGGCGGTCGTATTGCCCGGCGAACGTCGGGGTTTCCGCATCGGTGGCGATCTCCGTGCCGCGATAGACCTCGTCGGCGAGGACCCACGCACCGACTGAGGCGGCGAGGCGGATGATCTCGGAGACCTCCTCCGGCGTGAGGATGGCACCCGTCGGGTTGTTCGGGTTGCTGACCGCGATGAGCCGGGTGTCCGGGCGGAGCTTCGCGGCAAGTTCGTCCAGATCCGGTCGCCAGCCTCGCTCCTCGATCAGGTGGAAGGCCTCCACTTCGCAGCCATGATTGGCGGCGACTCCAGCAACCTGCCGGTAGCCCGGTTCCAGCACGATGACGTGATCGCCTGGCTGGGTGAGCGTGGTGGTGGCGATGCCGTTCGCTTCCGCCGCGCCGACGGTGACGAGCACCTGATCCGTCGCGATGCCGGAATAGAGCGCGGCGATCCGCTCGCGCAGGAGGGGCGTGCCGTTCACCGGCGGGTAGTGGAGGTCCATCGCGAGGAGGCGGGCGAGGGCATCCGGATCGCCCCCGAGCAACTCGGAGAGGATGACGGGCTGCACGCCGCTGTCCGCGACATTCCAGCGGACCTCCTGCTCGTAGCGGGACTGCCATTCCTCAAGGGCGAAGGGGCGGAAGGTTGTGGCGGTGGTCGTCGATGCGGTCATGGGGAGACTCCGGACGATGGGGCAGGGCGGGCACGGCTCGAATCCACCGAGTATAGCGGTCGGCCGGGGTCTTGCCGTTCTCGGGGCGGCCGGTAGACTGGCGGCATCGAATGACATGGCGCGCGCAGGGAGGAACGACGATGCGGTTCGGAGTCTGTGTCACCCCGGCGCGATCGGCGGGGCTGGATGCGCTGGACGGAGATGCGCGGCCGGACTTCGTGGAGTGGTCGGTCGCTGGCTCGGTGGGGACGCTCGATGCGGACGGGTACGCGGCGTTGGCAGCGGAAGCGGCGGCGCTGCCGTTCGCGCCGGAGACGTGGAATGTCCTGTTGCCCGGCACCCTGAAGATCGTCGGCCCTGACGTCGATCTGAACGCCTTGGCGACGTATGCGGAGACGGCGTTCGCGCGGGTGGCGGCGCTGGGGGGCGAGGTGTGTGTCTTCGGGAGCGGCGGTGCGCGGACGATCCCGGACGGGTGGGATCACGCGGAAGGACGTCGGCAGTTCGTGGCGGCCTGCCGGGTGCTGGTGCCGATCGCGGCGGGGCAGGGAGTGACGCTGGCGTTGGAGCCGTTGCGGAAGGCTGAAACGAACCTGGTCAACTCGGTGAGCGACGGACTGAGGGTGCTCGATGCGGTGGGCGATGCGCGGCTGATGATCCTGGCGGACCTCTTCCATATGCTGGAGGAAGGTGAGGATGTGTCCGTGGTGCGGGATGCGGGATCGCGCCTGGCGCACGTCCACGTCGCGGCGCAGGGAACGCGGACGCTGCCGACATCGGAGACGGATGGTGCGGTGACGTCGGCGTTCTTCCGCGAGCTGCATGCTATCGGCTACGACCGCCGGGTGAGCATTGAATGCCAGTGGGAGGATGTCGCGATGTTGGGTGAGAGTCTGGCATTCCTGCGGGAGGCGTGGCGCGGCGTGAGCTAAGCAAAGGAAACGGCCATTTGCTTTGCTAACGGCGCCTGTGGATGCTCCGTAAGCAAAGGATCCTTTGCTTACGGAGGGGAGGGTGGCGAGCTAAGCAAAGAAAAACGCCATTTCCTTTGCTTACGGTCTGGGTACAGGGCTCGTTAGCTAAGCAGCCTTTGCTAACGGCCCAGTGGGTAGTGAGCTAAGCAAAGGAAACGGCCATTTGCTTTGCTTACGACCCTGGTGCGGGATATGATCGGAGGAATGGATCGCTGGAGTGACGGGGAGCAACGATGGAGACGGAACGTGGCGGCCATTACGTTCGCCAACCACAAGGCTATCGGGCATTTGTGCCGGCTTCGCTTCCGCCGGACCCTCCCATCACGCTGGACGCCGAACTGATCGCGCTGCTGTCCGAGGCAGACCGAGCAATAGGCAGACTCGATGGGTCTACCCGCAATCTGCCCAATCCCGATCTCTTTGTCGCGATGTACGTACGGCAGGAGGCGGTCGACAGCTCCCGGATTGAAGGAACGCAGAGCACCCTCCAGGATGTGCTGTCGTTTGAACTCGACCCGCGCCTGCAAACGCTGCCACAGGACGTGGAGGAAGTCGTCAACTACGTCCGTGCCATGAACTATGGTCTTGATCGACTTTCGACGCTTCCGCTGTCGTTGCGGCTGATTCGCGAGATCCACGGGGAACTGCTCAATGGTGTCCGGGGCGAAGACAAATTGCCCGGTTCGTTCCGCACGACCCAGAACTGGATTGGCCCTGAAGGAGCGGGGTTGCTCCACGCGACCTTTGTGCCACCAGCAGTGGCGGACATGGAAGCTTCGCTGGCCAACTTCGAGACGTTTCTCCACGATGATCACGGGCTCCCGCCGCTGGTGCATTGCGCTATCGCGCATGTCCAGTTCGAGACCATTCATCCATTCCTCGATGGAAATGGGCGAGTTGGTCGGCTCCTCATAGCCTTCCTGCTCGTCTATCGTGGCGTCCTTCACCGGCCGCTGCTCTACCTCAGCGCCTACTTGAAGCTTCGACGGGCCGAGTATTACGACCGCCTGATGGCGGTGCGTGAAACCGGTGACTGGGAGGGCTGGATTCGCTTCTTCCTGCACGGCGTCGCCGAGACCGCCGACGAGGCTGGGAAGATGGCGATCCGGATAGTCTCCATGCAAAAGGAGCACCAAACACTCGTTCAGCAGCATGGTTTCGGCATGAACGAGGTGCGGCTACTCGACCTTCTGTTCCAGCGTCTACTGGTGAATGCAGCGCTGGCGGCGGAAAAACTTGGCCTGACTGATGTTACCGCTGCCAAGGTGATCCGCCGGTTGGAAGGGATCGGGCTACTCGACGAGATTACTGGTCGCCAACGCAACCGGATCTATCGCTATACGCCGTACTGGCGGTTGTTTGAAGATCTGGATGTCGAAGCGGATCGCACGGCAACCGCACAGATCACGGAATCAGCCTCGTAGGTCACGACGCCGGGGTTGCGGACGCCGATGGACTCGCCACGGGTGACGCGACCGGCGTGCCATTCGGTGTCACCGAGCCGGGGCCGATGTGCGTATCCAGGAAGGCGAGCATGCTCACCAGCGCGGTGTTGGCGTCCGGACTGTCGAGCTGGAACTGGTACTCGTGGCCCAGCTTCGGCGTGTGGTCGTCTGGCCAGAAGAGGGTCGTCACCGGCACGCCAAGCGATTCCAGTTTTGCCGCCATCGGTTTCGACTGCTTGTCCGTCAGTGGGTCGCCGTTGCCGCCGCTGATCCACGTCGGCGGGAAGTTTGCGGTCACATGGTTGATGGTGGACATCTGCGCCATCGCCGTCGGGTCGCCGTCGCGCACCCCCGTATACGCCCAGACCGTCGTCCCTACGCCCCAGAAGATGATCTTCTCCGCCGTCGTGCGCGCGGGGGGATCCCCCTCGCCGACGAAGGCCGCCATATCGTAGATCCCGCAGTTCAGCATGACCCCGCGCAACTGATCCGGTCGCAGCGATGGTGTGATGCCCAGTTCGCTGGCGTAGGCCGGGTTCGTGACCAGTACCGCCATCTGGCTCGTGAGCTGGGCTCCGGCGGAATCCCCCGCGATCACGATCCGGTCCGGGTCGGCGTGGAAGCGGGCAGCATGCTCCTGGATGTAGGTAAAGGCGTCGTTCAGTTTGTGGACGGCGGTTGGGTAATGGACCTCCGGACCGAGCGCGTAGTTCAGGGAGATCACCGTGTAGCCGTGGCTGGCGATGATCTCGTAGTAGGGCGTGTTGTTGTCCTTGTCGCCGGAGATCCAGGCGCCGCCGTGGATCCAGACGAGAACCGGCAGCTGCTCGCCATCCTTCACGGTGTCCGGAAAGAAGACATCCAGCATCGCGTTCTTGTCGCCAGCACGATACGTCTCGTTACGGATCGAGGAGATACCGCTGGTCGGCGCGTGGCGGGCCATCTCCACCTTTGCCTGGTCGGCGCCGTAGGTGAAGACCGCGCGAATCAGCAACGCACCGGGCGTGGGGCTGAGGGTGAATGCCAGCACCGTCGCGATCACCAGGCCTGCGATGATGCCGACGGGCCAGAGGAGCCACTTCCGCCGGTAGAACGGGCGATGTGCCGGGGGTGGGGTTGTGGCGGGTGTCGGTGCTGGCTGGGACACGGGCTTCCCTTCGGTCAAGTGCGCGAGTCATTGCGCGAATCGATCTGACGCCATTGTGGCGTAGAGGCCGGAATGCGGGGAGGGGTCATGACGGCGGCGGCGTGCATTCCGTATCGAAATGCTGGGACGCAGGGACAACGACATCCTGGGCCGGAGTGCGGATAATGATTGCGTATGGGGCCCCATTATCCTGCGTGTCGTTGTCCGTCGGGATATCCGTTGTTTCACCGATGGTGTCGCGGCTACGGCGACGACAGAATGATGGTGTGCATGCTGTCGAGGTGACAGGTCCAGATGGGGTCAGCGGTGGCGACCCGATGGTGATGGGAGCAAGGGATGACGACACATTCGGCAGACGCGTCCGGAATCTCGCGGCGGGCGATGCTGGGACGCGCGGCCGTGGCCGGGGCAGCGGCACTCGCGGTTCCGATGGCGGCGGCGGCGCACGATGGGCACGGGGCGACGCCGGAGGCCTCACCGGCGGCGAACCCGGACGCGACGGCGACGCTCGCGGCAGGAGCGCGGATGGCGCTGCCGTATCCGGAGGTGATCGCCAGCGCCGATGGGGTGTTGGCGGCGACGCTCACGCCCAAGGTCTCCCAGGTGGACATGGGGGCGGCGCAGATGGTCACGACCTGGGCCTACAACGGCGTGGTGCCCGGCCCGACCTGGGAGATCAAGCCGGGCGATACCCTCAAGGTCGATCTCCACAACGAGTTGCCGGCGCTGCCGCACGAGCATGGCGAGGTCGATCTCACGCGCCCGCACGCCTGGACGACGACGAACCTCCACACCCACGGTCTGCACGTCTCGCCGGTCGGGAACAGCGACAACATCTTCCTCGAAATCGCGCCGGGCGACTCATTCTCCTACGAGATCGCGGTGCCGGACGATCATCCCGCCGGCCTCTTCTGGTACCACCCGCACAAGCATGGCGGCGTCTGCCAGCAGGTGCGGGCCGGGTTGGCGGGCGCCCTGATCGTGCGCGGCGACATCGACGAGGTGCCGGAGGTCGCTGCCGCGAAGGAACACCTGCTGGTCTTCCAGGCGATCGAGTTGAATGCCGACTTCGCGCTGGCCGACCCCATCCCGTATCCGACCAGCGAGGAAGCGTTCTACCCGCGCTCGCAGATCCTCTACACCGCGAATGGAGTGCTGAATCCCACGATCACCATGTACCCCGGCGAGGTCCAGCGGTTGCGGATGCTGAACGCCGCCGAGGGCAAGTTCATGAACCTCGCGCTGGACGACCATGACCTGCATGTCCTGGCGTGGGACGGCCTGACGATGGACGCGCCGGAGACCGTCTCCGAGGTCTTCCTCTCGCCCGCGAACCGGGTGGAGGCGCTGGTACGGGCGGGGAAGCCGGGGACGTACTCGCTGATCGTGACGCCCGCCTCCAGCCAGCATCCGACGATGCCGGGCATGGGCACGCCGCCCGCGACCAAGGAACTGATCCCGCAGCCGATCCTGACCATCGTGGTGGAGGGGGAGGGGCCGGAGATGGCGTTGCCGACGGCGCTCCCGGCCTACGACCCGGAGATGCTGCCCATCGCCCGCACGCGCGACTTCACCTACAGCGTGGAGCGCGGTCCGGACGAGATCGAGTACTACGACTTCGGTATCAACGGCGAGTCGTTCAACCCCGCGAACCCGCCGTACCAGATGGTGCTGGATACCGCCGAGGAATGGACGCTGACGAACGCGCGCGATCCGAAGTACCCGGAGCACGCGCACTCCTTTCATATTCACGTCAACCCGTTCAAGGTGACGCACATCAATCGGCGAGCCGGTCGCGAAACCGTTCTGGCGGGATACGCACATCCTCACCGGCATCAATGGTGATTCGTTCACCTTCGTCATGAACTTCACCGATTTCACCGGTCTCACTGTCGAACACTGCCACGTGCTCTCGCATGAAGACCTCGGCATGATGGAAGCGCTGGAGATCGTCGCCTCGGCGGACGATCTGGCGTCTCCGGCGGCAAGTCCTGTCGCGACACCGCGTTCGTGAAGCATCTTGTCCAGGAAGGAGATCGTTCCATGACTCCCACTCGCACGACCACCATCTCTCGACGGAACCTGATGACGACCGCTGCCGCCTCGGCATTGGCGGTTGGCATGGGAATTGGCGATCGGGGCAACGGCAGGCGCCGCTGCCGATCGCCGGCCCGCGGCGGTTCGGGCCCGCTCGATCGAAGATTCGGCGTTGAATGACCTCCGCGCGCGGCTGAACGGCACTGTGATCGCGCCGAGTGACAGCGGATTCGCCTCCGCCAGTGCCCCGGCGAACGGGCGCTACCTCTCCGTGCAGCCGGTGGCTGTCGCGCGGGTCGCCGATCATGACGATGTCGTGACGGCGATCCAGTGGTGCAACGAGAACGGCGTGCGCCTGGTCGGGCGTGGGGGCGGACACAGCTACGCAGGCCTCTCCACGACGACGGACCTGCTGCTGGACCTTCGCCGCCTGAATCACGTCGCCATCGACAAGAAGGCGGGCACGGTCCGGTGCGGCGGTGCGGCGCTGAATGGCGACATGTTCACGGCGACCGAGAATGGTGCGTATTTCCTGCCCGGCGGCACCTGTCTCGGGGTGGGGACGGGTGGTCTCGCGCTGGGCGGTGGCATCGGCTACAACGCGCATTGGGCCGGACTCACCTGCGATCACATGCTGGCCTCGACCATCGTGACGGCGGACGGAGAGACCCTGGCGATCGACGACACGACAAACAGCGACCTCTTCTGGGCGTGCCGGGGTGGGGCGGGCGGCAACTTCGGTATCAATACCGACTTCACCTTCCGCCTGCAGGAGGTGCCGCAGACGGTCTCCTTCTACCGCTTCGAGTGGAGCGGTGCGGATGCGGCCATTGCCGTGCTCGCGGCGTTCGACACGTTGCTGGCGGGCGCGCCTGCCGCGCTGAACGCGGTCGCGATGGCGCAGGCGACGCCCATCGGGCCGGGTGGCGAGCGCGAAGCCATCTCCGTGATGACGCGCGGGCAGTACATCGGACCGGTGGACGAGCTGAAGGAGCTGGTGGCGCCGCTGGCCGCGATTGGCAACCAGACGACGACCGTGTTGCAATCGATGGCATTCTGGGATGTCCAGCGCATGATCGCGACGACGGAGCCGGAGCCGCATTCGTTCGGCGATATCTCGCGCTATGCGAAGGAGTCGCTGCCGGAGAGCGCGATCACGAAGATGGTCGACCTGCTGGCGGAATGCCCGAGCCGTTCGGATGACGAGAATGGGTCGATCTGGTCGCTGGGTTGGGTCGGCGGTGATGTGATCGGCTCGTTCTCGCGAACGGAGACGGCCTACGTCCATCGCGATGCGCATACCCTGTGGCGCCCGACGACCGTGTGGGCGAACGACTCCGCGCCCTCGGTGGCGGATGGCCTGAACGCCTGGACGGACAGCATCATTGATGTGCTGAAGCCGCTGACACCGGACGAGAGCTACCAGAATTTCCCGAATCGCGACATCGCGGACTGGGCGGAGCAGTACTACGGAGAGAACCTGTCTCGGCTGATCGACGTGAAGACGAAGGTCGACCCAAGGAACTTCTTCCAGAACGCGCAGAGCATCCCGCCACGCGGTTGATCGTGCGCGGAATCAGGTGTGCGGAGACGGCGTCGGTGGATCATTCCATCGGCGCCGTTTCGTTTGCGGGAACCAGTCCCGCCAGTGCCAGTGCCAGTGCATGAAAAACGGCGCGTTTGTGTCATCCCGAGCGGAACGGCTCGGCAAGCGCCGTTGCATGCATGGCAATGGAGTCGAGGGATCGAATTGCCCGCAGGACGTCTCGCATGGTCGGCTGATCCTCAACTCCGCTGCACCGTGACTGCCACCGCGACGCACGGGCCGCTCCGCTCGGGATGACACCATTCCACATGCCACGGTCGGTCGCGGTGGTGTGGGGCATCCGTGATACTCCCGTTGCGGGGGTAAGCTGTCGAAATCGGGCCGGGCCGTTCGTCGTATCAGTGAAGGGGCGCTCGATGGGAGTGTTCCGGAGTCATCAGCCACACGCACAGGAGACGATCCGTGATGCAATACCTGATTTCCGTGATCGACGATGGACAGTCGCAGACCGACGTGAACGATCCGGTGGTTCAGGCCGAGATGGCCGCCGTGGATGATTTCAACGACCGGCTGCGGGCGGATGGCCACTGGGTCTACGCCAACGGCCTGGCGGGGCCGGAGACGGCGACGGTGATCGACAACCGGGGGGATGCGCCGATCGTCACGGATGGTCCGTTCGTGGAATCGAAGGAATATCTCGCGGGCTTCTGGATCATCGAGGCAGCGGATCTCGATGTGGCGCTCGCGCTCGCTACTGCGGGTTCGAAGGCCTGCAACCGGAAGGTTGAGGTGCGTCCGCTCCACGGTCCCGAGGGCGAGGCGTGACCGATGTCCAGGCGGCGACCGACCGCGCCTACCGTGAGGAATGGGCGCGGGTGGTCGCCGCCGTGGCCCGCCGTTTCGGCGATCTCGACCTTGCCGAAGATGCCGCCGCCGAGGCATTCGCAACGGCGGTCGAACGCTGGCCCGCCGATGGCCTGCCCCGGAATGCGGGCGCGTGGCTGACGACTGCCGCCAATCGCAAGGCCATCGACCGGGTGCGGCGGGAGAACCAGCGAGACGAGAAACAGATGCACGCCTCCACGTTGGCCGATGGTGACGCCGATCCGCTCGGGATCATCGAGGACGACCGGTTGCGATTGATCTTCACCTGCTGCCACCCGGCGCTGGCGATGGAGACCCGTGTGGCGCTGACCCTGCGCATGGTCGGTGGCCTGACGGTTCCGGAGATCGCCCGCGCCTTCCTCGTGCAGGAGACCACGATGGGGCAGCGCATCTCCCGCGCGAAGGCCAAGATCAAGGCGGCACGCATCCCGTATCGCGTGCCGTCGGAGGCGGATCTGCCGGTGCGTGTCGCCGGGGTGCTGGCGGTCCTCTACCTCGTCTTTAATGAGGGGTATCTTGCATCCGGGCCGGACGCCGATGCCCTCCGGCCCGACCTGACCGCCGAGGCGATCCGGCTGGCACGCCTGATCCGCGCGCTGATGCCGGAGGATGGCGAAGTGGCCGGGCTGCTGGCGCTGATGCTCCTCACCGAGGCCCGGCGCGATGCCCGGGTTTCCCCGAATGGGGACCTGATCCCGTTGCCGGAGCAGGACCGGCGCGTGTGGAACCGGGCGGCGATCGCGGAAGGGCATGCCCTGGTGCGGGAGCGCCTCGCGACCGGCATCACGCCGGGGCGCTATCAGATCCTGGCCGCGATCAATGCCGTGCACACCTCCGCCCCCGCGTTCGTCGATACCGATTGGTCGCAGATTGTCGCTCTCTACGACCAGTTGATCCGGATCGACCCATCGCCGGTGGTTGCGCTCAACCGGGCTATCGCGGTGGGCGAGCTCGATGGCGCGCAGGTCGCGCTGGCGGCGGTCGACCGTCTGGGGGAGTCGTTGGCCGGGTACCACGCCTATCACGCCACGCGGGCAGACCTGCTGCGCCGCCTCGGTCGCGATGGGGAGGCGCGTTCCGCCTACGACATGGCGATCGGGCTGGCGGGCAATGCCTCCGAGATCGCGTTCCTCACCCGTCGACGCGAGGAACTGCCGGAATCGTCATGCCTGGAATAGCCAGATCGCAAGACGGCGGATAGGATGCATGCATCGAGATGCTCGCATCACGCGGCATCGCGCCGACGTCCAGCATGGCAGGAGGGGAGAGCATGGCGGTCAATTTCATCGCATCCGATGCGTTCGCGGCGCAGTTGCAGGACGAGGCGGTGCGTCACCTCCAGGCATTGCTGAAGCTCGATACGACCTCACCTCCAGGGCATGAGCGGCTGGCGGCCGACTACATCGCCGCCCAGCTCGACGCCGAGGGCATCCCCTACGAGATCGTGGAATCCGCCCCGACTCGGGCGAACATCGTCGCGCGGCTCAGGGCGGAGAACCCATCCGCGCCGCCGCTCCTGCTGATGGGGCATACCGATGTCGTCAGTGTGGAACGCGACAAGTGGGAGCGTGACCCCTTCGGCGGCGAGATCGTCGAGGGCTTCGTGTGGGGGCGCGGCGCGCTTGACATGAAGAGCATGGTTGCGGGGGAATTGGCGATCTTCCTTGAACTGAAGCGGCAGGGGATTCCGCTCGACCGCGATGTCATCTACGCCGCGTTTGCCGATGAGGAAGTAAGTGGCGAACTCGGGGCGGGCTGGGTGTACCAGAACCGGAACGACCTCATCGGCGATGCCGAATACGCCCTGAACGAGGGCGGCGGGTATCCGATGACCGTCGGTGGCGTGACCTTCCTCGGGCTGGGCTCGGGCGAGAAGGGGCAGGCGATCGTGCGCATCACGTTCCGGGGCAAGCCGGGGCATGCATCGACGCCGATCCCGGACACCGCCGTCGCGAAGCTGGGGCGGGCGCTGGTGCTGCTCGATGCGTGGGAGCCGGAGTTCACGATCACGACGCCGGTGCGGCGGACGCTGGAGGGCCTCTCCGCGATCCAGGCGGGTGAGGTGAAGGCGCAGCTGGAGGCGATCCTCGCCAAGGGGACGCCGACGTGGGACGACCTCGCGGCGGTGCTGACGAGTGAGCGAGAGCAGCGCAGCTTCTGGGCGGTGACGCATCATACGGCGGTGCCGACGCTTATCGAAGCGGGTGATCGCATCAACGTGATTCCGTCCGAAGTGACGGTCGATGTCGATTGCCGCATCCTGCCCGGAATCACGGCGGAAGGATGGCGCGATCTGGTGCAGGAGGTTGTGGGAGACCTCGGCGAGGTGGAATTGTTGACGCGGAACGAGGGCATCGCCTTCGATCCGGCATCACCGTTCGCGGACGCGATCCAGGCGACGGTCGACGGCCTGCTGCCAGGCACGAAGGTCATCCCGGCGCTGATCGGCGGACGGACGGATGCGGCGCACCTGAAGTCGATCAAGACGTACGGGTTCTGGCCAGTAATGCCGAGCGAGCGCGTGAAGGACTACATGGGCCTGGCGCACGGGCACAACGAGCGGGTGCATGTGGACGACGTCGGGTTCGGGACGCGCTTCGGCTGGAACCTGGTGACGTCGTTCGTCGCGAAGGGGGCGCAGTGAGTAGTGCGGACCAATGGCGGACACGCTTGCGGGTCGACCTGACCGCTGCGATGAAGGCGCGCGACGCGGACGCTGTCGCGGCGTTGCGCGGGGCGATGGCCGCGATTGACAACGCGGAGGCCGTTGCGCTCCCGGATGCCGCGATCCCGGCGGATGGCGGGATCGCTGGAGCACGGGCTGGTGTCGGTTCGACCGAGGTCATGCGCCGGGATCTCGCCGCCGCTGAAGTGCGGTCGTTGGTCATGGCCCAGATCGGTGACCGGGACACGGCGGCCGACTGGTACGCGGCCCACGGGCATCCGGAGCGGGCGGAACGGCTGCGCCGGGAGGCAGTGGCGCTCCGGACCGCGATGGCCGGGATGCCGGAGATGGATGGTGCGCTCGACTCCTGATGGGCAGGGCATTGAACGGGGAATGTGATGGTGGGGCCGACGATTCACGCAATCCCGGAGTCATGCTGGGTCGCGGACGAGCCGCGTTTCTCCCATCTGATCGCCTTCGCGGAGGAGGTGTTGGCCATCTGCGTGGCTGTCGGGGTCGATCCGGTTCTGGATGGCGGGCTGGCATTGCAGGCCCATCTCGGCGGCGCGCCGTTCCCGGTCCATGATGTCGACTTTGGATGCCCGGAGGCGGAGTTCGCTCCGCTCGAGCGCGGGCTGAAAGCGGCGGGGATCTTCTGCGAGGTCCAGCCGTGGCAGGTGCTCCAGGCTCGGCGAGAAGACCTGAAGGTGGAGTTCGGGGCGACCGAGGTCTGGAACCAGGGGCTCGACGCGAGGGGAGGCCGCGTATGCCTCCCCTCGGCGCATCAGGCGAGTTCGTAGGCGTAGGCGACCTCGCCGACGATCTCGGTGTCGGCGGCCTGCCCGAACGCGGGGAAGTAGACCTCCCGGGCAGCGCCGGTAAGGCGGCCACCCTGCGTGTTGATCCACGATTCGATGGCATCGTGCGCGCCGACGATATCGAGGAGAAGGATGCCGACGAGCTGCTCCTTCGACTCGGGAAGGGGCCGTCCGTGACCGCGGGGACGCCGTTTCGTGTGCGGACGATGGCGGCGGAGGTGGGCGCGTCGTAGGACAGGATCTTCTGCGGGAATCATGAACGCGAAGAGGGAACGTCTCGACCACCGTCACGGCGGGGCCGAGGTGCTTTCAGTCGTGTTTCAGGTCGCGAGACCACGCCGCACGAAGTCCCACAGACCGTAGTCCACCTCCGGTACGTCGTCGAGACCGAGCCGGCGGAGGATATGGAGGACCTCCGTCCGGTGCCCTTCGTTATGGAGGATGACCATGAGGAATGCCGCGCCGAAGGTTTGCGGTTCGCCGAAGGAATCGGTGAATGTTTCGTCCAGCCGCTCGGCGGACGCGAATGCCTGGGCGGCAGCGGTAAAGGCGGGATAGACGCGAATGTGTCGCTCGGCGAAGCCCGCGATCGAAGCATCAGTGCTGATCGACTCCTGACCGGTGAATGCCGCCGTCCATCCTTCGACATTCATGATCATGTGTTCGAGGGTTGCCCGCAGGGTGCGATGCCCGATGTCGAATTCCTGATTCAGTTGGTCGTCAGAGAGAGGGCGGGCCGCTGCGAGGAGCTGACTCGTTGCCCATTGGTCGTGTGCCAGCAGTCGGTCGAGCAGCTGCATTTGGGTCTCCATGGTCGCGATACGGAAACGATTGCGCCGAGTATCGCGACCATCGCGGTCAGAACCTGTCCATGTTTGGTGAGTCCCTATTCAGGCTTCCCGCCTGGGCGCAGTTTCTGAACTGTCACGCCTATCGCAACGCCGATCGTGACACCCAGGGCGATGCCGACCCCGAGGTGATTCGTGGACGCGCCAATCGCGACCCCGATAGCGACACCCAGGGCGATGCAGACTCCCGACGTCAGACCCTGTGACTGTCTCGGCTTGGGTGAGGGAACGGGATTCGACGATTCCGGCACTGAGGGTCCCGGCGATGAGGTCATGGGCGCTCCTTTGTCTGGCACGTGACGATGCCACACACGTCAGTCGTTGGTGTCGATCAGGGCCAGCGTCTCGGTGGCAAGGGTACAGAGGTCTTCACGCTGGCGGGCGAAGAGGTCGTCTCCGGGCGCAGGATAGAGGATCGCGCGGATGCGTTCCGTGCAATGGTCTGGCTTGATCTCCAGCGCGTCGAGCGTGCGGAGCAGGTTGCCATCACCGGTGAACCAACGGCGGTTGCGCGCGCACAGGATCTCGGCGATGGCGTTGACGAGCTTGTCCGTCACGCCGTGGAGGAAGACGACATCCTCTTTCCCGACCTTGTTCCGGTAGTGATAGTCCTGGGGCCAGTACTCGAGGTTCTCGCGATGCCTCGCGTAGACAGCCTGCTGCACCGCATCGGGATACTGGGCGGCGCGCTCCCGCCAGCGCGCGACGATGTCGAGGTCTCCGGCGACGGCGACCATGTTCAGGACATCGGGCATCGGACGGTAGCCCCACATGGTCCAGACGTACTGGACGGTATCGAGGTCGCCCGCGAGCCAACGGTCGATCTGGTCGTCCATCCAGATGCTGCTGCCGGGACCGATGTGATCGAGGAGGAAGCCCTTCGCGCGCCACTGGTCCGCCAGGGCCTCGAAGGGATCGACAAGCCGGGGGCCGACCTCGTCGGGTGGTATGTCGTGGCTGAGATAGACGCGGAAGTCGATGTCGGACTGGCTGGGGACCCAGGTGCCCTTGCTGGTGGAGCCGCTGATGCTCACGACACCGGGCCAGATGTCGAGCGACTCGAAGAGACGCGCAAAGTCGCGGGCGAGTTCCTGCGCCGGCTCCGGGAGCCGGGCAAGTTCGGCATCGAGTGTGGTCATCGGTGGAACCTCCTGGATCGTGTAGGCGGCAGGATGATGGTTGTCGAAAGCTGCTAGGCCGGGGATTGTAGCAACTGTATACAGTCCGGGATACTGGCAGGATCTCTTGGCGGCAACAAGGATCGATGAGGGTGTGAAGGACCCGTCGGGAGGTGTGGTTGGCACTCTTCGGCGTGGGGGCAGCGGGAACGTGGGGCGGAGGTGTGACGTTGTTCGGAGTGGGGACCATCCACACTGAACACGCTATCCATCCTACGATCCTGGAGGACCGTCATCATGCCACGTCATTGCACCCGTTCCCTCAGCTCTGGGCTCGCCGATGTGCTCACCCATTCGCTCGATCGCCGCCGCGTCGCGGCCGGGATGATGGGGGCTGCCCTTGGCGGCGCAGCGCTCGCTCACGGCGGAACGGCCCGCGCTGCTCGCCGTCCCAAAGCGTCCGCCGGGTCGCCGCGCGAGGCGCTGGAGTCCCTGTTGGCGCTGGTGCCGGCCTCGGTGGCCACCCAGGCGGTGCCGGGCGGCTACCTCTTCTATCACGCCGACCTGCAGGCACAGTTCGCGGCGCTGGGGATCGGTCGCAGCGAGCCGGGCTGGCAGGATTCCGTGCATCTGGCGACGCTTTCGCTCGCGCTGGTCTCGCCCCTCTTCCGGTTCCGGCGCGTGGATGTCGTGGAGACGACGCTCGGGTTCGTGCCGATGGAGGCCGATCGGGCGCTGGAGACCGGGATGCCACCGGAGAGCCTGTCGCTCTTTCAGGGGGCATTCGACCGCGAACGGATGGAGGCCGCCTGGGAAGCCACGGGCTATCAGCAGGTGCCGCTGGATGAAGGCGGCGTGTTGTGGACGGTCGGCGAGGAGGGGGAGTTCGATGCCAAACATCCATTGGCGGCGGTGTCGCCGGGGGCCTTCAACAACCTGATCCTGCTGGATGACGAGACACTGGCGATCTCGCGCAAGGGCGTGACGGCGCGGGCGATGGCGCAGCAGATGGCCGCTGGCGGGTCGTCCATGCTGGACATGCCGCATGTCGGCGAGGCGATTCGGTCGCTGCTGCCGGAGACGGCCTCGTCCATGCTGGTGTCCGGCGAGGTGCTGGTGCCGCGAGGTGTGCCGGATCTGACGGCGACGGGAGATGAGCCGGAGATGCCGGCTGCGGCGATGGCGATCTTTGGTGTGGAGGCGGGCTTTGAGGGGGTTCCAGTGGACACGTCGTCCGAGACGACCGTGTTGCCGGGAGATACGCCGGTGGCGGAAGTCAAGCGGACGCAGGCCCGGTTGACGATGCGGTCTGCCGAGGATGCGGCGGTAGCCGTCGAGGTGGCGGCGGAGCGGTGGGAGACGCTGGACTCGCTGGTGAACGGGGAGCCATACAACGACCTGATGCTGTTGCTGGATGCGGAGGTCTCCGCCGACGAGCCGACGGTGGCGGCGTTCGACTTCGATCAGGGATCGGCGGGGAACCGGTGGGTGAACCTGGTGTCGGCACAGGACCTGCTGCCGTTCGCGCCGGGAGCGATGTGATTGGGGCGTTCCCGCAGCCGGTGGTGGTGGGGAAGCCGATGTCGGCGATGACGATCCGTCCGTTGGGGGTGTTCTGAGTGGTTCGGCTCGCTTTCCCTGACATGAGGGATGGATGCTTGAGCCGGACCGACACGGGGTCGGCCTCTACGTACGTACGTAGGGGCCGACCCCGTGTCGGTCCGACCTCTATACCGCGTCAAGTTAGGCGAGATGGTCCACTGCGGGGAAGCCGTCGCGGTCGGCGGAGGCCGAGGATCACGGGGTCCGGAGGATCTTCTCCATGGGCTTGCCCTTGGCCAGCTCGTCGATGAGCTTGTCGAGGTAACGGATCTCGCGCATGGTCGGTTCTTCGATCTGCTCGATCTTGACGCCACAGATGGTGCCGGTGATCTGGACGCGGGCCGGGTTGAGTTGGGGCGCGTCGGCGAAGAAGGTCTCGAAGTCGGTCTGGGCGTTCAGCACGGTCGCGAGGCCGGGGGCGTCGTAGCCGGTCAGCCAGTGGATGATTTCGTCCACCTCGGCCTGCGTGCGTCCCTTCCGCTCCGCCTTGGCGACGTATGCCGGATAGACGTTCGCGACGGGCATCGTGTAGATCCGGTGCTTGGGTATCATGGTTCTCTCATGGAGCTGGTGCGGGGAGGTCGATTGCTCGGGCGGGACGCGTGTCCAGTATAGGCCGCCGGATCATGACCGACTCACCGGTATGCGAAGGCCGTCGTGGGCGATGGTGACCGGCAGTCCGTCCGCGCGGAGGTCGGCGGCGAACCCGAGCAGGTCTTCGTGGGAGAAGCCGTCAGGCGCCTCGATGTGACCGAGCACGATCTCCCGCGCGTCCAGCTGGCGGGCGATGGCGATCGTGTCGGCGAAGGTCGCCTCGGTTTGCAGCAGCGGGTGATCGGCGGGGATGCGGCGCTCCTCGGTACGCGGATGGAATTCGAAGATACCGATCGGTAGGTAGGCGAGGTCCAGTGGTCCGAGCGCAGGCGGGGTCCAGCCGACCAGTTCGTCCATCGCCATCAGGAGGCGCGTTCCGGTCGATTCGATCAGGAAGGCGTAGACATAGTCTTCCGCGACGCGGAATGGCGTCACCGTGACATCACCGATGCGGACCGACTCGCCATCCGGCACCGTGTGGATGCGGACGTAGCCTTGGGTTTCCATGAATGCGAGGTGATCCCAGAGCGCGAGTCGGGTGTGGGCGTCCTCCGCGACCTGTTGCGGGAGATAGACATCGGTCGTGTGGCGAACGGTGCGTTCCCGGTCCTCCGAATAGCCGAGCGCCTCGAAGACACGACGGCCCATCGTGTGGTCGGGGTGCCAGTGGGAGTAGAAGCAGGCGTTCACCCGGGTGATGCCGGCGCGGAGGAGCTGGATGCGGCTTTCTTCCGGCGTGTCGAAGAGGATGTCCGGCCCATGGAGGAAGACGCTGGGGCCGGTTCGCGCGTCGGGGATGCCATTCGCGCGCGGTTGGCGGCATGCGTGCTGGCGGGCATGGGCGGCGGGAGGGCGCCTCCGCTGCCCAGAACGTCGAGGATCATGCATGTCCTTTCACGCAACAGTCTCGCCGTTGTGTCGTTCGATCAGGATACCCTCGCGCCGGGCGCGAAGGGCCGCGAGCATCCGGCTGGCGAGACGCGGATTCAGGACCTGCCCCAACTCCTCTGGCGGCAGGAAGCGGAAACTGCGCAACTCGTCCGGTTGGAGCGTAATGGTGGCGGGGTCGGTCAGCACACCGCCGTCGTAGACGAACATGATGGAATCGCCGCGCGGTGGGGGAAGCGTCTGGTGGTCCATCACGAGCAGGCGGCCCGGCGCGATGACGAGTCCCAGCTCCTCCCGGAGTTCACGGGTGCAGGCGGTGCGGGGCGCTTCGCCGGGATCGACGAGACCGCCGGGAATCTCCCAGGTCTCCTTGTAGACAGGCTCCACGACGAGCATGCGATCGTGCGGGTCAGTGATGAGCGCGCCCGCGCCGAGATAGCGGCGGGGCAGGTCGCGATAGAATCGCTGCAGGTCGAAGATGGGTTGGGAATCGGATGTAGACATAAACGATCATGCTCCCGGAGGCGAGGCAGGGTGGTGCTTGCTTACCGTAGCATGATGGTGGTGGACGGGAGCTTCATCACGGCATGCGATTCCGGATTCGGTAAGAGTGAGATCGGCCCAATTGTCCTGTGTGGTGACAGGCATTCCTGGAGCCGGGATCGACACAGGTGCCGTCCGCAATCAGGGTCGTCTACAGCCGAGTGCAAAAGGGTTGCCGTCCTCCGTAGCGGGTCAGCTCGTCTGACCCAGCAGCTGCATCGATCCGGCGAAGCCGGATATCAAGGCATGGTTGCTGTCCCCAATATCGGCCTCCGGTCGATGGCGAACCACCAGCTGGTCTGGTGGTTCGCCGCTACCGTTTCGCCCTCGGCTCTATGCGGCGACCCACCGGCCGCAGCTGCGAGGGCTCGCCCTACGAACGAGACGCGGTGGGAAGGTAGGTGGTTTGTTGGGCAGCCCCTTGTGGTGATTGGCTGCCGACAAGTAGCGGCGTTTGACGCATGGCACATCATTACCACTAGTGGTCAAGCTGTCGATCGAGCCAGTCGAACATTCGCTGTTCGCTGAGTTCGCGGGCTAGCGGCTGGCAGTGGTAGCTCGCACCCTCTTCCTGGCGAAAGCGCACGTGTGTCGGCTGCTGAACCTGAGCCGCCAGCTCAGCCGGCTGCCCGGCGAAGAACTGATCGCCGTCCGCATCTGCAATGAACAGGGGTGTCTCGATCTGGGAGGCGAGATCTCCCAATTGATACATGCTGACTTCGGTCAGCACGTCGAAGTATCCGGTCACCCCATAGGGCCGGGCGCGGAACGTCCACGTCGCTCGATGCTCCCGTGCCCAGGGCAGGTCCATGCCGAGCCGCATCTCCCGATCGAACGCCTCCTTGTCCCCGTTGCGAAACAGCGTCACAAGGTGATGCGGCAACTGGGCGAACCAGGATCGGCTGACATCGACCACCCCTCCATCCACGATCCCGGCGGCGAACCGGTGTTCGAAGGCCAGGGCACGCGGCACCCAGTACCCGCCCTGACTGATTCCGAATACCGCGAGACGCTCCGGATCGACGTCGGGCCGGGCCAGGGCGATATCGACGACCGGAGTCAGGACCTGCTCCCAGTCGAAACGAAACGGGATATTGCGCTCGAACAGCATCGATTGCTGGCCGGGACCGTCGAACAACAGGACGTTGTAGCCCCGTTCGAGCGCGCCCTCTCCTACCTGGCACCACACCCCACTGAGCGCCTCATCGCTCCCATTCGTGACGATCAGAGTGCCGCGAGGTTCATTCGTGCGATCCGGGCAAATCACCCATCCCGGCATGGTGGTTCCCTCGTAGGGAATCTCGATCGCCTCGACTCGCCATTTGCAGGTGCGCAGAAAGCCCGACCAGGCGGCACGATGAGCCTGGAATGTCGGCAGGAGCGGGAGCGTGTCTCCGTCGAGGCCATCCACGGCTCCCACCGCCATGGCGAGGTAATTGGCGGCGCGCAGGTAGGCGCGCGATGCGCTGACCCGATGCCCCTGCGCCTCGCTCTGCTCCGCAATGGCCGCGATCCGCTGTCCCAGTCCGAGCCAGGCATCGAACCATCCACGATGGTCCTTTGGAGCGATTGGCGCGATGGTGGCGAGCACTTCGCCGACATCCGCACCACCCCGTGCGCCCTTGCCCAAGAGCGACCGCACGGAAAAATCCCATGCTTCGGTGTGACCGTAGAATCCGGCGGTATACACCTCCCAAGAAGCCTTGCCGTGATGGTTCAGCTCCGTACCTGTGAGCGCACGATCTGTCATGCGGTGGTTCCTCCTGGTCCGGCATGGCGAGCTCGCGCCGAGACCTGCTTGGTGTAAAGAAGGGCTGCGATCAGCGCAGCGACCGGAATGCCCCAGGAGAACAGGATCTCCAGGAGACGGGAATCACCGTGCTTGTCCATCTCCGTGGCGGCGATGTGGCTGATGCCAACAGCGAGGACTGCCAGTCCCCAGGCGAGACTGATCTGCCGGTTGAGCGCCAGAAACCCATGGGTGTTCCACACTGCCGGAGGGGCGGCCTCACGGGCGTATTGCAGCGTGAATGGCGCAATGAAGGCCGTCACGATGACCACGGAGCCGAGGGCGATTGATGCCGTCGAGCGCCCGTAGTCATCGAGCCAGTCCTTGATCCCCGCGCTGCCCACCACCCCAAGGATGGTCAGGACGCCGAGGATCGCGACCTGGGATGCGGGCAGGAGCTTCACGCCGCCCTGGGCGGTGGTGATCGCGAGGACAAGGGCCGCGACGAGGCCGATGCCTGCTGCCCACGCGAACGACAACCGCCCCGCGAGCACGGATACGAGCAGGAACGGGACGAACCCCAACACGAGCTTGACCGGATTCATGAGTGCCCTCGGCTTTCGATGCCATGCGATCGAGCGATGAACGAATCTGAGGTGAGCAGCAGCCAGCTTGCCGGCTCCTGAAGGAACAACACGAAGAGGGCGAAGGAGGGAATTGAGGAAAAAGCGAGACCAGGATCATGGCAGAGACCAGCACGCCAGAGGTGATCCGGAAGCTCCGGACGTGCAACGCCTCAACCGGAAATCGCGGATCGAGCAGGGCCGGCCCTCGGGCTGACAAGGTCGCGCAGGCTGCGGGCGACCTTGGCGATGGAGGGAGGTGCCGTCGAATCGTCCGGTCCGAGAAGAAGATCGGGCCGCCCGTACGCGTTGTCATGCTGAGTGGACTGTCAAGGTTCAAGTGTCGGGTCGAGCGAATCAATCCCTGTAGGGGCGATCCTTGTGATCGCCCAAGGTTCTGCCGCGGCCCCTACGAGACATAGGGCACTTTGGCGCTGAGGGACTACTGAGCAGGTGCTCGGCGGGAGAACTCGCACCCGCGTTCTTAACGAAGGGGACGATGGCATAAACCGAGAGGGGATCTTTTCGGTATCGGTGGGGACGGGACTGGCCGTAGGGGAGCGGCAGGAGTCATGGCTTGCACCGCGCCGAGCGCCGTGACCGTGGCCAACGTGACATTGGCATCGACTCCCGTTGGGCGACGGGTGGTCCGGGATGACAGAAGTCGGAATGATGAATCGAAGCGGCGCATCCTTTTCTCTCGTGGCTCAGAAAAGAACACCGAGACCTTTGCATCAGTGCACATTGATTCTAGGTCCCGCCGTTTCCTCGTACATCCCGTAGTTCTACGGGTAATCCGTTGATGCCGCCACGTAGTTTCTCCAGCGAGCGACTGCACGCGACCGGCAATAGGGATCATGGGAGCCGTCGGGGGATGGGGATCGGGATCGGCCCCCGAGAGTTTCCGCGCGTGCGTGTCACCTGTCGTCGGTCGCGCTTACCGTGTGACGGGTTCGAGCGTCCAGGTGCGGATCGGTTCGTAGACGCCGTCACGGAGTTCGAGCCAGGCGACCGTGTTCACCGTCCAGACGGGCGCGTTGGCGATCGCATCGCTGAGCGTGCTGGCGGCTTCGCGCAGCGCTTCGCGTTTCGCCTCCTCGGGATAGCGCACACAGGTGACATGCCAGGTGAAATCCTGCTGGCCGCCCAGCCGGCAGTACGTGCCGTCGTACAGCCGGGCGCGTGCTTCGTTCAGGGCGTCGGTGCCCTGCACCTCGACGAAGAAGGTGCCGTCGCGGTTCGTGAATTCGTGGACGCCGCCGAGGCTGACGGTCACCGGGGTCGGGAAGGCGTGACGAACCTGGCGGTCGAGCGCATCGGCGTCCTCCGACGGGGGCGCCCAGTAGCAGAGCGTGGCATGGGGCGGCAGGCGGCGGGCCTGTTTCGGATCGTGCTGCTGGCGCCAGGCCTGGATGACCTCGCCGAGGGTTCCGCTGACGACGGCGACGAGCACGCGGCGTCCGTCAGGGGATGGGGTGTCGCTCACGAGGGTGGCCCTGTCGTGTTGGCTGGATCGTAGGTGTCGAGGAAGCGATCGAGGTCGAGGAGGTCGTCGAAGCGAGCCTCCAGCTCGGCGCGGGTCCAGCCCCACCAGGCGATACGTTGGAGGCGCTCTGCCACGTCGCGCGGGAAGCGGTCGCGGATGGGCTTGGCGGGTACGCCGCCGACAGATGAAAGTGGTGCGGTTCTTGATGGTTGCATACATTCCCTACGTCAGGCTGCCCAGCAAGGCCAGTACCCTGACGTGCAGGTCACTCCGATAGCTAACCGTCATGAAATTGTGGAGCAAGGACCGGCCTGGAATCGAGCCGATCGGGGGTGCAGCGGTATGGACGAACATTGACTGCTTTCACCCAATCCGAGGCAAGACTCACTGCGTCGTCGCCGACCGGATGACACCCGACAGCAAGCCCACGGTCGAAGTCCCGAGTCCGGACAGCATGAGACACCCATTCTTGACTCCGTCGGGGTCTCGCGTATACGCATTGCTCCACCAGTCTTTACCAGATTGCGGGTGCCGCGTGAGGTATGCACGACCTCCACTCTGGATGCTCACATCCGGTGAACCCGATTTGACTGGGGTTTCTTTCAGAACATATCATCAGACCCTGATGCATTGATGTAGGGGAGACGTTTGTGTCGATGGTGGCGAAGAATTGGGGGCACGACTTCGGAGGTCACGGCATGGACGGCGCCGACCATAGCAAGCCGCCAGCGACCGGCATCGACCACGGGGGCTGCTGCGTCATCATCACCGGTGCACCTGCCTCGGGGAAAAGCACCATCAGCCGTCGGCTGGCTGAGCAACTGGAACGGTCCGCGTATCTCAATGGAGACCAGGTACATTGGATGGTTGTGGGTGGTCGAGTTTGGGCATTGGGTGAGCCCCCCGAGGAGGCCGCCCGTCAGGTCCGACTGGGCAACCTGAACCTCGTCTCGATCGCCAAGAACTGCGCTGAGGCAGGGTTCACACCTATCATTGATTGGATTATCCCCGACCAAGAGCAGCTCGACTTCATCGTCGAAAACCTCGCGCCCCTGCCAGTGTGGCTCGTCGTGCTCGCACCGGGTGCTGAGGTATGCCATCGACGCAACAACGAGCGAGAGGATCAGTTCGACTTCGACGGCTACGAGGCGCTCGTGAGCGGAATGGACAGGGAGTTCGGGCGGCGTGCACTATGGATCGACTCGTCAAGGCAATCGCCGGAAGAGACACTTGACGCACTCCATGGAGCCTCAAGACTGGGCTCAGGAAGAATTTTGACAAGTATGTGATTCAAGGAACTACCGATTCGGGAGCTTCTATGACAGCCAGCAAGAAGCCGAGTCGGACTGACGTCATACTCCAGGCGGGACCTGAATCTGGATTGAGCCTTCGCGACCTACTGCCAGTGTGACCAACTCTTTGAGTGGTTCTCTCGGTAAATACCGTGCTGCTGGGAAAATAGCGTCGCCGGAAAGGCGTGTGGTTGTAGGGGCCGCCCCCGTGTCGGCCCGCTTCACGCGAGCGATCTCCGATCCAAAGAGACTTGGCAAGAGAATCACTCAGGATGCGCGGCCGCGAGGATCGTAGGCATCGAGGAAGCGATCGAGGTCGAGCAGGTCGTCGAACCGTGCCTCCAGCTCGGCGCGGGTCCAGTCCCACCAGGCGATGCGTTGGAGGCGCTCCGCCACGTCGCGCGGGAAGCGGTCGCGGATGGGCTTGGCGGGTACGCCGCCGACGATGGTATAGGGGGCGACGTCCTTCGTGACGACGGCTGCGGAGCCGATCACGGCGCCATCGCCGATGGTGACGCCGGGCATGACGATGGCGCCGTGGCCGATCCAGACATCGTTGCCGATGGTGACGTGGTGATCGCGCCGCCACTGGAAGAACTCGGTGTCGTCCTCGCCGAAGCCGAACATGGCGCGACGGTAGGTCATGTGGTGCTGGGTGACGCGGTTCATGGGGTGATTGCCGGGGTTGATCCGGACGTGAGAGGCGATCGAGCAGAACTTGCCGATGGTGGCGTACATCACCTGGGCGTCGCCCGCGAAATACGTGTAGTCGCCGATGCGCGTCTCGCCGATATGGCAGTTTGGCCCGATGTCCGTCCAGACGCCGAGCGTGGTGTCGCGGAGGTGGGAGGTGGGGTGGACGGTGGGTGCCTCGCCGAGCATCTTCAACGCACGGCTGGACGCGGGGGTGATGGTGGGTTCGGTGGTGTCGTGGGGCATGGGGATACTCCGGCTACAGGGCGATACGGTAGGTGCGGGAGGTCGTGGATTGCACGAAGCCGAGTCGCTCGTAGAAGCGGTGGGCATCGGTGCGATTGACGTTGGTGCGAAGCATGAGGGTGCGGGCACCGCGTTCACGCGCCCACATCCGGGCGGCGGTGACGAGCTTCTCACCGATGCGCTCGCCGCGTCGCTCCTGGAGCACGACGAGGGCCCTGAGTTCGGCGACATCGCTTTCGTCGAGATCGATATCGAGCGCCGCGACCGATGCCAGCCCGACGATCTCGTTGCCGTCCCGCGCGACGAGCATATCCAGCGAGACGACATCCTGAATCGTTGCCCGACGGGTGAGGCGGGCACGCTGGGTGGCGGCGTCGGTGGGATACCCGAGTTCGGTAATGAGGCGGGCAATGGCGGCGATGTCCGCCCCGTCGTCATGCAGGCCGAAACGCCAGGGTTCGATGGTGATGACGAGCGCGGGGGTCGGGGGGTCGGTCATGGGCGGAGCTTTCCGGTAGGGATCGTCGGATGCCGGTGCTCGCAATGGAAGGATCGGTCACCGTTCGCAGATGCCGCTGCGACGGGTTTGTTGCTGGTGCTTGTCGCATTGAATGCGAGCACCTGGCGACCTTCGACGAAGGTGCCCTCCACCTGCGGGATGCCCAGTTCGTCGATACGCAGCAGCACGAGATCGGCCAGCTGGCCGATGGCAATCTCGCCCCGGTCGTCGAGGCCGACGGCGCGGGCCGGGTTCCGGGTGATCATGGCGATGGCCGCCGGCAGGTCGCGCAGTCCCAGTTCGACGAGCTTGAGCGCGGCGGGGATGAGGCATGGCGCATGGTAGTCGGCGCAGATGGCATCGGCGAGGTTCGCGGCCACGAGATCGACGGCGCTCAGGTTACCGCTCTGGGAGCCGCCGCGCACGATATTCGGCGCCCCAACGACGATGGCCATGCCGCCATCGCGGGCGTATTGGGCGGCCTCGATCGTGATCGGGAACTCCGCGACGGTGGCGCCGAGGATGCGCTGGGCCTCGACTTTCTGGATGGTGTCGTCGTCGTGGGTGGAGATCACCATGGGGGTGTGGGTCAGGGCTTCGGCGATGGAGGCATAGAAGGCATCCACGGCATCGGTGTCGCCGAGGTTCTCCTGCATGCGCTGCAAATACCAGGATGCATCGAACGGCTTTGTGTCGCCGCGCGACGTGTGGGAGGCCTCGGCCATCGTGATCAGGCGATCGACATCACGGTACTGCCCCTGGCCGGGGGTGTGGTCGTTTAGGGAGATATAGGGGGTGCGGGCGCGCTGGAGTGTCGGGAGGGCGGAAGCGAGCGAGCCTTCGGTGCGCATATCGAGTCGGTGGAGGATGTTGTGCCGCACGGGGCGCTCCGCCGAATCGTCGAACCTGGAGAGGAATGCCGCCTTGGTTTCGGCGTTGATGACGCTGCGTTGCTTGTCCACGCGCTCCTGGAAGGAGATGGCATGGAACTCGGTGGTGACGCCGGCGCTAGCGAGGCGGCGTTCCATCGTGGCGAGCGCGAAGGGGAGCGGCAGGCCGACGGCGTGGCGGGGATTGATCTCGAATTCGAGATTGTCGTTGTGCAGGTCCACGACGCCGGGCATGAGCATGGCGCCGTTGGCGTCGACGATCGTTGCCCCCTCGGGGGTGGGCAGGGAGCGCGAGGCGCCCTGCTCCTCGATGGCGGCGATGTGGCCATCATCGACGCGGACAGTGGCACGTTCCAGCACGGTATCGGCAAGGACGACGCGGGCATTCACGATGAGGAGGGAGGGAGCGGAGAGCGACATGAGGTGGATCTCTCTGTGCGTGAGGCGGCAGCGCGTCGTTCTGCGTGGGGCGGGCCTCCGCCAGTTGGTCTGGCGTGGACTACCCTCTCCGGCAGTGCGATTCGCGGGCGAATCTCCGGCGCCGCGTGGATGTCAGAGACTCCCGGTCAGTATCGCATTGGCTTGATACTGGCTGTCCCTCCACGGACTTCCGGTCGAGATCGAGCCTCCTGGCGACCTCGCGTAGCGGGTCGTCGTCGTTGTCGAGGTGCTGCGCAGCGCGTCCTTGATTGGCCTGCTTCAGGCTCTGGCAGGCACTCAAGGACGCTGGCTGGTTCGGAATCGGATCGGACAGGGCGAGCATGGCGGCGTCGATGGCGTCCTATTCGGCGATGAGGATTTCCAGCCGGGCAGGGAGGGCGAGATGCTCGGCCTGGTTGGCGGAGATGGTGTCGATGGTGGCGTGATTCCGCGATAGGGGCCGGATGCGACGCGAGGGTTGAGCCGAGGTTTGAGCGATCTGTAAAGCCTTGCAGGGCGAGGGGTGGGGTTGACCCTGTAGGATTGCTGGAATCGATGTGACGGGGAAAGGGCGATGTCGGATATGGATGATCGGGGAGCGGGAACGCGGCGGGATGAGGCGTTTGTCTTCGCGTTTGCGCCGACGGTGGCAGGGAGCGATATCGCGACCGTGGTAGCGCGAGCGGAGCCGTTGCAGCGGTTTCTCGAACGTGCGTTGGCGATGCCGGTGCGGCTTCATGCCGCGGAGAGCTATGCCGCGACGATTTCGGCGCTGCGCGGTGGCGAGGCCGATGCGGCGATGCTCGGCGAGTTCGCGACCCGGCAGGGGGCGGCGTTGGGCGGAATCGAGCCATTGGTGGCCCCGGTGGGACGCGACGAGGAGATTCCGACCTATCGCAGTGCCTTCATCACCCGTATCGACAGCGGTATCCGCGATCTGGCCGATCTCCGGGGGCGGGAGATCGGGCTGGTCGATGCGCAATCGACGTCCGGCTACCTGGTGCCACGGGCGATGCTGCGTGAGCAGGGGATCGACCCCGACCGCGACGTGACGACGAGGCTTTTCGGGCGGCATGTCCATGTGGTCGAGGCGGTGCTTCGCGGGGAGGTGGTCGCGGGGGCGCTCCACGAGGCGAGGATCGCCCCGGACACGCTGGAGCGGGGGCCGGAGTTCGCCCGGTTGCGGAAGATCGCGCGCTCGCGTCCGATTCCGGTGGGGCCGCTGGTAATCCGAAGTTCGCTCGATACCGCGCTGCGCGACCGGCTGGCGACGGCGATGCTGCGGGTGCATGAGGATGATCCGGCGGCCGCGGACATCCTGATCCGGAGTGGGCATCGTTTCACGATGGCGCGACGGCCGGCGAATCCGACCTTGAAGAGCATCGCGGCGTTGGCCGGAGTTTCCTATGTGACCGTATCGCGGGTCGTGAATGGCAGCGGCTACGTGGCGCCGGCGACGGCGGAGCGCGTGAAGGCGGTGATCGCCGAGGTGGGCTACGTCCCGAACGGGAACGCGCGGGTGTTGCAAGGGCAGCAGGCGCCGATCGTGGGGGTCGTGACTCCGTTTTTGCCGGGCGACGCGGAGATGCTGGTCGAAGCGTTTGGTGCGCGAGGGATTCCGCTGGTGCTTTGTCCGGTGCGGGGAGTGTTCATGGAGAGCCCGTTCGCGGCGGTGTTGCGGGACCGACGACTTGGTGGACTCGTTGTGGGGCCAACGCATGTGGGCGATCCGGAGCTGGTGGGGTTGGCGCAGAAGGGGTACACGATTCTGGCGGTCGGCGTGCCTGCGGGGGACGTTCCCGCCGGGATGATCGTCACGTCGCTCGGGGACGCGGCGGATGCGACC
>JASGJI010000003.1:0-89778 GCA_049840815.1 Thermomicrobiales bacterium | reverse complement strand
GCCAGGATATAGATCGCCAGCAACGATGCCCAGAGCACGCCGATGGCGATCAGCGAGAGCAGGAATTGCTCCCAGTGCCACAGGAAGAGCCACGCGATGTTCGCGACGCAGGAGAGGATGAAGAAACCGCCGATCCGACGAACACGGTGGCTGCGTTGACCGCCCGGCGTGAGCGTATAGACGACGTACACCCCAAGCAGGACGTAGATGAGGATCCAGATGAAGAACGCCCATCCCGCAGGCTGGAAGGGAATCGGACGCTTGTTGACAACCTCGCCGGTGCTCTGGCCGTTGAGCGGAACCCAGTTCGCCAGGAAGTTCATCAGCAGCACGAGCAGGTAGCCGACCAGCCCGACCAGCGGCCAGAACCACGCGCTGTCCCGGTTCAGCCAGACACGCTTCGCTGCATTCACGCTCCCCGCCGCCGCACTCCCGGCAGACGCAGCCGGCGAGACGGCAGGTTCTGGCGTGATCGGCTGGATGGGAATCGGGTCCGGCGCGGCGTCCGCGGCCGCAGGGGGTGGGGTTGGCGTCGCCGCCGGGATCGGCGCGGTGCGGTCCTCGTCGTGTCCTGGTGCCTCTGCCATCGTTCCGATGTCCTCTCGCTGCCGCGGGTCGAAGTTGCGTGTACTCGCCAAGGATACGGCCTTGGCCCCTGCCTTCGCAGCGCATGGATCGCGCCGGGGATCGATTGGTCTACCGGGCATTCGTGCCGGTCGCCCTGTTTGACCGCACGGACCGCCATCACCCATCATCGCGGGAACGGAGCGCTCGCCTGGACCCGACCGCCCCAACATCCCGCACCATGGCGTGGATGATCGGTGGGCCTGCCCTCGCGGCCGGGTCCGGTCTCCGTTCGCGGAGAGGAGCTGACGGCAATGTCGATCGCGGATTTCTTCTGGGGACTGCTGGTCATCTGCTCGGGCGTCTTCATCGGCGTCTACGGCACGATTCTCTTCCGGTTCGCCCTCGCGGCTATGGGATTCGGCCTCGGATTCCTCGGAACGCTGACCGTGCTGAGCGATCAGGAGACGACGACCCGGCTGCTGATCGCGTTGGCCGCCGGTGGCGTGGCAGCGGTGCTGCTGTACTCGCTGGTGAAGTTCGGCATCTACGCCGCGGGCGCGATCTTCGGCCTGGTGCTTTCGTTCGTGGTGTCGTCGCTGCTTGCGATCTTCGTCTCCACCCCGAACCAATGGCTGGTGACGATCCTGGCCGTTGTCGGTGCGGGTATCGGCGGATTCCTCGCACCGCGCTTCGCAAGCCTGGCGATCATCCTTGCGACCTCGGCGGCATCGGCCTACCTGATCGTGAATGGCATCCAGGTCTGGTACGCCAGGGATCTGGGTGTTCACTACGACAACCCGGGAACGGCCCTGAGCAACCGACTCTCGATGATCGTCTTCCTGATCGTGTTCGCCATGGCGTTCCTGAGCCAGTTCGCGACTCGCTCCCTCCGCTCGCGCGTGCCCATGCGGTAGGGCGACATCAGCACCACGCAGATACCGCCGGGTCCGTCTGGACCTGGCGGTTTCTGCGTTTCGACGCCCGAGCGACCGGCGTCCGGGGTGGATGCGTCCCGACCTATGCGGGCGGCGGGAGTCCCGGCCCGGCGTACGTTGGAGCCGTCCGAGCCTGCGTCCGCTGCTCGAAGGCGTACGCAAGGCGGATAAGCGTCGGTTCGGTGTAGGCACCGCCCATGAACGTCAATCCGATCGGCATCCCGCCCATCTGCGCCGCCGGGACCGTGACGAGCGGGTAGCCCGCCATCGCGGCGAGGCTGGAACTGCCCCAGCTCGAGAAGTCGCCATTCAGGACATCGATCTTGGGGGCCGGCCCATTCGTGAGCGACACGATGGCATCAAGCCCATGCGCCGCCATCAACGCATCGATCCCATGCTCACGCGCGCCCTGCTGGCAAGCGGCGATCGCCTCACGGTACGCGGGGGCATCCAGCCCTTCCGTGGCCTCGGCCTTCAGGAAAAGCTCCTGCCCGAACCAGCGGAGTTCCCGCGCGGCGTCGCGTTCGTTGAACGCGATCAGGTCGGCGAGCGTCCGCATCTCGGCATCAGGGACGAACGCCCCGAGATATGCGGCGATATCACCCTTGAACTCGTGAAGCAGGACGGTGCTCTCCTGGCCGCTGTTCCACGATCCCAGCGGACGCTCCAGGGCGACCGGATCGACGACGGTCGCCCCGGCCTCGCGCAACTGGGTGAGGATGGGGCCGAGCACGGCGTCCATGAAATGGGGGTCGCGATTCGTGCGCAGCACGCCGATCCGCGCGCCCCGCAGGCCGTCCACATCGAGCGAGGCCGTATAGTCGATACCGTCCGCAATGATGCCTTCGGGCCGCCGGGGGTACGTCGCCCTATGATGGACGACATCCGGATCGCCAACGCACGCGGGATCGAGCGGGTCGGACGCGGCGAGAGCATTCAGCAGCATCGCGGCATCGGCGACGGTGCGGGCGATCGGCCCAACCGTGTCCTGGCTGTGAGAGATGGGGATCACCCCCCGGCGACTGACGAGCCCGACCGTCGGCTTGATCCCGACGACGCCGTTCGCGCCACATGGCGTGACGATGGAACCATCGGTTTCCGTGCCGATCGCGAAGGGGACATAACTCGCAGCGACGGCCGCCGCCGAACCGGCGCTGGACCCCCACGGCGTGCGGTCGAGCTGGTAGGGATTCACGCACTGGCCACCGCGACCGCTCCAGCCGCTCAGGGAACGGGATGAGCGGAAGTTCGACCACTCGCTGAGGTTCGCCTTGCCAAGCACGATCGCCCCGGCATCGCGAAGACGCTGGACGAGAAAGGCGTCCGCCACCGGGCGAGATCCGGCCAAGGCGTACGATCCCGCCGTGGTCAGCATCGGATCCACCGTGGCAATGTTGTCCTTCACGAGGACGGGCAGACCGTGCAGCGGAGTGCGAACCTTCTCATGGTGCCGTTCGGCATCGCGTTCGGCAGCGATGCGTGGCGCATCGGGATTGGTTTCGATCACGGCGTGCAGGGATGGCCCTTGCCGATCCAGGTCCGCGATGCGATCGAGACACGCCTGCACCAGGGCGGCGCTGGAAAGGTCCCCGGAGGTGAGACGCTGACGGAGTTCCAGCGCGGAGACCTCGACGAGTGCATCCGCCGACATGCGTTGCGTTTCAGCCATGTTCTGCCTGCGCTCCTGTCCGACCACACGGATCGGCGTCTACCATCTCCCCTCGCATGCTCCCGGCGGGAGTGTAGCGGGTCGGGACGGTGAACGAAAGCCCAGGTGTTGTCGGCAAGTGGCGATCAGGTACCGCTGGTATCGTCCCCGGCACCGGAATCGGTGGTGCCGGAACCATCGGAACCGCTGTCGTTGGACGATCCGTCATCGGCGACCGGGGTGTCCGCACCGCCCGACGACGCCTCAGCCGTAGCCTGATCGGCGGCGAGCGTCTGGGCATCGAGGACAACGAACTGCGGGGCCTGGCGCGCCTGGAGGATCTGCTCGAATCCGTAGGCGACTTCCAGCAACGTCTGCTCGGAATAGGCGCGCCCGAAGAGGTTCATGCCCACCGGCAGACCATCGACCATCCCGATCGGCAGGTTCAGGGACGGATACCCCGCGACGGCCGGAATCTGGGCGGATGCACCATTGAACCCGATATCGCCGCCGGGATTGATTGGCGCGGGCAGGCTCACGGTCGGGGCAATCAGGACGTCGACGTGGTATTGGTCCATCACCGCGTCGATGGCCTCGTCGCGCGTGCCACGATTGTTGGATTCCAGCGTCTCCCGGTACCAGGGATCGTCGATCGACCCGGCCTCCAGCGCCCGCTCCAGCACCACCTGATCGCCCCACTGGAGTTCCGTATCGGCATGGTCCTCGTTGTAGGCAATCACATCGGCAATCGAACGGATCGGCCCATCCGGCATGTAGCGATCGAGGAAGCGCTGCACACCCTCCGGGAACTCGGTGATGAGCACCGTGTATTCGGAATCGCTCGTGGCGTTCATGTAGAGATCGATCCCGTCCACGAACTGCACACCGGCGTTGGTCAGGCGCTCGATCACGGCCTCCATCGTCGCGTCGGCGTTCGCATCGAATCCCCAGAGGCTCCGGGCGATCCCGATCGTCTTGCCATGCAACGCAAACTCGTTCAAACCGCTGGTGTAATCCATCGTGCCGGGATCACCGACCGGGTGATTGGCCATGTTGGCGGCGGGGGAACTCCACAGATATTCCCCGTTGGCGGGGTCCTCCGGGTCGTATCCGGCAATGACCTCCATCATGATCGCGACATCGCGCACCGTACGCCCCATCGGCCCGGGCGAATCCTGCGCGAAGGAGAGCGGCAGCACCCCGGTCCGACTGGTGACGCCGATCGTCGGCTTCAACCCGACGACGCCGCAGGCTCCCGCCGGACAGAGGATGGAACCATCGGTCTCCGCCCCAAGCGCCAGCGGGACATAACTCGCCGCCACCGCAACCGCCGATCCGGAGCTGGACCCCCACGGCGACATGTCCACGATGTACGGGTTGCGCGTCTGGCCACCGCGACCGCTCCAGCCACTCGCCAGGCCGGATGACCGGAAGCCGGCCCACTCGCTCATGTTTGCCTTGCCGAGAAGGACCGCGCCCGCTTCGCGCAGCAGCTTGATGAGGAACCCATCCTCCACCACGGTGTTCTCCGCCAGGGCAAGCGAGCCGTTGGCGGTCTTCATCTGGTCGGCGGAGGCGAAGACATCCTTCACCACGAAGGGGATGCCATGGAGGGCGCTATGGACGGTTCCCGCCTGCAGATCGGCGTCCAGCTGGGCCGCGATGGCGAGGGCATCGGGGTTCGTCTCGATCACCGCGCCAAGGCCGCTGTCACCATCATCCAGCATCGCGATGCGATCCAGCGATGCCTGGACGAGTTGGGTGACGGTGAGCGTGCCGTTGTCGAGCCAGTCCCGCATGTCGGCGATGGTCGCCTCCACGATCGCCTTGTCCGCCGAGAACGGTTCAGGCGTCGGCGATGACATGGGAGTCTGCGTCGGGGGAACCGTGGGGACGGCGGTTGGCGGATCGGCCTGCGCCACGTCGGTTGGGGGAAGGGTTGCCGTCGGAGCCGGAGGCGTACCACCACCCTGATTCATCAGCACGCCACCAATCACGGCAGCCCCGACGACTCCAGCACCGCCAATGGCGAACATGCGGCGCGAAACCGCTGGCCCAGGGCCAGGGTCCTGCGGAGATGGCTCCGGGCGTCCCTCGCCCGACCAGCCCGGTGAGCGATGCGCCGCGTCCGGATTCGTCGAACGCAGATGAATTGACTTGCGTGGAGAACCCGTCATAACCCTCGTGAACCCTGTAGACGTACCTGCGTGTGAGGCAAGCAACGAACATGCCCGGATGGCGATGGATGAGCCCGGGTATGCCGATCACACTCGATGGAAAGCTGCCACATTGGCGGGGATAACGACGTCGAAGCCTCGGTGCCTGCCATCGGGACAGACACGGTGTCGCACTGAATTGTACGCTCGTGCGCCCTCAATGGTTCTCAGCAGATCCCCAGATTTCGCCAAATCCCGCCGCCACTGTCTCGATACGCGCCCCGGACGCGGCGGGGGCCGCTGTCCGGGGCGCGTGTCGAATAAGCCTTCGTGGATGGAGCAGGATCAGGCCTCGTCGGCCCGGAGGCTGGAGACAACCTGCACTTCGTCCCGGCCTTCGAGGAAGTGATTCGCAAGGCGACGCCCGGCGATGGCCAGCGCCTCCGGAATCGAGGTGCCTGATGCGTCGATCCGCTCGTAGGAGACGCCAATCTCATCGAGGAACCCGGTGAAGAGATCCAGCTGGGCTGTGCGATTCGCGGAGACGCCCGTACCCACCAGCACCAACGGCACGTCGATCACGGCGGCGAAGGTGTCCGGGGTGCGCATGGCGTAGCGATCCCGGTCGGTCAGTGGCATCCCGTACTGGCGCGTGATCCATGTGCGCCAGGCGGGGGTGGCTTCCTCCAGCTCGATCGCCCAGTCGGTGATGGGATCGACCACGGCAACCGCCGAGAAGACCCCAGGGCGACCGCCGGCGGTGAGCAGCGCGAGCGCCCCGCCGTAGCCATGACCGACGACGGCGAGCTTCTTCTCGTCGATATCGGCGATCTTGCCGAGCGCGACGCCGGATTCAACGATGTCGGACATCTCCAACTCGGTATCGGCGAGTTCGGCGAGGTCGTTCTCGATCGCGGACCCGAAGCCGGACGCCCCATGCAGCACCGGCGAGAGGACAGCCATCGCGGTGCGGGCAAGGGCCTGCTCCTGCGGCTGGAACTCGGCGCGGCGCGTGCTCAGCGGCCCATCTGGCAGGTAGACGATGCCGGGGACCTTCCCGGAGACGCCATCCGTGCGGTAGAGCAGGCCGGAGAACTGCGCATCGGACCCGACCTCGAACTCGAAGGTCGTCGGGCGGCGGAAATCCCGCCCAGCCAGTGCCGGAATGCCCGGCAGGTCGATGGCGCTGCGCTCGGCATCAGCGGAGTTGTCCTGCACGATGAAGCCGAACGGGCGCTGGGCGGCGCTGAAGCCATACAGCGCACGCTTGTCGGCCACCCAGCGCGGATAGAGGCCGACGCCTTCGCCCGGATCGAGAATCGTGGCGCCGGACGCATGCAGGCCGCGCTCGCAGACGACGGAGGAGAAGCCCTCTGTCCGGATGTAGACCAGGCGCGGCTCGCCCGGCGAGAAGCGGGGATCGACCTTGTCGCCCGCCTCGCGGGTGACGGTCCATCCGGCCTTGTTATCGGAGTTGATGACGGCGATGGAGAGCCATTCGTTCTCCCGCGTGACATAAGCGACGAGGTTTCGGCCCGGCACCCAGTCAAGGGAGTGACGCACGGCAGAAGTCTTCTCGCCCGTCAGATTCCGAATCTCGCCGGTAGCGAGGATGAAGACGAGGATGTCGTTGTGATCCACATCCTCCAGCCGCTTGCGCGTGAAGGCGAGAAAGAGGCCATCACGCGACCACGACGGCTCGCGGTCGTGGGAAGCACTCCACGTCAGCAGTTCGGCAGCGACCGGCAGCGAGCCGATCGGACTGGCAAGCGCGATCACGTCATGCCCGTCAAGCGTCCGCACGAAGGCGATGAGCATCCCGTCCGGCGACCAGCGCGGGGAGCGGTCGGAGGCGGTCGGATGATCGCTCAGCGGCGTCGCGACGGCAAGCGGCGCAGGGGCATCCTCGGCCACCGAGACCCCGGTCTCCAGCTCGGAGGCAACCACCGCAACAGCTTCGGCATCCGTCTCGGATGGCGCATCCGTGGAAGCGGCCTCCTCGACGGATTCGACGACGGAGTCCCCCTCAGCCGGCGCGGCGCTTGCCTCGACGCCGTCGGCGGCCTCATCGGTCACGGGCGTCTCAGCCGCAACCTCCGCCACGACAGCATCGGCATCCGGCGCCTCGACCGGGGTCGCTGGCGCCTCATAGGCAGGGACCGGCACGAGCCAGACGGCGGTGCGAAGCGGGTTGCCATCCGGATGCGATCCGGTGATGGCGATGGTGGCGCCATCCGGCGACCACTGCGGACCGCGCAACGAACGCCCGGTATCCGGATCGCGATCCGGCACCGGCGTGAATGGCAGGTCGATCTGGACGGCATCCCCTCCAGCGACTGGACTCAGCCAGAGGCGGTTGATGCCCGCAGCGTCCTTCAACAGGTAGGCGACACGCGCGCCATCGGGCGACACCTCCGGCGCGTCGGGGAGGGGCGGCGGCGTGCGGAAGACCTCGGCGATCTCGGCCGGGGCGGCAGCAGCCTCCAGCGTCTCCTCAGTGGTCTCGGCGACCGGATTCTCCGCCTCCGCCGCAACGGCGTCCGGCGTGGTCGTCAGCTCAGCATCCGTCTCGGCGGTGGGGTCGATTGGAGTCGCAGCGATGGCGTCGTTCTCGTCCGACGACGCGACGCGGGGTGTGGTGTCCGACATGGAATCGTCTCTCGCTCCTGGTGGTGGCACCTTCAAACGTACGCATGACAACCCTGCCGGGAACGACAGGACGACGGGGTGGCTCCTGATTGGAGCGCATCACCGTCGCGACCGGAATGAACCGGCTTCTGCATTGACTGCGTCTGGATAGGCCACCGGAGCGACCGCACACGAACCCCAGCGGGCAGATCGTCTGCGCCGTGTTGCGGGAATGGTACCCACCGGCGGGCATCCATGCCACACCGGGGCGATTCCGGCAGCGATCAACGCCCTTCGCCCGCCGCTTGGGCGAGCCATGCTTCCGGTTCCAGCGTCCCCCGCGCCACGACGACGGCCCGCCCGGCAAGCGTGATTCCGTGGGCGCGTCGGGATTCGGCATCCCAGGCGAAGGAAACGACCAGCGGCCAGCCCCCGCTCGCAAGGATCTCGATCGGCAGGGCAGGATCGGCCAGTCCCTGCTGACTGGCGGCGATCGCGCTCGCGACCGCCCCGGTACCGCAGGCGAGGGTCTCCGCCTCGACACCGCGTTCGTAGGTGCGCATCCGGAGGTGATTCGGGCCAAGAGATGAGATGACGTTGACATTCGTTCCGGCTGGCGCGAAGGCGGCATGCCGCCGAAGTTCACGCCCGACGGCCTCGAAGGCGGCGTCCGGAGGCCAGGCATCGGCGTCGGCGGTCACGATCACGGCATGCGGCACCCCGACGAGGATGCTCGCAATGTCCAGCGCGCCGATCGAGGTCTCCACCGGGCGCGGCGGCTGGTATGGCCCGGCATCGACCATCGCCAAACGAACGCGGGTGCCGTCAGCATCGCTCCCGGTTGCCACCTCCGCGCGGACGAGGCCGGATGGCGTCTGGAACGCACATGTCGCCGGAGCGATGCCGTTCAGCACGGCGAAGCGCGCGCCGCACATGGCACCGTTGCCGCACATCTCGCCCTCGCTGCCGTCCGCATTGACGTAGCGCCAGCGAAAATCAGCCTCTGAAGCATGGGGCGCAGCAGGATCGACCGCTTCGATGAAGACGACGCCATCCGCGCCGAGACCGGTGCGACGCTGGCAGACGGCGCGGACGAACGCCGCCTCGACCTCTGGCGCGATCAGCGGCGTCCGGTGGTCGATGACCGCGAAGTCGTTGCCGCTGCCGTGCATCTTGGTGAAGGGGATCGGAGCGAAAGGGAGGCGGTCGGGCACGGGAGACTCTCCACGGACGATGTCAGGTAGGCGCGTTGTCGGCAGGGTACCAGAGGTGTTCCCCCTGGTGTTGCTCGTCCAGATACCAGCGTCGGCCGTCTCCAAGCGCAATCCGCTCGGCCAGCCAGCGGGTGGTGTCCGGCTCCCACCCCGCCATCACCGTCGCCCCGCCCGCGATGGGGAGGCTGTCTCCTGATACAAGAGGCCCGATCGACGGATTTCAGCGCTCCCAACCACTCCATCTCGTTGCGTGTGCCTCCATGATGCCAGACGCACGCCTCGCGACGTTCACGACGGAATGGGCTACACTGGCACGCGCGTGTACGGACACCCTTTAGGCGTCCTTGTGTCCGGCGGGAGCGCATCCCCGCGCCGTTCGATCGATATGGATGGAGAACATTCGCGGACCGCCACGCGCCGCCGCGACCAGGCTCTCCGTTCGAGCCCCAGCCGTTGGCGCCGCGCACCATCCTGCCATCCCTGGCGCCCGCGCCCGCCATCAGTCCAGGAAGGATCATCCTCCGTGACCCAGACCAGTGCCCAGACGACCCCGCTTCGCCCATGGCGACGCCGCGCCCTGCAGACGACCCTCGCGCTCGCTGTCGGAAGCAGCAGCCTCTTCGGCACCGCCATCATGGCCGGGGCACAGGATGGTTCCGGCGGCGCGACGCCACCACCCGCGTCCCCGATCTCCGCCGCGACCTGTTCGATTCCCGACCTTTCCGCCGCGCAACCCAAGGTGCAGCCGACGGGAACCCCGACCACCGCGCCCACGCAGACCGCAACATCCACCCCGACGAAGACGGCACCAGCGTCACCCGCCGGCACACCGGATGCCAGCCCAATCGCGAGCGCGACGGCAACCACCGAGACACCCGCCGCCAGCCCGGTCGCCGAGACCCCCGATACGCTGGCGTCTGAACTGACGATGAGCGCGAACGCGGTCGCGGATTGCCTCACCAAGGGCGACTTCACGACGCTGGCAAGCATCACCGGCGACACCTTCCGCGGCCAGCTGATCGGCGCCGGGGAGCCAGTCTCGGCAGAGGATTTCACCGACCTTGCCCCCTCGCTTGCCGTCATCCCCTACACCATCGCACAGGTGGATGATGCGACCGGCAGCGGCACGACGGCGACCGCAACAGTGACGTATCTCTTCGGAAACCAGGTCCGGATCGGGAAATGGTCGTTCACGAAGGCGAGTGTCGATGGCAAGGATGTCTGGGTTCTGGACGAGGAGACCCCTCAGGCGGTGACGAAGCCAGGGTCCGCCGAAGAGGCGACCGTCACGATCAAGGACAACGCCTACGCCTTCGATCCACAGACGATCAACGGCAACGAAGTCTTCTTCTCGATTTCGAACAAGGACAAGGTCAATCACGAACTGTTCGTGGTGAAGCTCGCCAGCGACACGAAGATCGACGTCCTGCTGACGACACCCGGCCCCGGCCTCCCGCAGGGGGTCACCTTCGTCGGCCAGGTCACCGTGCCTGCCGGCAGTGACAGCGAACTGCTGCTGACTGACCTGGAGCCGGGCACCTATCAAGTGGTGGACCTGCTGCCGAACGACCAGGGACTGCCACACCTTTCGGACGGAATGAAGGCAACCTTCACCGTCAAGTAGTCCTCGGTCACGATGCCCCCAAAGAGTCCGATGCGCGTCCCTGCATCGGGCTTTTTGGTGTTTTCGCACACACGAATCGGCCAGTACGCGCAGCCGCTGCCCTTGCTTTTCCGGCGCGAGCGCGCCACTATTCGTGCCGTCGCTCTGCACGCGTCCGTCCCGCCATTTGCGAGATGCCATCGGTGGCCTACTTCGGTACGGTCGTCTGGCGATGCCGTACACGGGTCCTGTTCTCCAACACCGTAGACCGGGTTTCTCTCCAACACCACAACGATTCGCACGGCGCACGATGCCGGCATGTCATTTGGTTGTCGATCCGGCCCCGGCTGGGGCGATTCAGGAGGTCCAGTATGGAACAGGGTGGTAAGGTCTCTCGGCTGGTTGACCAGCTGAAAAGCGGCTCCATCGACCGGCGTTCGTTCATCGAGCGCACAACGGCCCTCGGCGTCGGCTTCACCGCGGCGCTCTTCATGGCCAACGGGGTGAGTGCGGCCGGGTCGAAGAACGGCTACGCTCTCTATCAGGGGCAGGACAGCACCCCGGTTGGCAGCCCGACCGCTGCTGGTGGCAGCGCAGCGCCTTCCGTCGGCACGGAGGGCAAGACGCGCGGCCAGGATGGCGAGCTGAAGCTGATCCAGTGGCAGGCCCCAACCCTCGCCTCTCCCCATGTCGCCACCGGCGACAAGGACTTCCTCGCAGGCTGCATCGTGGTCGAGCCGCTGATGCACTACCTGCCCGATGGCACGATCATCCCCACCCTGGTATCGCAGGTCCCGAGCGTGGAGAACGGCCTGCTGGCGGCGGACCTTTCCACTGTGACCTTCACGCTTCTGGAAGGCGTGACGTGGAGTGATGGCGAACCCTTCACCGCCAACGATGTCGTCTTTACCTGGAAGTGGGTGACAAACGACAAGCGCGCCAGCAATCTCTCCATCAACCTGGCCGTCTGGAGCGTGATCAAGGACATCGAGGCGAAGGACGATCACACGGCGGTGGTCACCTTCAAGCAGCCGTCCGCCAACTGGTTCGATCCGTTCACGGGAAGCAACAACGGCAATATCTATCCGGCTCACAAGTTCAACAACGATCCGGACAATCCCAACGATGAGTTCCTGACGAACCCGATCGGCACCGGCCCGTTCGTGATCGACACGTTCTCCCCGAACGACCAGGTCACCTACAAGGCCAACGAGAAGTACCGCGAGCCCAACAAGCCGTACTTCGCATCCGTCACGCTGAAGGGCGGCGGCGATGCGGCTTCGGCGGCCCGCGCCGTGCTGGAGACCGGCGAGTACGACTTCGGCTGGAACATCCAGGTGGAGCCGGCCGTGCTGAAGCCAATGGTGGAGGCCGGCAATGGCAGCATGCTGGTCACACCGGGCGCGAGCGTCGAGCGCCTGAACTTCAACTTCTCCGATCCGAACAAGGAAGTCGACGGCCAGCGATCCGAGAAGAACACGCCGAACCCGGTGCTCAGCGACGATGCCGTGCGCAAGGCCCTGAACGTGGCGGTGCCGCGCGATGTCATCGCGACGCAGTTCTATGGCGAGGGCGAACCCGCCACCTCCAACATCCTGACCGGCGAAGGCTACGCCTTCACCTCCCCGAACACCAGCTGGGAGTTCAACATCGACGAGGCGAACAAGATCCTCGACGATGCGGGATGGACGAAGAACGGCGACACCCGATCGAAGGATGGCGTGGACCTGAAGGTGGTCTACGCCACCACGATCAACCAGGTCCGCCAGAAGACACAGGCGGTCGTCAAGCAGGCCTTCGAGAAGATCGGCGTGCGGGTCGAACTCCAGCAGATCGATGCCGGCATCTTCTTCGATAGCTCCGCCGGCAACGACCAGAACACCGTCCACTTCTACTGGGACATCGCCATGTTCACCAGTGGAGCGCAGTCGCCGATCCCGACCAGCTTCATGCTCAACTGGTACGCGGGCAAGGATGGGGTCAACATCTGCCAGAAGTCCAACGGCTGGGCGGGCAACAACAGTTCTCGCTGGTCGAATGCCGATTACGATGCGGCGTTCGACAAGCTGGGCGCCGTCACCACCTTCGAGGAAGCCAACACGCTGCTGATCCAGATGAACGACATCGTGATCGACAACGTCGCGTTGGTGCCGGAAGTGAACCGTGCCGCCGCCAAGTCAGCCATCTCGAACACACTGGTCAAGGACAATGTCTCCGCCAGCGCCTTCGAGGCCTACGAGTACTGGAACATGGCGAACTGGACCCGCACCTCCTAGCCGAGGCCGTTTCCAGCCAGTCAGGACGACGAGACGTGAAGCGGGGGTCTGGGCAGGTGCCCAGACCCCCGCTTTTATGCATACCGGGGAAAACGTTCCGATGCAATGTCGACGGCGTATTCATACGTGATGCACAAACGCATCGACATCAGTCAGGCACTGGCATCAAGAACTAGCTCATTCGGAGGACTTGCCAGTCGAAAATCACACATCCACGCGCGATAGTTGGGCAAATCATCCAGTAATTCCGCAACTTTCTGTGCCCGGACGGGTTGACCCCGGTTCCTTGAACCCGGTACCTTGATGGAGGTCTCAGCCCATCTGGGTACAGGCACGCAACACCCCACGAACTCCTCCCACGGCGCTTGCGCAAGGAGTCTCCACGGTGACACGGAGGAGGTGCTTGTTCCCGGACTTCCGGTATGCGCGCATTCCCGCCATTGCAGGGTCGGAATTCGGCGTTGTTTCGCCATATCGATCAGAGAACGGCAAAACACACGGATCTATCGGGCGCACGGCCAAAATCCAGAGATTCCCCGCCCGTGCAGGTGGCACAAAAGGCCAGTCACGAGGGATGATAGAGCGGTCACCACGTGGTTTCGGGTCCCAATCGGTCCAAGGGGGTAGCGAGCTGCTCCCATTCGGTTTTCTGGCACGGGTCGATCCAGGCTCCTGTCAATCTTGGACGGCGCCGAATCGCATCATGAACCGCGCCCCGAAGGGCGTGATTCCGGAGGACACGCATGGCTCATCTCGGCCCCTACGCACAACTGGTCGATTCGCTGAAGCGCGGTGAGATCGATCGTCGCTCGTTCCTTGCCCGCGCCAGTGCCCTGGGCGTTGGACTCAGCGCGGCCCTCTTCTCGGCGAACGCGGTGGCCATCGCGGCCGCGGGCGGTTCGAAGAACGGCCTCGCGATGTACCAGGGGCAGGAAGGCACCCCATCGGCCAGCCCGGTTGCCGGGGCGACTGGTCCTTCGGCTGTCGGCACCGAGAGCCAGACTCGCGGCCAGGACGGCGAGCTCCGCATCATCCTCTGGCAGGCCCCCACCATGGCCTCGCCGCACAACGCCACCGGCACCAAGGACTACCTGGCGGGCAGCCTCGTGGTCGAGCCGCTGATGGGCTACCTGCCGGATGGCACCATCTTCCCGCGCCTCGTCACCGAAGTCCCGAGTGTGGAGAATGGTGGCGTTTCCGAAGACCTGACCACCGTCACCTTCAAGCTCCTCCCGAATGTCACCTGGAGCGACGGCGAGCCGTTCACCTCCAACGACGTCAAGTTCACCTTCGAGTGGATCACCAACACCGAGCGCACGAGCAACCTCTCCGTCTCCTCCGCTGTCTGGCAGGTGATCGACAAGATCGAGACCCCGGACGAGCTGACCGCGGTTGCCACGTTCAAGGCCGGTTCGGCGGCATGGTTCGAGCCGTTCACCGGCGGCACCAACGGGTACATCTACCCGGCCCACAAGTTCAACAACGACCCGCTGAACGGCAACGACGAGTTCCTCACGCATCCGATCGGCACCGGCCCGTTCGTGATCGACACGTTCTCCCCGAACGACCAGGTCACCTACAAGGCCAACGAGAAGTACCGCGAGCCCAACAAGCCGGCGTTCGCGACCGCCATCATCAAGGGCGGTGGTGATGCGGCTTCGGCGGCCCGCGCTGTGCTGGAGACCGGTGAGTACGACTACGCCTGGAACCTCCAGGTGGAGCCGGCTGTCATCGGCGCCATGGTTCAGAGCAGCACGATCGCCTCACTGGTTGCCGACCCCGGCACCAGCGTCGAACGCCTGATCATGAACTTCTCCGATCCGAACAAGGAAGTCGACGGCCAGCGGTCGGAAGTCCACACGCCGAACCCGGTGCTCGGTGACGATGCCGTGCGCAAGGCCCTGAACGTGGCGGTGCCGCGCGATATCATCGCCCACGAGTTCTACGGCGAGCTGATCCCGCCGACGGCGAACATCCTCACCGGCGAGGGCTATGCCTTCACCTCCCCGAACACCAA
The DNA here is from genome assembly GCA_049840815.1 of Thermomicrobiales bacterium. Taxonomy (GTDB): domain Bacteria; phylum Chloroflexota; class Chloroflexia; order Thermomicrobiales; family UBA6265; genus JASGDN01. Next base: position 74,734 of record JASGJI010000003.1, on the reverse strand, counting down.
GTGGGAGTTCAACATCGACGAGGCGAACAAGATCCTCGACGAGGCCGGCTGGGCAATGGACGGCGATACGCGCAAGAAGGACGGCGTGGAGCTGAAGGTCACCTACGCGACCTCCATCAACCAGGTCCGCCAGAAGACACAGGCGGTCGTCAAGCAGGCCTTCAACAAGATCGGCGTGGGTGTCCAGCTCGAGCAGATCGACGCCGGCATCTACTTCGACAGCGCGGCCGGCAACGAGCAGAACATCGGGCACATGTACTGGGACATCGCGATGTACACCAGCAACGCGGCGTCTCCGATCCCGACCAGCTTCATGTCGGCCTACTATGGTGGAGTCGACCTTGCCAACATCGCGCAGAAGTCGAACGGCTGGGCTGGCCAGAACGCCACCCGCTGGCACAACGACGAGTACGATGCCGCCTTCGAACAGCTTGGCCTCGCCAAGACAATCGAAGAAGCGAACGAGCTGCTGATCAAGCTGAACGATCTCGTGATCGAGAACGTGGTGGTGATCCCGCAGGTGAACCGCCCGGCCGACCAGTACGCGATCAACAACAAGATCGAGAAGGAAAACGTCAAGCTCGGCGCCTTCGAGTACAACTTCTGGAACATCGCGAACTGGAACCTCGCCCGCTAATTCGGTCGACCAGTCCGTCACAACACCGCAGCCCGGTCGGGAACATCCGATCGGGCTGTCGTGCGTTCGTGGCCCCCGCAGGCAATCCAGCGCGGCCTGGTCGGCGGTGGCCGCCTGTCTCCCCATGCCCCACGCACGCGATACGGTGGCACCGTCCCTCGGGATGTCTGGAAGATCCGGCTGGATCGATGCCATGAAGCTGCCTCGGCGATTCCACAATCGCCCAGAGCCTCGCGCGCACCCTCCGATTTCCTCCCCTGGGTCCCGTCGTACCGGCCTCATCGAGAGCGCCGGCCAGTTTCGACCGCCGCATTCCACCGGAAGGGAGGACGCGTTGTCCTCCCTGTTCCTGCCGCCGGATGGACTACCACCACGCCATGTGTTCGCCAACGAAAGCGGGCGCTGGCACGAAGCGTGAGACCGACGCCGAGAAGCTGGCCCAGCTCTTCATCACGCTGAACGATCCGGTGATGAACGATGTGGCAATCATCTCGCTGGTGCGTGTCAGCCAGAACGAGGGCGCATCCAGGAAGTTGAATGCCGAGAACATCGCCCCGGCGGCGTTCTCCTACGATACCTGGAACGCCGCCAACTGGCGCACGGTCTCGTGTCGCGCAGCCGCGCGGCATAGGCCAGACGGCCCATCGATCGCACAAACGGCGTCGCCTCTCGGGGGCGACGCCGTTCGCGTTGACGCCTCCACCGGAACCATGGCATGATCGCAATGTTCGTTCACACCTCCCGGGCCGCCCATAGCCATATGGTACTAGACTCTTCCTATCCGTTGCGGTACACTTCTGTTGGTGATTGGATCCCCCTCGGAGGAATAACGCCAGCTATGGCGGATACTGAACATGACCGTTTCTGGATAGGATCAGATGTGGTGTGCCCGCAATGCAGCCATCACAATCTGCTGACGGATGAATTCCCCATTGTGGTGCTGAAGCGCACCCGATCGCAGGGAGTCGTCTCGATCGGCTTCGCGTGCGAGAACTGCGGTACACGACACATCGTGAAGCAGGACCGCGCGGCGTTCCATCCCCCCATGTCCGCCCCTGTCTCGCGACGTGGGCGCCGCGGCCGGCACCACCCTCCTTCCTGAACACGCCATCCCCCAAGTCCCAGCCCCCAGAACCATTTCGCGCACACTCCTTAGGAAGATAAGCGCGCTACGATGGACCGTTCGACGATCGCACGCGATCGCTACGCGGCGGGACAAACGATGACGCCACCCTGGCAGTCGGAGCCCGGCACGACCGTGCCGCGTTCGCCTTGCTCTACGATCGCTCATCACCGCCGTCCATACCTATTGCTTTCGCCTGCTCGGCAACCGGCAGGCCGCAGAGGACGCCACCAGCGAGACCTTCATGAAGGCGTTGGCGGGACTCCACCGCTTCGATCCCCGCTCCGGACAGGGATCGTTTCGGGGTGGCTCTTCACCATCGCCCATCACGTCGCAATGGACGCCCTGCGCCGACGGCCCATGCGCCCTCTCGCACCGGACTGGGAGATGGCCGATCCCGCCGCGCTTCCCGATGACCGCGTCGTGGCGGACGAGGCGGCACAAGAGCTTCACGCTGCCCTGGCTACGCTGACCGACGACCAACGGACAATCCTGCATCTGCGCCTGGCGGGGCTTTCCGCGCCGGAGATCGCACAGGTGCTGGGACGGACGCCACAGGCGATCAAGAGCACGCAGTTCCGCGCCATCACCCAGCTTCGCAAGCAGTTGCACGCACCCTCACCCCCGTCATCGACGACCGCAGCCACACCCACCGCGCCCATCAGGAGGGACGCCGGACACGCCTGACCGCGACCGCACCCGCGACCACCACCGCCCGCCCACCGCCGAGACGCAGGCGGATTCGCTCGACCGCGCGTTCGATGCGGCGGTGTTCGGCGCGAATCACTGCGCACCCTCCTCCCATGACGCACCCGACCCGGACGCGATCGACACGATCGACACGCTCCGGGCGATATACACGCGCTCGATCCCCCGGGACCGGATGCGGCGTTCGTCGCCCGCCTGCGGGAGGATCTCATGCACGCCTACCCACTGCCATCGCCAGCCCCGACCCCCGTTCAACGCCCCATCACACCGGACCGACGTGCCGCACCACGACGCCGCACGTCCGCGCCCTCCTGGGCGACCTCCGGCACCGGCGCGATCCCGACGATCCTGACGATCGCGGTGGTGGTCGCGCTCATCCTCACCACGCTGGGATGGTGGGATCGCTCGGGAACGCCGCCCGCGCCGACGCCCTCCGAGGTTGCCTTCGGCGCAGCCACCCCGCCACCCTCGTCCATCATCACGATCACGATGATGGACTGCCGGATTCAGCCCGGCGGTGCTGGACGTTCCGCCAGGTACGCCTTCGACGGTGACGCTGGAGATCACCAACGACGGGAGCCGTACCTACCGATTCCGCATTCCCGCACTCAGTGTCTCGCTCGATGTTCCTGCAGGAACCACGCAATCGGTGAACGTTTCGCTCCGCAGCGGCGTCTTCGCTTTTTTCGTCTGGGGATAGTTCGGCGATTCGCAGCGGGCTGCACGGCCAACTGACGGTCCCGGTCGGGATCAGGACAGATGCTCCGCCGAGCCCGGAAGTGGGGGCAGCGACAGCGCCTCTCTGGTCAAACACGACTGTGACACTAAAGCTCGGCCAATGAGCGACGCTCGACCTTTGGGCACGTATCCGGCAGGCATGGAGTTTCAGCCGGTTTCGATGAGCGGAGAAAACTACGGCGACTCCGAAACACCCGCTGGTGGAATGAACTGGACGCTCGTCGCGCTATTGGGTACGGATGAGATCGGCTGGGTCGAGACCGGCCATCTCACCGCGACCAGACCGGCATATGCACTCTCGACGCCAGCCGTAGCGACACCAAACGCCGCGCTCGACGTGCCGCCGATCTCGACAGCCGGCGGACCGGGCCGAAGCTGGACGCTCTCCGACACGAATCCCCGGACTGGCGGGTTCCCCCGGCAGATCACCGCAGACGCCAACTTCGCGGTCATATCGGCGCTCGTGGTGGACGATTCGATCGTCGTCTCCGGGAACGACACGGCCTCACAGTACGGGATGGGCGAGATCTCGCCGCATCGACCTGCGGACCGGCGAAACCCTCTGGAGCATACCCGCTAAGCCGTTCGGCGACCTCGCCGCCAAGGGCAATCTGCTCTACACGTTCACGGTCGATGCCATGAAGGTCTCCCGGCTGAAGCTGCGCGTCTCGGCGTTCTCGCTGACAACCGGCGAGGAAGTCTGGACCAGCAATCAGCTTGTCGCCATCCCGGACGTAGTGACCGGGGGTGGACCGATCCTGATGGATGGGCTGTTGTTTGCCACCGATCCCGCCGGAAACACCGTCGCACTCGATCCATTGACGGGCCAACAGCTCTGGCAGTATCCGGATGTGCCGCTCGCCGCACCGGGAACGCTCGGCATGCCGAGCAGCATGATCGGGGCGAACGGATCGATCTATGTCGCGACCACGGACAAGCACCTCGTGCGCCTGGACGCCGCGACCGGTGCGGTGCAGGCCGAATCCTCGCTGGACCCGTCCATTCGCGTGATCACCTTGCAGGCGGCGGCCGATGGTACGGTTGTCGCATGCACGTTCCCAAGCGAGGAAGGGGGTTCGAGTATCACCGCGTCGATCACACCCTCCGCTCCCATCTTACTATGACGCGGTGGAACGATCTTGTGTAACGTCTTCCCTGCGCATTGCGATGATCTGCCCCGACGAAAGGCGACCGTCTATGGCCGCGCATGTCTTGGGAATCAAGCAACATCTCCCCTGATCGACACACGAGGCGTGCACGCTCCGATATGAACCTGCCTTGCATCCTCTCACAATGCTCTGTATGTATGTCTCATGGGATGGCGATCTGGCGCTCGATGGTGACGCCTCCGACGCGTGCATGGTCCCAACCACGTTCGCGCTGCAGCCTATACCCTGGCCTCTCTCTCTGGATCGACGCTCGCATGCCTCGACCGTTGCCCGAACATCCACCGTAGCTTCGCATCTCATCACGTGGTCGACCCAGCATCTTGCGGAACTCCATGTGTAGCCGACGACTTCTACTTCGATCGCCGGCTCCGACATTGGATCTCACGGATCGCGCGCACTGTCTCGCGGCCCGCCAACAGCGCCGAAATCGCACTGTTTGCCGATGGCACGAAGGTTCTGCCGCTGATGGTCGGTGAACCACCACGCAACGGATTCACCACGATAACGGACACCAAGAAGTTACACAGAGCCTCTCGTAATAGACGTCCGCGCCGCGCCCCGCCGCCGCAAGCAGGCACCCCCGACCACGTAGCGCCAAACGCCAAACCCACGACACCCCGGATGGAACGAATCCATCCGGGGTGTCGCGGGTTGTGCCTAGATCGGGCAGGCGCCGGTCGCGCACTGGAGCGTCGCGAGGTCGATGTCCTCGGCGAGTTCCGCGTCATCTGCCCGGATGCCGGCGAGGATGGCGGCGAACCCCTCGGCGGAGACCTCCTCCTCCGGCAGGTACTCATACCCCAGCTCCGCGTCCGGCCGACTCGGCAGCACCGAGCAGCACCGCACCTGCGGCTGCTCCGTCCGCACGATCGTCCGGAATTGCTCCAGATCCACCTGATCGGTGTACACCTTCAGCGTATAGCTGACCTGGTTCCCCTGCTCTGCCCCGATCCAGTGCCGCTCCAGCAGGCGCAACCACTGGTACTGCTGCTCCGGCGTCGCCTCCGGGGCCGTCACCAGCGCGTCCCCGATCCCGAGCCGCTGCACGAGCGGCACCGTCGGGAACCCCACCACCGTCATGCCAGGGAAGGTGCGCAGTTCCTTCAACGGGTAGCCGCGCGCCTCGTATTCCGGCAGCAACGGGTCGCTCCCCATGGCCCAGGCGCCCGTCTCCGGGTCGCGCGTGCCCTTGAACTGCACCCAGCGCAGGTACTGCCGCCTCGCCGGAAGGTGCGCCCCCTCAGTGACGCCGAAGAGCTTGCTCGTCGTGCCAGCCGGCTTCACCGTCGTCACCGTCTTCGGACGCGTCATCCCGAGTTCGTCAGCGTAGTGGTTCGCCTCCCACTTGGCACGATGAGAGAGGCGGGAAAGCATGTCCCAGAACGGCGCGGACCGCTCTTCGTCCAGCAAGTCCTCGAACCCGAAACCGAAGCGTTGCCACGCCCATTCGTGGAGACCGGTGGGGCCGATGCCGATCCGGTTCGTGCGCGCCACTTCCTCCCCATAGAGGGCGTTCATGCGGTTGGCGCGGATCAGGAAGCGCACACCGAGGCGGACGCTCTCGATCACCCGGCGATCCCACTCCCGCGCGACCTCCTCCGGTGCCTGACCGGGCGCGAAGGACTCGAACGGCGCTGGACACGCCAACAGCGGCGCGAAATCGGCGATCACGCAGTAGCCACCCGTGACATGGAGCACAATCTCGCCACAGGGGTTGGTCGTGACCGGGAACTCGGCTGTCCGGGCGCGACGGGAGACCTCGGCCAGCAGGCCGGCGGCGTGATCGACCTGATAGCGGTCGCTGCGGAAATCGCGGCCATCGTGGTGGACCGGCTTCTGCCGCGCGGAGCCATCACGCTGGTCGTTCAGGAGGTCGCCGTTGATGAAGCCCGGTTCGCCATTGATGTAGGCACAACGCGTGACTTCCTCAAAGACCTGCTTCGCGTGCGACGTCCACACGTTGCGCTCATCCGCATCGCCGTTCACCCGCCGCCAGAAGTCGGCATCGACCATCACCGAGTGGTTTGCCGTCCACAGGCCGCCTTCCGACTTCGCCCGGATGAAGCGCAGCACGCCGGGATCGCGCCAGTTCTTCGTCGCCATCCGCGCGGCCCGGCGGGCGCCGCCGACCTGGACCTCCACGGAGAGGTAGTGATCCACCAGCAGCGCCTGTTCCCACGGTTGGAGCTCGTCGCCGCGCGGATCGCGCGTCCGGGCCGGCTCGATGACGTGCCGCCGGATGTTGAGCAACCCGCGCAACAGCGAGACCGGTCCGGAAGCCGGACGCCCCTGCATCCCCATGATCGGGCTGCCGGCACGACGGATGTCGGAGAGGTCGAAGACAAGCTCGGTATCCGATTCCCCAACGAAGGCCATCGCCTCGAGCTGCTCCAGCGCCTTCGCCCACCCCTCGCGGCTGTCCGCGATCGTCACAATCTGCGCCCCAGCGGGCGCATCCTCCAGGGAAGCAAGCAGCTCGCTCGCGAGGAAGGCCCGGACACTTGCCTCGTCCTCGGCGGAGAGCGTCTCCGGCGTCGTGCCCCACGGCAGGAGGGAGAGATCGGTGCCGAAGCGGACGAGATCAGCGCGGGAATGCGGATAGTCCGGGTGTTCGGGCGAAAGGTGGAGGTGCAGGCGCGGCGCCTGGCCCCAGTCGACGGCGATCAGGGCGTCGTCATAGGAACGCCCGACCCCGGAACCATTCAGGAGCAGGTAGAACTTCGCGAACGAGGCGATGGCGGTCGCGCAGTTCGTGAAGACCTCCATGTTGCGGCCTGCCTGGAACAGGTCGCCGTGCTGGAGGTGGCGACCGGAGGTGAGCAGCGCGCCGGTGGCGATGGCATTGCGCAGGCCGATGTGCTCGGTGCGATGCCAGGCATGGTTCGGGATGAGCGACATGTTGCCCGCCGTGACGCGATCCGCGACCTTGCCGAAATCCTCCTCGTCCTCCGGCCGGAAGACGGTACGCCGCCCGACGGCGAGGCCCATCCCCTCGTCCAGCGGTCGCGCCGCGATCAGCGCCGGCCCGAAGGCCTCGCCGGGCACCGGCTCAGGCAGGATGGTGAGCGTGGGAGACGGGTCGATGGCGTGGATTTCGTCGGCGATGCGTGCGTACATGCTGAGGCTCCAGAGGGTTCGCTCGTAGGGATCGACACACTATATATTGTGTCATCTCAACTCTATTATCCCACATATGCACCACTCGTAAACCATTTGTGAACGAAGACGCGATCCTGTGACCCCATCGTCACAGCCCCGACCACCCCGTACGTACACCCACTTCCAGCCCTTGTGCAGGTCCCGCATCGTGGCGCGCATCTGCCGTCCAGGATGTCAGGAGGTCGATTTTCACTCGTGACTTCATGGCACACTTCATGTCCGAACACCGATAAGCAACGGTCACCCCGTTGCAGATCCACTCGTCATAACCATCGGTGACACACGCGACACCATCCCCCAGGAGCCACCATGTCCGAACCGACCGCCGACGATCCCAAGCCCAGCCATCCACCCTTGGGCGCCGTGCATCACATCGAGCTCTGGGTTCCCGACTTCGCGCGGGCGACTTTCGCCTGGGAATGGCTCCTGGAGACGCTCGGCTACACGCGGTACCAGACGTTCACCAATGGCGTCAGCTGGCGACACGCGGGGACGGGCACCTATCTCGTGCTGGAACAATCGCCGGACATGCTGAAAACCCCGCACGACCGGCATCGCCCCGGCCTGAATCACCTGGCCTTCCATGGCGGCGACCGCGCGACAGTGGAGCGCATCACGCGAGAGGCGGTGGGGCAGGGCTGGACGCTCCGCGACCGGATCGCGCCCCCGGATGGAGCACCTGGCTACTACGCCACATACCTGACCGATGCTGACGGCTTCGAGATCGAGCTCGTTGCGGAATAGGGGCACCGGGCGTTCTCACAAGTATCGGAACTTCTCCCCAGGCCAGACCGGTCCAGTTGGCGCGGGCTTCTGGCACACTGATTCCAGATGCCGTCCCGTTCCGCCGCCACAGGAGATCGCCATGCCGACCACCGCCACCACAACCACGATCCTGATTCCCGCGAGCGATGCCTACGTCGGCCACGCTTCGAGGAATGTGGCGTCTCCCGCCGACATCCTGCGCACGCTGCCGAATGTCCGCCTCCTGGCCTATACGCGCGGCGAGGACCTGCCCATCGGGGCGGAGGACGCGAGCATCCTCGTCTCAGGGGGCGCGAACACGGTCGCGGACCTTCAGGGATTCCCGGCGAGCCTCCCCAACCTGAAGCTGATCCAGACCCTGAGCGCCGGGGTGAACAACTGGCTGGGCAAGGTGCCGGAGAATGTGATCCTCTCGAATGCGCGGGGCGCACACGGTGCGGCTACCGCCGAATGGGCGCTCACCGCGCTCCTCACGATCTTCCGCGACTTCCCGCGCTACGTCCGGCAGCAGGAGACACGAACGTGGGAACGTGTGCGCAGCGATGGATTGCAGGAAAAGCGGGTCCTGATCGTGGGGGCGGGTGATCTCGCGACACGGTTGCAGCGACGACTCCTCGCCTGTGACGCGGAGGTGACGCTGGTCGGACGACACGCGCGCGAGGGCGTGAGGACGATGGCGGAGCTTCCGGACCTGCTGCCAACCCACGATGCCGTGGTAATCATGGTGCCGCAGACCGCCGCGACAACTGGCCTGGTGGATGCGGCATTCCTAGCGGCGATGCCGGACGGCGCGGTTCTGATCAATGCCGCGCGTGGCCCGATCGTCGACACCGAAGCCCTGCTCGTCGAGCTGGCGAGCGGTCGGCTTCGCGCCGGCTTGGACGTCACGGACCCCGAGCCGCTGCCAGCAGATCATCCGCTTTGGGATGCGCCGAACGTCCTGATCACCCCACACGTCGGGGGCGCGGTCGAGCGAGGCGATGAACGCGCGTGGGCCACCGTGCGCGAGCAGATCGCGCAATTCCTGGAAACGGGCCGACCCGCGAACGCCTTCGATCCCGCCGACACCCTGGGCTGACCCATCCCAGGACCGTCCTGTTCCCACAATCCAGCAACCATGCACCCATGCCCATCGGCACGCGAAAGCCGGGGGCATGGCATGTGCGCATGAACACGTCAGGCCCACCCGAATGGGCCATCACTGGCGCCGATTGGCGACTCCATGCCCCTTGCTCGCGGGCGTTTTTCACCCAGCGCATGCATAATCCACGAAGCCGCCCTCGTCCTCCGTGGGATCAACCCGAATTGATACCCACAAGGTACTAGACATAGTAGCCAGTGAGTACTACACTGTTGGGGTAATCTTCCGTCGACACAAGGTTTCCCCCAAGAGGTACGGTCATGCTCACACACTTGTCATCCGATTGGTTTGCCACTGTGGAATCTCCGGAACGCCCTGGGGCTTTCGTCGCCATCCTCGTCGCCGCCATCGTCGGCGCCCTGATCTGGATCGCGCTCTTCGCGCTGCTGGGCATCTTCTAGCCCCGGCGACCCTGCGCGCGCGCCCCTTGCGCATCCGCCACGGGTGTCGATACTGAACGCCAACGCCTCACCGGACGTCGCGTTCGACCGCACCCACAGCGCCCTCCATCGCGCAGGAGCTTCCATGTCTTCCCCCACGCCTCCGGAGCCATCGGTCGCCATCGTTACCGGAGCAGGGTCCGGGATCGGTCGCGCCATCGCCCGTACCCTGCTGGACGCCGGATTCCGTGTTGCCCTCGCCGGACGCCGGGCCGATGCCCTTCAGGAAAGTGTTCCCGCGTCGGCCTCTGGCTCCGCGCTGGTCATTCCGACCGACATTACCGATCCCGCCGCGGTGGATGCCTTGTTTGCCCAGGTCGTCACGACGTGGGGCCGGGTCGATGTGCTGGTGAACAATGCTGGCATGGGCGGTGGCGGCGCGGTCGATGAGACGGACATCGCGACGTGGAACGAGGTCGTGGCGGTGAATCTCACCGGCTCGTTCCTTTGCGCAGCGGCGGCATTCCGCCAGATGAAGGCGCAGACGCCGCAGGGTGGCCGCATCATCAACAACGGCTCCATCTCGGCCCACGTCCCGCGCCCGCACTCCGTGGCCTACACCGCGACCAAGCACGCGATCAGCGGCCTCACGAAATCGATCTCGCTCGATGGCCGCGCCTGGGATATCACCTGCGGCCAGTTCGACGTGGGCAATGCCGGAACGGAGATGACCGCCCGCATGCGCGGCGGCGTAATGCAAGCCAACGGTGAGCTTGCCATCGAACCGACCTTCGACGTGAACGAGGTCGGGCGGGCCGTACTCTTGATGGCGAGCATGCCGCGCGGGGCGACGATCGACACGCTCACCATTTCCGCCGAGAAGATGCCCTGGATCGGACGCGGCTAGCGCGCCACGGAACGGGTCGCCGGACAATCAGTACCATGACAAGGAAGGGCGATCCTCGCAGCTGCGAGGATCGCCCTTCCTTGTCGCCCCCTCGGTATGGATAGTCTCCCGTTCGCGGTCAGCGCCAGATCGGCTCAGTGTCGAGCGAGCGGATGGCGCCATCCGGTGGCTCGGCGACGCTCGCCCGGCGGTGGCCTTCCACAAGGATGTGTGGCATTCGCCTGGACGGTGAGTTGGCTCTCGCCGATGCGATTGCCGCCCTGCACCCGCAAGATCGCGGGTACACTAACGACATGATCGAGAGGTGCCGCACCGGCATTCGTCAAAGGAGATTCGCTGTGGCCGAGACCAGAACTGCCGTCGTCACCGGGGCCAGCTCCGGCATTGGAGGAGCGACCGTCCGTCAGCTCCGGGAGCGTGGGTGGGATGTCGTCGGAGTCGCCCGCCGCAAGGACCGGCTCGATGCCCTGGCCGAGGAGACCGGCGCGACCACGTTCGTCGCCGATGTCACGTCCGACGATGACGTGAACGCGCTCACGGCCTTCCTGAAGGAGCGCGGCCCGGTCAACGCGCTCGTGAACGTCGCCGGAGGTGCGATCGGCGCCGATTTCGTGGAGAACGCCCCGATCGATGCCTGGCGCGATATGTACGAGACCAATGTGCTCGGCATGATCCGCGTCACCAAGGCCATCCTGCCGCTCCTGCGGGAGGCGTCGCTGACGATGCCGAACTCCGACATCCTCACGGTCTCCTCCACCGCCGGGCACATCGCCTATGAAGGCGGCGGTGGCTACACGGCGGCCAAGCACGGCACCACGGATATCGTCGAGACCCTGCGCTTGGAGCTGGCCGGTGAGCCGATCCGCGTGATGGAGATCGCGCCGGGCATGGTGCACACGCCGGAGTTCTCGCTGAACCGGTTCGCCGGCGATCAGGCGAAGGCGAACAAGGTCTACGAGAACGTGCAGGACGTGATCGACGAGAACGATGTCGCGACGGTCATGGTCTCCATGCTGGAGATGCCGACACAGATCAACCTCGATCTCGTGGTGGTGCGTCCGCTGGCGCAGGCCGCGCAGTACAAAGTGCATCGCGGTCCGCTGAAGCCGAAGTTGTAGCGCGTCCGATTCTGGTGACGCCGCCGGGGAGCGGGGTGGGGATGTCCTGCCCATCTCCCCGGTTTTCATGTGTCGGGTCTGGATGCAGGATGGCGCGAGCAGGGCGGACGACCCGCCCGCCCGATCAGGAGGTTCTGGATGGCAGCGGCAAGCGATTCCCTCACGGCGCGGCAGATCGAGTATCTGAAAACCCAGCGGCTCGGGCGGCTGGCGACTGTCGATGCAGACGGCGCGCCCCAGAACAACCCGGTCGGCTTTCGCCTGAATGCCGATGGCACGATCGACATTCCAGGATTCGCGAACGAGTCCACGCGGAAGTGGCGGAATGTCGCGCGAAACCCGCGCGTCGCGTTCGTGGTGGACGACTTCGAGGCGAACCCGTGGCGCGTGCGTTTCGTCGAGGTGCGCGGCACCGCCGAGCAGATCCCCGACCCCGATCCTGACCGCCGGCCGAGGCAACCCTCGAAGGCGATCATCCGCATCACCCCGACGCACGTCTACGAATACGGGTTGGATGGCGAGCTGCCGCCCCGTGCGAAGGCGTCCGAGGGCTAGCGCTTCGGTGCGTTGACCGCAGGGGCCTCAGGCAGGTCGGCCAACGGGGGAGGCGCGGGAGATGCCTCCTCGTGGGCGACCGTGCCCGGGTCCTCCTGCCGTCGTCGTTGGCGCACGATCGTCGCACCCGCGATGCCGAGGACGCCTGCGATGGCTGACGGGATCATCCACCACAGGCTGCGTCCATCGGTATCGCTCGTCTGGTTCGGCATCGTTCATCCTCCCGTGTTGTTCCAATTGACGCGGCTGGTAAAATCGAGATGAGCAATGAGGTGCTTGGTGGGAGACTGGTGCCCACACCACGAGTGGGAGAGCCCGGAATCGCCGGACCGGGAGCGCCTCATTCCTCCATTCGCTGGGCGTACTTCCCTGATTCCCTAACTATTCTCGCAAACGACGGTTTTCTTCGATGCGATGTGACGATCCGAATCGTTGCATCGGGCATCTTTTCGAGCACCGTATTGAGCGGCCATTCTTCTCCCGTCTCGGGATCGACAATGAAGCTAATGAACTGCCAGCGCTCGTATGCTGATGTTCGCGACTCCCCGGGCTCCTGCTTCCTCCACCATCCCCAATGCTGGATCACGAAATCGAACGCGATCCACTCGGCGAGTTCTGTCCGGTGCTTTCTCGGTTGCTTGCGGGCCGTATCGCCATCGACCCGTGCCACAGGCGATTGGGTTTCCATGATCTCTGCGATGTCACCGGGAACAATACGGCGCTCCTCTGGCACCTCCCAATAATCGATGGAAGTTACATCCTCACCCCAGAAACCGTTCGGACCTCTTACGATGGAGGGGTAGAGCGGATGGGTCTCGTCACTGAGAGGCGATGGTTGGGTGTGATTAGCCATTCGTAAACTCAGGAGACAGCGTCATCGCGGCGGGCGACGATGCCCAGCCACGGCCCCGCCTGGTACGGATAGCCCGTGAACCCGTCCCACATCGCCTCGATGCGCAGGCCAGCCGCCGCGAAGACCGGACGAATCGTCTCCAGCGTGAAGTCCTGGTACCACATCCGGTACGCCACCACTCCGTCGCGGTCCGCCACCAGATACTGATCGCAGGCGATGTCCCCGTCGTAGGCCAGGTGCTCGGTCAACACGAGGTGCGGATGCGGCCGCCACAATCCCTCCTCACTCGCCGCCCATTCCCGCGCAGGCATCTCGTCGTCCGGCATGTGGGCGAGCGGGGTGCTCAGGTCGCAGATGAAGACGCCATCCGGCGTCAGCGCCTCCCGGATACGCCCGAGCAGGTCACCCCGAGTGGCGGCATCGAAGGTGGAGATCTCGCCGAACGCCTGGAGGATCAGGTCGTAGCCGTCCGGTTCGTCCAGTGTCAGGAAGTCCTGCACGCGGTAGGTGATCTCCTGCCCCGTCTCCGCCGTGCGTGCCCGCGCATAGGCGATCGAGCCGGGGCTGAGGTCGATCCCGGTGACGACTCCGCCCGCCGCATGGAGCAGCTCGGCGAAGCGTCCCGGTCCGCACCCGAGATCGAGCACGCGCATTCCAGGCTGCAACAACCCCTTCCCGACAAAGACCGCCACGCTCTCCTGCATCGTCTCCAGCGGACGGCTCTCGGCCTCCACCGTGTCGTCGAGATGGGCAGCCAGCAGCTGGCGGGAGATCCACGGGTCGTTCCAGAAGGGCGCTTCGCCGGGGGTGAACGGGGCCGGGCGGATGTCGCGGGCGGCGATGGCCGCAATCAGCGCATCAATCCGGGCGGTGAGGTCGACGGAGGTCATAGGGAAGGGTGCTCCGGAGGATGCGGCAGATCGGCGGGCGAGGCCCATTCGCGCATCTTCGCACACGGGAATGCGACAACGCCGCATGCAGGAGTGTCCTGCATGCGGCGTTGTGGTGTGCGACCGGATGGACGCAGATGTGGCTACTGCCCGTCGGCGAGGTTCCAATTCGCGATGTTCCAGTACGGCGTCGCGTTCGGGTTCTCGCTGCCGATGTTCTCCTCACGCAGGCGATTGCTCGCCGCGTTGTAGAAGACGCGCAGCACCAGCGGGAAGACGGCCGCCTGTTCGATGATGTGGTCGTTCATCGCGATCAGGAGGCGCGCGGCGTCCTCCAGCGTCCGGGCAGCGACCAGCTCGTTGTAGAGCTTGTCGAAGTCGGCGTCGTTCCATCGCTGGACGTTTCGCCCCTGCCAGCTGTTGGCCTTCTGCGCGAAGTTCTTGCCGCCGTCGGCGTACCACTTGTTGACGAACTTCACCGGGATGCTGCTGCTCGGGCCGGACGACCACATCGCGAGATCCCAATAGAAGTGCTGGTTGTTCTGCTCGTTGCCAGCGGAGGAATCGAAGAAGATCGAGGTATCGACTTCCACCAATTCGACCTTGATGCCCGCCGCTTCGAGGTTCTTCTTCACCACGGCCTGCGTCTTCTGGCGCACCTGGTTGATCGGGGCAGCGTAGGAGACCTTCAACTCCACGCCATCCTTCTTGCGGGTATCGCCATCCTTCGCCCAACCGCCCTCGTCGAGGATCTGGTTGGCCTTGTCGGTGTTGAACTCCCAACTGGTGTTCGGGGAGGCGAAGAACGGATTGCCCGCGAGGATATTGGCGGAAGCATTGTCCGGCACGCCGTAGAACTCGCCCGCGATCAGGTCGCGCTGGATGGCGACCTGGATCGCCTGCCGCACCGCGAGGTCGGTCAGCACCGGATTCGGGGTGTTGCCCTCGGAGCGCTGGCCGTCCACCTCCTTGTTCGGATCGGAGAAGTTGACGTAAATCGCCTCGACGGTCGTGCCGCCGCTCTCCAGGATCTTGCCGGTGGTGGCGTTGGCGATCATGTCCTGAATGATGGCCGGCTCGGCCTGCACATTCCACGCATAGTCGTACTCGCCGGTCTGCACCACGGCGCGGCCAGCGGAGACGGCATCGCCGCCACCCTTGAAGACCACGCGGGAGAAGAACGGCTTGTTCGCCTCGCGGTAGTTCTCATTGGCGACGAAGACGGCCTGATCGTTCGGGGAGAACGATTCGACCGTGAACGGACCGGTGCCGATCGGGTTGACGAGGAAGTCGTCGTTCTTGTTGCTCGGGTCGTCGTTGAAGACGTGCGAGGGGTAGATCACGCCGTACTCGGCGGCGGTGAAGGTCTCGAACCAGGCGACCTGAGGTGCCGTGAAGGTGACAACCGCGGTGCGATCATCCGGCAGTTCGATGCCCTTGATGACACTCCAGGAATCGATGTTGACGGAGGAGTTCTCCGGCGTCGTCACCCACTTCCAGGTGAAGTCGATGTCCTTGGAGGTGACCGGCGTGCCGTCGCTCCAGACGAGACCTTCCTTGAGCACGAGGGTGACACCGGAGAGATCGTCCTTCAATGTACCCGCCTCGACGGTCGGGACGCTCTCCAGCAATTGCGCACCCAGCGAGCCATCGGCCAGGTAAATCATCAGCGGCTCGAGCACGAGGTTGCCCGCGTAGACATCCTTGCTGCCCGTGGAGCTGTGCGTCGCAAGGACGGTCGGGGCCTGCGACTGGATGATGCGCAGATCGCCACCGGCGCCGCGCGTCTGGCCCTCGGTGCCAGCGTCCGGAAAGACATCGGCCGCCGGAGATGCCGCGGGGGAGGCTTCGGGCGTGGCGCTCTGGGCGAGCGTGTTGGTGGCGATGAGGGAGGCAGCGGCGGTGCTGACGCCGAGCGCGGCAGCGCCTTGCATGAACTGGCGGCGGGAGAGATTCCCGGCACGGAGGTCACTCACGAGGGTTCCGAGGCGCAACGGCTGACTCATTTCAAGCGGTCCTTTCATATGGGACACAGGAACCTGGACGTCACAAAGACCCCAAGACGGCGCGGTGCGCCGTGCAGAATGCACAACTCCGTGAGCCTGCTTCCTAAATCTACCCGAATCGGGAGCAAGTATACAAGGGGAAGTATTGAACAATACTGCTCGGGATGCTCCCGCTCGAACGCGATCGCTGGTCGCACCGCATACGCAATCTGGAATTACGGTTGTGCGGAATTGCGTGCACAGACGTGCGTGAGGCCTTCATGGTTCGTTCATCAGGGACCCCATCGAGGCCGGTAGCCTGACATCGTGGCTTCGTGCCCACCTGTCCTCCGATTCTGCGCTCCGGAGATTCCTCACGATGTCCCTCACCCCCGATGCCCTGCCGTTCGCCCAGCCAGGGCGCTTCTTCAAAGGCAACCTGCACACCCATTCCACTCGTTCCGATGGCAACCTGACGCCGGACGAGGTGATCGACGCCTACCGCGAACGTGGCTACGACTTCCTTGTGCTGACCGATCACTTCCTGCCGGAGACGTACTTCCGCAAGAATGCCCCAGCCGACAGCTTCATCACCATCAGCGACACGATCGATCTCCGCACCGAGGACTTCACCACCATCCTCGGCGCCGAGATCCACGGCCCCGGCATGGGCAACGGCGAACTCTGGCATCTGGTGGCGGTCGGCCTGCCGCTCGACTTCCCGAACTGGACGCCGGAGGAGCGCGGTGAGGAGCTCGCCCGTCGCGCCGTCGAGGCCGGGGCGTTCGTCGCGATTGCGCATCCGCACTGGAACTCCCTGACGCTGGAGGATGCCCTGCGCGTGGCGCCGTTCGTCCATTCCGTCGAGGTCTACAACCACTCCTGTAATGCCGGGATCGACCGCGACGACGGCCTTTACCTGCTCGACCAGCTGATGGAGCAGGGCTTTTTCCTCAGTGCGAACGCCGCCGACGATGCCCACCTGAAGACGCCGCTTCCCGCGCCGGGCGAGGCGCATCCGGAGGCGTTCGGCGGCTGGGTGATGGTAGAGGCGGAATCGCTCGATCCCGATGCGCTCGTTGCCGCGCTGAAGGCCGGTCACTACTATGCCAGCACGGGTCCGGAGTTCGCTGGGATCGCCATCGACGAGGCCGCCGATGAGCTGGTGATCGAGACCTCGCCGGTGCAGCGTATCCTCGTGTCCGGCAATGGTGCGATCAGCCTCCGCGCTGTAGGTGCTGACATCACGTCGGCCCGCTTCCCGCTGGAGCCGTTCCGCAAGCACGGATTCGCCCGCGTGACGATTGTCGATGCCGATGGGAAGCGCGCGTGGTCGAATCCGATCCAGCTCATGCCGGTCGCCATCACTGACGTTGCAGAGGCTGAGGCCGGGGAACTCGTCACCGCCTGACACGTTCCGGATATACGGATATCCAAAAACCACCGGGCGGCACCCTGCTATGGGGTGCCGCCCGGTGATGCGGTTGCGTATGATCGAGAAGGCTATGCCGGTTCGAGCGTGCCGGTAAACAGCAGCATCGTCGGTCGCCTGTCCGGCGGTGCGATTATCCGTGAGACCAAAACCGTCCGGATGCAAGCCAACGACGACATCGGCCTGCCAATCGCCGATCGCCCGCATCTCTGGGATCATGTCAAGCATCGCGATGCGCAGTCGAGCCACTATTGGGGGCTGGATCTTGCTCAGGCGCTACCCATCGGGAGGAACGGGACTGGATGACGGAGACAGCCGGGGAGCACCAGGGCCAGCGCGAGGAGCACATCGCACTGCGATTGCTGGAAGCATCGGAGATGCCAGTCGGAGCGGCGCGCCTGGCGCGGGCCTGGCGCGAGCAGGGGCTGGTGAAGGGGGATGCGACGGCGGGGCGGCTCCTGCGATCGCTCGACGAACGAGGCCTCACCGAGCAGCGGGGCGTCAAGCAGGGACGACGGCTTACCGCCGCCGGGCTGGCGTTGCTCCGCAAGTTGGACGAACGCGAACGGCGCACCGATCACGACGAACGGATCTGGGATGCCGTGCGCGCCACGGATCTCGACGATCTCATCGATCTGCTGCGGATGCGCATGCTGGTCGAAACCGAGGCGGCCCAGCTTGCCGCGGCCCGCGGGAGCGACGCGGAACTGGCATCCATCGTCGCCAATGCGCATACCCACGTCCACGAACGCGATCTGCCGCATGGCACGGCGGAACCCTCGATGTCCTTTCACCGGCTGGTGGTTCAGGCCTCCCACAGCCGCATCCTCGCGGCAGTCGGGTTGATGTTGCTCGACGACTCGCTCGATCCGCTGGAGCGGTTGCTGGAACGGATCACGCTGGATGCCGGATCGGCGCACCATCAGGTCTCGCAACACCTCGGGCTCGCCGAGGCGATCCGGGAACGCCGGGTGGATGATGCCGCTCGGCTGATGGGCGATCACATGCGGGAAATGCTGGAGGGCGTCGAGGCGTACCGCTCGTCGCGCGCGGACGAGGGGGCCTGATCTCCCGGCCCGTTGCGGGGGAGTTGCCGGGAGGTCGCTTCTGTCCTACCGTGAGCAGACACACTTCCGTCTTGCCCGAAAGGACGCCCCATGTCACGCGCCGTTTCCACCTGGTCGCTGCACCGCACGCTCGGCAACTTCATCGCCCCCGATTCGTCCGTCACCGGCGGGCGCACCAAGGATCTTCCCGCCACCGAGGGCATTGCCCTGCTCGATCTCCCCGCCGAACTCGCCGCCCACGGGTATGACACCCTCCACCTCTGCCACTTCCACCTCGCCTCACGCGATGCCGCCTACCTCGCCGCCGTCCGGGAGGCTCTGGCGACCCACGGCATCACCCTGGACACCTTCCTTATCGACGATGGCGACCTCACCGCGCCGGATGCCGACGCGCACGAGGCGTGGTGCGGCGAGTGGCTGGATGTCGCAGAGGCGCTGGGAGCGCAGCGCGCGCGGATCGGCGCGGGCCGGTCTGCCCCGACGCCGGAGTTGCTGACGGCAAGTGGTGAACGGCTCGCCCGGCTGGCGGCGGCACACCCCGCCGTGCGCGTGGTAACGGAGAACTGGCTGGAGATGACGCCGGATGCGGCCTCCGTGCTGGCAGTGCTCGACGCCGCCGGCGATGGGGTCGGCCTCCTGATCGATCTCGGCAACTGGACCGGCCCCGCCAAGTACGACGATCTCGCCGTGCTCGCGCCGCATGCGGAGACCTGCCACGCGAAGTGCCATTTCACGGCGGATGGGCCGAACGAGGCCGACTTCCGGGCATCACTCGCCGTGTTGCAGGATGCCGGGTTCAGCGGCCCGCTCGCGCTGATCTACGATGGCCCCTCCGCCGACGAGTGGGCCGGCCTCGACCGCGAATGGGCGATCGTGACGGACGTCTTCGCGCCAGAGGTCATTCCCGCCTGATCGCGCAACGGCAACGAAGGAGACCTTCGGTACGAATGCCGGAGGTCTCCTTCTGCCCGACGACACTGCCGCCCGCGCTCCTTCCACGGCACAATCCCGACCTGTATACTCGGTCTTCTTGGGCAGTGTTGAAGACTGCTTGTCGTTGGAGCGAGAAAGAGGACGCCGTGATTGGGACGATCGAACGCGTGGATGCAGAGCTTGACGTAACGACAGAGGAGCGAGAGGCGCTGGTCCAGGCACTGACGCGGCGCGGGTTCATGGCCGCTGCTGCCGCCGTCGCGGCGTTGGGTGCGGGTGGTGTTGCGGCGCAGTCGACGCCGACCGCCGAGGCCCCGGCCGCGTTCACGTACACCGATGCGACCGGACAGGGGATCGAGCTCGCGGAGATTCCGAAACGGATCGTTGCGACGAGCGGCATGCTGCTCGCGCTCTGGGATCTCGGGATTCAGGCGATTGGATGCCTCGGCGCGGCCCCGTCGGACGAGGACCGCACGACAGTCTACGCCCGCGTCGATGTCGAGCGCGTCACGTATCTGGTGGCGGACCCCACCACCTGGGAAATCGACATGGAAGCGCTGGTCGCGCTCGATCCGGATCTGGTGATCGCCGAGTACGATGCCCCCACCAGTTCCTTCTTCGGCTTCGGCAACGAGCAGCAACTAACCAGGAATGTGCAGACCTTCGCCCCGCTGCTCGGCTTCGACTACACCGGCTCCGTGCCGGAGGTCCTGCAGCGGACGATGGACCTGGCGACCGCCCTTGGTGTGAGCGCCGATTCGGAGCAGGCGCACCAGGCGGTCACGGCATTCACCGATGCGGCGGACACCGTGAAGCGCGCCATCGCCGCGAACCCGGATCTCAAGATCGGCCGTCTCTCCATGGCGGAGGATGGTTCCACCGTCAGTTTCGGCAAGACTGCTGGCATGAACGATCTTGCCTACCTGAAGGAACTCGGTGCCACGATCGTCGAGGGGCCGGGCGATGGGCAGTGGTGGTCGGACGACGTCAGCGTCGAGTTGCTGCCGACCTTCCCGCTGGACCTGATCGTGATCGGGATCTATGAGGACCCCCAGGTCTTCGCGGACAGCGCTGTCTATCAGACGTTGCCCGCCGTGAAGGCCGGGCAGATCGGCACCATCAAGACATTCCCGGCACTCTCCCACCTCGTCTACGCGGAGGTGCTGATCGCGTTCGCCGAACTCATCTCCACCTCGGACGTCGTCGCCTGATGCTCGAGCGGGACATCTGAAACGCACGCCACCCCTGTCAGTCTGCCGGGGGTGGCGTGCGTCGAGGGAGATACGGTCAGTCCAGCTGCGGCGTCCAGAGCGGCTCCGGCACGTTGAACCCGGCCTCGCCCTGCCAGCCATTCCGCCGCACGACCGCCTCCACCGGCTGCCGTTTCGCCAACCCCCATGGTCCGAGCGGGTAGCCCATCGGGACGGCCCCGTGCATCACCCATCCCTCGTCCTCGGGGACGCCGAGCAATGCGCGAACCTCTGCGCCCATCTCGTTGGAGAGCATCGTCGTCATGGTCGAGCCGATGCCCTCCGCTCGTGCCGCCAGCATCGCGCTCCAGAGCGCGGGATAGATGCCGCAGCCGTCGCTGGTGCGGTCGACTCCGATCAGCAGCAATGGCACCTCCGCGAAATGATCCACCTGGTAGGCCGCGCTCCGACCAGCGCGGCCCATCGCGCCCGGAAGCGCGACCATCGCCTCCTGCGTCATGCCCATCCGCGCGAGAAAGCGGTCCGAGCCCGCGCGGTACAGCACCGCGAGCTCGGCCATCAGGTCGCGATCGTCGATCAGCAGGAACCGCCACTGCTCGACCACATGTGGTGCACGAATGGCCGCATCGAGAATGCGTGCCTGCACGTCGAGCGGGATCGGGTCGGGACGAAGGCGACGCATGGCCCGCGTGGTATAGAGCGCTTCGTGCAGATTCATTCGGATACCTCCTGAATGGTCGTCGGTAAGGCCGAAGGGGATGACCCCATCTGGATATTTACGCTGTAAATCCCATACTATATTTACAGCGTAAATCCGTCAAGGAGTGTTCGCCTGCATGATCAGATCGAACCGTCTTCCCCTCACCCGCGACCGGATCGTGACCGCCGCTCTTGCACTGATCGACGCCGACGGACTGGAGGCGATGAGCATGCGTCGGCTGGGCCAGGCGCTCGGTGTGGAAGCCATGGCCCTCTATAACCACGTGGGCGGCAAGGATGACATTGTCCTCGGCGCGTTCGATCGTGTCATGGCTGAGATCGCCCCCCCGCCCCCCGGTCTTCCCTGGCAAGACACCCTGCGCGCCCGCGCCTGCGCGCTCCATCAGGCGTTGGAGCGGCATCCCTGGGCCGCGACCCAGATGATGCTTCCGGGACGGATCAGCGATGCCCGTCTGGCGTGGATGAATGGGGTGCTTGGGACCTTGCGCGGCGCGGGTTGCTCCGTCGAGCTCACCCACCACGCTTTTCATGTGCTGGAAAGTCACATCATCGGATTCAGTCTGTGGATCGGCAGCATGGGCATGCGTGGAGCGGACCTGCAACCGCTCGCCGCGCGGATGGTCGAGGAAGCACCGTTCATCAACTATCCGTGGTTGATCGAGCACATGCGCTACCACATGGACGAACCGCACCTGGAGCGGGAATACGCCGGTTCCACCTTCGACCTGGGGTTGGAGATGATCCTGGATGGCATCGAGCGCCTGCTGCGTGCCGGCGTGTGATCGGCACGCGCAGAAGCCTCCGACCGTCTTGGTCGGAGGCTTCTGCGTTGCGGGGGGATCGTGACTCAGGACTGGTCGTCCGGGGCGTTCCAGTTGGCGATGTTCCAGAGCGGCAGCACGAAGCTCGGACCGTTCGCCAGGTTCTCGTTCCGCACGCGATTCGAGAGGGCATAGGTGCTGAACGCCCGCTGCACGATCGGGATCGCCACCACGTCCGCGATCAGCATGTCGTTCATCCGGATCAGGAGGCTCGCCGCCTCCTGGGCATCCAGCGTATTCACCAGTTGCTCGTAGAGTGCGTCGTAGTCCGGGTTGTTGTAGCGTTGGGTGTTGTCCTTTGCCCAGCCATTCTCCTTCTGGGCGATATTCTCGCCGTTCGGCCCGGCGTACCAGCGCCCCATCCAGGAGATCGGCAGGGGGGAGTATGGCCCAGTTCGCCCACATGTCCAGATCCCAGTACATGTGGTAGAAGTTCTGCTCGTTCGTGGCGTCACCGCCGAAGAAGATGGCCCCGTCCACCTGCTGCAGCTCCACGGCCGCGCCCAGTTTCTCCCAGTCCGCCTTCACGATCGCCTGCGTCTTCTGGCGCACCGGCGTGATGGAGGTCCAGTAGTCGAAGGAGAGCGTCACGCCATCCTTGCTGCGGGTCTTGCCATCCTTCATCCAGCCGGCTTCGTCCAGGACGGCGTTCGCCGCATCGAGGTCGAAGCTCCAGGTCGTGTTCGGTGAGGTGAACGACTCCAGTCCGGTCAGGATGTTGGCGGTCGGGGGCTCACTCTCCGTGTTGTAGAGCTGCTTCGCGATCAACGCGCGATCCACGGCGAGGTTGAGGGCCTTCCGCACCTCCAGCTGGCTGAAGAGCGGATGCGGCGTGTCCTTCTGCGACCGTTGCCCGTCCACCTCCTTGCGCGGGTCGGAGAAGTTGAAGTTCAGCATCTCGACGGTCGTGCCCGGCTCGGAGAAGACCGCGCCGTACTGGCTGCCGGTCGCCATCTCCGTGATGATCTCCGGCTCCACCTGCAGGTTCCAGGCGTAGTCGAATTCGCCCGTCTGCAGCACGGCCCGGCCCGCCGAGGCCGGATCGCCGCCGCCCTTCAGGTAGATCGTCTTGAAGTAGGGCTTGTTCGGATCGCGGTAGTGCTCGTTGATGGCATACCGCGCGGCGTCGTTCGCCTTGAACTCGGAGACGACGTAGGGGCCGGTGCCGATCGGCGCGAGCAGGAAGGCGTCGTTCTTGTTGCTCGGGTCATTACCGAAGACGTGCGCCGGGTAGAGGTTACCGTTGTAGTTCCCGGCGAATGGCTCGAACCAGGTAGCGGCGGCTTTCTTGAAGGTCACCACCGCGGTGCGATCGTCCTTCGCCTCGATCCCGGCGATTTCGTTCCACTGCGCGATGGAGGTGGCGCTGTTCTCCGGCGTCGTCACCCATTTCCAGGTGAAGATGAGGTCGTCTGCCGTGACTGGCTTGCCGTCACTCCAGAGCAGCCCCTCGAGGAAGACGAAGGTGGCGCTGGTCAAATCCTCAGCCAGCAAGCCCATTCTCGACGCTCGGCACCTGCTCCACGAGGTTCGGGATCAGGGAGCCATCCGGCAGGTAATGCAGCAGCGGCTCGATCACCGGCGCGGCGGCGAGGTAGTCCTTGTCGCTGAGGGCGCTGTGCGGTGCGGCAACGGTCGGTGCCTGCCAGACGATGAGACGCAATTCATCGCCTGCCCCTCGCGTTTGCCTGGCGGTACCGAAGTCGGGTGCGCCGTTGCCTCCGCCGGCCACGGGCGACGCGGCGGGAGATGCTTCCGGAGACGCCGTCTGGGCCGTGAAGGCGAACCCGTTGCCGGATGCCTTGCCTGTCGCGGCCTGGGCACCGGCATTCGCGAGGAACGTCGCGGTGGTCGCGCTGACCCCCATCGCCGTGGCGCGACGAACGAAGGCGCGGCGGGAGACCGTCCCTTCGGTGAAGGCAGCATAGAGCTGGGCGAGTGGGGAGTCCGTCGGCTGTGATGCAGTCATCGTGATCGTCCTGGCGTGGGGGAGTGTTCCGGGCAATGCCCGAACGGCGAGCGCGTTCCGTATGCTCGCAGGCATGGCAAAAGGTCGGCGTGGTCCCTGGGGCGCGGTCAACTGGCCTGCACCGGTCGTTCGCACCGTCGATTGTAGGGAGAATCCCGATCCGTGCAACCGTCTGTCTGGGGGTCAGTGGCCGGATCGTCGCCGGCTGCCCCGATTGCCGAGATGTGGGAAGGCGAACGGGGTGTGGATCGCCAGCGTGAGCAACCAGGCGAGCGTCGGCCAGATCACCCAGGGGCCGTCGCCGTGGAAGATGTTCACGATCGCCAGCCCAAGGCAGATGGCGCCACCTCCGGCCAGATGCGCCCCGAACGCACTCGGCTTGACCAGCGTTGCCCCGGCATGGGTGGCCAGCACGATGGCCCAGATGCCGATCGGCCAGAGCGACCACAGGGTGTCCCGGTTCGTGATGAGATTCAGCGCGAGGAGGTCGATTGCCACGACGGCGAAGACGAAGCCGTGCATGGCGAGTCCGCGCTGGCGGGCGATGGCGGTGCGGATGATGGCGGGAGGAGATGATGGCATGATCGCTCCTGGGCCGGATCAGGGCTGTGGCCGCATGGGAATGCGAGAGGGGATCGGCGGCGCATGCAGGCAGCATACGCAGCGCCGATCCCGCTCGACGAGGCATCGCACCGGATTTTCCGGCTATCCCCCAGCCGACGTTCACAACTGCGTTGGATAACGTCACGCCACTGCGGCGTGACGCTCCGGCTCATCCCCGCCCGCGGATGAGCAGCACCCCGGCGATCAGCACGACCACCCCGAGTGCCCGCAGCGGATCGATCGCGCGTTGCGTCAGGCCGAATGCCCCGAGGTGATCCAGCAGCACCGAGGTCGAGAGCTGCCCGGTCACCACCGCCGCCAGGTAGACCCCGAGGCCAATCCGCTGTCCCGCCCACGCCGCCGCGATCAGGTAGGGAATGGAGAGCGCGCCCGTCACCAGCAGGTATGGCGGCAGGCCCCGCCCGGCGAGAACGAGCATCGTCACAAAGACCGCCCCCAGTCCCGCGAAGACCCACCAATGCGTGAATGGCGAAGGCAGGCGGACGTTCCCGCTCGCCAGCAGCACGCCGCCAAGCAGCAGCGCCATACCGCCCAGCGATGCCAGCATGGAGATCCACGTCGCGCCGAGCGGCCCGCGTTCGCTCCGGATGCCGGTGAGGAGCGCGAGTTGCAGGGTATTCACCCCGCCGGCCAGCAGCGCGACCACGATGACCCAGAGATCCGCCAGGCGAAGAGAGTGCATAGGGGGGACCTGTCCGTGAATGGCGGCGACGTGAAGGCCGGGTTGGGCGAGGAACGCGGAGAGGGGCCGGAGCCGACGCTCCGACCCCTCTCCGTTCTCGATCCGGCCTGATACCTGGGACGGCCGGCGACCTGCTACGAGCGGGTGCCGGTCCAGTTGGCGACGTTCCAGTACAGCAGCTCGAACGGGCCGTAGCCGATGTTCTCCTCGGTGATCCACTTCGCCATCGAGAACTTCTCACCGACATCCACCAGCGGGATCACCGCGTGATCGGTGATGAGGATATCGTTCAGCTGGATCAGCAGCTGGCGCAGTTTCTCGGCATCGACTTCGACCTTCGCCTGCTCGAAGACCTTGTCGTAATCCGGGTTCACGTACCGGTAGACATTGCCCTTCGACCAGTCGTTTGCCTTCTGGGCCACATTCTCGTTGTTCGGCCCGGCATACCAGTCTTCCATGAGGCTCACCGGCAGCGGCGATCCCGCGCCACGCTGGTGCATGTTCATGTCGTAGTACATGTGCAGGCTGTTCTGATCGTTTCCGGCGCTGCTGTCGAAGTAGACACCGGCATCGATCTGCATCAGCTCGACCGAGATGCCGACATCTTCCAGGCCCTTCTTGACGATGGCCTGGATCTTCTGGCGGACCTGGTTGACCGTCGTGGCGTAGGTAATCTTGAGATCCACGCCATCCTTCGACCGCTTGTCCCCGCTCCAGCCTGCGTCGTCCAGAATCTGCTTCGCCTTGTCCGGGTTGAACTCCCAGTCGGTGGCAGTCGTCGGGGACTTCAGGGCCGGGATGCCGGAGATGAGGCTGTTGCTGGCCGCCTCGCCCTGGTCGGCGAAGAAGAGCTGCTTCGCGATCAGATCGCGATCGATGGCCGTGGCCATCGCCTCACGGACAGCCGGATCGCCGATACGCGGGTTCGGCGTGCCAACGTGCGAGCGCTGGCCGTCGACTTCCGTGTCCGGATCGGAGAAGTTGAGATGGAGGCGTTCGGCGTAAACACCGGGGTAGACGACGAACTTGCCCGGCCCGCTATCGGACTGAAGGCTGCCCAGCAGTTCCGGCTCGATCTGGGTGTACCACGCGAAGTCGTACTCCCCGGTCTGGAGGACGGCGCGGGCGGCCGAAACCGCATCACCGCCACCCTTCAGGTTGAGCTTGCTGAACCACGGCTTGTTCGGCTCGCGATACTTGTCGTTGATGACATAGGTGGCGGAATCGTTGGGGGAGAAGGAGTCCACGAGGTATGGACCGGTGCCGATCGGCTTCAGGCGGAAGGCGTCCGACGCGTCCTGTCCCTTGCCATCGAGGATGTGCTTTGGATAGATGCAGCCGATGCTGGTGCCGGTGAAGGGGACGAACCAGATGGGCGTCGGGCTATTGAAGGTCACCACCGCTGTTGCGTCATCCGGGGTGTCGATCGACTTGATCGCGTTCCACACGCCGGACGAGGTCGAGGCGTTGGCCTCATCCATGATCCACTGCCAGGTGAACTGGACATCGGCGGAGGTGAACGGTTCGCCGTCGCTCCAGGTCACACCGGGCAGCAACTTGAAGGTGACAACGCTGGAATCGGCATTGATCCCGCCATTGGCCTGGGATGGCACTTCGGCAAGCAACGTCGGGATGAGCAGGCTGTCGGCGGAATAGTGCATCAGCGGCTCGAGCACCGGTTGCGCGGCGAGGATGTCCTTGTCGCCACTGCTGTTGTGGGTGCTCATCTGGGTCGGCGCCTGCCACTGCAGCAGCTTCAGTTCGCCACCGCCGCCGCGTGTCTGCCCCTCGGTGCCGGAGGACGGGGCAACAGCCGACAGCATCGCGCCGGAGGGAGATGCCGCAGGAGAGGCAACGGCGGTCGCGTCCTGGGCGGCGACTCCCTGGGCCAGGAAGGCTGCCGCGCTCGCCGAGACGCCAAGGCCGATGGTTGCCTCGACAAAGCGGCGGCGAGAGATCGCGCCCGCCTTAAACGAATCATAGAGCGACTGGATCGGACCGGAGGGAACAGGAGCGGACTCGCGGGACATAGGAACCCCTTCCTGGAGGTATGGGATATGGGTGAGCGCGATCCCCGGCTTGCCGACGACGGCAGAAACCCGTGAACGCTGCGCGGGACTCGCACGAATCGCATCGACGCTGCCGATGCACCCTTGGGGGCAGCCTGCCCGTGCGCGGAACCTTCGGCGATTCTAGGTGCTTGGTGCGTGTGGTGCAATTCCCCAGGCCCTGCCAACGTCGCTCATCTGCCGTACGTTGGACGCATAGCCTCCAAGCACGGACAATGGCAGGACTGAACGCCGATGACCGGACGCTTGGGAGGGATAGTGCTTGTGAAGCATCGGATTGTGACGCTCTGTGCCGCCGGCCTGCTGGCCATGACGACCGTGGTGACGCCCGTCGCCGGAACAGCCCAGACAACACGCTCGGGCAACACCAACTCGCCGTGCTCATTGCCGCTGGTCCTTGCGACGCCTGCCGCGGCCACGCCATTTGCCGCAACGCCCGTCACCACCGTCGAGGAAGGGACGGAGCGCCTGGCCGGACTGCTTGGTGGCTCGCTGGATTCCTGGATCGCGACCTACGGCGAGGGCGCGGACGGGTCGTCCGATTCGGTCCAGGCCTACCGATGGAAGGGATGCGGCCCCGGCACGCAAGCCACGTTCACGAACGGAGTCGCCGTCTGGATCAGCCTGTGGTCACATCGCCCGGAGGATATCGCGGCCGGCAAGGCGAAGGAATCCGACGACCAGAACTGGTCGCAGGAGGATGCCCTCGCCATCGCCAAGCGGTTGCTGCCCCCCGATGCCGTACTGGACGCGCCCTCCATGACGGACCTGGGCAACATCAAGATCCTCGGCACCAGCGCGATCATGAGCGAGGATGTCGGGTGGGATACCTACGGGAGTGCGGGTGTCAGCACCGTTCCCGGAGAGTTCGAAATCCTGCTGACACTCGATCCGGATGGCAAGGTCTACGAACTGGATGTGGCCATTCGCGGGTACACCACCGGCTGAGCGGCCCGTCTCGCCAGACGGTTCACCACTTCTTGCGAATCAGCATCAACGCGATTCGCAAGGAGCACCGTTCGCGCCGTCTGCCGCACTCAGGCAAGCGGCACGCCGTCCTGAATACGATTCGGGCGTTCTCTCCGCCCTGATCAGGACGCAGGAATTCCCCCTGCCGGCTTGACACCGTACGGGGATCCTCCCGACGCATGGAGGCAAGATTCACCGAATCAACATTGACCATCCCACTCAACCCTATACAAGAACCAGTTGAGTCTGGAGTCTCGGCATTTCATCCCATGTCCGGCCATCGAGCAGACGGCCAGCCGACTTCTTTCTTACGCCGCCCCACTGCTTGAAGAAGAAACTGACTTGCTGGGCAAGGCACTGATCTCGAATATCGATCACCCACTCATACTCGAGCGGCCGGGCTTTCGGACCGGACTCTCCCCCAACAATTGCCCAATCGATCATTGTAAGATCCATACTCTGGAGTGGCCCCAAAAGAGGCTCAAGAGACAGGAACTTAACGAACGCTCCCGAGCCTCGAAGTAAGTCTATCCGATCCAGATGACGGGCCGACTCCACCGTCACCCCCATCCAGATTTGGGGAGCCCATGCGACGAGAGACTCAATCTCTGCAAGTCGTTCTGGCCGCTTCGTAAGGAGCTGATACTGATGCTGAGGAGCTGCAAGCATCACGTCCCACATTTCCAAGATAAATTCAGTTGGAACGTCCGGATGGAAGATATCACTCATAGAGTTCACAAAAATCTTACGCGGTCGCTTCCACGCCTTCGGAAGCTCGAGCATATGAGGGTGTAGCGTAAGACTAAAGCCATTTCGATAGTTCTGCGCCCCCATAGCCTGCAATCGCTTGGCCATTCGCTCCGCATAGCAGTGCTTGCACCCTTGGCTGACCTTGGTGCATCCAGTGATGGGATTCCAAGTAGCCTCGGTCCATTCGATGCTTGATCCAGTCGACATGCTAATCTATCCTCCATACTTCATCTGGATGTCGTCAAAAATCCTCTTCCCCACCTCCTTTGGTCCCGCATGAACGAGGTAGTACATCGTTGCCTTCTTACCATTCCTCATCGGATATGGCCGAGATACGTAGCGAAACCCCGCCACACCCCTAAGGCGCTCAACATACGCAATCACAACGTCGTCGTTATTTACTGTCTTCTCCTCTCTCCTCGGCTCATCAAACAGCGTAAGCTGGGGAGACTGTCGATAGAATCCAGATCTCCATGTATCGTCTCCCCACCACCGCGTCATCTCTTCTTCGGCCGATTCCAGAATCTTCCCAGGATCACGACGCAACGCATTACGGTTGATATCCATCGTCGGAAAATTCAGAATGATCTCCGCATGCCCGCACTTTCCGAGCCGCTCCACAACATCCCAACTTACGTCCATGCCATACGGATCAAGCAGAATAAGTGCTCGACGCTTACTATCCTGTTCAAGCAGTGGGAGAATTCTATCGCGAAGCACGTCATTCCCGTCCCCATGAATCACTCGTGCACCACTATGTTCTGCCACCATTACCTCAAGATCGTCTATCTTCGAGTCATCGAGATCGACAAAATAGAGTTCATCAAACGCAGGAACGACTTGTAGCGCCCGCATTGCGCTTCCAGCCACCAGTTCACCGGTACCCTTCACCGCATTCTCTGGACTTCCCGCAAAAACATCAACGTACATCGTCTTTGCCCACGCCTGATTAGTGTGAGTAAGAATCGTCGTATACGCCTTGGCGTACTTCTCAACAATCTCGTTCTTGATGAGTCCCCAGTTACCGATCTCTCGTCGATGCTTGGATGTCATGATCGCTCCCGGCCGTGCAGATTCGGAAACTTACCATCAGGGCCCCAGAAAGAATAGAACGCATGATCTCATACGGTCAACGTCCTTGCAACTCGTCCAGCCAGATCGGGTGCGTCCAGGCACGGCCGCCCTCCTCCCCGACGACCGTCACCCGCATGAAGCCGCCGTCGTTGGCGCGGAAGCGTTCGAGCGGGAAGGACGCCTGCGTGATGTCCCCCCGCGCACGCGGATGTTCCGGGCACCGCGTCCGGTTGCGAAGACCTGCACGGCTGGATCGCATTCAACGATCAGGTGGTCATCATCCACCGTCACGTTGTGGATGCGCGGGCCGGTGGACGAGTAGTACGCCCCTTCCTTCAGCGCCGCGAGCAAGGCATCCGGCGCCAACGATGCAGCCTTCACCTGGACCCAGCCGCCGAACGCATCCGCCGTCCACGAATCCGGATAGTCCGGAAACTCGATGTGCGCGTCGTCGGTCGCGCAGGCCGTGAGGCGAAACCCTTCCTGCGACAGGAGGTCGAGATTGTGCCAACTGTCCCCGCGATCGACCTCGCCGAGGCTGCCGTGGTTGTAGATCTCCACCGCATGCGCGAATGCCGCCGCCTCCCGCGCATCCTCGATCGGCAGCAGGCTCCAGGCCGGATGGGCGATCGCGATGTACGCCCCGGCGTCGAGGGCACGGCGGGCGATGTCCAACCCCGTCTCATCCGTACCCAGCGGGGCAAAATCGAGCGGCAGGCCAACAGCGAGGAGGTGCCAGATGTCGCCATTGCGCATCACCGGACCATGCAGCTCCGCACCGAGGATGGTGGTAAAGCCATCCGTGCGGAAGTCGTGGGTGTCGGAGACGGTGATGAAGCTGGCGGGATCGGCGTTCTTGCGAAAATGCGTCTCCGGCAGGAAGTGATCGGTAAGGGCGTAGAAATCGTAGCCGCGCTCGCGGTAGGCAATACTGATCGCCTCGGGTGTCAGGCCCCCATCGGAGCGGGTGGAATGGGTGTGCAGATTGCCCTTCCAGAACCGTCCGGGGCGCTGCCAGGCGGCAAGGGGATGGGCACGGCGAGGAGCATTGGTGGCGATTGGTGCGTCAGTCATCGGCGACGTGGCTCCGGTGGTGCGAGCGAGCGGACGATACGAGCCGCAGGCTACGCGGTTGTGCCCCCCGGGTGCAAGCCACGGCGGTTTCCGACTCCCGGTCCAGGGCCATCACGCAGGCCGGGAAACGAAGAGGTCCATCCCCAACTGGTGGGAGAGGAAGCGCGTCGCAAGCTGGCCGCGCACGCTGTTTCCGGCGGCATCCAGCGGCGGAGAGAAGGTCGCCAACGCGCCCTTGCCCGGCGAGACCGTGACGATGCCACCGCCGATCCCGCTCTTGCCGGGCAACCCCACCTCGTAGAGCCAGTCGCCAGACGTCTCGTACATCCCCGCCGTCGCCATCACCGCCAGCACGTAGTGACAGACCTCCGGCGAGACCACCCGCTCCTTCGTGATCGGATTCACGCCGCCATCGGCAAGGGTCGCCCCCATGGTGGCGAGGTCGCGGGCAGAGACATCCAGCGCGCATTGGCGCGTGTAGAGATCCAGCGCCTCGACGGGGTCGCAGTAGATACTCCCGAGACTCTGGAGCAAGGCCACCAGACTGCGATTCTTGAAGTTCGTCTCGGAGGCGGAGGCGTAGGTCTCATCATTCACCGCCAGGTCGCGCCCGGCGAAGCGGGAAAGACCGTCGTGGATGCAGGCCCATCGCGCATCGGCGGAGTCGCCGGGGACGAGGCTGGTGGTCGCGATGGCCCCAGAGTTCACCATCGGGTTGGTCCGCCCATCCGCACTGCGTTCGACCGCCGTGGCCGAGTTGAACGCCAACCCGGTCGCGTTCACGCCGATCCTGGCGCGAACCATCTCCGGCCCCAACGCCTCACAGACAAGGGCCAACACGAACGGCTTGGAGACGCTCATGATCGTGAAGGGCACATCGGCATCCCCGACCGCGAACGACGCGCCAGCCGTCCCCGTGAGGCAGAGGCCGAACAGGTCCGCTGACACGCGCGCCAACGCCGGATAGACAGGAGATACCGCCCCCTCGGACACCGGGGCGTAGGTCGTCCAGGCAGCTTCAACCAGAGCCTGGATGCGTTCGGGAGGGGGAAGCGTTCCGGTCGAGACGAATCCAGGCGTATCAGCCGGTGGCGTGGACATTCCCATCAGTGGCCTCCAGACCCTGAGCAGAGACGACAAAGTCGAACACGGGTGGTCCAGACGCCATGTACCGGTATCGTGACGGAGGGCATGCACGATCGTCAATCTGCGCATCCGATCCCACCCAGGAGAGGGTCGACAGGTGGGCGAAAGCAGGTACGATCCAGAGGTGATGTCCACGCCCGGCCATGGTGCCGGGCATCGCGTTCATCGGAGGTTCCCGTTCCTTGACCGTCCCGCACTCCTCGCTGCTCGCCCTCACCCATGCGTTCCGTACCGGACACCTTGACCGGCGGACGTTCCTTCGCCGTGCCACCGCGCTCGGGATGTCGCCGCTGGTTGCGTTGATGACGATCAACCTCCCGTCAGCCACTTCCGCGCAGACACCCGATGCCGAGTGGACGCCCGCCGTGGCGCTCGATCCGGGGGTCCGTGCCGATCAGGAACGGGGCGAAGGCGGCGACCTGCGTATCCTCCAGTGGCAGGCACCAACCACGCTCAGCTCCCACGCTGCGACCGGCAAGAAGGACAAGATGGCCGCCGCGCTCGTCAGCGAACCGCTGATGTCCTACGCGCCAGACGGCACGCTGCTTCCACGGCTGATCACGCAGGTGCCCTCCGTGGAGAACGGCCTGCTCTCCGCCGACCTGACGCAGGTGACGTATTCGCTGCTCCCCGGCGTGACCTGGAGCGATGGTGAACCATTGACTGCCGAGGACGTCGTCTTCACCTGGCAATGGCTGGTCGATCCGGAAAACCCGACAGCGGCGGTCCAGCAGTACGCGATGATCGATGGCATCGAGGTCGTGGACGAATTGACCGCGAGGATCACCTACAACGCGCCCCAGCCGGGCTGGTTCGTCCCGTTCACGGGCACAAACTGGGGCGTGGTCTA
Source organism: Thermomicrobiales bacterium (assembly GCA_049840815.1). GTDB lineage: Bacteria > Chloroflexota > Chloroflexia > Thermomicrobiales > UBA6265 > JASGDN01. The sequence goes on along the minus strand of JASGJI010000003.1, from coordinate 41,215 downwards.
CCCGAAACACATCCTGAATGGTGGCGGACAGGCTGCAAACGATGCGTTCTCCCTGAAGCCGATCGGGACCGGGCCGTTCGTGGTCGAGTCGTTCACGCCCGGAGATCAGGCGATCTACACCGCGAACCCGACCTACCGAGAACCGGGCAAGCCCTTCTTCAGCAAGGTCATCCTGAAGGGCGGCGGCGATGCGCCCTCCGCCGCGCGGGCGGTGGTACAGACGGGGGAATACGATTTCGCGCCCGCCTTGCAGCTGGAGCCGGAGATCCTGAGCGAACTCAACGCAAACGGCTCGCGTGGGGAGATCGTGGTACGACCAGGGTCCAGCCTCGAGCGGCTGCTCTTCAACTTCTGCGATCCCCACACCGAGGTCGATGGCGAACGCGCGAAGCTGGGAACGCCGCATCCTTTCTTCACGGACCTGCGCGTGCGCCAGGCGTTCTCGCTGGCGATCGACAAGGCAACACTGGTCGACCGCCTCTACCTGCCGGGCGAGGAAGCGGCCTCCGACTTCCTGGTGGGCGTGCCGGAATTCGCCTCCACCGCGAACCAGTGGCGCTACGACCCGGAGGAGGCGAACCGCCTGCTGGACGAGGCCGGTTGGATGCGTGGTGACGATGGTTTCCGCATCAAGGACGGCGTGAAGCTGGCGGTGACGTACGCGGCCGCCGTGAACAACGTGCGCCAGAAGACGCAGCAGGTGATCAAGGCGAACTGGGAGAAGGTGGGCATTCGGACGGAGCTGATGGAGGTCGATCCTGGCATCTTCTTCGACGGCTCGCCGGGGAACGATCAGGGAATGACCCACTTCTACACGGATGTCCAGATGTGGGCGGATGGCCCGGACACGCCCTATCCCCTGAACTTCTTCTTCGTCTGGTATGCGGGTCCGGACAACGCGAACGTCGCCCAGAAGGCGAACAACTGGACGGGCGTGAACCAGATGCGCTACGTGAACCCGGACTTCGACGCCCTCTACGACGAGGCGGCGACGCAGACCGATCCGGCGCGGCTGGCGGAGCTGTTCATCGCGATGAACGATCTCGCGGTGCAGGACGTGGCGGGAGTGCCGCTGGTGCAGCGATCGTCGGCGGTGTACGCAATTACGGAGTCCCTGAACGACGACGCGGTGTTCCCCAGCTCCTTTGAGATGCCCTTCTGGAACATCGCGAACTGGACGAAGGCATCATAGCCAGACCCTATGCTGCAGGCAGATACGTACGCCTCTATCGTCAGCAGGACCATCACGCCCGCGCGACGTGAGGGGAACCCGAGGCGCCCGGGTGGCGTCCATCTTCAAACGCGCGAGCGCGGCGTGCAGGCCGCCCCGCCGAGGAACCGCCCGACCGAACGAAAGGACGCATCGTGCCGATATCGAACTCGTACCTCCGGTTCCCCCGTCTCCGCGCCATCGCGGCGTTTGCCCTCTGCCTCTCGATGCTCGCCGGCAGCCTGCTGTCCATCGCGCATGCGAGCGCGAACCAGGCATCACCCGAGGAGATGATCGCCGCGCTCGACGGGCTGGAGAGCGCCTACGCCCGCCGCTACGATTCCCATTCGTCCAGTACCGCGACGCCGGAAGACCTTGATCCGGCGATGACCCACGCCACCATCACCATCCTCCAGTTCACGACCGAGGACGACGCGAAGACCGCCTGGATGCTCACCTCCGGAACGCTCGTGGCCGGGGCGATCATCCACGAGTCCCCGACCGATCTCACGGCAAGGGCGATCCCAGGACTCGGCGACGACGCGATGACCTATCTCCTGCCCGACGCGACCGGCAGCGAGACCGAGGCCGTCGGCATCCTCTTTGTGCGATCCGGCAGCATGGGCATCATCGTCGAAGGAGAAGGCGACACCTCCAACGCAGCGCTTAGCGAGCGGATGCAGGCGTTCGCGCAATTCGCCCTCGATCACGAACCGACGTCCCCGGATGTGACGGTGGTCGCGGAAGGCATGGCAGAAGGTGGCGACTTCGACCGCATGCCGGGACCGGACGATGCCGACGTCCTGCGTGGGCTGGTCCCGATGTGGGACTACGACCTCACGGTCAGCAACTCACCGCTCCCCGATCCGGACGCGACCGCCACGCCGATGCCCTCCTGCGGCTGTCTCCCGCCCCCGACCCAGGCAGCGTAGACCAGAAGAACCACCCTACCTCGAAGCCCCGATCCAGATCAGGATCGGGGCTTCATCGCGCGCTACACCATCACCAGATGGCAGTTCGTCGAAAGGGGGTTGACAGAATCCGAATATATGTACATACTATGTACTGTTCACATGATGAATGGATGAACGCAGACATTCGCAGCGGAAAGTCCACTGCCCAGATGGAAACTCCCATCACCGAAACCCCAGACACCGAGACCACATCGACCATCACGACGCCCGAGGAGCCGGTCTCGCTCCGCCAACTGCTCGCACGAGCCGGGCGCGTCTATGACATCACCATCGCCACCGCCCTGGAAGCCGCCGAGATGGACGATCTGCCGATGCGCGGGATCTCCGTCCTCCGGCGTATCGATGGCGGCGATGCAGGCTCCTCGCTCACTGACGTCCTGCGCGGCGGGCGCATCTCCCGCCAACACGGCACGCAGCTGATCGACACGCTGGTGGAACGCGGCTACATCGTCCGCGAACCCGATCCCGACGACCGTCGCCGGATGCGTGTCGCCCTCACCGAACGCGGTCGCGCCGCCGCCGAAGCCGTCCGCACCGCCATCGATGGGCTGAATGCGGCCCTCGCGGAATCGGTCACCCCCGAGCAGCTGGAGGCGTCCCGCACAGTGCTTGCCGCGCTGATCGACCTCGCCCCGGAGGGTGTGCGCCCAGACGCCGACTGGGGACCAGGACCGGATGGCGGCAGGCGTCGCCACGGCCCGTTCGGTGGCGGCGGCGGTCACGGACGCGGACCCGGCCATCGTGGCCCGGGACGTGGCCCGCGCGGCCCCCTGCGCGACTTCGATCCACGCGGCGCATGGCGCGAGCGCATGCAGGCCTTCGCCGCCGCCACCGAGCATGAGGACGGTGAAGATCCCGAATCCCAGGACGAGCGGGGCACGTTCGTCGATCCCCGCGAGGGGCATCCCTTCGGTCCGCGCGGTGGACGTGGACGTGGACACGACCACAGCCGCCACGGTCGCAAGGGCGGTCACGGTCGCGGGAACGCGCCGACGATCATCCAGCACGCGGACACGGTGATCGTGAACGCCCCGGCGGACGGGCGCGGGCGTCATCGACACGGCGGACATCCGGGCCACCATCGTGGCGCTCGTCCGTTCGGCCCGTGGCAACGCGACGATGCCCGGCAGGAAACGCCACAGACCGACGCTCCGGCGAACGAGTAACCACGCCGGACCGACACCCCAGACCGCATGCGGCCTGGGGTGTCGTCGTTCCACGCAACCGTCAGGAGCAGGGTGCGTCCATGATGATGCCAACCCCGATGCGCGCATTCGCACCGCCAATCGGGTCGTAGTGGACGGGACGCATCCCGTCCACTAGCCCTTGCGCAACGACAGGGCGACGAACATCCCGCTGCAGGATGCGTGGACCAGGCCAAATGTCGCGCCCTCCGGCGGCGAGGTCGGCAGCACGGCACGACGAAATTCGGCGAATCGCGCATACACCGTCCGGCAGTTGTTCCGGTGGCTGCCGTTCAACGACCCACGTCCAGTGACCGCAGACGAATGGCCTACCATAACCCGGCTGGCCCGAGTTGGCCGCGGGCGCAATCGGCGAGAAGCGGCCACCGTCGGCGTCGGATACGCTGGTGACAGCGTTTCACGGTTCAGGAAAGGGGTCCCCATGCCGTCGTCAGCGGCCGCTCCCCCGTTCGATCCGGATGGCCTCGATCGCCTCGACGCCACGCTCCGCTGGCATGCCGAGTCTGGCGGCGTGCCGGGCATCGTTGCGGCGATCTCCCGCCATGGCCAGCGCCACCTCGCGGCGGCAGGAACCCTCACGCTCGCAGGTCCGGCGATCGTCCCGGATGCGATCTTCCGCATCGCGTCGATCACCAAGCCAATCGCGGCGACGGCGGCGATGATCCTGGTGGAGGAAGGGAGAATCGGTCTCGATGCATCCATCGACAACCTATTGCCGGAATTGGTCGGCCGACCGGTGCTGCGCACGCTGGCGAGCGATCCGGACGACACTGTGCCCGCCTTCCGCCCGGTGACCACGCGCGACCTGCTGACCTTCACGGGCGGCGACGGCTACCTGTTCGCCGCGCCGGGCACCTATCCGATCCAGGCGGCGATTGAGCAGGCAGGCCTCTCCCCAGCCGCGCCGATGCCCGGTGGCGATCCGGATTCGTGGATCGCCCGGCTCGGCACCTTGCCGCTGCTGAGCCAACCAGGACACCGCTGGCGCTATCACGTGAGCGCGGAGATCCTCGGCGTGCTCATCGCTCGCGCGGCGCGGCAACCGCTGCCGGACGTCATGCAGGAACGGATCTTCGCGCCGCTCGGGATGCGCGACACCGGATTCCAGCTTCCGGCGGCATCGCTCGACCGCTTCACGACGTGTTACCAGCCCGGCCCGACGACGGCAGCTTCGGAGGTCTACGACCCGGCGCAGGGCAGCGCCTGGCTCTCGCCGCCTTCATTCCCGAACGCGGGAGGCGATCTGCTCTCGACCGCCGATGACCTGCTGGCGTTCGGCGAGATGCTGGCGGGACGTGGGGAGCGGGCCGGTGTGCGCGTGCTGTCGCCGGAATCGGTCGCGATGATGACCACCGACCATCTGACCGATCTCCAGAAAACGGCAACAGGCATCGATCGCGACATCTTCGGGATCGACGGCTGGGGGTTCTGCATGAACGTCCATACCCGTCCAACCTCACTCGGCATGCAGAAGGGAACGTATGGCTGGGACGGTGGCCTCGGGACGTCATGGGCAAACGATCCGGTCACTGGCCTGACCGGAGTGCTCCTGACGAACCTGGCGTGGACCTCGCCCACACCGCCCGCCGTGCGGGCCGACTTCTGGCGGACGGCGTGCATGGCGCTGGCCTGAGCGCCCATCGGGGAGGGAGTCCAGGCCAATCCCCTCCCCGAACGATCCGATTGCAGCCGTCGTCAGGACTGCGCGAAGACGTGCGGCGGGTTCGCCGACTGATAGGCGAACTTCCCGGTCAGGTCCGCGCCGCGAACGATGTCGTTCGCATGGTAGGTAATGCCCCAGGAATCGATGATCGAGCCATCGCCGAAGACACACGCCTCCAGCACGTCAATCGGCGTGTCGGTATCAGTCGTCACCCAGCCGCCACCAGCACCGGTCTGGGCACCGATCTCCGCTCCGCCGAGATGTGCGCAATAGATGGAGGCCGGATTCGCGCTCCCGGAACTCTGCGGAACCGGCGGCTTCGTCAGATAGGCAAGCACAGCGAGCGTCGGCTCCGGCGAGACAAGCGAATCGAGGTCAATCGCGATCCATGAGTCATCGTCGGAGCCTTCGCCATGGGTGAACTCGCAGAAGGCGCGCGCGCCGCCAAGCGTGACCTGTGTCGCCGGGGCGTTGGTGCCGAGGACAGGTGTTCGCTCGCGCACGACACCCCCCATCGACACGCAGTAGCTGGCGGCATCGCCGGATGCGACGGGCGATGCCCCCGGAGACGCGACCGGCGTGGCGTCGGCAGCAAGACTCGGGGAAACACACGAAGCCAGGACGGCGACCACCAACCCGGCAGCGGCACTGGCAGCGGCAAGCGGACGAACGAGGCGTTCGCGAATCATGGAGGCTCCTTCGGCTGGAAGCGAGTGGGCAGGGACAAAGACCTGCCACGATTGTAGCGGCATCCATCCGGAACCGAAATGTCGCTCATCCGGAATATGTGCCCCGACCCATCGCCCTTCTCCCCGAACGTACAATGGGGTCACGCCCTCGCCACCGATCGCGCAAGGAGTTTTCCACGATGTGCCGCAACATCCGTCCCCTGTTCAACTTCGCGCCTCCCGCCACGTCGGACGAGATCGAGGCCGCGTCGCTGCAGTACGTCCGCAAGATCAGCGGCTTCACGAAGCCCTCGCAGGCAAATCAGGCCGCGTTCGAGGCGGCTGTTGCCGAGATCACCGCGGCGTCCGCCCGTCTGCTAGCAACGCTGGAGACAAACGCCCCGCCGAAGGATCGCGAGACCGAGGCGATCAAGGCGAAGGCGCGATCCGCCCAGCGCTTCGCCCCCTCCATCGCCGACTGACCACGCCCCCTCGCCCGACCGCAAGCTGGAAGAAGCACCCTGCATGCGGTGTCCGTACGATGTGTGACAACGAGTCTACAGGTGGCCGAGGCATGCGCCCCTCCCGCCCAGGCAAGGACCGTTGGAACCGCAAACCTGCGCGGAACCACCACAGCGTGAAGGGAGCGACATCGCATGAGCAGCGTGAGAGTGCTCGTCGGGACGCGCAAAGGCGCGTTCATCCTGACGTCCGACGAAGCGCGAAGGGATTGGCAGGTCTCCGGGCCGCACTTTCCCGGCTGGGAGATCTACCACGTCAACGGGTCGCCGGTGAACCCGGATCGCCTCTACGCATCGCAGTCCACAAGCTGGTTCGGGCAGATCATCCAGCGCTCGGATGACGGCGGCACGACGTGGGAGCCGGTCGGCAACGAGTTCCGCTACGCCACCGACGCCGGCAACCACCAGTGGTACGACGGCACGCCCCACCCGTGGGAGTTCGCTCGCGTCTGGCACCTGGAGCCGTCCCTCTCCTGCCCGGATACCGTCTACGCCGGGGTCGAGGATGCCGCGCTCTTCCGCTCCACCGATGCCGGCCAGACGTGGGAGGAACTTCCCGGCCTGCGCACCCACACCACCGGCATGGACTGGACGCCGGGCGCGGGCGGCCTTTGCCTGCACACCATCGCGATCGACCCGCGTGACGAACAGAAGATGGTGATCGCCATCTCCGCCGCTGGCGCATTCCGCACCGACGATGGCGGCGAGACGTGGCAAGCCATCAACAAGGGCCTCCACTCCGAGTGGACGCCGGACCCGGATGCCGAGATCGGCCACTGCGTCCACAACATCGCGATGCATCCGAAGAACCCGGACATCCTCTTCATGCAGAAGCACTGGGATGTGATGCGCAGCGACAACGGCGGCGCGTTCTGGACCGAGATCAGCGGCAACCTTCCAAGCGACTTCGGCTTCCCGATCGAGGTCCATCCCCACGAGCCGGAGACGATCTACGTCGTGCCGATCAAGAGCGACAGCGAGCACTTCGTCCCGGAAGGCAAGCTCCGTGTCTACCGCAGCCGCACCGGTGGCAACGAGTGGGAGGCGCTGACGAATGGCCTGCCCCAGGAGAACTGCTACGTGAACATCCTGCGCGATGCGATGGCATCCGACACGCTGGATTCCGCCGGGATCTACTTCGGCACGACTGGCGGGCAGGTCTACGTCTCGCCCGATTCCGGCGACACCTGGCAGGCCATCGTCCACGATCTGCCGGCTGTCCTCTCCGTGGAGGTGCAAACCATTCCATGACGACCTTGGCCATCACCCCACCCGACCCGACGACATCGACGGTCGATGCGCCATCGATCTCCACGATCCGAGTGGTACTCCCCGGGCCATTGCGAGCGCTGGCCCGTATCGACGGCGAGATTCCGCTAGAGATCGCCGCGCCCAGCCAGCGTGGGGTGATCGATGCGCTGGAGGCACGATTCCCGGCGCTGAAGCACACGCTGCGCGATGCGATCAAGGACCGGCGGCGGCCGAAGATCCGCTTTTACGCCTGCGGCAAGGACCTCTCCCACGTCGAGCCGGACGACCGCCTGCCAGATGCCGTGATGGCAGGACGTGAGCCGTACCTGATCGTCGGCGCGATCTCCGGCGGCTGATGAGAGGAGAGATCCCCACCGTGCTGCCCTCGGCCACTTGCCGTCCCGATCCCGCGCGATTCAGGAGGGAAGAAGCGATTTCCTCCGCCAGTCCCTTCCATTCGGGAGGGCGTCCCACCGCTACACCCAAAGGAGTCGCCAAATGTCCAGCACGACCGCGACCGCTCCATCGTCCACGCCTACCCGACCGATGCCACCGATCGTCTCCCGCTCCGAATGGGAGGCTGCCCGAGCGGACCTGGTCGCCCTGGAGGACGCCGCCGACAAGCAGCGCAAGGCAGCATCGGCTGCTCGCCGTCGGCTCCCGATGGTGGAGATCACCAAGGACTACACCTTCACGGGTCCGGACGGGGAGGTGACCTTCCTCGATCTCTTCGAGGGGCGAACCCATCTCATCCTCAACTACTTCATGTTTGCTCCAACATGGGAGGCGGGCTGCCCCGGCTGCTCCGAACTTGCCGATTCCTTCCCCCATCCGGCACACCTTCACGCGCGGGACATCTCGCTTGCCCGAATCTCGCGTGCCCCCTATCCGCAACTCGAGGCGTACAACACGCGGATGGGCTGGAACGTGCCGTGGTATTCCTCGTTCGATTCCGATTTCGGCCCTGATTTCGGGTTGTCGACCGATGACGGCGAACAACCCGACACGCTGGTCTTCTTCCGTGACAGGAATCGCATCTTTCAGACGTACGCCCTCGGTGGGAACGTCCATGAGACACTGATGGGCATGCTTGGCTATCTCGACATCACGCCCTACGGTCGGCAAGAGAATAACGAGGATTCTCCTGCGGGCTGGCCCCAGCAGCCGGAGTATTCGTGGACAAAGCGCCATGACGAGTACGATTCGGAGAATACGAACGTAGCGTCCTGATCCGATCCGCACATAAGGAACCCGCTCCATGTCGTCGTCTGCCCCGAACCCGTCGTCACCCTCCGCCACCCCTGCCATAGCTCCCGAAAAACGGAGCTGGCCCCGGATGGCGATCGCCGGGTGGATCGTGAGCGGGCTGGTGGTGGTGTTCACCTTCATCGATGGTGTCACCAAGATGGCCCACGCCGATGCCTCTGTGGAGGGGACGGTGTCGCTCGGGTTCCCGGAGCACTACCTGTTCGGGATCGGGCTGACGCTGGTCATCTGCTCGCTGCTCTACATGGTGCCGTTCACCAGCCTGATCGGGGCCGTGCTGATGACCGGGTACCTCGGTGGGGCAACCGCGATCCAGATCCGGGTGGAGAGCACGAATTTCCTCTTTGCGCTCTTTCTCGGCGTGCTGGTGTGGGTCGGGCTGCTGCTACGCGACGCCAAGCTCCGCGCGCTCGTCCGCGAATCGCTCATCGGCTGACCGAGGAACGAGAACCACGAAACGAGACCAGAGCGCAATCCCACTCTCCATCGCGCGTTGTCCGCGTGCGCCTCTCTCTTCGTTTCTCCCATTCTCGTTCCTCACCAGATAGGACATTCCCCATGACCGAGACCACCACCACGACACGTGTTTCCGCCCTCCCGCCAATCGTCTCCCGCGAGGCGTGGACGGCTGCCCGCGCCGATCTCCTCGCGAAGGAGAAAGCCCTCATGCGGGCGGGCGATGCCCTCGCCGCCGAGCGCCGCCGTCTGCCAATGGTGGAGGTCACGCAGGACTACACCTTCGGCACGCCGGAGGGTCCGCGTTCCCTCCGCGACCTCTTCGACGGCCGGAACCAGCTGATCGTCTATCATTTCATGTTCGGGCCGGACTGGGATGCCGGGTGCGATGGCTGCTCGATGTTCGTCGACAACCTCGATCACCCGGCGCACCTGAACGCCCGTGATGTCAGCCGTGTGCTCATCTCGCGGGCGCCCCTGCCGAAGCTGGAGGCCTACAAGGCGCGGATGGGCTGGACGGAGCCGTGGATCTCCTCGTTCGGCACAAGCTTCAACGAGGACTTCGGTGCGACGGTGAACGGCGAGGAGCATCATCGCCTGAGCGTCTTCCTTCGCGACGACGCGACCGGCCGCGTGTTCCTCACGTACCAGACGCAGGATCGCGGGGCGGAGATGCTGATGAACACGTTCCATTTCCTCGACCTGGTGCCCTACGGACGGCAGGAAGAAGGCGACGATGCGCCCGAGGGCTGGCCGCAGGGGCCGCGCTATGCATGGTGGAAGCGTCATGACGAATACGCCACGCACGGCACTCCGGCTCCGTCGCGGGATGGGCGGGATGGAGCCTCCGGGGGTGGCTGTCCGCACTGCCATTGATCCCGACACACACGAGAAGGGGCGGGCATCGCGTGAATGCCCGCCCCTTCTCGTGTGTGCGCTTTGTGATTCATCTCGCTTTACGTGGCATGCGGAATGGCCCGTTGGGCCGGACCGACACAGGGTCGATCCCTACGTGCGCACGCGCTGCTTGTAGGGACCGACCCCGTGTCGGTCCGATGCGAGCGCGATGCCGGCCCCTTCCGCGTCTTCCTGGAATCAGTCCGCGTTCGTGGCGGAGACCGTCGGCGTCGCGCCGCCGTGACCGTCCGGCAGGTCGGAATGATGCGAAAGACCGGCGCGATCGACCATCCGCTTCACCGGCCCCGGCGCCCACCAATTCCAGCGTCCCATCAGGCGCATCGTGGAGGGGACGAGGAGGCCGCGCACAATCGTCGCATCGACCAGTACCGCCAGCGCGAGACCGAATCCCAGGCTCTTCAGGATCACGTTCTCCGCCAGCACGAAGCCGCCGAATGCCACCACCATGATCGCCGCAGCCCCGGTGATCACCCGGCCCGTGTTCGCCAGCCCGAAGGCCACCGACGCCGTGTTGTCGCCAGTGCGCTCATACTCCTCCTGGATGCGGGAGAGCATCAGCACTTCGTAGTCCATGCTGAGCCCGAAGAGGATGCAGAACATCAGGATCGGCACCATCGCGACGACTTCACCCGTCGCCTCGAACCCGAAGAGGCTCTGGAGCCATCCTTCCTGGAAGATCAGCACCACCACGCCCAGCGATGCCCCGATGGAAAGCATCGACATGAACATCGCCTTCAGCGGCAGGAAGACCGATCCGAAGGTGAAGAGCAAGATGATGTACGCGCCGACCACCACGAAGATCGCCGCCGGCACGATGCCCGACTTCACGCCATCCACCGTGTCGACCGCCGCCGCGGCCTGACCGCCGACCTGGATCGTCACGCCGTTGCCCGGAATCGCGCGGAGATCACGCGCTACCTGCTCCAGCGAATCGCCTTCGACGTTCGTATGCACCTGCACGAGGACCTGATTGCCATGCACCGTGCGCTCGATGCCAGCCTGGAGCGGCTGGGGCAACGCCGTGACATCGCCGTTCCACTGCGCCCAGGGAACGTCCTTCACCGCGAAGCTGTCCACGCTGGTGACGCCCGGAATCGTCGCCATCTGGTCCGTCAAGGCCTGCACCTGCTGAGCGCCCTCGGCCGTGAGGGGGTTCCCGGAGAACGTGAGCAGCACCGGTGTCGTATCGGAGGACCCGCCGAACTCCGTGTTGAGGCGATCGACCACCTGCCGGGCCTCGGCGTTTCGGGACATGATTTCCGGACCGCCCGGTGTCAGGTTCAGGCCAAGCACCGGCGACCCCGCGAGCACCAGCAGGATGAGCAGCGGGATGAGGAAGGCGAAGGGGCGCGCCATCACCGCGTGGGCAACGCCATACCAGAAGCCAGCTTCCTGCTTCTCCTCGGTGCCGACCCGCTCACGGGCAAAGGGCAGGGCAAAGCGGTTGATGCGCCGCCCCATCATCACGAGCAGGGCTGGCAGGAGCGAGAGGCCGAAGAGCAGCGCGCAGAAGGTGACAATCATGCCCGCCTGGCCGAGCGAATGCAGGGCCGGCAGCGGGAAGAACTGCGTGGCGGCGAGTCCGAAGATGACCGTGACGCCGGAGAAGAGAATCGCCTTGCCGGTGGTCGCCATCGTGGCGGCGACCGCCTCGGCGGGATCACGCTTGCGGAGTTCCTCCCGGAAGCGCGTCACCATGAAGAGTGAGTAGTCGATGCCGAGTCCCAGACCGAGCATGGTCACCACATTGACCGCGAAGACGGACTGGAACCCGAGCTGGGAGGCGACAAAGACTGCGGCGATCGCGGCAACAATCCCGAGGCCACCAATCACCAGCGGCAGACCCGCCGCGGCCAGCGTCCCGAAGACCAGCACGAGGAAAATCAGTGTCAGCGGGATCGCGACGGTCTCCGCGCGAATCAGCCCGCGCTCCACCTCCTTATTGATCTCTGCATTGATCGCCAGCGATCCCCCGGCGCTCGCCGTCAGGCCCTGTGCCTTCGCCGCGTCCTCGACCTGCTTGACAATGGCGTCCGTCCCGGCCGGTGAGATCTCCGCCCCCGGCTTGGCAAAGACCACCGCATAGGTCGCGGTACCGTCGGACGAGACGAAGCGGGCGTCGCCTGTCGTCCATGTCGTCAACGGGGTGTTCAGGCGGGCGTCATCCGCAAGCGGGGCGAGCGCCGCATCGACCTTCGCCTGCACGCCCGCATCGGTGACGTGCTGGCCATCCGGCAGGTCGAAGAGGAAGACGATCGACTGACCGCCGATCCCGAACTGATTGATGACGGTCTGGTCGACCCTCACCGATTCCGCGTTGTCCGAGAGATACCCCTCGGACGAGAAATCCGGCTTGACCGTGGCAATGACGCCGATCGCCACCACGATCAGCAGCAGCGACACCAGCGCCACCGCCTTCCGGTGTAGCGCGACGAAACGCCCCCATCGGTAGAACATCGAAGACTCCTTCATGGGAAAGGCGCGATGCGTCGCGCCACCTGCATATCACGGATGAGGAACGGAGCCGCGACAGTGTGACGCGGAGCCGGATTCGAAACGGGAACATGACCAGGGACCCTTTGCACCAACGCGGGATCACTCCCCGCGTGTGACCTCTACTGGCGGACGCCGGACGAAGCCATACAAGACCATGCGGATGAGGACATCGAACATGTCGTCGTGCATCTGGACGCCATCACGATCCGGACAAGCGACCGGTTCCTGGCTGAAGAGCACGTCCGGCTTCATGTGACCGCTCAGTTCGAGCGAGACAAAGCCGTGCACCGCAGACCAGGTCGCAATGGCGATCGCCATCGGATAGACGGTGTCGATGAGGGTTCCGTTCCCGATCCCCTCCACGATGATTTCCATCAATGGACCGAAGCCGACACCCTGGGCCTCCTCCATCATGTCTCCCATGGCGTCCTCCGTCGGACGCTCCTTGAGCCCGGAGAAGGCGAGCCAGTAGAGATCGACGTGCGCATGGGCATAGGCACGGTACGTATGAGCGAGCGTGAGGATGGCATCGATGGTGGAGGTGCCGTCGGGCATCCCCGCGACCGCCTTCTCCATCTGCTGGCCGAGACCATCGGTGCCAAGGAAGTAGAGCGCCTGAAGAATGTGGTCCTTGGACGGAATGTAGTCGTAGATCGCGCCGGCGGAGTACCCCAATCGCTGGGCAATGCCGCGAATGGTGAGCTTGTCGGCGCCGTGCTCGTCCACGATGGAGCGCGCGGTATCGAGGATGGCGATGCGCATTTCCCGGCGGTTCTGTTCCCGCCGCGCCGCCGCGCCGCCGCCAATCACCACACCATCCATCTCGTCGCCGTTCTCCATCACACCCCATACCCCTGAACATCGAACGCCCAAGTGAACATCGTTCACTCCACGTTCGCCATACTAGCGACGCGGTGAGTGAATGTCAATCACCTTGGTGAACCGCGTTCACTGCATGGCCGATGACCGAGAACAATCCCGTAGAACTCCCGATTGCCAACCGTCTATCACCATGCCATGATCCGAACGGGGCCAGGAACAACCGATAGCGCGATGCATGCCGGAGATGGCGAACATGGCACAGGGACAGGGAGTGAAGACGAACGACGATGGAGGCTGGATGCGGCTTGGGACGCTTCCGGTTGCCGCATTCGTGCTGGTAGCGTTGAACGGACTCTATCTGGCGATCGTCGCGTTCGGGAACATCACCGACTTCGGCACGAACTGGGCGTTCGTGCAGCACGTCCTCTCGATGGACACCACGAACTTCGGCGCGGCCCAGGGCACCGATCTCGACCCGGACGTGATGTGGCGGGCGATCGACAACGAGACGATCCAGCGATTCCTCTACATCCTGCTCATCGGCTGGGAAGTCCTGACGGGCGTCGTCCTGCTGGGTGCCGCGGCGATCGCGGTGCGGGAGGCGAGCGGCAACACCGGGTTCCGCCGGGCGCGAGCGATCGGCACGCTGGGACTGACGATGATGCTCCTGCTCTTCTTCGGCGGCTTCATCGTGATTGGCGGCGAGTGGTTCCAGATGTGGAAATCGACCGCCTGGAACGGGCTCGACCCCGCCTTCCGGAACTCGGTGCTGGCACTCGGAACGCTCGTGCTCCTGCATCTGCCATCGCCGCAGTGGGGTTCGCCGCGCGAGGCCGCCTGATCTGGCGCAATCAGGCCCCGAGGTGGTCGTGGAGGAACGCGAGCACGCGGGACTGCACATACGGGTCCAGCCAGAGATAGCTCCCGTGCAGGCCACCGGGAATGACCAGATCCTCGTGGCCGACGCCCGCCGCATCGAGCGTCTCGGCCATCACATCGACCTGGAGCGGGGTCACGGTCGTATCCTCTGTGCCATTCACGAGCAGGAACGGCGGATCGGTCGGGTCGACGTAATGCGTCGGCGAAGCCAGCGTCCGGTTCGGGCAGGCATTCTCGTCGATGCACCCAAGGTAACGGAGCACGCTGGGGGCGCTGCCCCCGGACGCGAGATCGACCTCGAAGGACATCGGCCCGGAAAGGGAAACTACCGCAGCGACGCGCGAGCCGATAGTGTCCGGCCCATCGCCCATCGTGCCGACCAGCCCGACGAGGTTGCCGCCGGAGGAATCCCCCAGGGCAGCGATCTTCGCGGGGTCGATCCCGAATGCAGCGACCTGCGCCGGATCGCGGAGCCAGGCGATGGCGTCCTGAATGTCGCGTACCGGCTGCGGAAAGACCTGGTCCGGGGCGAGGCTGTAATTGATCGAAGCGACGACGAACCCATCGCGGGCGAGGGTATCGGCAATCGCCTGTCGGTGCTCGTCAGCCTTGTCACCACCGATCCAGCCACCGCCATGCACCACCACGACCACCGGCCGAGCGGTCAGCCCATCATCCGGCAGCCAGACGTCGAGCGAAATCGGACTGCCATCGACCATGGCGTAGACAAGGTCGGAATGCACCACATAGGAGAGGCCCGAGGAGGGCGTCGCCTGGGCGAACGCGGACGCGGCCGGCGCCAATGCAAGGAACCCGGACACGATGGCGATCAGCAGTCCGGAACGGCGGAGAGGGGCGAATCGGGCAAGCATCCGGAGTTCATCCTTTCCTTCACGCTCACGTACGACAAGCCACCGCCGTGGGATGCATGGCTGTACGCCGCATGGAACGAGTCGGAGTGCGGGTCCCGCGCCGGACGCCTGGCCGATCCAGCAGCCTGTGCCGGCCCCGGGGCGACTGACAGATCACGCACTCGCGCCCAATTGCGAAGTAGAGGCCCTTTCGCAAACCGCGAGCGGATAGTCCGATTCCAGCATGACGAACCCGCAAACCGAGAAACACGACAGGAGGGATGCGGTTGCCGCATCCCTCCTGTCCACCCTCACCATTCAGGGCTGAAGCCTAGAATGACGGTTCCGGAACCTCCACAGGTGTGGATGTATCGCCGGCCGAATCCGTATCCGAACTGGACGACGCATCCGCCGATGGCGTAGCGGTCGCGCCGCCGCTTCCGCCCGAGCCGGACTCCGATCCGCCGCGCCTACCCCCGCTCATCTCACCGCGACGGCCCCTCGACATGCCACCGCCACGCCGGTCCCCGCCACCCTCACCGCCGCCCAGGCCAAGCAGGCTGCCGGCAGCGGATGCGAGCAGGTCGGCGGCCTCGCCATAGGCCGCCGCGCTGGCGTAGGTCGCGGCATGGTAGGCATCGTAGCCGCTGGAATAGGCGGCCTCGGCATGGGAGACGAGGCTGGACGCATCGTCACTGGAGGCAGATGAAGCGGCAACCTCCTTCACGCCAGCGTAGACACGCGCAAGCACCTTGCTCACGGCCACCTGTTCGGACGGCAGGCCAAAGTTCGCCAGATGCGCGACGATCAGCGCCCGCGCCGCGCGGGCCGTCCGTATTGCCGCGTTCGCCAGTTGCCGCTTCCCGGGCGTCGACGTGGTGGTAGTGGTGGTCTTGGTCGTGCCGCGGGTGGAAGCGGCAGGCGTGGCCGAGGCAGATGCATCCGAGGACGACGACGTACCCTTGGTGCTGGAATCACTGGCGGCTTCCGCCTGCGTATGAAGGCTCCCTGCAAGAGCGAGCAATTCGTCAATGGCCGCGGTATCGATGGACGAGGCGACCGCATCGCGGTCGGCCTGGACGGACGCGATTACCGCGGCGGACCGATCGGTGATCGAGGTCATCGATCGCGATGCACCGGAAGACGCGCCGGACGAGGACGATCCGGCCTCCGGCGTGCCGGTCGCCGATTCGGAGGTTTGCGCCGAGACCAGCGATCCCAGTGCGAAGGCCGCGGTGGCAGCCGTGGCGACACCCGCCGCCCCACCAACGAGGTGACGCCGGTCGATGATTCTGCTGCTGAGTCGATCGTGCATGGGCATGGTGGGTTCTCCTGGTGGGTCCTGGCGGGATGAATGGAGTGCGACAACGCTGTCGAGGGAGCCCCGGACCCGGGTTTCGGGCATGCCGCTCGATGCCATCACCATAGGGTGCTGCACATATGCTCGCCGTATGGTCAGCCGGCAATGCGCAGCCTATGATGCGGAACGACTTCACCGACTCGATCGCGCGATTCCATCCCGGATTCGCCAGTGCCCGGAGGTTCTCCATGCCGCCCATCCGCGTCGTCCTCGACACCGACATCGGCACCGACGTCGACGACTGCATCGCCCTCGCCTTCCTGCTCGGGTCGCCGGAAATCCAGCTGGATGCCATCACCACCGTCTACGCCGATGTCGCGCTGCGGGCACGCATGGCGCGCAAGCTCCTGGCGCTTCGTGGACGCGATGCGGCAAGCATCCCCGTCTACGAGGGGATTTCCGCGCCGTTGCTGGGCTTGCAGCCCATCTACTGGCCGGGCCACGAGGGACTCGGCCTGCTGGAGGAGGGCGACAACGAGCGCTTCGCGGCCGGACCGGACCAGCACGCCGTCGATTTCCTGATCGAGCACGTCCTCGCCAATCCCGGTGAGATTCACCTCCTGGCGGTCGGGCCGCTGACGAACGTGGCTGCCGCGATCACGCGGGAACCTCGCTTCGCATCGTCCCTGAAGCACCTGACGATCATGGGAGGCTGGTTCGCCGTCACGCCGACCTCCGGCGCGGGGCCAGGAGAACACAACATCCGCTGCGACCCGGAGGCCGCGCACATCGTCTTCTCCTCCGGGGCCGCGATGTCGCTGGTGCCGCTGGACGTGACGCTGCGCGCGCTGATCGACCAGTCCGGCGTGGACGCGCTGAGGGCGCGGGGAACGGCCTATCACGACGCCATCGCCCAGCAGATCGCAGACTATCCCGGCTTCTTGGCGCGAGGGGGAGACACCTTCCTGCACGATCCGCTCGCCGCCGCGACGATCGTGCGACCGGAGATCCTGCACTGGACGGATCTGGCCGTGCGCGTGGAACTGCAGGGGACGCTCACGACCGCGATGACGGTGGGCTTTCCGCCCAGCGAGGATCGCCCGGCGACGGCACGGGTGGCGCTGGACCTCGACCGCGAGGCGAGCGAGGCGTTCATCGCGGAACGCATCGCGAACTAGCGCTGCGTTGCCTGAGACAATCGCCGCCCCAGTTCCGACCGACATCGTAGTTTCTACGATACGCACACGCATGAAGGGCTCCGACAATGGGGGTGTGGCCGCCTCATCGTCCCACGCCTTCCGCCCGGCTTCATGCCGGCTCCCCAGAGTGGAGCGCTTCATGCATCGTTTCGACCTCCTGTCTCAAGCCCTGTCGTCGCAGACCTCCCGCCGATCCGTCGTCCAGCGAGGCGGAGCCGCTGTCGCAGGGGGTATTGCTCTCTCAGCGCTCGCTGGAACTGCCAGCGCTGAGAACGCCACGCTCGTCGCCACGCCTGCGGCGAGCCCCGTCGCCGAAACCACCGAACAGGTGCCATTCCTCTTCGTGCAATCGGCGTCGTCCGCCACGTTCGCCCAGGCGGGTGATGGCGGCGGGCACCGGCTTACGCTGAAGGGGCACACCGGCGGCACGATCTACTTCTCGGACCGTCCGGAGCGCGTCTTCGGGGAAGCGCCGACCCAGCAGTTCCTGGATGGTCTCGGGTTCAGCCCGGACAACCCGCCCAATGCCGCGATCGTGACCACCAACATGGACGGCAGCGGCGATGTCCTCATCGTGGAACTGACCGATCCCGTCTTCGATGCCGCATCCGGGGAACTTTCCTACGGGGTGTCGGCGCTGGAGACCTACACCGGGGATGCATTGGCCTTCACGGCGACGCAGCAGCAGGATCTGGTCCTGGCTCCGGAACTTGGCAATACCAGTCTCTTCATCGATGACTGCTCGGATGGCACAGCCTATTGCGTCACCTCGAATGCCTGCTTTGGCCATATGAGCTACGGTCGATGCTGGGACTGGAAGGATCTCGACTGTATGCCGTGCGAGGGTCCGTTTGCCCTGAATGCACAGTGCAACGCTGTCTTCCCGGACTGCAATGGTGAGTGTGTCGCCACGATCGACTCCAAGTGCAGCCCCTGATCGAGCCGAGCGCCATTTCGGTAATGCTCCCCGTAGTCTCACCGATAGGCCAGGCCTTCCGCCGCCGATATCGTTGAATCACGGATCGGAACGGGCTGAAGGCGGCACATGATCGCGTTCAGCCCAGTTCCGGACGCCCGCTCGGGCGAACGATGAGATGCCGCATGGTGTCGAGCAGAAGGGTATGACGAACATGGTGGAACGACGGACGGTATTGAAGCGGGGTGCGGGCGTCGGTCTGGCGTTGTCGGCCGTGGGCCTCGGGTTGGGATCGGCGGCGATGGCGCAGACGCCGGCGAGCGAAGACACGCTCGAACGCGCCCGCGCCGATGTGCATACCGCCTACGACGATGCGAAGAAGAAGACTGACGATCTCGGCGATCACGTCGACGATTCGACGAAAGATGCCTACGACGATCTCAAGAAGGGTCTCGACGATCTCAACGCCAAGCTGGACGAGGCCGACAAGCTACCGGAGGACGCGGTTCGTGAGATCAAGCGCTCCTATCGCGACATCCAGCACGGCTTCGACGATCTGGACCGCAAGATCGACGATGTCCTGAGCGATGCCGATGGCGACACGAAGAAAGCGTGGAGCGACGTACGCGGTTCGGTCCGCAACGTCCACCACCAGTTGGATCACGTCTTCGATTCGCTGTAACGATCCGCGAAGACAGGGAGAGGCCTCCGCCGGCCTGGTGGAGGCCTCTCCCTGTCTTCGGGGGGGCTGCTGGCGAGGCATCAGCCGCCAGGGTGGCAATACTCCGGCCAGTTGGTGAAGCAATCACCGTTGCACTCGCTGAATGTTTCGTTGCACTGGTCGGCTGTGCCGCTCCAGCCACCGTGGCACGGGACGCATTCGACAAGATTCCACTTGTAGCACATGCCCTGCTTACCGAGATTACCAACATTCGCATTGCAGCCGGTATAGCAGTCGATGGTCTTGTCCGAGCAGTCATCGATGAACAGGCTCGTGGTGCCGAGGTCTGCCGCCAGGGAGAGATCCTGTTGTTGCCTTGCCGCGAAGGCCAATCCATCCCCGGTGTAGGTCTCCAGCGCCGACACCCCGTAGGAGAGTTCCCCGGATGCGGCATCGAAGACAGGATCGGTCAGTTCCACGATGAGGACATCGCCGCTGCCGTCCGTGTTGGTGGTCACGATCGCGGCATTGGGCGGGTTGTCTGGGCTGAACCCGAGACCATCCAGGAACTGCTGGGTCGGCGCTTCCCCGAAGACGCGCTCCGGACGATCCGAGAAGTAGATCGTGCCGCCGGTGTGCCCCTTCAACGTAAGCCGGTGACCGCCGCCATCACCCGCCTGGGCGAATGTGGCGGAGGAAGCCGACTGCACGAAGAGGAATGGCACCTGTTCGGTGGTTTCGGCGACGGGACTCGCCAGCGGGGTTGCAGCGGGCGTAGCATCCTGCGCCGCCGCATGCGCCCCGAAGGCGGCGAGTGTCGCGCCTCCAGCGACCGCCGCGCTGCCCGTGCGCATGACGGAACGGCGAGTTGTCCGGCCAGCGAGCACCCGGCTCAAGGAATCGAAACGATGCATGAAACGCTCCATTCACGGGATCTCGCGAGGAGGCCGGGCAAGGATCGACGCCCTCGCCCGGCCTGCCGTCACGTCCTAACGCCCGCCGCGGCGAAGCATCCCAGACGCCACCACGCCCACGCCAGCAAGCGCGATCAGCGCGACCGCTGGCATGAAGAACGACGAGTCGCCTTCCCGCGCCGTGCCCACGCCGGTGTCTGGCAGATTCGGAGCCGGGGTCGGCGCCGGGTCAGCAGCATAGAGATCCAGATCGACGGCGTTGATGCCCTCGTTCAGCAACACGCCCATCGAGCCCTCATACGGATCTGCCCCTTCGACGAAGACCGCGCCGCTGTTGCCTTCGATGTTGTCGAACTCGTAGTACCCCTCCGGCGCGCCGAGCGCGAGATCCTGGCAGCGCTTCCCGAAGTCGTTCTCGAAGCAGATCTGGCCGCCGGTAATCTCCCCAGCCGGATGCAGGACGATCCCCACGCGCAGGATGTACGTGCCAGTCTCCTGGGCGCCCACATTCGTAGCCATCGCACCCGTCATGAGCGCGAGCATCAACACGATTCCGATCCGCAGCGTCTTCAACACGACTGGTCTCCCCTCACCTGGTCCGGCGGATGCCGGACGATCCCAACACATCCGTCGAGCATCCTCGACGGTCGATTCCCCTTCCCGGCCACGCTTCGAGCAGACCTCCTGTCGCGCGAACAGCGAACCACTGAGCAGGTTCATCGACTCAAGCCTAACGAGGCGGCCATCCGGGCAGGATCGTAGGAACTACGGGGGGCATTACCGATATTGCTCCGCGCGTCATCGCGCGGGCAGCATCGGCAACGTGAGTCGGGACGACGAGTGGACCGTATTCAGGCTGGATTCGCCAATCGGTGCATGCCGGAACCCGAGGATGGTCGGCGCATCCTTCACCGCGTCGGACGAGGTGAGCACCAGCGCCAGCGCATGTCCCGTATCGAGGTGTCGGGCATTCTGGATAACCGGAATTGCGTAGGTTTCGCGCGTTCCAGGCACAACAGACTGCGGCTCGCGGTCGCTATGGGCGTGGGAAGCCCTCAGCCAGCCAGCAGTGATCGCCTCCCGCGTGCCATCGGGCGAGACATCGTAGAGTACGGCGATCCAGGCGGTATCGTGGGCGGAGGCAGTCGCGTCGAGGGTGAGCGCGATCTCCCCAGCGAACTCGGCAGGTGCAGCAAACGGGGCCGTCACCCATTCGAGGCGGTCGGGCAGGGTCGGCGGGTTGGCGTTCTTCGGGCGACCGATCTCAGGGGTGATCGACAGGTACTGGCGGTCGGTTGCATCGTCCTGCTCGCCAAGCGTGCCATCGCCGCGCAGGTAAAAGCCGAGCGGCTCGCTCGCGGGTGGCCATGATGCCGATTCCCGCCAGTCGTCCGCGCCATCGCGTCCGTCTGCACGGAGACCCGGCACGACGTAACGAACTGCCGGGCCATCCATGATCCCGGTGTCGAGGCCCTTCAGCCAGTGGTCGTACCAGCCAAGCGCCTCCTCATGCAGGCACTCCCACGGCCAGGCAAGGCCACCCGGTGGCAACATCGCCATGCGGACATTCGGATTGGACCGAAGGCCCTCCCAGGCCACGAACGTGCTCGGCAGGTGCAGCGGTGCGTTGTCCCAGTCGCAGCCGAGATAGACCGGGATCTCGATACCCGCCAGCGCTGGCCGGTTGTCCCGCGCATCCCAGAAGGCTTCACGGGCGGGGTGTTCCACCATGGTCTCCTGCCACAACTGCCCGAACGGCACCTCGGGATAGTGCGAATGAATCACGTCCTTCAGGACATTCACGATCGCCTCTCCGTTGAGGTGCTGCATCCGCTCGTGGATCGCGGGAACGGCGAGGATCTTCCGCGCGGCATCCAGCCGATGCCCTTCCCAGAACGCATCGGGCTTCTGGGACATCACCCCGACCGCCGGAATCCAGGCGGAGACGAAGCCCGCATTGGCGAGGCCGTGATGCCAGGCCGCCTCGTAGAAGTCGACGGTCGTGGCAATGGGGAAGATCGCCTTCAGGTGCGGCGGATGGACGGCAGCCGCGGCGATTTGGGCCATCGCGAAATAACTGATGCCAAGCATGCCCACGTTGCCATCGCACCACGGCTGGGCGGCGGCCCACTCGATGACATCGTAGAGGTCGTTGCGTTCGGTCTCGTCGAGCATCGTCCAGACGCCATCCGAGCCACCGGTACCGCGTGCGTTCACCACGATATGGGCGTAGCCGCGCGGGGCGAAGAAATCGACCGCGCCCGCCTCGATGAACCCGAGCGGCGCGCCGACATCCTGGATCTGACGGGGGTAGCAGGAGAAGGAAACGAGTGCCGGAAAGCGCCCATCCGCATGCGGGCAGTACGTATCAGCGAAGAGCAGCGTCCGGTCGCGCACTTCGATGACGACATCGCGCGTGCGAAGGGTGTCGTAGGCTGGTTCGCTGAGATTGCGCAGCGGGCGGCCGGGCGTCTGGATGCCGTTCAGCCGCCGCTGACCATGCTGCGTTCCCGAGACCTGGGTGAGGATGGTGTCGTTGCTCCGGGGCATGAGGGGATGTCCTTCAGTGGTAAGCGTGGATGACGTGCTGGTCCCCCGCGCCCCGACCGCGAGCCGTCCGGCGCATCGTCCTCAGCGTACCCAGTACCGCCCGGACTGCACATCGTAGGAATTGCTGATTTCGCCGTGGATACTGCGCCACGCCCTGGCGATCGTATCCATCCTGTCATCCCCAGCCAATCGAGCGGGAAGAGCCGCCATTCGGGGAGTTCGCGAACGCGCGGCGCGCTGATATGCTCGGAGATGGGATCGTCCATTCCCGACCACCCCGCATCGTTGCGCCACCCGCCGGCCTCCTATCAGGAGCCGCGGACTCTCCGCTTTCACCAGGAGTGCTCCATGCCCGATCCCCTGCGCCCGCCTATGGCCGATGCCCGGCCGCCATCGGGACCGGTCGACGGCAGCCAATCCGACGAGACGCCGGGGAGAGGACATTCCATCCTGACGCGGCTGATCGCGCCCGTACGCGGGATCACCGCCTCGGAGCAGGGAGCGGCGGCACTCCTCCTGCTCGCGACGCTGGCGGCGCTGGTCTGGGCAAACTGGCCGTGGGGCGATAGCTACGTCACCTTCTGGAACGCGCATTTCGAAATCGTGGCGGGATCGTTCTCGTTCGAGATGAGCTTCCGGCACATCGTCAACGACGTGCTGATGACGCTGTTCTTCTTCGTGGTCGGCCTGGAGGTCAAACGCGAGTTCACACTGGGCGAGCTAAGCAATCGCGCCCGCGCCGTGGTCCCGGTCGTCGCGGCCCTCGCGGGTCTGGTGATGCCGGCGCTGATCTTCCTCGCCTTCAACCGGGGCAGCGGCGCGGCGCACGCCTGGGGCGTCGTCATCTCGACGGACACCGCCTTCCTGCTCGGCGCCCTGGCGGTGGCAGGGCCAAAGTTCCCCGGCCACCTGCGCGTCTTCCTGCTGGCCCTGGCGGTGGTCGATGATGTCGGCGCGTTGCTGGTAATCGCGATCTTCTACACGGATCACCTGAACGTCTGGCCGTTGCCGATCGCCGTCCTGGCGCTGGCCGGCATTTGGGGGCTGCGTTCCATCCCGACGAATCTGGGCAGCAATCTGGGACCGGCCTATCTGGCGCTGGCAATCGTCGCGTGGTGCGCGGTCTATGCGTCCGGTCTGCACGCCACCCTCGCCGGGGTCGCCGTCGCGCTGCTGATCCCCGTCTACGAACCGCGCCAGCGGGAAGTACGGGAGACAGCGGACCTGGCTCGCGCCTTCCAGCAATCGCCGAATCCCGCCTACGCCCGGATCGCCGCGCGCGGGACTGCGCAACGCGGTCTCCGTCAACGAGCGATTGCAGGACCAGTACGAGTCGTACAGCAACTTCCTGATCCTGCCCATCTTCGCGTTGGCGAATGCCGGCGTCGTCCTCAGCGGCGAGACGCTGAGCGGGGCGATGCGTTCCCCGGTGACGTGGGGTATCGTCGCAGGACTCGTGCTCGGCAAGCTGATCGGCATCGCGGGAAGCACGGGCATCCTGAAGCTCCTCCACCTCGGCGAGCTGTCGCCGGGACTGACCTTCGGACGGATCGCCGGTGGCGCCGCCCTTTCCGGCATCGGCTTCACGATCTCGCTCTTCATCATCGACCTCGCGATCGACGATCCACTGATCCAGGACGAGGCGCGGGTGGGTGTGCTGCTGGCCTCGGTCCTCGCTTTCGCGCTTGGCTGGGCGGCCTTCCGCATCCTCGACCGCCTGCAACCGCCGTCAGCGCAATTCCTGAAACTCGCGCGACCCGTGGACCCCGCCCGCGACCATATCCGGGGATCGATGGATGCGCCGTTGACGCTGGTGGAATACGGCGACTTCGAATGCCCGTTCTGTAGCCGCGCCACCGGCTCCATCGACGAGGTCCGCGCCCACTTCGGGGACGAGCTGCGCTATGTCTGGCGTCACCTGCCCCTGACGCATGTGCATCCGCAGGCGCTACAGGCGGCCTACGCCAGCGAAGCGGCGGCCCGACAGATGGACTTCTTCACCTACGGCCCCTACCTCTTCACGCATCAGGACGCGCTGGAACTGGACGACCTGATCCGGTACGCGGGCGACCTCGGGCTGGACGCCGATCGCTTCGAGACGGACATGCGTGATGCGGAAACACTTGCCCGTGTGCGAGACGATATGCTGGACGCCGAGTTGATGGATGCCCACGGAACACCCACCTTCTTCGTCAACGGGCATCGCCACAAGGGACCGTACGATGCGGCCCGCCTGATCGAGGCACTGGAGGCGACCCGCAACACCGACCAGACACGCGGTCAGCATGGCCAGTAAGGATTCCCGATGATTGATCCCACAACCGACCCGACGATGGTAGACACATCGACCCCCTCCGGGCTCGATCCCCGCGAATGGGCGCTGGAAGGCGTGACGAACTTCCGCGACCTTGGCGGACTCATGAACCGCAACGGGCAGACCGTCCGCCGCGAACGAGTCTTTCGCAGCGACGCGCTCGCCCGCCTGACGCCCGTCGATCTGGACCGGCTGGCAGGCATCTCCATCCGCACGCTGATCGACCTCCGCTCACCGGCCGAGATCGCGCGAACCGGCCCCAGTCCGCTGGTCGAGCGGGGCACGACGGTCGTTCACGCGCCGGTAACGGACGTGGACGCCTCGCCGGAGGCGCTGGATGACAAGCCGCTGGCGGAGATGTACGCGGCCTTCCTCGTCCACGGGCAAGCGTCGTACCGCACGGTATTCGGGACGCTGGCGGCGACCGACGACCTGCCAGCGGTCATCCACTGCGCGGCGGGGAAGGATCGCACCGGAGTCGCGGTCGCGCTGCTGCTCCGCCTGCTGGAGGTGGATGATGCGCTGATCGTGGACGACTACACGATCACGGATCGGAACATGCGCCGGATGGTTCAGGGCTGGATGGCCTCGAATCCGGAACTCGCGTCGCAGGCGGAAGGGCTGAAGATTCCCGAGCAACTGATCCGGGCGCAGGCGGAGACGATGCAGACCTTCCTGCTCGCGCTGGATGCCACCTACGGATCGGCGGAGGGGTATCTCCATGCCGCCGGGGTGGGTCGCGATGAGATCGCCACCATTCGTGGTGGCATGCTGACGGCATAGGTCCCTGATTGCAGGAATCCCTTCAGTCCGCGACCCGTCCATCATCCCGTCACATCCGCGCGCGCTGGAATGCCGAGGCCGAATACTCCGGTCCACTCGGTTCGCTCACACGGCTGAACGCGACGAGCTTCCCGATGCTGAAACGGCTGTCGATCCGCTGATCGTGCATCGGGAAAATCAGGTCGACCCCAGCCGGGAAACGAGGCGGGAGAAACAGAGGAAAGCGGACAGCGTACGAGGGAACTCCACAGGCACGGCATGAGGGCTGGAGTGTGACTCCGGCCCTCAATCCTTGACCTGCTTGAATGCGGCTTTCGCTCGACGCTCGGCCTTCTGGTAGATATTCTCGTGGGGTCCCACAATGAATACGATACAGACGCGACCGCGTTTGTCGACGATGTAGACAGCCCGGCATTCCCCGTATCCGGGGAGAGCGAACTCCAGCGACCGCGTCCCTCGAAGACTACCGGTCAATGCATGCCCCAGATAGGGGTCATCTTCCAGTCTCAGGATCTCCGCGATCGCATCGCTTTCGTACTGCTTGAGCGCCTTGAGATCTTTCAGGGCTTCTCGCAGGAGCTCGACCTCAAACCGATTCGTCGACATCGGAAGCGATGCCCTTCTCCGCAGCATAGTCCCGCAGGTTGATAGTGCGGCCCGCGTTGTATTCGTCGATCGCACGGTCGGCGAGGATGTCAAACGGGTTCACGGCCTTCACAATGCGGATGACATCCGCACCTTCCTCGGCATCAAAGAAGAATGCGTCGCCCGCTTCAAGTCCAAGTCGCTTCCGGATCTCGGCGGGAATGGCAATGCGTCCCTTCGCATCGATGGTAGCAACAGCCATCGTGTCCCTCCTGAATGGGGTGTTCTTCACCGTGCCTGGGCGTTGTTCGTCCGTGCATGAAGCTCGGTGGGAAGTTCCCACCTCCAGTATAGGCCCGCCGCAAACGGCGTCAATCCCGAGGACTTGCGACGCACTCCACTAGGCAAGTGAGCGCCAGTACCGGCATTCCTCGATGACCTGGCCGCCAATCTCCTCCTGTTTGGCCGCGCCATCAGCCCGCCAGCCCATGCGCTCGTAGAAGGCGATTGCCGGGGCATTGTCGGCCAACACCCAGAGACGTGCCTCGGTGAAGCCGAGATCCAGCATCGCGTCGCAGGCCTCGTCCAGCAACGCCCGTCCGACACCTCTCCCCTGGGCCTCCGGCAGCACATAGATCAAGGCGACCTCACCGCAGCCATGCCGGACCGAGTCATCCGCATCCCGATCCGGCCCGACATGGCAAACGCCAAGCAACGACCGCTCGTCGTCCGCGACCAGCGTCGCGGAGCGAGGCACTCGGCGCCGCCAGCATCGATTCCCACATGCGTTGGCGATCTGCCAGATTCAGACTTTCGAGGAAGGCTGCCGGCATATGCTCCCGATAGGCGTGCTGCCACGTCCTTACGTGGACAGCCGCAATCGCCGGAGCATCGTCCGGTCGCGCCGGGCGGACGTTCATGGTCACGCCTCCTCCAGCATCTTGGCGAGGCGGATTTCGGGGACGAGGCGATCGCCATACTGGATGCCGGTGGCGACACCATCGACGCGCCAGCCTATCCGCTCGTAGAAACCGCGCGCCGGGGCGTTGTCCGCCAGCATCCACAGCACGCCGCGCGCGAACCCCATCGCGCGTATCCGGTCCTCACCCGCCGACAGCAGGCGACGGCCGGTCCCGCGTCCCTTGTCCTCCACATCGACATACATCGTGTAGATCTCACCCGCCGGAGGCAGCGATTCGTCGCCGGGCTCCCGATGCTTCTGCGGGCAGACGCTGCAGAAGCCCACGAGCCGCCCCGTCGCCTCATCAGCCGCCACAAGCACGGTCATCTCGGCATCCGGGGCGAGAACATCGTGCTCCCACCGCGCGTATCGCTGCTCCGGCGCGAGCGCATCGAGGAACTCGTCCGGCATCATCCCCCGATAGGTGCGCTGCCAGGCCCGGACGTGGATATCCGCGAGAGCCGCTACGTCGGCCCGCGTCGCGGCACGCAGGAGCGTCGCCTGCCGTCTGGATTCGTTCACGCGCGTCCTGCCTCCCGGTCGTGAGCGGCTGGCCGCTCCCAGATGTGGATCGCCAGCACCGCCGCCAGCACGATGAGGATTGCGCCGGACACCAACGACGCCGGCCATCCGAGCGTCCACGCTACCACGCCGAGCACGATCACACAGAGGGCGGCGGTGAGTCGGTCCCGCTCGATCGCCCCCGAGATCCTCCAGCCGATGAAGACCTGGGCCAACAGGAAGACTACCGGTCCAAGCATCACCGGCAGGAACTCGCGCGCGGAAAGCGCCGCAAGCGGATGCTCCAGCACGAACTCGTCTCCCACCGCCGCCAGCAGGATGCCCGCGACAAGCAGGACATGCCCATAAGTGAAGGCATCCCGCGCGACGCTTGTCCGGCCCTGGGCACGGGAGAGAAACCAGGAGGCATCGCTGGCGCGGGCGAAATAAAGCCACCAGAATGCCGCCGACCCGAGAAAAGAAAGGATGAATGCAGTGCTGCGCGAGAACGAAAGCGCCGCGAGCGTCATCGTCGCGCCGGTGATCGCAATCGTCTCGCCCAGCGTCAGGATGATGAAACTGGCGAACCGATCGGAGAAGTGTCTGGGGCTCACGGCCCACGCCTCGGTCGTGAGGCGCCGACGGCGAGGCACCGGGTAGGTAGAAAGCGGCGCGACATAGTCGATGAACAGGGCGACGATCCAGAGTGCGATCCGGGCATTGTTCTGCACGAACGCGCCGCCAATCCAGAACACCCCGGAGAAGCTGAACCAGATCAGGATGTTGAGCGCGCGTTCCCGCTCGATCGAGCCGCGTCCTGCTGTGACAAACGCGAGGAATCCGTGCCGACCCATCTGGATCGCAACGTAGGCCAGCGCGAAGAGCAGACCGCGCGGCCCGAACGCCTCCGGAATCGCAACCGACATCAGCAGACTCAACGCCATCAACCCGAACATCAGCAATCGAATGGGAATGGTGTCCCCATCGAATTCATCGGTGAACCACGTCGTGTAATTCCACGACCACCACGCACCAAGCAGGACGATGCCCGCCTCCACCGCGCCCTTCCAGCTCAGGTTCCGGATCAGCACATGCGAAACCTGCGTGATCGTGAACGCAAAGACGAGATCGTAGAACAACTCCAGTGAGGTCGAAGTCCCATCGCTCTCCGGCGCGCGCCAGATGACCGGGTGTACGGAATGACGAGGCTCGGTCATGAGTGGGACCATCCTTCGCGCCGAGAACCAGACGCACGACAGGCCCCGATTTGCTGTGGCCGGTCCCGCCGTGCGAATCCTTGATTCAGGCAGATCAGGTTGCGGGCGACATCGCGCCACCCCGCCGCCCGCGAAGACTGCCGATGGCGATCACCACAATCAGAACAACCACCACCAATGCGCTAGTCGTCACCGCGCTCGCGTGCAACCCCACCCAGCCGACGCCGAGCAGCAGCATGGCTCCCAGGAGCCGTTCGACCATCGGACGCCCGGTAAGACGCCAGAAGGCGGCAACCTCCGAAAGCAAGAAGAGCAGGGGGCCGCCGATCACCACCGCGAGCTGCGCATGCTCCAGGTGATGCCCCGGATGGGCGATCACGAATTCATCGCCGACGGCGGAAAGGATGATCGCCGCGACAATCGGCGCCTGCCCGTATGTGTACACATCACGGGCAATCGGGGTGGAATCCGCTGCGTGCTCCAGGCGGTGGGTGGCATCGGTGATGCCGGACTGGAAGTAGAGCCACCAAAGCGAAGCGGTCGCGGCGAAGGCGAGGCCGAAAGCAACGATCCGTTCAGTGTCGAGCGGCAACCCTGCCGTGGTGTTGCCGGTAATCATGATCGTCTCGCCCAGCGTCAGGATGATGAAGAGGTGGAACCGCTCATCGAAGTGCTCCGGAACCACCCGCCAGTCCATGGTAGAGAGGCGCGGCAGGCCGGGCACCCAATACGTGACCATCGGCCCAAGGCAATCGATCAGGGCACCGATTGCCCAGAGCGTCAACTGCGCGTGACCACCGACGACGGCACCGCCGATCCAGAAGATCCCGGCGAAGACGAACCAGATGAGGATGTGCAGCGCGCGCAGCCGCTCGAGCGTGCCCGCGCCCGCGGCCACGAAGGTCAGGAATCCGTGGCGAAGGAGTTGGATCGCGACATACGCCCCGGCGAAGAGCAGCGCCCGATCGCCAAATGAGTCGGCAACAGAAATCGCCATCAACAGGCTGAGACCCATTAGCCCGATCATGAGCAAGCGAACGATGGGCGCTTCGACATCGACCTCGTTCGTGAACCACGTCGTGTAGTTCCACGACCACCAGATCGCGAGCAGCACCACGGCGGACTCGGCCAGGCCGGTCCAGGTGAGATGCTCAATCAGCAGATGCGAGACCTGCGTGATCGTGAAGACAAAGACGAGATCGTAGAACAACTCCAGCGGATCAACCGTCTGGCGACCGGTCTCCCCTCGACGAGCAATACGAAGCATGAATCCTTCCCCCCACCCCGGAAACACAACTGACCGCGACCAATGGATGCGGCATTTGGGGAGCATACGCGCCGCCGAACCCAGATGCGACCCTCCCCAAACGGACGAGTGACCGGGCTACTCCTTTCGCCCGTCACCTCGCCACATGCCGGATGCAATACCAGTCGTGAACTCGCCATCATCGTGATGGAATCCATGCACCGCCCCACCGGGACCCTCATGACGAACGCGGGCGGCGAAGCACTCACCGGACGTATCGAGAAAGGGAGCAACATGAACGTCGAAGAAGCGATTCAGACCCTGCTGGCCGTTCGTTCGTACACCGATCAGCCGGTGCCGGACGACGTGATCCGAAGCATCCTTGAAGCCGGGAGACTGACCGCGAGCTCCAAGAACAAGCAGCCGTGGCACTTCGTGGTCGTGCGGAGGCGGGAAGCCCTGGAGGAACTTGCCCCTGCCGCGAAACATGGTCCATACATCGCGGAGGCGGCGTTCGCGGTCGTCGTGGCAGTCGAGAAGGCATCGCCATACGGTCTCTCCGATGCCAGCCGCGCGGTGCAGGACATGATGCTGGTGGCGTGGGAGCAGGGGGTTGGCTCGAACTGGGTCGGGTTCCTCGGTGGACTGGGAGACGTCAATCCCCTGCTGAACATCCCGGACGATCTGGAGGTGGTCTGCGTGGTGCCGTTCGGATACCCGGCGCAGAACCTCGGCAAGGGCAAGAAGCAACGCAAGCCGCTGGAAGAGATCGTCCACTGGGACCGCTGGTAGGGCCAATCTCCACTCGACATCCGCCTGCGCACCGCCGAAGATGGCGTTCAATCCTCGCCGGTGTTCCTCGCGGGGCACCGGCAACGCCATGATCCAGGGAGCATCGACCGCATGTCCGAGCCCTCCTCGCCCATCCCACCGACACCTGATGCCGCCGCCGTGCAGGCCATGCTCGCCATGCTGGGAATCGAGGTCGCCGGCGACGACCCGCGCCTGCCGGTGCTCGTTCAGGAGATGGCGGGACAGCTCCGGTTCGCCCGCCTGATCGACGACGTGCTGGCCGACGTGCCCGCCGAAGCCGTCGCGAGCGCCGTGGGCACCTTCGATCCCGCGTGGAGCCCCGTCGGGGAGAGGAGGCGATCTCGTGAGCGATGCCACCGGAACCGGACTCATCCATCAGCTCGCCACGCTGACGATCCGGGAGGCGATGACGCTGCTGGACGCCCGCGCGATCTCGGCCGTGGAACTGATCGCCGCGACCATCGCCCGGATGGAGGTGACGGAGCACGGCATCCATGCCTACGTGCATGTCCTCGCCAACCAGGCGCGCGAACTCGCCATCGAGGCGGACCGCCACCGCGTGATGCAGCGGCGTCAACGCCCGTTGCTCGGGATTCCGCTCGGTGTGAAGGATCTCTACGACGTCGCTGGCCTGACCACGTTCGCCAACGCCGACCAGCGTCGAAGCTCCCCGCCCGCAACCCACGATGCCCCAGCAGTGGCTCACCTCCGCGCGGCGGGCGGCATCGTGGTCGGCACAACGGTGACACAGGAATACGCGGCAGGGGTCGTGAGCCACCCGGCGCGCAATCCATGGAACACGGACCGAATACCAGGCGGCAGTTCCGGCGGCTCGGCGGCATCCGTCGCCATCGGCAGTTGCCTCGGCGCGCTGGGCAGCGACACCGGTGGCAGCATCCGCACGCCAGCCGCCCTGTGCGGCGTGGTCGGCCTCAAGCCGACGTGGGGACGCCTCTCGACGGAGGGTGTCTACCCGCTCTCCCCCTCGCTGGACACCGTCGGCCCGATTGCGCGGTCGGTGCCGGACGCGCTGACGCTCTACCTGGCGCTGGCGCAACGGGTGGACGAGATCGACGTCGTGGACGAGCTGCTGGCGCCGTTCGGGCCGAATGGCCTGGAAGGGGTGCGGATCGGCGTCCTCGGCGGCTTCTTCATGGACGACGCGCATCCGGACGTGGTCACGAGCGTGAGCGACGCCGGAGAAGACCTGCGTCGACTCGGCGCGGAGATCGTCGAGCTGGAGTGGGATGGGGCAGCTGCCGCCCGCGCCGTGGCGGCGCTGGTAAACCGGGTCGAGGCGGGCACCGTCCACGACGAGCACCTGCGGGTTGATCCGGAACTGATGGGTCAGGATGCGCGGATGCGCTTCGAGACGGGAACGATCATCCCCGGTAGCCGCTACCTGCGGGCGCGGTTGGCGCGACAGGTGCTGCGCGACGATATCGCCCGCCTCTACCGCGACCATCGGCTGGATGCCGTCGTCGCCCCGACTGCCCCGGCAGTCGCGCCGGATGCCGAGACGTTGCAGGTGGCGGTGCCATCCGGGATCGAGGGCGTGGGGACAGCGTTCACACGGCTGACGATGCCCTGGAACACGACCGGCCAGCCGGTGATCACGGTCCCCTGTGGCGCGGATCGCGACGGGATGCCGATCGGGCTGTCGTTCGTGGGACGCCCGGACGAGGAGGTCGCGCTCTGCCGGATCGCGGCGCAGTACGAGCGAGCGACGGGCTGGTTCCGGAATGCGGTGATCGCGGCGAGCTGAATGGTCAGCCCATGCTACGGGACAGGCATGGCGCAAGCGGGAAGAAGCCGGGAACAACTCCGTTCTTTACCATCGAGACGGTCACCGGCACGACAGCCGGTCGGCGCCGGATCACGACGAATCCCGCTCACGGAGCAGACACGCATGGCGAAAGTCGTTTGCGATTGTGCCGTTTCCCTCGATGGCTACACGGCAGGACATAACCAGTCGCTGGAACACCCCTTCGGCGATATCGACAAGAACGCGTTGACCGCCTGGATGTTCAAGACGCCGGAGGATCGGCTCGCCGAGGACGGCATGCGGACAAACATCGGCGCATACATCATGGGCCGCAACATGTTCGATCCCGGCCGCGGGGAGTGGGACATGGAGTGGCAAGGGTGGTGGGGCGAGAATCCGCCCTATCACGCGCCCGTCTTCGTGCTCACGCACTACCCACGCGATCCGCTCCCGATGGAAGGCGGCACGACGTTCTTCTTCGTGACCGATGGGATCGAGTCGGCACTGGCGCAGGCCCGGGAAGCGGCGGGCGAGCGCGATGTCGCGCTCGCCGGTGGCACGACGACCGTCAACGAATACCTGGCCGCTGGCCTGCTGGACGAGATCCGCATCCACCGCGTGCCGATGGTGGCGGGTGATGGCGTACGCCTCTTCGAGGGGGTGGGGCACATCAATCTGGAGGCGGTGTCCACCCGTCAGGAGGCCCTAGTGACGCACACGATCTACCGCATCGTGCACGACTGAGTTCCATTTCTGCCGCGCAATCCCCCGGCTCCCCGAATGGGGAGTGCGGAGGATTGACCGTGGCGACCGGGAGACGCATCGTGCGCGGGCGCATCCCTGGCGCACTTCCGTCCTCGTCCGAAGGAACGCCGTCATGAACCAGCTCGTCACCATCACCGGCGCGGGAGGAAACGGCGGGCAGGCCATTGCCCGCACCGCCGCGGCTGCCGGATACCGCCTGCGACTTGCCGATATGGTGATGCCACCGCCCGATGTCCTCGCGCTCGGCGAGTTCATACGATGCGACACCCGCTCCGTCACGGACGTGCAGCAGGCCATCGCCGGAGCCGATGCCGTCATCCATCTCGCAGCGTGGCACAGCGCCCTTCGGCCACCGGTCAGCGATGCCACCATCTTTGCCGTCAATATCGATGGCACGTTCAACGTCTTCGAGGCCTGCCGCGCCGAGGGTATCGGGGCTATCGTCTACGCCTCGTCGATGGCGTACGGCTGGGGCAGCGTCTACGGGCTCACGAAGGTGCTGGGCGAAGAGATGTGCCGCACCTATCACGAGATCACTGGCGCATCCATCGCGATGCTGCGCTACCACGAGTTCGTGCCCGCGCCGTACCTCACGTTCGGCCCGCGTTTGCTCCGCAACGGCGTCGACCGGCAGGACGTGGCGGATGCGACCGTCGCCGCACTCACCGGGGCGCTCGACCACCGGTTTGGGCTCTTCCGCACCATCGTCCACACCGCGCACGGC
Source organism: Thermomicrobiales bacterium (assembly GCA_049840815.1). Taxonomy (GTDB): domain Bacteria; phylum Chloroflexota; class Chloroflexia; order Thermomicrobiales; family UBA6265; genus JASGDN01. The sequence continues at coordinate 6,821 of JASGJI010000003.1, read as the reverse complement.
ATCCCGGATGATGTCCTCGCGGACTTCCCCACGCTCGGTCCGGCGTGGCTGGAATCGCAGGTTCCGGGCGCGATCGATCTCATCGCGAAGTACGAGATTCCGTTACCGGAGCGAGTGGAGCAGCACAACCTCTCGGAGGCGACCGAGGTAATCGGGTGGGCACCGAAGGTCGGGTTCCTTGACTTCCTGCGCGACCTGAAGGAACGCGACGCCCGGGGTGAAGACGTACGCTCACTCGTCGTGCCGGGAACGATGATCGGCATCGACTGAAGCGGCACCCGTCCGTACCGCCTGCGCATCATCGATGGAGCCCGACCACCGGGTAGACTTGGGCCAGTGAAGGACGCCACCGCCATGCCGGCGGCGTCCACCGTCTCCCCATGTCAGCCCATGGAGTCCCACCGATGTCCGATCTTCCGCCGATCCGAAACTACCTGATGGACATGGACGGCGTGATCGTCCACGAAGAACAAGCCATCCCCGGCGCCCACGAGTTCATCACGAACCTCCGCGAGCATGGATACCCCTTCCTTATCCTCACGAACAACTCCATGTACACCGCGCGGGATCTCGCGTTCCGGCTGGCGCACTCCGGCATCCAGGTAACGGAGAAGGACATCTGGACGAGCGCCCTCGCCACCGCCCAGTTCCTCTCCACGCAGCGACCGGGTGGCAGCGCCTTCGTGATCGGCGAGGCCGGCCTGACGACGGCGTTGCACGAGGTCGGCTATGCACTGGTCGACCGCAATCCGGACTATGTGGTGATCGGGGAGACGCGGACGTACAGCTTCGAGCGGCTGACGCGAGCCGTGCGCCTCATCAACGAGGGTGCCCGCTTCATCGCGACCAACCCGGACCCGACCGGACCTTCCACCGATGGGCCGCTCCCGGCGACAGGCGCCCTTGTCGCGCTGGTGGCGAAGGCGACCGGCGCGATGCCGTACTTCGTGGGCAAGCCGAACCCGCTGATGATGCGCTCGGCGCTGCGCACGCTCAACGTGCACTCCGAAGAGACCGTGATGATCGGCGACCGGATGGACACGGACGTGATCGCCGGCATCGAGGCAGGGTTGCGCACGGTGCTGGTGCTGACCGGCAGCACGACCGAGGAGCGGGCGGCGACGTTCCCCTATCGCCCGTCACGCACCGTGAACTCCATTGCCGATCTCATCGACGACGTGAGGTAGGAGGGGAGAGAAGTGAGGAGTGAGTGCCTCTCGGTGATCACGTCTCCGCAGGGCGCCCACCTCACTCATCTCGCCTCTCCGCTCGCTCAGAGGACGAGTGTCGTGAAAAGACGGTCCAGCGTGACGACGAGGTCGATCGTGCGGCCGGGATGCACCGGTGAGGGCTGGATGATCGTGTTGCTGGGCGCGGCGATCCAGTGGAATCGCTCCGAGAGGTCGAGGCCCGCCATCGGACCGGCGTCCTTCTCGCCCGCCGCCACCGCCTCGATGCCCGCGAGATACGCCGCGACCAGCGCGTGATCGCAGGCGGAATCGAGCACGTGCAGCTTCGCGGCATCCAGGTGCGTCCGCACGCCGAGGAAGCGACCGGGCCGGGAGAAGACGACCACTCCCGCGTTGAAGAACTCCTCCCGCTCGACACGCGGCACCACTCGCAGCACGGCGTAGAGATACGGGACCTCCCGGATGGCAACGCTACTCACGACGCCGTCCCCGCGTGGCGCGTTCCGGATCGATGACACCCACGGCAGCATCGGTACGCAGGCGCTCTCCTTCCGCGATGTATGGGCGCGGGGCCTGCAGCCGTGCATTGAAGTACGCCACATACGCCGCGCGCTGCGCATCGGGACCGCCGACTTGCGCATCCTCGCCGAGCCAGTCATCCGGCACCATGCTGACGATTGCCCAGAGGTCTTCCTCGCGCAGGCGATCCGCCATGCGACGGTCAGCCTCGATCAGCGAGCCGGCAACCGGGAGCAGGATGTGGTCCTTGATCGACGGGAAGGGGCGACGTCCCTGCTCGGCGGGATCGGCCCAGCGATGGTGCGGGAAGATGGCCGCGCCCTGGTCGATCAGCCACAGACGGTCGTGCCAGCGCAGCATATTCGGATTGCGCGTGGTGCGATCGACGTTCGCGATGAACGCATCGAACCAGACGATGTCGGCGGCCAGGACGGGATCAACCGGGCGCTTCGTGGCGGCGGCAAGATCGAACGGCAGCGCACCGGGCAGGAAGTCGAGCCCGAGGTTGACCCCCTCGCTGCGCTCCAGCAGTTCGCGGATCTCCGGATCGGGTTCGGCCATCCCGAAGCCCTTCGGCATCTCGAAGAAGACGAGTTCGGGCACGGCCATGCCCAGCGACCGCCCGATCTCTCCGGCGATCAGTTCGGCCACGAGACTCTTGGTGCCTTGGGCCGCACCCCGGAACTTGACGACGTAGAGGCCATCGTCGTCCGCTTCGATCAGGCCGGGCAGGGAGCCTCCCTCGCGGAAGGGCGAAACGTAGCGGGTGGCGGAGACGGTGCGCATGGCAGGCAAATCGTGCCGCTCGGCCTGCATCACGCGGTCATGATGGGCGAGAGAGGCGGCGATGCCCGCGTTTGGATGCTGGGGGGATGAATCGGACATGAGCGGGGCTTTCTGCGAAGGATGACAACCTGGCCGCGCGATGCGGCGCGTGTGCCCGTCCATGATCCCATACCACCCGCGCACGGGTACGAGCATGCGTCGAGCGCACTGCTACAATCAAGGGTGCATCGATCAGCGAAAGGATGGCCTCATGCGCGCTCACGACACCCAGGAATCCGATCACCAAGAGTCGTTCGAACCCGACGTGGTCTACATCAGCACGAGTGAATGGCTGGCCATCTTCACGCGTCACGTCGACGAGGTACTCGGTATCACACCGGAGGAATTCGTCAGACGCTATCGAGCCGGCGAGTATGAGGAGTACAACCCCCAAATCTCACTCATCTCAGCTTCGATTCCATTTTACGAATCGCTGCGCGCCGTATGAGCAGAACTGCGATCGATCTGTTTCATGCCCACACTGAACCAATCATCCAGGCGATCAAGGCGATTGTCCGAGAGCCGGTATTTGTCTCCACCCAACCCCATCCGCATGTCTCGGCAGGACTCAAGGGCGATATCATCCTGGCGCGAGATCGGTACGTCGAACTGAAAACCAATCGGAATCGCGGACGGCTTTGGCTCGGGTATCGCCAAAGCCTCTTCGTCGAACCGGTATCAGACGCCCCCAAGGACTTGATTGTTGTGCCTGTCACCTCGGTGTACCAGATCTTTCGCGGAGATGGGCGTTCGCAATTCGACGAGGTTCTGACCTATCACTGGACCCCGAACGACCCCTATGCCAAACGCACATGGCCACATCTCCACGTTGGGTCCGCCTTCGTCGATGCGGAGGCGCGCCGCGAACCATGGACCTTCCACAAGACGCACCTCGTCACCGGGCCGGTGAGCGCCGCCGCCTTCGTCCGCATGGCGATAGAAGAGTTCGATGTGCGGCCGGTCGTTTCTGATTGGGAGTCACGCCTCTCCGAGCCGGTTGCGCATTCCTGACCGAATCTGCCCAACCCCCTTGCCACACGGTGCTAGCATGAGCAACGGCGGCGGACCTCGTGCCCAGCTGCTATTTCGCATGCCTACCACAAGGACACGTTGACCGTATGGCCTCTCCTGCCAACGCCGCATCCGATCCCGGCACAGCCGCATCCAGCGCACCGATCATCCAGATCCGTGGCCTCACCAAGCGCTACAAGGACTTCACCGCCGTCGATGGCATCGACCTGGAGGTGCGCACCGGCGAGATCTTCGGCATCCTCGGTCCGAACGGCGCCGGCAAGACCACCACACTCGAAATGATCGAAGGCCTGCGCACGCCCGACGCTGGAAGGATCACCGTCGCCGGTCTCGACGCCGTTGCCCAGTCGGAGCAGGTGCGCAAGATCATCGGGGTCCAGCTGCAATCCACCTCGCTCTTTCCCTACCTCTCCGCCGCCGAACTGGTGGAACTCTTCGGGCACATGTACGGCACGCCGAACCCGAAGGCGCGCGTGCCCGAACTCCTGACGCTCGTCGGGCTGCAGGAGAAGGCAAAGGCGCGCGTGGAGGAGCTCTCCGGCGGGCAGGCGCAACGGCTCAGCATCGCGCTCGCACTCGTCAACCAGCCGAAGGTGACGTTCCTCGACGAGCCGACCACCGGACTCGATCCCCACGCCCGCCGCAGCCTGTGGGAGACGATCCTCGGGGTGCGCGATGCCGGGACAACCGTCGTCCTCACCACGCACTACATGGAAGAAGCCGAGGTCCTCTGCGACCGCATCGCGATCATGGATGGCGGCCACGTCATCGTCTGCGACACGCCTGCTGGCCTCATCCGCGCGCTCGGACAGGAAGCGACCGTGAGTGCGAACCTGACGCCGGCGGCGGCGCTGCCGGACCAGGAGCGTTTCGCGACCATCGCCGGCGTCACGGCCTCCACGCTGTCCGAGGAAGGCGGGGAGACGCGCGTTCGCCTCCAGACTGCCGACGCGCAGGCGACGCTGGTCGGCCTGCTGGAACTGGCGAAGGAACGCGGCCTGACGCTGGGCGACCTCTCCAGCACCCGCGCGACGCTGGAGGATGTGTTCATCCAGCGCACCGGCCGCACCTACGTTTCCGAGGACCGAGAACCGAGGAGTGAGGACCGAGGACGCAGGAAACGACGACGCATGTAAGCGCACTCGGTCCCCTCTTCTTCGTCCTCGGTTCTCCGTCCTCCCTCCTCAAGGAGTTCTCATGCAGTGGTCGCGGTCGTGGTCGTCGTCGTTCTGGGCCATGCTTGTCGCCAATCTGAAGATGTCGGCGCGCAACCGGGCCGCCTTCTTCTGGAACATCGCCTTTCCGGCGGTCTTCATCCTCATCTTCCCGGCCCTCTTCGGCTCCGGACTCGGCGGCCAACCGGCGGTGGGCATCACCGGTGCCGACACGCCGCTCCGACAGCAAGTCGTGCAGGCGCTGAAGGACACGGGATCGTTCGAGATCTACGAGGGCACGCGCGAGGAGGAACAGACCGCGCTGGAGAAAAGCGATCGCAGCCTGGTGATCGTCTTCCCGGAAGGCGATCTCTCCGCGTCCTCGCCGCTCCAGCTCCTGACGGGGCAGAGTGACAGCCCCTCCAGCAAGATCGCCGTCGCCAGCGTGCGCAGCGCCCTGCTCGACATCCTTGGACAACCGCAGGGAATCGCCGTCTCGCAACAGCAGGTCGCGGACCTCGATACCACGTTCATCGACTTCTTCACGCCCGGCGTGCTGGCGATGAGCATCATGAACGCCGGGATGATCGGCCTCTCGACGAGCTTCGTAAGCTTCCGGGAACGCGGCATCCTCCGCCGGATCAAGGTGACGCCCCTGCCGCTATGGGAGTTCGTGCTGACACGGATCCTTGCAGCACTGGTGATCGTGATGATCTCCTGCTTCGCGCTGATGGCGATGGCGAAGATCGTCTGGGGGCTGGATGTGCGCGGCAACTGGCTGCTGATCACCGGCGTGCTGGCGCTGGGCGGGCTGGCGTTCCTGGGGATCGGCTACGCGATTGCGGCGGTCTCCCGGAACGTGGAGACGGCGGCGGTATTCGGCAACGCGATCTCGTTCCCGATGCTTTTCCTCTCCGGCGTCTTCATTCCGGTCTCCAGCATGCCGAGCTGGTTGCAGCCGGTCGCGTACATCCTGCCGCTGCGCTACCTGGTGGATGCGCTGCGAAAGCCGATGATGTATGGCGACGGCATCGGGGCGATCTGGGTGCCCCTGCTGGTGCTGACGGCGATCTTCTTCATCGGGTTCGCGGTGGCGATCCGCTTCTTCCGCTGGGACGCGACCGCCAGGTAAGCAAACCACCACGACAACGCGAAAGGACCCGGCGCGACCATCGCGCCGGGTCCTTTCACGTCCGTCGGCTACGGGCGGGGGGTCTCGGTCGGTTCTGGCGTGTGCGTCGCGCGTGACGTGGCACCCGCGGCGGGGGTCCCGGCCTTCGGAGTCACGGGTTCCGTCGGCGAGGGAGAGGGTATCTCGGTCGGCGTGGACGTCGGCTCCGGCGTCGCGGTGATGACGATGATGATCGGGCTGGCCGGGGTCGCGGGGGTCGGCGTCTCCACCGGACCTTCTGTCGGGGTGGCGGTCGGGAGCACGAGCAGCGCCGGATTCAGCGCATCGGTGCCGCGCAGCACGATCTCGACCTGCGTCTCCGTCGTGATCTGGTTGTAGAGATAGGCGACGCCGAGGATGCGTGCCATCTCCTCCTTGGCGACGAGCCCCTGCGGTAGGTTCCCGCAGCTCCCGTCGGCGTAATCGACTCGCGCCAGCACCGGCCCCCATTGGGAATCGGTCGGGGACTCGATCTGGTTGTCATAATTGACAACGATCCGATGGACCTCCCCGGCGAGGATGGCGTGCTCGGCGGCATCGGTCGTGACGGCGGTGCAGATGGGTTGCTCCGGATTCTCGCGCTTGGTGGCGGAGAAGTAGATGATGCCGAGCAGCACGAGCAGCGAGGCCACACCGATGCCAAGCACGGCGTAGAGCGAGCGGGATCGGTTCCCCTCGGCTGACGACGCACGCCTTCGGCCAGCGGTGACATCCGCCGAGGCGGGTGCGGTCTGCTCATTGGCCTCGACGACGGAGGAGGGCGTGTCGCGGGCATCGTCGGGAGGGGTAGGTGTGGCCTTCGTATCGTCCGTCATCGCGGGCGTGCATCCTCACTTCCTGGATCGGAATCGCGGGATCGTTCCTGCTGATGCTCGACACACGTCGCGCGTGCGAGCATCGCTAGTGTAGCGGCAGGACGCATCGCCATGC
>JASGJI010000002.1:0-193661 GCA_049840815.1 Thermomicrobiales bacterium | reverse complement strand
TGTCGCTGTTGCTGGTTGAGGTTGGTGTTGGCGGCCGTGGGGAAACACGATAGAATCCGAACAGCGCTAGAGTTCGCGATCGTGAACACGCCGGTACCAGGATGGTATGAGGGCGGATTCCCGGCTGGCGGCAATCCGGGTGGATACGGGCGTCGCCGTGGTGGGAATGGCCCGGTCATCATCTGGGGCGGCCAGCCATGGGGCGGTCCTTCCGGCAACCAGGGCGGCGGCAATGCCGGCGGGAGCGGTGGCGGGGTCGATGTCCCCGGCTGGCAGGACGCAAGCGACTCGGCCGGGCGTTCCCTTCAAGGCGGGAGTGATAGCTTCCTCGGGATGCTGGAGAACGTCGCGAAGGCGCTCGGTGGCGATGGCAACAACCGCGGCGGCGGAGGCTGGGGCGGCGGAGGCGGCTGGAGCGGTGGCGGCGGCGGTGGCGGAGGATTCAGCGGCGGCGGCAGCTCCGGTGGGGGCGGCGGTGGCGGCAGCCGAGGCTTCGGATGATCGCGATCGTTGCGGGATTCCCCGGCTTCCCGGCCTGACGACGCTTCGCGCGACATGCACCCCACGGACCTGCGATGAGCGACGAAACACGACAACTGCTCCACCTCTTCTTCATCCTGCTGATGCTGCTGGTGTTGGTCGGCGGCTCGGTGGCGATCCTGCTGCTGTGGTGGATGCGCGGGCGCGACCCGCACGTTGGGCCGGTTGCGTCGTACGTGTCGGAGCCTCCGGATGACATCCCTCCGGGCGTCGCGGGGACGTTGATCGACGAGCGCGCCGACTACCACGATGTCCTTGCCGCGTTGTTCGGGTTGGGGCGGCATGGAGCGGTCCGGATCACCTATCACGCTGGCAAGGGGCGGCGTGGCGCCGACTATGAGATCGCCGCGGTGGACCCGACGATGGTGCAGGACGCCTTCGAGCGCACGGTGCTGGAGGCCGTCTTCGGTGGCGCGCCGGAACCCGGGCAAACCGTTCACCTGAGCCGGATTCACGATCGGTTTGCCGGGTTCGAGCGGGCGATCCGTACGGCGCTGTATCAGGAACTGGTGACCAACGGTTTCTTCATGAAGTCGCCGGAGGAGACGCGCCGACGCTGGTTGTGGGTGGCGCGGGCTGGGCTTGTCATCTCGATCATCGGCGGAGGGTTCCTGGGATTCAGCCTCGATCCGTTCGCGTTCCTGGCGATGGCGGCGGGTATCGTCGTCTCGATGATCCTGATGCGCGTGAGCCGGTCGATGCCGCGCAAGACCCTGAAGGGCGCTGAAGCTGCCGCGATGTGGGGCGCGTTCCGGACGTACCTGAAGGACATCCGGAAGTACGAGCGCGTCGATGAGGCGAAGGAGCTTTTCGATCGCTACCTGCCGTATGCGGTGGCGTTCGGGCTGGAGCGTGAGTGGGTGAAGACCTTCGCGGCGGTCGGCACGCCAACCCCAACCTGGTTCGACACGGTGACCGGTGGCGGCCTGGACCTGGGCGATGTTCTCGTCACGGCGATGCAGCTGGGCCAGTTGACCGGTGGTGGTGGCTCGAGAACGTCGGGCGGCAGCGGCGGAGGCGGGAATGTGAGCCTCCCCGATATCGACCTGCCGAACGTGGGGCTGCCCGATCTTGGGAGCCTGCCGGATGTCGATGTCCAGGGACTCGCCGATGTCGTAGGAGGAGGTCTCCAGGGAGCGAGCGATGCGTTCGGCGGTCTCTTCGACCTAGCGGGCAGCATCTTCGATTCGATCGACATCGACTTCGATTGATCCGGTGGGCGGGGGATCGTCACGCAACGCGGGCAATGGCGTAGGATTCTCCCACGCGGCGCTTCTTGCGTGATGACGTTTCTTGCCGCACCCGTATCGATCGAGAAAGGGGCTCCCGCCAGCATGGGGTCGACTGCACCAACGTCCGGATACCGCGAGCGCCCATCTGGCCAGGTTCCCTGTAGCTACCATCCGAATGTGATGACCGGCCTCCGCTGCTCGCGCTGCGGCAAGCCGATCTGCCCGGAGTGCGCCGTCCACACACCGGTGGGGTGGCGCTGTCCGGATTGTGCGGGCGTGCGGGGGCTGCCCACGTATCGCACGTCGTCATCAACGTTGCTGAAGGCGATCGGGTTGGGGTTGCTGGTGGCGGTGGGAGTGGCAGTGCTCTGGCGCTTCTTCCCGGCCTGGCAGTTCTATCTCTGCCTGCTGCTCGGGTTCGGCGTGGTGGAGACGATGGCGAAGGCGGCGAACTACAAGCGTGGGCTGGACTTGCAGCTCTCCGCGATGGGCGTGATCGCGGTCGGGCTGGTGCTCGCGCGGGTGTTGATCGCGCAGCGATGGGGGATTGACCTGGCGATGGTGAACGACATGGTGCCCGGTGTGGCTCGCGTGTTGCAACTGGAGCTGATTCCGGATCTCGTCTACGCCGCCATCCCGTTCGCGATTGCCTGGATCCGGTTCCGATAGGGCGAACCGGACAGGCTACTGGTTCGCCGAGGTTTGGGCACAACGCCACGGTCGGCGAGGAGTTCTCCCTGCGAGACCTGTCGAATTCGGTATGAGCATGGCCCGGTGGAGAACTCTCCACCGGGCCATGCTCATGTGTGTGCCTGGATGAGCTACTTGACCGTCAGGGTGCCTGTCATGCCGGCTTCCTTGTGGCCCGGAACGGTGCACCAGAACTCATAGGTGCCCGGCTTGGCGTTGACCGTGACGGCGTCGGACTCGCCGTTATTGAGCAGCTTCGAGGTGATGTCCAGGGCATCGACGTGGAAGTCGTGCTGCAACTGCCCCTTGTTCGTGACGGTGATCTTGACGTCCGTATTGGCCGCGATGGTGATGGTCTTCGGCTCGAACGCGAGGTCGACCGTGTCGACCGAGGCTTCGGTCGGGGCCGCTCCGCCGTCACCACCACCCGCAACCGGGGAGGCCGCCGGAGATGCCGCCGGGGCCGCGCCACCAACCGTGATCTTGCCGACCATGCCGGCTTCCTTGTGGCCCGGCTCCGAGCAGTAGTAGTCGTAGGTGCCGGCCGGAAGGTTCAGCGTGAAGGAGGTCTTGGCACCACCCGTCAGCGCATCGGAGGTGAACGCCTTCGGCGCATCCATCGCGAAGTCGTGGGTGAGCACACCGGCGTTGGTGAGATTCACCGTGACATCGGTGTCGGCCGGGATCGACCAGTCCTTCGGCTCGAAGGCGAGATCGATGGTCTTCAGTTCGACCGTGGTGAGCTGTTCCCCCCCACCGCCGCCACCGCCCGCATTCGCAGTATTACCGCTGGGCGGGGTCGCGTTGCTGGCGAGCGTCGGTGCCCCAGCCGCATCGGGGATGCGGGTTGGGGTGAGATCCGTCGCATCGGGGTTATTGCCGCAGGCTGTCAGCAGCCCTCCGGCCGTTCCCGCTGTGGCGAGTGCAACAAAACGTCGTCGGTTCAAGCGCTTCATCCGGTTCCGGGCCTCCCTGCCGCATCGAACGGTTCCCACATGATCGGTGGCGTGCCGGACGCCCGAGGGCGTTGCTGGTGTTCCGGCATGGCGGCACGTCCGAAGACCTCCCCATGTCGAGCACGGTATCGACTGTTCGATCCACCCGCGCTCACCCTGACACGCGAAGACAGGCACATTACGCCAATGTCTAGCCGACGCTAGTGTACCGTGTCGCGACTGATTCTCACACGCAGATAGGTTCCTGACTACACGACTCGAAGGGAGATGTGAGGAACGTCTGTCATGAGGACCGATCGAGGGGAGATCAGGAGCCGATCATCACGTTCATGGTGACGATCTGGTAGCCAGCGTCCAGATAGGCCTGGATGAGCGGTTCGAGAGCGAGGAAGTCCTGCTCCTGGACGACGTGCATGAGGATGATGCCGCCGGGACCACCCTTCGGGGCATCCGGTCCGCAGAGCTGGATGATCTGGTCGGCGGTGTTGCCATTCCAGGCCAGCGTGTCGCAGGTGTATCCCAGCGTGTAGTCGTAGCCGAGCTGCTTGAGCAGGATCAGCGCTTGCTCGTCATAGTCGTTGTAGGGGAAACGGAAGAACGGGCGGGTATCGTCGCCGCCTGCCGCAACGATGGCATCGTTCGCCTGGACGATCTCGTCGGTGCGTTCCTGATCGGTGAGCGCCGGCGCACCGGTGCTGTAGCCGGTGAACGACTTGTGGTTCAGCGTGTGGTTGAAGACGAGATGCCCTTCATCGACCATCCGCTTCACGAGGTCCGGGTTCTGTTCTGCCCAGTTGCCCGTCACGCCGAACGAGCCGTGAATGCCGTACTTCTTGAAGAGATCGAGGATTTGGGTGACGTATCCCGGCCCTTCGCCAGCATCGAAGGTGAAGGCAATCTGCTTGAGATTGGGGTTGCCACGCCCGTAGATGACAGATTCGGTGTCGTTGCCGGAGGGCGGAACTGTCGGAAGGGTGACCTCGGTCGGCGTGGGGACCAGCGTCGGGGTCGGTGGTGGTGTCGGAGTCCTGGTGGCGGTTGGCTCCGGCGTTGGCGGTTTCGTCGGTTCGCTCGTCGGGATCGCTGGCGCAATCGTCTCGGTGGGCGTCGGCAGGAGGGCGATCTCGGTGTCCTGCGGCGTGACGGTGGGGGCGGCGGGATCGAGTGAGATCGTATGGGCGCCGAGCGCCGCCATGATCGCGGCGATGGCGAGCACGAGCGCCGCCGCCGACCGGGTGGAATACACCGGGGCGTGCGGGCGTTGCGTTGCCCGGGAGGCCTTCGACGCCGTTCGCCGGGACGTTCGATTGGGTTGGGGACGACGCATCCGATCAATACCACCGGGTTACTGCGTGGATCGTGAACTGAGAGTTCGATCCGTGGGATCGTACGTACACCCTACCACGGAACGGTGCCCGCATCACATACGTGAGGATGGGGGAACTGGACGTTCGCAGGCGACGAATCCGTGCGCCGGAACGGGAAAGCTCCCTGTGGACCGGAGTCCACAGGGAGCTGCCCGGTTCGCGGGTGACCCCACTACCAGATGCCGAGTTCATCCTTGGCGTCCTCGGTCATCATGTCCGGGGACCAGGGCGGGCTCCAGACCAGCTTGACGTCGGACGATCCGATGCCGGGGAGGTCCTTCAGGGCATTGTTGACTTCCTGCACGATGACGGGGCCGAGCGGGCACCCGAGGGAGGTGAGGGTCATCGTGACCATCACATCGCCGGTCTCCTGAATGTCGGCATCGTAGACAAGCCCGAGATCGACGATGTTGATTCCGATCTCCGGGTCGTACACGTTCTTCAGGCCGGCGTAGACATCGTCCTTGGTGAATTCTGCTGCCATGCAGATAGGTCCTCTCTTGATGATCGTGGGCGAAGGGCCGGACACAGCAACGCCTGTCCAGGCTCAATGTGCTTCCCATTCTACAGACTTGAAGCGGAAGGAGACCCGCCGGAGTGGCAGGTGCGCCGTTCTCGTCTCGATCGGTCGTTGTGTTGGGTGAGAAAATGTGCAAATATTCTCGACACATGGGGACATCTGTGCGTGAATGGAATCTGGGACCTCGTGCGAATGCATGGTGGACAGTCGGGTCTCGGTTGAGCTCCCCGCCTGTTGTCAGAGAACGGATTGTCGTTGACTGGATCCAATCAGCCATCGATTGACGCTGAGCGTGAAGGCGCTGCTCCGGGCGATGGCATCGCTGGGGGTGCAGTTCCCGGGACGACCCTGCTGACGATGGCCGATGCGGCCAGGGTCAAGGGGGTGTCCTACCATACGATCTCGCGAGCGGTGCGGCGGGGGCGCCTCCCCGTGCACCGGCTTGGGCGGATGGCGCTGATCGCGTCGGCGGATCTCGATGCCTGGCAGCCGATGACGGAGCGGCGTCCGCGCCGGTATCAGCAGCGGGAGGATGGGCCGGTCCTTCACGCCTTCGAGCATGCGGCCGAGGATACGATCGAGTTGACCCGGCTCTACGCCGGGATCATCGAAAAGATTCTCGAGGATGCCCTTTCCTACGATCTGCCTGCCTATCTCGCCCGCTGTGCGGAGCGGATCGCCGAAGGGTTTGGTTGTCCGCAGGTGTCGATCTGGTCGTGGGGCGATGCCCCGTCGGCCGGCGTGCTGACGTGTGCGGCGCGATTTCGGGTCGGCGCGGCGACGCCCAGAGGCGGAGCGGATTCGTCCGGCGCGTCCCGCGCGCAGGTCGATCTTGACCACAATCCGCCGGTTGCCGCGCTCATGCCAGTGAGCCGCCCTCGCCTGGTTGGGCCGGTTCCCTCGGAGATCGTGAAAGCCTTCGGGTTCTCGGAGGGGACCGATCCTGTGCTGGTTGCACCGCTCCAGACGTTTCGCGGGCAACTTGGCGTTGTTGTCGCGCAATCCGGGCGTGGGGAGTTGAGCGACGCGGAACTCCGGGTTGTCGAGCGTTTTCTCAATCAGATGGCGTTTGGATGGGAGCTGCTGCGCGAGAGGATGGCGCGCGATCGCCAGATCGCGGCCCTTGAGGCGGCGGTCGAGGCTACCCCGGTTGGTGTGCGGATCGTCGATGGCTCTGGCTGGACCTATCGGAACCGACTGGACGTGGCTCTCTTTCCCGAGACTGCCGACGCATCGACCATGGTTGACGCGGAAATCGCGCGGGCGCAGGCCGATGGCCTGGCTGGCGACCTGATCGTCAGGGATGCCGATGGGCGTCAGCTGGATGTGGCCACGAGGCCGCTGGTGTCGCGCGAGGGAATCGATCGCGACTATGTCGGGGCTATCGTGGTCAGCCGTGACCTGAGCGAGGCCATCGCGGAGCGCGATGACGCCGAACGCACCATGCGAACGCTGCACAGGGACCTTGCGGTGGAGCGTGCGCGCGGCGACCTGATTCGGCGGGCGCAGGGGAGCACCTCCGCGGTGGACGTGGTGCGGTGCGGCGCGGCGACGTTTGCCGAGGCGCTCGGCGGTGATGCAGTGCTCTTCGAGCTTCGGGACCGGGAGGGGGTGTTCCGCCGCGTTTCGATCAGCGATCGGGACGGTGAGCAGCATGAGACAACGCACCATCAGCCCATGTCCTACCCTGCGACGGTTCTGGCATTCGCTCGCCGCCGACCGGTGATGCTGACCCGCTACATGGCGGCAACATTCGAGCGGGACATTCTGGAGCGCATGGGATGGCGGACGATGCTGGTCATCCCGCTCATTTCGGAGGACGAGCAGATCGGTCTCGCCATGGTCGGATATGGCAGCGACCGCATGCCTGAGCATGATGTGGAGGCATTGGCAGGAGAACTGGCCCAGACGCTGGTGGAGGCGATCGCTGCTGCCCGGGGAAAGAACATCTGGAGGAGATTCTGCGACGGCGGACTGCCGTGTTGGAGCAGGTTCCCCAGGCGGTCGTCATTGCCCAGAGCGGTGAGGGTGTGATCTCGTTCACGAATTCCGCCGCCGATCGGCTCTGGGGTTGGGAGCATGGGGCGCATCCCCATTCCGTGCTGGATCTGGAGGTGCTCGACGCCGATGGCGTCCCGTTCGAGCGGGACCTGCATCCGTTGATGCTGGGGATGAGAACGGGACGAGCCCTGCTGGGCGAACCGCTGGTGATTTGCACATGCGCGGGCGATGTCGTCGATGTGGTGTCGACGATTGCCCCGGTGTATGGGCCGGACGGGGCGATCGATGGGTCGATCGTCATCCTCCAGGATCGGACCCAGTTCCGCCGTCTCGAGGAGGCGAAGGAAGCGTTTGTGGCGATGGTCGCGCACGAACTCCGCAATCCCATCACCGCCGTGGTGGGGAATGCGCAGTTGCTGGAACGGCAAGTCGCGCGGCGACCCGAGCCGGTCGATCCGGAGTTGCGGGATCGCATCTCCGTCCTGGCGCGGCAGGCCGGGCTGATGTCCGGGTTGGTCCTGCGGTTGCTGGACCGGTCCCGGCTCGAGTTCGGCCACCTGGACATTGTGCCCGTGACGACGGATGCGGTTGCCATCGTGCAGCAGGCCAGCGACGATGCCTCGCTCTTCATGGACGGACGTCCCCTGACGATCGCCGCTCCGGCACAGCTTCCGGTCTGGTGGGACGAGATCCGGATGAGGCAAGTGATGAGTAACCTGCTCTCCAACGCGGCGCGGTATGGAGAAGGCCCCGTTGATGTGACCGTGACGTTCCTGCCGGCGGTCCCGGAATGCGAACTGGGAATGCCGGACCGGGTGCTGATTGCCATTCGGGATCATGGACCGGGGATCGACGCTGCCACGCGGGCGCGGCTGTTCCGCCCGCACTTGCGCCTGCCTGGTGGTGGCCCGGCGACTGGGCCGGGTGCCGAAGGGCACGGCCTGGGAATCGGCTTCTACCTGAGCGAGCGGATTGTCGCGGCGCATGGGGGCACGACCACGGTGGAGGATGCCGATGGTGGCGGCGCGCGGATCGTGCTCGAGATTCCGGTTCACGCCCAGCCCGGCCGGGTGACGGCAATGGAAGGGGTGCTCCAGTACGGAGACAGGTGAACCGCCCGGCCTTTGTAGCGGGGCGGTTCACCTGTTGATCATGCCGGGTGCTGGGCGTTTCTAGTCGGTGGAACCGGCGAGGACGGTTTCTCCGGCTTTCTCTTGTTCTGCCAATGGGAGCGAGCGCTGGGTCCCGACCGGCAGTCGCTTCGTTGCTGCGCCGATGAAGTCGCGGAAGAGCGGGTGCGGCCGGTTCGGGCGGCTCAGGAATTCCGGGTGGGACTGGATGCCCACGAAGAACGGGTGGCCGACGAACTCCATGACCTCGACCAGGTTGCCATCCGGCGAGGTGCCGCTGGCGATGAGGCCGGCCTCGGCGAGTTCCTTCCGGAAGTCATTGTTCACTTCGAAGCGGTGACGGTGGCGCTCGAAGATCGTCTCCTGGCCGAAGGCCTTGCCGGCCACGGTGTCGGTGTCCAGCTTGCACGGCCAGAGGCCGAGGCGCATGGTGCCGCCCATGTCCACGCCGCGCTGGCCTGGCATGAGGTCGATGACCGGGAATGGCGTCTGGGGGTCGATTTCGGTGGAGTTGGCGCCGGCGCGTCCGCACAGGTTGCGGGCGACATCGATCACGGCCATGTGCAGGCCGTAGCAGATGCCGAGGAACGGGATCTGGTACTCGCGGGCGTAGCGAACGGCCTCGACCTTGCCTTCGATCCCGCGCGGACCGAAGCCGCCGGGGACGAGGACGCCGGAAACCTTCGAGAGCTCGGTTTCCAGTTCCTGCTGCGTCATGGTCTCGGAGTTGACCCAGACGATATCCACGTTCACGCCGTGGAAGAGGCCGGCGTGCATGAGCGCCTCGGAGACGCTCTTGTAGGCATCGTGCAACTCGACGTACTTGCCGACGAGGGCGATGCGGACATCCTTGTGTGGCTTCTTGATCTCCTCGACCATCGCCGCCCACGCCGTGAGGTCCGGTTCCTCCCGCAGGCCGAACTTCCGGGCGACGATCGTGCCGAGTCCGGCTTCCTCCAGGATCAGCGGCACTTCGTAGATCGTGTCGGCGGTGGGCATGCCGATGACGGCGTTCGGCTCCACGTCACAGAAGAGGGCGATCTTCTCTCGTGTGTCGTCCGGGATCTCCTTGTCGGAGCGGGCGACGATCACATCCGGCTGGAGACCGACGGAGCGGAGTTCGCGGACGCTCTGCTGGGTGGGCTTGGTCTTCAGCTCGCCTGCCGCGCCGATGTAGGGCAGCAGGGTGACGTGAATATTCAGGCAGTTCTCGCGCCCGACTTCGCGGCGCATCTGGCGGATGGCTTCGAGATAGGCCTGGCCCTCGATGTCGCCGACCGTGCCGCCAACCTCGACGATCACGACATCGGACTCGTGCTGGTTGGAGGCGAGGCGGACGCGGCCCTTGATCTCGTTGGTGATGTGGGGGATGACCTGAATCGTGCCGCCGAGATAGTCGCCCCGGCGCTCCTTCGCGATCACGCTGGAGTAGATCTGGCCGGTGGTGACATTCGAAGCGCGCGAAAGGTTCTCGTCGATGAAGCGCTCGTAGTGACCGAGGTCGAGGTCGGTCTCGGCACCGTCATCGGTGACGAAGACTTCTCCGTGCTGGTAGGGAGACATGGTGCCCGGATCCACGTTCAGGTAGGGATCGAGCTTCATGATGGAGACGCTGGCACCGCGGCTCTTGATCACGCGCCCGAGCGATGCGGTGGTGATTCCCTTGCCAACGGACGACGCGACTCCACCGGTGACGAAAATGTACTTGGGCATCCAAAACCTCCCGGAACTGGCACGGGTGCGGGCAACGACGGGCGAACATCCATCACGGCGAAGGCGGGAGGACGATCGATCCTGCCCGCCCAGGGGGTCCTTTACCGGCTGGATTCCGATTCGGGTTCGAGCACGATGAGCTGCATGGTTTCGCCGAGGTCGGCGCTACGAATGGTGAGCTTGGCAACTGGCTCCGGAACGTCGGTGCCGACCTGCTTGCAGAAGGCATCGACCGGCTCCAGCGATTGATCGCCGTTCGCGGTGCGGAACTGCATGGGGATGACGATCTTCGGGCCGATGCGGGCGGCAAGCTCGGCGGCGGCGTCCGGCGAGAGGACGGTGCCCCCTCCGGCGGAGATGAAGAGGACATCGACGCCTTCGAGCGCTTCGGCGTGATCTTCGCTGAGGTCGTGGCCGAGATCGCCAAGGTGGGCGAACCGCATGCCTTCGACCTCGATGATGTAGATGGTGTTGTGGCCGAGTTCGGCACCCTTCCTGGTGTCGTGGAAGGTGCGGATGCCGATGACGGAGGCATCGTGCATTTCGTACTCGCCGGGGCCTTCGATCACCTGATAGGGCGAGCGGACGGCGGCAAGGTTGTTGTGCCCGGGATGCTTGTGGGAGATGGTGACGATGTCGGCCTGCTGCTTGCCGAGGCCGTAGCCGGTCTCGCGGCCGACAGGGTCGGTGAGGATCGTTGCTTCCTTGGCGCGAATGCGGAAACAACCATGTCCGAACCAGCGAATCTCAGCCATCGGTGGTGCCGTGCTCCTGTGTGAATCGGGCAACACGCGATCCTCCGTGTCGCACACGCAGCCGAATGGGCGGCTGGCGGGACGAACGGAGGCGGGATGTGGGTGCCCGAGGAAAAACAAAATGAAACCCAAGGCATATGGGGCCGAAGCGCCGATGCCGAGTTTCTTGCGGGGCGATAAGCTGCAAAGGGGGAATGGGAATGAGTTGGCAGACGAATGACCTGCGTCTTTCCGCAGCCTCCTTCATCATACCACGGAGACGGGACTCGGTGCGAGGCCGGAAGGCTGTGACGCGGATCTAGTGGGGAAGTTCCGGTCGTTTGCGGGGGGAGGACATAAAGTCCTCCCGAGGCACCCAATCCAGTCCGGGACGACATGAAGTCGTCCCCTACGAACGCGACGCACCGTGCAAGGCGATCGTAGGAGGCGGGTGTCGTCTCGGACGGACGTCGCCGCGTAGGCGTCAGGGGGCGTTTCGGTCGTCATCCGGGAAGGGGTCATCGGGGGTGTCCAGCGCTTGACGAATGACGTCCCAGCCGTAGCCGCGACGACTGAGGAAGCCGGTGATGCGGCGCGTCTGCGTGTCGGGATCGAGTGCGGAAAGCTTCGCACGCTGCTTCATGGCGAGGTCACGGGCGTCGGCCACCTCGTCGATGGCGGCGTCGGCGAGGGTGCCCGCGATGGTGGCTGGATCAACGCCCTTCTGCCGCAGTTCCTGCGAGAGCATGCGTTCCGATCGCGGACGGTGCTCCTGCCGGTTCTCGATCCAGCGGGAGGCGAAGTCGTGATCGTCCACATAGCGCCAGTCCCGCAGGCGTTCGAGCGTGGCATCGATGGAGGGTTGTTCGAATCCCTTCTGGCGAAGGCGCTGGGCGATCTCGCCTTCGGAGCGCGCGCGGTAGGCAAGGGCGTTGAGAGCGGTCGCGATGGCGCGCCGGATCTCGTCAGCGGCGAGCAGGTCGCGGGCAGTGGCCTCGTCCAGGTCGAATCCGGGTTGGAGTCCGTGTTCGAGTACGAGAGCCGCGTGCAGCCCGAAGGCAAACGCGCCGTCGAGGAAGATGCTCACCCGCTCCGGGTCATGACGTTGGGGGGTGATGGCGGTGATCCGGCCTGGACGCGGCGCCGGGCGGGTGTTCGCGCGTTCGGGGTGCTCGGGATCAACGCGACGGCGGCGGGTGCGGTCCATGTCAGGAACTGCGAACGCGCATTCGTTCGATGAGATCGGCGATGGCGGACAGGCCCGCATTCGCATCGGCTGATCCGATGGAGGCAAGCGCATCGGTGGCGTCGTGATGCGAGGACTCCACATGATCGAGGACCTGTTGACGGATGTCATGGGCATCAAGCAGGGCAAGGACGGTCGTGATGCCGTGCGGGTCGATCTCGTCGTTGGCGTAGAGGGCGTCCAGGACGGCGGTCTCCTCCGTCGTCGCCTGGGCGCGAAGCAGGAGGATCGGCAGCGATTGCTTGCGGCGGCGGATGTCGTCCGCCACTTCCTTGCCGGTTTCCTCTCGTGTGCCCCAGATCCCGAGCAGATCGTCGCGGATCTGGAAGCCGACGCCAAGCGCGAGGCCCATGCGGGCGAAGGCCTCGGACCGGGTTGCATCCGCACCACCGACGATGGAACCGGCCCACGCGGCGTAGCGGAGGATAGCAGCGGTCTTGCCGGTGATCATCTCCAGATAGTCTTCGGGGCGGATGGTGCCCTTGCCCTCGAAATCGAGGTCGCGGACCTGGCCGCCGACGATGGCGATGGTCATCCGGTTGAACTCGGCAACCAGGCGATGCAGGGCAGACGGCGGCATGGCCGCGGTCGCGGTGGCGAGCACCGCGAGGTGGGCGGCGGCGAAGAGGGCGTCACCCGCATTGATGGCCTGGGCGTCGCCCCAGATGCGCCAGACCGTCGCACGGTGGCGCCGGTTCGGGCTGCGATCCTGGATGTCATCGTGAACCAGGGTGAAGTTGTGGAGAAACTCGATCCCGGCCGCGAGCGGCATGGCATCGGCGGCTGCACCGCCGCTGGCCACGGCGCTGAGCACGGCGAGGAGCGGTCGGATGCGTTTGCCCTGAACGGCACGGCGATCGGCTGCCGCGAGGGGCTGGCCCGTGCTGTCGGCGAGGCCAAGATGATAGCGGGCCATCAACGAGAGCAATGATGCTTCGCCAGCCAACTCCCCGAGCGCGCGCTCGATCTCCGGGTCGAGCAGCGTATCGAGCCAGGCAGCGATATCACTATCGGCGCTTGCTGGCGCGATGTCGGCACTGCCACGAGCGATCATTGTCCCACCCATCTCCACCGTTGTGCCCTCACTCCCTGGTGTTCCGGTGCGGTAGACCGCCATGCGATTGGACGCGAGCCGGAACGCTCAATCCCAGCAGAGCATACCCCGTTCCTCGGCATGGGGGATGGGTCGAATGGGTGGCAGGCACGCGGGGTTCGAGCGTGATGCCATGCCGAAATTCTTCACATAAGTTTCAGGTGGGACGCATCTGTAGGGAAACAATTCGCGTATACTGAGATGGAAGTGTGAGACAAAAGCTCACCGGCGAGGGGCCTGCATCCGATGTCAGCACGATGTGCGTGCAACAGCAGGTGTCCGCAGATGAGGGTACCCACCAATGATTTTCGACCCGACGTACTTCATCTTCATGATACCCGGCCTTCTCTTCATGCTCTGGGCACAGAGCAAGGTGAAAGGCACCTACCAGAAGTACTCGAAGGTTCGGAACACGGCGAACGTGACCGGCGCCCAGGCAGCGCGGGCCGTTCTCGATGCCAACGGACTCCAGAGTGTCGCGATCGAGCAGGTTCCGGGCGAACTGACCGATCACTACGATCCCCGCACGCGCATCCTTCGCCTCTCGCAGGGCGTCTATGGCGTGCCGTCCATCGCGGCGATCGGCATTGCCGCCCATGAGGCGGGCCATGCGATCCAGCATGCGCAGGGCTATGCCCCGCTGAAGGCCCGCTCGGCGATTGTGCCGGCGGTGAACATCGGCTCCAACCTTGGGTTCGGCGTCCTGTTCCTCGGCCTGATCCTCCAGAATCCGACGGTCTCCTGGATCGGCGTGGCGCTGTTCGCGCTGGCAACGGTCTTTGCCTTGATCACGCTGCCGGTCGAGTTCGATGCGTCGAACCGGGCCAAGGCGGCGCTGGTGCAGGTCGGCCTCGTCGATGGCGGGGTTGGGGGCGGCCAGGAGAGCAAGGGCGTGGCCGATGTGCTTGGTGCGGCGGCCTGGACGTACGTGGCGGGCTTCGCGGCCTCGTTGCTGACGCTGCTCTACTACATCTCGCTGGTTTCCGGCATGAATCGCCGCGACTAGATCCCAGTTCGACACCGTAGCGGCGAACCACCAGCTCGTCTGGTGGTTCGCCATTGGCCGAAGGCCAATCCTGGGCTCATGGGTTCAGCAACCATTCCGGGATATCCGGCTTCGCCGGATGGGTCAGACGAGCTGACCGGCTACGGAGGACGGCTACCCGTTCATATTCGGTGCTACAGCCGAGTTCGGAAGGGTAGCCGTCCGTAACGAGAGGCCGTCTCGGAGCGGGCTGGCAATACCGAATCCTGCAACGATCACCTCCCCGAATGGCGAACCGTTCGGGGAGGTGTCGTGTGTTCGGGGGCGGTGCTGTCCCCTGGGCTATTGCATCCCTTCAACGGCGCGGAGGGCGCGGGCCAGCACATTGAGGTGGGCATCGAGCGACGGGAAGACACCGCCCATGGTGTTGAACGAGACGTGAGATGCACCTGCATGCTGCCAGAAGGCGAACTGCCGTTTCCAGTCGTCTTCGTCGCCCTGCGCGAGGCCGATGCGTCCCTCCAGCCCGAATGTCTCCAGTGAGCGTCCCCCGCGTTCCAGCTCGTCGTTCAGCCAGCCGAGGATGGCGTCCAGCTGCGGGCCGATCGGGGTGGTGGCCATGTACCCATCGCCAAGGCGGGCGGCGCGGCGGACGGCCGGTTCGGCGCTGGCCCCGATCCAGAGCGGGATCGGTTGCTGGATCGGCATTGGCAGGATGCCGGCGTGGTTGATGGTGTGATAGTCGCCGCGGAAGTTCAGGATGTTCTCCCGCCACAATGCGCGGAGGACGGTGATCTGCTCCTCGAAGCGGCGCCCGCGATTCCGGAAGTTCTCGTTCAGCGCCTCGTATTCGATCTCGTTCCAGCCGATCCCCACTCCGACCCGGAGACGACCTCCGCTGAGGACATCGATTTCGGCGGCCTGTTTCGCCACGAGCGTCGTCTGGCGTTGGGGCAGGATGATGACGCCACTCACGAGTTCCAGTCTGGTCGTGATGGCGGCGAGATAGCCGAAGAGGACGAAGACCTCGTGGAACAGGGAATCGCTGGTGTAGCGCCCTTGCAACTGCGGATGCTTGTCCAGCGCGCCGCCGACGACGTGATCGTAGGCAAGAAGGTGGCGAAAGCCGAGATCCTCGACCGTCCGGGCATAGCGAGCGACGTCGGCAGGGATCGCGCCGATCTCGAGTTGGGGGAAGACCACGCCGAGGCGGATCGGGCGCGACGCGGTGGCGGTCTGTGACATGCTGGCTGAAACCTCCCGTAGTCCTGATTCGTTGATAGGGATGACGGGATGCTCGCTTTGGCGACGCAATGACCCGAGAATCGCCGGGTTGCCCACCCCGAAGCCGGAACGACGATTGGCGCACCCGGGTTGGACCGAACGCCATTCATGCGCCGGAACGCGAACCCCCGCTCACACGATACGCCATTCACACGCGGCGGGGGCCATTCGACGCTGAGGAATTGCCCCATGCGCCACCACCTCCTTCCTTCCCCACAGCACGCGCCCGACGCGCAGCACGATACCGACGGGCGACCTGCGCGACTTCTGAGCCGGCGCGCCGTCGTTGCCAGTCTGGCTGGAACCGGTCTCGCGGTGATTCCATTGATCGCGGGCGCGCAGGATCAGGTCATCGAGCCGGAGGGGTCCGAGACGCCGGAACCAACGCCCGATGCGCCCGTGAACGAGCCGTCGCAGATCATCGAGCCGAGCGATCCGGATGCGCCGGTGCCGACCCCGGCCGATAGCCAGGGGATCGACGTGCCCGCCACTGAAGCGGGTGACACCGAGAGCTCGCTCTACTTCGCGGCGACTGGGCATAACCTGACGACACCCTTTCTCGACATCTGGCAGCAACTGGGCGGCGAGAAGGTCGCCGGTCAGCCGCTTTCGGAAGGGCGCTTCGTCGATACGACGGGTACGGTCCAGCAGGTGTTCGAGGGCATCTCTCTCGATTACACACCGGTGGCCGATGGACCGGGCGTCATCAAGGGGATCGCGCTGCCCGATGCGGTCGCGAAGAAGGCTTTTGGATCGACAGCTCGGACCGGATCGGGTGGATTCACGGTCGATCCGGCGATTGCATCGCTCTGGAATCAGTTCGCGGATCTGCTCGGGCAGCCCGCATCGCAGTCGGTCGCGAAGAACGGCGTGATCTCCCAGCTCTTCACGAATGCGGTCGTCGATGGCGCGAAGGACGGCAGCCTCTCCCTGCGCCGGGTGATGGTCGATGTGGTCTCCGGATCGTCGTTGGCCACCGATCCGGCCTTCGTGCCCGCCCCGCCGACGTTGGGGAAGACGACGCTCGTGTCTGCCTCGGATGGGTTGCGGTTGCGGGCGACGCCGGATGCGGACGGTGCGGTGCGGGTCGTGATTCCGGATAGCGCCGAGTTCATCGCGGCGGGTACGAGCGATGGTGGCTGGGTGCCGGGCTATGTCGATGGCTACTCGGGATGGGTGGCGGCAGCGTTCCTGAAGGAGCCGACGGCGCTGCCCACCCTCGACCTGAAGGATTGGGATCTCACGGTGTGGCAGGGGGCGGCGCTGGGCGAGACAAACCTGCGTGCCCAGTCGACCACCACCTCAAAGATGATGAAGTCGCTGGTTTACGGCGACCCCGTCACGATCGTCGAATGGGTGAAGGGCGAGGAAGTGTACGAGGCGGCCGATGTCTGGGCGAAGACGAAGGAGGGAACCTACGTCTACGCGCGGAACATCGGGCGATCCGCGCCGGTGGCGGCGACACCCTTGCCGGCAGATGCGCCGACGGATGGAAAGTGGATCGACGTCAACCTGACGCAGCAGCTGATGGTGGCGTACGAGGGCCGGACCGCCGTTCGTGTCTGTGTGACGACGACCGGAATGCCGGGCTGGGAGACGCCGACCGGCTGGTTTGCGATCAACAACCGGGTGGCGAACGAGACAATGGGCAGTGGGTCGATTGGTGCCGAGAACTTCTTCGAGTTGAAGAACGTGCTGTTCACCCAGTACTTCACGGACGTCGGGCACGCGATCCACTTCGCCTGGTGGCGGACAAAGGAGACGATCGGGCGGCCGGGCAGTCATGGCTGCCTGAACTTGCTGCTGGACGACTCGCAGTTCTTCTGGGACTGGGCGACGTATGGGACACCAGTGATTATCAGGCGGTCGTGAACCCTGATTTATCCGATCTGACCGAGATCAGCTGGGCAAGATCGTGTAACGTGTGCCGTCATGAATCAGATTCTTGGGGTCTGGGCGGTAGGGAGGTGCTCCTCCGATCTCACCCCCCGGCCGCATGTAGAAATGGACGAGGCAGACGCGGTTGCCTTCCAGATCCATGTAGTAGACCATGAGTGAGCGTGTCCCTTGCGGTTCGTCCGGACTCGCGGGAACGGTCTCCCGATGCAGGCAGGCGATGAATTCGCCAGCGAGGAACCGCTCGTAGTACCGTTCCCTATTGAACAGGGCGCGAAGCATTGACTCGGAGCAGCGCTCGGATCTGGAGTAGGCAATGTACTTGCTGGACTTGCTCGCACAATACAACCGATCAATGCGCGACACGGCATCGGCCTCCGAGTTTGTTGCGTGGATTTTCGAATCGGAGGATGATTTCGTTGCGTCTCTGGAAGGAGACGAACTCGATGCATACCTCGATATCGAAATGCTTTCGGCCGAGTTCTCCGGCGGTCATATTGCCTTCCCCGTGTTTCGTGATCGGGTGCGAGAGCTGATCACGCACATGGGAACTACGTCTTTCCCGGTCAGACCAGAGCCGCGAACACATTCGCAGCGGGTTGCAATTCCATTCCCTTCGTCTACCAGAATTCACGGCTGGGTACCGGCCTCAAGCGTGTAACGGCTTCTTTGTTCCGCGTCCTGTTCTGGACCCGACCATGCCACCTCAAAGCGGTATCGTCCGATCTCCTGGCTGCCGGAGAGCACGGAGAACCGATATTTCCCAGGACGGTGAATGGGGAATCCCGACGCATCGGCGAGGTAGTTCAGATCGCTGGTCGCGGTCACGATGTCCGGTTTCTGCATCGAGACGCCGACGCTTTCGTCTTCCAAGATAAAGAGCAGGGTGATGTCTGCTGGACGATCAACTGGCAGATCCCTGAATCCGATGGCGATCCAGAAGTCTATGGATACTGGCAAGGTGTCGCTCTGGACATCCCAGCGGTTTGCGATGCGATGGAGGGTGACGGTTCCATCCGCGTGTGCCTCGGCGCGTTCACACATCACGCAATAGATCGTTGATGGGGCCGGGAGCTCGGTGAACTGGAGCGTCTCACTCGGAGGATGATGCATCTTGGCCGGAGTCCTCTGGTGCAATGGTCGACACATCCGACAGGTGTTGGGTGATCGTATATACGTGTAGTACGCAGTATGCCTGAATGGCACCGTACGTATCGATCCTGCAATCCGGCGGTCGCATGCCCCTGTCGTTTATCCTTAGGTGATTCAGCGAATTCGCTGAAGATTCGCTGGAAGAATGTGCGCAGATGCGGAATCGATGCGCGTTCTTTGCAGGAATTGGTGCGTTGTGCGATCCCGGTATATGCTATGGGGTGTAGTTCCGATCTGTTCCGCTCAGGAACGGTACCATTGTCATCCGTCAGTCCATTAACGCCGGGATGGCGGAGGCGCAGCGTGTAGGACGTCCTCTCCCTGCGCGACCTCGACCGATGGTGCAGCGACGTTTGCAGCCCGCATGCGAAACGAGCATTCATGTCCGAAGGCCCAAAGCCGTTTTCTACCGCCTGGTACACGAATCCTGGTGAGCCGGAGCCCAAGCGGCCCCGACGCCACTATCCGCGCGCCGTCGATATCGTGCTCGCGGTGGGGAAGAAGCTGCCAGGGGAGCGTGCCCTGGGGGTGATCCTCGTCTTTGTGCTGGTGATTTCCTCGATGTGGATGGCCGGTCCCCGCAGCGATGCCCATATCGAAACCTCACCGGATATCGCGGTGGTGACGCCGATTCCCTCCGACGAATTCGCCACCTCCGGAGCTGGTGCAGGCACCACGTCGTCGTCCATCTCGACGGACACGCTTGAGGTGGCCGAAGGCGGTGCGAATGCCTCGACCGCCCAGCAGCAGGACAAGACGGCGCCCAAGCTGGAGTTGCAGGCGACCAAGCCGCCATCGACAGCGAATGGATTGCTGCCCAGCCATCGCATCCTGACGTTCTATGGGTTTCCCGGCAACGACAAGATGGGCATCCTTGGCGAGTATGACAAGGAGACTGCCCTGGCGAAGCTGCGGGAGCAGGCAGCGGCCTATGAGGCGGCGGATCCGTCCACACCCGTGCTGATCGCCTTCGAGGTGATCGCATCGGTGGGGCAGAAGGAGCCGATGGCCGATGGCAGCTACCTGCTCGACGCATCGAGCGAGCTGCTGGACGAGTATGCGGACTTCTGTGAAGCGAACGGTATCCTGCTCTTCCTGGACGTGCAGATCGGACGGCGAACCGTGGAGACGGATACGCACGGGCTCGAGAAGTGGTTGGCGAAACCCTTCGTTCACCTGGCGATCGATCCCGAATTCGCGATGGCGGAGGGGCAGATTCCGGGCGAGCACATCGGCCAGGTCGATGCGTCCGACGTGACGGCGACGCAAAACTGGCTGGTGGAACTCGCGAAGCAGTACAACATCCCGCCGAAGGTGCTGGTGGTCCATCAGTTCCACGATGGCATGATCGAGAACAAGGACAAGATCGCGCCGGTCCCGGGGGTGCAGCTCGTCATCGATGCCGATGGCTGGGGGCCACCCGACCAGAAGAAGAGCACCTATGCGTTCGTAAACGGGGCGCAGCAGATCGAATACGATGGGATCAAGCTCTTCTACCGGCAGGATGATCCGATCATGACCCCGGAAGAGGTCGTGCAGCTTTCGCCGGTACCATTGCTGGTCATCTATCAATAGGGCCATGGACGCCAAAGGGCATCGCCCCGCTTGATCGAGCGGGGCGATGCTGTGCCCGGGACGTGGAGGAGGGGTCATACTTCTCCAGGATGCTAGCGCCGTGCGAGGTCCGCGCGGATGTCATGAACGACCACGCTGAGGAAGCACAGATCGTATGGGAACCATTGCCCCGCTCGCGCCAGAGCGTATCGAGGAACTGCTGTCCACGGCGTTGATCGGGAGGATCGCCTGCGCGACGCCGGAGGGGCGTCCGTACCTGGTGCCAATGGGCTATGGGTACGACGGCGAGGCCATCTACGCCATCGGGTTCCCCGGACGGAAGATCGCCCTGATGCGCGCACAGCCGCTGGTCTCGTTCGAGGTCGACCGTGGCGTGGCGGAGGATGACTGGGAGAGCGTAGTGGCGGAAGGCACCTTCGAGGAGCTTGGGGGCGATGCTGGCCGCGAGCAGGTTCTGCGTGTGCTCTTCGGGGATGGTCCCTATCCCGATCTGGTGGAGGGCTCGGTGCCGTTCCGGATCGTGCTGACGAAGAAGACCGGACGATTCGAGGTCCCCGATCCGACGTGACGGGGCATGGGACGGATGGGGGATACGGGGAGGTCGGGCGGGGATCGCCTGACCTCCCCGTTTCTGTTGGTGGGGCTTCGTTCGCGGTTCGATTCCTTGACGTCGACGGATTTTGGTTGTATCACCATTTCAACACATTCAAGTCTATACCTTCTCTCGGTTGACCCCGGTATTTTGTGCGTTTTGCCGGAAGTGTTTGTGCACTTTTCGCGAGCGTGCGGATATCGGCCCACGGCGACACCGTTGTTGCAAAAGGAGTTCCAAACGTGAAGGACTATCTCCCGAATCCGGTGAATGAACTGATGCGGGCGGCTACGTCCGGCAAGGCTTCCCGGCGCGATATCATGCGTCGTGGCGCTGCGCTCGGACTCAGCGCCGGACTCATGGGGACAATCCTTGAGGCTCAGGCTGTCGCTGCCCAGGATGCGACACCGGCCGCCGAGCAGCCGGTAGGCTGGTCGATCAAGGTGCCGGAAGGCTTGCCGAAACTCGACGGTGTCAAGCTCAACATCATGCTCGACAACGATGGGCCAGCCGCACCCTTCAGCCAGGCGTGCATCGACAAGTTCAACGAGGCCACTGGCGCGCAAGTCACTTATCTCCGGGGCGCCGAATCCGCCAGCGATCGCCTGACCTTCATGCAGCAGACGATGGCGGCGCAATCTCCCGATATCGACGTGGCGCAGATCGACGTGATCTGGCCGGGCATCTTCGCCCCGCATGCCGTCGACCTGATGGATGTCTACAAGAACAGCGGGACGACGAGCTTCCAGCGGATCGTCGACAACAACACGGTCGATGGCAAGCTGATCGGGATTCCGTGGCGTACCGACGCCGGCCTGCTCTACTACCGGAAGGATCTTCTGGAGAAGTATGGCTATTCGGCCGCACCGGCGACCTGGCAGGAACTGACCGAGATGGCCACCAAGATCCAGGAAGGGGAGAAGGCTGCCAACAGCGCCTTCACCGGGTTCACCTTCCAGGGATCGGCCTACGAAGGACTCACCTGTAACGCCCTGGAATGGCAGTACTCCAACGGCGGTGGCAGCATCATCGAGCCGGATGGCACGGTTTCGGTCAGCAATGACAAGACCAAGGCCGCGTTCGAGATGGCCAAGGGGTGGGTCGGAACCATCGCCCCGGAAGCGGTCACCGGCTACAAGGAAGAGGATTCGTTCCTGGTCTGGCTGGGTGGGAACGCAGTGTTCAACCGCAACTGGCCGGGCAACTGGTACCGCGGGAACGAGACCTTCGGCGACAAGTTCGCTGTCACCCAGTTGCCGGCGGGCGAGGGTGAGGGCGCGACGCATGCGGGCACGCTCGGCGGCTGGCAGATGTTCGTCTCCAAGTACTCGAAGGAGCAGGACGCCGCCAAGGTCCTGGCAGGCTACATGAGTTCCGCCGAGATCCAGAAGGCGCGAGCGATCGAACGATCCAACCTTCCCACCATCGAGGCGCTTTACAGCGATCCGGATGTGCTGGCGGCGAACCCGTTCTACAAGGATCTCTTCGAACTCTTCAAGTCGGCTGCCGTGCCGCGCCCGTCCACGCCATCCGCCGATCTCTACGGCCAGGTGTCGTTGACCTACTACACGGCGGTCAACGAAATCCTCACTGGCACCGCGTCCGATATCAGTTCGCGCGTCGACCAACTGCAATCGGCACTCGAAGACATCATGAAGGACCTCTAGTCTCCTCAGACGGCCTTCCTGAACATTGTGGCGGCTTGATCAGGCGGACTGCACCATGTGTGGTTCGCCTGATCGGTCATCGGGCGAGGGGAAATCATGAAGGAAGCAGCTGTGGGTTCATCTCCTCCCGCCAAGGCGGCGTCCGGACGGTGGGGGGCACCGAAAACGGCGGTAGGGCGACAGCAGGAACGACTTGGGTGGATGCTTGTCGTGCCCAGCCTGATCGTCGTTTTCGCGGTCGCCATCTATCCATTGTTTCAGACGATTCGGCTCAGCTTCACGAATACCCGGTTGGCTAGCGCGCGGACCCCTCGCAATGTAGGGTTCGAGAACTACCAGAACCTACTGCAAGATGCGCAATGGTGGCATTCCTTCAAGAACACCGTCATCTTCACGGCGACCTCGGTGACGCTGGAAGCAACGCTCGGCATGATCGTCGCGTTGACGATTCACTCGCAGTTCCGCGGGCGCGGCATGGTTCGAACCTCCATGCTCGTGCCATGGGCCATCCCGACGGTGGTCTCGTCGCTGCTCTGGAGCTGGATGCTCAACGATCGGTATGGCGTCATCAACTCGGTGCTGGTCCGCGTCGGGCTTCAGAAGGAAGGCACCAACTTCGCCTGGACGGCTGATCCTTCCACGGCCCTCGGTGCGGTCATTGCGGTCGATGTCTGGAAGACGACGCCATACATGGCCCTCCTGATTCTCGCTGGCTTGCAGATCATTCCGTCCGATGTCTATGAGGCAGCCCATGTCGATGGCGCGACAAAGTGGCAACAGTTCTGGCAGATCACGCTGCCGCTGGTACGGCCGGCCTTGCTGGTGGCCCTCATCTTCCGCACGATGGATTCGTTCCGGGTCTTCGATCTCATCTTCGTGCTGAAGGGAGCAGCGACCGAGACGATGTCGGTGGCGATCTACACCCAACAGCAACTCATCCAGGCCAATCGCCTGGGGTATGGATCCGCGGCGGCCGTGATGATCTTCATCTGCATCGGCCTGATGGTCCTTGGCTACTCTCGGCTTATCACGATTGAGGAGGGCTGAGATGGCTGAAGCTGCTCTTTCCAGTCCGAAAGTGATTTCGCCCGAGGAACTCGAGCGCATTCGCGCGAGCTACTCGAAGCGGACTGGACCCGATCCCGCGAAGCTCATCGGTCGCATCGCGTTCTGGGTCCTGATCGTCATTATCGTGCTCTACACGCTCTTCCCGTTCTACTGGGCCGTGAAGTCGTCACTCACTCCCACGACCGACCTGGTGAAGACCCCGGTGACGCTGTGGCCGGAGCAGATAACCCTTGCTCACTATCGCCAGGTCCTCACGACGGGCAGCTTCCTGCGGGCATTGCTGAACTCCGCGATCGTCTCGTTCAGCGTCGTCGCTCTGGCCCTGCTCATCGGGACGCTCGGCGCCTATGCGCTGGGTCGCCTGAAGTTCCGGGGCAAGACGATCATCCTCTACCTCATCCTGTCGATGACGATGTTCCCGGCCATCGCCATCCTGGGGTCGCTCTTCCAGATGATGCAGCGGTTCCACGCCTACAACACGCTGTGGGGCCTGGTGATCGTCTACCTCACCTTCACCCTGCCGTTCACGGTCTGGGTATTGACGAATTTCTTCCGGGCGATGCCGGAGGAACTCGAACAGGCGGCGCTGGTCGATGGGGCGACACCATTGGTGGCGCTGCGGGAAGTGTTGCTGCCCTTGGCGGTGCCAGGGATGGTGACCACCGGGTTGCTGGCCTTCATCAGCGCATGGTCGGAATTCCTCTA
This sequence comes from Thermomicrobiales bacterium, assembly GCA_049840815.1. Classification (GTDB taxonomy): domain Bacteria; phylum Chloroflexota; class Chloroflexia; order Thermomicrobiales; family UBA6265; genus JASGDN01. The sequence continues at coordinate 169,515 of JASGJI010000002.1, read as the reverse complement.
TGCGCGCACGTTCACGCTTACCGAGAGCGCGGTCACGGTGCAAGTGGCGATCTCGAATTTCACCGGCGCCTCGGAATACGAAGTGCCCTTTGGTCCGAAGATGGCCGCGGCTGTCATTGTGACCGTCCCGCTGCTGGTCGGCGTGCTGATCGTGCAGCGCCGGATCATCGCCGGGCTTTCCGCAGGCGCCGTCAAGGGCTAGCATCGAGCGCGCAAGAACCCGGACCTGGCGCAGGCATGCGCCGGGTCCGGGTTTTCGTGCGTCGGGTTCATATCGCGTTGATGGTTTGGCAGGCGGCGCCGTGCATGCTTCCTGATACATCGCTGGAGCGCATCTTCGAGTCAGCTCGTCCATGTCAGTCGCGACGCTTTCGTATACTCGACCGAGACGCGGGGTGCCTGGCGTCCTACGTTGTCAACGCTGAACGAGAGCGAGATGCTTGCAGGGAGTCTGGATGAATCGCCGCCGCGACAGGCGGATCTTGTGCTCGTCGTGGACGACGAGCAGGCCGTGCGCGACACGATCGCCTTCAACCTCCGCCGGGAGGGATTGGAGGTCGTTCACGCGGAGAACGGGCGTGAAGCGCTGAGCCTTGCCCGCGATCTGGACCCCGATGTCATCGTACTGGACGTGATGCTGCCAGAGATGACGGGATACGAGGTCTGTCGCGCCGTGCGGGAGTATTCGGCAGTTCCGATCCTCCTGCTTTCGGCACGCGGCGAGGAGATCGATCGTGTGGTGGGCCTCGAGATCGGGGCGGACGACTATCTGACCAAACCATTTGCGATGCGGGAACTGGTTGCCCGCGTGCGCGCCATGTTGCGGCGCAGTCGCATGGTCAAGGCGATGGCGGAGCGTCCCGCGGACGTCGCGACGCCGGTGGCCGCCAGCATCTCATCGGGTGTGATCGGGAAACCGGGCGAGGTCGCCAGCGCGAACGGGCCGATCGAGATCGACCACCCCCGCCGGGTGGTGCGCGTTCGTGGCTCCGAGGTGACGCTGACCTCGAAGGAGTTCGATCTGCTTGCCTATCTGGTGAAGCATCCGGGGATCGTGATGTCTCGCGAGGCGTTGCTGCGCGAGGTGTGGGGATACCAGCACCGGGTGGATACGCGCACGGTAGACGTTCACATTCGGTGGTTGCGGCAGAAGATCGAGGAGTATCCGAGCGACCCGGTGCTCATCATGACGGTGCGAGGGCATGGATACCGGTTCGTCAGCGGCAAGACCTGATCCCGATCAATCGGCGAATGCCGAAGTGTATGCCTGGCGGGACCCGCTCTATCAGCCGGACTCCCGCTCCAGGGTCCATAGCCTTCGGTTTTCCATCGCGGCACCGTTCGCTGCGGTGACGCTTGTTGTACTCCTTGCCCTGTCCGTTGTGCTTGGGAACTACGCCCGGTCGGTCTATATGGACCGGTTGGAGGCAATGCTGGCCATCCAGGCGCATCTCATCGCGACCGACTACGAGCAGTTGAGCGACCTCGATCCGTCGCGAGCGAACTTGCAAGCGATGGTCGATGATCGCGCCGGGACGACGGGACACCGCATCACGGTGATCGATGCCAACGGCAAGGTGCTTGCCGATTCCGATGCCGATGCGGCGACCATGGTGAACCACAACCAGCGGCCGGAGGTGCAGGAGGCTCGCCGGGTCGGACTCGGAGAGGATGAGCGAACCAGCGCCACCGTCGATTCCGGCTTCATGTACGTCGCGGTGCCAACCTCCTCCGATGACGGCATCATCGTGCGGGTCGCGGTTCAACTCGATCAGGTGTCGCAGGTCGTCGATCGCATCCGCATCGCGTTCGTCGTGGCGGCGATTGTCGCGGCGGTGGTGATCGCGGCGATATCCATGCAGATTGCCAATCGGATTGCCCGCCCCATCGAGACGCTGGAATCGCAGCTGAAGGCGCTGGCGGACGGAAACCTCGACTCGCGCGTGGTTCCGACGGGGCCGCGTGAAGTGATGGAGCTCGGGTGGAGCTCCAACCGGATGGCATCCGAGCTTCAGTCCTCGATTGCTGCCATCGAGTTGACGAGCAACCGGTTGCAGGCCGTGATGGCTGGCCTGGAAGACGGCGTGATCCTGACCGACGATCAGGGGATTGTGCTGAAGCTGAACCGGGCGGCGGAGCACCTTCTCCAGGCATCGGGCCTGGGCACGATCGGTCGTCCCTTTCCCCAGGTCGTGCGCGACCACGAGATCGTGGAGCAATTGGAACGTACGCTGCAGGCCCACAGCCGCGAGGTTGCGACGGTCGAGCATGGCGTGGACCGCAGGACGCTGCTCGTCACGACGCAGATGGCCGAAGGGCGCCAGGAGCGGCTCGGGCTGGCGGTGTTGCGGGACGTCACACGGATGCGTCAGCTGGAGCAGGTGCGGCGAGAGTTCGTGGCGAATGTCTCCCACGAGTTGCGCACACCGCTGACGTCCATCCGGGCGTTGGCGGAGACACTGGAGGCGGGAGCGCTGGACGAGCCGGAGCTGGCCAGCCAGTTTGTCGAACGCATTCTGGTGGAGGTGGACCGCCTGACGGCGCTGGTGGAAGACCTGCTGGACATGGCGCGGCTGGAAGCGGGGCGGTCTCCGCTGAATCTGGAGGTCCACGACCTCAAGGAAGTGACCGAACATGCCGCCGACCGCCTGCAGGCCCAGGTAGACCGCGCGAAGCTCACCCTGGACGTGGAGATCGGGGAGGGGCTCGAGCCGATTGCGATCGACCGGGTGCGCATCGAGCAGGTGCTGCTGAATCTCGTCCACAATGCGATCAAGTTCACCCCGCCGGGAGGCTTCATCACGATCGGTGTGGAGCGGGGGGAGGATGTACTGGTGACGCGCGTCTCGGACACCGGCGTGGGGGTGCCATTCGCGGAGCAGGAACGTCTCTTCGAGCGCTTCTACAAGTCGGACAAGGCACGGCATTCCGGTGGAACGGGTCTCGGCCTGGCTATCGCGAAGAACATCGTGCAGGCGCATGGAGGGGAGATCTCGGTCGAGAGCGTTCCCGGCGAGGGGGCGACCTTCCGGTTCACGTTGCCGTTGACCCGCAAGAGTGGACAGAAGAAACGGCGGACCTTGCGTGAGGCCGCGTTCCAGCGGCAGCAGCGGGCGCGCCTCGGCGTGCGTGAGTAAAGCTTTACCGATACCTTAATTGGCCGTACATATCCCCGCCTACTTCTCCTGTCAGACTGAGCAAATAGTGTTCGCTGTCGGGAGTCAGAGCCATGATGGACTTCGGCGACGACGGGGCGGTGTATGCCGAAACGTCGTTCCCTCACAACCCATTTGCATCGCCATCGCGCATTCTTCTCGTCGAAGACGATGCCCGGTTTGCGGCAACGCTGCGTGACGCCGTGATCGAGGTCGGGCTGGAGCCCGTGCTGGTCGGCGCGATCGACGACGATTTCGTGGCGTTCACGCGGCGATGCGCTCCGGCGGTGGTCGTCGTGGACCTGTTCCTGCCAACGGCGGACGCATTGCGGCTCGGACGCTGGATCGGCGGGTTGTGCCGGGGGCCGGTGATCGTGGTGGTTCCGGGTTCGACGAGTCCCGCCATTCCGGAGGCCGCGACCGATCGCTTGCGCGTCCTGCGTCGTCCCGTCGCGCCCGATGTGCTGGCCCACACCCTGGCCCAGATCGTTCGCATGCGACGATGGAGTGTCCCTCGGGGCGCGATCGGGGAGATCGGGATCGATCCGGACGCGAAGTCGGCGTGAGTGAAGCGAGACGTTCGGGCCGTCGCAGTCAGTCTGCGGCGGCTTTGTCCTGTGTTCGTTCCATCTGCATTGCAGACCATGTCTCTGGAGCGCGGACGAGGAAGAGCAGGCCGGAGGCGACGAGGAGCCCGGTCGTCACCCCCAGGGCGACACGCGGGCTTGCGAGGTCGGAGATCGTGCCGAGGAGGAGCGGCCCGATGACGTAGCCGAGATCGGCGATGGTGCGGTAGAGGCCCATGGCGGGGCCGATGTGGGCTTTCGGGGCCAGGTCAGCGGCGTAGGCTGCTGGGGCGGCGCCGGCGATGCCGGACGCAATCGCCCAGAAGAAGGATGCCGCGAGGTAATTCTGGAAGGAATCGGCGAAGGCGAAGAGCGCCATCGCACCGGCGGAGAAGAGCGCCGAAGGCACGATGACGGCCTTTCTGCCGAAGCGATCGACGAGCGCGCCCGAGGGATAGATCAGGAAGAGGCCGACGATGCTGACCATGCCGATGCCGAGTCCGATCTGATCCGCCTCGAGCCCGATGTGATCCTCCGCCAGGAGGGGGATGACATTGAAGAGGCCGCCCGTCCTGGCGAAGAAGGCGGCGAAGCTGACGAGGCAGATGAGCGCGAAGCCGGGAATGGCAACGAGCATCCCGATCTGCTCGCGGAAGCCGAGTCTGGCCGGCTCGGAGGTTGAGCTGGCCGCCGGTTTTTTGGGCCTCGTCTCTGGCACGAACATCAGCGCGAGAATGGTGACGACGCCGGCGAGGATCGCATTTGCCCAGAAGGGGCTGGCGAGGCCGACGTGGGTCGCCAGCCAGCCGCCAGGAAACGATCCCGCGCCGACCGCGAAGACGAAGACGCCGGTGTAGATGGCCATCACTCGGCCGCGATTGTGGGGTTCGGCAATGTCCGTGAGGACGATCTGGCCGGCGGTGAGGACAAAGGCGGCTCCGGCCCCGGCGACGAACCGCGCGATGAGGAAGGTCGTGTAGTTTGGGGCAAGGGCACAGGCGACGGTGCCGAGGATGGTGATGGCACCGCCGATGGCGAGCGTGGGCTTGCGTCCGAGGCGATCGGCGAGTTGGCCGGAGGGGTAGTTCACGAGGAAGCGGGCCAGGCCGTAGACCGCGATGGTGAGGCCGATGGCGGTCTGGCTGACCCCGAAGTCCTTGGCGTAGAGGGCGACCACCGGCACCACCGCGCCGAACCCGAGCTGATTCGCGGCGATGAGCGCGCACATCCAGATGAGGATGGTCCGGCCCTGCGGGGAGAGGCCAATACCGCTGGACGCGGCGGGGGATGCTGACACGGGGGAGCCTTTGGCGATTGGCGCGGGAACCCGGCGGGGCGAACTGCCTGCAGCTTCGCATCGAACCCGGGGCGGCGCAAGGCAGCGCATCTTGTGGGGGCGGGCTCGCCGATTTGCTGCGGGGGGCCATGATCGTTCGAGCGTTGGAGCCCGGATTCAAGCGCTGGTGAGCCGCACGCTGCGTCGGATTGGTCGGATTGCTGGGTCGCTCACGTATCATGGTGGGATGCAGTTGGCAGCCGGGCGACCGATTGCCCCGAGTTCGCAGGCAGAGGTTGACGAGCAACGGTGACGGATTCACACGCGGAACGAGGAGCGCTCCCGATCCTCGCGGATCGCTATGAGGTGCAGGTCGAAATCGGGTCCGGGGCGTTCGCAACGACCTGGCGAGGGATGGACCTCCGCCTCGGGCGGCTGGTGGCGATCAAGATCCTCCACGCGCAGTTCGCCCATGATGCCGCGTACGTCCAGCGCTTCGAGCGAGAGGCCCAGGCGGCGGCGTCGGTCTCCCACGGCAACGTGGTCGATATCTACGACTTCGGGCGGCAGGACGATCTACTCTACATCGTGATGCAGTACGTCGCGGGGGAAGATCTGAAGCACCAGATCGTGCGAGAACGGGTGTTACCGCCGGAACGTGCGCGGGAAGTCGTACTCCAGATCCTCGCCGGGTTGGGCGCGATCCACGCCGCCGGGATCGTGCATCGCGACATCAAGCCACAGAATGTTCTGGTCGGGAATGACGGGCAGGTTCGGGTCGCGGACTTCGGCATCGCGCAGGTCGAGGAGCAGAACCAGCTGACGACGGCGGGTGTCGCCTTCGGGACGGCGGCTTACATGGCGCCGGAGCAGGCCGAAGGCCGCGATGTCGGTCCGCCGACCGACCTCTATGCGGTCGGTGTTGTGCTGTACGAGCTTCTGACCGGCACATTGCCGTTTACCGCGCCGACGCCAATGGCGATGATGCTGGCGCACATGCAGGAGACTCCGGAGCGTCCGTCCTTGCGGGCGACGCGCTGGCCGATCTCCGCCGAACTCGATGCGGTGACGATGCAGGCGTTGCAGAAGCGTCCGGCGGACCGATTCCGCTCGGCGGGGGCGATGGGCCAGGCGCTGCGCAATGCGTCCGTCCACGGGTCCTGGCCGTCTGCTCCGGCACCGCATCCCGGCCCGCCGCAGACGGCGGCGGAGACACGTCCCGTGTCCCGGCCGTCACCTCAGGCGCGACCTGCCGCACAGCTTCCTGTGCGGCAGGGGCCACCGTCCGTGCCGACGATGTCGTCTGGCGTGGGTGGGGGATTGTCGGCGGTGATGCGGGGGTTCCTCCTGCTGCTGCTCGTGGTGGCGGCGGTCGGGGCGTTTTATGTCTGGCAGACGATGCAGGGCGATGATCCCAACGGGCCTTCGGTCTCGCCAACGGCGACGGTAACCGTCACCGCAACCAGCACATTGCCCGCTCCCACCACCCAGTTGATCGAGCCATCGGAGTCGCCAACCGCAACTGAGGCGGTTGCCACCATCGAACCGGAACCGACCGAGACGATAGCCCCGCTCCCAACCGATCCACCGATCATTCCCCCGACGGACGAATCGCCGACCATCGAGCCGATTGGTCCGGATAGCGGAACGCAGGGGGCGAATTCCGGGTCTTTTCAGGGTGGCGGGCTGATCGAGCAGGCGCCCACCGCGACGGCGCCGGCCTGAATCTGGCGCGGATCGGGGATTGGCGTGCGATGATACGGGCGGACAGGGCGATCCGACCGCTCCGATCGCTCCGAGCGACGCCGATGACGACCGGATCGCGCAGGGGTGACGATCATGGCGTTCCGGGATGAGATGCGACGAAGGACGATGGTATGAGTGATACAGCGACGAGCGGCATTCGCGTGGCGGCACCGGACCTTTCGGGGGTGATCGACCTGCGTTCCGACACAGTGACACGCCCGACACCCTCGATGCGGCGGGCGATGGCGGAGGCGATCGTTGGCGACGATCAATACGGCGACGATCCGACCGTCCATGAGCTGGAGGCGCAAGCTGCTGAACTGATGGGCAAGGAAGCGGCAGTCTTCGTGCCGAGCGGCACGATGGGAAACCTTGCCTCGCTGCTCGCGCGGTGCGACCGGGGTGTGGAGGCGATTGTCGGCACGGAGTCGCACATCCTCTGGTATGAGATGAGCGGTGCGTCGGCGCTGGGTGGGATTCCGCTCTTTCAGGTGCAGAACGATCGGCTGGGTCAACTCGACCTCGATCAGGTCGAGGCGCTGATCCGAACCCCCGGGATCACGAATCCGGTGACGGGAGTGATCTGCATCGAGAACACGCACAACCGGTGCGGTGGCACGGTGCTTTCGATGGACTACCTGAAGCAGTTGCGGGAGATCTCGTTGCGGCGCGGGGTGCCGATTCATATGGATGGGGCGCGGGTCTTCAATGCGGCAGCGGCGATTGGCGCGCCCGTGTCCGAGATTGCCGCGCAGGTCGATTCGGTGCAGTTCTGCCTGAGCAAGGGGCTGGCGGCGCCGATCGGCACGCTCGTCACCGGCGAGGCGGACTTCATCCTCAAGGTCCGGCGCGCGCGGAAGATCCTCGGTGGCGCGATGCGACAGTCTGGTGTCGTCGCGGCGGCAGGGCTTGTGGCGTTTGAGGAGATGATCGGACGGCTCCCGCAGGATCACATGCGGGCGAGGCAACTGGCGGAGACGCTGGCCGCGATTCCGGGGGTGACGATCGATCTTGAGACCGTGCAGACGAATATCGTCGTCTTCCGCCCGCCCGCCGGGATCGACAAGGCGGCCGCGATCGCGACCTTCCGCGAGCGTGGCCTGTGGGTTTCTGACTACGGCACGCGCGGCGTCCGGATGGTGACGCACTACGAGATCGACGATGCGGCGGTTGCGCGGGCGCAGGAGATCCTGGTCTCTGTGCTCGCCCCATCGGGAGCGGCGCATGCCTGAGTCCGCTCCGGTGCCTGCCGCGCCTACGATTCCATCGTCACGTCGCACCGGGCTTTCCGGGGCGAATGTCGTGCTGGGGGTGAGTGGCGGCATCGCGGCGTACAAGGCGGCGGATCTGGCAAGCAAGCTCGTGCAGGCCGGGGCTGCGGTGCATGTCGCGATGACCGAGGGCGCGACGCGCTTCGTGCAGCCGCTGACCTTTCAGGCGCTGACGCACCATCCGGTCTTCACCTCGGTCTTCGACGGGTGGGACGAGGGTGGTCGTGGGCACGTCACGTTGGCGGCGAACGCCGACGTGGTGGTGATCGCGCCCGCGACCGCGAATACCATCGCGCGACTGGCGATAGGTGTCGTCGATGACATGCTGGGGGCCATCTGCCTGGCGACGACCGCCCCGCTGGTGATTGCACCGGCGATGGAGCATCACATGTGGCATCACCCGGCGACCCAGGCGAATGTCGCGATGTTGCGCGAACGCGGAGCGATCATCGTGGAGCCGGAATCCGGATATCTGGCGTCCGGTGCGCGGGGCGATGGCCGGTTGGCGGCCATCGAGCGCATCCTTGGGGAGACGCGGCGGACGCTTGGTCGCGGTGGTCCCCTGGCTGGACGGCGGATCGTCGTCTCGGCGGGGGGCACGCGGGAGGCGCTCGATCCGGTGCGCTACCTGGGTAACCGGTCGAGCGGCGCGATGGGCATCGCGATTGCCGAGGCAGCGATGGGGCGCGGCGCCGATGTCACGCTGATCGCAGGCCCGACGTTGGGCACGCATCCGAGCGGAATGCAGGTCGTACCGGTGGAGTCGGCACGGGAGATGGCGGATGCGGTGGCGGCGGCTGTCGTGGATGCCGACGTGCTGATCATGGCGGCGGCGGTGGCCGATTTCCGGCCTCGCACGCAGGCGAGCGGCAAGATCAAGAAGCAGCCCGGTCAGGAGTCCATGCAGATCGACCTGGTGCGGAATCCCGACATCATTGCGGAGACGAACCGCCCAGGCTTGATCAAGATCGGGTTCGCGGCGGAGACGGACGATCTGGAAGCGAATGCGCGGGCCAAGATCGTTTCGAAGGGACTTTCGATGATCGTAGCGAACGATGCGGTGCGGACGATTGGAAGCGCCGAGAGTGAGGCGATGTTCCTCTATCCCGATCGCGATGCCGTGCGCCTGCCGATGATGCCGAAACCGGCGCTGGCGGAGCGAATCGTGGATGCCGTGCAGGATCTGACCATGGGGCGGGACGCATGATCGACCCCGCCTTGCGGCAGCGACGCCGTGCCGGGACGTCCCAACTGGCGATGGAACTGATTCTGACAGTCTACGCGGCTGTGGCGGCGATCATCCTGTTGCGGACGGTATTGGCGGCGATGGAGGTGACCGACCGCATCTGGATCGGCGCGTTCGTCTACGGCATTACGAACCCTGTGACGGCGTTGCTGGACCGGCTGCCGGGGGCATCATCTGTGATCGCGTTCAACCTGACGGTGAGCGATCTGACGTTGCTGGCCCCGGTTGTGCTCTTTCCGTTGGGGCTGATCGCGACGGGTGGCCGAAATCGCTGACGCGATCCTTGGCGCGGCGGTCGAATCTGCGCCACACTGACGGTGTCTGATCGGTGGCTGCGACATTACCGAAAGAGGGTGTCTCGATGATGAAGAATACGGTGCGCGGCGTGTTGGGTCTGGTGCTGACGGCTGCGGCGACATGGCTCGCTGCGTATATCGTCGAGCAGATCTTCGGCCCGGACGAAGAGCAGGCCTGATTGGCCGCACCTCGTTTGTTGGCAGGGAAGGCTCGTCGTCGCGATTGACGGCGGGCCTTGCCATTTGTGGGGGGAGAGGCCGATGCGGGAAATGCGCACGGTGAGATCGGGCGATCGCGTGCTGGTGGTGGCCAATCCCGCCACCCGCCGGGAAATCGAGCCGATTCTGGCAATGCTCCGCGATACCGCCCCGTCTGGCGTTGAGCTGGATATTCAGGTCACGGCGTCCGCCGGGGAGGCGCGGACGATCGCGCGGGAACGCGCGCACGGCGCGGCGATGGTGGTCGCGATCGGCGGTGATGGCACGGTGGCGGATGTCGCCGGAAGCCTCGAAGGCGGTGGCATTCCGTTGGCTATCGTCGCGGCGGGGTCGACGAACATCATCGGACGACAGCTGGGTGTGCCAACGAACCCATCGGCGGCAGCTGCGCTGTTCTGGGGGGCGCATGAGGAACGCGTGATCGATGCGGGGTATTGCAACGATCGCGCGTTTCTTCATATGGCGGGGGTCGGGTTCGATAGCGAGCTTTTCGCGAGGACCGATAGGCGGCTGAAGAAGCGCGTGGGATGGATGGCCTATCTGCCAGCAGCGGCGGCGGCACTTCGGGAGAAGCCTGCGACATTCCATGTCGAGGCGGATGGGGAGGCTTTCGAGGTCGTATCACCCCTGGTGCTGGTGGCGAATGGGAGTGCGATCATTCACCCGGCACTGACGGTTCATCCCGACATCGACCCGCGCGACGGCAAGCTGGACCTGATCGTCATCACCGCGACGACTCCCGTGGAGGTGGCCAGGACGTTGGCGAGGGGGGCGACGAGGAGGCTGGCGCAGTCTCCGTACGTCATTCACCGGCAGGCGGTGAGCATCTCCGTGCGGGCGAATCGGGACATCCCGGTTCAGGTCGATGGGGACGTGAACGAGACCCTGCCGGCCTCGTTCCGGATCGAGCCCCAATCGGTGCGGGTGATCGTGCCTCGGCCGTAAGCGAGGAGTCTGGCGAGGAAACGCAGACGGCCCCCGGATCGCTCCGGGGGCCGTCGCTCTTCTTCCGGTCGATGGAATTAAGGGGTGCAGGACCCGTCGGCCGAGAATGCGTAGTTTGCCGGACCGGCCTCAAAGCCGAGCTGGAACCCGTTGCCACAGGCATCCGTGAAATAGGTCGAGACGCCTGATGATGTCGAGACCTGGAAGTTCGAGCCAATGAAGAGGTCGGTGCTCGTTCCGGCGGCAAGTACACCATCGAACTCCACGACGCCATCGATCGTGACGGTCAGCGTCAGGTCCTGGTCCTGAGCCGTGATGGAGATTCCTCCGACAGCTGCGCCGTTCGCGACAGCCGTCTCCTGGCGCTGCTGGTTGCGTCCCGCGAGATCGCCACCGGTGGCGGGATCTTCGGTCGGTGCCGTCGTCGGCTCGACGATCTGCTGGGTCGGCTGCTGCGTTGGTGGGATCACCTCCGTGGTCGGTGCCGAGGTGGTGTCCTGCCCGCGCTGGTTGTCGCCGCGACCGGGAATGGTGGCGGCGTCGGTCGTGGTGATGGCCGGTGTGGTGGCCGTCGGCTGCGTCGTAGGGGCGACCGTGACGGTGACGGTGACCGGCTGCTCCGTCGGGAGGTTGATATCGTTCGTGAACGGGGTCATCGTCGGGATGGCGACGGTGGGGGTGCCGGTATCGGCAGATTGCGCGAAGTAGGCGCTATATCCCCAGGCGAAGACGATGGCACCGAGGACGATCGAGAACGCGATGATCGCGAAGTTCGGGGCCCAGTGGCTTGGCATATCGATGGGGGGCACGGAATCGACACCAGCCACACCGCGCGGCGCGGGTGCGCTGATGGTCCCGTGGGCTTCCTCGAACAGGGCGAGCATCTTGGCCGGATCGAGATCGAGATACACCGCGTAATTGCGGACGATCCCGCGCTGATAGATCAGCGGCGGCAGCGCGTCGAACTTCTCGTTCTCGAGCGCCGACAGATGTTGCCGGTTGATGCGGGTTGATTGTTCTGCTTCCTTCAGGGTCACACCCTTGCGGGCGCGTGCCTGTTGGAGCGTATCTCCAAAACCTGCCATGGACTCTCCGAAGGCTCCCCAACGCATGACGGAAGGTGCCGTCACGCTGCCTGATATGGATCGTACGTGTCCCAGGGTTGTTCGGTGTCGATATGGCACCAATCGGTGTGCATGACCCGAACGAGATGCTTGCCGAATCCATGAGGTGCGTCAGCGGTCTGGGTCGCCACTGACGGTGTTGCGATGCCCATAGGCCCGATGCGATGGATCGGCCGAGCGACTGGATTCCGCATGCGTGGAATCGTGCTGGCCCCTCCGACCATCCACACGATCCTGTTACCAGTCTACTCCGCCGCCTGTCTCCTTTTCCGCGTTTCCTCGACCGATCTCGAGATTTCCCGTACGTACATCGTGGCGGTCTGGTACGGCCCCGACGGGACGGGGATGACGCCTGGCCCTACCCGCTCTGTCTTCGGCGCGGTGCCGGGAGCAGGGCATCGACGCGGTGAGTCGCCCGCTCGACGGGCGGTTCGGGCATCCAGATTCGATCGCTGGGGAGCCACCAGCATCCGATGGTCGATTGGCACGGAAGATCGTCGGCGTTGACCATCTGGCGATGGGTGAACGCCCAGGTGTTTGCGCAGAAGCCTCGCTCACCGTTCTCCGATGGCCGGAAGTCGCGGCAGGTTTGGCAGGCACGCGGAACATCCGGGGCGATGGTGATGCCGAGCTCCAGCGGTTCGGCGGACTCGCTGAGGAGATCGCGAATATCGAACGATGGCGCGGCCGCCTCGGTCCCGAGAGGGGCGCCTGACTCCTCCCGGTAGTCGATGGAGTTGGCTTGTTCCGGTGCCTGTCGTGTCGGCTGCGTCTGCGCGGGCATGCCGACGGGAGCCACGTTCCGGAGATGTCGCTCCGGTTCGGGAGCGCGGTAGTTGGCCGAACGAAGGGGCGAATCCTTTGGCGGTGTCGCCGGTCGGCCCGTGGATGATGACTCCTCTGCACGGGGCGGGACATCGAGCACGAGATCGTCGTTCGGATGGCGCGACGGCGTCTGGCGTTGTGGACCTGCGGCGCCTGCTCCGAAGAGCCGGCCACGGAAGGCCTCCATGCCATCGATGCTTTCGAGGTCCACCGGTGGCGCGAACGACCACGGGCTGGCCTCGACCGAGGCCATGGTGGCTTCGACGGTCTGCAGGCGCAGCGCTCGCGCGGGATCGAACCGATCGCCCTCGTCCACGCCCACCTTCACCGGCTCGGTGTCGAGCGGGCGGAAGGCATCGGCGATCGGCTCCCCACGGGATGACCGCATTGGTTGATTGCGAACCGGCTCCGCGTCTGGTGAGGTCCACGCGTCGTCAAACGTCGGCGCGTCAACACTCTCGGCGCGGACTCGGAGCACGGTGGCCCCATTGTCGCGCTCGATACGGCCACTCGTTCGGGGAAGCTCCGGCAGCCGATTCGGCTCCGACGAAGGATGGGGACTGGATTCGCGATAGATGTCTTCGTGGACCGGGCGGTAGAGGCTATTCGGTCGGCTGGGCTGGGCCGGCTGCTGATCGCGCGCGGATTCTCGCGATGGCGCAGGGCGCTGCGAGGTCGGGCGGAGCGGCGTGGGAGCGGCTACCTCAATATCCTGATACATGTCGTCGTTTGCAACAACATCGTCAGCGTCTGGGGATGCCTGCAGCTGGCGGATTGGCTCCGGGCGACGGGCCGGCAATACCTCGATCGTTGATTCGTCGGCATAGACGTCGGCGAAGCGATCGTCGAGAAGCTCGTCATCGCCAAGCGCCTCGCGGACGTTGGCCATGATCTGCTGGTCTCGCGCGGAGGAGCGGTCCTTTTTCCAGGGGTTGCGGAAGTGGCCAAACGAGCGGCGTCGGGGTTCGCTGAATGGCTCTTCGACAGGATGGTATCCCGCTGAAATGCCTGGATCATCGTCAGCGACGAGGGGTTCCTCGTGGTAGACGTGCTCTTCCTGCGCCTCGGACCGTACTGGCCGGGTCGCTCGCTCGGGCGCCTGTTCCTGGATCGGCAGGCGGCGGAAATCGATGCCGGGGGCGATGGCGACCGCGGTGTCCGGTTCTGGCGCGGGCTGCCGATCCAGGCCAGCCGTGGCAGGAGATGGTATCTCCTGCTTGAGGTCTCCGATGGAGATGCCCATGCGTGGTGCTGCATGACGAGGGGGCGGCTGATTGTGCTGGCGCGTCTCGGCACTGGGGCGAGGTGCCGGTGAGGTCGGCTCGCGATGGAACTCCGGGCGGCGCGGCGCGACCGGTGCCGTCACAGGCATCGCCGGGATGGTCGGCATCGGGGCAGGAGCAGGTGTCACGGGAACCGTTGCCGGTGGCATCGTGGTGATGCGGCGGCGGGCGCGTTTTTCCTCGCGGGCCAGTTCTTCCGCGCGAACGCGGTCTGGCGTCGGTGTCTCGGGGGTCTCCTTGCCGGCAGCGGTCCGAATGGCGCGTGCTCGCTCGAGCACGGCATCGTAGACCGTCACCGGCTCGGTGTCGGACACGGATGCATTCATTGGCGACGGCGTGGGCTCCGGCTGCACGTTGGCGCGATCGGACGCATCCATCAGCGGAAGTTCGATGGATGGGTCGACGGCGGGGACGCTGTTGTAGGCGTCCTGCTCATCATTCGCCGGTGCGTCGGCGTTCTCTACGCCATCCTCATCGTGTTGCGTGGCCGGCAGGAACCGTCCTCGCAGGCCGTAAGGGCGTGGAGTGAGCGGGCGAATGGGCGCTTCAACCGGCGTAGAGGCGAGATCGATCGTCTCGGTGTCGCCAGATTCGGCGTTCTTCGATTCACCGGTCGTCTTGGGCGCGTCATCACTGGCGACCGGGGGGAGATCCCCCTGCGGTGCTTCGGCGGATGTGTCGGCGCTGGAGGCTGCCTGCGGACTGCGGCGAGCGGCAATGCGGTCGCGGGCATCCAGAATCGCGGAGTGGTTTCCTCCGCGAGCGAGGATGCGTGCGCGGTGCTCCTGATCGGCGTGCGCGGCGGCATTGCCCAAGGCCTCTTCGCCGGTGGCGCGGAGTTCAGGGACCAGTGACGCCTCGACGACCATGATGTCGTCGCGCTCAACAACGTCCTGCGGATCTCGCCGGGCGGGAGCATCGCGATGGACGACCGAGGTGACCTCGTCGTCGCGGCGTTGCATGGCAATGGGAAGCTGGGTAGAGGTGTCGGTCTCCGAGGCGGGCGCGGCGACTGGTTGCTCGCCGGTGGCGCTCACCCAAAGGTCATTTCCCCAGGAGTTGCGGCAGGCGAGTTCATCCTTGCGAACGAGGAGGCGCACATCGCTCGACGTCTGGCGTTCCGGATGCGTGCACCAGCCGTTGCCGTTGAGGTTATTCGACTGGAAATAGCGGCACGAGGCGCATTTTCGTCTTTGTGGCGGCATGCCGGATGAACCCTTCCCCACGGGGCACGTTTGGGACGCGCGTCTCCAGGCTCTCGTTGCTCCCCAAAGCGTCGAGGGCTTGCAAACGGAATCTTGGAGAGAACCACCCCGTCGGCCCTGATTGTAGTCGGCGACCGGTGGGTTGTCTATGTGGCACTGACTCGCTGGACGGTCGTTCGGACAGTGTGTCCGTTCGGAATGCGAATCTGCTTGATTCCGGCTTGGAGCTCGCTGGTATCAGTCCACGCCCAATCGGCGTGACGTGGGAACGGGAGAAGCGTACTATCAGTGGCTGTCTTCACTGCCCCAATCGGATGGGACGAACGGGTGGTTTGGTGGGGAGGCTGCACTCGGCAGACGATCTCCCCAGCTTGCCTTCTTGTCACTGAAGTGTACGGGATGGTGCAACGCTGCCATGATCCCATCGGGATCATTTCGTGGACTATTTCTCTGGTTCGCATGGTCCTGCGGCGGTGTCATAGTCCGACGAGAACGAGGGAGTGGCGCGGCGCGGCCCTGGATGGTCATGCGTGAAGAGCGCCTGACAGGAATTGCCCGTGCGCGGTCGGCTCGATACACTCGGCGCATCGGAGTCCGGGCCGGGAGGCGAGCGTGATCGCGTTCCGCCCGGGCGAGCGGGGCGTTGAGTTGAGGGGATGATGGGCATGTTGGTGCTTGCGCGTGACGATCTGAAGAGCCTGGTGCCGATGGCGGAGGCGATCGAGTTGATGAAGCTGGCGTTCCAGGAGCTTTCGCTCGGGAATGCGGTGGTGCCGATGCGGACGGTGATCGACGTCGAGCCGGGAACGTCTTCGACATTGGTGATGCCGGCGTACCTGCCGGGCCTGAATGCGCTGGGGTTCAAGGTGATTTCCATCTTTACCCAGAATCCGGCACGAGGGTTGCCGACCGGCAACGCGATGGTCTGCATGCTGGATGAGGAGACTGGCGTGCCGAAGGCGTTGCTGAACGGCGCGTTTCTGACTGCCTTGCGGACGGGGGCGGTCTCTGGTGCGGCGACCGATCTGCTGGCGCGTCCCGATGCGACGCGACTGGCGGTGATCGGGGCGGGTGTGCAGGGCGTGACGCAGGCAGCAGCTGTCGCCGAGGTCCGCGATCTGGAGCGGATCGCGGTCGTGCATCGCTCGCCGGAATCGTGGGATCGCTTCCGGGAGACGGTGGCCCGCGACTGGCCGCACCTTCTGGACCGCCTGGAGCCCACCACAGACGCGCGAACGGCAGTCGAGGGGGCGGACATCGTCTGCGCCGCCACGACGTCCTCCACGCCCGTCTTCGATGATGCCTGGGTGCGGCCGGGGACGCACATCAATGGGGTGGGATCGTTCACGCCGCAGATGCGTGAGGTGCCAGGCGAGACCGTGGCGCGCGCGAAGGTGGTGGTCGATCACCGCGAGTCGGCGTGGGCCGAAGGGGGCGACCTCATCATCCCGCGCGACGAGGGTGCGATCGACGAGACGCACGTTGTGGCCGAGCTGGGCGAGGTGGCGGCAGGGCGGGTCGCGCCCCGGACGTCGGGCGAGGATGTGACGTTCTTCAAGTCGGTCGGGAATGCCGTGCAGGATGTCGTCGTGGCGCGACGCGCGATCGAACTGGCGATCGATCGTGGCCTCGGGACGGAGATTTCGTTGGGATAGGCGAGGGATAGAACGCAGTGCCTCGATCGCTGTTGCTGGAATCATCGCTTCCCATTGTCGCCGCGCCGATGGCGGGAGGGCCGACGACCGTGGCGTTGTCCACGGCCGTCGGAAAGGCCGGAGGGTTCCCTTTCCTGGCAGGCGGATACAAGACGCCCGATGCGCTGGCTGATGAAATCGGCCGCATGCGCGCGACTGGTGGGGCCTTCGGCGTCAACGTCTTCGTTTCGGCATCGGACGATCTCAGCAGCGAAGCCTATCTCGCCTATGCGATGCGACTGCAGCCGGAGGCCGATCGCTACGGCCTGCAACTCGCGATGTCGCCGGTCCGCGATGAGGACTTCTGGACAGCGAAGCTGGACTTGCTGCTCGCCGATCCAGTGCCAGCTGTCTCATTCACGTTCGGGCTTCCGGCCAGACGTGATATCCACGCGCTTCGGGGTGTGGGTTCCCGCGTCCTGGCATCCGTCACCACTCCGACCGAGGCACGTGCCGCCGAAGAGGCAGGGGTCGATGGACTGATCGTGCAGGGGTATGGCGCGGGTGGGCACAGCGCAACCTTCGCCCCGGATCGCCAGATCGCCGCGATCCCCCTGCCGGAGTTAGTTCGTCGCGTGATTGCAGGATCGTCCCTGCCGGTAGTCGCCGCCGGTGGTGTCGATGGGCCGGATTCGGTGCGAGACCTGGTCCAGGCAGGGGCCGAAGCGGTCGCCGTTGGGACGTTATTCCTGCGGGCGCAGGAGTCCGGCGCATCGCAGGTCCACAAGGACGCGTTGGTGGCCCCCCGGTTTTCCGAGACGGTGCTGACGAAGGCGTTTACCGGGCGTCCGGCACGGGCATTGCGCAACAGTTTCATCAGTCGTCACGAGGCGGATGCGCCACTCGGATATCCGGAGCTGCATCATTTGACACGCCCGATCCGGCAGGCCGCCGCGCGGGCTGGCGATCCGGAAAATCTCCACCTCTGGGCTGGCACCGGGTATCGTGCTGCGAGCGATCGTCCTGTGGCGGAGATTGTCCGGAGCCTCGTACAGGGGCTTTGATCGTTCCGCCCGGTTGTGACCAGAAATTGTCGAAGAAACGCAGAAAGGCGAGGGCGCATGCGCCCTCGCCTTTCTGGTCGATTGCTGTCAGTCCGCCGCAAGCGCCTCGTGCATCGTCACCACGGATTCCGGCGCCGACATGGGACAGGTGCCAGTCGGGCAGACGTGATCGACGATGTGCTTTCGGAACTCTTCCTCGAAGTGCTCGATCATGCCCATCAATGGCACCGGTGCAACCTGGCCGAGCCCGCATAGCGAGAGCTCGATGATGTGCTTGCTGGTGCGCTTGATGAGCGTCAGATCCTCCAGCGTGCCGCGTCCGAACCGGATGCGGTCGAGGATTTCCACCAGCGCCGGGTTGCCGAGGCGGCAGGGCACGCACTTGGAGCAGGATTCGTAGCGGTTGAAGGCGGTGAGGTAGCGGGCGAAGTCCACGACGCAGACGTTCTCGTCGAAGATCACCCAGCCGCCGGATCCAAGCATGCCGCCGAACTTGTCGAGCGAGGTGAAATCGACCGGCTCGTCGAGGTGTTCGGCCTTCAGCGGTCCGGCGGAGACGCCGCCGGTCTGCACGCCCTTGAAGGTATAACCCTCGCGCATGCCGCCGAAAATGTCGTTGAAGAGGGTGTTGAGCGTCATGCCCATCTCCACCTCGACGACGCCGTGACGGTTCATCGGTCCCTGGTTGGTCATCAGCTTGGTGCCGGTCGTGTCCGCCGTGCCCATGCTGGCGTACCATGCGCCGCCGTTGATGATGATGTCGGGGATGTTGGCCAGCGTCTCCGTGTTGTTGGCCACGGTCGGGCGCTTCCAGAGTCCTTCCTCGACGGAGCGGGGCGGCTTGGTGCGGGGCTGGCCGCGCACGCCCATCACGGAGTACATGAGGGCGGAAGCCTCGCCGCAGACGTAGGCGCCGCCGCCGGTGCGAACGCGGAAGGCGACGTTCTTGCCGGTGCCGAGGACATTCTTGCCGATCAGGCCGAGGCGCTCGGCGTCGGCGACGGCCTTGCGGAAGCGGCGGATGGCGAGCGGATACTCACCGCCGATGTAGTTGTAGCCGCGCTCGGCGCCAACGACGACGCAGGCGATGAGGATGCCTTCCAGGATGCGATGGGGATCGCTCTCGTGAAGGTGACGGTCCTTGTAGACGTTCGGCTCGCCCTCGTGGCTGTTGCAGACGACGAACTTCGGGTTGTTGCGCGCCTTGCGGCCGCTTTCCCACTTGATGCCAGCCGGGAATCCCCCGCCTCCCCGGCCTTTCAGGGTGGCCGCGGTAACTTCGGCGATTGCATCCTCTGCGGACATCTCGAAGAGGACCTTGAAGTAGGCGTCGTATGCTCCGCGCGCGATCGCATCCTCGATGCTGTCCGGCTCGATCACGCCGGAATTGCGCATAAGGAGTTGCTTCTGCAGCGCGAAAAAGGGATGGGCGTTCAGCGGCTGGATGCCGTCGAATGCCTCGTCGCCCCGGACGCCGACGGCGAGATCCTGGCGTGATCCGGCGAGGACTGCGGGAACCTCATCGGCGGTGACGGGGCCGTAGACGACGGGCGGCGCATCGGGGCGCTTGACTTCGATCCACGGTTCCATCCAGAAGGCGCCGTTGCCGCTGACTTCGCGCACGATGCCATCGGAGCCGAGTTCCTGCCGGGCGCGGTCGAGCACGTCGAGGGCACCCTTGGCGATGCTGCTGCTGCCGACGCCGACGCTGGCGACGACCTTGTCGCCATTCCACATGCCATTCCAGCGGGCGTGGGCCTGCTGGCGGAAGGTCTGGAAGTCTTCCTTCGAGGAGAGACGGGAGAGGTGTTCGCTGGGAGCGACGTGAACCATTCGGGGGGCTCTCCTTATCCGGCGATTTCGCCGCGCACGGCGGCTTCGGCGGCGGCGCGACCGGCGACGGCGCGCTGCAGGAGGTCGTTCAGGGAGTCGGGTGTGACGTCTCCGACGTAGGTGTCGTCGAGCTTGACCACTGGCGAGCGATCGCACACCCCGAGGCAGCCGTTGACGACCTGCACGCTGAGCATCTCGTCCGGCGTCGTATCGCCGTCAGCGATGCCATAGGAGTCGCGGAGTTCCTGTACCAGCTGCTGGGAGCCGAGGACGTAGCACGACATGCCGTGGCAGATCAAGAGGTGGTGATGCCCGCGTGGAGCGGTCCGGAAGTCGGCATAGAAGGTGAGAAGTCCGAAGACACGGTTCACCGTGGTGCCGAGATGATCGGCGACGAGCTCGGCAGCTTCGGGGGAGACCCAGCCGAAATGCTCGTTCACTTCCTGGAGGGCGGACAGGATGAGCTCCTGCGCCTCCTCGAAGTCGTTGTAATGAAAATGGGAGAGGAGCTCTCGAACAACGTCGAGGTCGATCTCCTGCCGCCCGGTGAATGGGGCGGGTACTGGAAGCGGTACATGCATTTGCTCGGCGTGAGCCACTCGGCCACCCTCCCTGCCGTCTCTCGAGGAGCGTCACTGCACCCCGTGGCAGTGTGAAGACGATCACAAAATCCTTGCGGGCAGTATAGCAGGGCGATGCACCCTCGCAGGAACGATTGTCACCTGCGAAGCCATGTTCGTTCGCGGAGAGGAGGGGGCGACTGCCTGAACGCCGAATCCCCCGGCAACCGCGACGCGCGGAACCGGGGGAAAGACGGTGTCATGAGGATGGGTCAGCGGAAGAGAACCCGGAAGTCGCCGTCGAAATCCTGCAGGAACTCGTGCATGTCCACGACGTCGCCGGCATCGATGGCGGGCGTGCCAGGGGCGGTGGCGTATTCCTGGGTCAACTCGGCATCGAACTCGGGTTCGGCTTCGTCGATGTCGATGCGACTGGCGGTAACCGCTTCCTCGGTGAGGCGGCGGAGGGCGAGCTGCGCGGCGTGGGGATCGCCATCATTCATGACGGCAGCGACGAAGTTGCGCGCGTGGCAATCCTCGCATTCCACGAGCATCGTCCAGACATCGGGGCGACGGGAGATGACCTTGATATCCTCGGCCTGGAACTCACGGTGGCAGACGGCGCAGCGTTCGATGCGGTCGAGCACGATCTGTTTGATCTGAACTTCGGAATCCATGGTGGTCTGAGACGTTCCTTCCATAGGGTTGAGACAGGGATGAGGGGCAATGGGCGTTGGCGTGGGATGAGCCGGTCAGTTCGTGCGACGGCGATCGAAATCGTCGAGATCGAGCGAATTGATGAAGTCGCGGAAGACGGAGAGCTGCTCGTTGTCGACGCGGGAGGCAGTCGACTCGGAGGAGGGCGCCAGCGTCTCCGGCGTGGACGGCTCTGGCGTCGTTTCGGCATCGAGGATGCCGGACGATGGCGGGAGCGTGGCATCGATATCGAGGTCGTCGTCATCGACGGCGACGCCCGCCCGCTCCATGATCGATTCGTCGACCAGGATGCGGCAGCCGACGCGGACGGCGAGGGCGATGGCATCGCTCGGGCGACTGTCGATGTCGATGGATCGTCCTGCGTGATCGAGCACGATCCGGGCGAAGTAGACCTGATCGTTGAGATCGGCGATCACCACGCGATCGACGGTCGCCCCGAGGTCCGTGAGCATGGTCTGCATGAGATCGTAGGGGAGTGGGCGTGTGGCGCTGATTCCCTGCAACTCCATGGCAATGGCCTCGGCCTCATAGGCGCCGATCCAGATGGGGAGATGCCGGTCGCCCTCGAGTTCCTTGAGGATAACCACCCGGTGCTGGGTAATCAGGCTGACGCGAATGCTTTCGACGGTGGCTTCGATCATGGTGGTCTCCGGCCCTTTCTGCGGCACCCCTGGCCCGGTGGGAGTCGACCAATGTCGACGGCGTCGCTGCGCGTTCTTCTGCGAGAACGCGATCGGCACAGCTCGGGTGCCTTGTGCCCTGACAGACATTCTACACGCGGTCCGGGCGGTGCGACAGTTGGCCGTCCGGGTGGGTTGAGGCATGCCTGCACCCTATGAACGCATGGCACGCGGGGATGGTCTCGCCGCCATCCTCGGGAATGGCGAGACGGCTGGTGGGGTGTCCCGTCCAGCCGTCTCGCGATGGGTTGTTGGTGCGGTGGGGGCGCTTCGCTACGACTCCGGCGTGGCCGTGGCCGATGGGGCCGGGACGTAATCGTAGTCATAGTGCGGGACAACGCCGATGTCGTCCTTCGGCCAGTAGGTGACCCACGCCTTGCCGATGACGTTCTTGACGGGCACCGTGCCGAAGTAGCGGGAATCCTCGGAGTTGGTGCGATTGTCCCCCATCACGAAGATCTCGCCTTCGGGCACCGTGACCGGCGCGCAGTCCTGCGAACCGTTGTTGCAGAGCGTCTGCCGACCGCTGATGTAGGGTTCGTCGAGGGCAACGCCGTTGACGTAGACGATGCCGCCTCGGGTCTCCACGGTATCGCCGGGGAGGCCGATGACGCGCTTGATGAAGGGCTTGTCGTTGTTGGTAATGGGCGGGTTGAAGACGATGACATCGCCGCGCTTCGGGCCTCCGAACAGGTAGTCGTGGTCATCCCAGAAGGGGAGCCAGCCCGTGATCTTCGAGGTGCCGAGGTCGAAGTAGGCGTTGCGGTTGACCAGCAGCATCTCACCGTTGTCGAAGCTGTAGTCCATGCTGTGGCCATCGACCTTGAAGTTGAGGACGACGGCCCGCACGAGCACGAAGATGACGAGAGCGAGGATGAGGGTCTCGATGATCTCGCGCGTGGCGGAGGATCGCTTCTTCGCGGGTTCCGGATTCGCGGTGGTGGTGGCTTCTGGCTGGGCGCTGTCGGCGGCTGGCAGGTCGGTGGTGCCGCTGAAGTCCGATGGGGTGGAGATGGTGTCGGACGGCCTGGAATCAGTCATGATCGGGGTGGCCCCTCATCGGTCTGGGTGGGCGGCGTCCGGTTGGGCGCGGCGTGGGCGGAGCGGAAGATGCCGGCGCAGGTGATGGAGCGGGCATGGGAATGGCCGGCTGGGAAGCATTGCTCCCACACCGGCCATTCCCCCAGGAAACCCCATTCGCAATCGCATGGTGGCGTGGTGAACGAGGTTCCGTGACGACCTAGATGTCGTCGGCGCGAACGCCCGAGCCCACCGGCTGCTTCTTGACGACATCCTCAGCGGACTTGGAGGTCGCGGTGAGGGTGGACGCCGTGGTGGACGTGCCCTTGTCGAGCTTGGCGTCGTCGATCGGCTTCCCGTTCTCATCGACACCGGACTCGGTCTTGAACTCGCGGATGCCCTTGCCCAGGGCGCCCCCGATTTCCGGCAGCTTGCCGACCCCGAAGATGATCACCACGATGACGAGAATGATGGCGAGCTCAGGAGCCCCAATTCCGAATGGCATGACTGACGATCCTCCACGGACACTGGCGGTTGCATCTCACAAGTCCGATCCGATATGACTTGCTCGATGTCGGGCACATTGTATTCCTCGTTCTTGCCGGTTTCAAACGGCTTGCGCCGAATGGCCTGTCAACACGACGGGTACACAGAGGAGCGTATGTGCCACAGGACCGCCCCATTAGAATGCGTCGCTAGTTTGGGATTCTCCCGCCCAGTCAGCTTGCTAGAGCAGCAGGCCGCTGAGGACGCAGAGCACAACAAAGACGACAGCCGTTCCGATCGTGAACTGGAACAGCGTCTGTTCGAAGCCGCGGCGGGTCTTCACGATGGACCCGGAATCGCCGCCCATGCCGCCACCGAATGCCGAGGTCTTGCTCTGAAGCAGGATGGTGACCATCAGCACAATGGCAACGATGATTGTCGAGAGGTTGAGGGCTATCTGCACGAGACCTGACCGTCCTTCATCCCAATTGCTGGCGACATCGACGCCGGTTCAGCGACCGGTGCTTGTCGACGCTGAGCGTACCATCCCACGCGGCGGCGTTCAATTCCTATCCGCGGGGAGAACGCCCAATCCCGGCGATTGGGCGTTCGATGTTTCGCCTGTTGTCAGGCACGGGGCGCGTCGGCCAAGGCCCGGCAGAGCGCGTCGAAGCCCGCTGGATCGAGGCTGGCGCTGCCGACCAGTACGCCATCGACGTCCGGCCCAGCGGTGAGGTTGGCTACGTTGCCCGCCTTCACGCTTCCTCCATACAGAATGCGAATCGCGTCGGCCTGTTCCGGGGCGAGTGTCGTGAGGATCGCACGGATCTGCGCCGCGACCTCTTGCGCATCATCGGCGGTCGCGGTGCGCCCGGTGCCGATCGCCCAGACGGGTTCGTAGGCGATGACGACGCGGGAGATGCCGGATTCCGGCAGCCCGCTCAACGCGGCAAGGACTTGCTCCTGGATGACGGCGGCGGTGTTGCCAGCCTCCCGCTCGGATTCCAGTTCGCCGACGCAGAGGACTGGATGCATCCCCTCCGCGAGGACAGCCTCCAGCTTGCGACGAACGACGGGATCGGTTTCGCCGTGCCCGTGGCGGCGTTCGGAGTGGCCGACGAGGACGAATCCGCACCACGGCGCGAGCATTGCGGCGGCGACATCGCCGGTGAACGCGCCGTCCCTATGGGGGGAGCAATCCTGCGCACCGAGTCCGACTGGGGAACCTTCGAGGATGTCCGCGATGGGAACGATCCACGGGAAGGGCGGGCAGAGCGCGATCTCGAGGTCGAGCGGCTCGCCAGCGGGCGTGTCGCGGGCGGCCTGAGCCAGCACGCGCGCGGTATCGAGATCGGTGTTCATTTTCCAGTTGGCGATGGCAAGCGGGGTTCGATTCATGCCACGTCTCCCGTATCGGCGGCGTCCGGGATGACGGCGATACCGGGAAGCTCCTTCCCTTCAAGGAACTCCAGCGATGCACCGCCGCCTGTGGAGATGTGATCGATCTGGTCGGCGAGCCCGAGCTTCTCGATGGCGGCGATGGAGTCGCCACCGCCGATGACGGTGAAACCGGTGCTGGCGGCAACGGCCTCGGCCACCTCCTCGGTGCCGCGGGCGAAGGCGGGGTTCTCCGCGACGCCGAGGGGGCCATTCCAAAGGATGGTGTTCGCCTTCTTCACATGTTCGGCGTACGCGGTGGCCGTGTCCGGGCCGATGTCGAAGATGGCCCGATCGCCGATGTCATCCAGCCCGATGACCGCGCCTTCGTCTGCGTCGATGGCCTTCGCGACGACGACATCGGTGGGCAGGCCGATGCCGACTCCCGCGTTCTCGGCGTCGGCGAGGATGCGGAGGGCGCGATCGACCTGATCGGGCTCCACGAGCGAGGAGCCTACCTGATAGCCCTGGGCGAGCAGGAACGTGTTCGCCATGCCGCCGCCGATGAGCAGGTAGCTCACCTTTTCGACGAGGTGTTCCAGGATGGCGATCTTGTCCGAGACCTTGGCACCGCCAATGATCGCGACGAAGGGGCGGGCGGGACTGTCGAGGAGGGTTCCGAGGGTGTCCACCTCGCGCTGCATGAGCAGGCCGAGGTAGGCGGGGAGCAGGTGGGCGACGCCTTCGGTGGTGGCGTGGGCGCGGTGGGCGGCCCCGAAGGCGTCGTTCACGTACAGGTCGGCGAGATCGGCGAGTTGCCGGGCGAGGGCGGGATCGTTCTTCTCCTCGCCCGGCTCGAAGCGGGAGTTCTCCAGCAGGAGGACGTCGCCATCCTGCATCGCGGCGACCTTCGCCTTGGCGTCGGGACCGACGAGATCTATGGCGGAGACGACTGGTGCACCGATCAGTTCGCTCAGGCGCGCGGCGACGGGGGCGAGCCGAAGGTCCTCCTTCACGGCACCCTTGGGGCGTCCCAGGTGGCTGGTGAGGATGACGCGGGCACCGTGGTCGCGCAGCCATGCGATGGTCGGGAGAGCGGCGCGGATGCGGGTGTCATCCTGGACGACTCCACCCTTGATGGGAACGTTGAAATCGACGCGGGTGAGGACCCGCTTGCCGGCAACGTCGGCGCTGGTGACAGATCGCTTGGTCATGGGGTGCTCCTGGCGGAAGTCCGATGGACGGGGCCACGAATGAACACTGCCCCCGACCGATGTCGGGCACCGGCGGGAGCAGAAGATTGCGAAGCATCAGGGCATCGGCCTTGGACGGGCGATCCTTGTGATCGCCCGTCCCTGTAACGGTGTCGTCTGCCCGGGGGCCCTTCGTGGCTGTGATCTACAGCCGAGTTCGAAAGGGTTGCCGTCCTCCGTAGTGGGTCAGCTGGTCTGACCCATCCGGCGAAGCCGGATATCCTCTAGGATGGGAAGCCCTTTTCGCAGATCAGCGCGGCGAGGTCGGCGACACGGCAGGAGTAGCCCCATTCATTGTCGTACCAGGTGACAACCTTCAACATGTGATCGCCCATCACCTGGGTCAGCTTGGAGTCGATGATGGAGGAGCGGGAGTCTCCCTTGAAGTCCGTGGAGACCAGTTCCTCGTCGGTGTAGCCGAGGATGCCCTTCAGCGCGTCGCTCTCGGAGGCGGCCTTGAAGGCGGCGTTCGCCGCCTCGACGGTAACTGGCTTCGAGGTGACCGCGACAAAGTCCACGATAGAGACCGTCGGCGTCGGCACGCGGAGGGCGAAGCCATCGAACTTGCCCTTGAGGTCCGGCATCACGAGCGACATGGCCTTGGCGGCGCCGCTCGTGGTGGGGACGATGTTCTGGGCAGCACCGCGAGCGCGGCGGAGGTCCGTGTGCGGGCCATCCTGCAACACCTGATCGGCAGTGTAGGAGTGGATGGTGGTCATCATTGCGGACTCGATGCCGAAGGTGTCGTGCACGACCTTGGCCGCCGGGGCGAGGCAATTGGTGGTGCAGGAGGCATTCGAGATGATGGTGTGGACGGCGGGATCGTAGGACTCCTCGTTCACGCCGAGGACAATCGTGAGGTCTTCACCCTTCGCTGGCGCGGAGATGATGACCTTCCTGGCGCCGGCCTCGATGTGGGCCTTTGCCTTGTCGGCATCGGTGAAGCGACCGGTGGACTCGATGACGAGATCGACGCCGAGTTCGCCCCATGGGAGGGCGGCAGGGTCGCGCTCCTCAAGGACCTTGATGGCCTTGCCGTTGACGATGAGGCCGTCCTCGTCGTAGGAGACCTCGCCATCGAACTGGCCGTAGGTGGAGTCGTACTTGAGGAGATGGGCGAGCGTCTTGTTGTCGGTCAGGTCATTGACCGCGACGATCTCGAAGAGGTCGGAGAAGCCGCCCTCGTGAACCGCCTTGTAAACCTGGCGGCCGATGCGGCCAAACCCGTTGATACCAACCTTGTAGACCATGAACGGTACTCCAGCGCTAGGCTCGATTGGCGGGCAATGCTCGTGGACAGGCCCTGAGCATCGCCGCCCTTTGTCCTGTCAAGAGTACCAAGAATCGCGCCGGGACATGTGAACGCGGGTCCGCACTGCGCTGGTCGATCGGCCAGTGGTGAGTGGGGTGCATTCGTGGATCGCGAGCAGGCTGGGGTCAGGCGGCGACCGAGACCTTGTCGTCCTCGTGCTCCCGCATCGATTCGATGGTCGGGCGCGGCGTGTTGAGGGATGCAGCTCGGGCCTCGCGGGCGATGTCGAGGAGGACTTCGGCGAGCTTGGCGGGGTCGTGGCGGAGCGGATTGCGATCGCTCACCACGTCGCGGGCGATCAGGGTCACGCCGTCCAGCGACGCCTCTCCGTCCCAGTCGACGGCGTCCACGTCCAGCCCCCTGGCGACGGCGGTGCCGGCGGCGGCGGGGTTGCTGTTCACAATGGCGTAGTCGAGCCGGTTCTCGCCCAGATAGGTGACGACTTCGCGGATGTGCTCGCGGTAGCCGAAGTGATCCGTCTCGCCATGCTGGGTGGCGACGTTGCAGACGTAGGCCGTCGCCCCACGTGACCACTTGATCGCCTGGTCGACGCCCTCCACCAGCAGGTTCGGCAGCACGCTGGTGTAGAGGCTGCCCGGACCGAGCACGATCAGGTCGGCGTTCAGGATCGCCTGCAACGAGGGTTCGTAGCCGTCCGGGCTCTCCGGGCTGAGGAAGATGCGGTCGATCTTCCGCTCGTCGTGGGCGATCACGGATTCGCCGCGGGCGATCTCTCCATCTTCCATATACGCGCACAGGTCGATGTTCTCGATGGTGGAAGGCATCACCTTGCCGCGCACGTTCAGGACGCGGGCGGATTCGATCACGGCGTGGTCGAAGGAGCCGCTGACCTGGGTCATGGCAGTGATGAAGAGGTTGCCGAAGGAGTGTCCGGAAAGCTCGCTGTCGGTGCCGCTGAAGCGGTAGTCGAAGAGCTTGCCCATGGCGGATTCGTCGTCGGCCATCGCGACGAGGCAGTTGCGGAGGTCTCCCGGTGCCGGGATGTTGTAGGCGGAGCGGATGCGGCCGGTGCTGCCCCCGTCGTCGGCCACGGTGACGATGGCGGTGAGGTTGATGTCGGCGAGCTTGAGGCCGCGCAGGAGGGCGCTGAGCCCGGTGCCGCCGCCGATGGCGACGACGTTCAGCTCGGGCGTGCCCGGCCCGAACCGATGTTCGGAGACGATGACGGAGAGATCGCGACCGGAGGCATCCTGGGCGAGGAAGGGCGCGATGATGGAGGCGCTGAGGCGGAAGAACGCGAGGATGAGAACGGCGCTGGCGACGAGGAGCAGGCCGATCTCGCGGATGGGGTGGGGCACGAACTGGAGGGTGACGAGGCGCACGAGCGTCTGCGATCCGGCGGGGACATCGTAGTTCCGGTAGATCCAGGCGGCGAACATGGCGAGCGCGAGGGAGATGGTGATCATGCAGAGGATGCCGAGCACGATCCAGCGCTTGATGCCGATGCCGGGTCGGAGCCAGATGCGGAGGGAGTCTGATTTCATGCGGATGTCCAGGCGAGTCCCGAAATCGGCCGTGGGGCGGACCGTGTACCGGGGTAATCGGCGCGGGCGACGGCGGCAGGGGGCAGCGGCAAGATCGTTGGGTGCGTTGCTGCCGGCGGAGAGAGCGACGATGACTGGGAGGAGGTGTCTCTTCTGCCTGACCGTGGCCGGAGTATAGCACCGCTTTTCGGCGTTCTCTCCACTAGAGGCAGGTGTCAGCCCACGACGCCGGGAGGCGGCAGGGAGTTGCTTGCCTATTCCGTGAGACGTCCTTGGGAACGGTCGGTGACTGCTGTCGCGCGAGCCATCATGGCGCACCGCGAGGCCTGCGGCAGCTCGCCGTGAGGGGTTGCGGTGAGGGTGTGACGCAGATTTGGTGGAATCAGGCAGGCGGAGTGGTGACCGCGCGAGCGTCCCGGTGATGCGATGGCCAGGCGGCGGTGATCCGGGGCCAGGCCCGTTCCCATCGCTCACTGGCGACGAGGGCGCGAAGGCTCACCATCGGATTCACCGACCCGGGACTCCAGTGCCGACCAGCTCCCTTCAGGCGAGCCTCCACCACGATCTTGTTGGCGCTTTCCACCACGCCACTCCCCACCGGCCACCCTTCGAGATCGCAGCGGCCGTACGCGAGCATCGCCCGCCGATTGCCCAGGTAGCGGAGCGCATCATCCCGTTCCGGGGAGGGGGGCAGGGCTGCCAGGGCATTCCCCACGGCCACGGCCTTTCCGGTGCGCAACGCCTGACGCCAGGTCCCCAGCCACGCGCTCGTCTCCGCCGTGCCGGGGCCGAAGCTGGCCTTTGCGGCATCGGCCAGGTACTCCACCGCGTGCATGACATCCAGGATGCGCACCGCCTGCGGCACCTGCAGATCCAGCGCATCCTGAATCCAGGAGGCCCCATCGCTGATCGCCACGATCGTCCCCGGATGCGTCAGGACCCCACGCCGGGTCAGTTCCACCCCGATCGTGCGTTGGAAGCGGGCAGCGGGAGCCTGCTGGCTGACATAGCTCAGGCGGGTGGTGCGGACCGACTCGTCCGTGGTCACCACCTCGCCGACCGTCAGCGTGCGGACTTCCTGCCAGTCGCCGCCGACCAGGGGCACCATCGCTCCATCCAGACAGAGGCTGATCGTGGCGGTCGGGGCGAACGGATCGGCATCGGGCACGACCACCTCGGGGGCACCGGGGGCCATGGCGGCGGTCTCCAGCGCGGTGAGCAGGTCCAGGTCCAGCTGGCACCAGATCGCCCCGGCGGTTTCGGTCAGCCGGCGGACGGTGTCGGGACTGATCCGGGTGCGCGTGGCCTGGCTCAGCAGGGAGGCCGCCCGGGCGAACGAGGTCTCGGTTCCGAACTGGACCGCCAACTCGGCCAGCCAGGGGGCAAGGGTGCCGGGAACCAGCCCCAACCGCTCACCCAGGGGGGGAAAGCTCGGTGCCACAGGCTGGGCACCGATAGCGGGGAAGGGAGAGGGTGAGCAGCCCTTCGTCCCGGGTTGCCAGGGTTCGGGAGCGCGTGCCATGACGGTGCATCGGCCGGTCGCACCCCGGACAGCGGGGTGGGTCGCCTTCGTCGGTGGCGAGGTCGACCACAGTCTGGGTCCGGAAGGCGGCCAGCGCGCGGTCCACCTCGGCTTCAATCTCGGTCAGGGTGGCTCGGGGATGGGCGGCCCGCCAGGCGGCAAGGTCGGCGGCCAGGACAGTCGGATCAAGCGGCGTCGGCATGCGGGGACCTCCTCTCGGAACGACGAAGCGTCCCCCTGATCCTACACCCACCAAATCTGCGTCACACCCGTTGTTGCGGTGAAATGGGCTTGACATAGATGTAGTGATGTGGTTTACTACACGTTCGCGCGGACGCTCGGCGCATGCCGAGACGCGACGAGACACTGTTTTGGACAGGACAACGTGTGCTGGTGATCCTACCACAAGATCATATCTCGGTCTTCCGGGAGGGGGTTCGTATGCCCTCCCGTTTTGGCGTTGGCCTGGATGCCGGTGCTTGGGGGCACCTTTCCTCATCCGCCGGGCTGCGGATGATCCCCCGGTGCACGTCTCGTCGATCCCGCGAATCCCGTTCGTTTCGCTCGCCCCGACAACATCATCGTCGTTGAAACCGTTCGGTTGCTCCTCCCGCCAGGTTGGGAGGGGAAGGCCGATACGGCGATTCGCTTGTCCGATGTCCGGAACGCGCGAATCGCCGCCGGGTCTCGGCGGAGATGCCTGTCCCCGTCCGCCCGCGAACGACATCACGGAGATCGTGCGATTTCCGGTTCAGCAGTGGTTCTGGTTCAGTCTCCGGCGTCGGAGCGGTTCGCTCGTGAACCCGCACGACGCCCCGTAAGAGGAGCGGTAGATGGCAGTTGATCGCGAAGTCCTGACCGACGTTGCACCCACGACCGGCGGGCTGGCCGTTGCGCGGCCCGAGAGCACGAATGCTGGCACGGAGCGACGCAGCTACGCGCGCATTCCGACTGTGCTGGATATGCCGAATCTCGTCCAGGTGCAGCTCGAATCCTTCCAGTGGTTCAAGGAGGAGGGGCTCAAGGAACTTCTCGACGAGATTTCCCCGATCACCGATCACCATCGGAAGATGGAACTCTATATTTCCGATCCCCGGTTCGATGAGCCGTGGACTCGCATGCCGAAGGGCGACGAGCAGGAGCGAGCCAAGCTCGATCCGCGCATCGCCGAGGTCTTCTGCCGCGAACGCGACATCACCTACGCCGCCCCGTTGCGCGTCTCCGCCCGGCTGGTGATGAAGGAAACCGGCGAGATCAAGGAGACCGGCCCGGACGGCATCTTCCTCGGCGACTTCCCGATGATGACCTCCGACGGTACGTTCATCATCAATGGTGCCGAGCGCGTCGTCGTGTCGCAGCTCGTGCGGTCGCCAGGTGTCTACTTCGAGCGCCAGCGCGATCCGGCGACGGGCAAATTCCTGTCGACGGCGAAGCTGATCCCGAATCGCGGCGCGTGGCTCGAGTTTGAGACGTCCAATCGCGATGTGATCTCCGTGAAGGTCGATCGCAAGCGCAAGATGCCGGTGACGATCCTGCTCCGCGCGATCGGACTGGAGAGCGACGAGGATCTGCTGGCGGCCTTCGAGGGCGTCGACACGAATCCGGATCGCCGCTATATCGCCACCACGCTCGACAAGGAGCCGACCAAGACCAAGGACGACGCCCTGATCGAGCTCTATCGCCGCCTGCGCCCGGGTGATCCCCCGACGCGCGACAACGCGACCTCGATGCTGGATAACCTGTTCTTCAACGAGCGTCGCTACGACCTTGCCCGCGTTGGCCGGTACAAGCTGAATCAGCGCCTGCACAAGGAAGCCGACCAGCAGACGGACAACCGCATCCTTGAGGTCGAGGACCTGGTCGAGATCATCCGTGAACTGATCCGCCTCAACAA
Source organism: Thermomicrobiales bacterium (assembly GCA_049840815.1). Lineage (GTDB taxonomy): Bacteria > Chloroflexota > Chloroflexia > Thermomicrobiales > UBA6265 > JASGDN01. The sequence continues at coordinate 137,501 of JASGJI010000002.1, read as the reverse complement.
CGGGCTCAGCCACTCGGACGACATCGACCATCTCGGCAATCGCCGTATCCGCGCGGTGGGCGAGCTGATCCAGATGCACGTCCGTACCGGATTCCAGCGCCTGGAGCGCGGTATCCGCGAGCGCATGACGATTCAGGACCCGGAGACGGTGACGCCGCAGGGCCTGATCAGCACGACCCGCCCGGTGATGGCGGCGGTCCGCGAGTTCTTCGGCGGATCGCAGCTGTCGCAGTTCATGGACCAGACGAACCCGCTCGCCGAGCTGACGCACAAGCGCCGTCTCTCCGCGCTGGGTCCGGGTGGTCTCAGCCGGGATCGCGCCGGGCTGGACGTCCGCGACGTTCACCCGTCGCACTACGGCCGCATCTGCCCGATCGAGACGCCGGAAGGCCCGAACATCGGTCTCATCGGCTACCTCGCGTCGTACGGCAAGATCAACCCGTATGGCTTCATCGAGACGCCATACCGGCGCGTGCTCTCCCGCATCGACGTGCAGCACCAGGATGTGCCGCTGGTCGGCCAGATCCTGCGGGACGATGTCGTGAACAGCGAGACCGGCGAGATCATCGTGCCGAACGGCACGGAGATCGACGAAGCTGTCGAGCAGCAGATCAAGGACGCTGGCATCCAGTTCGTGCGGATCCGCCCGGTGGCGTCCACGATCATCGACTACCTGCCGGCCGACCGCGAAGAGAACGTGATGATCGCCCAGGCGGATACCCCGCTGGACGAGAAGAACCGGATCGCCGTCGATCTGGTGACGGTGCGGCTGGGTTCGGATGGACACCGCTTCCCGCAGGTTCCACCCGAGCAGGTGCACTACATGGATGTGTCGCCGAAGCAGGTGGTTTCGGTGGCGACGGCGCTCATCCCGTTCCTGGAGCACGACGATGCCCAGCGCGCCCTGATGGGCGCGAACATGCAGCGCCAGGCGGTTCCGCTGGTTCGCCCGCAGGCGCCGGTCGTCGGCACGGGCGTGGAGCACATCACGGCGCGTGACTCCGGTCAGGTGGTGGTGTCGCATCACGAGGGAACGGTGGTTTCGGCGTCTGGCAAGCAGATCGTGATCCGCGATGACGAGGGCGAGAGCCACGTCTATCACATGCAGAAGTTCGTCCGCTCGAACCAGGACACCTGCATCAACCAGCGGCCGAGCGTTCATGTCGGCCAGCGGGTGACGCACAACCAGATCATTGCGGACTCCTCCTCCACGGACAAGGGCGAGCTCGCGCTCGGCCAGAACGTGCTGGTGGCCTTCATGCCGTGGGAGGGTGGCAACTTCGAGGACGCCATCCTGCTTTCCGAGCGGCTGGTGCGCGACGACGTGTACACCTCGATTCACATCGAGAAGTACGAATGCGAAGCGCGCGACACGAAGCTGGGTCCGGAAGAGATTACCCGCGACATCCCGAATGTCGGTGAGGAGAGCCTCGCCAACCTCGACGAGACCGGTATCATCCGGATCGGCGCCGAGGTCCGGCCGAACGACATCCTCGTCGGCAAGGTGACGCCGCGCGGTGAAACCGAGCTGAGCGCTGAAGAGCGCCTGCTCCGCGCGATCTTCGGTGAGAAGGCGCGCGAGGTGAAGGACACGTCGCTGCGCGTGCCGCACGGCGTGCACGGCAAGATCATCGACGTGAAGCAGTTCCGCCGGGACGATAGCTCGGACCACGAGCTTCCGGCCGGTGTGAACCAGAGCGTCCGCGTGATGATCGCGCAGAAGCGCAAGATCTCCGAGGGCGACAAGATGGCCGGTCGCCACGGCAACAAGGGTGTGATCAGCCGCATCCTGCCGATCGAGGACATGCCGTACCTGCCGGATGGAACGCCGGTCGATATCGTGCTGAACCCGATCGGTGTGCCGAGCCGCATGAACCTGGGCCAGGTCATGGAAACCCACCTCGGGTGGGCGGCGCAGAAGCTGGGCTACACGGTGGCGACGCCGGTGTTCGACGGCGCGCACGAGACCGATATCGTCGACGCGCTGAAGGCGGCTGGTCTGCCGGAAGACGGCAAGGTCGATCTCTACGACGGCCGCACGGGCGAGAAGTTCGACCGCCCGGTGACGGTGGGCATCATCTACATGCTGAAGCTCGCCCACCTGGTGGAGGACAAGATTCACGCCCGGTCCACCGGCCCATACTCGCTGGTCACGCAGCAGCCGCTGGGTGGTAAGGCGCAGTTCGGTGGTCAGCGGTTCGGTGAGATGGAGGTGTGGGCGCTGGAAGCCTATGGCGCCGCGCACATCCTCCAGGAAATGCTCACCGTCAAGTCCGACGATATCGTCGGGCGTGTGAAGACCTACGAGTCGATCGTGAAGGGCGAGGAGATTGGCGAAGCCGGCGTGCCGGAATCGTTCAAGGTCCTCGTGAAGGAGCTCCGTTCGCTCGGGCTCTCGATCGACGTCATCAACGAGGACGAGCAGACGGTCGACTTCGCCGAGGACAACTCGCGCGATCTGCTCTCCAACCTGGATCGCATCAATCTCAGTGGTTTCGAGCGGACGTCCGACTGAGATCGCCAGGGAGCGCCGGAACCTTGACCTGGTTCCGCCGCTCCCGATCTCGACCTGGCCGTGTACTCACCCGGAGGAACCATGTCCGACATCAATTTCACCGACCTCTTTGGCGAGCAGCCCACGCAGTACGCGAAGGCCTCCTCGCAGCCACATCCAATGAGCGATCCGACCAGCGCGCTGGCCTTCTCCGGCAATAACGACCGCCGCCCGCCCCGCGAGCGGCAGGATCGCAGCCGTGTGGTGGACGTGAACAACTTCGACGCCATCCGGATCAAGCTGGCCTCCCCGGAGGACATCCGCAGCTGGTCGCACGGGGAAGTGACGAAGCCGGAAACCATCAACTATCGCACGCTGAAGCCGGAGCATGGTGGGCTCTTCTGCGAGCGCATCTTTGGCCCCTCCCGCGACTGGGAGTGCTACTGCGGCAAGTACAAGCGCATTCGCCACGCGGGCACGGTCTGCGACAAGTGCGGTGTGGAAGTCACTCGTTCGAAGGTCCGCCGCGAGCGGATGGGCCACATCGAGCTGGCGGCGCCGGTGGCGCACATCTGGTATGTGAAGGGCACGCCGAGCCGCCTTGGCCTGCTGCTCGACATCTCCCCGCGCAACCTGGAGCGCGTGCTGTACTTCGCGTCCTACCTCATCACTGCGGTCGATGAGGAGGCGAAGGCGCGCGCGGTCGAGGAGATCAACGAGCTCCACGAGGAGACGATCGAGGAGATTCGCGCCGAGTTCCAGGCCGAGATCGACGAGATCACCACGCAGGTGACCGCCGATGTCGCCAACCTGGACGAGGGCTCGTCCAACCTCGCGGTCTCGATCGCCGAGCGCAAGGAACGCCTGACCCGCATGCTCGACGCCGAGCACGAAGAGGTCATCGCGGCGATGAAGGCGCTGGAAGGCAAGGCGTCTCCGGAGGCCATCGGCTTCCGCGGCCAGATGGTGGTCCAGAAGGACGAAGCGGTCAACGACAACCGCTTCACCAAGCTGGAGAGCATCTACAGCAGCGAAGTGCAGAAGATCGAGGCGGAGTCCCGGTCGGAAGCGACGGGCAACGAGGCCCTGGCGGGCGCCGAGCGTGACCAGCTGACCTACGAGGCCGACGAGCGTCGCAAGAAGATCGAGGACAAGATCTCGGAGCGGATCAAGGAAGAGGAAACCGCTCGCGACGAGATCCTGAAGCAGATGAACGAGCTCAAGGAGCTGACGATCCTCACGGAGACGCAGTACCGCGAGCTGTCCGACATCGTGCCGCCGGGCGTCTTCAAGGCCGCCATGGGTGCCGAGGCTGTCTACGACTACGTTTCGACGAAGGTGGACCTGGATCAACTGGCGCTGGAACTGCGCAACGAGATGCAGGTTGCCTCGGACGTGCGCCGCAAGAAGGCAACGAAGCGCCTGCGCGTCGTCGAGGCGCTGCGCAAGAGTGGCAACAAGCCGAGCTGGATGATCTTCACGGCGCTGCCGGTCATTCCGCCGGAACTGCGCCCGATGGTCCAGCTGGACGGCGGCCGCTTCGCGACCTCTGACCTGAATGACCTGTATCGCCGCGTCATCAACCGCAACAACCGCCTGAAGCGGTTGCTGGAACTGGGCGCCCCGGACATCATCGTGCGCAACGAGAAGCGCATGCTGCAGGAGGCCGTCGATGCGCTCATCGACAATGGTCGCCGTGGTCGCGTGGTCTCCGGGTCTGGCAAGCACAAGCTGAAGAGCCTCAGCGACCTGCTGAAGGGCAAGCAGGGGCGGTTCCGCCAGAACCTGCTGGGCAAGCGCGTCGACTATTCCGGTCGTTCCGTCATCGTGGTCGGTCCGGACCTGAACCTCGACGAGTGCGGCCTGCCGAAGCGCATGGCGCTGGAGCTGTTCAAGCCGTTCGTGATGCGGCGGCTGGTGGAACTTGGGTATGCGCACAACATCAAGTCCGCGAAGCGGCTGGTGGAGCGCGTGAATGCCGTGGTCTGGGACGTCCTGGAGTCCGTCATCAAGGACTACCTGGTGCTCCTGAACCGCGCCCCGACCCTGCACCGCCTTGGCATCCAGGCGTTCAAGCCGAAGCTGATCGAGGGATCGGCCATCCAGCTGCACCCGATGGTGACGCCGGCCTTCAACGCCGACTTTGACGGCGACCAGATGGCTGTGCATGTGCCGCTGTCCAAGGCGGCGCAGGAAGAAGCCCGCGAGCGCATGCTCTCGGTCCGCAACCTGCTCTCGCCGTCCAGTGGTGACCCGATCGTGTCGCCGACGCAGGACATCGTGCTCGGCTGCTACTACATCACCTCGGAGCGTGACTACGAGTCCGACCTGGCCAATGGCACGGTGCCGCGTGGCTGGGGCAAGGTCTTCGGATCGCTCGAGGAAGTGCAGCTGGCGTACGACGCCGGTGCGGTGGACATCCAGGCCGCGATCACGGTTCGCACGGACCGCGATGGCGGGGTGGTGAAGCGCATCCCGACCACGGTGGGCCGGGCGCTCTTCAATCAGATCCTGCCGCCGATTCTGGGCAAGTACTACAACGAGACGATGACCAAGAAGCAGCTCCAGAACGTGGTGTCTGACTGCTACCGGGCATACCCGGATACCGCCGATACGGCGGAGGTCGTCAACAACATCAAGAAGCTGGGCTTCAAGTACTCGACGAAGGGTGGCCTTTCCATCGCGCTCGCCGATGTCACGCTCTCCGTGAAGAAGGGCGAGGTCATCGCGGCGGCCGACGAGAAGGCGGCTCGGGTCGAGCGCCAGTTCCGCCGCGGTCTCGCGACCGAGGACGAGCGACTGAGCGAGATCGAGCGGATCTGGAACGAGGCGCGTGACGAAGTCCGCGACGACGTGGAAGTCCAGCTTCGCGGCCAGAACTCGGTCTACATGATGTCCCACTCGGGAGCGAAGGGAAACATCAACCAGATCTCCCAGATGGCCGGCATGCGCGGCCTGGTGCTCGACCCGCAAGGGAAGATCATCGACGTGCCGATCAAGTCGAACTTCCGTGAAGGCCTCACGGTGCTCGAGTACTTCCTCTCGACGCACGGAACCCGGAAGGGTCTGGCCGACACGGCGCTCCGCACCGCGGACTCCGGATACCTCACCCGTCGCCTGGTGGACGTGGCGCAGGACGTGATCATCACGATCGAGGACTGCGGCACGGATCAAGGCATCTGGATGGAGCGCATCGACGAGGCGGGCAATCCGGTCGACGAGTTCCGCTCTCGCGTGGTGGGCCGCGTCCTCGCCGAGGATGTCGTGGACCCGACCACGGGCGAGATCATCCTCGCGCGCGGTCAGGAAGTCGGCGACTTCGTGAAGCTGGAGGGCGGCGGGTCCATCGACTACGTGCAGGCGATCATCGATGCCGGCGTGGAGAAGGTGAAGGTCCGCACGGTCATGTCCTGCGAGGCGACGCATGGCGTTTGCCAGGCGTGCTATGGCCGGAACATGGCGAGCGGCCAGCTGGTGAAGCTGGGCGAAGCGGTCGGCATCATCGCGGCGCAGTCCATTGGTGAGCCGGGCACGCAGCTGACGATGCGTACCTTCCACTCCGGTGGTGTGGCCCGCGCCGACATCACGAGCGGTCTTCCGCGCGTGGAGGAGCTGTTCGAGGGGCGGCAGCCGAAGGCCGCTGCGCTGCTGGCGCACAAGCCGGGCAAGCTCTCCATCGAGCAGACCGACAACGGTCGCCTGCTGGTCATCACATCGGTCGAGCATGAGTCGTGGCGGCACCTGCTGGCCGACGGATGGGAGACGGTGATCCCGGAAGGGGTGCAGGTCGTCAAGGACAAGACCGTGATCGCCACCGGTCCGGACGGCGAGAAGCTGCAGTCCGGGATCGACGGCACGGTGCTGTTCGATGGCCGCACGATCTACGTTCGCCATGAGCGTGAGGAGCGTGAGGAGCATCAGGTCAATGTCGGCGACCAGTTGCTGGTCGAGGACGGGGACACGGTGACGCCGGGCACGCAGCTGACGATGGGTCCGCTGGACCCGCACCAGGTTCTTCACACGCTTGGCCCCGATGCTGCGCAGCGCTACATCATCGACGAGGTGCAGAAGGTGTACCGCTCCCAGGGCGTGAACACCAACGACAAGCACATCGAGGTGATCTGCCGCCAGATGCTGCGGAAGGTCCAGGTCCAGTACCCGGGCGACACCGACCTGCTGGAAGGCGACACCGTGGACCGCTTCGACTTCAACGCGAAGAACGGTGGTGTGCTCTCCCAGGGTGGCGAGCCGGCGACGGCGATGCCGCTGCTGCTCGGCATCACGAAGGCGTCGCTGGAGACGGATTCGTTCCTTTCGGCGGCCTCCTTCCAGGAGACCACCCGCGTGCTGACCGAGGCCGCGATCAACGGCAAGGTCGACCACCTGCGGGCGCTGAAGGAGAACGTGATCATCGGGAAGCTGATCCCGGCGGGTACGGGCTTCGGTGCCGAGGAGCGGCGGAAGGCGCAGCTGGATGCGGCGCAGGAAGCCAATCTCGACGCGCTGAGTGCGGGCCGCGAGGCGATCGAAGCGGCGGAGGACGAAGACTACGCCGAGCTGATGCAGTCGGGCGATCTGCCGCCGGTGGCGGTGATGGAGCGCGGCGAGGACGATGGCTTCTCGACGCTCGCGCCGGAGGACATTGACGCCGTGAACACGGCGGACCTCAGCTCCGAGGAGTAGGGTTCACCCTCTCCATCCGAGTGAACGAGACAAGACCCCGATGGCATTCGCCATCGGGGTCTTGGTGTTGGACTTCGCCCTCACACGCGCCTCGCGGGGAAGTGAGGTCTGAATGTCCGTAGATTCGTCAACACGTTCGACGTCGTTCCGAGCCGAGGTTGAGGCTTGCTCGTTCGACCGACCGTCTCGGGATGGCCGCTACGATGCGTCGGCGGTATTCTCCGTCGTGGCCTCGTCGGCGAGGGGCTCGTCGGGGGATGCCGCCGCGACGGACTCGACCCAGAGCGCCGTCAGGTAGTCCAGGTTGGTCTGCAGGCGTTCTTCCAGCGGGCGTTCGAGGCTGAAGTCCTCCACGGAGATCCAGTCGTCGTAGCCGATGTGCTCCAATGCCGCGAAGAGATCGCGGAGGTCGGCGCTGCCCTTGGCGATCGGCGCCCAGTCGGCCATCCAGGTCACGGTGCCATCCGGCAGCGACTTCACCGGGAACCAGCGCGCGTTCTTGACGTGAACGTGGGCGAGGTAGGGGCCAAGCACCTCGAAACTCATGCGGTAGGCTTCGAAGCCCTCGAAGACCATGTTGCCGGCGTCGTGAATCGCGCCGACGTGGGCCGGATCGAGGCCATCGAGGAAGCGGCGGGTTGCGCTGGCGGACGGCGTGATCGAGCGATGGTGCATCTCGATCATCGCCTTCACGCTGTATTTCTCGGCCAACTCTGCCACGCGCTTGTACTGCTCGCGGGCGGCATCGAAGAGCGGGGTATACGCGAGCGAGTTGTCGTAACTCGGGACACCGACGCGGATCTTCGCGACGCCCATCGCGGCGGCGCCCTTCATCAGGATCTCGACGGTTTCGAGGTCGTCGCATTTTACGTATGTCCCGAGGGCGGGGACATCCAGACCCACATCGGTGGTGATCGCCTTGTAGTCGGCCGCCTTCGTGTCGAAGTCGGTGACGGGCAACGAAGCCTTGTTGCCCTCCCAGAAGCCCGGCGCCTTGGCGTCCGGTTTCTCGTCGATGACGCGCCACTCGATGCCGTCGTAGCCGATTTCCTTCAGCTTGGCGGCGAGTTCGGTCGGCGTGTAGGTGGGCGTGGAGACGGAGAAGACAGCGAACTTCATGGGATCCTCCTCCGATCGCTAAACGAGATCAACCCGGCGACCGGTTCGCGCGGATTCGTAGATGGCGAGGATGATGTCCACCGCCTTGCGGGCTTCGCTGCCGGGGAACGGCGGGGTCTCGCCACGTTCCAGGGCGTTGAAGATCGCCTGCTGCTGGCGGCGGTGCGCGCCGCCGAACCCTTCATCGGGAACCCACCCGGCGACGAGTTCGCGATCCTGTTCGGTCAGCAGGTCGTCGGAGAGATCCATGTCGCTTTCCCAGCTGACGAGGGCGTTGCCATCGAAGACGGCCTTGCCCTTGTCGCCGACGATCTCGATGTGGACCGGGCGATCCTTGTCGGTGCTGGTGGTGACGCCGATGGTGCCGAGCGCGCCGCCCCGGAACGCGAGCGCGGCGGCGGCGGTATCTTCCGTCTCGATGTCGTGGGTGAGCGTGGCGGCCATGGCCTGCACCGCAGTCACGCCGCCCATCAGGAACTGGAGCAAGTCCACCGTGTGGATGGACTGGTTCATGAGAGCGCCACCGCCATCGAGCGCCCAGGTGCCGCGCCAGCCACCGTTGGCGTCGTAGTACTCCTGGGTGCGATGCCAGTGGACATAGCCCTGGCCGAGGATGAGCTTGCCGAGTCCACCGGCCTCAATGGCGCGGCGCGCGCGGAAGACGTCCGGCGAGAGGCGATTCTGGAAGATCACGGCCAGATGCACGCTGGCCCGTTCCGCCGCATCGATCATCCGGGTCGCACCCTCGCTGGTGATCGCCATGGGCTTCTCGGTGATGACATGCTTGCCACGCTGGGCGGCGAGAATCGCCTGGTCGGGATGCATGCCGGATGGGGTGCCGAGGATGACGACGTCCACATCCTCACGATCGAGGAGTTCGAGATACGAGGCGGTCCAGTCGATGCCGTACTTGGCGGCGAGCTCCTTGCCGGCGGCTTCGCGCGGTTCGGCGACCACCAGCAGCGTCGCATTCGGGACGCCGGAGAGCGCTTCCGCATGCACGCCACCGATTACCCCGGCGCCAACCAGTCCTACTCCGAATTGCCTGGACACATGATGCTCCTTGCTGAATCCGGACTCCGGACGCGCGTCGGATCTCCGGATGTCGTCTGCGGTTGCTGGGGCGATCCTAGCGCCCATGGCCGGAACGGGCAACCGCGACAGCTGATCGTGGAATGTCACGGACGTACGGACTTTCCAAGGTTGGCATCATGACGTCGCGGGCCATGCGTCCGTCGTACCATGGGCGTATCGAGTGGACGAACGCGGGAAGGCGATGCGGCGTGTATTTCGCGGACTGGTACAAGAAGGATGTTTCCCTGCGCTGGCAGGGGGGAACGTGGTCGTTGGCCGTGGCGCAGGAACTCTTCAGCAGTCATGAGGTGGACAGCGGCAGTCTCCTGCTGCTGCGATCGCTGGATATCGATGCATTGCCGGCGCGCGGATGCTGCCTGGACTACGGGTGTGGGTATGGCGTGCTGGGTCTCGCGATCGGGGCGGCGCGGCCGGCCTGGGAGATCGTGCTGATCGACCGCGATGCGTTGGCGGTGGCGTTCAGCGCGCACAACGCGACGGCGCTGGGCATTCCGGCTCGGGGGATCGTCGCGCTCGATCCCCTGGATCCCGATCCGGATCGGGCCGGATACGATCTGCTGCTCTGGAATGTGCCGGGCAAGGCCGGTGCGTCGGTCCTCGACCTCCTGACCGATGAGGCGCTGGACGTGCTGGCGGTGGACGGCGTGTTGGCGCTGGTGATCGTGCATCCCCTGGCGGAGATCGTCCGGACGGCGATTTCGCGACGGGAGGACGTCGCGCTCGTGCACGAAAGCGCAGGTAGCGACCACACGGTGCTCCACGTGCGGCGTGTCTCGGGGGCGCCGACCGGGTCGCGGGACGGGTTTGCGGATGGTGTCTTCGATCGTGAACCGATCGAGGTCGTCTACGGCGATGTCGATTACGGGCTGGTGCCGGTGATCGGGTTGCCGCAGTATGACGGGCCGGATCAGGCGTCGCTGATGATGATGGATGCACTGTCCTCGCTCTCGCTGGATGCCCAAGGTGTCCAGCGAGCGGTGGTCGTGCGTCCCGGTGCCGGGCATCTGGGAATGGCGGTGCGTTCGCGCTGGCCAGCGGCGATGGTGACACTCGTCGATCGCGACCTGCTCGCCTTGCGATCCTCCGCGCGGGCATTGGACAGCGGTGTTGAGGCGTTCGCGACTCCGGATTTTGATGGCCTGGAGACCGGCGAGCCGTTCGATCTGGCGCTTGCGACGATCCCCGACCAGATGCGGCCACCGGTGATGAATCGACTGCTGGGCGACCTGATCGCCCGGGTGCATCCGGGCGGGCGATTGCTGATTGGTGGCGATTCGACTGAGGTAAGCCGATTCGCCGGGCTGGCCAAGAAGCGGGCCGAGGTGCGGGTGCGCGATCAGCGGAAGCGACGCGGCGTGAGCGTGGCGGTGATCGAACGGCGGGAGGGGTGAGATGGGTGCGTCGGGAGTTGCGATGCGGTCTCCACGGGTCGGCGAGATCGCGGATGTCGCCCGGACGCTGGCAGTTTGGGACAGGAGCGATCCGCTGGGATCGGGGCTGCGGGGCGGAGACTTCGGCTGGATGTGTCGCAATGGCGACGCCTGGATGGCCGAAAAGACGCTCATCTGGGAGGGTGCATCGGGAGACGTGGTCGCCATCGGCGTGCGGGAAGGGAGCGACGGGATCTGGGTTCAGCTCGATCCCGCGTGCTTCTTCGACTCAGCGGTCGCGCAGTCGATAGTCGATGGCGTGCAGGAGGCGGGCATTCGGGAGGTGTCCGGGCCGGCGGCTCCCTCGGCATTGCGGGCGGAGCTCGCGGAGCGTGGCGCGACCATCGATCCCGATCTCTGGCCACATCTATGGAGGCCGCTCACCGATGCAGACCTCATCGAGACACCGGGGGTGTTGAGCACGAACAGTGCTAGGTTGGTCAAAGAGCGGATCACGGTGCAGCGCTCGGCGTTCGTGAATTCGACCTTCACGCGGGAGAAATGGGAGATGATGGCCGCTGGGCCGCTCTTCCGGCCGGAACTCGATCTGATCCTGACGGACGAATCGGGAGCGGGTGTGTCTGCACTGACCGCATGGCTCTCGGCCGACGCGCCCTGTGGCGTGATCGAACCGATGGGAACGCATCGCGATCATTGGCGGCGGGGGTATGGCTCTCGGGTCCTGCGAGCGTCCTTCTCGGCGCTGCGCCGGTTGGGTGCAGATGGCGTGCGGGTATTTGCCGAGCGGGGAAACGCGGGGGCGATCGCGACCTATACCCGTGTTGGCTTTCGAGTGGTGGGATACGACGCGACGTTTCGCCTGGGGAGAGAAGGGACTCACTGAAGGCCAGCTGACCCATGCATGCGCTGGTCCCGCAGCATGCTGCCGCATGGCGCGAGTGCGCCATATCGGTCGGAGCATGGATGCGACGCTCGGCGTCATAATGGCCGGATGCCTCCAAAACGTCCGACGGTACGCGGCAATCGGCTGATCGCCAGCCTTGACCGGGCTGCCTCATGTCGCGTACAATCACCTCTTGTGGCCTCCTTTGGAGGCTGCGCGTGCGGTTGTGGCCTCAGACCGTTACCCACAATTCGAGGCCAACAGGATCAACCGTCATGAAGGCGGGAGGCGCCGCAGCTGCGGGACGCGGGGAATGCCCCGGGTCGCTCCATCGCCAGTGCTGGGCGAGGGCGCAGAGCACGGTTCGTTTGCCACCCGTCTGATGAGGAGCTTTTCGTGCCGACGATCAATCAGTTGGTTCGCAAGGGCCGCAAGGACGTCAAGAAGAAGACCAAGGCGCCTGCGCTTCGTTTCACGAACAGCGCGGCTGGCCGGTACTCCGGTCGGCTTCGCAGCGGCACATTCTCGCCGCAGAAGCGTGGTGTGTGCACCCAGGTCAAGACCATGACGCCGAAGAAGCCCAACTCGGCACTGCGCAAGATCGCTCGCGTTCGTCTGACCAACGGTATCGAGGTCACGGCGTACATCCCGGGCGAAGGGCATAATCTGCAGGAGCACTCGATGGTGCTGATTCGCGGTGGCCGGGTGAAGGATCTCCCGGGCGTTCGCTATCACATCGTCCGTGGCGCTCTGGATGCCCGCGGTGTTGAAAACCGCAAGCAGGCGCGGTCGAAGTACGGAACCAAGGCGCCGAAGAAGTAGCGTGAGAACGCTTCTTCCGGGTGCTCCCGCCATTTGGCGGAACTGAGAGTCCAGGATACGGAAAGCGGCACGACGCCCCGGCGGGCGCCGCCGCTTTTTCGTGTGTCTCGCACTCTTGGGGTTCTTGCTGGTTCTTGCGAACAAGAGAACGTGTTTCGAAGCGTGTTCGCACGCGATGTCTTCGGTGGATGGAACCATGTGCCGAGGAGCAGCATGGGTCGGTGAGTTCAGCTTGCCGACCTGATGATGGAATTGGTGTCTGCGAGATGGATTCGCAGGGGCAACGGGCGCACGGCGCGCACCGGCTCGCCGGATCCGAGAAGCGGGCCAACGGAGGCTTTCGTACCAATGCCAAGACGAGCAAAGATCGAACGGCGGGTCCCGGCTCCCGATGCTGTGTATAACAGCGAGCTGGTGACGCGCTTCATCAACAAGATCATGCAGCGGGGCAAGAAGGGCCTCGCCGAGCGGATCCTGTACGACGCACTGAACACGATCCAGGAGCGCACCGGGCGCAATCCGCTGGAAGTCTTCGAGCAGGCGATCTCCAACGCGACGCCGATGCTGGAAGTCAAGCCGCGGCGCGTCGGTGGTGCCACCTATCAGGTGCCGGTCCAGATCGAGGCGCAGCGCCGCCTCTCGCTGGCGATTCGCTGGCTGCTGGCATCGGCCAAGGCTCGGCCGGGCAAGACGATGTCCGACAAGCTGGCCAACGAGCTGCTCGACGCCTTCAACGGCACGGGCGCGACGATCAAGCGACGCGAGGACACGCACCGAATGGCGGAAGCCAACCGGGCCTTCTCGCACTTCCGGGTCTAGGCTGCCCTGGCAGCCCGGTCCCGACCTGACACGCCGAGCCGGGCATCTGCCCTGGAAGCAGCGGATTCCGGTCCAACGCGGGGAAACACATACTCCATGAGTGCTGGTACTGCGACTCAACCCAACCTGTCCGATCCCGTGGTCGCCCTGCGCCGAACGCGGAATATCGGCATCATCGCGCACATCGACGCCGGCAAGACGACGACGTCGGAGCGCATCCTGTTCTACACGGGGCGCGTCCACAAGACGGGTGAGGTGCACGAGGGCGCCGCGACCATGGACTGGATGGTCCAGGAGCGCGAGCGCGGCATCACCATTACGTCCGCGGCGACCACCGTGTTCTGGAACGATCACCGCATCAACCTGATCGATACGCCGGGTCACGTGGACTTCACCGTCGAGGTGGAGCGCAACCTGCGCGTGCTTGATGGCGGCGTGGTGGTGTTCGACGGCGTGGCCGGTGTCGAGCCGCAGTCCGAGACGGTCTGGCGTCAGGCCGACAAGTACTCGGTTCCCCGCATCTGCTTCGTCAACAAGCTGGACCGCACCGGCGCCTCCTTCACGCGGACGCTCGACATGATCGTCGACCGCCTGAAGGCGAAGCCGGCACCGATCCAGCTGCCGATCGGCCTGGAAGCCAACTTCAAGGGCGTGATCGATCTCATCAACTGGGAAGCCATCATCTACACCAATGATGAAGGCACGAACATCCAGCACACCGAGATCCCGGCGGATTACCTCGAAGAGGCGCAGGCTGCTCGCCTGGCGCTGATCGAGGCGATCGCCGAGACCGATGAGGAATTGACTCTCCGCTATCTCGAAGGTGACGAGTTCACCGCCGAGGAGCTGAAGGCCGCCCTGCGCGCCGCGACCATTCGCAGCGAGCTCGTGCCGATCCTCACCGGGTCCGCCCTGAAGAACAAGGGCGTGCAGCCGATGCTGGACGCCATCGTCGATTTCCTGCCGTCGCCGCTCGATGTGCCGGCTGTGGTCGGCATCAACCCGAACAACGAGCAGGAAGAGACGCGTGAGGCGGATCCGAAGGCGCCGCTGTCGGCCCTGGCCTTCAAGATCGCCACCGATCCGCACGTCGGTAAGCTCACCTACATCCGCGTCTACTCCGGCACGATGACCTCAGGCTCCTACGTGCAGAACACGTCCAAGGGTCAGCGCGAGCGCATCGGTCGCCTGCTGCAGATGCACGCGAACCACCGCGAGGAGATCCCCGACGTTTCCGCCGGGAACATCTGCGCCGTGATCGGTCTGAAGAACACCTTTACGGGTGACACGCTGTCCGATACGGCCAACCCGATCGTCCTCGAGTCCATCACCTTCCCGGAGCCGGTGATCTCCGTCTCGGTCGAACCGAAGACGCGCGCCGACCAGGACAAGATGGGCAATGCCCTCGCCCGCCTGGCGGAAGAGGATCCTACCTTCCGCGTCCGCACGGACGAGGAGAGCGGCCAGACCGTCATCGACGGCATGGGCGAGCTGCACCTGGCCATCATCGTGGACCGCATGATGCGCGAGTTCCGCGTGGAGGCGAACATCGGTCGGCCGCAGGTGGCGTATCGCGAGACCATCACGGTCCCGGTGCGCGCCGAGGGGCGCCACGTCCGTCAGTCCGGTGGTAAGGGTCAGTACGGTCACGTCATCGTCGAGTTCACGCCGCAGGAGCGCGGCGCGGGCTACGACTTCGAGGACAAGACCGTGGGTGGAACGGTGCCGCGCGAATACGTGCAGCCGACCAACCGCGGTATCCAGGACTCGCTGCCGACCGGTGGCCCGGCGGGCTTCCCGATCGTCGACATCAAGGCGACGCTGGTGGACGGTTCGTTCCACGAAGTGGACTCCTCCGAAATGGCCTTCCAGATCGCTGGCTCGCTGGCGCTGAAGGAAGCGCTGCGGAAGGGTCGGCCGTCGGTGCTCGAGCCGATCATGAAGGTCGAAGTGACGACCCCGGACGAGTTCATGGGCGACGTCATCGGCGACCTGAACTCTCGCCGCGGTCAGATCGAAGGCATGGAGGAGCGCGCCGGTGCCCAGGTGGTCCGCGCGAAGGTGCCGCTGTCGAACATGTTCGGCTACGTCACCGATCTCCGCTCGATGTCGCAGGGTCGCGCGGTCTCCTCGATGGAGTTCGACCACTACGCGCCGCTGCCGGAGACGCTGGCGGCCGAGTTCGTGGCGAAGAACCAGCGGGACTAGGCGATACCCGGAGTACGGATGTTCCGGGCGGTGCGTACCGCCCGGAGGAGCCACCCGATGCAGGTGGTATGCGTGAGTGCAAAGCCGGAGCGATCCGGCAGCCAAGGAGCAGGTCTGGTGGCCAAGAAGATTTTTGAGCGGACGAAGCCGCACGTGAATATCGGGACGATCGGGCACGTGGACCACGGGAAGACGACGCTGACGGCGGCGATCAGCAAGACGCTGTCGCTGCAGGGTGGCGCGGCATTCCGGGACTTCGCGAGCATCGACAACGCGCCGGAAGAGCGGGCACGCGGCATCACGATTGCCACGTCGCATGTGGAGTACGAGACGGCGAACCGGCACTACGCGCACGTGGACTGCCCGGGGCACGCGGACTACATCAAGAACATGATCACGGGCGCCGCGCAGATGGACGGCGCGATCCTGGTGGTCTCGGCGCCGGACGGGCCGATGCCGCAGACGCGGGAGCACATCCTGCTGGCGCGGCAGGTGCAGGTGCCGAACATCGTGGTCTTCCTGAACAAGGTGGACATGATGGACGACGAGGAACTGCTGGAGCTGGTGGAGCTGGAGATTCGGGAGCTGCTGAGCCAGTACGAGTTCCCGGGCGACGAAGTGCCGATCGTGCGTGGGTCGGGGCTGGCGGCGCTGGAGAGCACGAGCACGGACATCACGGCGGCGGAGTACCAGCCGATCCTGGAGCTGATGCAGGCGGTGGACGACTACATTCCGACGCCGGAGCGGGCGGTGGACCAGCCGTTCCTGATGCCGATCGAGGATGTGTTCGGGATCAAGGGTCGTGGCACGGTGGTGACGGGGCGCATCGAGCGCGGGATCGTCAAGACCGGTGACGAAGTCGAGATCGTGGGCATGGGCGAGCGCCGGAAGGTGATCGTGACCGGCGTCGAGATGTTCATGAAGACGCTGGACCAGGGCGAAGCGGGCGACAACGTCGGGACGCCTGCTGCGCGGGGTTGAGCGGACGGACGTGGAGCGGGGGCAGGTGCTGGCGAAGCCAGGGTCGATCAACCCGCACACGAAGTTCCAGGCTGAGGTGTACGTGCTGGGCAAGGAAGAGGGAGGGCGGCACACGCCGTTCTTCCCGGGGTACCGGCCGCAGTTCTACATCCGGACGACGGACGTGACGGGGGCCATCGAACTGCCGGAAGGGGTGGAGATGGTGATGCCGGGCGACAACATCCAGATGGGAGTTGAGCTGATCACGCCGGTGGCGATCGAGGAAGGGCTGCGGTTCGCCATCCGGGAGGGTGGCCGCACGGTCGGTGCTGGCGCCGTCACCAAGATCATTCAGTAGTCGCATTTCGGGCAGCGGATGGTGCCGGGCACGCTCGGCACCATCCTGTGTCCCATGGATGAGGGAAACAGATGGTTGCAACGCGGAAGCCGGCGCAGAAGATCCGGATTCGCCTGAAGGCCTACGATCACAAGATCCTCGACCAGTCGGCGGCGCGCATCGTCGAGACGGCCGAAGCCTCTGGCGCCAAGGTTGCGGGCCCCGTGCCCCTGCCCACGCGCATCGAGCGCTACACGGTCATGCGGTCCCCGTTCATCGACAAGGACTCGCAGGAGCATTTCGAGATCCGGACGCACAAGCGCCTGATCGACGTGCTCGAGCCGAGCGGCAACACGATTCGGTCGCTGATGCGCCTGAATCTGCCGGCGGGTGTCGATATCGAGATCAAGCTGTAAGATTGATTGGTTTGGCCCGCCGACATTCGGGTTGGCGGCCGAGAGTGTGATCAAGGCACAACACGCTCTGCGAGCGATCGCGGCGCATGCGCTGACATCGCTTCCTGACTCAGAGCAGGGGAGAGCCAATGGTTCATGGATTGATCGGGCGCAAGCTCGGTATGACGCAGATTTTCGACGAGCAGGGCCTGGCCCGGCCGGTGACGGTTATCGAGGCGGGTCCGTGTGTTGTCACGCAGATTCGCAGCGCCGAAAAGGACGGCTATGAGGCCGTGCAGCTCGGATTCGGCATCGCGAAGAAGCTGAACAAGCCGGAGGCGGGCCATGTGCGCGCCAGCGGCCATCAGGTGAAGACGCTTCGCGAGTTCAAGGCTGATGATTATTCGGCATTGGAAGTGGGACAGGTCTTTACGGCCGAGACGTTCTCCGCTGGCGATGTCGTCGACGTGACCGGAACCTCGAAGGGTCGCGGTTTCCAGGGTGGCATGAAGCGCCACGGATTCAGCGGTGGCCCGAAGACGCACGGTCAGTCCGACCGCTCGCGCGCACCGGGTTCGATCGGTTCCAGCGCCACGCCGGGTCGCGTCTTCAAGGGACTGCGCATGGCGGGGCACATGGGCAACGAGCGCGTCACCGTGCAGAACCTGAAGGTGCTGCGGGTTGACGTCGAGCGGAACCTGCTGCTGATCGAGGGATCGGTTCCGGGCCCGAATTCGGGCACGCTGCTGATCAAGCGCGCGGTGAAGGGCCGGAAGTAGTCGCCACCCCGCGGAGCCGGCGGATCGAAACGGTCGGCCGGTGACCCGGTGACGACGATGGGAGCAACGGATGGCACAAACGATTGATGTTCAGAATCTGAAGGGTGAGGTCGTTGGTTCGGCCAATCTCGACGAGACGGTCTGGGGCATCGAGCCGAATATCGCGGTGATGCATCAGGCAGTGGTTCGCCAGCAGGCGAACGCCCGCCTCGGTACGGCGGAGACGAAGACGCGCGGCCAGGTGAATGGTGGCGGTCGCAAGCCGTGGCGCCAGAAGGGCACCGGGCGTGCCCGCCAGGGTTCCACGCGGGCTCCGCAGTGGAAGGGCGGCGGTGTGGTCTTCGGCCCGCACATGCGCTCCTACACGCAGGCGATGCCGCGCCAGATGCGCCGGCTGGCCCTGCGCTCGGCGCTTTCGGCCAAGATCCGCGATGAGCGGGTGACGGTGCTGCGCGAGTTCTCGGGCATCGAGCCGCGCACCAAGGAGATCAAGACGCTCCTCACCGTGCTGCCGGAATCGCGGTCGCTGCTGGTGGTGCTGCCGGAGAAGATCGAGACGATCGAGCGCGCCGCGGCGAACCTGCCGCAGGTGAAGACGATCATTGCCTCGAACCTCAGCGTTCGGGACATTCTGAAGTACGAGCGCCTGATCGTGGCCGAGGAAGCGGTGGCCGTGATCGAGGGTTTGTGGGCACTGCCGACGGACAAGCGCGAGCCGAGCTCCTGGAAGCTCGCCCGCCTTGCCGCCAAGGGTGGCGTCTCCGAGGCCAGCGCTGAGGAGGTTGCGTAACCATGGCAGTCCTGCGTAACGAGCAGATCCTTGTTCGCCCGGTGATCACCGAGGAGAACACCACCCTGATGGAGAAGGATCAGTACACGTTCGAGGTCCACCCGGATTCGAACAAGATCCAGATCAAGGCGGCCGTTCAGGAGACCTTCGATGTGAAGGTCAAGGCCGTGAACGTGATGAACGTGAAGCCGAGCAAGAAGTCGCGCATGATTCGGCGCGGCGCGGGCCGGATCGCTGGCACCACTGGCGGCTGGAAGAAGGCGATTGTGACGCTCGAGTCGGGCAATCACATCGACATCTTCGAGCAGGTCTAGCCAGGGCTCCGGATAGAAGGGAACGTTTGGACGATGGCCATTCGCAAGTACAAGCCAACCTCCCCGGCGCGCCGCTCGATGAGTGTCAGCACGTTCGAGGAGATCACGAAGAAGCGGCCTGAGAAGGCCCTGACCGAGCCGCTGAAGAAGCACGCTGGCCGCAATAACCGCGGTCGCATCACCACCCGGCATCAGGGAGGTGGAAACAAGCGGCTCTATCGCATCATCGACTTCAAGCGGAACAAGCACAGCGTCCCGGCGCGTGTGGCCGCGATCGAGTACGATCCCAACCGCTCGGCGCGCATCGCCCTTCTGTTCTACGCGGACGGCGAGAAGCGCTACATCCTGGCTCCGCTCGGCGTGAAGGTGAATGACACCGTCGTCGCCGGCCCGGACGCCCCGATCCGCACCGGCAACGCGCTGCCGCTGGCCAACATCCCGACCGGTACGCAGGTCCACAATGTGGAGCTGTATCCGGGCAAGGGTGGCCAGCTGGTCCGCTCCGCCGGCACCTCCGCCCAGGTGATGGCGAAGGTTGGCAAGTACGCGCAGCTGCGCATGCCGTCCGGCGAGGTTCGCCTGGTGCTGCTCACCTGCTACGCCACGCTCGGCCAGGTCGGCAACGTCGATCACGAGAACATCGAGATCGGCAAGGCCGGGCGTAGCCGCCACATGGGCCGTCGCCCGACCGTTCGCGGTTCGGTGATGAACCCGAACGACCACCCGCATGGTGGTGGTGAGGGCAAGGCCCCCATCGGCGGTCAGCCGAAGACCAAGTGGGGCAAGCCCGCCTTCCAGCGGACGCGCAACAACAAGCGCACCGATCCGATGATCGTTCGCCGCCGCCCGTCGAAGCGGCGCTAGACAGACGAGGCGCAGCCGAGAGCGATCTCACGCCACTCGTCGGTCGCGCTTCCCAGATGGGTTTAGGAGTAGAACACCGTGTCGAGATCGTCCAAGAAGGGCCCATACATCGACGTCAAGCTTCAGAAGAAGGTCGATGTCCTCAATCAGTCGAACCAGCGCACCGTCATCCGGACGTGGGCGCGCGCCTGCACCATCTTCCCGGGCATGGTCGGGCACACCATCGGCGTGCACAACGGTCGGACACATGTGCCGATCTTCGTGACCGAGCAGATGGTTGGGCACAAGCTCGGTGAGTTCGCGCCGACCCGCACCTATCGCGGGCACGGCAAGGACGCCGACCGACGAGGCCGCCGCTAGGGTCGGGCTTTGTAGAGGAACGAGGAAAGAGGAACGATGGAAGTCAGGGCAAGCGTTGAGCGCGTCCGCATTTCACCTCGAAAAGCCCGGCTGGTGGTCGACATGGTCCGCGGCAAGCAGGTGAACGAGGCGATCGAGATGATGCGGTTCGTCCCGAATCGCGCGGCTGAGGATGTCGAACGACTCCTGAAGTCGGTGCGGGCGAACGCCGAGAACAATTACGACCTCGATCCGGAGACGCTCTGGATCAAGGCCATCTATGCTGACGATGCGCCGCAGCTGCGCCGCTTCAAGCCGAAGGCACGCGGTCGTGTTGGGAAGATCCTCCGCCGATCCTGCCACATCACTGTGATCGCCGAAGACAGGGAGCGCCGCTAATGGGACGCAAGGTCAATCCGATTGGATTCCGCCTGGGGATCTCCAGCGACTGGGAGTCGAAGTGGTTCGCCGAGCGCAACTACACCGAACTCGTCGCTGAGGACCTCAAGATCCGGAAGCTGATCTCCAAGGAACTGCAGCGGGCCGGTATCTCGCGCATCGAGCTGGAGCGCTCGGCCAACAAGGTCGATATCACGCTGCACACCTCGAAGCCGGGTATCGTCATCGGCAAGCAGGGCGCGAACGTCGATCGCATCCGCCAGCTCATCGAGAAGGAAGTGGGCAAGAAGGCCAACCTCCGGATCGAGGAGATCAAGGTGCCGGAGACGGACGCTCGCCTGATCGCCGAGAGCATCGCCGAGCAGATCCAGCGCCGCGTGGCCTACCGCCGCGCGATGAAGCACGCCGTGCAGCAGGCCATGCGCCGTGGTGCCAAGGGCGTGAAGATCCGCCTCGGCGGGCGTCTGGGTGGCGCGGAGATGAGCCGCACCGTGACGGAGATGGATGGCCGCGTGCCGCTGCATACGCTGCGCGCGAACATCGACTTCGCCATCGTGCATGCGCACACCACCTATGGCCGCATTGGCGTCAAGGTGTGGGTCTACAAGGGCGACGTCATCCGACGTGGCCCGGAAGCGACCGACTCCTCGCTGACGGCGGAACTTGCGAGCGCCGACTAGGGTCGGTTGGGCGTGACCGCCCGCCTGGGAATCGACCCCGGCGGGCAAGGCACGCAATGAATCGGAGCACGATGCCATGTTGATGCCAAAGCGGACAAAGTACCGCAAGCAAATGCGCGGCCGGATGAACGGCAAGGCGTACCGCGGCTCGGACATCTCCTTCGGGGAGATTGGTCTGCAGGCGCTGGAGCCGGCCTGGATCACCAGCCGCCAGATCGAATCCGCCCGTCGCGCGATCACGAACTACCTGAAGCGCGGTGGTAAGGTGTGGATTCGGGTCTTCCCGGACAAGCCGGTGACGAAGAAGCCGGCGGAAGTCCGGATGGGTTCCGGTAAGGGCTCCACCGAGTACTGGGTTGCCGTCATCAAGCCGGGCCGCGTCCTCTTCGAGGTCGCGGGTGTGCCGCAGGATCGCGCCGAAGAGGCGCTGCGCCGCGCGTCCATGAAGTTTCCGATGAAGTGCAAGGTGCTGGTGCGCGAGACGCCGGGAGCCCCGGCGGTTGAGGAGGGAGCGGCATGAAGGCTTCTGAACTTCGCGCCCTGAACAATGAGCAGCTGGAGTCCAGGCTCCAGGAGCTTTACGCGGAGTGGCGAGACCTCCGGTTCCAGGAGGCCGTCGGTCAGCTGACGGCAACCGCCCGCCCGCGTCAGATCCGCAAGGACATCGCCCGGATCTACACGATCCTCGGTGAGCCCGAGCGGGCCGAGCAGGCCCAGGCCTGATTCGCATCGACTGCGGGTGAGAAAGAACGAGGGATTGCATGAGCGACATTGAGACCACGACGACGGCTGCTGAAGCGCCGGTCGCGACGGTTGCCCCGGCCAAGGAGGATCTCCTCCAGACGCGCCGGACCCAGAAGGTCGGCACCGTGGTGTCCGACAAGATGGACAAGACGGTTGTGGTGGCCGTGAACTACGTTCGCCGCCACCCGCTGTACCACAAGCGCATCACGCGCACGACGAAGTTCCTCGCGCATGACGAGAACAACCTGGCGAAGCCGGGTGACATCGTCCGCATCGAGGAGACGCGCCCGATGTCCAAGCGCAAGCGCTGGATTGTCCGGGAGATCGTCGAGAAGGCGGTCCAGATCTAGGATCTGGCCGGAAAATCGGCATCACACGGCGCGCAACCTGGCATTCGTGCTACGATTGGCAGGTTGCGCGCCGCGATGAAGTGCGTGCATGGGCACGCAGAGGAAGTAGAACGGTGATTCAGCCACAGACTCGGCTCAAGGTTGCCGATAACAGCGGGGCACGCGAGATCATGTGCATCCGCGTGCTGGGTGGATCCGTCCGCCGGTGGGGCAGCGTGGGCGATATCATCATCG
This sequence comes from Thermomicrobiales bacterium, assembly GCA_049840815.1. Taxonomy (GTDB): domain Bacteria; phylum Chloroflexota; class Chloroflexia; order Thermomicrobiales; family UBA6265; genus JASGDN01. The sequence goes on along the minus strand of JASGJI010000002.1, from coordinate 114,802 downwards.
CCTCCGTGAAGCAGGCCCAGCCGAATGCAGCGGTGAAGAAGGGTGACGTCGTTCGCGCCGTCATCGTGCGCACTGCCAGCGAGTATGGCCGCCCGGACGGAAGCCACATCAAGTTCGATGACAACGCTGCGGTGTTGATCAACCCTGCGGGCAACCCCCGTGGGACGCGTATCTTCGGCCCGGTTGGGCGAGAGCTGCGCGAGCGCGCATTCATGCGCATCGTCTCGCTGGCTCCTGAAGTGCTGTAGGGATCGGTGATGAGGAAGATTCGAACGGGCGATGAAGTGCTCGTCACGAACGGTCGGAACAAGGGGCAGCGCGGCACAGTCCGCATCAACCTCATTGGCGACAACCGCGTCGTGGTCGAGGGCGTCAACATCGTCAAGAAGCACATCAAGCGTGGCCGCGCCCGCCAGACGGGTATCGTCGAGGTGGAGGCTCCGCTGAACGTTTCAAACGTCATGCTCGTTTGCCCGAGCTGCAAGCAGCCGACGCGGGTTGGGGTTCGTTCCAACGCCGACGGCAAGAACCAGCGCTTCTGCAAGAAGTGCGATTCGTTCATCGAGCGCCCGGAGGCCTAGCAGGTCGCCAGGCGTTCGCCTGTGATGGTGGAATCGGATCACGAATCGGGATGTAGTGAGACGATTCGGCCTGCGTCGTAATGTGTGGGTGACCTGAGTGCCGTGCAAGACCGGCAGACCAGGTGGGAACGCCCGAAGTGATGCAGATCCGGCTTGGCCGGAGTGAGGCATGGTCGCAATGGCACGCGTGCGAGATCGCTATCGGGAGGACGTGGTTCCTGCCCTGACCAGCGAGTTCGGCTACCAGAATGTCTATCAGGTGCCGAAGCTCGAGAAGATCGTCATCAACATCGGCCTCGGCGAGTCCATCCAGAATGGCCGCGCCGTGGATGCCGCCGTTGGTGACCTCGCCCTGATCACCGGCCAGAAGCCGATTGTGACCAAGGCGAAGAAGTCGATCGCGGCGTTCAAGCTGCGTGAAGGCATGCCGATCGGCGCGAAGGTCACCCTTCGTGGCGAGCGCATGTACGAGTTCTACGATCGCCTGACGGCGGTCGGCCTGCCGCGTATCCGCGACTTCCGGGGCGTGACCCCGAATGCGTTCGACGGCCGCGGCAACTACACCCTCGGTCTCCGCGAGCAGCTGCTCTTCCCGGAGATCGACTACGACAAGATCGACAAGGTGCGTGGTCTGGAGATCAGCTTCGTGACCACCGCCCGCACCGATGAAGAGGCGCGTCGCCTGTTGGCGCTCCTCGGCATGCCGTTCGCCAAGTAGTGGTGGCGAACAGCCGCAAGACGGAGACACGATGGCCAAGAAGAGTCAGATCGCCAAGGCGAACAAGACCCCGAAGTACGCCACGCGTCAGGTCAACCGCTGCGCGGTGACCGGTCGCAAGCGCGGGTATATGCGGAAGTTCGGCGTGAGCCGCATCGTCTTCCGTGAGATGGCCCTCAATGGGCAGCTGCCAGGCGTCCGCAAGGCGAGCTGGTAGCAACGAAGTCCCGGAACAACGGTCCGGGCACGAGAAGGTTGCGCGTCACAGAGGCGCGCATAACGTCTACGGAGTACACGGATGAGTGTCAACGACCCGATCAGCGACCTGCTGACGCGGATTCGCAACGCGGGCCTGGCCCGCAAGCCGGAACTGGTGATGCCGTCGACGAAGGTGCTTGTCGCCATCGTGGGCATCCTGAAGGCCGAGGGCTACATCACCGACTTCGAGGTGATCGAGAAGCGGCCGCAGAACCAGCTCAAGATCGTGCTCAGCTACGGTCCGGATCGCAAGCATGTGATCCGCGAGATCAAGCGCGTGAGCAAGCCGGGCCTGCGCGTGTATGCCGGCAAGGATCAGCTGCCGCGCGTGCGCAGTGGTCTCGGCATCGCCATTGTCAGCACCCCGGAAGGCGTGCTGACTGGGTATGAGGCGCGCCGGCGCGGTATCGGCGGCGAGGTGCTCTGCACCGTCTGGTAAGACGCATCCAGAGGCGGGGGGGAACGCGGTTCTCGCGAACACCGGATCCCGTTGCCGACGAGGAAGAAGTGACATGTCCCGAATTGGTGTGAAGCCGATCCCGGTGCCGAAGGCCGTGCAGGTCGAGGTCGGGGCTGGCAATGCGGTCCGCGTGAAGGGCCCGAAGGGTGAGCTGAGCACGACGTTCGCGCCGATGCTCGTCATCTCGCAGGATGGTGACATCCTGAAGGTGGAGCGCCCGAATGAAGACCGCGAGGTGAAGGCCCTTCACGGCCTCACGCGCTCCCTGCTCAACAACATGGTTGTCGGTGTGACCGACGGGTTCACCAAGGTGCTGGAGATCCAGGGCGTTGGGTATCGCGCCGCCATGGACGGCAAGAACCTGGTCCTGAACGTCGGCTATTCCCACCCGGTGAAGCTTGTGCCGGCCGATGGCATCACGTTCGCTGTCGAGGGCACCAACCGCGTGTCGGTTTCCGGCATCAACAAGCAGGTTGTTGGTGAGGAATCCGCGCGTATCCGCGGAGTGCGCCCGCCTGAACCGTACAAGGGCAAGGGCATCCGCTATCAGGGTGAATTCGTCCGCCGCAAGGCCGGCAAGACCGGTAAGGCGAAGTAGCACACGACACGACCGCGACTGCCATCGCGAGCCGCCGATCTATATCGCGCGAGCTGCATGGCGGGTTCGTGGATGGTGTGACAGGGAGTTTGCGAGATGCGTCTCAAGTATCGAAAGCCATTGTCGACGCGCAAGCGTCGCCATGTGCGCGTTCGGGCGAAGGTCAATGGCACCTCCTCCCGGCCGCGGCTGAACGTGTTCCGCTCGTCGGCGCACATTTACGTCCAGGTCATCGATGACCTGGCGGGCCACACGCTGGTGCAGGCGAACGACCTCGAAGAGGCGGTTCGCGAGCGCGCCGGTGAAGGTGCCACGAAGACGGCACGGTCCAAGGCAGTCGGCGAGATCGTTGCCGAGCGCGCCAAGGAAGCCGGAATCGAAGCGGTGGTGTTCGATCGCGGTGGGTTCCTCTACCACGGTCGGATCAAGGCGGTTGCAGATGGCGCTCGCGAGGGCGGCCTGAAGTTCTAGCCGCCGTTGCCACTGGTGCGCAAGGGGAGTCCCGAGTGCCAGTGGGGGCGTCGGAGCATCTGGAGACAGATATGGTCGATCGGAATCGGGAAGAGCGCTCGCAGCGGCGCCGCTCCGACGAGGATGGAGGCGGAAACGAGTTCGAGGAGCGGTTGGTCAAGATCAACCGTGTCTCGAAGGTGCGCCGTGGTGGCCGCACGTTCTCGTTCAGCAGCATCGTCGTCGTTGGTGATGGCAAGGGGCGCGTCGGCGCTGGCATCGGCAAGGCCGGTGAGGTGCCGGACAGCATCCGCAAGGGTGTTGAGGCCGCCAAGAAGACGATGGTTACGGTCCCGTTCGATGGGGGCACGATCCCTCACGAAGTCGAGACCACATTCGGTGCGTCGCGCGTGCTGCTGAAGCCGGCGTCGCCCGGTACCGGCGTGATCGCCGGTGGTGGCGTCCGCGCCGTGCTGGAAGTCGCGGGTATCCGTGACATCCTCACGAAGTCGCTGGGCAGCAACAATCCGGTGAACGTTGTGCGGGCGACGATCAAGGCGCTCGCCGAGCTTGAGGCAGAGCAGCAAGTGCTTCGCCGTCGCAAGCGGGCGAAGGCCGCGCTGCGCAAGCCGTTCGAGCACAGCAGCGGTGGCGTCGCGACGCCGATCCGCCCACGCCAGCAGGCCGCACCGCTCATCCCGGCGCAGCCGCGCGAGCAGAACAACCGCAATCGCCGCGGTGGCGGCCAGGGTCGTGGCGCTGGTGCCCCGCGTGGAGGCCAGTCATGACCAGCAGCACCGATACCGCCCAGGGCGGAATGCTGAAGATCACGCTCGTGAAGAGCACGATCGGGCGCCCGTCGGACCAGGGCCGGGCGGTTCGCTCGCTTGGTCTCGGCAAGCTCAACAGCTCGGTGGTGCGCCAGGATACGCCGGACATCCGCGGCCAGGTGCACAAGATCCTCCACCTCGTGACGGTGGAGGAGATCGCCGCCGAGTAGCACCTGCCGGGTGCTGAACGGGCGGATGAAAGAAGAGAACGACGATGCCTTTGACACTTGATGATTTGCGTCCCAATGAGGGCGCGAACACCTCCAAGCGTCGTGTCGGTCGCGGTCACGGAAGTGGCCGCGGCAAGACGGCGGGACGTGGTACGAAGGGCCAGAACGCCCGCGCTGGCGGCGGCGTCCGCCTCGGCTTCGAGGGTGGTCAGCTGCCGATCCAGCGGCGCATGCCGTACAAGCGCGGCTTCACCAACATCTACGCGGCAGAGTGGGAGACCGTGAACATCGGTCGCCTCGCCGAATTGGAGATCGATGGCGATGTCACGCCGCAGGCCCTGGTCGCGGCGGGCGTGGTGCGCAGCACCCGTTTCCCGGTCAAGATCCTGGGGAACGGCGAGCTTTCGGCCCCCCTGACGGTGAAGGCGCAGGCCTTCTCCAAGAGCGCGCAGGCAGCTATCGAGGCTGCTGGTGGCACCGTGGTGGTGCTGGAGCGCGACGACGAATGGCTGACCGCCCGCCCGCGCTCTCGTCGCCTGCCGCTCAACCGTGAGCTGAAGGCCATGCGCGTTGGCAAGGTCGGTGGGCCGAAGCGGCGCGAGGCGATTGCCGAGTTGCAGGAGCGCGCGTCCAAGGAGTCCTAGGGTGCTGCAGGCTGTCCTCAACGCATTCAAGATTCCGGACCTTCGCAGGAAGATTCTCTACACGGTGGCGATGCTCGTGATCTTTCGGGTCATCGCCAGCGTGCCGATTCCGAATGTGGATCGGGACGGCCTGCGGTCGTTTATCGAGGGCAATCAGCTGCTTGGCATGCTGAACCTCTTCTCCGGAAGTGGTCTCCGCAACTTCTCGATCGCGGCGCTGGGGGTCTATCCCTACATCACCGCGTCGATCATCATGCAGCTGATGACGCCGATCATCCCGCGCCTGAACGAACTCTCGATGGAGGGTGAGCAGGGCCGGACGCGGATCAACCAGTACACGGTCTTCCTGACGGTGCCGCTGGCTCTGCTTCAGGGATACGGCCAGGGGCTGCTGTTCTCGCGTCAGACGACGCCGAATGGCACGCCGCTGATCCAGGACTTCGGGTTGTTCAACGCGCATACGTTCCTGCCGACGGTGGCGGTGCTGGTCTCGATGACCGCGACGACGCTGCTGCTCGTCTGGATCGGCCAGTTGATCACCGAGAACGGGATCGGGAACGGGATTTCGATCCTGATCTTCGGCGGTATCGTGGCGTCGCTGCCGAGCGCGATCTCCAACGTCTTCGGCGGTGGGTCGCTTGGGCAGAACGTGATCGGCACGGTGTTCTTCATCGCGCTTGGCCTGCTGACGGTGGTGGGTGTCGTGCTCATCAACGAAGGCCAACGCCGGATTCCGGTGCATCACGCCAAGCGCGTGCGTGCCGGACGGGTCTACGGCGGTTCGACCACCTTCATTCCGCTGAAGGTGAACAGCGCGGGCATGATCCCGCTGATCTTCGCGGTCAGCATCATGGTGCTGCCGGGGCTGATCTCGAACCTGCTTCAGGCGTCGAGCACTAGTTGGGTGCAGACGATCGCGCGGGACCTGAGCATCTGGTTCTCGCCGACGAACGCGCTCTACAACATTGTCTATTTCCTGCTGGTGGTGGGCTTCACCTTCTTCTACACGATGGTGGTCTTCCAGCAGCAGCGGATTCCGGAGTCGCTTCAGCGCCAGGGTGCGTTCATCCCCGGTGTGCGCCCCGGCAAGAACACGGCGGTCTACCTGCAGAAGGTGCTCTCCCGCATCACCATCGTGGGTGCGCTCTTCCTCGGTCTGGTGGCGATCCTGCCCTGGATCGTGTCGCAGCTGACCGGTGTACAGAGTCTGCTCATCAGCTCGACCTCGTTGCTGATTGTCGTCGGCGTCGCCATCGACACGATGCGCCAGCTCGAAGCACAGTTGCTGATGCGGAACTACGAAGGATTCATCAACTAGGGATTTCCCTGCCCGCGCGCTGCTCGCGTCCTCTGGATGCTGGCGGCGCGTTGCGGTGTGGGGCCTATGGAATGAGGTCGGTACGTGGCAGTCTATGCGATTCTGATGGGCGCGCAGGGGTCCGGAAAAGGCACCCAGGCGGCGATCATCGGTCCGGAACTGAAGCTGGCGAAGATCGCGACCGGGGAGTTGTTCCGAAGCGCGATCGCCGCGAAGAGCGAGCTCGGCCTTCAGGTCGAGGGTCTGCTGGCGCGGGGTGAGCTGGTGCCCGATGACGTGACGAACGCCATCGTCCGGGAACGGCTCTCGTCGGTTGTTGATCAGGTGCGTTCGGGTGCGGGTTCGGTGAACGGGGCGCTGTTCGATGGCTTCCCGCGCAACGTCGCCCAGGCCCAGGCGCTGGATGGCATCTTCGCGGATCTCGGCGAGGCGCTGACGATCGTGGTCGAGATCGACGTTCCGCGTGCAGCGCTTATCGAGCGGCTGGCGGGACGACGTACCGGCGCCACGACCGGGACGATCTACAACATCAACGGCCTCTCGGATGAGGAGATCGCCGCGTTCGGTGAGGACCTCATCCAGCGTGACGACGATCAGCCGGAGGCAATCGCCCGCCGGCTCGCGATCTACGACGAGCAGACGGCGCCGGTGCTCGCGTACTACGCGGAGCAGGGGCTCGTGTCCACGGTCAATGGCGACCAGGACGTCGAGGATGTCACCGCAGCAGTCCGGGACGCGGTCGCGTCACGGGTGGCGGCGAGGGCTTCCTGACGTGGCGATCACGATCAAGAACGAGCGCGAGATCGCGAAGATGCGGGACGCCGGGCATGTGGTGGCGATTTGTCATCAGCGGGTCCAGCAGGCGATCGTGCCGGGGGTAACCACCGGTGAACTCGATACGATCGTGCGGGACACCGTGGCCGAGTTTGGCGCGGTGGCCAGTTTTCTCGGGTACGGGGGATTCCCCGGCCACATCTGCGCGTCGGTGAACGATGAGGTGGTGCACGGGATTCCCGGCAAGCGCCGCCTCCGCGATGGCGACATCATCGCGGTCGACATCGGCGCGATTCTGGATGGATGGCACGGCGATTCGGCGTGGACCTATCCGGTGGGGACCGTTTCGGCAGAAGCGGCGGCATTGCTCGTCGATACCGAGGCGGCCCTGTATGCGGGCATCACCCAGGCCCGGGCAGGCAACCGCCTTGGTGCCATTGGGCATGCGATCGAGTCCTTTCTCGACGAGCGTGGACAGGGCCAGTATGGCAATGTCCGCGAATGGGGTGGGCATGGCATTGGCCGGACCATGCATGAAGACCCGCACGTCTCGAATTTTGGAGATCCGAACCATGGCATTCGGCTGCGGCCGGGGATGACCCTCGCGATCGAACCGATGGTCAACATCGGGGGCGATGACGTGAAGGTGCTGAAGGACAAGTGGACCGTGGTGACGAAGGACGGCGGCCTTTCCGCCCACTTCGAGCACACGGTGGCCATTACGGATGGCGAGCCGATCATCTTGACGGAACGACTCGCCCCTGTGCTACACTGACCCTTCATGGCGTGTGTCTATCGACACGCGCTATCCGCGTGTACTTGGCTCCCTCACCACACCCTGGCTATCTACAGGGACGCATATGGGGTCGGGTTGCAGGCGAATGTGTGACGTTCTGGGGGAATCCCCACGGTATTTCCGAGACTTCGGAGCGTTCGCGGATTGCCTCGGAGCCATCCGGGGCCGATCGGAACGACAGTGACTGCTGTGCCTGCTCTTACCGGCACAGCCTTGAGGAGTGAGCGGACATGAAGGTCTCGGCTTCGGTTACCAAGCGGTGCGAAAAGTGCCGCATCATCCGTCGCAAGGGCGTCGTGCGTGTGATCTGCACGAACCCGCGACACAAGCAGCGGCAGGGTTAGACTTCGGCGCCCTCCAACTGCAGCTCCGCAAATGCGACGTGGTGGTGAGGCGTTCAGTGCAGCAGAGGACAACGCATGGCACGTATCTCGGGTGTTGATCTTCCTCGCGAGAAGCGGGTCGAGATCGGACTGACCTACATCTACGGAATCGGACTGACCACGAGTCAGTCGCTGCTCGAGCGGACGGGGATCAACCCGGACACGCGCGTTCGCGACCTGACCGAGGATGAAGTGAATCGCCTCCGCGAGATCATCGACCGCGAGTACCGCGTCGAAGGTGATCTTCGTCGTGAAGTCTCGATGAACATCAAGCGGCTTATGGATATTGGTTCCTATCGCGGTCTGCGCCACCGTCGCGGTCTGCCCGTGCGCGGCCAGCGCACGCGCACGAACGCGCGCACGCGGAAGGGTCCGAAGCGGTCCGTTTCCGGCAAGCGCAAGTAAGGCGTGATGGCGGCCATGCGCCGCCTCCACGATGACGGTTATGGGGCGGGTAAGTCGTGAAGACCGGACCCGCCGGACATGTGGTTTCACGGAGGTAGATACGCGCAATGTCTGATCGACGGCGTGGTGCAAATCAGGGCAAGACTCGCATCCGGAAGCGCGACAGGAAGAACATTCCTCGCGGGCGAGCCTACATTCAGGCGACATTCAACAACACGATCGTGACGCTGACCGACCCGAACGGGAACGTCATCGCATGGTCGAGCGCCGGCGCGAACGGCTTCAAGGGTTCCCGCAAGAGCACCCCGTTCGCCGCGCAGGTCACCTCCGAGGCGGCGGCACGCCGCGCCCAGGAGCACGGCCTTCGCCAGGTCGACGTTTTCGTGAAGGGTCCGGGGTCCGGGCGTGAGATGGCGATCCGCTCGCTGCAGGCGAGTGGCGTGCAGGTGATCTCCATCACCGACACGACGCCGATCCCGCACAACGGCTGCCGCCCGCCGAAGCGCCGCCGCGTCTAGTCTCGCTTCCGGCCCTGTGGCCGGTGGCAGCTGGAGACGCCCAGGTACCGAGGCAGTGTTTCGGGCCAGTTGGCCGAAACCGACAGAACGCCGTATCTCTCAGGGGTTCAGCGCGGAAGCGCGGGACGAGATACGCGTCGCAAGGAGGCGAGTCCGCTTGTTGCAGCAACCCTTCACCATCAAGACCGTCGAGACGGGGCTCAACTACGGGCGCTACGAGGTTGAGCCACTCCAGCCCGGCTACGGCACGACGCTCGGCAACGCCCTGCGACGCATTCTTCTGCGCTCGCTGGAAGGCTGCGCGGTTTCCCGCATCCGGATCGACAATGTGTGGCACGAGTTTTCCTCCGTGCCGAACGTCCGCGAGGACGTGACCGAGATCGTGCTGAACCTGAAGGGCATTCGGCTCCGCCAGATCACCGATCTCCACGGCGACCTGCGCGCTCACCTCTACGCCCGGAGCGAGGGTGAGGGCGAGCACATCGTGACGGCGGGCGATGTCGAATGGCCGGCCGAGGTCGAGATCGTCAACCCCGAGCAGCCGATCGCGACGCTCGAGGGCGCCGATTCCGTGCTGGACATGGACCTGTGGATCAGCCGCGACCGGGGCTACCGCGCGGCGGAGACGCAGGAGGCGTATTCGCTCGGGGAGATCCCGATCGATGCGATCTACACGCCGATCCAGCGCGTGAACTTCGTGATCGAGCACACGCGGGTCGGCGGCACGGGCGATTTCGATCGCCTGGTGCTGGAGATCCTGACGGACGGCACGATCGAATCCGACGAGGCGTTGGCCGAGTCCGCGAAGATCCTGATGGATCACGCGCGCGTCTTCGCCGAGTTCACCCACCCGGAGCCGGAGGCAGCTGCCAACTCCTTCATCTCGGAGGAAGTGCAGAATCGTCCGCTGGCCGAGCTGGGTCTCTCCCCGCGCGTGCTGAACGCGCTGCGGAGCAAGCAGATCGACAAGGTGGGCCAGGTCCTGACGATGGATCCGGACCAGCTGCTCTCCATCCGCAACTTCGGTCCGCGATCGCTGACCGAGCTGCGTGAGCGCCTTGCCGAGTTTGGCTATCTTCCGGAGGCGGACCTGGCGCAGCTCGCGCAGGACGCCGGTGAGGATGGCGAATCCGGTGAGGATGATGACGACCGATTGGCCGTCGAGGCGATCGCTTCCCTCGGAAGCGTCGACGAGACTGATTCTGACGAAGGTGACGAGGCATGAGACACCAGAAGGCAGGCCGCAAGTTTGGGCGCAACCCAAGCCAGCGCAAGGCCCTGTTCCGGCAGCAGGCGATCTCGCTCATCATGAACGAGCGGATCACCACCACCGAGGCGAAGGCGAAGGAACTCCGCGGCATCGTGGAGAAGCTCGTCACCATCGCCCGCGAGGATTCCGAGCATCACCGCCGGCTGGTGATGTCGAAGATCGACAACGAGGCCGCCATGAAGCGCCTCTTCGACGTCGTCGCTCCTCGTTTCGAGGACACTCCCGGCGGCTATACCCGAATCTCGAAGCTGGGCCTGCGACGTGGCGATGCCGCTCCGGTCGTGCTTATCGAGTTCGTGTCCTAGTTTCGGTGGAATGAGGCCGAAGGGCTGGGGTTGACCTGGTTCACGAGGCCTCGTTCGGATCGCCCGGATGGACGAGACGGCAGCCACGTCCGATTCCGCGCCGAACCGCTGGAAGCTCACGGTCGCTTACGACGGCGGCGGATTCCACGGCTCGCAGCGGCAAACGGGAAAGCGATCGGTGCAGGAGGATCTCGAGCATGCGCTCGGTGTCCTCGGCGGCAGGGCGGTGGCAGCCACCTTTGCCGGACGAACCGATAGCGGGGTCCATGCGGTTGGGCAGGTCGTGAGCTGCGACGATCTGATCCCGACCATGCCGGACGCGACCATTGTCCGCGCGTTGAACGCGCATCTGGCGGACGATCTCGCGGTTGTGGCTGCCAGGCGGGTGGCTGCCGGGTTCCACGCACGATACGATGCGACGTGGCGCGAATACCGCTATCGCATCTGGCTTGGGCCCCGGCAGCCACTGGCACGGGGAATTGTCTGGGAGCGGCGTTCCGGCCTTGATGTTCACGCAATGAACGCGGGTGCGGCGCAGTTCCTGGGGACGCACGATGTCGCCTCCTTCGCGGGTGGCGGCGAGGGTGTTCCTTGGTCGGAGCGGCACGATCGGCCGCGCGGCACGGTGCGCACGATCACGCACTGCTCGGTGCGACCGGTGGCTCCCTGGTGGGGGCTGGCGGCGAAGGCGGGCGATGCGATCGAGATTCGGGTGGTGGCGGATGGATTCCTGCCCCGCATGGTGCGCACGATGGTTGGCGCGTTGGTGGAGATCGGGGATCGCTCGCGACCAAGACCTCCGGACTGGATTTCGCAGCTCCTCCTGGAGCGCGATCGGCGGAAGGGGCCGGCGACGGCTCCCCCGCATGGGTTGGTGCTCTGGCGCGTTGGCTATGGGGATGATGTTCCCGATGCCGGCGATGACGAGCCCGCTCTTCGCTGACAAGGCGCTGCTGGCGCCAGTGGATTGAGGATTCTTGCGATGATTGGACAGAAGACCTACTCGGCGAAGCCTTCCGAGGTGAAGCGCACCTGGTACATCGTGGACGCCGAGGGCAAGACGCTCGGTCGTCTCGCGTCGGCAATCGCCCACACGTTGCGCGGCAAGCACAAGCCGATCTATACGCCGCACATCGATACCGGTGACTACGTCATCGTGATCAACGCGGAGAAGGTGAAGGTCACCGGCGACAAGGAGGCGGAGAAGATGTACTACCGCCACTCCGGCTATCCCGGTGGTCTCAAGACCGCAGCCCTGAAGGACCTCCGCGCGAAGCATCCTGAGCGCATCATCGAGGCCGCCGTGCAGGGCATGCTGCCGCGCAACACGCTTGGTCGCGAGCAGTTCAAGAAGATGAAGATCTACGTCGGTGGCGAGCACCCGCACGCCGCCCAGACTCCGGTCCAGCTGCCGCTCGACGACACGGCCACCCGCTAAGGTCCTGGCTGAGCAGTCCTGACCGATTCGGGATTCAAGGAGAACCTGTCACCCATGAGCGATTCCACGACGACTTCGCGTTACCCATCCGGGCGCTTCCACTACGGTGTCGGCCGCCGCAAGACCGCCGTTGCCCGTGTCCGCCTTTATCCTGGCGATGGCAAGATCTTCGTCAATGACAAGACGGCCACCGAGTACTTCGGCGGTCGTGGCGTCCACCAGACCGTGATCCACGAGCCGCTGGTGCTGACGAACACGAACCAGCGCTTCGACATCTACGTCACCGTCGTCGGTGGTGGTGTCTCCGGGCAGGCCGGCGCGGTGCGTCACGGCATCTCCCGCGCGCTGACCCGCTACGACGAGGAACTGCGTGGCGTCCTGAAGCCGGCGAAGCTCCTCACGCGCGATGCGCGCGAGAAGGAGCGGAAGAAGGTCGGACTCAAGCGAGCCCGCAAGGCTCCTCAGTACACGAAGCGCTAGGGTTTTTCCCTGCGCCTCGGACTGGTCCGAATGCAAACAAACGCGCCACGGGAGCAATCCCGTGGCGCGTTTGTCGTTTCTGTCTCCATTCATCCCATCGCTTCAAGGTGGGCGGTGTCGTTGTACCGGACGAGGTTCCACGACGCATCGCCTGACCACGACCACTCGGTGAGTCCGCTGGTATTGGAGTTCAACGGCATACGCGCATGGTTGATCGGGATGCCAAGTAACTCGCGCATAGTGACGTCGATCACGCCGCCATGCGTGATGGCCACAACGGTCTCATCCGGGTGATCGGAGCGGACTCGATCGAGAAACGCGCATACCCTTCGCCGGAACATGTTCCAGCTTTCGCCTTCGGGTGCCCACAGGCGATCCGGTTCTGCCCGCTCATCGAAGTATCCGAATCGCGACTCGAACTCATCCCACGTCATGCCATCGGCGATCCCGACGCCCATTTCTTCAAGGGCTGGTTCTCTGTGAATGGTGTGTCCCGCGAATGCCGGTGCCAGCAACTGCGCGGTTTCCATCGCGCGGGGGAGCGGGCTGCTGAACAGGAGCGCGGTTTCTGGCAACTCCTCCCAGTTGCGCAAGCGGTCACAAAGCCTTTGTGCTTGGATGCGGCCTTGTGCGGTCAGCCCGCTGCACCCCTTTTCACCGCCGAAAATCCGTCGCTCGGCGTAGGATGCCCAGCCATGGCGCACGAGAATGAGTCGCATCGGAATCAGCCTCCAGTCACTGCCCACAGGTCGTGGTCAGGGATCGGCTCGGATGGATGCCAGGTGACTTACGGGTACTCGGGGAAGACGTGGCGTTGTTGGGTCGTCCGGCGTGGGGCGCGGGATGCGTCGTCGATCACGGTGGGCGTGAAGCGGCGGAGGACATCGTCGTAGAGGAGCTGGCTGTGCGCTGCCGCCCGGCTCACGCGCGCCCGATCGAGGATGCCGCCGCCAATCGTGTGCAGGCTGATGATGCCCGTGTAGCCCTGATCGGCGAGCATCGACAGGCTGCGGGCGGCGAGCAGCCCGGCGGGAGAGAGGTCAGGCTGTCCCGTTGGCAGAAGCCACGGCTCCAGCCGGACCAGCGTCAGGCGGCGGATGAGTCGGACGATGGCCGCTTCCGCTTCCCACCCGGACGGGACATCACCCGTGAGGTCCAGCGCCACTCCGAGTTCCCACTCCTCGATGGTGCGACGGATGGCGGCAATGCGGTCGAGATGATCGGCGTGGCGCATGATCGCGGCGGCGCGGATGCCGATCGCGAGGCGGACCACGCCATTGGATGCCTTCGTGAAGGTCCGCACTTCTGCAGCGAGATTGATGCCCGGCGTCTCGGCGGAGAGGCGAGGAACGATCACTTCGCGCAGGCCGAGATCGTCGCGACCGTGCGCGATAAGGTCCGTGATGCGGGCGTGCCGGCGTTCGACGTTGAACCCGGTGAGGGTCGGGGGGAGCCAGAGGCTGCGCAAGCGGACGGTGGACTGCGCGTGGTGGGCGGCGATCTGGTTCCACGCGGGGGGAAGCCAGGCATCGCGCAGGTCGAGGTCGAGCGCGTAGAACGGACCGCTCGCCGTTACGGCGAGGGCGTTGGTCGCGGAGCCGAACACGGATGGGGCGCCACCGAGCACGATCGTGGGGCGGCCGGGTGGCGGGGTCTTCGCATCGGGAGCGTCGTGGAGCGTCATCTGGAATGCGCCGCCTCTCGTCTGGCTGGGGGCTGGACGTGGCTGGCCGGGGAGTGGTCCCCATGAGTCATCGTTCGCTCAGTGTATCACCCGGCTTTCGCCACTCAACCCTGGGCGGATTCATCGATCCAGACGCCGCTGCACGATTTTGGGCCGGATGGGGGCGGAGGGGTTACCGTTCCGGCATCGTGAGGTTGGCCGCGTTGCGCAGAGCCGCCTCGGTCGCGAGCTCGCTGGCGAAGGTGAGTGCCATTCCGTGTTCGCGGTCGATTGGTCCCTCGTTGGTGCTGCTTGCGAACGCGATATCGCCGTCCGCGACGGTGTGCGCGGGCACGATCACCCGTGCCAGCCCATCGTGGGCGGCGACGCAGCATCGGATCAGCATGTCGTGCGTGCAGGGAATGTCGGTGACGATCGCGATCAGGGTGGTGTTCTGCCCTTCCGGAATGCGAATCTGCTCCAGCCCTTCGATGAAGGCGATGCGCGGATCCGGATAGCCGCGCTCGACCGTCTCGGTGAACGTGGTGCCGAGGGCGTTCAACGCCACGAATGCGGTCACGCTGCCGAATGCCATCCGGACCTGCGCGACCCCGAAGCCGCCACGGCGGCGCGTGCGGGGGCCATTCGAGGTGCCGACCCCGGCGCCGGTGCCGACCCCAACGTGTCCCGATGCGAGGTGGGAAAGTGGTGCGGCGGCATCGAGCGCCATGCGCCCCGCGGCCGCTTCCGGCGCGACCGGCTCACCGCGCATCAGGTCGAAGATGACGGCGCCGGCGACCAGCGGGACCGTCATGCCGCCGAACGGGATGCCACGGCCGCGCTCCTTAAGGCCATCCATCACGCCATCCGCCGTGCGTAGGCCGAACGAACTGCCGCCGGTGAGGACGATGGCATCGACATGCTGGGCGGCCATGCCCGGCTCCAGCATCGCGGTGTTCAGGCTGCCTGGCGCGGAGCCGCGTACCTCTACGGCGGTGAGCGCGAGCTCGTCGAAGAGGATGACCGTCGTGCCGGTCTGGCTCTGCTCGTCGGTGTAGTGCCCGACCTGCACGCCGGGGACATCCTGGGGGGTTGCGTGCACGCTTACCACTGGATCGTCACTCCTGGCTGGGCGCGGATCACATCGCCGGTGAACGTCTCCTGCGCCTGCTCGATAGCGCGGCGGGGATCGTTCTCCTCCCACATGTGCGTGAGCACGAGCACCTTCGCGCCGAGCTTCGAGGCGAGGATTCCTGCCTGTTCTGGCGAGATGTGCGAAATCTCGGTGCCCGGTTCCGGCGTCCGCGTGAGCGTCGCCTCCGATAGCAGGACATGCGCGCCGTCGCCGAACGGAATGAGCCGCTCGATGTCGGCGGTATCGGCGGTGTAGACGAGATTGCGGCCCTGCGGAAGGTTGAGACGCATCGACCAGCAGGCCATCGGGTGTTCCGAGCGCTGGAAGTCGATGGTCAGTGAGCCGATGGCGAGCGTCGCCAGCGGGTCGTACTCGTGGATGTCGAACGTGAGATCGAGGAAGTCCTCGTGTTCGTGCCCGACCATGAACGGCTCTCCGGCGCGCTGGAAGAAGGCGCTGCCACCGGGCGGAACCCAGAGCGGGATCCTGCGGGGCAGGGGCACCGGCGCATACGCGAGGGCGAAGCGCATGGCGAAGAGGTCGAGAATGTGATCGAGGTGCAGGTGCGAGATGACGATGCCATCCAGCGCCCGAATGTCGGCGTGCTTCCTAAGTTCGAGCAGCGTGTTCGGCCCCAGATCGAGCACGACCTTGGTGCCGTCGTGCTGAACGAGGTAGCCAGAACATCCGAAGCCGGTGCCGACGCCGGCGGCGCTGCCCCCAAGCGTCGTCAGGCTGGTGGGATGGGTGGTGGGTGTCATGCGCGGCTCCTGCGGCGAGCGATCAGGCCTCGCCCGTGTCTTCGTCCTGCATCAGGTTCGGGGAAAGTCGCAGCGGCTCCGTCTGGACCGAGGCGAGGTGCGAGTAGTCGTTGTGGAAATGGACGAGGGTCTGATCCGGCGTCACTTCCAGATGGGTCACGCTGCAATTCTGCACCGCGTACTTCACGAAGTCACTGGGCGAGCCGCCTTCGACCTGCGCGACGAGCGAGCCGATCACCCCGCCATGGCAGACGACCGCGACGGTCTGGTTGACATAGCGTTCGAGGATGCCGAGGAAGGCGGTGAGGACGCGGTCATTGAAGGTGAAGCGCGATTCGCCCTCCGGCCACTGGAGGTCGACGTTCGAGATGTCGTCCATCTTTGCGCGCATCTCCGGAAACTGCTCGAGCACCTGGGCGATGGTGAGCCCTTCGATGATGCCGAAGTCGATTTCGGAGAGGCCCTCCACGATTACCGGCTCCTTGCCGGTGGTGCGGGAGATCTGGGCGGCGGTCTGGCGGGCGCGAAGCATGGGGCTGGAAATCAGCTCGTCGATGGCGATGTCAGCGAAGCGATCACCGACCTCGACTGCCTGCCGTTCTCCGAGGGGATCGAGCGGAAGATCGGTCGATCCGATGAAGAGATGCTTCGCGTTCCCCTCCGTCTGACCGTGGCGGACGAGATAGAGGTTGGTGACGCCCTGTTTCGGGTGGCGGATGAGGTCGAAGACGCGGGGCGCGATCGACTCATCGGAGATGGTGGGGTCAATCGGAGTTCTGGAGATGTTGGGCGAAGTAGTCACAGCGGTCCTTCAGGATACAGGCGGGGCAGCGTGGGGCGCGTGCCGTGCAGATCGCTCGCCCGTGGGCGATGAGCCCCTTGTGGGCGGCGTAGGTCGTCTGGGGATTATCGCCCAGAAGCGCCTCCAGGATGTTTTCGGATCGTTCGGCGGTTGTCTTCGGCGGCACGAGGCCGAGGCGGAGTGACAGCCGGTGGACGTGGGTATCGACCGGCTGCGCGGGCCGACCCAGGGCGAAGAGAAGGACGCAGGCAGCCGTCTTCGGGCCGACGCCGTGCAGGCGGGTGAGCCAGGCCTTGGCCTGTTCCAGCGGGAGGTCGGAGAGAAAGCCGAGATCGAAACCGTCGGTGCGTTCGTGGACCTCCTCCAGCACGCCCTGGATGCGCGGGGCCTTCTGGTTGGCGAGGCCGCCCATGCGGATCGCGTTGGCCACCTCCTCCGGCGATGCAGCGATGACGGCATCCCACGTGGCGAACCGCTGCTGCAACGAGGCCCACGAGCGGGCGGTGTTGGTGTCCGAGGTGTGCTGGGAGAGGATCGTGGAGATCAGCTCGTCCAGTGGTTCGCCGTTCGGCTTCAGGACGAACGGACCGTACGCATCGTCGAGATCATCGGCGATGGAGACGAAGCGGAGGGCGAGGGCAGGATGAGCATTCACGGGTGGGCGGGCTCCTGTGCTGGACTTTCGTTGATGCTCAGTATTTTTGCAGAAGACGGCCCTAGCCATACGTGATTGGCCCATGTGGCCAGCGGGGAATACGTGAGTTTCACGTATCGACGCCGGGTTGGGGGAGCCGTAGAGTAATGACTGTGGCACGTATCTGAGTAGTCGGAAGGAAGCACCTGGCGTCATCGGATCCCGGGGCTGCAAGGTCCGGGGTATGGGAGGGATGATCGATGGAACTGAGTCGAATCGTGCGCGCGTGGGCTGTGGGATCGACCGCTGGAGCACATGTCCTGCTCGGCTGCTTGCTCGTGTTGATGGTAGCTGGTCTGGGCGTTCCGGCACATGCGTTGGCGGATGCGACGCCGGAACCGAATGGCAGTGCGACTATCGCCTTTTCGGTGAGTGTTTGTCCTCCGCACGTCACGGCATTCCCCGACGTGATGCAGGCTGATGGCCTTCCGAATTGCGATGGGACTGGCCTGGCAGGTGGCGAGGCGCCGCTGGCGAACGGGTTCGTTGCCCTGTACGCCGTCGAGACCGGGGACGAGTACAGTCTCGTGCTTGATGGGAACGGCTATGCGGAGATCACGGTGCCCGGCGGCCTCACCTATGTTGCGAGCTACGGCGCCGACAGCGTGACGTTGCAGAGCCGCAGCGTCTGCGGATCGGCGATGTCGGGACTTGCCGGCGCGTCCGAGGCCGGAGTGCTGGTTTCATCGGGAGAAGCCATGAGTTGCACCGCTTTGACGCTCTCCCCGAATACGCAGCTTGGTGCGAGTGCGATCGCGCTCACGGTTCGTGGTTGTCCCAACGTCGCCGATGCCTCCGGGTTCCTGATTGGCGATGGTGTGCTCGACTGCAATGGCGATAGCTCGGTCGACGAATCGGTGCCCTTCAGCGGTGGGACCGCGACCTTCACCAACACGACAACCGGGGAGGCATTCTCCGCCACCATCGACGGGAGCGGCGTCGCGAACTCCGGACCGGTGAGCAATGGCGACTACACGGTCGCGCTCGCGAGCAACGGGGCGTCGCTCTCCTTTGCCGGGGTCTGTGGAGGCACTGCGGCAAACGGTTCTCCGTTGGGATTGGCTGGCGGTATTGGAAACGGAAGTGCCCCGATCCGGGTGCAGAATGGTGAGTCGCTGAGTTGCTCGATCCTCGTGGCGCTTGGCCAGGCGAGCAAGCCGTCGGCGCCGTCCGTCGTCTCGGTCACGGTGCTGGTGCGAACGTGCGAGCCGGCCTTCGACGTCGCGGCGGCTGCCCTGAGCGCCGATGTCCAGACCATGGCCCAGTATGACAAGCAGTTTGCCGATCACTGCACGACCCAGTCGGCCTTCAAGGGTCAGGCGCCCGCGACGCTGAAGCCGCTTGCCGATGGATATGGGATGGACATGAAGCCAGGGTCGATGCTCGGTGTGGCGATCGATCCGCAGAACTCGGTCCTCTGGTCCTCGTGCCAGGCTGTGGGCGAAGGCCAGCGGCCACTCCTGTTCAGCCCCCTCAAGGACAAGACAATGCTGGCGCTCGAAGTGCCGACGACCTTCATGCAGACGACGATGACGTGCACGGTCTACCTCGCTCCGGAACCTGCGGGGTAGCCAGCGGACCAGACGGAAGACAGCCCCGGCCGGGACATATGTCCCGGCCGGGGCTGTCTGTCACCCCTTGGCGAAAGGGTGTCCGTTCGGGTACACTAGGGCGATTTTGCGGTGCGCTTCAGCGCACCACCGCCACTGGAGCGACGGGATCTCTCGTGCATTGCCCTCTCTTCACCAGCCTTGAATCTGCCCTGCCCTCGGGTCCTTGCCGGACCTCGGGGGCGGTTTTTTATCCGGCCCGTACGTCTGGCGGGCCGGTCCATACGAGACGGGATCGCCACGCCGATGAGTAACGAGCAGCAGGAACGGCCGGTCAATCGGGATTGGTGGATTCGCGGCGGCCATGTCGTCGATCCTGCCAATGGGATCGATGGCGTGATGGATGTCGTGGTGCGCGACGGGACCATCGCGGCGGTCGGCACGCCCGATCAGGTCCACGGCGTGCAGGAGGTAGATGCCACCGGCAAGATCGTCTGCCCGGCCTGGATCGATATCCACGTCCATCTGCGCCAGCCGGGATTCGACGCCAAGGAGACGGTGAAGACCGGCACCGAAGCTGCGGTCGCGGGCGGTTTCTCCGCCATCGCCTGCATGCCGAACACGAAGCCCGCGCTGGACAGCGTCGAGGTGCTGGACGCGCTGGCCGACAAGGTTGTGGCGGAGGGCGTCTGTCGCGTCTTCCCGATCGCGACGATCACGCAGGGTCGCACCGGCGGCGACGCGGTCGACTTCGACGCGCTGGAGGACGCCGGCGCGATCGGCTTCTCCGATGATGGCGATACCACCGCGAACAGCGCGATCATGCGGGAGGCGCTGGAGGCATCCGCGCGGCTCGACCGGCCGATCATCGTTCATTGCGAGGACAAGGCGCTCGCCAATGGCGCGATGAACGAAGGCGCAGTCTCGAAGCGGCTCGGCATTCCCGGCATCCCGGCGGCGGCGGAGGAGATCATCATCGCGCGCGACCTGATGATCGCCGAACTGACCGGTGGCTGGCTCCACGTCTGCCACGTCTCGACCGGGCGCGGGATCGAGCTGATCGCCGAGGCCAAGAAGCGCGGCGTGCGCGTTACTGCCGAGGTGATGCCGCATCACCTCGTGATGAGCGACGAGTGGGTGGAAGGGGTGCGCACGCTCCACAACACGAACGAGCCGGCGGGCGAGCCGGGGCGTCCGGGCGACCCGAACACGAAGGTGAACCCGCCGCTGCGTCCTGTCCGCGATACCGAGCTGCTGCTGGAGGCGGTGAAGACCGGCCTCTTCGATTGCTTCGGCACCGATCACGCGCCGCATGCCGAGCCGGAAAAGGCTGGCTCGAGCTACGAGCAGGCCGCATTCGGGTTGAGCGGACTGGAGTTCGCCTTCCCCTCGACCTACGCGCTGGTGCGGGCCGGGCATCTGACGCTGAATGATCTTGTGCGGCTCTGGACGATCGAGCCGGCCGAAATCCTGCGTTCCAACCTCGGCACGCTGAGTGTCGGCGCCCCGGCGGACATCGCCGTCTTCGATCCCGACGTCGAGTGGGTCGTGACGCCGGAGGCCTTGAAGACGAAGAGCGCCAATACCCCGCTCCTTGGCATGACCCTGCGCGGCCGGTCGATCCTCACCCTCGTCAACGGAGAAGCTCGCCACCATGTCTGATCGATTGACCCCGACGCACTACGCACCCCCTTCCAACGCGGCGCTCGCGCTCGCCGATGGCCGCGTCTTTCGGGGCATGGCTTTCGGTGCGGAGTCCGACGCCCAGGGCGAGATCGTCTTCACGACGACGATGACCGGCTACCAGGAGGTCGCGAGCGATCCGTCCTTTCGCGGCCAGATCGTGTGCATGACGTATCCGCTGATTGGCAACTACGGCGTCAATGCCGACGACGACGAGTCGCGTAACCCATGGATCGCCGGCCTGATCGTTCGCGAGGCCTGCACGCAGCCCTCCTACTGGCGCTCGATCGGGCCGCTGGACGAGTACCTGAAGCGCTACGGTATCCCCGGTATCTCTGGGATCGACACGCGCGCGCTGACCCGCCATATCCGTTCCGTCGGTGACACCCGCGCGGTGATCGTCCACAACACCGAGGCGATGACGGACGAGGAACTGGTTGCGCTGGCCAAGCAGGCCCCGATTCCTGGCGAGCAGGACGTCGTTGGCGAGGTGCAGGAGCGCGAGCAGATTGTGTGGGGCGAGGAGAACACCGGCCCGCACGTCGTGGTGGTCGACTGCGGTGTGAAGCGGAACATCATCCGCTCGCTGCTGGTCCGCAACGCACGGGTGACGGTGGTGCCCTACGGCACGCATTACGATCACATCCGCGACCTCGATCCGGACGGCGTGATCGTCTCGCCGGGTCCTGGCGACCCCGCCAACCTTGATGAGGGGCTGGATGTGGTGCGGGCGGTGCTGGACGACGGCCGCCCCTACTTCGGGATCTGCCTCGGCCATCAGTTGCTGGCCCGCGCGATTGGCGCGGAGACCTCCAAGCTCAAGTTCGGCCACCGTGGCGGCAACCACCCGGTGATGGACGAGCGGAATGGCCGCGTCACCATCACCGCGCAGAACCACTCCTACCGCGTGGTGGACACCACCGTGCCGGAGGAAGCCGGCTGGAAGGTCGCGCTGCGGAATCTGAACGATCAGTCGGTCGAGGGGCTCGCCCACGAGACGATGCCGGTGCTCTCCGTCCAGTTCCACCCCGAAGCCTGCCCCGGCCCGCAGGACAATGGCCTGCTTTTCGACGAGTTCATCCGCATGATGGAGCGACGAGAAGTGAGGACGTAGAAGTGAGAACATAGGACGCAGAACTTAGAACATAAGAGAACATGTACCTGCGCTCCGTTCTGCGTCCTTCGTCCTCGGTCCTCACTCCTCGGTCCTCACTTTTCCACGAGAGGAAACACGGTTGGCGACTGCTCCTGTAACAAACCCACGCCCCCGCAAGCCGGAGAGCGTCCTGGTGATCGGTTCCGGGCCGATCGTGATCGGCCAGGCGGCGGAGTTCGACTACGCCGGCACCCAGGCCTGCCGCGCGCTGCGCGAAGAAGGCATCCGCACCATCCTCGTCAACTCCAACCCGGCGACGATCATGACCGATGAGGATGTCGCCGATGCGGTCTACATCGAGCCGCTGACGCCCGATGTCATCCGCCGCGTCATCCAGCGTGAGCGGCCGGAGGGCCTGCTGCCGACGCTCGGTGGGCAGACCGGCCTCAACCTCGCCGTGCAGGTCGCGGAACTTGGCATCCTGGAGCAGTACAACGTCCGGATGCTGGGCACGCCGCTGGAGGCCATCCAGATGGCGGAGGATCGCGCCCTCTTCCGCGACCTGCTGGAGCGCATCGGCGAGCCGATCATCCCCAGCGCCATCGTGCATTCGGTGGACGAGGCCCGTGCCTTCATGGAGGAAGTACCGCTTCCGCTCGTGATTCGCCCGGCCTACACGCTAGGCGGCACCGGCGGCGGCATCGCCTATACCGAGGAAGACCTCGACCGCATCGTCACGTCCGGCCTGAATGCCAGCCCGATCCACCAGGTGTTGCTGGACCGCTCGCTGCTGGGCTGGAAGGAGATCGAGTACGAGGTGATGCGCGATGGCGCGGACACCTGCATCACGATCTGCAACATGGAAAATTTCGATCCGATGGGCGTCCATACGGGCGACAGCATCGTGGTCGCGCCGTCGCAGACGCTTTCCGACCGCGAATACCAGATGCTGCGGACCTCGGCGTTGAACATCATTCGCTCGCTGGGGATCGAGGGCGGTTGCAACGTCCAGTACGCGCTGGACCCGAACTCCATGGAATACGGGGTGATCGAGGTCAACCCGCGCGTCAGCCGCTCGTCGGCGCTGGCGTCGAAGGCGACCGGCTACCCGATCGCCCGCCTCTCCGCCAAGATCGCCATCGGCATGCGGCTCGATGAGCTGACGAACGTCGTGACCGGCAAGACGACGGCGGCCTTCGAGCCAGCGCTGGACTACGTGGTGGCGAAGATTCCCCGCTGGCCATTCGACAAGTTCCCGAAGGCCGATCGCACCGTCACCACCCAGATGAAGGCAACTGGCGAGGTGATGGCGATTGACCGCTCGTTCGAGGGCGCGATCCAGAAGGCCGTCCGTTCGCTGGAGACGACCGGCAAGGACCTCGCCTGGGAGGACCCGGACTGGCGGGGAGACCTCGACACGATCCTCGCGTTCGTGAAGCGTCCGACCGACCTGCGGTTGTGGGCGATCATGGCGGCGCTGCGCCGTGGCGTCACTGTGGAGCAGATCCACGAGCTGAGCGCGATCGACAACTGGTTCCTCTGGAAGCTGGAAGGCCTCGTCGCGCAGGAACGGACGCTCGCCAGCGAGGAGCTGACCGCGCCGCTGCTGTGGGAAGCGAAGCGGTCCGGCTTCTCCGATGTCCAGATCGCCCGGCTGAACGGCTCCAAGCCAACCGACGTGAAGTCGATGCGGCGCGAACTGGGCATGAACCCGGTCTACAAGATGGTCGATACCTGCGCCGGTGAGTTCGCCGCACAGACACCCTATTTCTATTCGACCTACGAGGAAGAGGATGAGGCGACACCGATCGAGGGGCAGCGCGCGGTGGTGGTCGGGTCAGGCCCGATCCGGATCGGGCAGGGCGTGGAGTTCGACTACTGCTCGGTGCAGGCCTCCCGCTCGCTGCGCGAGAACGGCATCTCCTCGATCATGATCAACTCCAACCCGGAGACGGTCTCCACCGACTTCGATGCCTCCGACCGCCTCTACTTCGAGCCGCTCGATGCAGAGAGCGTCGAGGAGATGATGCGGCACGAGAACGGCGGCGGGCTCGACGCGACCGATACCTTCACAGGGGGAGAGATGCCGCCGGTGGTGGTCCAGTTCGGCGGGCAGACGGCGATCAACCTCGCCAAGCCGCTGACCGATGTCGGCGCGACGATTCTCGGCAGCTCGCTCGATTCCATCGACCTCGCCGAGGACCGCGAGCGCTTCGAATCCTTCCTGCGCGGCCTGAACATCCCGCAGCCGATCGGCTCGGCAGTGACCTCGCTGGACGATGCGGAGGCGGTGGCGAATCGGATCGGGTACCCGGTCCTGGTGCGGCCGTCCTACGTGCTCGGCGGACGCGCGATGGAGGTGGTGTACGGGCCGGATCAGCTGGCGCGCTACATCCGTAACCAGGCGAACATGACGCACGATCATCCGGTCCTGGTGGACAAGTACCTCGTCGGCAAGGAGGTCGAGGTCGACGCGATCTGCGACGGCGAGCGGGTACTGATCCCCGGCATCATGGAGCACATCGAGCGTGCCGGGGTACATTCCGGCGACTCGTTCGCGGTCTATCCGGGTGTGAACCTCTTCCCGGAAGAAGTGAACACCATCGTCGACTACACGACGCGGATCGCGCTTGGCCTGAACGCGCGTGGCCTCATCAACATCCAGTACGTGATCCACGGTGGTCGCATCTTCGTGCTGGAAGTGAACCCGCGCTCCTCGCGCACGGTGCCGTTCCTGAGCAAGGCGACGGGCGTGCCGATGGTGAAGCTGGCGACGGGCATCATGCTCGGCAAGAGCCTGAAGGAGCAGGGCTACGAAGGTGGCCTGTGGCCGCGCCAGCCGCTGACGGCAGTGAAGGCGCCGGTCTTCTCGATGGCGAAGCTGCGCGGGGTGGAAGTGAACCTCGGGCCTGAGATGAAGTCCACCGGCGAGGTGATGGGCATCGACCGCACCTTCGAATCGGCCTTCTTCAAGGCGCTGATCGCATCCGGGATGGCGATTCCGCCGCATGGTTCGATCTCGATTTCGCTTGCCGACGAGGACAAGGCGAATGCGGTGGAGTGGATCACCAGCCTGGCGCGGATGGGCTACAAGCTCTACGCGACGGAGGGCACTGCCTCCTTCATCGAGCGGATCGGGATTCCGGTCCAGATGGTGACGAAGCGGATCGGCAAGGGCAAGCCGGACATGCTGGATGTGATCCGCGACGGCACGGTGCAGGCGATCATCAACACGCCTGGGCGAGCCGACAAGGAGATCCTCGACGGGATGGAGATCCGGCGAACGGCGGTGGAACGCGGGATTCCGTGCATCACCTCGATCGATACGGCGAAGACGATGATCGCGGCGATGGAGCAGGCGAGGGCGACGTATTCGATCGAGCCGCTGCCCTCGTATCGCAAGGGGTCCATCGGGTACTAGCGAGTGCGGAAGGGTTCCTGGGTAAGCGATCCCATTGCGAGGATTGCCCCTACAGGGAAGCGGAGGCCGGCGATGACGGTCCCCAGGATGACCGGGGCGGCGCCTGCCACCATCACGGACCGAGGTCCCTACGCACGAGCGCACCATAGGTAGGGACCGACACAAGGTCGGTCCGGTCTTGTCGGCAGAGATGCCCGGTAAGAGTAGACGGCACGAACAGGCGGGGACATGACGACAGCAACACCCTCCATTGACTCCAATCCTGCCCCCAGGGCTGCATCCCGCCTCTTCACCGGGACCATCACCGCGACCGCGCCGATCATGGGCGATTGCTCGCTCATCACCTTCACCGCGCCACAGCACCTCGTGGCGCAGGCGAAGCCGGGTCAGTTCGTGAGTATTCTTTGCCGCGTCGAGGGGGCGTATGATCCGCTCCTGCGGCGTCCGATCTCGATCTATCGCGCGAATGCGGAGGCCAGCGAGCTGACGATCCTCGTCCGCCCGTTCGGACGGGGCAGTTCCTGGCTCGTTGCGCAGCCCGAGGGCGCGTCGCTCGATGTGCTCGGTCCGCTGGGCAACCAGTTCGAGGTATCGCCGCGCGCGGGGAATCTCCTGATGGTCGCGGGCGGGGTTGGGGCGGCTCCGCTGCTGATGCTTGCTGAGGAGGCGGTGCAGAAGGGGATGTCCGTCACCTATCTGATGGGCTCGGCGTCCGAGGCAGGCTTGCTGCCGGCGTCCGCGTTCCGGGGGGAAATCGAGTACGTCGTCGCGACTGACGATGGCAGTCAGGGGCACCACGGGTTCGTCACGGACCTGATTCCGGACTACCTGCAATGGGCCGATCAGGTCTTCACCTGCGGTCCGACGCCGATGTTCCATTCCCTGCGGAATGTGGTGCTGAAGCATCGCATGGGCAAGAAGCCGCCCGTGCAGCTCTCCGTCGAGAGGACGATGGCATGCGCGCTCGGAGCCTGCCTCGGATGCGTGGTCGAGACGAAGCGCGGGATGGTGACATCCTGCGTCGAGGGGCCGGTCTTCGACATGGATGAGGTGGTGTGGTCATGAGCGAAACGCCGCAGAACGCCTTCGTACCGGATCTGAGCGTCGATCTGGCCCCGCGCAACCCGCGTGAACTGGTCCTCAAGAACCCGGTGATTCCGGCCTCCGGGTGCTTCGGCTATGGCACCGAATACAGCAGCTTCGTGGATGTGGAGCGCCTGGGCGCGTTCGTGTCGAAGGGCATCACCCCGCATCCGCGCTCCGGCAACGCCATGCCGCGCATTGCCGAGACACCGGCGGGTATGCTGAATGCGATCGGACTCCAGAATCCGGGTCTGCGTGGCTTCATCAAGAAGTATCCGCCGATCTGGGAGCAGTGGGATGTCCCCGCCATCGTGAACGTCTCCGCCGAGAGCATCGAGGATTTCGCGGCGATGGCGCGGGAACTCGATGAGGTGCCGGGTATCTCCGCGCTGGAGATCAACATCTCCTGCCCGAACATCAATGCCGGCGGGTTCTGCTTCGGCTGGGACGCCGACATGTCCGCCGAGGTGACGCGGGCGGTCCGCCAGTCCACGACCTTGCCGGTGATCGTCAAGCTGAGTCCGGGCGCGCTGGATGTTATCAGCATCGCCCAGGCGGTGGAGGAGGCCGGGGCCGATGCCGTCTCCCTCATCAACACGCTGGTGGGCATGCAGATCGACGTGCGGCGTCGGAAGCCGGTGCTGGCGAACCTGACGGGCGGTCTCTCCGGACCGGCGGTGAAGCCCGTTGCGGTGCGGATGGTCTACCAGGTCGCGGCGGCGGTGAACATCCCGGTGATCGGTCTCGGTGGCATCGTGACGCTGGGCGATGCGCTCGAGTTCTTTATGGCCGGGGCGTCCGCCATTGAGGTGGGCACTGCGATCTTCACCGATCCGACGGTCCTTACACGGCTGGTGGACGATCTGGCAGAATGGATGGCAGCGAACGGCGTTCCGTCGTTGCGGGAACTGGTCGGGGTGGCCAACCCGCGCTATACGCATCCGGAGGGAGTGGCGCGGCCTGATCCCTTCGAGCTGATGGTCGAACTGGGGGAGTGACGGGATGAAGGTCCTCTACCTGCTGCTGATTTTCGTTCCGGTGACGCTGGGCATGGAGATCGCAGGGGTGGGGAGTCACCCGACGATGTTCATCCTCTCGGCGCTCTCGCTGATCCCGTTGGCGGCGGTGCTCGGCAATGCGACGGAGGAGGTGGCGATCTTCACCGGCCCGAAGATCGGCGGCCTCCTGAACGCGACGCTGGGAAACGCAGCGGAGCTCATCATCACGATCATCGCCTTGCGTGAGGGGCTGCTGAATGTCGTAAAGGCGAGCATCGCCGGGTCGATCATCGGCAATGTGCTCGTCGTGCTTGGGGCGGCGGTGCTGCTGGGTGGGCTCAAGAACGGCGAGCAGTCGTTCGATGCGAAGATCGCCTCCACCAACGCGAGCATGATGTCGTTGGCCGTGATCGTGATGATGATCCCGGCGGTCTTCTACCTTGCTCCCGCCGACGAGGCGATGACCCATGATAATCTCATCCGTCTGAGCGATGGCGCGGCGATCGTGCTGATCGTCCTCTACGTGCTCTATCTCATCTACACGATCTTCACGAAATCCGGGCAGGATGAGTCTCCCCACTTCGATGCCGCTCCGACGCACGACCGGAAGGTGCTCTTCCGGGCGCTCGGCATGCTGCTGGTCTCGACACTGGCGATCGTCTTCATGAGCGAGATCCTGGTCGGGGCGCTGGAGCCGACGGCGGAGCAGTGGGGATTGAGCGATCTCTTCGTTGGTGTGATGCTGGTGCCGCTGGTCGGGAACATCGCGGAGCATCTGGTCGCGGTCCAGACGGCGATCAAGAACAAGATGGATCTGACCATCGGAATCGCGGTTGGTTCCGGCATCCAGATCGCGCTGTTCGTCGCGCCGGTGCTCGTGCTGGTGAGTCAGTTCGTCGGCCCGCAGCCGATGTCGCTGATCTTCAACAACTACGAATTGGCGGCGCTGGTCGGCGCGGTGCTGATCGCGACGCTCGTCTCCGTGGATGGCAAGACGAACTGGCTGGAGGGGGCGCAGCTTCTTGCGCTCTACACCGTGGTGGCGCTGGCGTTCTACTACGTGCCTTAGGGTGACCGGCAATAGGGCGAGACTCCGGCCCTGAACGATGGCGGCTTCCTCGTAGATGCGGCCCTCGCAGCAGCGGGCGGTGGCCGCCGGGTTGTACGGAACACAGGCGGCCACAAGGGCCGCATCTACGAGGAGAGATACTGCCTATTGCCGGTCGCTCTTGGCGTTCAGCGACCGTGCATGCGGGATTCCGTAGTGGTGCAGGCAGATATGAACTGCTGCGAGGATCGCCGACGCATGGTGCGGTCGTTCCTCGCGGCCTCGCAGATATCTGACAATTCCAGTAGGATATGAGGTGCGCGACCGACTGGTGGCGCTTCACTCATGTCCATCCAGCTGGAGTCTTGCCATGACCTCGTTCTCCCGTCGACACCTCGTCATCTCGACCCTTTCCGCCGCCGCGGGGGCTGCCGTCGTTTCGGCGCTTGGCGCGTCCGGGACACTGGCCCAGGCGACGCCGGGTGCGTCTCCGGCCGCATCCCCGGTGGCGACGGATACGTTCCCGGTGACCGTCCCCCACGTCTACGGGGAGACGGTGATCGAGGCCCCCGCGACGCGGGTCGTCACGATCGGGTGGTCCACGCAGGATGCCGTGATCGCGCTGGGTGTCGATCCCGTCGGGATTCCGGCGAACACCTGGGGTGGCGACGCCGAGGGCTTCCTGCCGTGGACACGAACGGCGCTCGAAGGCCGGACGCTGCCGAAGGTGCTGGATATTACGGAGATTCCCTTCGAGGACATCGCTGGCCTGAATCCGGACCTGATCCTTGCTCCCTACTCCGGAATCACCCAGGACGAATACGACACCTTGAGCAAGATCGCCCCGACGGTCGCCTATCCGAAGGTTGCGTGGGGCACGTCGTGGCAGGATGACCAGACGATCACGGGCAAGGCGCTGGGCATGAGCGCCGCCGCCGAGAAGCTGGTGTCCGATACGGAAACCCTGATCGCTTCCCAGACGGACAAGTATCCCCAGCTGAAGGGCAAGACGTTCGCCTACGGAAACATGGGCGACGGCACGGCGTTCAACTTCTACACCACGACCGATGCGCGCTCGCTCTTCCTGGCCGGGATCGGTCTGGAGCCGAGCGACTTCGTCAAGGGGCTCGATGCCCAGGCGGGCGAGAACTCCTATTTCGTCGCGGTGAGCATGGAGCTGGCGAACACGGTCATCGCGGACATCGTGGTGATGTGGTTCGGCTCCGAGGACGACTACAAGAAGGCGCAGGCGAACACGTCCTTCCAGGCGATTCCGGCGGTGAAGGAAGGGCGATTCGCCGCTGTTGTGGGCGAATCGCTGGTGATGGCGAGTTCGGCATTCTCCGTGCTTTCCATCCCGTACATGCTCGACCAGTTCATCCCCACCCTCGCGGCGGCGGCGGACAACGTCAAGTAGGTTCCCCGGCGATGACCCTGGCAGCCAGCCGACAGTTGGCTGCCAGGGTCTCGCCATGCCATGATGGCGCTATCGTTGGGGCGGTCCTTGTGTTCGCCCAGGAAAGACGGGCGATCTGCACGGTCGCCCCTACAGACCGAGGGGTTCTATGGCCACGACCGATGTCCTCGACTTGCTGAAGTCCACCGGTGCGCTGAAGGAAGGGCATTTCCTGCTCTCCTCCGGACGCCACAGCGCCATCTACATCGAGAAGTTCGACCTGCTGCGCAATCCGGTCGCGACCTCCGAGGTCTGCACGGGCTTCGCGGACTGGGCGCGGGACAAGGCGGTCGACGTGGTGGTCGGGCCGACGACGGGCGGCATCCTGCTCGCCTTCGAGACCGCTCGCCAGCTGGGCGTCGCTGCTGCCTATGCTGAGCGGGCCGAAGGCGGCTCGACGGCGCGGGAACTCCGGCGTGGGACGGTCCTGCCGGCAGGCGCGCGCGTGCTGGTGGTGGACGACATCCTGACGACTGGCGGCAGTGTCCGCGAGACGCTGGATGCGCTGGCGCCGCACAAGGTGAATGTGGTCGGGATCGGCTTGCTGGCGGACCGTAGCGGCGGCAAGGTGACTTTCGGGGAGATCCCGGTCACGTCGCTGGCAAAGCTGGAGGTCGAGTCGTGGGCGCCGGATGAGGTACCGGACTGGCTCGCCGCGATTCCGGTCACGAAGCCGGGCACGACGGCGGTCAAGTAACCTCACCAGCCAGAGGTGACACGCGACGGGCGGGACGCATGCAGCATCCCGCCCGTCGCGTGTTCTTGCGGTGTCGATTGGCGGTCAGGAGTGTTCGGCCTGCTTCGCCATCTTGTGCTGGAGCTCGGAACGGAGTTCGGTCAGGTCGTTCAGGCGCTGCTCGATCTGCTGCAACGTGTCCTCACGCGGGCGGGAAACATACTCGTCGCGCAGCTCGATCAGCATCTGCGCGATGCGTCCAATCGTGCGGACCGTCTGCGTGGGATCGTCTTCTCGGGACGACAACGAGTAGCCGGACATTGGGCACTCCTGAACTACGACCCTGGCGTGTGGATATGCCGGGATCGGTGCGGGCGCATCGATCCGGAACGATGCTTACAGGGTATCACGTAATCCCGAAAAAACGCTGTGAGCGGACGTCGGATTCGTCCATAACGTCTTCCCGGCCGGATCAGGACTGCAAGATCTCCGGTAACGTGCCGGCCAGCAGCAGGTGGAGGTCGTCTTCGGTCAGGAGCGGCACGTTCAGCGAGACGGCCTTCTCCGCCTTGCTGCCGGCGTCCGCCCCCGCGATCACGGCGGAGGTCTTCTTCGAGACCGAGCTCGTGACGTTCGCCCCGGCCTGACGCAGGCGCTCCTCGGCTTCCGGTCGTGGCATCGTATCCAGGCGTCCGGTCAGGACGAGGGTCAGACCCTCAAGCGGACGGCTGCCGATGTGCTCGTCACGCTCGTCGGCGACGCGGACGCCGGCGGCGGCGAGGCGGGCGATCAGCGCCTGGTTCACCGGTTCCTGCGCGAAATCGTAGACGCTCTGCGCGACGATGTCCCCAATGCCGGCGATGCTCGTGATTTCCTCCACCGGTGCGGCGAAGAGCGCCTCGAACGAGCCGAAGCGGTCCGCGATCAGCGCCGCGGTGCGCTCGCCGACATGGCGGATGCCGAGGCCGTGCAGGAGCCGCCAGACGGGCTGATCCTTGCTCGCCTCGATCGATGCCTTCAGGTTCTCGGCGCTCTTCTCGCCAAAGCCCTCCAGGCCGGCGACCTGTTCCCAGTCGAGGTGATAGATGTCGCTGGCGTCGTGGAGCCAGCCGAGATCGACGAAGCGATCGACCAGTTTCGACCCCAGTCCCTCGATGTCCATCGCGGGACGCCCCACGAAATGGTGGAGCCGCTCCTTCAGTTGCGCCGGGCAGGATGCATTCGTGCAGTAACGCATCGCGACGCCCGGTTCGCGGTGGACGGGAGTTCCGCAGACGGGGCAGGCATCCGGGAAGTGGTAGGGCACCTCGTCGCCGGTGCGACGCTCCTCGATGACCTTCACGATCTGGGGGATGACATCGCCCGCGCGCTGGACAACGACGGTGTCGCCGATCCGGATGTCCTTGCGGGCGATTTCGTCCTCGTTATGGAGCGTCGCGCGGCTGACGGTGACACCGCCGATGTTCACGGGTTCCAGCACGGCGAGCGGATTCAGCGTCCCGGTGCGCCCCACGTTGATCTGGATGTCGAGAACGTTCGTCGTCTGCTGGATGGCGGGGAACTTGTAGGCTGTGGCCCAGCGAGGATCGCGCGCGACGTAGCCGATTTCCTCCTGGAGATCGAGGTTGTCGACCTTGATCACCATGCCATCGATCTCGAAATCGAGCGATTCACGTTGGCTCAGCCACCACTGGCTGCGCGCCCACACCTCGTCGATGGTATCGAGCCGGGCCGCGTCGAGCGAGGTCGTGAAACCGAGTTCGCGCAGGAGGGTCAGCGAGTCCCAGTGCGTGCGCGGCCATGCCCCTTCACCAAGGATGTAGCCGACCTGGTATGAGAAGAGGCGCAGCGGCCGCTGCGCGGTGATGCGCGGGTCCTTCTGCCGGATCGAGCCAGCGGCGGCGTTGCGCGGGTTCATGAAGAGCTTGCCGCTGGATTCTTCCATGCGGGCATTCAGCGCCGCGAACTCTGACTTCCGCATGTAGATCTCGCCACGTACCTCGATCGTCTGCGGCATCGGGAACGAGGTCGGCTGCTGAAGGCGGACGGGGATCGACTTCACGGCGCGGATGTTCGGCGTGATGTCATCGCCCACCACGCCGTTGCCACGCGTCGCGCCGTGATCGAGCACGCCATTGATGTAGGTCAGGGCGACGGCGAGGCCATCGATCTTCGGCTCGGTCACGAACTGGAAGTCACTGGTTCCGGCGAACCGTTCCACGCGCTGGTTCCAGGCACGCATCTCGTCTTCGTTGAAGACGTTGGAGAGCGAGAGCAGCGGGCGGGGATGGGTGACGGATGGGAAGTCCGATTCGGCAAAGGCGCCGACGCGCTGCGTGGGTGATTCCGGGGTGACGAGTTCCGGATGCTCCCCTTCGATCGCGCGGAGTTCGTTCATGAGCGCGTCGTATTCGGCGTCGGTGGCGGAGGGGGCATCGAGCACGAAGTACTCATAGGCAAAGCGATCGAGCGTCTGCCGAAGATCATTGATGTGTCGTTGCAGATCCGCGTCAGGAGGCTCCATCGGCCCGCCGCTCCTTCATGCCGCGCCATTGGGGTTGACGCGCTGGCTATGCTATACAAACATCTGTTCGTTCCGGACGTGTCCGTACACTCGACCGGATTGTAGCACCTCCGTTCTGATGCCCCGAACGAGGGGAGAGGCGAGAGACGTGAGGGGCTGCATGGCGCGCTCCCTGCATCGCCCGTCTCCCTGTCGACCAATCGCCCCGCTGTCAGGTCATGCCCATGTCGAATGCGTCGTCTTCCAACGAATCCGGCCAGGAATCGCCACGCTACAGCGCGCTCTGCGAGCGAGCCGTCGCCTTTGTCATCCAGCGTGGCGGGGCCGTCCCGGAGGATCTGCTGGTGGGGCATGTCTTCGGGAACACCGGATCGCTGGACATGTGGCGTCCGCTTCTGCGGAATGTCCTCCAGGCCGACGACCGGGTGACGTTCCGCGCCGACGGGACGTGGGCGTTG
Organism: Thermomicrobiales bacterium; assembly: GCA_049840815.1. Taxonomy (GTDB): domain Bacteria; phylum Chloroflexota; class Chloroflexia; order Thermomicrobiales; family UBA6265; genus JASGDN01. The sequence continues at coordinate 81,358 of JASGJI010000002.1, read as the reverse complement.
AAGGGCGCGGGCGGGATGGACGACTTGCCCGGTCTGCTGCTTGATGAATTCGTGGCGCTCGATGTCGAGACGACCGGGCTGAAACCACGGCAGCAGCGCGTGATCGAAGTCGCGCTGATTCGCTACAAAGGTGGACGCGAGGTCGAGCGCTTCGAATCGCTGCTGAACCCGGATCGCGAGATACCGATCTATATTGCCAACCTGACAACGATCACCAATGCTCATGTCGAGGACGCCCCGCGTTTCCACGAGATCGCGGAGCGGGCGATCGAGTTCATCGATACGTCGTTGCTTGTGGGCCACAACATCGCGTTCGACCTCTCGTTCATGAACGCCGAACTGGAGCGATGCGACCGCGCGAAGCTCATCAATGAGCGGATCGACACGATGGGCATCGCGCGACGATTCCTGCCCAGCCTGCGCAAGGCGAGCCTGGACAGCGTCGCCCGGCAGGTCGGGTTGCAACCGCGCAAGATCCACCGCGCCGGAGGCGATGCACAACTGACCGCCGAGGTCGCTATCCGGCTGGTCGGGGAGGCGGTACGGCAGGGTGTCACGTCCATCGACCAGTTGAAGAGCGCATCCACCCTCACCGAGCGCAAGCCGCGCGACGACGTCGGTCGTGGCCGGGCCGTGATGGACAAAGCCTGGCTGAAGGAGATCCCGCGCAAGCCCGGCGTCTACCTGATGCACGACCAGTTTGGCAACATCATCTACGTGGGGAAGGCGAAGAGCCTTCGCGAGCGGGTTTCTTCCTACTATTCTCAGCCGCTCGGGTACACGCGGAAGATGGACGGCCTGCTGGAGTCGATGGTGAAGATCGACACATACGTCGTCGGCAGCGAGATCGAGGCGTTGCTGCTGGAGGCGCAACTCATTCGGCGCTACCAGCCGCGCTACAACACGGCGATGCGCTCGTTCGAGCACTATCCGTATATTCGCGTCGATACAGCAAACCCGTGGCCGCGCGTCTCTGTCTCGAAGCAGCGCAAGGATGATGGCGCGGCGTATTTTGGCCCGTATCGAAGTTCCAGCAGTGCCCGCCGGACAGTGGATGTCATCAATGGGGTCCTGCCGCTGCGCACCTGCACGCGCTCGTTCAAGAATGCGCGGAGTTACGGACATCCGTGCATTCTCCTCGATATGGGCAAATGCCTCGGACCCTGCACGGCGAAGGCCGACCGCGATGAGTACCTGCGGATCGTTCGTGATGTTACCCAGCTGCTCGACGGGCGCGATCAGGCCCTGATGGAACGCCTGTGGGGCGAACTGGAGCGGGCGGCGGAGACGCTCGATTTCGAGAAGGCTGCGAAGCTGCGGCGCGATCTGCGCTCGGTGCTTGGGCTGGTGGAGCATCAGCAGAAGCTGCGGGAGGCGGAGCTGACGCACACGATGCTGCTCGTGCTGCCCGCCGCCGATGCTGCCTTCCGTGATGTTTCGTTGATCTATGGCGGACGGATCTGGGCGCGCTTCCAGATGCCGCGCAATCGGGCAGTGGAGGGCACGGACAGGGTCGCTCACGATGCGACGGACGACACTGTGCTCGCCGTGACGCCGGTCAACGAAGCCGCACGGGAGGATGTCCAGATCGGGGGCGACCTCGCGCCGCTGGTGGACGTGGCGCGGCGGATTGCGCGGGCCGATGCGCGACACGATGCCGCCGGCGATGGCCTGCTCGATCATCACATGGTGGATGAGCACGCGATCCTGAACCGCTGGCTGATGCGTCACCACGGGCATCCCGCCCTGATCCCGCTGCCGGAATCGCGGTCGGAAGAGACATGGTTCTCGTTGCTGCGATCCGCTCAACGCCTCTCGGACGATGACCTGATCTTCCGCGAGCAGAAGCCGGAGGAAGACCTCGCTGCCGATGCCGACGACATGGGCGAATCGCCTGGAGATGTCGTCGCGACGGCGATTGACGCGGTCACCGTCGTGGCGGAGGTACAGCCCTGACGGGCGCCAGGCTGGTCACCGGATACGAGGCTGGGCCGATCTCGCTCCCCGGGATTCGGTGCGAACAGCTCGCGAGTGGCTGGTTCCCCTCCGGAATACCCGCTGCAATGGGTACAATGCGAACCAGATAAGGACCACACGGACAAATCGTCGTCGCGATCTCGCACAAGGGGAGGACCGAATGCTCGACAGACGGGAGCTGATGAAACGGACCGGCGTGGCCGGGGCAGGTATTGCGCTCGGGGGGACCGCACTCGGGGCGCTGTCCGCCTCCCAGGTGGGGGCGCAGGAGGCCGAACTGGTCTTCTGGGATACCCTGAACGATCCCATCCGTGGCGGGATCATGGAGGATCTTGGTACCAGCTTCGGTGAAGCGAACAGCATCACGGTCACCCATCGGGGCTGGACGCTGGAGGAACTTCAGGACACGCTGCCTCGCGCCGTCGAGAGCAAGCAGGGGCCGGATGTCGCGCAGGTGAACAATGGTGAGTCCCTGACTGGCCCGATGGCGCGGGCCGGACAGATCCTCGACCTCAAGGATTACGACGCCACGTACGGATGGAGTGATCGGTTCGCGCCATCGTTGCTGGCTCGGAATCGCTACACCTCCGACGGCAAGACATTCGGTGAGGGCGATCTCTGGGGTGTCTCTGCCGAGTCGGAGATTGTCGGCTTCTTCTACAACAAGACGATCTTCGCCGAACAGGGGCTGAGCGTCCCGAAGACGGTTGCCGAGTTGGAAGCCGTTTTCAAGACCCTGCGCGAGAAGGGGACCGAGCCGCTGATCTTCGGCAATCTGGACAAGTGGCAGGCCATCCACCTCATTGGCGAGATTCACGGGGTACGCACCACGCGCGATTTTCTGGACGACCTGATCTACCGCCGACGGGGTGGGGCATCGTTCACCGATCCCTCATTCGTCGAGGCCGCGACCCAGATGGCGGCCTGGAACACGGCTGGCTACTACCTTCAGGGCTTCGAGGGCATCACCGCCGACGATGCGACCGCGTTGTTCGCGGCGGGTGGTGGCGGACTGCTGCTCCAGGGGAGCTGGGCCACTGCCGCGGTCAAGGAGGGGCTTGGAGAGAACGCCGGCTTCTTCCTGATGCCACCCCTGGAGACGGGCGGCACTGTGCTGAGCGTTGGCGGAGTGGCGATTCCGTACAGCATCACCAGCAATGCCGAAGATGCGGACCTGTGCGCGGCCTTCATCGATAGCCTTGTCTCCGAAGCCGCTGTGGAGGCCTTCCTCGCGACGGGCTCGCTGCCATCGAGTTCGATCCCGGCCGACAAGATCGACGAGGCCACGGTCGATGGCCAGCTGTATGCGGCCTGGAACGCGACGGTCGAGGCAGATGCCGTCGGGCACTACCTCGATTGGGCAGCTCCCGGCTTCTACGACGTGCTCACCGGCGCGCTGCAGGAGTTGCTGGGCGGCCAGGTCGAGCCAGATGCGTTCACGACGAAGCTCCAGGATTTCTATGCCGCATCGTTCACCTAGTCAATTGACACCCGCGCAGACAAAGCCGGTCCCATCGGGGGCCGGCTTTGTCCTCCCTGCGCCGGGCACGCGGAGGACCGGAGCTCGGTGGGAGCCGTATCTCTACCTGCTTCCGGCACTGCTCATCTTCACGGTCTTCGTCGCGCTGCCGATTGCCGGCGGAATCGTGCTGAGCCTCACGGCCTGGAATGGCATCAGCTGGGACACCGCGACCTGGGTGGGGCTCGGCAACTACATCGACGCCTTCAATGACAGCCGATTCTGGACTGCGTTCCGCAACAACGTGACGCTGATCCCCTATTTCGTGCTGCTGCCCGCCATCCTTGGGCTGATTCCCGCGGCCATGGTCCACCAGATGAAGCTGCGCGGTGCGGCGATCTTTCAGGCCGGGCTCTTCCTGCCCTACATCATGCCTGGGGTGCTGATTGGTGTTGTCTGGCGGTGGATGCTGAATCCGGTGTTCGGGCCGGTGAACCAGACCTTGAAGCGGATGGGGTTCCACCCGCCCTCGTGGTTGGCGGATTTCTCCCTCGCGCTCCCGACGATCGGGCTGATCGGGGCTTGGGCGGCCTATGGCTTCTGCTATGTGGTGTTCGTGGCGGGCATCCAGAAGATCCCGCGTGACCTCTACGACGCCGTGAAGCTGGATGGCGCGGGTGGCTGGCAGGAGTTCATGACGGTCACGTTGCCGGGACTGCGCCGGGAGATCGCCGTCGTGCTCTCGGTGAACGTCATCAACGCCCTCCGCGCCTTCGATGTGATCAAGGCGACAACCGATGGAGGGCCGGGCGATGCCACGAGCGTGTTGGCGCTCTTCATGATGAACAGTGCGTTCGGCGCCAACCGCGCGGGGTACGGGATCGCGATCGCGGTCATCCTCGCGATTGTGACGCTGGTGCTCTCGCTGCTCGTGTTGCGGCTGTTCGGAGATCACGATGATTAGGCGTGCCATCGTCTATGCATTGCTGACACTCGGCTGTTTCGTGGCGATCCTCCCCTTTGTGATCACGACCTTCGCGTCGGTGAAGACGATGCCAGAGATCATTCAGGGTGTCTTCGCGTGGCCGCATTCGCCGAACTGGGACAACTACCGGCAAGCGTGGGTGCAGGGGCGGTTCGGCCGCTTCTTCGTGAACAGTACGGTGGTCGCGTTCGCCGTGACGATCCCTTCGGTGTTCCTGTCCTCCATGTCGGGCTATGCCTTCGCGCGGTTCGACTTCCGGGGCAAGGGCGTGCTGTTCGGGTATCTCCTGCTTGGCCTGGTGGTGCCATTGCAGGCGTTGGTGATCCCTCTCTTCTATCTGCTGCGGGAATTCCACCTGCTGGATAGCCTGTGGGCATTGATCGTGCCGCAGATCGCCATGAGCATGTCGTTCGGCACACTCCTGATGCGTCAGTCGTTCCTCTCGGTGCCGCGCGATGTGGCCGAGGCGGCGACGCTGGATGGCGCGACCTCGTGGCAATCGCTGTGGCAGATCATGTTCCCCCTGTCGCGCCCGATGATCGGGACGTTGGGATTGCTCTTCTTCATCTGGACGTGGAACGAGTTCCTCCTGCCGTTGGTCGTGAATATCGACCCGGCGTATCACACGCTTCCGGTGGGCCTGCTCTATTTCCAGCAACGGTGGACGTCCAACCTGCCATTGATCGCGGCGGGGGCGACGATCATCTTCCTGCCGCTGGTGGCGGCATTCCTGCTCTTCCAGAAGCAGCTCGTGAAGGGACTCACCGAGGGCGCGCTCAAGGGATGAGCGTGGAGGCGGCGGTCGGATTCGTGCGAATCGCGCAGTGGGGACCGGCATCGGTGCGGGCCGGGGCCTATACTGAACGCCGTATCGAGGCCGATTTGGTGAATCGGCCAGATTGTCCTGAACGGGCAAAGGAGCGCGTGTCGTGGCGGATGAGACGGTGGAGCAGAAACTGGCGGTCATTGCCGATGAGGTGAAGGGCTGCACGCTCTGCGAGCTTTCGCGAACCCGGACGCACGCTGTCCCTGGCGAAGGCAATCCCCACGCGCGGGTGATGCTGATTGGCGAAGGGCCGGGTTGGCACGAGGATCAGCAGGGCAGGCCGTTTGTCGGCAACTCCGGCAAGTTCCTCTCCGAACTCATCGCGAGGGCAGGACTCCAGCGTGAAGATGTCTTCATCACGAACGTCGTGAAGTGTCGCCCGCCGTCCAATCGCGATCCGCTGCCGGATGAGATTCACGCCTGCTCGCTCTATCTGGAGCGGCAGATTGCGGCGATCGATCCGGACGTGATTGTGACCCTCGGGCGCTTCTCGATGGCGAAGTACTTCCCCGGCGAGCGCATTTCCCGCATCCATGGTGAGCCCCGCAAGGTGGGTCGGCGACTGGTGGTGCCGATGTACCATCCGGCGGCGGCGCTGCACCAGGGAAACCTGCGAGGGGACATCGAGGCGGACTTCGCGAAGCTGCCGAAATACCTCGCCGATGTCGAGCGCGAACGGGAGTCCGAAGCCGAGCGCGACGCTCCGCCGCAGCAGATCTCGCTCTTCTAGCTCCGAACCCAGCACCTTCAACACACGCACTCCCGGTGAAAGGCGATCCTCCCCCGTGACGACTTCTGGACCCAGCGTCAGGCTCATCTTTCTCGGTGGTATCGGCGAAGTCGGCAAGAACCTCTTCCTGCTCGAAACCGAGCGGGATATCGTCGTGATCGACTGTGGATTGGGGTTTCCGGAGGAGGACGAGTTCGGCATCGACATCGTCCTGCCGGACATCGACTACCTGCGTGAGCGGAAGGCGAAGATCCGTGGCATCTTCATCACCCACGGGCATGAGGATCACATCGGTGGACTGGCGCACCTCTGGCCGGAACTCGACGCGCCGGTCTACGCCACGAAGCTGACGGCTGGCCTGATCGAGGGGAAGCTGAAGGAAGCCAAGCTCCTCGGACAGGTGCCGATCACCGTCTTCGATCCGGATGAGCGTCCGAAACTGGAGGCGGGAGATTTCACCGTCGAACCATTCCGGGTCTGCCACAGCATTCCGGACGCGGTGGGTTTCGGTATCGCCACCCCGGCCGGATTGATCGTCCACACCAGCGACTTCAAGTTCGATCCCACACCCATCGATGGCAAGCAGTCCGACTTCGCCTTGCTGGAGCAGTTCGGCGAGCGCGGAGTGAAGCTCCTGATCTCGGACTGCGTGCACGTCGAGTCGACGGGCTGGACGAAGTCGGAGCGGGTCGTCGGGCAGACCTACGAGGAGATCTTCGCCCAGGCACCGGGCCGGATCATCATCGCCACGTTCGCGTCGCTGATCGCCCGCGTGCAGCAGGTGATCGATGTCGCCGGGCGGCATGGACGCCGCGTCGCGACGCTCGGGCGGAGTCTTGAGGGCAACGTCCGGATCGCGACGGAACTCGGCTATCTGAACGATCCTGAAGGGGTGCTCGTGCCGGCCAAGGCGGCGCGGAACATGAACCCCAAGGATCTCGTCTACGTCGTGACCGGGAGTCAGGGCGAACCGATGGCCGTGCTGAACCGCATCTCGAACGGCGAACATCGGGACATCGAGATCGGCGGCGGCGATACCGTGATCGTCTCCGCGACGCCGATCCCCGGCAACGAGACAAGCGTCTTCAAGATTATCGACCGCCTGTTCGGCCTCGGGGCGGAGGTCATCTATTCGTCGCGGGCGCTCGTCCATGTCTCCGGGCATGCCAGCCAGGATGAACTGGTGCGGATGCTGGAGCTGACTCGCCCGGAATCTGTCATTCCGACGCATGGCGAGGCTCGGCACCTGGCGCTCTACACCGAGCTGGCCGTTGGTGCGGGTATCCCGCGCGACCACGTGCATCACGTCGGGATGGGCGACATCGTCGTGGTCGACGCGAATGGCGTGCGGATCGACGACGAGGATGGGCCGATCGAGGTCGGGCACGTCTATGTGGAGGGGGGCATCGTCGGGGAGACGACCGATGAGATGCTGGACGCCCGCAAGATCCTCGCGCGGGAGGGGGTCGTGGCAGTCGCTCTTGCGATCGACGGGATCACCGGCGAACTGCGTGGCCAACCAGATGTGTCGATTCGCGGGTTCGCCGAGCATCGCCGGGGCATCGACCTTGTGAGCGGGGCGGCTGATCGGCTGTTGGAGCTGGTGGCGGATTACGGCGAACCCCCGGCGGAGGGGGACTGGCGGCACCTGGAGCGGATGATCCGCGAGGAAGTCTCGGACTACTTCTGGTCCACGGCGCGTCGGCGCCCGACGATCATCGTCTCCCTGCAGGTGATCTAGCGTCGCGAGCGATGGCGCTCATCGGAGCCGCTTGAGTGGTGGCTGTTTAGGCGCCTGACTTGACGGGTGCGGGCCGATGCTCGCACCGTGCATATCGCTCTGCACGGTTGGATCATCCGCGTCCCGTCTCATACCGAATCCGACTTGTCCGGCAGCGCATGGGGAGCGATCCTGGAGGATGGTGGCGCCGGACCGACACGGGGTCGGTCCCTACGAAAGAATGCCCTGTACGTAGGGACCGACCCCGTGTCGGTCCGGCCTCCCCACCTATCCAGACACCCACCCTTCACCCGGATTCGGTATCACTCCCCATTTCTCTCTCCTCTCCCCTTCCATTGTTGACAGTTGGTCATGATGCGTCCAAGCTGGTGTACACTATGTTCGTACACTCGGTCGGGATGGTCCGTGTCTGGCGCATGCGCCGCCTGCGGATCGTCGGTGAAGCGGCGGCAGCGCCGTAGTGGAGCAGGGACGTTGGCCACGCAGACGCGAACCAGGGCGAATTCGGGAGCGGCGTCGAGTTCCGCCTCGAAGCGCCCGGCCTCCGGTTCCAGGAAGAAGGCGACCACCAGCACGCGGAAGTCGGCTCCGGCCGGACCATCGCGGCTGGCGTCGTTCCGTGCGTGGCTCTCCAGCTTCGTGAAGGGTCTCATCCCCGACTTCGCGGTGTCCGATCGCCTCAAGCGGGAGGTGCTTGGCGGCCTGCTCGTGTTGCTCGCCCTGTGCAGCTCGTGGGCGCTCGGACGGGGGCGGCAGGACGGTGCGGTGATCGCGTGGTGGTCCGATTCGCTCACCAGCCTCTTCCATCTTGCCGCCCCGCTCGTCCCTGTCTTCGCGGCGCTGGCCGCGGTCCGGGCCTTCTCCAGCCAGAGTGGGCCGATTCTCCTTTTCCGCCACTACGCAGGCGCGGTCCTCTTCTTCGGGGCCACCGTCGGCATGCTCTCCTTCGGCGATGACCTGCAGGGCGGAGCGGTCGGGGACTTCATCGGCGACATCTTCCGGGGCATGCTTGGGAATGTCGCGTCCGGGCTCGTGCTCTTCGCGCTCGGCATCGTCGGGGTGCTCCTGCTCTCCGATACGAACCTGATGGCATTGGAGCGAGACGTTCGCCATCTGCTGCCCAAGCGGAAGCCGAAACCGCCCAAGCCCGCCGTGGCCGAGGCTGTCGTCGTCGCGCCCATGCCAGTGAATGCTGCGCCCAAGGCCGTAGCCACCAAGCCGAAGGCCGAGACACCGAAGAAGGCGAAACCGATCGAGCGCGTCATCAACATCCCGAAGCGGGAGGCGAAGGCGGCGACGGAGAAAGCAGAACCTGCCCAGCCCCTCGCGGCCCCGACGCCTCCGGGGGAGCCGATGCCGCTGCCGGATGTTCGCCATCTCAAGTACTACGAGACGGTGGAGCCGGATACCGCCGCGCTCGAAACGAAGGCCCGCACGATCGAGGAGACGCTGGCGAGCTTCAAGGTCGAGGCGACGGTGCGGGAGATCAACCCGGGTCCCGCCGTCACGCAATTCGCGCTGGAGCCGGGAAACGGCGTGAAGGTGCGCCGTATTACAGAATTGCAGAACGACCTCGCCCTCTCGCTGGCCGCGCAGAGCATTCGCGTCGAGGCCCCGATTCCGGGAATGGCGCGCGTGGGGATCGAGATCCCGAATGGGCAGGTCGCCGTGGTCGGGCTGCGTGAGGTGATCGAGTCCGGATCGTTCCAGAACTCGAAGGCGAAACTGCCGATGCCGCTTGGGCGGGATGTCAACGGTCGCTATGTAATCGGCGACCTCGTGAAGATGCCGCACCTGCTGATCGCGGGCGCGACCGGCGCCGGCAAGAGCGTCTGCCTGAACGGCATCATCAGCACCTTCCTGCTCACCAAGCAGCCGGACGAACTGCGGCTCCTGATGATCGACCCGAAGATGGTGGAGCTCACCGGATTCAATGGCGTGCCTCATCTCCAATGCCCGGTAGTGACGGAGATGGATAAGGTCGTCGGAGCGTTGCGGATGGTTCTGCGGGAGATGAATCGCCGCTACGAGCTGTTCAAGAAGCAGGGCGTGCGCAACTACGACGGGTACAAGCTGAAGTGCGAAGACGAGCCTGAGCTCGAGAAGCTGCCGTACCTGGTGGTGATCATCGACGAGCTGGCCGACCTCATGATGACGACGCCGGATGAGGTGGAGACGTTGCTCGCCCGTCTGACGCAGATGGCCCGGGCGACTGGGATTCACCTCATCATCGCGACGCAGCGGCCCTCGGTGAACGTGTTGACGGGCCTGATCAAGGCGAACGTGCCGGCGCGGATCGCCTTCGCGGTGTCATCCATGATCGACAGCCGTGTGGTGCTGGACATGCCGGGCGCGGAGAAGCTGCTCGGACGGGGGGACATGCTCTTCCTGCCGCCGGACGCTGCCAAGCCGGTCCGCGTGCAGGGTGCCTTCATCGATGAGGAAGTGAAGGCAATCGTCGATCACTGGCTGACGGTCTCGCCGGTGCCGCAATACGCGCAGGAGTGGCTCGATCTTCCGAGCAGTGATCCTGACAAGGGCGGCGATGGCGATGGTGAGGGCGGCGAGGACCCCTTGATGGAGCAGGCGCTGGAGATCATCCGGGGCCAGGGAACCGCGTCGGCCTCGATGCTTCAGCGTCGGCTGCGGATCGGCTACAACCGCGCGGCCCGACTGATCGAGCAAATGGAAGATGACGGCGTGATCGGGCAGGCCGATGGCACCAGCAAGGGGCGCCCCGTCCTGATCGGGCACGACTGATCGAGTGGACACATACAGAAGAAGGGTCGCCCCGTGTATCGGGGCGACCCTTCTTTGCGGTCAGGGCTAGATTGACTGCTGGATGGCTTCCTGTGCGACCGGAGGAGCTGGGGGCACGGCTGCGGCTGCCTCCGCCCGGACGTTGCTGAGGCACGTCGAGCAGTAGACGGGATTGCCGTTGCGGGGCACGAAGGGCACCGTGGTGGTCTGGCCGCACTCAGCGCAGACGACTTCGGTCATGGCGCTGGAGGGGAGCCCCAGCTTCGCCTTTCGGGCGGTGCGGCATTTCGGGCACCGGGCAGGAACGTTGATGAGTGCGCGATTCTTGTAGAATTGCTGCTCTCCCGCGGTCCAGACGAACGGCCCATTGCACTCACGGCACGAAAGTGTCTTGTCCACGAACGTCATCGAATGACCCCTTGCACTAGGCTTGAATCCCCACCACCGCAGCCCGGCGTCGTTCCTCGATAGTCCATGGACTCATCTTCGGGCCAGTGGCGTTGTATGGACACATTACCATCGGACCATGCCGTTGGCAAGAGGTTTGTTTAGTTTATTGCGGCACATTGGCTGGCTACATGGGGTAAATGGTGACTTATGTGTCCATTCATTGTTCAATATTGAGGTGCGGGGGATCGCATTGGTAGCGCTCCCATGATTGTAGTGACGGAACCTGGATTCCGGAAGTGTCGAAATTGACGGATTTAGGCCGTTTGTTGGACCGGGGAGTGACCGTACTGGTCTCCGCGTACAATAGTCCGTCCAGGCGGAAACGAGACAGGTTGGCCGTTCTGAAGCCCGTCAGCGAGACCTCGTGGAACGGGACGTGCCTAAGCGTCCCGGTCGCCAAACGGCGAGGGGCCACCGGTGGTTGCCCGGAGCGCTGATGGTAGGATTCAGGGAAGAACCATCGGAGGACGCATCCTAGGAAGCGCCACGTCGGCGGCGAATGCGTGGACCTTGGGTAGTGGTGATCTGGAGCCTTCACGGCAGGGGTATGGTGTGTCGATACGTTCGAGTTCCGCGACGGCGCAACCCGTCGTTCGATTGATCGAGGAATTGGGAAAGCTGCCGGGGGTTGGCCCGAAGACGGCCTCGCGCCTGGCGTTCCATATCCTGCGAGTGCCTCGCGACGAGGCGATCGCGCTGGCCGAGGCGATCATGGAGGTGAAGGAACGGGTTCGACTCTGCTCGAACTGCTTCAATATCACCGAGACCGATCCTTGTCCGATCTGTGCCGATCCGAACCGCGAACATCGTATCTGCGTGGTGGAAGAGCCGCTCGATGTCATTGCGATCGAGCGCACGCACGAGTATCGGGGGCGATATCACGTCCTGCATGGGGCCGTGTCTCCGGTGGATGGCGTCGGGCCGGACAAGCTGCGCATTCGGGAGCTGGTCGAGCGGGTAGAACGGGAGTCGCCCGACGAGATCATCCTCTTTACCAATCTCGACCTGCCCGGCGAGGCCACCGCGACCTACCTCCATCGCTTGCTGACGCCGCTCGGCGTCACGATATCCCGGCCAGCGACCGGGTTGCCCGTCGGGGGCGATCTGGAGTACGCGAACGACGTGACGCTCGGTCGCGCCCTGACTGGGCGACGCGCAATCTAGGCATGCGATACGAGACCTCCCTTCCCTGTGGTCCTGCCCATGTGGCCAGACTAGTTGAGGTCTGGCGGTGGACCGGATAGAATCAAGGGAATGAATGGTCCGCTGCGTTCCACCTCCGCGCATCTGCTTCTTCCGGCCATCGCCCCGCGGGCAATGATCATGAAGGCAGTCCGCCCCTCCAACCATGCGAACGTGCCGCTTCGGCAATCGAAGCAGCAGGGCACGATCGAGCCGCACATTCCGATCGATGTGCGCCTTGTCGCGCTGCGCGATCTTCTCCCCCTTCACTCCATTTCGGAGCGCTTCGCGCTGGACATGCCATTCGGCGACATGGTCGATGACGATCCCATGCGCGTCGGGTTGCGCCAGATCGTGCCTTTCATGCGGCACGATCATCCGATGGTGGTGGCGCGGACGGATCGCCGTCTGCTCGGATATGCGTCCTTTCAGGTGGTGGGGCCGGATCAGCGATGGCTGCTCTGCGCGGTCGGGTCCAATATGGGCATCTTCGAGGCTGATCCGCTCTGGGAGGAGTTGTTGCGTGGCGCGATCGTGACCGCCGGGTTGGACGGGACGAAGCGACTCTTCGCCCGGCTGCCGTCCGGCTGTCCGGTGCTTCCCGCTGCGCGTCGGATCGGGTTCACGCCGTACGTCTCGGAGACGGTCTGGGCGTCGGCGCTGGTGCCGATTGCGCAGTGGTCGCGTCGGCGCGGTGTGCGGCGTCAGACCCAGTCCGACGTCTGGTCCATCCATCAGCTCTACATGGTTGCGGTACCCCGTCAGGTGCAGTACGCCGAGGCGATCACCAGCCACAGCTGGGATCTGGCCGCACAGAGCCTGCCGGGTGGCGCGCGCGTGGCCGGCTGGCTGGTGGAAGCCGATCAGCAGGTCGCGGCCTATGCGCGGGTGCTTTCCTATCCCTCCGCGCACGCGATCGAGGTGCTGGTGCTTCCCGAACAGCGCGAGGTTTTTCGGCAGCTCCTGTCTGCCGTGTTCTCGGAACTGGGGCAACTTCCGGCGCGGCGGGTGTACCTGACGCTGCGGGGCTATCAGGCCGAGCTATGCCCGGTGCTGGAGGAGTTCGGCATGAGCGTGCATCTGGAACAGGATGTTCACATCAAATACACCACTGCCACAACGGCGGCGGCAACATCGAATGTGAACCTCTCGCCATTCAGCGCGGACGTGAAGGAGCCGTCCGCGAAACGCGTTCCGACCTTCATCAAGAAGGCAAACCCTGATCCCTCGTCCGATGGGGTTGGCATGCAATAGGCATAGATGATGGCGTGGGACGTCGTTGGTTCCGCGCAGTGGCATCGGTGGTCCGGAGAACGAGTGAGCGACATGGCAATGGAAGGCGGAGTTCCGTTTGGCGTGTCGCCGGATCAGGAGTCAGGGTTGGGCAGCATCGCACATGAGTCCCCGGCATCCGATCGACGGTCAGGATTCGAGTTCGAAGTGACGGATGACCTTCAGGATCTTCTCGCTGTTCTTCCCCCGCACATTACGGAACGGCTGACGGCGCTCGAGCACCGCGACGGGCTCGGAGAGCTGATCGAGATCGTGATGGATCTTGGCCGGCCACCGGAAGCGCGCTTCCAGCACGACGAGGTGACGCTCACCGATCTCGACGTCAGCCGTGAAGATCTCCGGCACGTCGAAACCCGCATCGGGGCGTTTGGTGATGACAACCGCGCCGGCATCGAGCGCACGCTTCACCGCATTTCCGCCATTCGCAATCGCTCCGGGGAGGTCGTGGGCCTCACCTGTCGCATCGGCCGCGCCGTCTATGGCACGATCGCGATCATCGCCGACCTCGTGGAGTCCGGGCAGAGCGTCCTGCTTCTCGGACGTCCGGGTGTTGGCAAGACGACGATGCTCCGTGAGACGGCGCGCGTGCTGGCGGACGAGCTTCGCAAGCGTGTGGTGGTGGTTGACACCTCCAACGAGATTGCTGGGGACGGTGATATTCCCCACCCGGCGATCGGTCGCGCCCGACGCATGCAGGTCCCGACCCCGACTGCCCAGCATGGCGTGATGATCGAGGCTGTCGAGAACCATATGCCGCAGGTGGTGGTGATCGATGAGATCGGGACCGAGCTGGAGGCGCTGGCCGCCCGCACCATCGCCGAGCGTGGAGTGCAGCTGATTGGGACGGCGCACGGGAACTCGCTTGAGAACCTGATGCTGAATCCGACGCTCTCCGACCTGATTGGCGGTATCCAGTCGGTGACGCTCTCCGACGAGGAGGCGCGTCGACGGGGCACCCAGAAGTCGATTCTGGAGCGGAAGGCGCCGCCGACCTTCAATGTGATGGTGGAGATCGTCAACCGTGACGAGGTGATCGTCCATCCGGAAGTCGCCTCGACTGTCGACGCGCTCCTGCGCAACGCGCCGGTCCGGTCCGAGCGCCGCGTGCGTCGGGAGGACGGCACCATCGAGCTCAGCCGCTCCGACGATGCACGGCGCGATCCGACCGCCCATCGCGATGGCGATCACCGGGAGCGCGAGCATCGCGACCGACCATCCCAGCGGATCGCGGTGGCAAGCGCGAACGCGAATCCGCACGACGTGCCGGAGTCGTGGCTGCGGCACGACGAACAGCGCGGTGCATCGGTGGTGGACTTCCCGGCGCGGGTTCCGATGGAGCGGCTGCCGGAGCCTGAACCGGAGCCGCATGGACTTCCCGAGGCCGCCGTCGCCCCGACCGTGGCCGCGATCGCGAAGGGACGGGGAACGCCGGCCAAGCCATTGCGTGTCTTCCCGTTCGCGATCAGCCGGAATCGCCTGGAGCAGACGATCCAGCAACTTCGGGTGCCCGCGATGATCGTGCGCGACGCATCCGAAGCCGACATTGTGATGACGCTGAAGAATGCGTATCGCCAGAAGCCGGCGACGATCCGGGATGTCGAGGCGCGCGGGGTACCGGTCTACGTTCTTCGCTCGAACACGACGACGCAG
Organism: Thermomicrobiales bacterium; assembly: GCA_049840815.1. Taxonomy (GTDB): domain Bacteria; phylum Chloroflexota; class Chloroflexia; order Thermomicrobiales; family UBA6265; genus JASGDN01. The sequence continues at coordinate 66,305 of JASGJI010000002.1, read as the reverse complement.
ATGGAGCATGTGCTGCTCTCCCTCTTCCCGTCTCCGCGCGTGGCGCCATCGCAGGCGGGCGGGTTGGCTCCGAGTCATCCGCAGCCCGTGGATGAACCCGAGTTCTCCGCGACGGTCCCGGTGCGTGGGGGAGGAAGCAAGGCGCCGAAGTCCGATCCGATCGTGGTTGCGCTGACCGAGGCCGAACACGCGATCTCCGCCGTGATGGGCGGCGCACCGGCGACGGCGCTGAGCCCGCAGTCGCCGCCGATCCGGCGCATGCAACACGAGCTCGCCGAGCGCTACAACCTCTCATCACGGAGCCGGGGGCGCGATCCCTTTCGCCACGTCGAGATCTACCGGCGGGGTATCCAGTAGGTGACGACACGAGGGACATTCATCGTTCTTGAAGGTCCGGAAGGCGCAGGCAAGTCGGTTCAGGCGAACCGGCTTGCCGCGCTTCTGCGAGCAGAGGGGCGGCCCGTCGTGCAAACGCGGGAGCCGGGAGGCACCGCCATCGGCGATGAGATCCGGTTCGTCCTCCTGCGCACACGGGACGAGCAGGTGATGCCGGAGACGGAAGTGCTCCTGCTGGCTGCCGGACGCGCCCAGCACGTTCGTGAGAAGATCGTGCCAGCGCTGGATCGCGGGGAGGTCGTGATCTGCGACCGCTACGTCGATTCGACGCTGGCGTATCAGGGAGGCGGGCGCGGCCTTCCTCTGGAGACGCTGCTCCCGATCCAGGCCTACGCGACGGGCGGCCTGATGCCCGACCTGCGCATTCTGCTCGATTTGCCTGTGGAAGAAGGTCTGCGTCGTCGCTTCGCGGATCCGGAGAGCGTGAACCGGATCGACCAGGACGATCTGGCCTTCCACCACCGAGTCCGGGCGGCCTATCTGGCACTTTCCGAGGCCGATCCTGCTGGTTGGGTGGTGATCGATGCGGCGCGAAGCATCGATGCAGTGGCGGCGGATGTTGTCGCGTCCGTACGGAACAGGCTAGAGTAACGATTCCGCAGGCTGGACAATGGGGTCCGCTGCGTTCGACGGATGGCGGTCTGGACGAGGCATCATGAAGCTGGTCATCGCGGTGGTACAGGGATCGGACGTGGAGCGACTGCTGGATGCGCTCGTATCCCGGGGATTCCGGGCCACGCAGATCAACAGTTCAGGCGGATTCTTGCGCGAGCAGAACGTAACCTTGCTGGTCGGCGTTGAAGATGGACAGGTGCCGGCCGTCCGGGAACTGGTTCGCCAGAATTGCCACGCCCGTACCCGCTTCGTGAACCCGTTGATGCCGATCATCGAGCCAGGCGAGTTCTACGCCCCCAGCCCGATCGAAGTTCTGGTCGGTGGAGCGACCGTGTTCGTGCTCGACATCGTCCGCTACGAACGAATCGGCGCGACCGCCGCCATCGCCTGATCCCCACGCGACGCAAGGAGCCGACATCTTGAACATCGAGGCGTTCATCGCACGCGGATTGCAGATCCTGCTTGCCTTGGGCGGTGCCTATCTCATCGCAACCTGGTTCGTGCTCGCGGTCTGGACTTTCCGGGATATCGAGTCTCGCAGTCGCAGCGTGGTGACGCAGGTCTTCTCCACGCTGCTCGTGGTGCTCTTCTGGGTGCCTGGCCTGCTCCTGTACTGGCTGCTTCGTCCGAAAGAGACATTGGACGAGGCCTACCAGCGGTCGCTGGAGGAGGAGTACCTGCTTCAGGACCTGGAGGAAATGCCGCTCTGCCCGACCTGCAATCATCTGGTGCAGGACGAGTGGCAAATCTGCCCGCACTGCGCGACGCAACTGCGCGAGCCGTGCAGCAACTGTGGCCAGTTGATCGACCTGAAGTGGGATGTCTGCCCATATTGCGGTAGCGACCATGCGCACGATCACCACGACGACGACGAGGCCGCGCAGCTTCCGGGCGAGCGGTGGGTCGATCCGGTGATGATCGAGCAACGCCTCCGCGCCGCGGAGGAGCGTCGCTTGCTGGAGGAGTCACGTGCCCTTCCAGCGGTAACGGCGCTTTCGGCGGAGGATCGCGATCGCCTCATGCAGTCGTTGCGGCGGCTGGAGGAGGCGACCGCAGCGAACACTGCGTCTCGCAACGGTCACGGCCCGGCGAACGGTGTGCATCAAGCGGCGTCCTCCTCGAATGGGACCGCCGCGACGGCCACGGCTGCTCCCCCGGCGAGTGACGTGGGTGGGCGGCACGAAACGCCGGTGGAGAGCACCTCGCCGCTGCCGAACCTGGATGACATCGCTGCGCCGGACACCCCGGTGAGCGACCTGGATGCGGACGACACCTCCATCCCGGAGCGCTTCAAGGTCAAGTAGTGGGCGTGGTTGCTATCGGACATGCAGAACGGGCCTCCCGATCCGGGAGGCCCGTTCCGCATGTCCGGGGTCGATGCGTCAGGACGAGGTGACGCGGCGGCGAAAGGCTTGTTGCTGCTCCAGTGAGCGTGTCGGGATGGCGTCCGGGCGGATCTGGAAGTTGAACTTCGTGCGTACCGCTTCGTAGAAGTTGTGGCTGCCGATCTTCACCAGCATGAAGGTGTGCTTCCCTCGCCGGATGGTGATCGTGTCGCCGCGGCCGAGATCGACGGTCGAGCGGCCATCGAGGGTCAGTTGCGCCTCGTGGTCGTTCGTCAGGACCAGCTCGATCGTCACGTCTTCCGACGCGATCATCGGTGTGCGGATGGGGGAATGACAGTTGATCGGTACCACCGCGAATCCGCGCACGCCGGATGTGAGGATCGGGCCGCCCGCCGCCATGCAGTAGGCGGTGCTGCCGCGCGGGGTGGAGACGATCATGCCGTCGCCGGGATAGGTGTTTACCCAGTAGCCATCGATATAGAGCTCCACGTCGACCATGCGATTGCCGGAGCGGATGACAACATCGTTGATCGCCCAGCCCTGATCCTCTCGCTTGCCGTGGCGCAGGAGTGTTGCCGAGAGCGTGGAACTCTCCTCGATCGTGAACTCGCCAGCCACGAGGGCCGTCATCGCCAGTTCCCAGTCCTGTTGCTCCACCAGCGCGAGGAAGCCGACCTTCCCGAAGTTGATGCCCAGCAAGGGGATGTCCGGGAAGGTGTTGGCGGCCCGCATCATCAGGCCGTCGCCGCCGAGGACGACGATGGCGTCGATGTCTGCCTGTGGGGTCTCCGGGAGCGATTGCTCGGGAATGGCGGTGTGTCCGTGATTGCGGAGCCAGTTTGCGATGGTCTCGCCGAGGAGGTGGGCTTCGGGCTTGCTGAAAGCGGCGACGATGCCGATGCGCTGCGATGGGCGGTGGGTCATTCCGGATCTCCGCTTCTTGTGGAAGGCGATGTCGATGGGCGCTCGGAAGCCCAGGATGGCGTCAGGTAGGCTGCCTGGTCGTCCCGCGTGGCGAAGCGGTAGAGCGCAGCGGGGCGATGGCTGCCGTCGCGCCGCTGTTCGCCTGTGTCCGCAAGGATACCGGTGAGGCTCATGCGGCGGCGGAAATTGCGCTTGTCGACAGCGTGCCCCAGCACGGCTTCGTAGGCCTGCTGCAGGTCGGTGAGGGTGAAGGTCTCCGGAAGGAGGTGAAAGGCGATGGTGGTATAGCCGAATTTCGCGCGGAGGCGAACCACGGCGTAATCGATCACGATGCGGTCGAACGCGCGATGTGGCCTGGCGTGGGCGACCCGTCGCCAAGCGAACGCCGAGTCTTGTGGCGTTGCCGACGCATGGCGGGCGGTGTCGTACTCACGGAAGAGGGCGATGTAGGTGATGACGACCTGCCGCAGCATGCCCGAACGAGGACTGAAGGTGTAGAGCTGCTCGAGGTAGTGGGCGCGAAGGCCGGATGCCTGCGATACGATGCGATGGGCGGTCATGTCGAGCGATTCGGCAATGGCCGGTGCAGCGGTCAGCAATTGGTGGCCGGATGCCGTGTCGCCAATGCCGATTTCGAGGGTGCCATCGGCCAGGCGGAAGGGAATGACGCAGACAAGGAGCGCTGGCTGGGTGGCATCGGCGCTGAAATCTGTGCTGGCAGGCGCGTCCAGCGGGGGGCCGGCATCGCTCATTGCGTGAATCACCCTCCGTAACGTGAGGATCGGGTGCGCACGCGGAAGGGAAGGGAGGCGGCGGGCGCTGCGTCGAGACGATCGGGGCGGCTTGAAACCAGCGTCAATGAACGGGTGTGGCGCGATGAAAGCGGGTTGGCGTAGACTAGCCGGGGCCGCGATCGCGGGTGGTGAAATGGTATCACAAGGGTCTTTGGAACCTTTATTCCAGGTTCGAATCCTGGCCCGCGAGCCCTCCCTCCTTCTCGGCAGGCAGACCGCCGCCATGGCGAAGCCGGTCCCTACGCCTCCAACACGGAAGAGACACACTCCTTGGAACCCCAAATGGATGCAAACCCGCCGCAGTCTGCTTCGGTGGGCGTCGCTGTTGCGGTGCTTGCGGCCGGGCACGGCACGCGTTTCGTTTCGTCCTACCCGAAGCATCTCCACCCGGTCGCCGGTGTGCCGCTCGTCGAGCGGGTGATCCGGGCGGGCCTGGCGATCCAACCTGACCGGCTCGTGGCTGTCGTCAGCCCCGGTCTCAAGGACCTGCCGTCTCGTCTCGATATGGATGGACAGTTCGGGACGGTCGTTCAGGAGAAGCCGGAAGGCACCGCCGCCGCTGTGTCGTGCGCACTGGATGCAATCGGCGAGTGTGAATGGCTTGTTTCCCTGCTGGGCGACAACCCGTTGCTTACCGGCACGATGATCGTGAACCTCGTGCAGAAGGCGAACGCGACGAACGCGCGTGTCGTCGTGCTGACCGCCGAGACGGAGCGGGCGAAGTACGGGCGCATCGATCGCATCGATGGAAACATCGTGCGGATCATCGAGCACAAGAACGACCATCCGCTGGACCCGACCTGGCATAAGGGCATCGAGGAGATCAACTCCGGGATCATGGTGCTGGATGCTGCATGGGCGCGAGAGGCGCTCACGCAGGTGAAGCGCAACGCGGACACCAACGAGTTCTTGCTGACTGATCTGATCGAACTGGCCGTTTCCCAGCACGATGGCGAGGGGTGGTGGCCCGTGCAGTCGGTTCGGGAGGACGCGAACGTGGCAATTGGCGTCAATGACCGCATCCAGCAGGCCGAGGCTGCCGCCATCGAGTTCGCCGCGAAGCGCAAGGAACTCATGGTGGACATGGGCGTTTCGTTCGTCGGTCCGGAGACCTCGTTCGTCGAGAAGGCGGTGCAGATCGGCATGGACACGACGATCCTGCCGGGTTGCTACATCACCGGGAAGACCGTGATTGGCGCTGGATGCGTGATCGGGCCGCACGCGGTGATCCACAACGGCACCATCGGCGATGGCGTCCACATCGTCAGTTCGACTGTCACGGATTCGTCCATCGCATCGGGAAGCAGCGTCGGGCCTTATGCGCGGATTCGGCAGGGTGCGGAGATCGGTCCGGATGTCCACCTCGGCAACTTCGTCGAGGTCAAGAACTCACAGTTGGGCGAAGGCACCAAGGCCGGTCATCTCGCCTACCTTGGCGATGCGACGGTCGGGGAGCGGGTCAACATCGGGGCGGGCGTCATCACGGCGAATTACGATGGCGTGAACAAGCACCGCACCCAGATCGGAGACGACGCTTTCATAGGCAGTGATTCCGTGCTCGTCGCGCCGCGCACGGTCGGGGACCGGGGACGGACGGCGGCGGGATCGGTGGTGACACACGATGTTGCGGCGGATACGCTGGTGGTGGGTGTTCCCGCCCGCCCGCGCCCATCCGGTGGCTCGACGAGTTCCTGACCCGAACGACACGCACTGACTGAGGGGGATCGCGCGGATGGACGGACGGCTCCAGGTGTTTACCGGCAATGCGAACCGGGCGCTCGCGGAGGCGATCTCCCACGAACTGGAGACCTCGCTGGGGCGGGCGATCGTTGGCTCGTTCCAGAATGGCGAGACGCGCGTGAAGCTGGAGGAGAACGTCCGCGAGTCGGATGTCTTCATCATTCAGCCGACCTGCGATCCGGTGAACCAGAACGTGATGGAGCTGCTGATCATGATCGATGCCGTGCGACGAGCGTCGGCGGCGCGCATCACGACGGTGATTCCGTACTACGGGTACGCGCGGCAGGAGAAGAAGACGACCGGGCGCGAGCCGATCTCGGCGAAGCTCGTGGCGAATCTTCTGACGACCGCCGGCACCGATCGCGTGCTGGCGGTCGATCTGCATTCCCCGGCCATCGAGGGCTTCTTTGACATTCCGGTCGATCACCTTCGCGCGACACCATTGCTCGCGAGCTACTTCCGGCGCGAAATCGGCGAAGAAGTCGTCGTAGTGAGCCCCGATGCCGGCGGCGTCGCGCGGGCGCAGGACTTCCGGCAGCGCGTGCGCGGGTCGCTCGCGATCATCTCGAAGCAGCATCCGCGCCCGGAGGCGACCGAGACGCTGGATATGGTCGGCGATGTCGAAGGCAAGGTCGCGGTGATCGTGGACGACATGATCTCCACCGGCGGCACGCTGGTGCAGGCTGCGAACATGCTGGTGGAGCGCGGCGCGAAGCAGATCCATGTCGCGGCGACGCACGGGATCTTCGCTGCCGATGCCTTTGAACTGCTGGAGGATTCGCCCATCGAGCGGATCTTCGTGACTGACACGATTCCGCTTTCCCAGAAGGGGATCGGGCGCGTGGAGGTGGTGAGCGTGGCGCCATTGCTGGCGGAGGCGATCATGCGGACTCACAAGGGATTGAGCGTGTCGGCGCTGTTCACGTAGTGACGAATCCGGCGGTGGTCGTCAACCTGAGCGATCACGCGGGACATGAGCGGGAAGTGGAGATGCGGTGAACCTGAGCGGAGACGACTGGCAACGAGTCGTGCTGATCGCGCTGGCGGTGGCCTCGATGGCGTTCGCGGGGGTGGCGCAGACATTGATCGGTGTCACCAGCCGTCAGCGCCTACGTGGGTTGGTCTCTGGACTGGAAGCGCCGAGCGGACAGCGGAGCGTGCAGTCGATCGCCGATCCGCGCCGCGCCCTGTTTGCGACGATGCTGCTCGTCCAGGTCGTGGCGGCGATCGTTGCCAGCGTGCAGATGGAATCGCTCCTCAACGAGCATTGGAACGGCAGCGACTACAGCTGGCTCGCGTCGCTGATCGTCGTGGTCTTCTACCTTGTCTTCGGCCAGGCGTTGCCGCGTGCGCTCGCCGCGAAGGACCTGGAGCGCTTCCTCAATGGCGTGATCCGGATCGCCCAGATCCTCACCACGATCCTGAAACCGGTGACATGGCTGGTGGATCGCATCGCCCTCCTCTTCGTGCGCATCCTGCCGGGGAGGCTCGATGAGGGCGAGGTCGAGGCGCTGGAGGAGGAGTTGCAGCCGCGCTCCTACGAATCCGACGACGAGGTGATCGGCGCGGACGAGCGCGAGATGATCGATGGCATCCTCAGCCTGGAGGAGATGACCGTCCGCGACATCATGGTGCCGCGCCTGGACATCGTGGCCGTGGATCGCATGGTCGCGCCACGCGAGCTGATCGAGACGATCACGAAGGCCGGCCACTCGCGCGTACCCGTCTATCAGGGTTCGATCGATCGCATCCTTGGCGTGCTCTACGCGAAGGACCTGCTGCCGCTGGTGATGGGCAGCACGCGGAGCATTCCGCTGCTGGACCTCATCCGGCCTGCGTTTGTGGTGCCGGAATCGAAGAAGCTGGACGTGCTCTTTGCCGAACTGAAGCGGGCCAAGATCCACATCGCGATTGTGGCGGACGAGTACGGCGGCACCGCCGGGTTGGTGACGATTGAGGACATCCTGGAGGAGATCGTCGGCGAGATTCAGGACGAGTACGACACGGAGCAGCCGCTCTTCGAGCAGGTTGAGGCGGATGTCCTGCTGGCCGATGGGCGCCTGCCGATCGAGGACGTGGAGGACGCGCTCGGCGTGACGTTCGAGGAGGACGAGAACTTCGCGACGCTCGGCGGGTTTGTCCACAAGCACCTCGGTCGGCTGCCGATCCAGGGCGACGTCTTCGAGGCGGAGGGCGTGAAGGTCGAGATCCTGGCGGTGGAGCGGCATCGCGTGCGACGCCTCCGGATCACGGTGCTGCCGAAGCCGGTGGTGGAGGAATCGCATTCCGGACGCCGGTTCGGGCGCGGCGACAGCGACCGTTCCAGCGAGGAGCCGGCGCAGCTCGATGAGGCATCCGAGGATGCGTAGCCCCGTATCGGTGGTTGCCCTTCTCATGATAGATGCCGTTCGGGAAACGGCGGCTACAAGGGCCGCATCGACGGGGCGGGATCGCCTTTTGCCGGGTTGGTCGCTGCCCCTGCGCCGGTATGGCCGATGACATTGCCGTTTGGGTGGCCGCTGGTGCGTGTCGATGTTACCGGGAGCACGATGGACGACGCCCTGGCGCTCGCCCGGCTCGGGGCGCGGCACGGGACGGCGGTCGTTGCCGGGTTGCAGATGGCGGGGCGTGGTCGGGCGGACCGGCGGTGGGAGACCCCACCCGGCGCGGCGCTGTTGATGTCGGTCATCCTGCGGCCCGGGCTTCCTTCGCATGCGCTTTCGCCGCTCTCGATGCTGGCCGCGCTCGCGATGGCTGAGACCGCCCGGACATTCGGCGTTCCTGACCACGACATCCGCATCAAATGGCCGAACGACGTGCAGATTCGCGGCAGGAAGGTCTGTGGCATCCTCGCGCGGGCGCATCAGCTGGCGCCGGGGGAGCCGCCAGTCGTCGTGCTCGGAATCGGGCTGAATGTGAACGTGCCGAGGGACGCGCTGCCGGAGACCGGGATCTCGCTGTGCGGGACGCTTGGGCACATGCTCGATCTGGATACGGTGCGAATTACCCTGCTGGACCGCCTCGAAGCCGCCGTGCGAACCCTCGTCTCCGGCGAACTGGACGCAGCCGCGGCTGCGCTGACCGACGTGCTGGCCTTTCGCGGCGAGGTGGTCGACGTGCAGGACGGCGACCGTCTCGTGACCGGGGTGCTCATCGGCGTGGAGCGCACGGGGGCGCTGGTGCTGGATGTCGATGGGCGGCGGATGACGATCGTCTCCGGCGACCTGACCCGAGGGCCACGGCCGCGCGGTTGAGGCATCGTGCATGCGCGCCGGGATCGTTTTCACCACCTGTATACTTCCGGCATCGAGCCAGCGAGCCAGTATTCGCATGCGAAGGCAACGGTGCCGGGCATGCCTGGCGCGGGGATACAGCGTGGAGTCCGCATGAACTTCGATTTGACCGACGAGCAGATTCAGGTGCGCGATATGGTGCGCGAATTCGCCCAGCGCGAGGTCGCGCCACACATCCAGCAGTGGGATGCCAAGGGCGAATACCACCGCGAGGTGATCGAGAAGATGGGCGAGGCCGGGTTCCTCGGGCTGCCCATTCCGGAGGAGTACGGCGGCCTGGGCCTGGACTACGTCAGCCTCGCGCTGGCCTGCGATGAGCTGGAATACGTCGATACGTCGTTGCGCGTCGTGCTCAGCGTGCATGTCGGCCTGAACAGCCTCGCCCTGTTGCAGTGGGGAACGGAAGAGCAGAAGCAGCGCTGGCTGGTGCCGCAGGCCACCGGCGAGAAGATCGCGACCTTCGGCCTCACCGAGCCTGGCGCCGGGTCCGACGCAGGGTCGATCGCGACGACGGCTACCAAGGACGGCGATTCCTACATCCTCAACGGCAACAAGATGTGGATTTCGCTTGCCGATGTCGCTGACCACTTCCTGGTCTTCGCCTCGGTCGATCGCTCGCTGAAGCACAAGGGCCTCACTGCCTTCGTGGTGGAGCGTGGAATGCCGGGCCTGACCACGGGCACGATCAAGGGCAAGCTCGGCGTTCGCGCAGGAAACACCGGTGAGATCGCCTTCGACAACGTCCGCGTCCCGGTCGAGAACCGGATCGGCGAGGAAGGCGAAGGCTTCAAGATCGCGATGAGCTGCATCGATCAGGGGCGCTTCACCGTCGCGGCAGGGGCGGTCGGCCTGACGCGGGCCTGCCTCGATGCCAGCGTGGACTACGCGAACCAGCGGCAGACGTTTGGCCAGCCGATCGGCAAGCACCAGCTGGTGCAGCAGATGATCGCGAAGATGGTCCTCGGGCACGAGACGTCCGAACTGCTCGTGATGAAGGCGGCGGAACTCAAGAATCGCGGTATCCGCAACACGAAGGAAACCTCCCTCGCGAAGTGGCATGCCTGCGACGTGGCGTTGCAGGCGGCAGATGACGCGGTGCAGATCCATGGTTCCTACGGCTTCTCGAACGAATACCCGGTCGAACGCTTCCTACGTAACGCCCGTGGCTCCGTCATCTACGAGGGCACGCGCGAGATCCACACGATCCTCCAGGCGGAATACGCGCTCGGGTATCGGCAGGACAAGCCGCTGAGCCGGCCGCAGCTTCCCGCCCCCGGCTTCGAGGACTGAGGACGGAGATGTGAGGGGAGAGAAGTGAGGACCGAGGAGTGAGCCGTGGATAATCACACGGTGAGATTGGTGCTCACTATGGATCTCGTCTCGGTCCGGGATACCTCGGTGTTCGTCCTCACCCTCGCTTCCCACTTCTCAGTCCTCACTTCTCTTCGCTCTCACCTTGGAATGGAGTGAGCATGGAATCGGGAACCGTGATCCTCGGCGGGGTGCGGACGCCGTTTGGGAAGTTGAACGGAGGCCTGGCGAGCCTTAGCGCGGCCCAGCTTGGCGCGGTTGCGCTCGGGGAGACCATCGCGCGGACGGGGATCGACCCGGCGGCGATCGGCCACGTCGTGATGGGGCAGGCGATCCAGGCCGGCGCCGGTCAGAACCCGGCGCGGCAGGTGAGCGCCGCCGTCGGGCTCGATCGCACCGTGACGTCAGAGACGATCAATCACGTCTGCGGTTCTGGTATCCGGGCGGTCGCGCTGGCAGACATGGCGATCCGGCTGGGCGATCACCACGTCGTGGTGGCGGGCGGTATGGAGAGCATGACGCAGGCGCCCTACCTCCTGCGCGGCGCGCGCGGTGGCTATCGTATGGGCGATGGCGCGCTGGAAGACTCCATGATGGCCGATGGCCTTTGGTGCGCGCTCGATTCCTGCGCGATGGGTCTCCACGGCGACCACGTCGCGGGGGAGGAGCACGTTTCGCGGGCGGAGCAGGATGCCTGGGCGTTGCGCTCCCACACGTTGGCGCTGGCGGCGATCGATTCCGGCTGGATGTCCCGGCAGATCGTGCCGGTCGAGGTCGCCGGGCGGAAGTCGTCCGTGATCGTCGCGGAGGATGAGTCGCCGCGGCGGGACACCAGTGCGGAGGCGCTCGCTCGCCTGAAGCCGGCGTTCTCGGCGGACGGTTCGGTGACGGCCGGGAATGCACCCGGCGTGAACGATGGCGCGGCGACGCTGATCGTCGCGGGCGCGGATTGGGCGAGCGTGAACGGCGTTGTGCCACGGGCTCGCATCCTTTCGCACGCGCAGGCGGCGTGGGACGCGCCGTACCTCGCCTACACCCCGGCGATGGCGACCGAGAAGGCGCTCCAGAAGGCGGGACTGGCGGTCTCCGACGTGGACCTCTTCGAGATCAACGAGGCTTTCGCCAGCGTGACGCTGATCTCTGCGCGGCGGCTGGGTATTGACCTCGATCGCGTGAATGTCCATGGCGGCGCGATCGCGTTGGGGCATCCGTTGGCGGCGAGCGGCGGACGCGTCCTGCTCACGCTGATCCAGGAACTGGAGGATCGGGGGGGCGGGATCGGGGTCGCGGCGATCTGCACGGGCGGGGGCCAGGGTGATGCCATCGTGATCGAGGTGAGAGGATGAGCGACGAACGAGCCGAGCGCATCGCGTGGTTCGCGGCGCGGTGGCCGGGCGCGATCATCCTGCCATACCTCGGTGCGTGGCCGGAGATCGACGAATCGGCGTTCATCGCGCCGGGCGCGGTGGTGATCGGCAATGTCACCGTCGGGCCGGAGTCGAGTGTCTGGTTCAATACCACCCTTCGGGGCGATATCGCGCCGATCAGCGTCGGCGTACGATCCAGCGTGCAGGATGGCACGGTCGTCCACGTCAACATGGACGCGCCGACGGTGATCGGGGATGACGTCACCGTCGGTCACAGCGCGCTGATCCACGGCACGACGATCGGCAACGGCAGCATGATCGGCATGGGCGCGATCGTGCTGTCCTACTCGCGAATCGGCTCCGGCGTCGTTGTGGCGGCGGGGGCATTGATCCCGGAGCGGATGGAGGTCCCGGACGGCGCGGTGATGATGGGTATCCCGGCGAAGCAGCGGGACTCGCTCTCCGCCGAACAGCAGGAGCGGATCGCCGGCATCGGTGGTCGCTATGTGAATGTGAGCCGGAACTACCTCGCCGATCTGCGTTCGACGGTGACGTGGGAACACGCAGAAGATGCATTGGAGAACGGGCCGGCATAAAGTCGGCCCCTTCAAATACGACGCGCGACGCGACGAACGTCGTTTGTAGGGGGCGATCTCGTATCGACCCGAATCTCCCGGAATCCATGGTTGAGCAGGAAGATGGGTGACGCATGCCAATTGATCTCGAACGGACCGGCGCGGTGGCGAAGATCACCATCAACAACCCGGAGCGGCTGAACGCGCTGAACAGCGCGTTGCTGAACGAGCTTTACACGACGATCCGGACCGTCGCGACCGATGATGCCATCCGCGCGATCATCGTCACGGGCGCGGGTGACCGCTCGTTCATCGCCGGGGCGGACATCAGCGAGATGGCGACCCTGCGTGAGCATGAGGCGCAGGCCTTTGCCCGGCTTGGGCACGCGGTTGCATCGGCATTCGAGCAGGCGCCGCAGCCGGTCATCGCAGCAGTCAACGGGTTTGCGCTCGGTGGCGGGTGCGAATTGGCGCTGGCGGCGGACTTCCGGCTGGCGTCGGAGAATGCCGTCTTCGCGCAGCCCGAGGTCGGGTTGGGCATTCCTCCCGGCTGGGGCGGCACGCAGCGCCTTGTGCGTGCGGTCGGTGAAGGGTTCGCGGCCGAGATGATCTACACCGGGCGGCGCGTGAAGGCTGAGGAGGCACTGCGCGTCGGTCTCGTCAATCGCGTGGTGCCGCAGGGCGAAGTACTGGAGGCGGCGCGTTTGGTGGCGGTGGCGATCGCGGACAACGCCGGCAGTGCGATTCGCCTCTCGAAGCGGCTGATCCAGCGCAGCCGGGAGGCGGCTCCGGTGGCAGCCCTGGCTGAGGAGGCGCACGCTTTCGCGAGCGTCTTCGGTGGGCACGACCAGCGGGAGGGCATGAGTGCCTTCCTCGCGAAACGGGAGGCGGCATTCGACCATGAGTGAGGCATCCACTGGCCTGAAGATGGCCGTGCTGGTGAAGTACATCCCCGATCCGAACGGGATCAGCATCGATGCGGTGACGCGCGGTCCGGTCTTCTCCGGGACGATGGCGGTCAACACATACGACACCTACGCAGTGGCGGAGGCGATCGAGCTGAAGGAACGCTACGGTGGCGAGGTCACGATTGTGACCGCCGGACCGGCCTCCGCGCGGGAGGCGATCCTGCGCGGGCTGGCGACCGGCGCGGATCGCGGCATCCATCTCCAGGCAGAGGCGGACGTGCTGGCGGGGATCGACTCGCTGACACTGGCGCGGCTGATCGCGGACCGGCTGCGCGGCGAGGCGTTCGATCTCGTCCTGGCCGGGCAGCAGAGCGAGGACTTGGAGACCGGGCAACTCGGACCGCAGGTCGCCGCGTTGCTCGACCTGCCGCACGTCTCGCTGGTGACGAGTCTGGAGGCCGATGTGGATGCCCGTTCGTTGCGCATCCGGCGTGACAGCGAGGGGCGAAAGCAGCTGATCGGCGTCGACCTGCCCGCGATGCTCCTGATGCTGACCGGGCGTGACGGTGAGCAACGGCATCCGACCCTGAAGGGGATGATCCAGGCGAAGCGGAAGCCGGTCGATGTCGTCGAGGTCAATGCATCCGCACTCGGTGAGCCGGTGATGGCGTGGAGCGATCCGGTCGCGCCAGTGCGGGAGCGGGAGGCGGTCATCGTCGAGGGGCAGCCCGCAGCCGAGGCCGCGAAGGCGTTGGCGACGTGGCTGCGGGAGAAGCATCTCGTATGAGTGAGCAACCACGATCAGCAGTCTATCTGGTGGCGGATGTCGCCGATGACGGCGCGTTGCGTCCGCTGAGCGCCGAGATGGTCACGGCGGGCCGGGCCGTCGCCGATGCGACCGGCAGCGACCTCGTCGGCATTGTGCTCTCGACCGACGGGCGGGCGGCGGCCTCGCTCGCGGCACTCGTCGGCGTCGATCGCGTGCTGGCGGCGACCGACGATGCGTTCCTGCCGTGGACGGCATTGACCTGGGCGTGTGCAGTCGGGGCGATCCTTGGGGATCGTCTGGCGCGGGCCGTGATCTTCCCTGGCAGTATCTCCGGGCGAGATTACGCGCCGCGTGTCGCCGCCCGATTCGACGCGCCGATGGCATCGGATGTCTCGGCAATCGTGCCCGATGGAGACGGGTTCGCGGTGCGTCGCCCCGTCTACGGCGGTCGCGTGGAGACGACCGTCACGTTCGCGGCGGGCACGACCCCGTTCATGACGGTTCGTCCTGGTGCGTTCGCGAAGGCGGAGGCGGTCGGGGCTTCGGCGCCGATCGAGGCGGTCGCGGTCGATGCGGGAATGCTCGATACGCGGGTGCGCGTGCTGGAGGTGACGGAGCACAAGGCGAGCGGGCCATCGTTGACGGAGGCAAAGCGGATCGTTTCCGGAGGCCGGGGCTTGCAGGGACCGGATGCGTTTGCGATGCTGCACGAACTGGCAGATCTGATCGGGGCGGCGGTCGGCGCATCGGGGGCCGTCGTCGGGCAGGGATGGCAATCACACGACATCCAGGTCGGCTCGACCGGGCATTCGGTGTCGCCGGAGCTCTACCTCGCGGTGGGGATCAGCGGCGCGCCGCAGCACCTGGTCGGGATGCAGGGCTCGGAGTATGTCGTCGCGATCAACCGCGATCCTGCCGCACCGATCTTCGATATCGCGGCGTTCGGCGTGGTCGGCGACCTGTTCGAGGTCGTTCCCGCGTTGATCGCCGAGTTCGCGTCCGGCGACGATTCCGGGAATTGAAGGAGGGTGACAGATGGGTGTGACGGTCAAGCGGGTTCAGCATGTCAGCGTGCCGATGCCGGTCGGCGCGAACGACCAGGCGCGGGCGTTTTACGGCGGTGTCCTCGGATTGCCGGAGGTGCCACCCCCGTCGACCCTGAATCGCGATCGGCTGGTCTGGTACGCGATGGGGGAGAATGGCGACGAGCTGCACGTCTTCGCGGATGAGGCGTTCGGCCCGAACTCGCCGCGCCAGCACTTCTGCATCGAGGTGGAGGACCTGGAGGCGTTCCGGGGCGTCGCGGAGGCGGCCGGGCTGGAGATCCTTGGCGAGCCAGTCATCCACAACCGGCCTCGCTTCAGCCTGCGCGATCCGTTCCAGAACCGGTTCGAGGTCACCCAGATCACGGGACGGTACGACGAGTTCGATTGAGCAATGTCGTGCGGAAACCCCGTCACGAATTGGACACGTCCTGCATAATTCACGCAGGACGTGTTCCGTTTTTTTCAGGATCGCCACAAAGGATTGTCCATGGCCGCCCCCGCCCAGAAGATCACCTATACTGCAACCCCTGACCAGATCGCGGCGATGCATTCCAGCATCGACACTGAACTCGAGGCCGCCGAGAAGGCGTTCAATACCGTCTACCCGATGATCATCAACGGCGAGGATCGCCTGGCTGCCGATACCTTCGAGGTCGTCGCGCCCGCGAACGTGAACCTCGTGCTCGGCTTCTGCCAGAAGGGCACGCGGGCCGATGTCGATGACGCGGTTGCCGCCGCCAAGGCCTACTACCCGACGTGGGCGAAGATGCCGTGGCAGGAGCGCGTCGCGATCATCCGCAAGGCGGCCGAGGTCGTGCGCGAGCGGAAGTTCCGCCTCACCGCGATCATGATTCGCGAGTGTGGCAAGTCCCGGACGGAGGCCATCGGCGAGGTCGAGGAGGTCGCGGACCTCTTCGATGAATACGCCAACCAGATGGAAGCCGCCGATGGGTATGCGTTGAAGATGGATTCGCTCGACCCACGCGAGCAGAACGTCTCCGTCCTCAAGCCGTTCGGCGTCTGGGCTGTGCTATCGCCATTCAACTTCCCGACCGCGCTGGCGGGTGGGCCGATCTCGGCGGCGCTGCTGGCCGGAAACACGGTCGTCTTCAAGCCGGCGAGCGCGACGGCGATTTCCGGCTACGAACTGGTCCGCGCCATGCACGATGCTGGTGTGCCGACCGAGGCCCTGCACTTCGTCACCGGCGGCGGCGGCGAGGTGGGGGACTACCTCGTGCATCACAAGGGCATCGGCGGCGTGGTTTTCACCGGATCGAAGGAAGTCGGCATGGAGGTCTATACGACCTTCGCCAAGGATTTCCCGAAGCCGGTGATCACGGAGATGGGTGGCAAGAACCCGGCGATCGTCACCAAGAACGCCGATCTCAAGAAGGCGATCGAGGGTGTCGCGCGGTCGGCGTTCGGGTTCTCCGGGCAGAAGTGTTCCGCGTGCTCCCGTGTCTATGTGGCGCGTGAGGTCTACGATGAGTTCGTCGAGGGCCTTGTGAAGCGGGCCGACACGATGGTGATCGGCGATCCGACCGATAAGGAGGTCTTCGTCGGGCCGGTGATTGACGAGTCGGCGGTGGCGCGCTTCGAGGAAGCGGCGGCTCTGGCGGCGAAGGACGGGCATATCCGGTTCGGCGGCAACCGGATTACCGATGGCGATCTGGCGAAGGGCACATTCGTTGCTCCGACGATCGTGGACGGGCTGCCGATCGACCACGAGCTGTTCAAGCGCGAACTCTTCCTGCCGTTCATCGCGGTGGCGCCGGTCGATTCGCTGGAGCAGGCGCTGGAAGAGGCGAACGACACGGAGTACGGCCTGACCGCCGGCATCTTCACCGAGGATGAGGCCGAGATCGAGCAGTTCTTCGACACGATCGAAGCGGGTGTGGTCTACGCGAACCGCGCCGGCGGTGCGACGACGGGTGCCTGGCCGAGCTGCCAGCCGTTCTGCGGCTGGAAGGGCAGTGGCTCCTCCGGGAAGGGCGCGCTCGGACATCGCTACGTGCCGCTGTTCCTGCGCGAGCAGGGGCGCTGCCTGGTGGTCGACGCATAGTCGTCGGTCCACGCAAGTGCGGACAAGGAGGAAGGAGGTCGCGTCACGCGACCTCCTTTTCTCGTGTTTACAGCTGAGTTCGAACGGGTTGCC
The DNA here is from genome assembly GCA_049840815.1 of Thermomicrobiales bacterium. Classification (GTDB taxonomy): domain Bacteria; phylum Chloroflexota; class Chloroflexia; order Thermomicrobiales; family UBA6265; genus JASGDN01. The sequence goes on along the minus strand of JASGJI010000002.1, from coordinate 49,066 downwards.
GTCCTCCGTAGCGGGTCAGCAAGCCTGCCCTGAGCGCAGCCGAAGGGTCTGACCCAGCAGCCGCATCGATCCGGCGAAGCCGGAAATCCCGGAACGGTTGATGACTCCAGGAGTGACCTTCGGCCAATGGCGAACCACCGGCCGCAGCAACCACTGCGAGGATTCGCCCTACGTAGGCCCGCTTCGCAAGCTGCTTCGGACCACTACGTAGGCAGCCCCGGAGTTACGACGGTTACCGGCGGCGGGCGGCGTTGCGGCGGACTTTCACGCGACGTCGGCGGATTGGCATGTCGAGCATCGCGCTGGCGAGCATCGCGAGGAACGCGATGACGGCGGCGGTCACGATCGCGCCTTCCAGCGAGTAGCGCCCGACGATCCATGCGCCCACAAATGGTGAGATCGAGAGCAGCGCCAGCACGATCCCCGGCAGGCTGACCCCCGTCGTGTCGCCGGAGAGACGGCCTTCCAGATGGCCGAGATACCGGCGTTGGGCATCGTCGCTGAAGGCGACCGCCACTCCGAGCGCCCCGAACGCGAAGGCAAGCGCCCATGAGGCGGCATCGGAGTTCGTCATCTCGGCCTGGTACCACGCGCTCGATGCGGTGACGGCGATGCCGCCCGCGACGACGAGGAAGACGAAGCGGAGGAACGATCCCAGCTGGAGCATGCGGGCCGGTGGGAGCGCGCGGGGAAGGCTGCCCGCGATCAGCTGCCCGATCCCGCGTAGCAGGGCATAGGCCGCGAGGGCGACGCCGACGTACCGGAACGAGAGCGACATCTCGCTTAACGCGAAGACGATGACGAACGGATCGGCCAGCCGTGAGAGTGCCCACAGGACCTGGAACGCGAGATACCGATATCCGGAGGCCGATTGCATCCGGGCGTCTGGCTCGTTCGCGGCATCGGGGAGGTCATCGTCGGCATGCATGAACTCGCCGAGGACCAGGAACCAGCAGGCGGAGAGCGCTGCGATGGCGCCGAGCACGAAGAGCAGGCCCACCGAATGCGGGAAGTTCACGTGCATCGGGTCAAGGGTGCGGGCGGCGGCGATGGCGGCGAGCGTCGAGACGATGGCCGTTACCAGGGTGACCCAGCCGAACGCCGAGATGCGCCGACCGCTGCCGTTCGCCCACGGCGATCCCCACGTTTCATCCGTGAGGGCAACACCGAGCTGGAAGAACGTGTAGCAGAGCAGAATCGCCACCACCGTATCGCCGGGACTCAGCCGCTGGATGCGGAAGCCGATGGCGAGAATCAGGATGGCGGCACCAGCCCGCAGGACGACGCCCGCGATGGCAAGCGGCATCACCGCCCCGATCAGGCGGGCAATCGCCGGCACGACGAAGGGGCCTGCCGCCCACAGGAGCGCCGTGATGACGGCTGGCGCGGCGATCTGGGCCGGTGATCCGCCCAGCATGAAGAGCGTCGCGGCGAGGATGATCACCGGATCGAGCAGCGTGTCCGTGATCGCGCGAAGAACGGAGCTCACGGCTCGGTCCCAGCGCGTCAGTCGGCTCGCGTGGATGGTGGATGTGGATGAGGAATGACCCTGAATCGACGACACCGATACTCCCTGTGCGTACGCGGCCCAGTGCGTGGGGGTGTTCCTTTGGGATTATAGCCGGAGTGACGACGTCGCCGATCTGGCTGATCTCAGGTGAGGTACGGGGGTGGTGCGATCTTCGGGGCGAGGTGGGCCAGCGCCCGGTCGATCATCGCCCGATCGGGTGCGTCGAAATCCGGGATACCCACCGTAAAGCCCGCTGGGATATCGCTGCTTCGCACGGCTCCGCGCAGGGTGATGGCCGTCTGCCGCGGTTCGTCGCGCGTGCTGACGGACCCGCTCCAGCCCGCGATCTCGATCTCGTCCACCCAGCCCCGGAACGGCGCAATCGCGGCTCGCCAGACCGGCTGGTCGGCGTCCGGCGTGATGACTGGGAGACTTCCGTCACGCGTGACGATGGCGCGGTCGTCGTCGGTAAGCATGAGAATGGTCGCGGCGGTCGTCCCGTGGAGTTCGCGTTCGACCTCGGCCCGGATCTTGGCGTAGCTGGCCGGAATCAGTTCCGGCATCGCGATGGTCGAGGCGAGGACGGGCATGAAGTTCGCGTCCCCGTTCCAGCGCGGGACGATGTGCTGGTGCAGGTGCTCGGCGATGCCGGCTCCGGCGGCGGACCCGACGTTGTAGCCGATGTTGAACCCCTGGCAAGCGAAGACCCGGCGCAACGCCCGCACGCAGACGGGCATCAGCTCGGCCATCTCGCGGATCGTCTCGCCATTGAGCGCGGTGGGATCGTCCACATGCGCGTTCGGCAGGATCATGATGTGGCCCGAGTTGTACGGGAAGAGGTTCATGATGACGAAGGCGTGATCTCCGCGGTGGAGGATCAGCGAATCGACATCGTCCTGCCGCGCGAGGCGGTTGCAGAAGACGCATCCATCCTCGCGGGCCGACCCGCTGGCAATGTAGCGCATGCGCCACGGCGTCCAGAGGCGCTCGCGGTTGGTGACACGGGCTGTCTCGTCGCTCATGCCATGGTCCCGGTGGTGGAGGCGATCAGGCTTGCCAGGTAGGGACGCCTGCGGAGTGAATCGAGGTCGGCCCGGATCACCTCCAGCGGCGCGACCCCGAGGCTCGCCATCGCGGCGGCGGCCAGCGCGAACGTCTCGTGGAGGCGGGCGGCGAGGTCCTGCGGCGTCTCGGACTGCCACTGGGCCGCCTGCGCGCGCAGGATGGTGCTCAACGCGCCGGGGGAGGGGATGTCGCCGTCATCCGGGGCATCAAGGGCGCGGTCCGGTCGCACCTGCCCCCACAACAGCCCGGCATGCACCCCGCGCAGGGCCAGCCAGTAGCAGACCTGCCCGCCCTCCAGTGCGGCATCCTCGGCTTGCGTGCGATGGACGTGCGTGCCATCGAGGACGCCGGCCAACTCGCCGAGCTCGTCGACGATGCGCGGGGTGATCGTGTCTTCCTGCGTGCGGAGCATGCGTGAGGTACCGGACTCGGCGGTGAGATCGGTATCGCGCAGGGTCTCGAAGGCCGCCCACCAGGCGCGGGTCACGGTCTCAAGGCCGTTCGGAGCGCCCGGAGCGTTCGGAGTGCCGGACGTGTCCGGGGCGCTCGTGGAAGCGTCGCCGTAGACATCCGCCGGGTCGAACCAGCGGTCGCGGACGACGGTCAGCGAGTTGTCCGGCTCCAGGCGGCGGTAGTAGCAGGTGGGGTAGCCATCGTGGCAGACGGCCCCGACCTGCTCCACCTCCATCAGGAGGGTGTTCTGCTCGCAGTTGACATAGATCGCCTGAACGCGCTGGACGTGTCCGGAGGTCTCGCCTTTCTGCCAGAGCTTGGCCCGGCTGCGGCTCCAATAGTGGACGAGCCCGGTTTCGCGGGTGCGGTCGAAGGCGAGGCGGTTCATGAAGCCGACCATCAGCACCTGACCGCTGGATGCTTCCTGCGTCACGACGGGAACGAGCGCCTGACCGTCCTCGCCGAAGGAGATGGGAAGGTCGCTCATGCCGGCTGCCGTTCGGCGCGTTCGCTGCGTTCAGTGCGGACCGGCAGACCTGCGGCCCGCAGATGATCCTTCACCTCCCGGATGCGCATGGAGCCGAAGTGGAAGAGGGACGCGGCCAGCACGGCATCGGCGCGTCCGGGGCGCAGGGCATCCACGAAGTGATCGAAGGTGCCCGCGCCACCGGAGGCGATGACCGGGACATTCACGGCGCCTGCGACGGCCTCCAGCAGGTCGGTGTCGTAGCCGAGGCCGGTGCCATCGCGGTCCATGCTGGTCAGCAGGATCTCGCCCGCGCCGAGGTTTGCAGCCCGATGCGCCCATTCGACTGCGTCGAGGCCGGTCGGGTTGCGTCCTCCGTGGGTGAAGACCTCCCAGTGGCCGCTCTCGGGCCGGTAGCGAGCGTCGATGGCGATCACGATGCACTGCGAGCCGAACGCCTCCGCGCCCTCGGTCAGGACCTCCGGGCGGGCGATGGCGGCGGTGTTGACGGAGACCTTGTCCGCGCCGGCATGCAGCATCCGCTTCATGTCGGTGACGGTGCGGATGCCGCCGCCGACGGTGAGCGGGATGAAGAGCTGATCGGCGGTGCGCGCCACGACATCGACCATGGTTTCACGGCTGTCGGACGAGGCGGTGATGTCGAGGAAGGTGAGTTCGTCGGCGCCCTCGGCGTAGTAGACCTTCGCCATCTCGACCGGATCACCTGCGTCGCGCAGGTCGATGAACTCGACGCCCTTTACGACCCGACCCTTCGTCACGTCGAGGCAGGGGATGACGCGGACGGTGAGGTTGTTGCTCGTTGCGACCGGTGCATCGGTGACTGGTGGGACAGTGGCGTTCATGCGGCATCTCCGGCGGGCAGGGAACGAGCAGCAAGAGCAGCGGTGCTGCCGATGACGAGGGCGTCGGTGAGGGCGATCTTGCCGTGGTAGAGCGCGCTGCCGATGATGACGCCGCCAGCGCCGGTGCTGGCGATCGCCTCGACATCGGTCAGCGATCCGACGCCGCCGGAGGCGATCACATCGATGCGGACGGCCGCGATGAGGGCGCGGAGGGCATCGAGGTTCGGCCCCTGGAAGGTGCCGTCGCGCAGGATGTCCGTGAAGATGACGTGCTTGAGGCCAGCATCGGCGAAGCGCTTGGCGACCTCGATGGCGTCCACATCAGTCTGTTCGAGCCAGCCCTGAGTGGCGACCTTGCCGTTGCGGGCATCGAGGCCGACGGCGATCGCATCGCCGTATGTGGCGATGGCGCGTTCGGTGAAATCGGGGTCGCTGATGGCGATGGAGCCGAGGATGAAGCGGTCGACGCCGAGGGCGCTCAATGCCTCCAGATCGGCTTCCGTACGGATGCCGCCGCCGACCTCGATCTGGACGTCCACCTCCTGCCGGATGCGGGCGATGGCGTCGCGGTTGGCGCCGGTGCCATCGCGCGCGCCGTCGAGATCCACGATGTGAATCCACTCGGCACCGGCGTCTTGCCAGCGGCGGGCAGCGTCGACGGGATCGGCGTCGAACTGCGTCTCGCGGCTGAAATCACCTTCCACGAGGCGAACGGCGCGACCGCCTCGGATGTCGATTGCGGGATAGATGATCACAGGGGGCTCCAACGAGGACAGAGAACGGAGGACAGAGAACGAAGGTGTGAGAGGGTGTTATCGAGGCGGTATGTCTCGCGTTGTGTGCTCTGCGCGAAGATTGCGACGCATGGTTGCCAGCATTTTGCTGACCTCACCGAGCAGCCCTCGCGCATGCATCGTCTGTTCCACAGGGAACCAGCCGATCTCCTCGCAGAGTGTCAGGAGCGTTTCCGTCTCTGATAGCGACCCGTGGGCGATCGAGAGATGGTTGGCTCGCTCCCTGGGAGATTCACGTGTCCATCCCTCGGCGATATTCGCCGGGATCGAAACGACCGCACGTGTGATCTGGGATCGCATTCCGAACGCTTCTTCTCGTGGAAGCATCGGAACCAGCACATAGATCGCTTTGGCCGCAGCCATCGCCTTCTGCCACACGATGAGCCCACGATAGTGCATAGCTCCCTCACTCCCTGGTTACCAGCCCTGTTCTCAGTCCTCTGTCCTAAGTCCTCCACGAGGCCCAGGTGCGGATGAGATCGAGGCCGTCCTCGCCGCTCTTCTCCGGGTGGAACTGCGTGCCCCATACGTTGTCGCGCATCACGACGCTCGTGAAGCGCACCCCGTAGTCCGTCTGTCCGGCGATGTCCTCGTCCTGGCCGGCCTGGGGGGCAAAGGAGTGGACGAAGTAGAAGTACGCGCCGTCGAGATGGGCCAGCGGTGAATCCTCGCGGAAGCTGACGGTGTTCCAGCCGATCTGGGGCACCTTCACGGTCTCCGGCAGCTTGCGGACCGAGCCCTTCAGGAGGCCGAGGCCGGTGGTCGGGCCTTCCTCCATCTCCTCGAACAGGAGTTGCATGCCGACGCAGACACCGAGGAAGGGTTTTCCGGCGTTCACACTCTCATGGATCGCATCGACCAGGCCACGTGCGTGGAGGGTGTCCATCGCCGTCTTGGCGTGACCGTCGCCGGGGAAGACCACGCGATCCGCCGCGACGACGGTGGCAGGATCGGAGGTAATCGCGACATCCGCGCCGGTCTCGAGCAGTGCGCGCTGGATGGAGCGGAGGTTGCCGGCGTCGTAGTCGATGATGGCGATCATGCGAGCACCCCCTTCGTGGACGGTACGCTCCCGGCGATGCCGGTCTGACGGGCGGCGGTGCGGAAGGCGACCGCTGCGGCCTTGAAGATGGCCTCGGCGGCGTGATGGCTATTTCGCGCGCGGATGAGGTCGATATGGACCGTCAGGCCGGCGTTCATCGCCACGGCGCGCCAGAACTCCTCGACCAGGCTGCTCGCGAAGTCGGCGCCGATGACGGCCTCCGGGAAGTCGCCTTCGTAATGGAGGAACGGGCGGCCGGAGATATCGATCACGACGCGGGCCAGCGCCTCGTCCAGCGGGGCGTAGGCGAAGCCGTAGCGTTCGATGCCGGCGCGATCACCGAAGGCTGTCTTCAGCGCCTGCCCGATCGCGATCCCGACATCCTCCACCGTGTGATGGGGGTCCATCGCCGCATCGCCCGTCGCGTTCACCGTCAGGTCGAGCCGCCCGTGCCGCCCGAAGGCGTGCAGCATGTGGTCGAGGAAGAGCACACCGGTGTCGGCATGGACGATTCCCGTGCCGTCGATGTCAAGTGAGAGGGTGATGTCGGTCTCGCCGGTGCGGCGAGCGATGGCGGCGGTGCGTGCGGTCATGCGAGGGCTCCGGAATCAGGTTCGGTGGCGGGCGGGATCAGTCGGCGTTGGTGGTGGTCCGATGCTTCGGCAGCAGTTCGGTGATCGTGTCGAGGAAGAGGCGGTTGTCTTCCGGCGATCCGATGCTGATGCGCAGGCAATGGCCAAGCCCATGATCCGGATGCCCGAAGCGGCGCACGAAGACGCGGCGCTCCGCCAGATCCGCGAGCATGCCCTCGCTGGTCTCCATCGGGAGGTCGACGAGGATGAAGTTGGTGGCGGAGGGATGCACCGTCACGCCGGGGATCTCTTCCAGGTTGGCGGAGAGTTGTTCCCGTTCCGCGAGCAGGAGTGCCAGACGCTCGTTCAGCACGTCGAGATCGGCGAGCGAGGCGGTGGCGACGGCGGAGGAGATGGCCGAGATGTTGAAGAACGGCGGTGCGACGCGGTTCAGGTAGGGAACCGTCCATTTCGGGAAGATGCCGTAGCCGACGCGGTAGCCCGCGAGGCCGGCGAACTTGCTGAGCGTGCGCAAGACGATCACGTTCTCGTAAGACTCGGCCAGATCGAGCTGGCTGGTGCCGCTGAACTCGGCATAGGCCTCGTCGATGGCGACCATGCAGGGGACGGAGGTGATGATGCGCTCGACATCCGTCCGCGGGAAGAGGTGGCCGGTCGGGTTGTTCGGCTGGCAGATGATGACGAGCTTGGTGCGCTCGGTGACGGCGGCGATGATGCCGTCGACGTTCAGCGCGAAGTCCGGCGCCGGTCCGAGCGGGACGTTGACGATGGTCGCGCCATTCAACGAGAAGAGGCTGCGATACACACCGAAGGTCGGCTCGTGGATGATGACCTCGTCGCCGGGATTGATGATGAGCATGGCGAGCGTCTGGAAGACATCATCCAGGCCGGCACCGGGAATGATGCGGTCGACCTCGACTCCCGTATAGGCGGAAAGGGCCTCGCGCAGTGGCGTCTGCATGTAGTCGGGGTAGCGGTTGCCGGAATCGTACGACTCCAACGCGGCCTGTGCTTTCGGGGAGAGGCCGAACGGCGATTCATTCCAGTCGAGGCGGGCCGTGCGCTCGGTGGTGAGGTCCGACGCGCCTGGGCGGTAGCCGGTGACAGGCTCGACGCCGGTGCGGATCATCGACTCGGGAGCGGTGAAGGCCTTGGAGGAAGTCATGGACGGATGAACCTCGTGGGAAAGGCGGCGGGGGAGGGCATCGACGGTGATGCGTGCTGATGTCCCGATTCTATCCGAGATGGCCGCCATGTGCCGTGCCGAAACGGGAAACGGGGACCGGCTCCAGAGCCGATCCCCGTTTTACGGTTCCGCCGTTGAACGCTAGACGAGGAACTTGTCGATGGCGGAGACGATGATGGCGCTGGCACCGGCCTCGCGCAAGAGCTCGATCTTCTCCCAGAAGACCTCTTCCTCGATCACCGAATGCACGGCGACCCACCCCGGATCGGCGAGGGGCACCACGGTCGGTGCCTTCTGGCCGGGCAGGATGGCGCGGATGGCCTCCAGCGCGTCTTCCGGGGCGTTCATCATCACGTACTTGTACTGGGTCGCGAGTTGCACGGCGCGAATGCGCATCAGCAGGCGGTCGATCAACGGCCGCTTGATCGGATCCTCCAGCGCCCCGGCGTTGGCGACGAGGACAGCCTCGGATTCGAGGATCGTGTAGATCGGCTTCAGGTCGTTCAGCTGGAGCGACGACCCGGTAGCGGTCAGCTCGACGATGGCATCGGCCACGCCAAGGGCCGGGGCGACCTCGACGGAGCCGCTGATCTCGATGATCTCGGGATTCCCGCCGATGGACGCGAAGTACTTGCGGGCGGACTCCGGGTAGGAGGTGGCGATCCTGGCGTGCTTCAGCTGTTCCGGCGAGGTGAACTCGGAGTCGTTCGGCACAGCGACGACCAGCGAGCAATAGCCATACCCCAGGGGCAACAGCTCGATGACATCGGCGTTCTTCTCATGGACGAGGTTGCGCCCGACGACGCCGAGATCGACGGTGCCGAGGGCGACGTAATCGGGGATATCGTCGTCCCGTGCATAGAGGATGGCGAGCGGGAAGTTGCGAGCCTTCGAGAAGAGGCGCTGGCCGTAGGTCTCGAAGTTGAGGCCGATGTGATGCAGGAGTTCGAGGGACTGTTCCGTCAGGCGACCGGACCGCTGGACGGCCAGGCGGAGCTGGTCGTTCCCGTTGATGAGGAGGCGTGACGTGGGCATGGCTTCGGCAATCTCGTTCGCTGGTGCAGGCGTGAGGACAGTGGACGCAGACATGGAGTGAATGATTCCCGGATTCGCGCGATCCCGGCGCAGGGCAGCCGGTGCGGTCCATGGCGATGGATCTGGCGCAGTCCGGCTGGACAATCAGGTTCTTGTACCATGATCGCTCCCGAAGTCACAACCCGCATGAACGGAATGTTGCCCGCCGGGAGGGGAGAGGGGACGGCGGAACGAGATGAGCGGTAGGAGTGTTGGGCCAGGTGGCACGATGGCCCGCGCTGGATCCTGACCCATGGGATGGCCTTTTAGCCTTCGTCTCTCTGCCCGCAGGCATACGAGCGACCGGCAATAGGCCGCATCTCCGAGGAAGCCGCCATCGTTCAGGGTGGGAGTCTCGCGCTATCGCCGGTCACCCTACGTCATGCGTTCCTCCCGTCTCACTTCTCTCACCTCTCCCCTCCTGCTACAGTGCGCATGGAATCGACATATTCCCGGAGGTGACGATGCTCGCGAAGGTCTTCAGCTGCGCGGTGATCGGGCTCGATGGCGTGCTGGTTGAAGTGGAGGTCGACGTCGGGTCGGGGCAGCCGGGGATGATCGTTGTCGGTCTGCCGGATGCCGCCGTGCAGGAGAGCAAGGAGCGCGTTCGGGCGGCGCTTCGGAACTCGCGCTACAGCTTCCCGTTCGGGAAGGTGACGATCAACCTCGCACCGGCGGACCTGAAGAAGGCTGGACCGATCTACGACCTGCCCATCGCCCTGGGTATCCTGCTGAGTTCGGGGCAGGTCGTTGCCGACATGAGCGATGCGCTGATCGTCGGCGAACTGTCACTGGACGGCATCCTGCGGCATACGCCGGGCATTCTCTCGATGGTCGCGCTGGCGGCGGAGAAGGGGTTGCGGCGGGCGTTCGTGCCGGCAGTCGATGCGCAGGAGGCCGCGTTGATCGAGGGCGTGGAGGTGTTCGGCATCGGCACGCTCTCCGACCTGATGTCGCACCTGACCGGCATCATCCCGCTTGGTCCGACGCGCCCGAACCTGGCGGCAGCGGAGAGCGAGGCCTGGGCGCATGCGACGGATTTCGCCGATGTGCGGGGGCAGGAGCATGTCAAGCGCGGGCTGGAAGTCGCGGCGGCGGGTGCGCACAACCTCATCATGAGTGGTCCTCCTGGTTCAGGGAAGACGCTGCTGGCGCGAGCTGTGCCGTCGATCCTGCCGGCGATGAGCCTCGATGAGGCGTTGGAGGTGACGCGCATCTACAGTGTGCGCGGTCTCCTGCCACCGGAAACGCCGCTCATTCGGGAGCGTCCGTTTCGTTCGCCGCATCACACGACGAGTCATGCCGGGCTGGTCGGTGGTGGGACAACGCCGCGCCCTGGGGAGATCAGCCTCGCGCATCGCGGCGTGCTGTTCCTCGACGAGCTGCCGGAGTTCAGCACGCAGACGCTTGAAGTGCTGCGGCAGCCGCTGGAGGACCGGCGGGTGACGATTGCGCGGGCATCCGGAACGATCGCGTTTCCGGCGAATGTGACGCTGGTGGCGGCGATGAACCCCTGTCCATGCGGGTTCTTCGGCGATCCGGTGCGGGAATGCCGGTGCGCGCCATCGGCGGTGACGGGGTATCAGAAGCGGATCAGCGGGCCGTTGCTCGATCGGATCGACATTCATCTGGACGTGCCGCGTATCGAGTACGAGCAGTTGGCGGATCGGCGTCCGGGGGAGACCTCGACCTCGGTGCGAGCGCGGGTGGAACGGGCGCGGGCAGTCCAGCGGAGGCGCTTCTCCGGCGGGGATGTGCTGACGAACGCCGATATGCGTCCGAAGGACGTGCAGAAATTCGTGCGGCTGGATGCGGCGGGCGAGAGCCTGATGAAGGCGGCGGTGCGGCAGCTGAGCCTTTCCGCGCGGGCGTATCATCGGGTGCTGAAGCTGGCGCGGACGATCGCGGATCTCGCGGAGTCCGAGGCGGTGCAGACAACGCACGTCGCGGAGGCGCTGCAGTACCGACCGCGCCAGGCGGACAGGTAGCCGACGATATCGACAACGGGAAAGACCGACCGGGTGGTCTACGCCGCCCGGTCGGTCTGTGTCATCGGTCGGGATCAGGCGTTGCGGGCGGCGAGGGTCTGGCGGGCAAGTTCGGCGGCGATGCGCGCGCGGGACTCCGTGTCGGCGATGGCCTCCGTCAGCTCGGCGACGAGGGCGTCGTCCTTCAGCCATGGGAGGTTGGCGCGGACGTTCACGAGGGCGCCGCAGACGGCAGCTTCACCGAAGATGATGGCGACCTCGGCATCGGAGAGGATGTTCTTCGCGCCGAGTTCGATCACGGGCGTCAGATCGTCCAGCAGGTTGGCTGCGTTGCGGGCGATGGCGAGCGGTGCGAAGGCGGATTCGCGGAGGGCGGCCTGCACGGCCTGCGTGCGGGCGGTCTTCTCCTCGGCGGTGGACTTCGGCAGGCGGGTGGTGGCGATGTAGCCTCCATAGGCGGCTTCGTCGGCCTCCGCGCCGTTCAGGAAGGCATCGACGCGCGTCTGCAGGGTGGCGGCTTGTTCGGCGAAGCGGGGATCGTCGGCGTGCTTGGCGGAGACGTTGGCGACCATCTGGGCGAGCGCGGCGGCGAGGGCTCCCACGACGCCGGAGACGCTGCCGCCCCCGGGCATGGGCGCGGCCGATCCGGCGGCGGCGGCGTAATCCCCAATGGTGCGGCCGGCGATGGGGCGAGCGGTCGTTTCGGTCATGCGGATGCGGTCTCCGAGGATGGATCGAACAGGAGCTGGAGTTCGGTGATGAAGCGGTCCTCGTCGTCGAACTCGAGGCGGTAGGCGGCTTCGTCGCCACTTGGCGCCGGAGGGAAGACGAACCTGACCCAGCCCTCTCGCGCGCCGCGACAGAGGAGGTCGGTGACGCGGGCCTCGAACCGGTTGTAGGAGATCTCCGGTGCGATGACCTTGTAGTACTCCTCGCCCATGCCGTTGCGGGTCCAGATCAGGCGCACGAGCTGGCGATGCTTGGTCTCCAGCGGAGAAGCGGAGAGCTCGTTGGACATGAAGCCGCGCACGATTGCCGAGAACTTGCCCATCGGCCGGAGTTCGCTGCCGCAGATGGAGCAACGCTCGCCTTCCACGTCCTCCAGCCGGAAGCTGCGGCGGCAGCTGTCGCACCAGAGGTAGGATTTCTCGGCATCGATGGTGGGGATGGCGGGCTGGTCGCGTCGTTTCATGGGTTCAGGATACTCCGTTCGTGGGGCCAGCGCGACGGATCGCCGGAAACGGAAGCGGGGACGTGCCGAATCTGGCACGTCCCCGCTTCCGTATGCGATGTGTTGGGATTAGTTGCGGATGGAGCGCTGCTCGTACTGGCTGCTGCCACCGCCCTTGCCGACGTTGGTGGCGCCGGGATGCTCGCCCGCCTTGTCCGCCCATTTCTGGACGAGCCAGGTGAGGACGATACCACCGATCATCATCGCGACGGCGAGGATGACCTCCACGGTGTCCGAGAGCACACCGAAGACGAGACCCATGTTGGAGACGAGCATGTCAGAAGGTCCTTTCCGGGGATCGTCCCGCGCCTAGCTGCCAATGGTCAGCGTGCCGGTCATTCCCGATTCCTTGTGGCCGGGCTGGCTGCAATAGAAGGTGTACGTGCCGGGCTTCGCATCGGCCGGAATCGTGACTGTTACGGATTCACCGGAGGCGACGTCGACCTTGATGCCGAGTTCGTCGACCACGAAATCGTGGAGTAGGACGCCGGTGTTCTTGACCGTGAAGGTGTCGCCCGGCTTGAGGGTGATGTCCTTCTGGCTCCAGGTCACGTCCTGCGCGTCGAGTTCAAGGACGGGGCCACCGGCAGTGTCACCGCTTGCCGTCGTGCCGGAGTCACCGCTGGCCGCAGCCGGAGTGGCCGCTGCACTGGCGTCGGCTGTTGGAGCGACGGTGGGCGGCACAGTCGGGTAGGCCACCGGCTCCTTCTCGGAGCAGATCGCGTTGGTCGAATCAGTGGCGCAGACGGCGGTCTGCTCATTGTGGCCAGTGGTGATGACCGACTCGTTGTACACGTAGTTCCAGTCGACATGCATGATCATGTAGACGAGGTCGTTGATCTGCTCGACATTGAGATCCTGCCCGAAGGCCGGCATCAGCAGCGTCAGGCGGGGATCGCCAGGCGCGCCGTTCTCGAGGCGGTAGCGGATGAAATGCTCCGCCTTCACCTGCATGGACGGATCGTCGGACTGGTAGACGATTGGCAGGCCGGACTTGTCAGCGATCTTGCTCTGGTTGAGAACGCCGCCGATACGACCGGTGCCTTCCATCGCGCCGGTGCCGTCCGGTGCGTGACACTGGAGGCAGTAGGTGATGTAGAGCTCGGTGCCACGCTCGATGGCGAGGTCATCCTGCCGCGTGATCTGGGTGTCGCGCCGGTCCGGTTCGTTCGCGGCATAGACCAGGAACACCGTCGCCATTGCGACGAGTCCGATCATGACCACGGTTGCGAGCTTTTGTACTGCTCCCACGCTACTTCTCTCCTCACCCCGTCGTCAGGCGCCGAACGCCCTTCCGGGAGCCGATCCTAGAAGGAGTACGGCGTTGCGTTCGACGGCTCATAGTGCGAGCGGATGATCAGGGCGCCGGGATTGGTGTTGACGGTCAGGTTGCCCTTGTCATCAACCGTCACCGGCATCGCATCGAGCGCGCGGGTGGCGGGGCCAGAGACGCGGGAACCATCGTACTCGTACACGGACCCGTGACACGGGCAGTGGAACTCATGCTGGCTCTCGACCCAGGGGACGGTGCAGCCGAGGTGGACGCACTTCCAGTAGAGGGCCTCGACACCATCCTCGGTGTGGACGATGTAGAACTTGCCGGGCGCATAGCGGAACGGTGTGCCGTTAACGGCAGGAACCGATGACGCCGGGACCGCGATTTCGCCACCGAAGGCGCCGGTCTTGTTCGGCCAGAGGAGATAGACGAAGCCGGCCCCGGCCTGGAGCAGGAGGACGCCGGCTCCGCCCATCACCGCGTTGCGGGTGAAGAGACGGCGCGATTGCAGCTTCTTCGCGCTGGATTCGCCGTGGCCGGCGTGGAGGCGGGAGGCCAGCCCGATCGCCCGGCTGATTGCCCAGCCCCCGGCGAGTCCGGCCAACGTCTTGACCATCGGTGTCATGTCGGCGTTGTTCCTTCCACGGTACAGCCGGTGGGATATCCCACCGGGCAGCGGCCGCCTCGCCTGTGAGGCGGCCGCAAGGACGATCAGTGGTGAACCAGCGGGAGATCCCACGGCCAGGTGAGATCCTGGCCCGGACCACGGAAGGACGTTCCGTAGATCGCGAGTACCCAGTAGCTGACGAAGAATCCGGTGTAGAGCGCGATGACCATCTCGCGGGTGGTGGGCCGGAAGATCCCCTTCACCATGGCCATGAGGACGCCGATGGCGACCAGCATGATGATGGTGGAGAGGACGATGCCGCCGAACCATTCCGGCATCCCGAGGTTGTCCTGCGCGTAGCGACCGAGGCCGAACTGGGTACCGCGGCCGATGGCCTCATCGAGGAGGATCATGCCGGTGAGGACGACGGTGGTGAAGACAGCGGAGAAGGCGATGATCTGGCGGCCCTTGGTGGAGGTGCCGAGGATGCCGACGCCGAGCGGGCTGCGATCGATGTACGGAATCGCGGCGATGGCGGCGAGGGCGACGGTCGGCACGATGACGCCGGCGAGGCCGGCATCCATGTGCAGGAGCATTTCCTGAAGGTTCAGGAAGTACCATGGCGCCTTGGACGGGTTCGGGGTCTGGTTCGGGTTCGCGCGCTCCAGGAGCGGTGCGTTCACGAGGACCGAGAGCGCCGTCAGAATGGCGAGGAAGACAACCGCGCAGACGGCTTCCACCACCACGAGGGATGGCCAGACCATCACCTCGTCATCGGCGAGATCGGTGGGGCGGGCCAGTGCACGCCCCCGGACGAGCTCGAGGAGTTTCTGTCGCTTCTGTTCGTCGATTGCGGCGCCCGGATTCTGGTTGGGCGCGTGTTCTGCAACTGCCATGAGG
The DNA here is from genome assembly GCA_049840815.1 of Thermomicrobiales bacterium. GTDB lineage: Bacteria > Chloroflexota > Chloroflexia > Thermomicrobiales > UBA6265 > JASGDN01. Next base: position 34,018 of record JASGJI010000002.1, on the reverse strand, counting down.
TGGACTCTCTCCCTTCAGGACATCAAGGCCGATACGCGGCGAAGTGGACGGCCTAGAGTGGGCCGGAGATGCCGCCGTCCTTGCGGATCCGCCAGAAGTGGACGGCCATCAGGAAGGCTGCGACCAGCGGCAGGAAGATGACGTGCAGGGTGTAGAAGCGAATGAGGGTGCTCTGGCCGATCTGGAAATCGCCGAGAAGCAGCCGGTTCACCTGGGGGCCGACGATCGGGGCAGCGCCACCGATGTTGGAGCCAACGGTGATGGCCCAGTAGGCGAGCTGGTCCCACGGGAGCAGGTAGCCAGTGAAGGAGAGGAGGAAGGTAACGACGAGCAGAAGCACGCCGATGACCCAGTTGAACTCCCGGGGCGGCTTGTAGGAACCGGTATAGAAGACGCGGCCCATGTGCAGGAAGACGGCGATGACCATACCTTGCGCGGCCCAGCGGTGCATGTTGCGCATCAGCTGGCCGAAGGTGACGCTGCCCTGGATATCGAGCATCGACTGATAGGCCTGAGAATCCGATGGAACGTAATAGAACATCAGGAGCACGCCGGTCATGACGAGCACCAGGAACATGAAGAACGAAAGTCCTCCGAGGCAGAAGGTATACGTAACCTTGGTTGCATAGCGCTTGATCTTCACCGGATGAATGTGCAGGAACACATTGCTGGCGATGATCAGGGCCTGGTTGCGCTGCGTGTCCGGATAGCCATGCCGGACGACAGAGCGCCAGAGCGCTGACCCGGTGATGCGATCGGCCAGCGTTTGCTCGCGTCTCATTCCCCATTCCCCCCGAAGATGCGGTTCGGCCCGTTATCCGGAATCGCGGTGACCCCGCGTACATGCGAGTTGCTGATCCGTTTCGACCGTGTTCTGTACAACGACTCGAGATTCTGTCTGTTCTTCCCCGAAGGGACGTGCGTGGGGGTATTCTCCGCTGATGCCGGATTGTGGTCAAGGAGAAATGGGATTCATTCGCGGGTGGAGCGGGATGTTTTGTGCAGCATGTCACGATGCGAGCATGGATACCCATGTTTGTAAGCGGAATGTCTATTCCGTTATGATAATCCCGACTGAATTGGGTGGAATTATGGGCATTTTGTCTGTGATCGATCACCGACTGGAGGTGGGAATCGCGAAGCGATCGCGTGCATCGACCAGAGCTCTATCGAAACTGATGCATCTGGAAATATGGTTTGCCTGGAGAAACAAAAACCTCGGACGATCACTCGTCCGAGGAAGATGGTGGGCCGTGTGGACGGGTACTCAAGTAAATCGGCACTCCTGCCGACGACCGCTGGTGAATTAGCGAGGCTTGCCGAACAATCGCGCGCAGTGCATTTGCCGAGCGCCCCCGCCAAGAAGCAGGAAGCCGAAATCAGAAGTCTTCGACGGCGCCTCTCTCCTCAGGCGATCGAGGAACTCGTCGCTCGATACAACGCTGGCGAGGATACTCCTGCCCTCAGTCGTGCGTATAGCATCTCGCGGGGCGGGCTTCGGAAGTTGCTCCTGGCAGAGGGTGTTTCGTTTCGAAAGCAACCGATGACACCCGAGGATGCCAGACAGGCAGTTCGGCTCTATGAAAAAGGGTTGACGATTGATCAGGTTGTGGACCAGGTGGGCTATTCGTTTAGCACGATCCGCCGCATGCTTCACGCGAGCGGCGCTGCTGTACGCGAGCGAGGAATTGGGAAGGGCGGGGAACGCTCGGATGGGAGAGAGCTATAGAATCTCCATTTGGGTCGGGCTTGGCACAGTAGGCTGGTTGCCCTGTGGTGGCACTGCCACCAAGACAGAAATCACGCGGCGACGAACGGTATCGCCCTTACGGTAGGGGGCATAGTAGTTCTCACAGTACATCTTGAGCGGCCCATTCCCAAGATCGAAATCCTCGAATCCCCATGTGAACCGGTCGCCCTCGCAGCACGCGGCAACGAGGGAGGTATCCTCAGCGGACTTATTGTTGGGGATGAAGTGGTGGAACGAGCGGGTCGAGTAGGCCCGGCAAATTCGCCATTTTGGTCGCGGTCCCCCGAAGCGTTCAAATCCAGACATCATCATCTGCCCCTTGGCGACCCGCTCGTCCTTGCGGAATCCCTCTTCCCAGCATATGAACGCGGCCGGCCAACAGTCCAGATGGGTAAGTTGCCGAGCGGCTGCCTCAAGCGAGCTTTCGAAGACGCTCGCCACGTCGAGGAGGGTTGAGATGGATGGTCCGCCGACGACGGCATGCGGTCGCAACCAGCGGGGCGGCAGGAGCAGGGCCGCCGCTCCGATGTCGCAGAGTAACTCTTCCTCGCTTCCCTTTAGGAACATCCCGGTTTCCAAGTCGTCAATCGATTGTCCGGCATAGGTCGGCAACAGCGTGTGGCTCACCTCGTGATCGGCTGTGAAGTTTCGCTTCCCCAGGCTGTGCTCCTCGTTGATCTCGATGACGAGGTGACTATCGCGATAGACCAATCGGCCCGCACTCTGCATCGTCGCGAGACGCACCTCGTGAACGCCTTGGAATGACGCGAGGATGGCCGGAGGGGCAGGCGGCTGGTCCCAACCTCCCTCATCAAGGAGCTGGTCAGCTAAGCGTTGCATGCCAGTGATCGGGTCGGAAAGTCCTGTCGCCTTGCGGATGCTCGCCGCTTCTCGGCTGCCCCAGTACCGAGCCGGCACTTACGGCCTCCGTCCGATCGAGCGGCGAATCGACTCATAGAGGTAGCGCCAGTCTTCTTTCGTTTCAGGCTGGTCCCCGCGGAAGCGGATCTGCGCCAGCATCTGGACATCCTCATCGGGTAATTCTTCTTCGGTCGCCAACGCTCGCAGCATCGGATGGACGGCGCGAGACGCCGGCCGGACTTCCCTCTCCAGCAGGTCGGCGACCGTCGTTCCCAGCACAGTTGCGATGCGGAAGAGCACATCACCGGACGGCCGCGACGCCCGGCCGCTCTCAATTTCGCTCAGGTATCCCTTGCTAATTTCTGCCCGTTGGGCAAGCTCGATCGCTGCGAGACCCTTCTCCTCCCGGCGTTGCTTGATTCGGTCATGTAGAGCCATCGTCTTTCCTTTCGTGTTGTCCAACATCATAAGCGAACCGTGGTTCCCCTTGACAGGGTTGGCAGGTGTCTGTACACTCCGGTCATATTGATAGCGAACCAAGGTTCGTATCAGGGAACTAGCGGAGGGCTGTGGTCATGAGCAAGAAGAAGCCGGGCGTTAACGTCGTCACGCACCCCGATGGATGGGCGGTTCGCCGCGATAACGCCACGCGGGCGAGTCGAGTATTTTCGACGCAACAGGCGGCGATCGACTACGGTCGGCCGATCGCGCAGCGGGACGAGACCGAGCTACGAATTCAGGACCGACACAGTCGCTGGCGGGACAGCGACAGCTACGGCAACGATCCGGTACCGCCGATTGATCAGCAGCACTAGTCGATGGGAGGCCAAATGAGCACGACCTTAGCCGCACGGAGCGGGCTCACGCTCCCGCATCACTTCGACGAACTACTCCGCAACATCGAGCCACCCAAGAATCGCCGTGACGCCGCAGCCGAGATCCCCTCCGCGGTCCGTACCTTCCTCAAGGACGCCACGGGCTTCCCCACCGAAGCCCCGCACACCCGTCTGACCGGGTCGTACGCCCGCCACACCGCTATTCATGGCATCAAGGATGTGGACTTGGTCGTGTTCTACGAAGCAGGCGACGAAGAGCCCGACCCCGAGCAGGTGCTCGAGGATCTTTACGACACCCTGCAAGGTTTGCCTGAGGCGCTCGGGCACGCGGGAACGGCGCAGGCTCTCAGGCGGCAACGGCGGTCTGTCCACGTTCAGTTCGATGACGAGGATTTTCATCTCGACGTCGTTCCTGCGCGGCTGCGAGACGGCATAGACCAACCGCTCTTCGTGCCAGACCGCGAGTGGTGTCGCTGGCTGGCGTCCGATCCCCTCGGCTACGGTGAGAGCCCTGAGCGAGCTCAACGCCGCCAAGGGGGAAAAGGCGGTCCCCTTGATCAAGCTCTTCAAACACTGGCGCACCGTCCAGATGCAGCTGCGGCGGCCCAAGAGCTATTGGCTGGAGGCGCTCGTCTATCGGCACCTGCTCCAGGACTGGGTGACGGTCGACGGTAAGGGATACGCCGAACTCTTCACCGACCTGCTGCGTTCGATTTACGATCGTTTTCAGCCGGCGCTCGACGGCGGGTGGGTTCCGAATATTCCGGATCCCATGCTCAACCACAATATCGCCTTCAATTGGGAGTGGGCGGCGTTCAAAAGCTTTATGACTCGGCTTGACGAGTCGATCGGGTGGGCGGAGCGTGCCTTGGCCAAGACCAGCGATGGGCTTGACGACGCGGTCGCGCTCTGGCAGAAGATTTTCGGCGAGGAGTTCTTCACCGACTCGGCGATGGCTCGCAAGCTTCAGCTCGCCGAATGGAGCGGGCGGGGGACGGTGTTCGTCACGGCTATCGGCCAGGTCCTGACCCAGCCGCCGGCGACGGGACGTGTCGTCGAGCCGCGATCCCATCGCTTCTATGGCGATGATGCGTCGTAAGGGCGGTCCTCGGCCGATCCCGCTCGGCCTCCAGATCGCCAACATGGCCGTTCGGTTTCCTGGATTTCGTTTCGACCGTAAGACGATGAGTTGGCATGGCCACTTCCAGCCGGCGGCCGATTCGCCTCGCTACCGTGTCGAGCTCGGCTACCGACCACCACTCAGCCCCAAGGTGTGGATACGTGGTCCAGTGCTTCATCCCAACGCGAAACACCGTTATGCCGACGGCTCGCTTTGCCTCTATGACCCTCGCGCCGGCGAGTGGCACTCGGGGCTGTTCTTGTCCGAGACCATCGCACCCTGGGCGGCAGAATGGCTGTTCTACTACGAAGCATGGTTGGTTGATCCGCAGAAGCGCTGGTTTGGCCCTGAGGCACCACACGGGCCGCTGAAGAGACCGGCGCGATAGGAGGTGCTGGCAGTGGCCATCAAGAAACTGTTTCTCTGTCACCCGCGCCGGGCTGCGGCTGAGGTACATGTACTCGCCGAGGCACTGCGACTGCGCGGGATTGTGCCCTGGGTTGACCAGCAAGGTGGATTCACCCTCGGTGACGCCCAAATTGATATGGCCCGTCGAGTGATTCGCGAGGAATGCTTCGGTCTCCTCCTCTATGCAACCTCGGATGCTTTCAAGAGTGATTTCATCGGTCGTGTGGAGATGAACGAAGCGATCGGTGTGCACGACGACGATCGCGGCTTTCAGCTCATAGCGCTGCCCCGGCGGATCGACTTTCGCAAACTCGCGCGTCTCAGTCTGGCGACATACGGCCTCGATCTGGCTGGCTTTGCATCGCGCGCGCTGAAGAATGAGGGGACCAACGCCGAGGGTGCAGCACTCGATGCCCTCTTTGCCGAGGTCGCGCGCGACCTGTTACCGAAGGCTCTCGCGTCCGTCTCGGGACGCGCGGGCTCCCTGCACTTTCAGTACAGCACCCGCGATCGGTTGGCGGACGAGCCAACCGACGCACTCTGCGTTGACGCCACCCGCCTCTTTGCCCCACCCGGAGCAGTGATGGATTGCGAACGATGGGGGCGCCTGCACCAGAGCCTCCGTGATATCAAGGAGATCGTCGGTCAGACGCTCGGTCGGCCACGTGTGCAGGTGCACGGGAGTAAGCACCTCACTGCCGCGTTCTTGCTCGGCTACACCTTTCCCTCCACCGCGTTTGAGCTTGACCTGCGCGTTAAGCACGGTCTCTGGGCGACGGATTGCCAACCGGCGACGGACCTGCCGATTACAGTCGATCTCCGCGGCGGCTCGGCGAGTTCTACCTCACTGCATGTGGAGGTGAGTACGTTGCACATGCCGGTTGCGGACGCCGTGCGCCGCTATATCAAGCGGACGGGCCGGTCACCCTTTTCGACGATCCGCCTGTCGGTGACCCCAGCCGAATACACCGGGGTGATGGACAATGCGGAGGCCGTCGCAATTGCGCACCGCGTTCGCCAGGATGTGACCCAGATCGTTGGTCGGCAGCCCATCGAGCAGATCCATCTCTTTGCGGCGGTTCCACAGGCGCTGGCGACGATGATCGGGCAACGGCTCAATGCGCTTCCGCCAGTGCAACTCTATGAATACGATGGACAGGAATATCACCCGAGTTGCTGTCTTCACTAATGTGATATCCAATCACCGCGCAGCGAGAAATCGGCCTATCATCTATTCGAGTAGGCGCAGATGGCTCGCGTTATCGCGTCGTGCAGTGATGTTCATCTTCGCCTCGCTGGTGGTAGGTATGCACCCAGCACTCCCCTCGGCGACCATCGTCCGGCTCGAATGGCGCTTGCTGCGCATCCGGAAGGTGTTGCTGATAGGGTATGTCGAGTGATGATGCTATAATGGTACCTACTATGAATCCAGAAGCAGCTCGGCGCGCAGAAGTCGCCTTGGAATCAGAGATCGCGGCGCTAGACGTTGGCCGCGCTCGTTTGCGAGAACGATTCCCTGGCGGTCCCGAAGCGCATGTCGCCCAGTACCGTGAGTGGCTGCGCACCGAGCTGACCTACACTTCGAACGCGATCGAAGGGAGCACCCTCAGCAGCGTCGAAACCCGCATGGTCGTTGAGGATGATGCGATCATCCCCGACAAGTCGCTGCGGGAGCACCTCGAAGCACGCGATCATGCTATCGCCTGGGATTACGCAACGGACGTGCTGGAGTCCAGGCCTTCAATTGAAGCCACGGATCTGCTCGAACTGCATCGGCGAATCCTCTACAGCACCAACCATCATGAGGCTGGCTTCTTTCGCCGTGGCGCGGTGCGTGTCGCCGGCTCGCAGACGGTCTTTCCGAATCCACTGAAGGTGCCGGATTTGATCGATCGGCTCATCGACGACATCAATCATCGCCCAGTCGACATGCATCCCGTGGTCCATGCTGCACTCATGCACCTCGACTTCGTGAAGGTACATCCCTTTGTCGATGGGAATGGACGCACCGCTCGCATCCTGATGAACCTGCTGCTGCGTCGTGGTGGATACCCGGCGATCCCAATCTACCCCAAAGATCGCTTGGCATATCTGAACGCGATTGAACGCGCGGATATGGACAACGGCGAGGAATTCGTGCACGTGGTGGTATGCCTCGCGGATGAGACGATCGATCAACTGTTGGCCTCGACGGAGTAGTGCTCCATCGGCACATCATGTGATTAGTGCTCCGTCCGTTGGATTGTGGCAACAGGTCAGTTGTTCTCAGGATCGATCAGGTTCTGGAGCAACTCGATGCCACGCTCGATCGCGGTCACCGTCTCCTCGAGTTGCGCCCCAAGGTTGGCCGCTTCGACCAGATTCCGCAGGAGGATTGTTCGCTCGGCGTTGATGCGGTCGAGCGATACGCCGAACAACACCCCTATCGCTTCCGTGTCGTAGGTGTCGGCAAGGGTGAGGGCTGCAAGATGTCCAAGCTGAACCAAGGTGCTGCACATCGGCATGCGCTCTGGCGTCGCGCTCCGTGGTGCGGGGACGTCCTCCACGGTCGTGGCAGGAGATGGCTCGGTGCCTTCCCAGAACCCCCTCCGCTCCTCGTCATACTCCCGATCCATGCGGTCGAGTTTCTCGTCGAGGGTTTCTTCCCCGACGACTTCAGGCCCTTGGAAGATCAAGCGTGCATAGGTTTGGGTATCGGCGTGATCGATCCAGTCGGCGGTCTCGGTCAGGTCCCACTCCCTGGCTAGCTGGAGGACAACCGGGCGATCAAGCATGTTCGTCGCTCCCGATCGCCTGATGAATTCCAGCCCGTCGAAGACGGATTTCGAGATCTGTACGCGATTGTCACTGTGTTCTTGTGGCTTCTCCATTCACTTAACCTCCTATTCAGTTGTTGTTTGGGGTATCTTCATCGTACATCGCAACGAGATGCCACACAATACGGGCACGGAAGCCAGCACCTGCATTGACGTTGTGCGGGGTTGGAGCTACTATAGTAGGACAAGACATAATAGCGGAGAGGATCCGAGAGAATCGAGGTCGACACTATGGCAACCGAGACATTCCCATCAGGAGCTATGAAACAGCCAGAGAGCGACGGTGATGTCGTGCCTGAGGTCAAGGGTGTCGATCGGGATCAGTTCGTGAACTACAGTGAACAGAAGCAATATCTCTATCGTGATGCGAACGCTGTGGCACTTGAGGTGTTCGGCGATGAGTTTTCTCATCGCGGATTATTCTTTAGCGAGGCTGGGAGCGATCACGACGTACCGTACCTGGTAGTGTGCGAGGGAGATGGCCTCGTTACCTCATACAATCTTTTCAGTGGTGGTGATGCGGCAGCGCGAGGATTGGGCGGTATTGTGATCACCGAAGCCGAAGCTGAATATCTCCGCACCGCGTAGCCTAGCTCGGGCTATCGGCCAGCCGATTCGCGATCTGTAGCGAGACGTCTCCGTAGAAGACGTTCTGGATTTCCTTGAGGCGGGCATCAAGTCTCGCGGCGATGGGGCGTTTATCGCCCTGAAGTGAGCGGGTGATCTCATAGATTGGGTGCTCGGCCACGGTGGCCACTGCCATCTCCGGAGTGACAATGGCGATCTCACAGAGGGTGGCTTCACCATCCCGAGTGCGTACTTCGACGGTGATCGTCACGGTCACCTTGGTGTCGCGGTAGCTGGTGCTAGATTCGATATCGATCGGTTCTCCCGTGTAGCGATCGCGGAAGCTTCGTTTGATCAGGGGGTGGTGGTGACTGTCCTCGGCAATGATGAGTCTGCTCCCCTCGATCTGGTCGATCACCGCCTGGTCAGCAACTGTTGGGTCGCCATTGATAACGATGCGGCAGCGAACCGCATCTTTTACCTTTGAGGCGAGAAGGTTGATATCCGGATGGTCTTGTCCATCGCCGTAGTCCTTCTCCATCTTCTCGGCGATACGACGCGCGTCTTTGATCGGACCGGGGAGATGGAGTGAGCCTGTCGCTTGGGCGATTGCATGTGCTTGATCTTGGAACACGTCGTTAACTTGCATGGCTCGTCGTTCGAGATCCATCGCACGCATCAGGATCTGAGAATTCCCAGGTCGAAAGGGTTCTATGTGGTATCGACCATAGTCGAGACTGCCCTGGTCAATGCCGAATCCTTGAATAGCGTAGGCAACCTGATTGCGGAGCTCCTCGTCACCATGGATGAAGGCTATTTCCTCGGCGCTGAGGTTCTGTAGACCAGAGGCGAATAGCTCAGCTAGTCGTTGCTTGTATTCGACATCCAGTCGATCGAGGTAGGCCTGTATCTCATCAACAGGCGCGGCTTCGTGTGCTGGCGGCATCACTTCCGCATCGTCGGGGTGAGATTGTTCGGGTCTCGGTGGGATGTTCAGCTTTGTGCGATCAACATTTTCCTTGGCGCGTCCGAGCAGGATTGCTGTCTCGGTGCCGAACTCGACGTCTTCGCGACTGATCGCTGTCGCGGCATCGGCAAGGAGCTCGTCATGGCCTTCCGTCGCGACGTGCGTCACGGGATTCCCATCGAGCGGGATGCTGAGATCGTCTTCAACCCCGCCCTGGAGCAGGACTTCGGTGCTATCGTCGCGGGGGAGTGCGGCTACTTCAGGCGTGACGCGGTCATCGGCTGCTGCTCGATCCGCATCGTGGATCAGCGCGTCGGCGACATACTCCCCGATCTGGGTGGCGATGTCTTGCTCGCTCGCCTCCGGGGTAAGCTCGGCGACGCGATCGTGCAGCTGTTCGAGGGCATCCCAGGCTCGCTGGATACGCGATTCCTGCGGATCGATCTCGCGAGAATCGTCGGTGTCATCGTCGCGACGATCGGGATACTGTTCGTTTGTGGTCATCTGCGACTGATTGTAGGGTATTTGATGGATTAATGAAAGATATTCTCTGTGATACTCTCACGGAACATATGGGAATAATCGATACAACATCGATTGCCTTGATTCGCTTTTCGTCCTTGTGGACTCATCAGCATACCCAACAGGTATGGAAGCGAATACCGCAGCGTTGAAAAGGGTGGGAAATGAAGGGCGGTTTTTACCGCCCTTCATCTATCCGCCTAGATGCCACGACGTCGGGCACGCATGGCGCTGTACCCGAGGGCAACCGCGGTGACCAGCAGGACGCTGATGACCGCCATGTTCTCGGGATGCGTTTCGCGTGGCCCGGAGCCTGCAACCGGAAGACCGGTCACGGGATCGATTGCCGACGGGACATCCGCCGGTGCGCCCTGATGCTCCGTTGCCGGGCTGGTGGGGTTCACCACGGGCATCTCGGGTGAGACATCCGTGGGCTCCATCGTCGCTGGCTCGGTTGGCATGGGCGTGTTTGGCGACGCCGTCGCCGTCGGGGGAACCGGTGGGAACGGTGGTGACCGTGACGGTTGCTGTTGGACCGATCACTGTTGCGGTGGCTGTCCCTGGATCGGTCGTGGCCGTTGGTGTCGGAGAGCCCGGCACCGCAGTCGGCGAGGCCGAGGCGGCTGGCGAAGGCGTCTCCACCGGTGCCGTCACGATCACAGGGGACGTCACCTACGATGATGGTCCGTACACGAGTATCAAAGATCTTCACCAATTGGTGATCCGGGCACCGGAGATTCGCTTCCAGGGCACTGTGAAACAGGTGGATGCCTGCTGCTCGCGACCACGAGCGACAAGACGGGCACCCACAACACCTGCACCGACAGGGTTGCTCCAGACGATGACCGGCTCACCGCGAACATCTGCAATGTCTTCCTGAAGGTGAACGGCCCCGTGGTGGCAGACACGATCCTCCTGCGTCGCACCGCCGGCTCGGATGGTTCGGCGGCAACGCGAGGTGACCCAGCAGAAACCTTCAACCTGCGGGACGATGCGTACTTGTGGGGGAGCAACTACGCGAACGGCAAGGGGCGAATCCGCACGGTCTATACTAGAGAGTCTCCACCACGCTATTAGCGTCTGAGATCAATCGCACGAAGACGCCGGAATGCAGGGCGTTCTTCGGCGTTGGAGTTCGAGTACTTCGCGGACGCTGGTCTCCCCATTTGACTACTTCCACCGTGGTGATCGGTGAGGCTCAGGGTGACGTCCGCGCCGAGGTCGCGCTTATTCACGAACGCAACGGTACGCGCTGAGGCGTCGGTTCCTTACCGTTCAATGGCTATGTTCGGCACACCGCTCTCGTTTTCTATCAGGTCAATCCGACAGTCGTTTCAGGGCCTCTTCAGCGGTCTCGCCGATTTTGAGCCTGCCAGTTTGACCAGAGTCAGTGACGACTACCGACCCCACACCCATTGGGACTGGCGTGGTTCGATCCGACCAGGCGAACACCCACCCACCTTCCTCTCGTCTGGCTGAGAAGACATTGGGATTGGCGGCCTGGCGATGTTCATCTGCTAGAACCTTGCGTGCTTGTTCTTCGGTCAACCCATTGCTTTTGATCACGGAAACCTCCTTGTACTGTTGTATATCTGAATTATAGACAAGTTTTCAGGTATTGCAATCGAGAATTTGGTCACAATACCCTTCTTCCCTTGGCGTCCCATACCATCGCTCTGTGATCCACGCCTGGAAGACGTTCCATTCCAGGATAAATGTTTTCAGCGTATTTATGGACCTCACTCCTTTGGGAATCGATCGTCAGGATTTCGTTGTTGAAGTTTACAACATTATAAGCGTGACCTTGTGGGTCGTATCCTTCCCAACTAGAATGAACGAGTGCGCTCGAGCCGTGGCCATATTGTTCGAGTGCGGATCGGAGACTCGTGGCGTCTATTGGCATGAACATCTCATGAGCCCAATCTTCTGTCGTTTCGGAAGATTCGCCATGCGCTTCCAACCCTCCGGAGCGGCTGATCTGGTATGCCCGGCCTGCCGCCTGCTGTTCGTGTCCGCGCCAAGTGGCCTCGCAGCATCGCGCACAGTCGGCACAGTTCACTTCATAAGACTCGGCTGTTTCGAAGTCTGGGTTGATTCGATCGACGAACTTATGGGGATCGCGAAACGGCTCGACGCTGTGAGCACGGCTCATTGGCTCGATATAGTCTTTGGGGTGCTTGAGCCTGAATGCTCGCGGGTCTTCTGCCCCATGGAGGGCATCAGCGATCTTGAACCTTTCCATGTCCATGACAACGGTGGCGTTGCCATTGCTTTGGGATGTATTGGCGCCAGCGTGGCGAGAAACGAAGCCCCGGCCTTCCACGGACACCTGATGCAGGAGCAGGGCAGCCTGTTGGACTGCTTGTGATGCTGACTGAAGGGCTTGTGCGGTGTGTGCGGTTTCGGGTCGGTTCGAGCCTGCACCCAAGGTCGCCGTCACGCTTGCCGATTGTGCCAGGGTACGGGCCCGCTGAGTGAGTTCTGCGGCAAGGGTTTCGGCGTCGCGATTCACCGCCTCAAGCGTGCGGCAGAGGTCCTCAAGCGCGCTCATCGTGGGACCACCGAACCTGATAGTCTGACAATGGGAAGGCCATCGCTCGCGAAGAACTCATCTTGCGATCCAACTGGATTCGTGGTTGCGACTCCACGGCCATTGGCTTCTTTTCGCCTGCTCTGTATGGAACCGATGTGTCACGAGTGAATCCCTGGTGGAGAGCGAGACAGAGTTTACTCGGATCATTCCCGCGTCATAGTGATGCGGCAAACTTGGTTGCGGCTTGGGAGGCTTGCTGGAGTGCAGCGATCGCGGCATCGACCTGCTTCTCAGCAGCTTGGAGTGTTTGAATCATGTCCTTGTCAACCCCCTGAGCACTTCCGCCGACGGTCGCTTGGACCTGATTGATTGCCTGCGAGAATTTGCTCTTGAAACCTTGAAGTCCCGCCGCTGTCGTCTTGGCATCGCTGCTGATGGCGGTAAGTTGTTGCTTCACCTGTGATAGTTGAGACATCGGAGTCCTCTTTCTTGGGGCATCGCCTGTGGCGACGCTCAGAACAGCTGGGTAGCCAGAATGACGATGATGATCAGGAACCCGGTGGAGCCGACGACGATCAGCTGGCGGTGCTGTTTCAGAGACCATCCACTGCGGACGCGTTCGCGCTCATCTCCGGTGGGGGCGGTGTCTCGTGCGTGACGGATCCTTTCCTGCCGTTTTCTGAGGGCTTCTGCCGCATTCTGGCTAGCAGCAATTTGGGACGTGTTGTTGGCTGCCTGGCGCTTGGCGGCACTGGCAGCGGCTTGAAGTTCGTTCGCAACTGCCTTCTCCGCGTTGTGCTGCGTATTGATGGCTTCCGTCAACGAGCTGGGGTCGCCTTTTCGTCCGCCTGAGGCTCGAACTGAGAGAGGAACGAGGACATTGGCATCCCGGAGCGATTGCGCGCTGGCGTTGAAACGTGTCGTGATGGTCTGACGGAGTCGGTTAAGGCGTTGTTCGTCCTCGACGACGGAGGCCGCGGCATTCGAAATCGCCACGTCGAACGCCGCCTGCGCCTCGGTCAGATCGTTCTCCAGTTGGCCCGGGACATGTGAAAGACTCGCAAGTGCGGATTCGTACCTCACGAAGAGATCTGCCCGATTCAACTCCGAAGTGGTCGTCATGTCACGTCTCCCAGTCCTGGCTCAGCAGGATCGTGCGGTCCCGCGCGTTCAACGGGGAGAACGGGACGACGGTCGTGGGTTCAGCAAGTTGGGTACGGTCCGAGACGAGTCCCCGATTCTCCCGCACCGACCACGTGACGAACGGTCCCAGGAAGTCCTGCACAGATCCCTGGTCAACGCGCAACATGATCAGGCTCTCAAAAAAGCCCTCGCCGCCGAATCCGATGTGTGACTTGAATGTCGCGACATTCGACCACCAGCCGAGCAGGTGAACACCCTGCGATGGCCCATCCCGAAGAATCGTTTGAAGATCCTCGATGGGACGATGCGCGAAGATGTCGGGGGTTTCGAGATTGGCCGCGCGGTCCAGTCCGAAGGCGAGAATGTACAAAGCTGCCTCTGAGGCGCGATCTCCGAGGCGTTCGGCAGTTGCGTGGAGAAACGTGCCCAGATCGCTCTTGCCAATCACTTGGACGGGATATCCTAGTCGCTCCATCAGACTCAACCACCCCGCGTGGTTGTTGCGTCGAGCCGACACAGGGTCAAGAAGATCGAGGCAGACAAACTCGGCGTCGCCAGCAGGATGCTGCAGGGCGAGACCAATGCTTGCCGATTGCAGGATTCCGATGGCATTGTTGGATGACTCCTCGCCTGCCTCAACGATTCCACTCTTTTCTCCTGCACCGAGGATCGCAATGTTTCGACCCGGGTCGTGGGAGAGCGTGATTCCCAGTGGGGTTTCCGAGACGTCGATGGGATACCCAACGATCGCAGCCGGTGCCACGCCTTCCGAGAGGATGCGGTGTCGCAAGTCCTTGATGGCCGTTACGGCTTCGCCAACGCGAACGAGCCGTGCTCCGTCGAAGACCAAGGGGGCCTTCGTCGTTTGCTTGGAGGATTTCCACCACGAGTGTCGCAGTCGTGCGAGAGCGGTATCGTCGGCTACAGCGATGGTTGCCGCTTTGTTTGCCGCTTGAGTTCCATAATCGAGGTTGACAATCGCTTCACCGCGGGCGCGCAATCGCGCTGCGGCATCGTTCCCTTGGGCAAGACTCGCATAGGATTCACCGATAGAGTTTTTCAGGGCGATCCGAATGGGAAACTGAGCGAAGATGCCGTTTTCGCGGGTCATGAGTGCGGCGATGCCGGAGATAGTCTGGGACGCCAGAATGATGTGGACGCCGCATGATCGACCGCGTCGTGCCAGTCCTTCGAGAAGGCGAGCCGCTTCTTCTGCATTTCCGTCCGCTGGGTCGAACAACATCTGAAACTCATCGATGATGAGAACGATGCGTGGCATATGGGCATCGGGAAACGCGGTACGGTACTTGGAGATGTCCTCACCATGGGGTCGGATGAGCTTGTACCGGCGATCTAACTCGGCGTCGAGATGTCGTAGAACAGCGACGCCAAAGTAACGGTCACTCTCAAGGCCCAAGACGCGAGCATGGGGAAGATAGTCCGTGGATTCGGGCGTGGATGCGAAGGGGAAGAGGGTCACGCCAGACTTGAAATCGAGCATATAGAGGTCGACTTCCGACGGAGCGTAGCGTTGGCATATGCTATGGACGATGACCTTGAGGAGGTTTGACTTTCCTTGGCCAACTGCACCTGTGACGAGGGCATTGTGACGTTGTTGCTGTTCGTCGCCGAGAGTCAGTTCGATCGTTCGGGAGCCTGCGGTACCGATCGCGAAGGTAATCCCGTTTGCTGATGAATCTATCCAGCGATTCTCGACATCTTGTATACGCTCGAACGGAATACTAGGCACGGATGCGGACAAGATATCTGACGCGAGCCTATCGGAGAATGTAACGATGTCACTGACGTCTGGTCGAGCGAGGGCGAGTGAGAATTGTGGGTGGGCTTTCCATTTCACGTTTCGCGACTTCCCCGTAACGACGTGAGCCATGCGTTCCACGTCGGATTGGTTCCACCAATCTGGACCGCGACCTTTCGAGTGGGTAAGCATGACGAAAGAGATGCCAGCCGAAGGGCCAACCTTCATGAGTGAGAGCATTTGGTGACAGGTCTGCTCGTCGATTCCTTCTGGTGCATCCACCAAGACGACCAATTGGAGGAGCTCAATGGCGTGCCCTGTGATCCTATGGTAGGCGAGCAGGTCGTCACTCGTGCCTTGCAGAAGGTCGTTGACTCGCTGAACGTCGTTGAGGAGCCGGTCCATAGTCTGTGTGAACTCCGCTGGCCGGTTCAACACGTTGAGTGCTGAGTTGGAAGCAGTCTTGATGCTTGCGAACGGAGCGAAGAGCCCCGACAGGAGCGGATCGTATCCGATAACGCTCAGCTGGCCGGGTGCTGTTCCCGCATATGCCTCTCGAATGATGTGACGAATTAGCCCCTGTCCCGCGTCTTCTGATACGTCCACTACGATGTTCCCTCGCCCCAATAGGGGCAGGACGCAGGGAGCACTGACATCGGCATTGACGCCACTATTCTCGCCGGGCAAAGAGAGATTGCCGATTGCAACGAAGTCGGCGGCTGCGAGTGGACCACCGGGATTGCCGACAAGTTCTATCCCGAGGTCACGCACAAAAGAGCCGTGCTGTATCACTTGTTGAGCCGACTTGTTGCGAGCAATCGCGACGTGACGCTCAAGGGCCGCCTTCGCCGCCTGCTCAGCATGTTGGCCACCGGATGCTAGCTCCTCGATGGCAGCATCAAGCGAGCCGAGCGCATTGGCGTGAGCCCTTTTCAACTGCTCCGCCGCGAGCTCAAGTTGGTTTGGCATCGACGACCTGCGTTTCAGTCATTGTCGTTGTGGTTCCAGGCACGGCTACCGTGACCTGTGCAGGTCGAAGGAGGCGCCCATCCAAGGTATAACCAGCCCGATGCACCATGGTGATCGACCCTGCAGGCAGGTGTTCGTTTGCCTCAATTGTCTCGACGGCCTCGTGCACTCGTGGATCGAACGTGCCTCCGTCGGCGACTGGATGCAAGGTGCGTCGAGCGAACACCTCCAGCAACTCGTCGACAGCTGACTTGACAAGTTGCTGGGTGCATGGTTCAGTTTGGAGTCGATCGACTGCAAACAATGCCTCGCGAAAGAGCGACTCGAACGCCCGGTAGCGGAGAAGATCCTGCGATGCCTTCACTTGCTCCTGAAGGGTTTCGTACAGAGCATTCTTTGCCTTGTCATCCAGGAGACGGCGCCGAAATAGATCAGTGAGATCGGCGATTTCCCGCCGGATGTCCTCCAGTGTGGACGGCTCGACGTAGTCGTTCATGGCTGTCCCGCAAGTGGTTGAAGACCCGTCTTTCGGACGAAGTCGGTAGCATTGCGAGCGCTGTGGACGTAGCCTGGGCCACGGAATAACTTCACATAGATAAAGGGGATAGCGATGACTCCCACCAATCCGACAATCCCTATCCATGGTGCGACCCCGATTGCGAAGAGTGCGCCAAGTGACACAAGAAATCCAATTACGTACGCCGCGACATTGTCCGGATGCTCCCATTGAACACGTTCGGCGTCTGCAGCCAACCGTGAAATCTCGGCAATGTGGTGATTCAGGTCGGGGTCACTCACCTTGAGACCATGCAGACGTGACAAGGTCTTCTGGGTGAATTGGAGTTGAGCGCCGTTGAGGATAGCGCTCGACCCATCGCCGAATCGAGAGCACTTTGTGACGATATCATCAGTAAGCGCGACAGCAAGGTTGTGCCTGAAGTACTCAGTTTCAGGGCTTTGCTCAACGGCCTGTTCAAGTATCGGCAACGCCAAGTCGCAGCGGCCCTGCGCAGTCTGCATTGCGGCAACGCCGACGCGATAGTAGAGGTTATCGGGTTCCAGGTCATTTGCACGTTGATAGCTCTGTTGTGCCCGACCAAAGTGCCCAGCTCCGGTATACAGGTCGGCCAATTCCGCATGATAGGCTGCATTGTTGGGATCAAGACGAATCGCCTCCCCGTACTCGAATTCCGCATCTGCGAGGTTCCCCAGCAAGTCTGATGATACTCCCTGGAGATACCATGCTTCGGCTAGATTCGGTTGCTCGCTTGTTGCTCTACGTGCGGCATAGTTTGCTGAAGTAGGATTCCCGTTGGCAAGGTACTCACGGATGACTGCGACCCAGTCTCGACTGGACGATTCGACAAGATCTGCGGATCGCGATTCGATTTGAGCAGCCAACTGGTGATCGTAGTTGGATCGGTTGGCTGCGTCGAGGAGAACTCCCTCGGCGTCGGAGATGTGTTGGGTCATCCGCTCGGCAAGCGCACGAGTCTCAGCTTTGGGATGTGCTGTCCGGTTGCGCCATTCACGTCTTTGCTTGCGAATGGCAGTCTTGATCGTCTCGCTGTCGGCTTTAGGATCAACGTCGAGCACTTCGTAGTAGTTGACAACGATCATTCGCCGCACCCCTCATGAAATTGCATGACTCCAATGAGCGAGGAAGACTCGTCGAGTTGACACTGATTCCTCACGACGATCGAAGGCTCCTATACCACCGAAAGCGTTGAGACCTTCGCGATAGCTGCGTTGAGTTGGGCGTCGGTGAGATTCGCAAGACGGTCTACCTCGAACGTTCCAAGCGATTGGTTTGTCGTGAGATCGGTGAGCTCCACGAAGATTGTCTGATCGATGTCGTAGGCGTATGTCACGCGTATCGGTGCTCCCGTGGGGTAAGGAGGTATCGGCAGTGTCTTAGAACCGACAATAACCACGTACTCTGGGTTAGTGTCATCTCCCTGCGTAACTTCCACGTCCAATGCTGTTTGATTGTCACGGATCGTCTGGAGATCCTGGCTCAGTTTCGATGGGATCTTGGTGTTCCGAGGGATCACAATCGTGTTGATGCGGGTTCTGAGATCGTCGCCCACCGTGATGACACCGAGAGATTGCGAGGTGACGTCTGCTACGACGAGTGGTTTTCCATCGAGAACTGCGAGGGTGGCTCTTGTCGTAGAGGATTGCTCGACGGCAGCTTGGATTGCCGCACCTAGCGCGACCGCCTCATCCGGATGGACGGATCGGTCCGCCGGTCTCCCAGCAAGACGTTCTACAAGCGTGCGAACCATCGGCATTCGAGTCGAGCCACCAACGAGCAGGAGATGGTCGATCTGCGACCATGACGTATTCGCCTCCTCGAGAACGAGCTCGGTCAGGTCCTCGGTTCTGCGCAAAAGGTCGGCTGTAATCCGCTCGAATTCGCTCCGGTCTACTTGGACTCTATAGGGCTTGCCATCCGCCGAGATATGTACGGTTGTTTTCGTGACGGTGGTCAGGCTGCGCTTCGCCATCTCCGCTTTCTCGCGGAGTACCGCCACCTGGGTTGTGTCGGCCAGAAGATCAGGACCGTCATCATCCTCGACTTTTCGGGCTATGTATTCGATGAGGCGGTTGTCGAAATCGAATCCACCGAGGTTGCGATCTCCATCCGTTCCTAAGACCTCGAACTGCCCATCATGGATTCTCATCAGCGTAACGTCGAACGTGCCGCCCCCGAGGTCGTAAACCAGCACCGTGCCCTCGGCCGAGGTATCCAGGCCGAAAGAGAGCGCGGCGGCCGTCGGCTCATTGAGAACGCGCAGCACATTGAGACCGGCAATTTTACCGGCGTGCTTCGTCGCGGTCCTCCGCGCGTCATCGAAATAGGCAGGAACCGTGATCACCGCATCAACCACCGGTTCGCCCAGCGCTTGCTCTGCATCCTCTTTCAGGCGCTTAAGGATGATGGCGGATATCTCCTCGGCGGTGTACGAACCGCCGCTGGACGAGTCGAACCTCCAGGAAGGATCACCCATGTGTCTCTTGACGAACTGAACGACATCGTGGGGGGAACTCGCTGCCGAGTGCTTGGCCATCGTCCCGACCAGTGGCTCATCGCCGGTACCAACATCCTGGATCAGGACGACTGACGGAGTGATGTCTTCTCCATCACGGTTCGGCAAGATCTCCGGCACGCCTGTGTGCCGGAGAATTGCAACTGCCGAAAAGGTTGTACCGAGGTCAATGCCAATTGGCTTCATCGTGGTGTGCCGATCGAACTTCATCCAACTCGCTTGAACTGGGGATCCGCCGATTGGAGTGCCGACACACATTCGGCGACCATCTTCTTGCCTTTCCCGAGGTCTGGTTTCTCGCGGTTGGCTTTGGTCTGCGCTCCAAACGATGCTCCGCGCATCTGCCATTGGCCGCTCATGTTTTCACCGAGACTCGTTCCGAACGCGACAAGCTGGATCCGTCGGTGGTCTCCTTGCTCAAAGACGAGAATTCCAATGGTCGCAGAACCAGCCCTGTTGAACATGCCGGGATTCTTGCTGGCAAGAATCTTGAGGGCTGCTGGCTCATCGAGGGGGCCTGAGCCAAGCTGGCTGATCTCAGCGCCCGCTAACGCTTGGCCGAGGACTTGTCTGATTCGTGTGACATCCAGGCCGCTCGAGTACCAACTCTCATCTGTTTTGGCCATTGTTGGATTTCCCTTTTCTCGCTACTACGAGTCGAAAAGTTGCAGTGCGCAGAAGACGATTTATGGCACCAGAAACCCACCGCCGTTGAAGTGACAGAGGATCGCAGGCATAATCGCCGGCTTCGCTATGTGGCGGTCGTATGCAGATCGGTATGAAACCTGCTTCCGGGAATGGATTCGATAACGAGCGAAATCACTCCCAGGAACGACCGGCGCGGAATGCACGATGGCTGTATCGTCCGTCGACGAAATATGAGTGGATAGTCTTTCCCCTCCCTGATGATGATCGAAGTTGCTCGCCTTGGGTTCGTAAGGCAATTATCATGGAGACTCATCGCAGCAGGGAAGGTCCCAAACCGGTCCCAAATTCATTGGAGGTGGGCGTGAGCACGGTCCTGGGATCCCTTCTTACTCATCACCTCGCCTCGCGTCAGATGAGCGACAAGAAGCTGGCGGCGCTGACAGGACTGCATTCCAGCACCGTCAATCGCTGGGCCATCGGGGAAAGTTCCAAGGTTCAGCGCTGGCAGGACTTGGCTAAGATCGCTCGCGTCTTAGGCCTCGATCGAGCCCAGACGAATGAACTCCTGCTGGCGGGTGGGCAACCGTCGCTCGCCGTGCTCGCGCGTCGTGGCCTCGAGGAGGCCGATCGTCTCCTCATCGCCACCTGGCCGAGTCATCTTCCCGCCTCCACTATCCCGACTCCGCTCTCCCGCTTCATTGGACGCGACCAGGAGCACGCCGAGCTGATCGCCCTCCTCGGCACGGATCGGCTGGTCACGCTCTCGGGCCCCGGTGGCACCGGGAAGACCCGGCTGGCGATCGAAGTCGCGCGTTCCCTCCAACCGCGATTCGATGGTGCCTACTTCGTCGATCTGGCGGCCATTCATGATGCGGATCAGGTGACTCCCGCCATCGCTGACGCATTGGGGTTCCAGCCGACAGGCGGGGAGTCCCACGATCTCCTCACAGCGCTTGCCGCCTTTCTCAGGGGACATCTGGTGGTGCTGGTACTGGACAACTTCGAGCAGGTCCTCGCGGCGGGACCACAGATCGTTGCGTTGCAGGAGGCCGTCCCCACGGTCACGGCGATCGTCACGAGCCGCACCTTTCTCCACGTCCGCGGGGAACGTGACTACGAAGTGGACCCCCTCACGCTTCCGACGGTTGCGGCTGGGTACCGGGAGCTGGCAGACAATCCGGCCGTCGCCCTCTTCGCCGATCGCGCCCGGAGTGCCAACCGGCACCTGCATCTCACCGCTGAGACGGCACCGACCGTGGCCGCCATTTGCACGCGTCTGGATGGCTTGCCCTTGGCGATCGAGCTGGTTGCCGCCCGCGTGCGGACCATGTCACTCGTCCGCATGCACGAACATCTGGCCTTGTCGCTGGATCTGGCGATCGACGGGCCGCGGGATGTCCCCCGTCGCCAATCGACGTTGCGGGAGACCATCGCCTGGTCCTATGCGCTCCTGGATGAACAGGCCCAGCACTGGTTCAGGCGCGTTGGGGTCTTCGTCGGCGGGTTCACCCGCGAGGCGATGACCGCGCTGGGAGCGGCGGTCAATCCCGATCTCCACGAGAGTTCCCGCGGATTGATGGCCCTGATTGCCCCTCATCTGCTGCGCCGTCTCCCTGATCCATCCGGTCGAGGGGGAATGCCGCGTTATGCCATGCTGGAGACCATTCGCGACTATGCCCTGGAGATGCTGGCCGAACGCCGTCAGGTGGACGAGACGCGACACGCCCACGCCCGGTACATTCGGGAGTTGGCCGAGCGTGCCGACTATTCGGGGCCGGACCAGGCCATCTGGTATGCCCGCATCGCTGCCGAACGCGACAATATCCGCGCCGCCCTCGAATGGTGCCGCGATCGCGGCGAGCATGAGACGGGACTGCGGTTGACCGTGGCCATGATGCCGTTCTGGGAGCAGCGGAATCAGGTCGCAGATTCACTCGCCTGGGTGCAGGCGTTCATGGTCGCCGCGGATGCGCTCCCTCCGAGGCTGCGGGCGCGAGGGTTGCTCTGCGAGGGACTCCTGCTGCTGAACGACACTACCGACCGTGACACGGTTCTCCAACGGTTCGCGGATGCGCTGGATATCTTTCTCCAGGAGGGTGATCCGTGTGGAGAGAGCGAGGCGTTACGGGCTATCGGCGACGCGCACGTGCAGTGGCGTGAGTGGGAGCTGGCACGGCAGCGGTATCGCCAGAGTCTCCGTGCGGCTGAGCGGAGTGGGAATGCCCAGCTTATCGCGCTCTCCAACATGGGCCTGGCCTTCTCCGCCCCTGGGCTTGATGGGATTGACGGGGCGCGACCCTACTGGGAGGAGACGTTGGCCTGGGCACAACGATCCGGCCATCGCGAGACGATCGCCAAAGCCACCAACAGCCTCGGGGAACTGGCGCGGCATCGTGAGGACTGGGACGCCGCGACGAACCAATACCAACAGGCGCTGGCGACCGGTGAGGAACTGGTGAGCGACTTTCTCGTCGCGCTTGCTTCCCATAACCTCGGTTATGCCGCGATCGGGACGGGTGATCTCGCACTCGCCATGGCCCGTTTCACGGAGAGTCTCCGCCGGTATCGGGGGCTACGCCATCGGAAGGGGATGGCGGAGTGCCTGGCGGGATTGGCCAGGGTTGCCGTCCTCGAAGACACCGATGAACGGTCAGCGCGGCTCTGTGGGGCGGCAGCGGCCTTTCTCGACGAGTTGCGTACCCAGTTCGACACGATGGATCGGGCCGACTACGAGCGGACCCTTGCCACGCTCCGCGAGCGGCTCGGACCAAGGTTGGAAACCCTGCTCGCCGCCGGTCGCGTGATGTCCCATGACGAAGCCCTCGAGTTCGCGCTCACTGCAGACTGAAGCTTCGGGATAACGAACGGACGACGATCGCTGCTCACCGATCAGTGATCGGACGCGTGACCTCGGTCGGATCCCACGAAGGTTCGAGCGTGCTCCTCTGGAAAATGGGACCGGTTTGGGGCCTTCCCTGCATTGGTGATCGCCCATGATAATTGCTCTACACACTAAGCAGAACGCCAAAAGTCCTGCGGGTCTGCGACTTCCCAAGCGGGATCGATTCCTAGTAGTTCTCGCCGCTTTGGCGGCTCGATTCACCGCAAGACTTTTGCGAGTCCGCTTAGGGCGAGGTAGACGTCGATCATCAACGTAGGAGGAGAACGCCTATTCATCAAATTTCGGGACGAATCTGAGCTACACATGATGGCAACCCTTACCTTGGGAATATGCGGAAGTGTCTAGCGTGCAACTATCGGTTGCTGGCTGTCAACAGACCGACCCCCACCAGAAAGGCGAGGAAAATGAAGTTTCATTCAGAGGCCAAGCACGTTGCTGAGCAGATTCTTAGAGACGCTCCAGTGGGCACTGAGATTTTCTTCAGTGACGACGACGACGCTACACCGCACTATAGCGAACTGCGTCAAGACAAAGGACTGCACGTGGACGGTTGGAAGGCCATTAAACGTGAGGATGGTTCCATTAAGGTCTCCAAAAAGTGGGCACCGTACGACTAGTATCGAATCGATTTCTAGTGTAGCAGGGGTTCACCCCTGCTACACCAATGCTATAATATCAGCATGGATGACGAAAATAATAGAAAAAAATATAATCATCAATGGGATATTGTTGATAGCTTTTTTAGTACCAACGAACCGGAAGGGTTTGGGGCACTAATCACCCCTGAAGAGGAAGATGCGTTACGCGTATATTACTTTGTGAGCATTGATGGACAAGACATATACGAACGCCGCGAGCGATTGGTTAAGTACAACCCAACCATAGTACGTGCTGCCATTGCGGCAGCGCGTAGGATAGCGCTTGCTGAGGGGTTAACCGCTGGAGATGTGAAAGAGTTGTTCTCGTAGTTTCGTTGTGTAGAAAAACGGAATGGCGTACTACGTCCAGGAGGTGTGGTGTTGCGGCTAGATAGGTCGTCAACTCAACGCAGACTACGACTTCAAGCGGGATCGTCGAGATGATGATCGAGCAAAGTGGCAAGCTGGGGGACGGAGGTGGTCTGGTGAGCCTCGGCTAGCAAGGCTTGGGCCGGGGCAGGCGTTGCAGCCTGCCCCGGCGGCTCTGCCCACTGGGCGTCTCGATCCTCCCATTCTCCGATTTCTTTCAGATATCGGCCGATGCAACCCAAGCCACCGCATCGAGCATCCTCACCGCGTCGTCAAGCACCTGTAAATAACGGGCAGGTTGTCAATGACGCCGAAGTCCGGGTACCTCAGGAGTAGTGGTTTCACCGTTTGACCACCTCCACTGTGGCGATCGTCCGATACGTCGTGAACCGGAGGATGAGGTCGTCCCCGAGATCGCTCTCGTCGACGAACGCAACGGTGCGCATTGGGGCATCTGGCCCTTCCAGTGAGATGCTGTAGAGCGGATCGCCGGGATCGACCGCGGTCTCACCGAGGTCGCCCGGGAGCTCCGCCACGATGGTGTAGCGCCGCAGGCGGTACGTCTCGTTGGACGCTTCGGGGGCTTCGACACGACCCAAATCGACCGTCAGACCCTCGGATTGCTCGACGGGCTCCTGGTTCTCGTACTTCCAGAACCGAACGAGCGGTGCCTGCTCCGCGAGGCGCTTCGTCATGAAATGGTCGATGGTGAGGATCAGCTCGCGTCGCGTTCCCGCCACCGCGATCGTAAGCATCTCGACACCGAGGTGGCCGCGGATATCCGCGGTGTGGGCGAGGTCTGCCGCGATCGTGGGGAGCCCGCGGTCGCTCCAGCGCCGTGCCGTGCGCTGGTCGCGACTGTCCCCCGAGTCGTCGAGGTGAAGGACGACGTCCTCCAACCGGGCCGTCACGGTGTCCTGATCCCCAGAGAGGGAGAGGGCAGCCGCCACCTCGTTTCGATTGCCGGTCGCGACGAAGCGTTTGAGCTCGCGTTCGAAGGTGAGGAAGGCGTCGAGCATATCGCCGCCGCCGCAGACGCGAATGAGGGTGGGGAAGGCGCTGAACTTCTGGACGGTGAGGGTGCCGTGGGCACTGCGGAGGGCTAGCAGCTCGTCGTGGACGGCCGCCACCAGCTCGTCCATCGCGTTGTCGTCCCGCTCGTCCACGCTGCCACCCCCTCTCTCCTTCCATCATCTCATGAATCCGGTGCGCCTTCCCAAGGTGCACTTTTTTGTCACGACGGGGTGCGTCTGACCCGATACGCTCGAAGTATCCCCCCGATTCGCGGAGGGATAGGAGCCCCATCAGGAGGGTCGTCACCATGGCCGATCGCTTGCCCATTCCCCGTCCCAGCACGGGACTTCAGCGCCGGGTCCAGAAGGACCTGCTGCAGATCACGGTCGAGACGGGGCTCTCCCAGGCCCGCATCCAGGCCAGCGCCGAGGTCGAGGCCGCCAAGCTCACGGCGCTCTCCACCATCGGCTCCCGCGCCCAGGAGGACGCCGCGTTCCTGGTGAACCAGGAGCGGCTGCTCGCCGAGACCGTGCCGGAGGCGGCCGCCAGTCTCCAGTACATCCGGGAGATCACCCTGATATCGATGGGGACCGTCCTGATCGAGGCCGGCCGCAAGCTGGGACGCTCGTGATGGTCACGATCTTCGTCATTCTCGGGATCGTGCTGCTGCTGGCGGTCGTCGCCATTGCGATCTGGCTGTGGCTGTTCGCGGACATCGTCGACCACGCGACGGAGATCGCGCGGATTGAGGTTGAGGAACGGATGGCGCTCTGGCGGCTTGCCGCCGTCCAGCGCCAGGCGCAGGCCGAGATGCAGCGCGTTCGCGATGCCCACCGTCGACGGTCCGTTCACGATCGTCGCCCGTAAACCGAACGCCCCTTCACCCCCCATCATGAGCCGCCGTGCCGTCCGAACTCCCAGCAGGGGTCGTGTTCGACCGGACGATTGGTCCCGATCGTCCGCTCGGGCTTACTGGAAGGGAAGACCAGCACCAGGTGCGTTGGTCCGGAAAGGAGGGTTCAATGACCGATACCAATCAACCACAGCCCCAGGCGCAAGGAGCGACCGCTGCCACGCAGCGGCGATTCCGCACGATCCTGGCGGACCCACCCTGGGACATCGGGCAGAAGGACGGCCGCTATGGGGCGGAACGCCACTACGACGTGATGCCCCTCGACCGGATCAAGGGACTCCCGGTCGCCGACCTGGCCGAGGAGAACGCGCATCTCTACCTCTGGGTGATCAACGGTGCTTTGCGCGAGGGGATTGAGGTGATGGAGGCGTGGGGCTTCACCTACCGCGCCCCGCTGACCTGGATCAAACCCCGCTTCGGGCTCGGGCAGTACCTGCGCCAGCAGACCGAACACCTGCTGCTCGGCACGCGGGGCAAGGCGCCGGTCAAGTTCCGGGGGCAGGGGACCTGGATGTACGCGCCGCTGCAGGAGCACTCCCACAAGCCGGAGGAGCAGTACGCCGTGATCGAACGGCTCTCCGATGGCCCTTACTTGGAGCTCTTCGCCCGCCGTCGTCAGCCCGGCTGGGCCGCTTGGGGCAACGAGCTGATCGCCGACATCATCATCCCCGGCTACCCGGTGCCGGCCGACGTGCACATCCGGGAGGAATCGCCATGACGACCATCATCACATTCCACCCGACAGACCATTTCGGAGAGGAGATGCGTCGTGTACATCCAGAAGTCCTTCCTGTCGCGCCTGCTTGGCGCTGCCTGGACGATCCTGATCATCGCTGTCCTGCTCTGGGTGGCGGTGAAGCTGCTCGAAGATATCTGGATCTGGATCGTCGTCATCGCCGTGGTGGTCCTGGGGATCCGGATCGCCTTCTGGCTGCGGCGATTCCGCCGCGATCAGTGGTAATGGAAAGGGGCGAGCGATGAGTCGACCTACCCGACCGCGGCGTCCGTCTCGCAGCTACCGCATTACGGTGCGCACCGAGCGTCGTGATCCGATTGACTACGCCGCCTTGGCGTGTGCCGCCCTCGAACAGGCGGCGATCGACCAGATGCAGGAAGCGGCAGGAGCGGTGTCTTCCTCGTCCACGCAACAGAACAGGATCGAGATCGAGGAAGACCAGCTCATTGACCCAGACGAAGGAGTCCCATTGTGATCGCCTGGGCGGAGGTCCACTGGCCGCGACCGCTGCCGGACGCCCCGCTGCTTGGGCTGCTGACCCGATTGGCCAGTGACGGCAGTCGGGGATCGCTGGTCTGGGAGGCGCGGGCGGAAGCTGGCCAGGTCCGGTACCTGCTCGGGGCGGCTGAACGCGATCTGCGCGAGGTCGCCCGCCTCCTCCCGACCATGGTGCCGGGCGCGACGCTGACCCGGATCACGTCGGTCCGCAGTGAAGCGGAGCGCTCTGGACGCCTTCCGCATCCGCCAGCGGTCCCTCGCGCTCAACCTGGAGTCCATCGACCAGATGCTGCGGGCGCTGCTCGGAGCCCTGGCCTCCGCGACCGGGAAGGAGGACGTGCTCGTCGTCCAGGTCGTGCTCGGGTCGGCACTCTCCCCGGAGTCGACGCCGAAGACGATCGAGGACCCGACCCTCACGATCTGGGACAAGCTGCTCTGGGGGACCCGGCCGGCCAGTGGCGAGCTGCGGACCCGTATGCGCGACAAGCTCGGGCAGTATCGCTTCCGCGCCGTCGTCCGGATCGGGGTCTCTGCTGGGCATCCAGCGCGGCGCATGGTGCTCGTGCAGCGCGTGCTCGCCGCCGTTCGTCAACTGCAGAGCGGCGGCACCCACGTCGACCTCGTCTCGGACCGTCCGGATACCGTCGATGCGGCGAAGATCCCCCTTCGCCTGCCGCTGCGCCTCACGCCCGAGGAGGCACTCTGTTTCCTCGCCTGGCCGCACGGGAATGACGAGTTGCCGGGGATGCCGTCGCTCCATCCGCGTCCGATTGCGCCACCGGCCTCGTATCGGGAGGTGCCAGAACGCGCCTTCGCCGTCACTACCACACCGGAACCGAGCCGGCTGATCGGGATCAGCCGGGAGGACGCATTCCGGCATACCCACATCCTCGGTCCGACCGGGGTCGGCAAGAGCACCGCCATGCAGCACCTCATTACCGCTGACATCGAGGCGGGAATCTCAGTCATCCTGATCGACCCCAAGGGGGACCTCGCGACCGACGTGCTCGCCCGTATCCCCGAACGCCGCTGGCGCGATGTGGTGGTGATCGACCCGGCCCTGCCGCACCCGGTCGGCATCAACACGCTGGCAACAACCCCGGATCGACGCGGACTCGTCGCCGACGGCCTGCTCGCCATCGTCAAAGGGTTGTTCCCCTCCGCCTTCGGGCCGCGCACCGTCGATGTGCTCCACGCCTCGCTGCTGACCCTGATGGCGGCACCGGGTGCGACGCTCGTCCAGTTGCCCGCGCTGCTCACCGATGCCTCGTTCCGGAGGAAGCTCACGGCCCGGATCGACGATCCAGTCGGGCTTGGTTCGTTCTGGGCGCAGTGGGAGGCGATGAGTCCGGGCCAGCAATCGGCGGCGATTGGGCCGGTGATGACCCGCCTGCGCCAGTTCTTGCTGCGACCGGGGTTGCGGACCGTGCTCGACCAACCGAAGCCGAAGTTCGCGCTGGGCGAGGTCTTCACCCAGCGGCGGATTGTGATCGTCTCGCTCAACAAGGGGCTGCTCGGCGAACAGTCGGCGACCTTGCTCGGCTCCTTGGTGGTGGGCCAACTTCGGCAGCTCGCCCTGGCCCAAGCGGCCCTGCCACCAGAAAAGCGCCACGCCGTTTCGATCTACCTCGACGAGGCGCAGCAGTTCCTCCATCTCGATGCCGATCTCGGCGAGGCGCTGGAGCAGTCCCGCTCGCTGCGGGTCGCCTGGCATCTGGCCCATCAGCATCGTCGGCAGATGCCGCCCGATCTGCTGGCGGGGATCGACGCCAATACCCGGAACAAGATCGTCTTCACGTTGGAGCACAGTGATGCCAAGGCCGTCGCCGGTGGCAGCGTGCTGACCCCCGAGGACTTCACCCAGTTGCCGCCCTATGGCATCTACGCCTCGCTGCTTTCCGGTGGCAGGCAGACGGGGTGGTTCTCGGGGCGCACGCTGCCACCGACGAAGGCGATCGCCGATCCCGTCGCCGTGATCCGGGAGAGTCAGGCCCGCTATGGGGCTGACCCCAAACCGGCAGCCCCGGGAGCGTCTCCCGACGCTTCGACACCACCGCCACCGAATCCCGATCCTGATGATGAACCCATCGGCCGACGAGCCAGGAAGGGTGCCGCATGATCGCCAATCCATCTGAACCACCCGCTCCGGTCACCCATCCGCTCACCGCTCCGGTCACGTCGGCGAGGCTGTGCCGAGATCGACGTGCATTCGGCCATGCTCGCGGAATACGGGAGCCGACTAACTGGGGCATCACCCCAGCCATTGTCCTCCCACGCGACCCCATGACAAGGACTCCTTGATGACCACGCCTCATCGTCCACAATGCATCCCATCTCCCAGAATCGGTCGGATCGAATTGCAACGCATGACGACGAGGATGAGCGATCGCGATTGGGCGATCGTCCGTGTGCTCGCCCAACACCACTACGCGACGACGGACCACCTCCGTCGCCTGTTCTTCGTCGATCACGCCAGCCAGGCAGCGGCGACACGGGCCTGCGTTCGCGTCCTCGACCGCTTGCTCGGACACCGCATCCTGACCCGACTGGAACGGCGGGTCGGTGGCGTCCGTCATGGCTCCTCCGGATTTGTCTGGTGTCTCGACGTCATCGGAGACCGGCTGACGCGGCCAGAGGATGGGACAAGGCGGCGACTCCAGGAACCCTCATTGCCCTTCCTGACGCACACGCTGGCGGTGACCGAGACCCGCGTTCAACTCGAGGAAGCGGCGATGACCGGGGTATTCCGGCTGACGACCGTGCAGATCGAGACCGAAGCCTGGCGGGACTACGTCGCCCCGAGCGGGGCCAGGAGCATCCTCAAACCCGATCTGATGGCGACGCTCAGCAGTGATGCCTATGACGACCATTGGTATATCGAGGTCGACCTCGGTACCGAATCGCTGCCCGTATTGCTGCGCAAATGCTGGGCCTATGAGGACTACCGGCGCACCGGGCGGGCGCAGGCCGAGCATGGTGTCTTTCCCCGTGTGCTCTGGCGTCTGCCCACCACGGCCCGCGTGGAGCGCCTGAAGGCGGCCATCGCAGCGGATTCCCGCCTGCCGAATCGCCTCTTCACCGGCATCGTCGGCGATGACCTGATCGCCACGTTGGGCAGCACATCGTGAGTCCGGCGGGACCCCATCCCGCTCAGCGTCGCCGTCTGGTTGTCCACACCCTGTTGACGATTCCACATCAGCAGACCGCTCGACTTCGCCGACCAAACGAGTGTCAATAGAAGAGCCGGGTGCGACGTCCTCGCACCGGAAAGGAGGAATCCATGCCAACCACATCATCGAACCACCCACCCGCAGAGCGTCTGCTGTGGCCTGGGAACGCGAAGACGCTCAGCAGCCAACGCGAACCGGGCACCGGAGCGGCGGTGCTCTATCACCGGGGCGACGCACCCCAGCGCGACGTGACGCGCTCGTGGGCGGAGCAGATGAATCTCCCGATCGTTGCGGTGTTCGTCGAGCGGGATCATGCCGCGCAAGCGGTCGCGGAGCGGGCGGCGTTTCGCGCCATGCTCGCCGCTATCGAGACCGACCCGACGGTGCGGTACGTTATCACTCCCACCCGCGCCTGCGTCTCCCGCCGTCAACTCGAGGTTGCCATCACCAAGCGGACGCTCGCCACCATGGGGGTCACGCTGATCTTCGCCAAGGAGGAAGTCGGCGAGAGGCCGATGGCCGAAGTGATGGAAGCCATCGCCGACATCATGCATGGGATCGATGGTGGCCCCGTATCCTGACCGCCCTGATACCGAGGAGAGGGGGGAGCCACAAGCAGTGAGTGACTGTCACCCACCAAGCCCATAACCATGTTGGGTGCGACGCTGTCGCCCCAGAAAGGAGGAATCATGACCACCAACCACCAACCAACGCCGTCCATTGCTGGGGAGGAACGGCGCGAACGGCGCGGCTCGTTCTCGCAGTTCGGGAGCCTGTTTGGGCTTGAGGCCCTCAAGGAGCCGACCGCCCCAGGCGAAAGCAGCAGGGGCGACGCCGTGCTTTATCTGCGGGTCTCGACCCAACGCCAGATGCACACGGCGATCGACATCGAGGCCGACGGCAACTCCATTGCCACCCAGCGGGAGGCGACCCGCAAGCGGGCGAAGCAACTGAAGGCATCCATCGTCGCCGAGTTCGTCGAACCGGGGCAATCCGCGCAGTCGGTCGCCAAGCGCAAGCAGTTCCAGGCCATGCTCACGTACATTGAGACCCACCCGGAGGTGCGCTACGTCGTCATCTACATGCGCTCGCGTGTCTTCCGCAATCAAACGGACGCGGCGATCACCAAGCGCATCCTGGCGAATATGGGCGTGACGCTGATCTCGGCGAAGGAGGAGTTCGGTGAGGGCTACATGGCCGATGCGATGGAAGCCATCACCGACATCATGAACGAGGTGCAGGTCCGGCAGAGTGGCGAAGACATCAGCAACAAGATGCTCCACAAGGCCCAGAATGGGGGCACCACTGGACGCGCGCCCTTGGGCTATCTCAACGTGCGCAAGGACATCGATGGTCACCTTGTCAACACCATCGACATCGACCCCAAGCGGGGACCGCTCGTGACCTGGGCCTTCGAGCAATACGCCACCGGGGACTATAGCCTCGTTCGCTTGCAACAGGAGCTGGCCGATCGAGGATTCACCACGCGCCGCACGGCGAAGTGGGAGGAGAAGCCGGTCTCACGCAGCCAGATCGCCCTCATCCTGCGGGATCCTTACTATCTGGGCATGATCCCTTACAAGGGACAGGTCTATCCGGGTCGACACGCGGCGCTGGTCACCTCCGAGCTCTTCGAGCGGGTCCAGCAGGTGCTTGACGTCCGGATGCGACGCAACCAGCGCGACATCGTCCATACCCACTTTCTGCGCGGGATGCTCCGCTGCGGACGCTGTCACAGTCGCCAACTCATCTTCTCCCAAGTGACCAACCCGCAAGGGACGATGTACGACTATTTCCTCTGCGCTGGGAGGCAGGAAGGGACGTGCGATCTGCCGCATCTGCCCGTCGCCTTGGTCGAGGAGGCGATGCAGCGGGAGGTCGCAAGCCCTCCAACTGACACCGGACGCGATCGCGACGATGCGCGAGGAAGTGATGGCTCGTCTCGAGCAGCGGCTGACGGTGGAGCGGGAGGCGCATGCGCAGGTCAAGAAGGAGCTGGCTGCCCTCGACGGAAAAGAGGAGCGATTGCTCGATCTCGTGGCGGATGACTCCCTGACCACCGAGAAGGTGCGGGAGCGGCTGGCGAAGCTCCAGGTGCAACGGTTGGCGCTCCGGCAGCGGTTCGAGGCGACGGCGGACATCGTGCAACAGGAGAGCGACACGCTGCTCCATCTGCTGACGCTGCTCGAGCAGCCCGGTGCGTTCTATGCCGCTGCCCGCGATGCCACCAAGCGGAAATTGCTGGCGGCGTATTTCGCGCAGATCTGGATCGATGATGATGGGCATCAGGTCACAACCGAGACGGCACGGCAACCGCTGGTGGCCCAAATAGAAGCGTCGGTACGACAGGGGGCCACGCACGAAAATGCCACCGAGCAGATGCTCGGTGGCGTTGATTCGTCAGACACAGGCCTTTATCCGCATGGCATGTGTTTGAGTAACATGATCTTGGTGGGCGCAACAGGACTTGAACCTGTGACCTCACGGATGTGAACCGTGCGCTCTGGCCAACTGAGCTATGCGCCCGAACTGTTGCGGTGATGTTTTGCCGCAGCGCAGGGAGTATACACATCCCCGGGGCGAGGTTCAATCCCCGGGGATGGTCGTATGGCGGTGGGGCGCTAGGGGAGGATGGCGATCGCTTCGACCTCGACCAGGACGCCCATCGGCAGCTTCGCGACCTGGACGGTGCTTCGTGCCGGAGCGGTGTCGGCATCGAAGACGGAGGCATAGATCGCGTTGAAGGCGGGGAAGTCATCGAGGTTGGCGAGGAAGCAGGTGGTCTTGACGACGTTGGCGGTCGATGTGCCGGCATCTTCGAGCAGGGCGGCGAGGCTGGTGAGGACTCGTGTGGCCTGCTCCTCGATGCCGCCTTCGACGACCTTCATGGTTTCCGGGTCGAGGGGGATGACACCAGCGGTGTAGACGAGGCCATTCGCGACGATCGCCTGGTTGTATGGACCGATGGCGGCGGGTGCGCGTTCGGTGGAGATGATGGTCTTGTTCGACATGCGTGCTCCCTATCCTGAAAGTGGCGGTTGAGGATGGACCGATGTGCGCGACATGCTGCTCGTATCCGTCCCGAATCCAGCAGCGATGCTAGCACGGCCAGTTCGCGGTGCCTATGGGATTCTGCTGATGGGTGCAGTGCACGCTTCGTGGTGGCAAGGCACGGCGTTGTCCATCAGGAGACGCGGCCCTCGCAGTGGTTGCTGCGGGCGGTAACTCCGTCGTGAGGTCCGTGTATGTCGTGCGAGGGGCCGGGTGAGCGTGTGGTCCTGGAGGCTTGGGCACTGCCCGATGCTGTTCGGGGTCGGTTGGCGTGGTGCGACCGGGAATGGTGTTTTGCGCGCCATCTATGGAAGGAGCATGTGGTCGACCGGTCGAAGGTAGCCCATCTATGCAGCGATCTGCACTATGCGTTGGTGCGGTGTGCAAAGAAAGGATAAAAACCCCTCCTGGAATTACCTTGCGCGAGGAAAGAACGTGTGGGTATACTGCGTGAGCCGTCGGGGGGAGGACTTCCGGGGGAGCGTGAAGCGAGGGCTGCGGGCCTGGTTTGCGCGGCGGAGCTGGGGTAACCGGACGATCTGGCGAGACTGGATCGGAGCGGGAGGCCTGGGGACGCGGCGGAAGAGCGGGGCTGGGCCTGTGCTTGACAGGCGGGAGACGGGTCTGCTAGACTCGGCTCTCGTTGCCCACGGACCGGGAAGA
Organism: Thermomicrobiales bacterium; assembly: GCA_049840815.1. GTDB lineage: Bacteria > Chloroflexota > Chloroflexia > Thermomicrobiales > UBA6265 > JASGDN01. Next base: position 112 of record JASGJI010000002.1, on the reverse strand, counting down.
CCGGGTGTGGGAAGGTGTAGCTGCGGAGAGGCCTCGGGGCGTGGAAACGCCGGAACGAGGGAGCAGCGCCCCGCATGAACAGGCGGGGCGTTCGCATGTCCGAACGGCAGCG
>JASGJI010000001.1:0-170764 GCA_049840815.1 Thermomicrobiales bacterium | reverse complement strand
GGATAGTGTGAAATCGTTACCATCGATCGTGGATACAACGAGGGGATGGCAGGCAACTGGTCGGCTTCACGTGGACCGGCGGCGGTTCGTGCAAGCAGGGGCAACGTCTGCATTGATGGCGCTGGGCGTACGCGGCGCATTCGCCCAGGCAACGCCGGAGGCTACTCCGGGGGCGTCGCCGGTGGCTGCCGGCCAAATGGCCGGCTCGCAGGGGATGACCCGCGAGGAGTACATCGCGTTCCTGAAAGAGCGCTACGGATTCGATCAGGCCACGACCAAGGGCGGCGACGTGATCGCGGTCACGACGATCGACATCGCGACGCTGAACCCGATCATTCGGCAGGATGTCAACGCACTGTTCATGACGGCCAATATCTTCAACGGCCTGGTTGCGCGGAACCCGGTGACGCTTGAGTGGGTGCCGGATCTCGCGGATTCCTGGACCATCGGGGAGGATCAGGTCACCTTTACCTTCAAGCTGAACGAGCATGCGGCGTTCCACGACGGCACGCCGGTGACGGCTGACGATGTCGAGTTCTCGTTCAAGGCCGTGCTCGATCCTTCCGGGTTCTCGCCGTGGAAGGGTACGGTCGAGGGGCTGACCAAGAGCCATCGCGCGATCGACGCGCACACGTTTGAGCTGGTCGCCAAGGCGCCGAGTCCGGTCTTCCTCGAAAACACCGCTGGACTCGTCAGCATCATGCCGAAGCATATCTGGGTGCCGATTCCCGTGACGGAATGGGGCGCCTCTCCAGGATCGACCGGCACCGACCCGTCGAAGGTCATCGGGTCGGGACCGTTCACGTTCGTGGAGTGGGTGCAGGCCGACCATGCCAACATTGCCCGGAACGAGAACTACTGGGTGCCGGACCTGATCCCCACCATCGACCGATTCATCCTCAGGACGGTGGCGGACCAGAATGCGCTGCTCAACTCGCTGAAGACGGGGGAATCCGATATTGCCGGGGTGGACGCCTCGCAGGTGGAGGAGGTGACGGCATCCAAGGGATTGCAGGTCTCTACCTATCCGACCTGGACGTGGTTCCAGGTTACCCTCAACCAGGACGCGACGACCGGCACCTTCGGCAAGGACAAGGCGGTTCGCCAGGCGCTGATGCACGCGCTCGACCGGCAATTGATTGCGGACCAGATCTACTCCGGGCTGGCCACGGTGGCCGAAGGCCCCCAACCGACGCCGTCCCGCGCCTATCGTCCGGATGCCATGACCACGCACTACACCTACGATGTGGAGAAGGCGAAGCAGCTGCTCGATGACGCCGGATGGGTCGATTCCGACAACGACGGTATCCGCGAGAAGGATGGGGTGAAGCTCCAGGCGGACTTCCTCTTCGCCACGGAGTACCAGCCTGGCCAGCAGATGGCGGTCTATTTCCAGCAGGCATGGAAAGAGATCGGCTTCGATGCCAAACCAACCGGCATGGCCGGTACGCAGGTTTGGGATCGAATCTATACGAAGGGCGACTTCCAGATCGGGCTGACCGGGTTCGTCTGGACGGTCGAGGACCAGGGAGCGCTCTATCGCAGCGACGCGACGCCGGAGAAGGGGGGCTTCAACGTTTCCCGCTGGGCCAATGCAGAATTCGACCGGCTGAACACCGAGCAGCTGACCGAGATGGACGATGCCAAGCGGATGGACCTGATCGTCCAAGCCAGCAACATCATCAACGAAGAGGTTGCGGAAGGGGTCCTTGTCTTCCTCGACGACTCGATGGCCTTCTCCGACCGGGTTCACAACTTCAAACCCGATGCGGGCGGCAGCTTCTGGATGCCGCAGGTCATCTGGGTCGACGCGTCCTGATTCTGGCGCCTGTCCACGATGACAGGGAACGGCGAGCTCGTATGAGCTCGCCGTTCCCTGTATCTGTCCGGAACCTCGGTTGCGCGAGTGTCCGCGCCTTACCGGCGGTTCCAGTTCGCGATATTCCAGAAGGTGTCGCCGAACGCCGTCACCGCGATGTTCTCCTCGCGGAAGGTATCCACCACGGCGTAGCGATCGGCGACCAGCTGCACGATCGGGATCTCGACGTGGTTGTCGATCACATGGTCGTTCAGCTCGATGAAGAGTTCGATCGCGGCCTGCTGATCGGTAAGCGTGGCGATCTTCTCCCAGGCCGCATCGTAATCGGCATTCTGGTAGCGGGTCTTGTTGGTGCCTGTCCAACTATTGGACTTCTGGGCGATGTTCACGCCCTTCGGCCCAGCGTACCAGTACTTCATGTAATTCAACGGGAAGCTGGATGTGGCGCCGTCGGTGTACTCCTGCATGTCGGAGTAGAAGTGCGTGAAGTTCTGTTCGTTGCCGGCGCCGCCGTCGAAGAAGACGCTGCCATCCACCTGGAGCAGATCGACCTTGAAGCCCAGCTTCACCAGCGATGCCTTCACGACCTCCTGCACCTTCTGGCGGATCGGCGCGGTGGTGGTGACGTACTTCAGCGAAAGTTGGACGCCGTCCTTCTGGCGGATCCCCTTGTCGTCCTTCGCCCAGCCTGCGTCATCCAGCAGCTTGGCGGCCTTGTCGAGATCGAATTCCCAGCTGGTGTTCGGCGATTCGTAGATGCCGAGGCCAGCCAGGATGTTGCGGCCGGCGGGTTCGCTCGGTTCACCCGCGTAGAGATTCTCGGAGATCGTCTTGCGGTCGATGGCGGTGGCGATCGCCTCGCGCACGGCAGGGTCGGTGAGGAAAGGATGCGGCGTGTTCATCTCGGACTTCTGGCCGTCCACCTCCTTGTTCGGGTCGGAGAAGTTGAACTGGATCTTCTCGACGCCGGTGCCCGGAGGGCCGTAGACTTTGCCCTTGTCACCGAGCGAGCCTTGCAGGGCGGCCTTGTCGATCTGGAGCGTGAAGGCCAGATCCCAGTCGCCCTGCTGGGTGACGGCGATCACAGCAGAGGTGGCATCGCCACCGCCCTTCATGATCACGCGCTGGAAGAAGGGCTTGTTCGGCTCGCGGTAGTTCGGGTTGGCGGTGTAGATCACCTGATCGTTCGGTGAAAGCGTATCGAGCACGAAGGCGCCTGTGCCGATTGGCTTCAGCGCGAAGGCGGCGTTGGCCGTGGCGGCGTCCTTGCCGTCCCAGAAGTGCTTCGGGTAGATCGCGCCGAGGTTGGATCCGAAGGGCTGGAACCACCCGAGCGTCGGTTCCTTGAACGTCACCTTCGCGGTGAGGGTGTCGACGGCCTCGACCTTTTCGATCAGGTCCCACGATGCCGCGTCGATCGACTGGTTGGCGGCGTCGACATTCCACTGCCAGGTGAAGACGACATCGTCGGCGGTGAACGGCTCGCCGTCGCTCCAGACGACATCCGGCAGCAGGGTGAACGTGACGGTGGAGAGATCCTGGGCGACCATGCCGTTCTCGATCGAGGGCACCTCGGTGACGAGGTTCGCGATCAGCGAGGTGTCCGGCGCGTAGGCCAGCAGGGGCTCCGAGATGATGGAGCCAGCGGCGATGTCCTTGCCACCCGTGGCGTTGTGGACGCTGAGCGCGGAGGCGCCTTGTGGCACGAGGATGCGGACGTCGCCGCCGGCGCCACGGGTCTGGCCGTCGGTACCGGCGGTTGGACGGGCGTAGCTGCTGGCCGTCGGCGATGCCGCCGGAGATGCTTCCGGCGTCGCCTGGGCGGAGACCGGGGTGTTCTGCGCGATGGTGGCGGCGATTCCCGCGCTCACGCCGAGCGCGCCACTGGCGGCGAGGAACTGGCGACGATCGATGCGACCTTCGCGGAAGGCTGCGTGGAGCTTTCGAAGTCTCGATGGTGAGGATGGCATTGTTGACGTCCCTCATGGTGATGGTTGCCAGGAGCGCCCGACGCGGGACATTCGCTGGCTGGCTGGAAGATGCCGAAGCGCGAACTGCGAATCGCGACGATTCGCCCGCGCTGTGCTTGGCCCCGGCCGTCGGCTTTCTGCGAGAAAGCCTCGTGCTGTGGGGATCATACCCGGCCTGCCCCGCTTCTTCCCGCGTTGCGCCGCGCACGAGCAGGGCAGCCTGGTTCTGTACGGCTGGGTCAGATTCCCGCTGTGGCCTTTCGTCGCCGTTCGCCTTGGTTCCTGGCTTCATACAGCACCAGGCTGGTCGCGATCGCCAGGTTGAGCGAATCGGCCTGTCCCATCATCGGGATGCGCACCATCGCATCGGTGATCCTCTCCAGTGACGGCGGCAATCCTTGCCGTTCGCTGCCCATCAGCAGCACGAACCGCTTGGCGTACTCATGCGTTGCGTAGTCGGTAGAGGCCTGGTCCGAAGTGCCGACGATGGGGATCGCGAGCGATCGTGTCCAGGCGACGAATGCCGTCACGTCGCAGCGGACAAGCGGGATGGAGAAGGTGGCGCCCATCGCCGCGCGGAGCGCTGTCGGATGCCGGGATCGACCGCATCGCCCGTCAGGACGACTCCGGCGGCGCCCGCTGCGTCACACGTCCGCAGGATGGTGCCGAGATTGCCGGGGTCCTGCGGTTCGTGCAGGACGACGATGGGGGCAGTGGCATCGCTCAACTGCTTCAGGTCCGACCATGTCTGGCGGCCGACGGCGGCGATCCCGCGCGGATTGTCACGGGTCGAGATCGAGGCGAACTGCGTTGCGGTCAACGCCTGGCAGGGGACGTCTCGCGACCGGGCGAGATCGACCGTTTCCCGGCCGTAGCCGTCGCGGAGGGACTCGGGGACGTAGAGCACCACGTCGATGCAGGCGGACGACATGAGGGCGGCCCGGACTGGCCGGATGCCTTCGACCAGAAACCGGCTGGTGGCCTGGCGTTCCTTGCGGGAGTGGAGGCGGCGGCATTCACGAAGCGAAATGACGGAGGAATTGACAGACATAACAATGCGTCCTTGGCCACAGGAGGCGAAGGCGCACCGGGAACAGATGAATTGGGGGTGAAGGGGTTCCGGGTGCGCCAGACATTGCGGCACTCGGACGACCACCCATGGGTTGTGCGTCCAGGGTTGGCTTCCCGGCCAGACCTTGCATGGATTCACGCCGAAATGGCGTAGTGATCGTGCTGGTCCGTCGTCCGAGAAGCGCTATCCAAGGACGGGCGTGTAGGGATATATGCGATCCATGTCCCAAATCCAGAGTCAACGGCTGTCAGTGACTCCATCCTAGCAGATGCGGGTATGGCGCGGGTGGCGGCAGGCTGGCGAAAGCCGCGCGGCTTGCCATCGATCATCTTCCCGGGATGGGCGTGCCTCGGATACCATCGTCGTGCTGGCGTGATTGCGTCGCGCACGATCAGGGATTGCAGCGAGGAGTCTTCCATGCCGATCACGCCGGGGCGATGGGTCGCCGAGACCAGCGAGTACCGTCCGGACCGCTACTACCGCTATCGGGAGCTGACCGACCTGCTCCACCGCTGGGTGCAGGACCATCCCGGGCTGCTGTCGATCGAATCCATCGGCACGTCGTTCGAGGGGCGGGAGATCTGGGCGTTGACGCTCACCGACCGGGCGAGTGGGGCGCCCGATTCGAAGCCCGCCTACTTCGTCGATGCCAACATCCACGCCGACGAGGTGACCGGCGTTGCGACGGTGCTCTGGCTGCTGAACCATGTCCTGACGAATGCCGGAACCGATGCGGCGATCGACCGCTTGCTGCGCGACACGACGATGTACCTCGTCCCGGCGGTCAATGTCGATGCGATGGACCAGGGGCTGGCGGCGGACCAGGAGTTCTTTCCGCTCATCGAAGCGCCCATTCCCGAAGGGCGAGCGGCAGGATGGCCTGATCGAGTCTGACGTCGATGGCGACGGCACGATCGTGACGATGCGCCTGAAGGACCCGGCCGGCCAGTGGACGCCGTCCTCCCACGATCCACGGATCATGCGCCGCCGGCGTCCGGACGAATTCGATGGCGACTTCTACTTCATGCTGCCGGAGGGCGAGATCCAGAATTGGGACGGCGCGACGATTCCCCTGGCGCCCGAACTCTACGGCCTCGACGCGAACCGCAACTTCCCGGCGGATTGGGCGCCATATTGGGTGCAGCATGGCGCCGGGAAATATCCCCTCTCCGAACCGGAGACGAAGGCGCTGGCCGATTTCCTGATCGCGCATCCGAACATCTGCGGGTCCCAGCACCTGCACACCTTTGGCGGCTGCATCCTGCGGCCGCCGACGAACTCCCCGACCAGCGACATGCCCGTGCTCGACCAGGCGATCTATGCATCCATCGGCGCGATGGGGGAGGAAGAGACGGGGTATCCCTGCATCGGCATTCACGATGATTTCGCCTACGACCGGAAGCAGGCGATCAAGGGCGGCCTGATCGACTGGGTCTACGAGCAGCTCGGCATCATCCCGTTTTCGACGGAACTGTGGTCGCTGGCGGCGAAGGCGGGAATCGAGGTCACGGACTTCATCGGTTTCCACAAGGATCGGTCCGATGCGGTCGACGCGGCGATGCTGCGGTGCCTCGATGAAACGGTCGGCGGCGAGGGGTTCCGGGACTGGACGCCGTTCGAGCATCCGCAACTCGGTCCGGTCGAGATCGGCGGGTGGCGGCGTACCTTCACCTGGACGAATCCGCCGGGCGCCCTGCTGGAGGACGTGACCGCGCCGAACGCCCGGTTCATCCTGCGGGCGGCGCAAACCGCGCCGAGCCTGGCGATTCGCGATGTGGCGGTGGAGCGGCTGGGGGACGATCTCTTCCGGGTGTCGGTGTCGGTCCACAATGACGGATTCCTGCCCACGCACATCTCGGGGCTGGCGAAGCAGGCCGGGATCGCCGAACCGGTGAAGGCATCCATCGCGCTGGCGGATGGCGGCTCGCTGGTTTCTGGGGAAGCGACACTCGACCTTGGGCACCTGGAGGGCCGGGCGAACGTCGTCGGGACCCTCTCGTGGAACGATGTCTTCCCGGTGCGGAACCGCGCCCGTGCCAGCTGGATCGTGCGGCAGGCAGCCGGGACGTCCGTCACGGTCGGCGCCGCTGCCCCGAAAGCCGGGGTCGCGATGCTGACGATCGGGCTGGATGCCTGATTCCCGCCGGGGTCGCGACGCTGACGATCGGGCTGGATGCCTGATTCCCGCTCAACCGGCGGGAATCAGGCGGAGGGATGTGGACGATTCCATCGTGTCGCGATTGCTGCGCCGATGCCTCCGATCGCCATCACGATGCCCAGCGGCAGGAGCGTGCCATTCGCCGAAACGCCGAGCAGGGTGGCGCCGATGAATCCGCCCCCATATTGCATGCAGCCGAGGACGGCCGATGCGGCGCCGACCCCTTTCGGCGAGACGGCCATGCCTCCCGAAATCGCGTTGGCCATGATGAACCCGCTGGATGTCGTGAAGGTGAAGAGCGACGCCGCCAAGGCGACCGCGCCGAGATAGCCCCAGGCGCTCGCGAAGACAAGCAACGAACTGACTGCCGCGGCTCCTGCGCCAATCCGCAGGAGCCGATCGCTCCCCAGGCGGGACACCAGGCGAGCGTTCACGAGGTTTGCTGAAATGACCCCGAGCGAGTTCATCGCGAAGATGCCAGCGAAGACCTCCGGTGATCGGTGGTAGTGGTCGATGAAGGCGAAGGATGATCCCGCGACGTAGGCAAACAGTCCGGCGCTGACGAACGCGCTGGCCAGGGCGTAACTCATGAATCGCCGGTGTCGCACAAGGTCGAGGTAGCTCGCCTGAATCGAGATGAGTGCGCGCCGGTCACGCCGGTCGGCCGGAAGTGTTTCCGGCATGATGGTGAGCAGGCTGGCAAGGGTGCCGACACCAAGCACGGCGAGCAACCCGAAGATCGCCCGCCAGGAACCGAGATGCAGGATTTGCGCGCCGATCGTCGGGGCAACCATCGGGGCGATGACCATGATCGCGGTCAGGATGGAGAGCATGCGGGCTGCCTCATCCCGGTCGAAGAGATCCCGCACCATCGCCCGGGCGACCACGACGCTCGCGCTTGCCCCGATTGCCTGGATGAGGCGGAATGCGATGAGCTGGCCGGCGCTTTCCGCCAGGGCACAACCGGCTGACCCGGCGATAAAGATCAGCAACCCGGCAACGAGGGGAAGACGGCGTCCCACACGGTCGCTGAGCGCTCCCCAGAGCAACTGGCCCAGGGCGAAGCCGAGGAGGAATCCCGATACGCTCAGTTCGAGGGTGCCGTGCCCGGCGTTCAGTGTCTCGGCCATGGTGGGCATGGCCGGAAGATAGAGATCGGTCGAGAGCGACGAGAAGGCGAGCAGTAACGCGAGCAGGGCGAATTGCGGCCGGCGCATTCCCGGGACGTGATCGGTGCGTGGACTCGGTCTCAATGCGTGCGTCCTCAACGGGTACTTGCGGAATGTGGCCATCAGGCCGGGGTGTTCAGGTAGTCCTCGTCGGCGACGTGTTCGCCCCAGGCGGCACTGTTGCCCTCGGCATCGACCTCCAGCATGGCGATGTGCAGCATGAAGCGGTCGGGGGCCGCGCCGTGCCAATGCACTTCGCCCGGCTCGAAGAAGACGCGGTCGCCGGGCCGGATTTCTTCGACCGGGCCACCCTTGCGCTGGCAGCGACCGACGCCCTCCATCACGACGATGGTCTGGCCGTTCGGGTGCGTGTGCCAGGCCGTGCGGGCGCCGGGCGTGAAGTGGACGGCGCTCGCACTGATACGGGACCCGTCGCTGGGTGCGGCGATGGGATCGACGTAGACATCGCCGGTGAACCAGCCAGCAGGTCCCTTGGTTGTCGCGAGCGAACTGCGCGTGATCTGCATGGGAATGCTCCTCTCTGGCGAATCGTCTCAGAACCAGGTTGGCCCATGGTTGGTATAGGGTGCTTCCATCGCCCGGATCTCATCGTCGGTAAGGGTGATATCGAGCGCGGCAACGGCTTCGGCCAGATGGTGTGGTTTTGTGGCGCCCACGATCGGAGCGGATACCGTCGGGTGCTGGAGGACCCAGGCAAGGGCGACCTGTCCCATCGGGACGCCACGTGCTTCGGCAACCTGGTGAACGGCGTTGACGACGGGTTCATCCAGCGGTGAATCGAAAGCCTTCACGACGTCATCCACGGTGGATCGCAGCGACTGCTCGCCCCACGGACGTGCAAGCCGGCCTTTGCCTTGTGGAGAATAGGGCACGAGTCCAACGCCCATGTCGGCGCACATCGGGATGAGTTCCCGTTCGTCTTCCCGCCGTAGCAGGTTGTACTGATTCTGCATCGAGACGAATGGGGTCCAGCCATGCAGCGTGGCAGCGTGCTGCATCTTGGCGAATTGCCAGGCGTACATCGACGATGCGCCGAGATAGCGAACCTTGCCCGCCTTCACGATGTCATGCAGTGTCTCCATCGTTTCCTCGACCGGGGTATTGGGGTCGAACCGGTGGATCTGATAGAGATCGATGTAGTCGGTACCGAGACGCGCGAGCGATGCGTCGACCTGTTCCAGGATCGCCTTGCGTGAAAGGCCCGATCCACCGGGACCATCGTGCATCTTGCCGAAGACCTTGGTCGCCAGCACGATATCTTCCCGTCGAGAGAAGTGTTGAATAGCCCTGCCGACGACCTCTTCAGACGTGCCGAGTTGATAGACGTTCGCTGTATCCCAGAAGGTGATGCCGAGTTCGATCGCCTGGCGGAAATAGGCATCGGCCTCATCACCGGAGATGGCCCAGCGATGAGCGTTGGCGACATCTGGATTGCCGTAGCTCATGCAACCCAGGGCCAGGCTGCTGACATGGAGTCCGGTGTTCCCTAGTCGTGTGTAGCGCATGGATGTGATGTTCTCCTTGTCTTACAGGTTCGTCCGGCGTTCGAGGGCTTCGGGATAGCGTGCTCCCTGGATCGCGACCTCCGTCGAGGCCGCGTCGATCGCCTGCAGGTCGGCGTCGCTGAGGACAAGATCCGCCGAGCCGAGGTTCTCGTCCAGCCGCTCGATGCGCCGGGTGCCCGGAATCGGCACAATCCAGGGCTTCTTTGCCAGCAGCCAGGCAAGCGCGATCTGGGCTGGGGTCGCATCGAGACTTGTCGCGATGGTGGTGAGGCGGTCTACCAGCGCCTGGTTCGCCTCGCGTGCCTCGGGGGTGAAGCGGGGAATCGTGGTGCGGATATCGCCAGCGGTGAACTCCATGCTGGCGCTTACCGTGCCGGTGAGGAAGCCTTTGCCGAGCGGGCTGAACGGGACGAGGCCGATTCCCAGGTCTTCGAGAACCGGGATGACATCATCCTCGCGCGTACGGAACCAGAGTGAATATTCACTCTGGACCGCCGTCACCGGTTGCACGGCGTGGGCGCGTCGGATCGTTTCGGCGGCGGCCTCGGACATCCCGAAGTGGCGGACCTTGCCAGCGGCGATCAGGTCCTTGATCGCGCCCGCGACCTCCTCAATCGGGACATCCGGATCGACGCGGTGCTGATAGTAGAGGTCGATGACCTCGGTGCGGAGCCGCTTCAGCGAGCCTTCAACGCGAGCGCGGATGTAGTCCGGGCGGCTGCAGACGGGACCGGGTTTGCCAGTCTCGTCGTAGAGGAAGCCGAACTTCGTGGCGATCACGACCTGGTCGCGGACCGGGGCAAGCGCCTCACCGATGAGTTCCTCGTTGACGAACGGACCGTAGACCTCGGCGGTGTCGAAGAAGGTGACACCGCGCTCAACGGCGGCGCGGGTGAAGGCGATCATGTCGTTGCGGTCGCCGGGAGGCGGGCCATAGCTCTGGCTCATGCCCATACAGCCGAGTCCGATGGCGGAGACGTCGAGGCGGGCGTCGCCCGATCCGAGTGTGCGTGTCTGCATGATGGCTCCTTGGGGAACGTGGTGAGCGGGTGGGTCCATCGGCGATCCGGCTGCGGTGCAGGTGCCGGATCCCTGGGTCCGAGTGTAGGATTGGGCATCCCGGCCCGGTAGCAGGATCGTGCTTGATGGTTGCACGATCCTGCACAGGTCGTGCTCGGGCTGACGTGCGAGGTGGGAGGACGAATGGAGCGCGAGGCTACAGGACGTGAGGCGTTTGTCCGGGCAATGCTGGAGGCGATGCCGCGTGATGGCAGCTATCCGTTGCGTGACGGGTTGCAGATCCATCGCGTGTCGTACCGGAATCACCCGGCGCTCAACGTCCCGAAGCCCGCATTCTGCGTGATCGCGCAGGGCCGGAAGCTGGTGCGATTGGGTGAGGAGACGTATGCCTACGACGCGGAGCACTACCTGCTCGCGAGCGTCGACCTGCCGGTTTCCAGCCAGATTGTCGAGGCGTCTCCGGAGCGCCCCTATCTCAGCATGCGCATGGAACTGGACGCCAGCATGGTGACCTCCGTGCTGCTGGAGGCGGATATCCCGAAGGCGTCGCCAGCCGTGCGGGCGATGGATGTGGGCCGCCTGGACGATGGGATGCGCGATGTGGTCATGCGGCTGCTCGCGGTGGTCCGGTCGCAGCCGGACGCATCCTACCTCGCCACGCTCGCGCAACGGGAGATCGTCTACCGGCTGTTGACCGGGGATCAGGGCGCGCGCCTGCGATACCTGATGGCCGGGCACATCGCGACGCAGGGGATCGCGCAGGCTATCGACCGCGTGCGCCGCGAGTTCGATCAGGTGCTACGGATGGACGACCTGGCGCAGGATCTCGGGATGAGCGTGTCCGCGCTGCACCACCGGTTCAAGGCCGCGACGGCGATGAGTCCGCTGCAATTCCAGAAACTCCTGCGCCTGCAGGAGGCGCGTCGCCTGATGATGCAGGAGGGATTCGACGCCACGATGGCTGGGTTGCAGGTGGGCTACGGCAGCCAGTCGCAGTTCAGCCGGGAGTACAAGCGGCAGTTCGGCGAGCCACCGATGCGCGACATCGAGCGGATGCGCCTCGCTTCGCCCATGCCACAGCCCGCCGACTGACGAGGGGTCAGGAATTGCCGTCGCGTGGATCCCACAGGGCGCCGATCAGCCAGGTGTGGCCGAAGGGATCGTGGACGACTCCCATGCGCGGCCCCGCCTCCTCGTCGCGGACGGGGGAGATTTCGGTGCCTCCCGCCTCGACCGCCCGCGCATGGAGCGTGTCCGGATCGTCGGACAGGAGGTCGATGCGGACGCCGGAGCCGCCGAGCGTGCGCGGGCCGGGATTACCATGTTCTGGCGATTCGGTCGCGACGAAGAAGCGCGCCTCGCCGATGGTGAGCATCGCGAAGACCTCCGCTCCCTCCTCGATCCGGAAGGCGACGGCTGCGCCGAACGCCTCCCGGTACCAGGCAATCGCCACCGGGCCGTCGTGCACGAGCAGGTTGGGAACGATGGAGACGGTGGCTGTCATCCCGGAACCTCCCGATCGCTACTCCGCGACCGGCGCTTCGACCTCCGGCGCGTTCAAGTGCCGTTCGAGTTCCTCGGCGGAGGGGGCGTCGGAGCCGACCGGCTGGTCGGATTCTTCCAGCATGGAGAGCACCCACTGCCCGGTCTCGCTGAGCACCGTGTGCTCCGGCCCGAGGCTGCCAGGGAGCATCTTCGCCTGCTGGACGGCGCGTTCCAGCGCCTTCTTGTTCTCGTAGCCGAGGGCGTTCAGCACCGGGTTGTTGACATCGGTGATCTGGTTGCGCGGCGTGTGCAACCTGGTGCGACGCATGGCGGCTTCAAGGTCGGCGGCGTTCGGGATCACGCTGATCGCTGGCATCGTGAAGCCGTTGAAGACGCGGAGCAGCATCTCCTGCGTCTCGGTGGGGAAGTACTTCATGTAGATGCGGACAAGTTCGAGAAAGATGCCGTGGTGCGCGATTTCATCGCGCCCGACGATCTGGAACGCACCAGCCGCGCCGATCTGCATGCCGCGCGCTCGCTCGAATGGCGTCATCTTCTCGGGCAGGCCGTATTCGCGACGAATGCGGCGGCGCATCTGGTCGTAGTTGAAGTAGGTCGCGCGTTCCTGCACCATCGTGTAGCAGATGACGCCGAGTGGTGTGTCGAGGCCAGGATGGTTCTCGCGCATCGTCCACGTGTAGGCCATCACCTGATCGCGATAGTCTTCGAGTTCGTCCTCGGTCTTGCTCCCGGAGTGCAGGAGGACCAGTTCCCATGCCCAGGCATGCTTCACTTCTTCCATGCCCCACGCGATCTGGAGATTGCGGCGGGTGCGGTTGTTGTGCAGCATGTTGAGGCCGTCTTCGACGTAATCGCCGACGAAGTCTTCCACGCCGAGATAGGCCTGGATGATGGTGACGGTGTCCTCGCTCAGGAGATGCCCGTATTGGTGCATCTCCTTGATCGGCAGCTCGTTGGGAACCCAGTTGCGGACCTTCATCGCTTTGGTGAAATAGCGTTCGAAGGCGGCGCGTACTTCCTTGTCAACGGCGCGGTCGCGGGCTTGCCGTGTCCATGGGCCGCCCACGACCAGCGGCATGCCGATGTTCTCCTTGACGGGTTGGGTCACAGAGTTCCTTGTCGTTCCATCCACAGGGTACGTTGTCGGGACAGGGAAGACCGCAGGCGCGCCGCAAGAATGGCCGCAGGCAGGCGATCGGAGTGCGCGGGATGGCGAACGCGACCGATTTCGAACCATGAACCCGATGATGGGATCTGGTCTCCCCGATCATATTCGTCCCACACGAACACGATGATTCGAGTATAGCGGGCACGGACATTCCCCTGTCGGGCACCGCTGCACAAGGATGCTCGACAGGGGGAGTGGGATGCTAGACGACTGGCTCGGCGGTGGCGAGGGTTTCGCTCGTGTGATCGAGGACCTCCGCCAGCTTCTGGTATGAGTAGGGGAACGCCGCATACCAGCGCCCGACCTGGCCAGCCTGGACGGCGGGCAGGCTTTCCCAGATCGCGTTGCCCTCGAAAGCGGATATTTCCCGGCGGACATCGACGAGGATCACGTCCGCTGGATATTCTCCTAGTTCTTCCATGGAAACCTGCACGTTGGGGGTGGCGTCATCCACACCCACCGCGACGCCGGTGAAGCCGAGCGACGTGAAGTAGATGAGGTCTGGCAGCCAGTTCGGGTTCCAGAGCGTGACGGTGCCATCCGCGGCGGGGCTGACGGTGAGCACCTTCAGATCGTCGTGGGCGGAAACCGCTTCCGTGAATGCGGTCTCCGAGGCCGTGAAGGTTTCCCGTGCGGTGACGATAGTCTCGCTCTCGGGATCGACGCCGAGCGCGACGGCGAGATCTTCGTACCGCTTCACGATGTCGATCACGGAGACGCCATCGGCATCGATGCCGATGGTCGGGCAGACTTGCTCCAGCGTGGCCTGGGTATCGGCGTCGAGGTACCAGAGCGTGTCACCGCCGCGGTCGAGGTCGACATAGAGCTGGGGCTTGAGGGACAGGAATTTCTCGATATCCGGGGCGCCGTAATCGCCGACGTTCGGGATCCTGGACACGTCCATGTCGCCGACCTGCGGGAACCCGGCAGTGTTATCTGGATCGTTCGGCCCGTAGAAACCGACGACCTCGAAGCCGAAATCCCAGAGCGAGGCGGCGGAGGATGTCTGCGCGACGACGCGGGTGGGTGTCTGCGGGAGGCTGACGGTGATGCCACGATCATCCGTGAATGTCCATTCGCCGCCGGCGGGGGACGCGATGGGCGTCTGGGAGCTTACGCCGCGGCTCACTGCCTGCGAGAGGGCAATCCCTGCCCCGATTGCGAATCCGGAGGCGACAACCCGCCGCCGAGAAACCTGCTCACTCATGCTCGTGTGTCTCCCTGATTGATAAAACCAACTGAATTGATCGGAATTATCGTAGGGGGTGCGCGGTGCTCCCGTCAATGTGACGGTGCCGCGGGGCCGCATGTCCGGCGGCATCCATCGCGAAGGCTGTATCTGCGAGGCGGTCACGGATCGCCTTCTGTGGAAGACCATTCCCCGGAAGCGATCAGCGGACCTCCACCAGCATGTGACCAGCATCCCGCGCGCGGGGCGATTGACAGGGATGCAGCACCGGCTATCGTGCGCGCAGAACGTCGAGAAGCCACATGACGTCCACGCCCCGATGCGTGGACGAGCGCTGGTCGCGGAGGAGGAAGGTCATGACACGCACCATGATTCAGGTCGGGACCGGTGGGATGGGTAATGCCTGGTGCCGCTCC
This sequence comes from Thermomicrobiales bacterium, assembly GCA_049840815.1. Taxonomy (GTDB): domain Bacteria; phylum Chloroflexota; class Chloroflexia; order Thermomicrobiales; family UBA6265; genus JASGDN01. The sequence continues at coordinate 155,751 of JASGJI010000001.1, read as the reverse complement.
ATTCTGCCGCCGGAGGTCGCGAACGGCACCGTCGAGGTGGTCGCCGCGGTCGATGTGCAGGAAGCTGCGCTGGTCAACGCGCAGGAAGGTCTCGGTCTTCGTCCGGAGCAGTGCTACACCGATATCGAGCGCGCATTCTCCGAGCATCGCGCCGATTTCTGCACGGTCGTCGTGCCGCCGAAGTTCCACGAATCGGTGGTCGATGCCGCGCTGCGACATGGCATGAACATTCTCAGTGAGAAGCCGATCGCCGACACGCTGGAGGGGTCGTGCCGAATCGCGGCGAAGGTGGCGCGGGCCGGAGCGAAGATGGGCGTGACCATGAGCCATCGCTTCGATCAGGACAAGGAGACGTTGCGCCGGGAACTCCGCAGCCCGCGCACGGGCGATGTCGACTATCTCGTTGGTCGCTTCGTGGACGATTGCCGGGCGTACGGGGCATGGGGAGCCTTCCGCCACGACATCATCGACCCGCTGATGATCGAGGGTGCGGTGCATCACCTCGATATCCTCGCCGATCTGGCCGGGGCGAACTGCGACACGCTTTACGCGCAAACGTGGAACCCCCGTTGGGGTGCGTATGCGGGTGACTCGCAGGGGCTCGTGCTGATGCATTTCGAGAACGGCACCCGCGCCACCTACGAGGGCGCGACCACGAGCGCGGTGCAGCTAAACGGGTGGTCGGAGGAATACGTGCGGGCGGAATGTGAGCACGCGACGCTGGTGATGGATCACCGGCGGGTGGAGCGGTTGGACCCGGTTGTGGGCCAGAAGCGGACGAAGGTGCGTGAGGGCGGGGGCGAGACGCTGCCCCTGCTGGAGCGAGACGGCTGGGCGCATCGATGGCTGGTGCAGCAGTTCGTCGCGTGGCTGGACGGCGGCCCGGCGATGGCCACGAATGTGGAGGACAATCTGCAATCGGTAGCGCTGATCTTCGCAGCCATCGAGAGCAGTCGTACGGGCCAGTCAATCAAGGTGCAGGAGTTCCTGGCGGCGGCGAAGGAACGGGCCGTCGCCCAATGCTGATGATCCCTGGGGAAGACCGGATGATCCCGCAGGCCCTGGTGCTGGCCTTCATCGAAACCGTCTGGAATCTCGCCGATCTCGACGCGATTCCCCGGTTCATCGCGCCCGAGTACACCGTGGAAGGTGTGGAGGTGGGGCCGGGCTGGGTGCGTGAGAATGTCGCGGGAATGCGGGCCGGCTTTCCTGACCTGGCGATCGCGGTCGAGCGAATCATCTCGGACGGGGAAACGGTGGCCGTGCTGGTGCAGGTGAGCGGAACCCATACCGGGCGGTGGAAAGGGTTCGCCCCGACCGGCCGGAGCGTTTCCTATCGGGAGGCGGCGTTCTGGGTGGTCGATCCGGCACGCGGCCTGATCGTGGCGGGGGACTTCGTCGCCGATACGCTGACGGCTCGCGTACAGATGGGGTTGGCGTCGCCCGATCTCTGGCGGGGAACGGCGTCGTGAGCGTTCCTGCCGTATGAGTCCGGGGTGCCCATTGACGGAATCGTGCCGTGGGGCGACGATCCTCGGCGGAGCTCGGGCAGCGTGCTCCATCTGAGGTCATTCGTGCAACGGGACAGGTGAGCGCAATCATGGCGTCGTTTCCATTGAAGGCAGGCATTCTCGGGGCGGGCACCATCGCCACCTCGCCGGGGGGATTCCTCCCCGGCATGACGAAATTCCCCGACCTCGTCACCGTCACAGCCATTGCCGATCCCGTCTACCAGCGGGCGCAGGCGGTGGGCGTGCAGTTCGGCATTCCGGAGGCGTATCCGAGCCTGGAGGCGATGCTGGAGCAGTCAGACATCGATCTGGTGCTGAACATCACGCCGATCCCGTTCCACGCCAGCACGGCCCGCACCATCCTGGAGGCAGGCAAGCACCTCGCGATCGAGAAGCCGATCGCCGGGACGCTGGAAGAGGCGGACGAGCTGATCGAGCTGGCGCGGGCGAAGGGCCTCACCTACGTGGTCGCGCCGCCTAACCAGATCCTCCAGAACCGGACCGATGCCCGGAATCTGGTGAAGGAGGGGGCCATTGGGCAGATCGCCTTCGCGCGGGTGCGCAGTTCTCACGGGGGACCGGCCGCCGGCGCGTGGCCGCTGGACCCGACGTGGTTCTACCAGAAGGGGTCTGGCCCGTTGCTCGACATGGGTGTCTACGGCATCCACGACATCACGGGCATCCTCGGTCCGGCGAAGCGGGTGGTTGCCTTCTCCGGGATCACGGAGGCCGTGCGGACCGTGCGCAAGGGGCCGTTCGCGGGCAAGGAGATCGAGGTGACGGAGGATGACAACACCCTCCTGATGCTCGACTTCGGCGATTCCTGTTTCGCGGTGATCGATGGCACCTACAACGTGAACGCGGCGCGAGGGCCGATGATCGAGATCTTCGGGCGCACCGGCACCATCAACGTCGGCAACGCGTATGCGATGGATGAGCCGGATGTGCCTTCGCTGGAGATCTTCAGGTTCGACGCCGTGCCGGGTGTCGATGGCTGGATCACTCCGCGCGGGGCTGGTGGACCGCTGTGGAACGACTGGGTCGCGTATCAGCGTGCGGTGATCGTGAAGCACCTGGCGGAATGCGTCCGCGACGGCGTGCATCCGATCCTGAGCGCTGAGCATGCGCGGCATGCGCTGGAGATCATGGTGAAGGCGATCGAATCGGCCCGCACCGGCCAGGCGATCGAGCTGACCACCACGTTCTAGCCGGTCTTCGCGTCGGGTGGTAGTGGCATGCGATGGCGGGAGGTGCTCATGTGGGCATCTCCCGCTTCGTTGTGTTGGGCGAGGGACTTCGCGCGGGCATCCGTTGTGCGATCATATGAAGATTTATGGGATGATTGAGTGAATATCGTCCTTCGTGTCCGGATGACCACCATGCCCTTCAATGCCCTCGCTCGCGTTTCTCTTGTCGATCAGATCATTGCCCAACTCCACGCCCTCATTAAGGCGGGGGAATGGCCCGTGGGGACACGCATCCCGACGGAGGCGGACCTCGTCGTGCAGTTCGGTGTTGGCCGCAACACCATCCGGGAGGCCGTTCGCGCGCTCGGATATGCCGGGATGCTGGAGACCCGCCAGGGCGATGGCACCTATGTCCGGGCCTACAGCGATCTCGGCGGCATGATTCAGCGGCGGGTGGAGGGGGCCGCGCTTACCGAGGCGCTGGAGGTGCGGAACTCGCTCGAACGCGATGCCGCGCGGCTCGCGGCCAGCCGGCATACCGATGCCGATCTGGACGCCATCTGTGCCGCGCTCGCCCGACAGGCGGCGGCCCTCCTTCAGGATGGCAATCAGGACGAGGTGGTGGAGGCCGACGTCGCGTTCCATCGCGCCATCATCAATGCGACGTACAACAGCGTGCTCGCCGATCTCTACGGCCATCTGACCGATGCCATGGGCCACCGCCTGGCGATTGCCGAGGCGATCTCGCCGGCTGGGGCTGGCGTGCGAATGGACGAACATTGGGCGATTGTGGACGCGATCGCGGCGGGTGATGCCGACGCGGCGGAGCAGGCGGTCGTGAACCACCTGCAGCACTCGATCGAGGCCGTGGAACGGCTGGTTGCCGAAGAATCGGGGAAGACGGCGACGTCCGGTTAGCCGCCGGGTGCGTTCGGATCGTTCACCTGCCCACTCTTCCGTTCATCAAGGACAATCCCGGTGTCGCGTTCGACCGTCGAGCCGTCCTCCCGCGCGTTTCGCCTCGGCCAACCAGAACTCGTGCGCCTGCTGCGCGACGAGTTTCGTGGCTACAACGCGACCCTTGCCCGCCGCGACCTGATCGCCGGGTTGACCGTTGCCGCTGTGGCGCTGCCGCTGGCGCTCGCGTTCGGGGTGGCCAGTGGGGCGACGCCCGCCGCCGGCCTGGTGACGGCGATCGTCGCCGGCCTGGTGATCGGCCTGCTCAGTGGTGCGCCGTACCAGATCAGCGGTCCGACCGGCGCGATGTCGGCGGTGCTGATCATCATCGCCAGCCAACACGGCGCGCGCGGCCTCTGGATCGCCGGGCTGATGTCTGCCGCGATCATCCTGTTGATCGGCATCCTGCGCCTGGGGCGGCTGGTCAACCTGATTCCTGCGCCGGTGATCACCGGATTCACCAGCGGCATCGCGGCGGTGATCTTCATCGGGCAGATCGACAACTTCCTCGGCATCAAGACGCCCTCGCACGACCGGAGTTTGCAGAAGCTCCTCGGCTACTTCACGACCTCGTTGCCTGCAATCAACGGGAGCGCGGTACTGTGCGGGCTGATCGTGATTGCGGTGATGGTCGGGCTGCCCCGATTCGTGAAAGTGCCGGGCCTGCCGACCGCGCTGATCGGGATCACGCTGGCGACCATCGTGGCGTGGGGCGCGAAGCTGGACGTGCACACGATCGGCGCGATTCCGCGCGGGATCGTGCTGTCCGATCGCTACATCCCAAGCAAGGACGACATCCATCTGATGGGGCAATTGATCGGGCCGGCCGTCGCCATCGCCCTGCTGGGGTCGATCGAGAGCCTGCTCTGCGGCGTGGTCGCGGGTCGGATGACGGGGCAGAAACTGGCGGTGAACCAGGAGTTGATCGCGCAGGGGATCGGCAATCTCGTGATCCCGTTCGTGGGGGGTGTGCCCGCGACGGCAGCGATCGCGCGGACGAGTGTGGGGGTGAAGGCGGGCGGCGCCACGCGGATGGTGAGCATCATCCACGCGGTGACGTTGCTGCTGGGCTCGCTCTTCCTGGCATCACTGATCGGGGAGATCCCACTGGCGGCGCTGGCGGGGGTGCTTTTCGTGACGGCGTGGCGGATGAACGAGTGGCATGCGATCCACTATTACCGCCACCACCGGCTGTACCTGGAGACGGGAATCTTCGCGCTGACGATGATCGCGACGGTGGCGCTGGACCTGACGCAGGCGATCGTGGTGGGGATCGCGGCGAGTCTGGTGCTCTTCCTGTGGAAGGTGGCGCGGCTGGATGTCGCCATCGCGCCGGTGGCATGGGAGCGGCTGGACCTTTCTCCGGAGGGGAAGCCGAGCGCGAACGTGGTCTATGTGAGCGGCCCGCTCTTCTTCGCATCGGTGAATCAGCTCGTGGAGCGGATCGAGTCGGCTCCGTTCGCGAAGGTGCTGATCCTGTCGATGCGCGGGGTGCCGACGGCGGATGTCTCCAGTGTGCAGGCATTGGAGCAGGTGTGGCGGGAGCATGTGGCGAAGGGGGGAACGCTCTTCCTGGTTTCGCTGCAGCCGCAGGTGAAGCAGACATTCGAGCGGGTCGGGCTGGTGGCCGCGATGGGAGAGAGCCAGTTCGTGTGGAGCACGGACACGGCGTTGCGTCAGCTGGCAGCGCAAGGAGTGCCACCGCGGCCGGCGTCGGAGGGTGATGCCGAACTGGATGAGGACGAGAAAGCCTTCGACGACATGCCACTCGGGTTGGCAGTGCAGGGGTAGTCACGAGCGTTGATCTGGAAGACCTGGTCGCGATTCCCGAAAGGAGCGTCGGCCGGGTCTTCTCTTTTTGGTGGTGGGACAATACGCTAGAGATGGTAGTCCGAGGCGGCGTGGAGGTGCACTATGGTCGCGGTCGCGAGTCTGTTGCCGGACAACCCGGAGGACGAAGCATCGGTGCTGGCGGTGCTGCGCGAGCATCCCGAGCTTCGCGCGTTCATCCAGCAGGCGAGCGCCAAGGCGCTGGAGTTCTTCCCCGGCGCTTCCATCCAGCTGGATACTGCTCGCTACGACGAGTGGGATCCTCCCCTGCAGATGGTTGTCCATGCGCCGGGATCACTGAACGAGATCGGTGCATTGAGAATGGAATTCTTTCAATGGCTTCATACCGAACTTGATTACCCAGAGGACTTGATCTTTGTCTTTCCCCAGTGGGCTGGCGACCATGGACGGCCGTGATTTCATGGAGGTCGCCGAGGCATTGTTGGTGAACGACCGGCAGGCTTTTCAGAGGACGAGCATCAGTCGGTCCTACTACGCCGCCTTCCTGGAGGCACGATCGTTCAGCGAACGCTACCTTGGGTTCTCGCGGAGGGCGTCTGGTGGTGAGCATCAGGATGTGCCGCGCTTGATCGCGAGCTTCGATTTCACGGTCTCTGATGCACTCCGTTTCCTGCGGGTCTCGCGCAACACAGCGGACTACGATCTCCCCGTCTCGCCCGAGACGATCTTCAGTCTTTCCGAGGATGCGTTGGACGCCGCCCGGAGGATCATTGCCGCGCTGGATGCGCATGCGGATCGTTTGGATCGTGAACGGCAGGCGGACGAATCGTCTTCTGCGTCGCAGGAACCTTCCGAGGGCCGGGATTGACCAGGCCAGTCCGTGCTGCGGGCTGGCCCGATCATTGCTCTACGCTAGAACTCAAGCCACGGGTCGACCCGGGCGATCTTCCACTGGCCATCGACCAATTCGAAATCGACCGTGCCATTCCGGGGGATCTGCTCACCATTCGCCTGGTTGAGCTTCGCGATGGGAACCGATGCGATGTAGGTCCCATCGTGTGAGATGCCTATCCCGTTGAACACGGTCTGGTCGATGATCAGGACGTTCTCGGGCAACGCGCCTCCTGCGTTCACGTATTCGAGCCAGGCATCCTGCCGGTCGGCATCGACCTGCTCGCGTCCACTCAAGAGGTCGTTCAGGGTTGCGTCCGAGTAGGCCGCGGTGAGGACCGGTCGGCTGAGGAGCTGCGGGCCGTAGATATCGCTGCGTGTCATGTAGTCGGTTTGCAGGGCCATGTATTGCCAGGTCTCCCCGAACTTGACGCAGGCCTGCCACTCCCTGAACACGGCATTCAGGTCATCGACCGGGATGGCGTCCGGCCAGCCGTCCACCACGCCCGCCATGGGCTTGGCGTTCACGATGTCCGCGTATTCGCCGGGTGGTGACTGGAGGATCGAAATGACTGCCGATCGCGGGATCGGCGTGACGGTGCATTCGTCTGAAGAGAGTGGATCGACGCCATCGGAGTTGGGTCCGGGGCTGCCGATTACGCTGTCGGAGGCCGTCGTTGGAGTGGTGCCGGCGTCTGCGAGGTGTGTGCCGTCGGCTCCGGCGAGGGAGATCGTCGTTGGCGATGGGGCGCGATCGGTGAAGTTGGGAATGGCTCCGTAGAGCGAGAGTCCGAGGATGAGGGCTGCGGCGAGACCGGAAACGGTGGACATGATGATGGTCCTTCGCGAGGCTCGGCGGGGACGGGTTGCGCTGAGTAGGGCGTGAATCGGGATGGGGCTTTCCGGCGGGACGTTGCGAGCGGGTGCGGCGCGCTCGTCGGTTGGCTGGCGCGTGATGACGGACGAGGCGAGGGGTGGGGCCGGTGCTTCGCCTGCAAAGCCACTCAGCGTCGCCCAATCGAGGAGCTCGATGACGGTCGATCGCATCTCGGGATCGAGGTCGGTAAGTCCGGCGTGATTTCCGTGCACCATGGCATCCAGCACAGTATCGAACTGGTCGTCGGAGAGATCGGGAGCGTGTGTCATGATGGCGTTCTCTGGCTGGACGAATCATCGGCGCAAGGGTTGTGCAGATGGGTGCGCAGCTTCTTGAAAGCGCGATGCTGGGCGCTCTTGACGGCGCTGAGTTCCATGTTCAGATCGGCGCAGATGTCGGTGAGCGGGAAGCCCTTCAGGCGGAGCTCGATAATGCGGCGTGGGACCGGGGGCAGGATGCTGAGCGCAGCGATCAGATGCTCGCGTGCTTCGGTTGCGATGGCGGCGGCATCCGGGGCGGGCACGGGGCTCACGAGGTCGGGATGGTCGTTCAGGGTGGTCGTTGGTCGATGGGCGCGTTGGTAGTCGATGACGGTGGTGCGGGCAATCTGGTAGATCCATCCCCGAAACGAGCCGCCGTGATAGCGATCGATCGCGCGATAGACCTTGGCAAAGACGTCGTTGGTGATGTCGTCCGCCGCGGATGGGTCTCCCGTCCGGGCAAGGATGAATCCGCGCAACTCGTGGTGATAGCGGGTGAAGAGCGTGGCGAATGCCTCGTCGTCACCGTTCTGCACGCGCTGGACGAGATCGTCGTCGGCGTCGTTGCTGGTTTCAGTCGTGGGGCAATCGCTCCTGCGGCAGTGATCCATCTGTCCCCTGGTTCGATGCTGGCATGCCCGCGACCGTGTTGGTCATGAAGGGAAGGATGCCCGCGTGTCCGGGATCCTGAAAGGCGGATGTCTCTCTATGATGAAAACGATACGGGCATGAGTTCGGTGGCATCGTCCGGCGAATCCGACTTGTCATCGTTCAATGTCATGGTATGATGACTTGTATACGAGGCAGCGACGCGGCTGCCCGTTATCGTGTTTCGGATGGTGCATAGATCCGCCACAGCCGGACAAGCCGGGGCGACGGAACCGGGGTTACAGGACGCATGAGCGAGGATCGGGGACGTGGGATGGATGATTCGGTGGGGACGGGATGGCGCGCGGCGGCGCTGCTGCCGGTCCTCATCTATTCGGCGATGGTGATGTCGGTGCTGTCGACGCTGGGCGCGCCGATGATCCCGACGATCGCGCGGGAGCAGGGCGTCTCGCTCGAGGCTGCACAGTGGGTGCTCACCATCACGCTGCTTGTCGGCGCGGTGACGACGCCGATCACGGGACGCCTCGCGGATGGGCCGTGGCGCAAGCAGACGATCCTGGGCAGCCTCGGGCTGGTCTTCGTCGGGTCGGTGCTGGCGGCGGTGGCGCCTTCGTTCGGGGTGCTGATTGCCGGGCGCGCCTTCCAGGGACTCGGCCTTGGCCTGGTGCCGCTGGCGATTTCAGTCGCGCGGGATTCGCTGCCTCGCGACAAGCGACGGAGTGGCATCGCGATCCTCTCCGTCTCCACGGCGATCGGAACGGGTCTCGGCTATCCGATTACCGGCTTCATCGCGCAGGACCTCAACTACCGGGCAGCATTCTGGTTCGCGGCGATCATCAGCACGATTGCCTTCATCCTGATCGCCCTGATCGTTCCATCGGTACGGCACCGGCCGTCGCAGCCACTCGATGTCGTCGGCGCCATCCTGCTCTCGATCTCCCTGGCAACCCTGCTGCTCGGGATCAGCCAGGGACGGACGCTTGGCTGGACATCGTTGGAGATCCTCGGTCTCTTCGCGATCGCGATCGTCTCTGGCATCGCATGGGGTATGCAAGCATTGCGGACGCCGCACCCGCTGGTCAATCTGCGGCTGATGGTCGTCCGCCCGGTGCTGGCGGCGGATATCGTGGCGTTGATGATGGGGGTCAGCCTCTATGCCATGACGTCGCTGGTGAACCGGTACGTGCAGGCGCCGAAAGAGGCCGGGTACGGCTTCCACGCTGGGCTGATCGCGACCGGGCTGATGCTGGCGCCGCTCTCGTTGGGAAGCCTGCTCTCCACCCGCACGTCGAACTGGCTGACCGCGCGGCTCGGCGCACGCTGGGTGCTGCCGATCGGGACGCTCATTGTCGCGATCGACATGATCTTCGTCGGCGTGTCGCGGTCGGCGCAATGGGAGATCGTGGTGGCGATGGTCGTGCTTGGGCTTGGCATCAGTACGACGTTCGCGGCGATGCCGTTGCTGATCATTCGGGCGGTTCCGGCCGAGGAGACCGGAAGCGCGACGAGCATGAACACCGTGTTGCGGACAATCGGTGGTGCGGTCGGGAGTGCGGCGGGCATCGCGTTGCTCAGCGCCTTCACCCCGGCGGGTGAGCATCTGCCGAGCGCGACGGGATACTCGGTGACGTTCCTTCTTGGGGCCGTCATCTGCATCGCGGCGGCGGTGGTCAGCCTGATGCTGTTGCCGGCCGATGGCGAGGGTGTTCCGGTCCCGGCTGGCGCGCCGGTGGTGACGGAGCATGGGAACACGGTGGCTGCGGTGATTCCGGGTCACGGTCCGAACGGGGTTCCCGCCGGGTCGGCGATTGTCACCGGGCTGGCGTCGCTCCCCCAGGAGATGGGTGGGGCACGCCTGAGTGGTCAGGAGGTCCGTCCGTGACCGAGATGGTGACGCCGCGCAAGCGCGATGCTGTGCAGACGCGGCAGGACCTGCTGGAGGCTGCGCGTGAACTCTTCGGGACGCGGGGCTACGATCGCACCTCGTTGCGGGAGATTGGGGAGCGGGCGGGAGTCGATGCGGCGCTGATTGCACGGTACTTCGGCAACAAGATGGCGCTCTACAGCGCGACGGTCGAGGCGGACACGGTCGGGACGCCTCGTATCGCCTCGGTGGACGATGTCGAACGCCTGTTGCGGCGGACTTTGGCGAAGACGGATGCGCACGGCGTGGGTCCGATCGTGCGGACGATGCTCGCCCCGTCGTCGGACATCGATCCGGAATTGCGCGAAGTGGCGCGGGCGCATGTCCAGCGGCGGATGACGCATCCCCTGACCGCAAGCCTGATCGCGCAGGGAGTGGCGCCGGATGAGGCGGCCCTGCGTGCCGAGCAGGTCGTCGCGGTGATATTCGGGGCGGTGGCCTTGCGCGCGGCGCGGTCGCTTCCGGGGATGACGGATGCCTCACACGATGCCATCGTCACGACGGCGATGGTGGCGGTGCGGGCGCTTTGCGGAGTCGAGAAGCAGGGATGATGCGGTGCGGTTCCGGGATGGCGGGATGAGCCGGGCAGTATCGAGCCGGGACATCGGGACGGCGCGACGCTGGTCGATGCTGGGGCTGAGCATGCTGGCCCAGATGTCGGGCACGCTGGTGGTGAACGGGACGGCGGGGTTGATCCCGTCGTTGCATCAGGACCACGGGATGAGTCTGGCGCGGGCCGGGTTCCTGGCCGGGATGCCGTTGTTGGGATCGATGCTCACGCTGATCGCGTGGGGAGCCGTTGTCGATCGCTATGGTGAGCGCTGGGTGCTGGCGGTGGGGCTGGGCCTGACGGCACTGTGCGGGATGGGCGTGATTCTGGCGACCTCGTTCGTCGGGATCGGGGCGTTTCTCTTCGTTGGCGGCATGATGGCGGCCTGCGTGAATGCGGCGAGCGGGCGGGTGGTGATCGGCTGGTTCCCTCCGGAGCAACGCGGCCTGACGATGGGGATTCGGCAGATGGCGCAACCGCTCGGCGTCGGACTCGGGGCGCTGACGATCCCCAAGCTGGCGGCGACGCATGGGGTGCATGCGGCGTGGGTCTTTCCGACCGCCTTCGTGGCGGTGATGGCGGCGATCTGCGCGCTGTTCGTGATCGATCCGCCACGTCCATCGCGGTTGGCGGCCATGGCGAGCGGTGCGATGGCGAATCCATACCGGCAAGGCTCGTTGCTGTGGCGTATCCACGGTGTCTCGATCCTGTTGCAGGTGCCGCAGATCGTGATCTGGAACTTCGCGCTGGTGTGGCTGATCGCGCAGCATGGGTGGTCTCCCACGGATGCCGGTCTGCTGGTGACGGTCGCGCAGGTGCTGGGGGCGCTCGGGCGGATGCTGGTCGGCTGGATCTCCGACCGGATCGGCAGCCGGATGCGTCCGCTGCGGGCGATCACGGTCTGCGCCTGTGTCGTGATGCTGGTGCTTGGGCTGACGGATGGCCTCGACCTGCCGGTGGCCGTCCTGATGCTGGTGATCGCCTCGATTGTGACGGTGGCGGACAACGGCCTGGCATTCACGTCGGTCGCGGAGATTGGTGGTCCGTATTGGGGCGGCCGCGCGATGGGGATCCAGAATACCGGGCAGTTCCTGGTGGCAGCGTTGATCCCTTCCAGCATCGGGGCCCTGATCGGGGCGATCGGCTACCCGGCGACGTTTGCGTTGACGGCGATCTTCCCGCTGATCGCGATGCCGGTGGTGCCGAAGACGGACCGGCTGGAGCCGGTGGTTGTCGCGGAGGCTTCGGGATCGCTCGCTGGGGAGGGCGAACGGGCCTGATGCTGAACTCCGGGCCTGCTTCGTTGCATCCGGGGCGGGTGGCACGTAGGATGGCGACAGGATCGCGATTCGTGTTCCGGAGGGGGGGTCATGGCGCACAAGCATGCGAAACATTCGGAGAAAACGCCGAGTTCGGACATCGTCCATGGGGTGGGCAAGAAGCTGAGCACTGCCTTTTACGAGGAGGAGCTTGCCCGGCTTTCCGTCGAGCTGGTGAAGTTGCAGGAGTGGGTGCACCACAAGGGACTGCGGGTAGTGGTGCTGTTCGAGGGACGCGACGCGGCGGGCAAGGGTGGGGCGATCAAGCGCATCACCGAGCCGCTGAACCCCCGTATCTGCCGGGTTGTGGCCCTGAGCGCCCCGACGGAGCGCGAGCGGACGCAGTGGTATTACCAGCGCTATGTCTCGCATCTGCCCGCTGCCGGGGAGATGGTGTTGTTCGACCGGAGCTGGTACAACCGCGCCGGGGTCGAGCGGGTGATGGGATTCTGCACCGACGAGGAGTACGAGGAATTCATGCGCTCCACGCCGGAGTTCGAGCGCATGCTCATTCGATCGGGGATCATCCTGATCAAGTACTGGTTCTCGGTGAGCGACGAGGAGCAGGAGCGGCGGTTCCTCGAGCGGCTGGAGAATCCGGCGAAGCGCTGGAAGCTGAGCCCGATGGACTTCGAGTCGCGGACGCGCTGGGTGGATTATTCCCGCGCGAAGGACGAGATGTTCCGGCACACGGATACGCGGCAATCGCCGTGGTTTGTGGTGCCGTCCGATGACAAGAAGCGGGCGCGGCTGAACGTGATCCAGCATCTGCTGAGCCTGATCCCGTACGAGCCGGTGGAGCTGGACCGCCCGACGTTCCTGCCGCCGCGCCAGTCCGATGCCGGGTACGTGCGGCCACCGGTGAGCGACCAGACATTCGTCCCGGATTGTTACTGAGCGACAGGAGCCGGACGGAGAGCGGCGGGGGTATACATGCGAGTCCTGCGGATTGTGCCGAACATCGCGGCGGGAGATGCCGCGGCGAGGCAGACGTTCTATGAGGACTTCCTTGGCCTCGGCGTCGTGATGGATCACGGCTGGACCGCAACGTACGCTTCGCCGGAGGATGCATCGCATCAGGTGAGTGCGATCGATCGCGATGCCTCCGCGCCGGTCGACCCGGCGGTTTCGTTCGGCGTGGACGATGTCGATGCCTTTCACGCCGCGGCGGTTCGCCATGGTGTGGAGATTGTCTACGGACCGGTTGACGAGCCGTGGGGCGTTCGTCGCTTCTTTGTACGAGCGCCGGGCGGGGCAGTCGTCAATATCGTCGGACATCGCTGAAAGGGAAGGCCGGAAACGCTTCGTTTCCGGCCTTCATCCTTCACCTATCTGGCACCTGGCGCACGGGATGACGTGCTAGTCGGCGACCCAGGCCCAGGGAATCGACCAGGTGGAGGAGTAGCCGGTCGGGAAGAAGTTGCGGACTCGCGGGTTGTGCGCGATGACCCCGTTGGCGAAGACGAGCGGCGCCATCGGGATGTCGTGGGCGAGGATGTTCGATTCCTCGATCAGGAGCGCGCGACGCTTCGCCGGGTCGAGCTCCCGCTGCTGGAGGTCGTCGAGCCGGTCGTATTCCGGGTTGCCGTACTTCACCTCGTTGTAGCCCGCCGGATAGGTGGAGTCAGAGCGGTACATGATGCCCTGGTTGCCGGTCGCATCGAGCGTGATGCCGGTGAGCGCGACATCGTAATCGCGCTTGTTGATCTGGTCCTGCTGGGCGGGGAACGGCATGGCGATGGCGTTCATCTCCAACCCGATTGCCTTCCAGCTCTGTTGCATATAGGTGATGAGCTGGGAGAGGGTGGCGCTGTTTTCCTCGTAGGTGAGGTCGAAGGTAAAGCGATCGCCGTCCTTCGCGCGGATGCCGTCGCTTCCCAGCGTCCAGCCCGCCTCGTCGAGCAGGGCGTTCGCCTTCTCCGGGTCGTAGTGATAGATCGTCGTAATCTCCTCCGGTGCGTAGGCGGGGGAGAGCGGCGGTTGCGGGCCGTCGGCGCGAATGGCGTAGCCAAGGTAGATGTTTTCGGCGATCAGGTCGCGGTCGAGGGCGTAGAGCATGGCCTGCCGAACGCGGACGTCGAGGAAGCGGGTGGTCTTCGCCTCGTCCATGTTCGTTTCGTAGTAGGTGATGTGGGCGCGGTTGAACTCGGTGATCGTCATCTCCGGGTTGCGCTCGATGAAGGCAGGGGCCTGGGCAGGATCGAGGCCGGTGATATCCGCCTCGCCGGTCTGCATGGCCTGAAGCGCCGTGGTGGAATCGGCGACGACCCGGTAGATGTAGCGATCGATCACCGGCACCTGCTCCGGGAGCCAGTAGTCCTCGTTGCGGGCAATCGTGATGTGATCGCCCTGCATCCATTCCACGAAGCGAAAGGCACCGGACCCGACGACGCGAGCCGGGTCGAGGCCGGTGGTGCCGCCATCGGATGGCCAGTTCGCGACCGGGATATCGCCCCAGACGTGCTTCGGCATGATCGGTACGAGGCCGGCGGAGTCGTTGAGGAAGGTGGCCATGCGGTCCCGCGCGACGAGTTCGACGGTGTGGTCGTCGATCCTGGCGATGGAGGCGAGGGCGCGATCGAGTGTGCCCTGCGATGGGGCGAGGCCCTTCGGATCACGCATGATGTCGAACGAAAAGACGACATCATCGGCGGTGAGGGGCGTACCATCATGCCATGCAGCGTTCGGGTTGAGATGGAAGCGATAGCGGACGCCATCGCTGCCGAGTTCCCATGCATCGGCGAGGCCAGGGATGAAGGTGCCCGTCGCCGGATCGAGGCCGATCAGCGATTCGTAGAGGTGCCCGGTGATGTAGCCGGAGGCGACATCCTGCGCGAGCATCGGGTTGACCATCGTGATGTCGGAGGAGAAGGCTTGGATGATGTCGCCGCCGGTGGTGGCTGGCTCCTCGAACGGGAACGCGGCGCGGATGGCGGCGAGGCTTTCCTCGCGGGTCGGGGAGACGACCGTGAAGGTGGCGTTCGGGTCGGGCTGGGCGGCGACGGGGGATGCAGCCGGAGACTCGCCCGGTGAGGCGTCGGGTGTCTGCGCGGAGGCCAGCGGGGCGACGGTGAGTCCGATGCCACCGGCGATGGCGGCGAACCCGATCTGGCGACGGGTGAACGATCCGGCGGGTGGGGTCGAGGGCATGCGATGTCCTTGGTGCAGGTGGCGAGCGGGAAACGACGATAATAGCTGTCAGGATAAGCCTATCGCATGACGGGCTGGAACGACCGATGGTGGGGCATCTATCGCCCCACCATCGGTCGTTCCGGAATCGCAGGTTGCCGCGCGTGGCGTAGGTGGGGGGCTTACTCCGAGAGCCAGATCCACGGCATCGACCAGATGGACGAGTACTGGGCGGAGAAGTAGTTATGCACGCGCGGAAGGGCGGCGGAGACTCCCTTTCCGAAGACGAGCGGCCCATTCGGCAGGTCGGCAGCGAGGATGTTCGACTGCTCGATCAGCAGGGCGCGGCGCTTCTCCGCGTCGATCTCGGCGAGCTGCTGGTCATCGAGGGCGTCGTACTCGGGGTTGGCGTAGCCCATGAAGTTGAAGCCGGATGGCGGGGTGGCATCGGAACGGTACATGCCGCCCTGGTTGCCATCGATGTTGAACTCGAATCCGAGCATGCCGGCGGTGAAGGTGCCGGCCATGTAGGCGTCGATGAGGGCTGGCACCGGCATCGCCTTCGGCACGATCTCGATGCCGACTTCGCCCCAGGCCTGCTGGAGGTAGGGGATCAGTTGCTGGTTGATGGCCGAGGGATCATCGTAGATGAACTCGAAGCTGAAGCGGACGCCGTCCTTCGCGCGGATGCCGTCGCTGCCAGCCGTCCAGCCCGCCTCGTCGAGCAGGGCCTTCGCCTTGTCCGGGTCGTAGGTGTAGATGCTGGTGATCTGGTCCGGAGCGTAGGCTGGGGAGAGTGGCGGTTGCGGGCCATCGGCGCGGACGGCGTAGTTGGCCCAGATCGTCTCCACCATCAGGTCGCGATCGAGCGCCCACATCATGGCCCGGCGCGCCTGGACATCGAGGAAGAGCGGAGTCTTGTCCTCGTGCAGGTTCGTGACGTAGTAGGTCATGTGGGCACGCGGGTGTTCGAAGACAGGGATATCCGGATTGTCCCGGATGAAGGCAGGTGCCTGCGCCGGTGAGAGGACCATGATGTCCGATTCGCCGGTCTTGAGTGTCTGGATGGACGAGGTGGCATCGGCGACGATGCGGTAGATGTAGCGGTCGATGTGCGGGGCATTCTCGGACAGCCAGTAGTCCGGGTTGCGCTCGACGGTGACGTGGTCCTCCTGGACCCATTCGACGAAGCGGAAGGGGCCGCTGCCGACGACCTTGGTCGGATCGGCGGCGGTGGTGCCGGGGGCGGTTCCCCAGTCGGCGAAGGGCACGTCCTTCCAGATGTGCTTCGGCATGACTTCCAGGGCGCCAACCTGATAGATGAACGTGGCGCTCGGGCCATGGGCGACGATCTCGATGGTCTTGTCATCGATGGCGGAGTAGGAGGCCACGGCCCGCATGATGTCGGTGCGGTTCGGGCTGAGACCGTCCTTGGCCAGTACGGCATCGAGGGAGAAAACGGCATCCTCGGCGGTGACGGGCGTTCCATCCTGCCAGGTGGCGTTCGGGTTGATGGCGAAACGGACGCGGGTGCCGTCCTCGTTGGTCGCCCAGGAGTCGGCGAGGGAGGGCATCAGTTCGCCCTCGACCACGGAGACGGACAGCAGGCTCTCGAAGATCAGCCCGGTGATCCAGCCGGAGGCGATGTCGGAACGCAGGACCGGATTCAGCGTCTTGATGTCGCCGGTGTGGACCTGGATGAGGTCACCGCCCTCCGTCGCGGGTTCGTCGAAGGGATAGGCCGCCTTGATCCGCGCGATGGCATCGGCGCGGGTGGGAGAGACGACCGTGAAGGTGGCATCGGTCGTGGCCGGGCTGGCGGCAGGGGAGGCATCAGGTGTCGCCTGGGCCGCGGTCAGACCCGGCGTGGCAAGGACCGCGATGCCGGCGGTGACGAGTCCAGCCTGCTGGGCGAGCCGGCGGCGGGAGAGGCGATGGTCGGCAGGGGACTGGCCAGAGTGGCGCACGGAATCGGACATTGAGGAGTGGATACCTTTCTCACAGGATCGACTTGTCGTATGACGTCCCGCCACCCCACCAGAATTTCAGGCACGACGCAAGAGGAGGTGCGCCGTAATGTGCAACGCGGGTTTGGTGGGACCGCAGGCGTCGCTCCCGTATCGCCAAACGCCCCTCCCCCTGCCGGAAACGTCCCGGCAGGGGGAGGGGCTTCGACGTGGGGGTAACGGTCAGGAGGGGGTCAGGCTTCGCGCCAGACCCAGGGGATCTGCCAGACCGAGGCGGCGAAGTAGCCGCTGGGATGGAAGTTGTGCAGGCGGGGATCGGAGGCGGTGACGGTCTTGTCGAAGACGATCGGCACGTTCGGCACATCGGCGGCGAGGATGTTCGAGGCCTGGATCAGCAGGTCCTTGCGCTTGGCGACATCCAGTTCCCGCTGTTGGGCTGAATCGAGCGTGTCGTATTTCGGGTTGCTGTAGCGGGCGATGTTGAACCCGGCGGGATACCAGGCATCGCTGCGGTACATCACGCCCTGGTTGCCATCCGGGGTGAAGGAGAATCCGGTGAGCGACATGGTGAAATCGCCGACATTCAGGCGTTCGAGCATGGTGGGGAAGGGCATCGCGGAGCTGGTCAGGTCGATGCCGATCTCCTTCCAGCATTGCTGCATGTAGGGGATGAGCTGCTGGTTCTGCACGGAGGAGTTCGTGTAGAGGATCTCCACGGTGAATCGAACGCCGTCCTTCTCGCGGATGCCATCGCTGCCGGCTGTCCACCCGACCTCGTCGAGGAGCGCCTTCGCCTTGTCTGGATCGTAGGTGTAGATGCTGGTGATCTGGTCCGGCGCGTAGGCGGGGCCGACCGGCGGCTGGGTGCCATCGGCGCGGACGGCGTAGTCGTTGAAGATCTGCTTCGCGACGAGATCGCGGTCCAGCGCCCAGACCATCGCCTGGCGGACGCGGACATCGCCGAAGAATGGCACCTTCTCCGTGTCGAGATTGGTGATGTAGTAGAACATGTGCGTCGTATCGAACGCGGTGATGGTGAGATTCGGGTTGTCCTGAATGAAGGACGGCGCCTGCGCGGCGGAGATGCCGGCGATGTCGACTTCGCCGGCCTTCATGGCCTGCAACGCGCTCGCGCCATCGGCGACGACGCGGTAGAGGTAGTGGTCGATGGCGGGGATCTGGTCCGGCAGCCAGTAGTTGGCATTCTTCGCGACGGTGGTGTGATCGCCCTGAATCCACTCGACGAAGGTGAAGGGTCCGGTGCCGATCACGCGCTTCGGGTCCTGGCCGGTGGAGCCGGGATCGGCGGGCCAGTCGGTGTAGGCGACGCCATCCCAGATGTGCTTCGGCATGATGGCAATGGTGCCGACCTGTTCGAGGAAGGTGGCGATCTGGCCGCTGGCGGTGAGGAGGACCGTGTGATCGTCGATGGCGGCGTAGGCGGTCAGCAGATCGCGGATGGTGGCGCTGTTCGCCGCGAGGCTATCCGGCGCGAGGATGGCATCGAAGGTCGCGACGACATCGGCGGCGGTGACGGGGTTGCCATCGTGCCACGTCGCATCGGGATTGAGGTGCAGGCGGTACTGGAGGCCGTCGCTGCCGATCTCCCACGAATCGGCGAGGGCGGGGACGGTGGTGCCGTCGATGGGACTGAGGCCGACCATGCCCTGATAGACGAGGCCGAGGATGTAGCCGGCGGCGAGGTCCTGGGCGAGGATGGGATTCAGGGTCGCGATGTCGGTCGTGGCGACCTGGATGACATCGCCGCCGGTGTTGGCGGGGTCTTCCATCTTGTAGTGGTCGCGGATCGACTTCAGGTAGTCCTCGCGGCTGACGGAGATGGTGGTGAAGGTGGCGTTCGGGTTGGCGACGGGGGATGCCGCGGGCGAGGCGTCTGGAGTGGCCTGGGCGCCAATGAGGGTGGGGACAATTGCGAGGCCGATGCCGGTGGCGGATGCGCCGAGCAGGTGGCGACGATCGATACGAGTGTGGTCCATGACCGGTCCCTTTCTGCCTGAGCGATGCGTGGGAAGGGGTGTTCCTTCCCGTACGTCGGTGCGAGTAGGGTTATTCTCGGGCACGATACTGCGATTGTTCCGATTCCGGAACCCGTAACCTTCCGGCTGATGCTCCGTTTCTGGTATGCAGGAGCGGAATGATACGGCGAGGAAGGGGAACGAGCCAGCGTGAGCAGGGAACGATCGGACGCCCGGCCCGATGATGTGATGACGCTGGCGATCCTGCGAGACGCCGCTTCCGAGCCTGCTGCCTTCGCGCCGCTCTACCGCGCGTATGCGCCGGTTGTCTACCGCTTCTGCCATCGCCAGCTGGGCGATCCCGATCGCGCGGCCGATGCAACCTCGCAGACGTTCGTGAAGGTGCTCGGATCGGTGCGGACCTTCCAGCCGCATCCGGATCAGCCGGGCAAGACCTTCCGGGCGTGGCTCTTCCGGATCGCCGCCAACACGGTGATCGACCTGCGGCGGAAGGAGCGTCCTACCCAGACGCTCGATGCCGGGGATGACGATGGCGCCTGTGTTCCATTGATCGCCGATCCCGCGCCGTTGCCGGAGGATCTCGCGCTCGTCTCGGAGGATGTCCTGGCGGTGCGGGAGGCCGTACGCGCCTTGCCGGACCGTCAGCGCATGATCCTGGAACTGCGATTGGCTGAGTTGAGCGGGAACGAGATCGCCGAGGCGATGGGGATGCCGCTCTCCGCCGTGAAGTCCGCCCAGTTCCGCGCGTTTGCCAATCTCCGCCGCTCGCTGGCTGCGCATCGCGATCCGATTGCCGCGCTTGCCGATGCCCCGATCGTCTCTGAAGGGAACCTGCCATGACCGATCATTGCCGACCGTCCGATCCGCTTCGCGATCCATCCGACGTCCTGAACGCCGCGCTTGATGGCATGGCTGGAGCCGGAGCCGGCGAGGTCGCGGAGCTGCTGGCCGTCGCCCGGTTGGTGCAGGCGACTCCGCTGGACGCACAGGAGGATGCCGCGCCGGCTCGTCTCGATGCGCTGTGGGAGGGGGTGGTGGCGGCATCCCTTCCGAAGCCGGTCGCGGCATCGTCGCAGGCAGTGGCGTTCCAGGCGCTGGGGACAGCGCGAGCGGCGAATCCGCGTCCGGTGGTGCCGCGTGGTGGTGGGGATCGGCGGCGGTCTGGATTGCGGGCGGTGACGTCGTGGGTGTCCCTCACCGTGATGATGGCGATGCTTGTGGGGATGGGGAGCATGGCGTGGTCGCTGCGGCCGGGCGGGGGCGGGGATCACCTGCTGGCGTCGGCGACGTCGCTGGCGGTGGGCACGGCCTATGCTTCACCGTCGCCGGTCGCGACGGATACGGCATGGATGCGCTGGCCGGTGCCGGAGGATTGCGACGTGGTGCCGATGCCGCAGGAGCGGTACGCGGAGATCATGCGGACGCAGCCGGACATCTCGGGGCACTCCTACAGCGTGGCCGGGGCGCCATCGCAGGCGGATGCAGACGCTGCGGCGGATGTGGCGCGACGGCAGTTCGCGTGCGAGGCGTTTTCCCTTCGCGACCAGGAGCGGACGCTCTCATCGCCCGCGTACCTGTTCTTCCAGAGTGATTCGTCGGTGCGCACGATCAGCCGAACCGAGATGGCGGAGGCGGACCTGACCCACAGCATGCTGCTTTCGGCGCGGATCGAGGCGAAGGCGGCATCGGCGTATGTCGGGGTGGGTGACGGGGTGCCGCCTGCGGCCTCCGGGATGAGCGTTTCCTCGTACTTCGACACGTGGGTGCAACTCCCCGCCGGGCAGCAGTTCCGGCAGGCACTTGCGTTCGATCCTGCGAATGCCGAGGCGCTCGCGGACGGGCGGATCGCGATTCCGGCCACGATGCAGGGCTTTGGTCTCGATGGGCGATCGTTGACGGTGGGGGAGATCGCCGCGCTGGACGTGGTTGCACCGCCGCTCTACGTGATGGCGCGGACATCCGATGGCTGGGTAGTCGATGAGGTCCTGACGTACTGCCCGTTCGCGGGATGCGGCCCGGTCTGGGTGGGGCTGGCGGAGGACGGAGGGGTGCCGGTGCCGACGCTGGATGTGCCCGACTCGCTGCCCTGGACGATTCCGAGCGGGAGCTCCACCGCAACGCCGGTGGCATCGCCCACGAGCGGGGGAACGGCGACGCCCGCGATCTAGCGTGCCGGTGACGGTGGCCACTCCCAGATCGGGAGCGGCCACCGTGCGTTATGCCAGGTCCGGAGGTGCGAGGGGGCCGACGGTATCCCAGGGCGAGAGGTCCACGTCCGGCGTCTCCTGAATGAAGATGATGGCGAAGGTAAGGACCGTCGTTCCTTCTTCGAGATGGCCGCCGAGGGTCTGCGTCTCGTTCGTGAAGGTGATGTGGGCGTGGACGCGGCCACCGAGGATCGCGCCGTTCACGTTGACAATGTCCCACGGGCCTTCACCCGGGACGAAGGCGTTGGTGGGAGGCAGATCGGTGGAGCTGACGACGTGGAAGTGCCAGGCGCTGAGCGACCCGACGCCGCCGAGGATGACGCCGTTGGCGATTCCCGCCTCGGCGACCGCCTGGCGCAGGCCGAGCAGGACATCCTGGTGCGGGTCGAGGCGCACCCAGAAGGTGCGTCCGGGCGAGGTCTGCTGCACGATCATGGGCGCGTCCTCCTGACCTTCTGAAGGAGTACTCATCCAGTCGGATCGACCCAGACCTTGATGATGGTCCATGGCGTGTCGATGCCGGTGGGGATGTAGTTGTGGACGCGCGGATGGGTGCCGTAGATCGTCTGCATGTAGGAGATCAGGCCCCACGGCGCATCGTTGTTGACCACGTTCGTTTGGTCGATGAGCAATTCGCGGCGCTTCGCAGGGTCCAGCTCGCGGAGTTGTTCGTCATCGAGCCGGTCGTATTCGGGATTCGAGTAGAAGGCCATGTTGTAGCCGGCAGGGTACGAGGCATCCGTCCGGAAGAGCAACCCGGTGTTGCCGTCCGGTGCGTAGAATCCGAAGCCGGTGTAGATCATCTCGTAGTCGCGGCGATTCACGGCCTCCATGATGCTGGGGAACGGCATCGCCGAGGCTTCTACCTTGATGCCCAGGTCTCCCCACGTCTGTTGCAGATAGGTGACCAGTTGCTGGCTGGCAGGGTCTGTCTCGTCGTAGAGGACGGAGAAGGAGAACGGCGTGCCGTCCTTGGCCAGGACTCCGTCCGATCCAGCAGCCCACCCGGCATCCGCCAGAAGCTGCTTCGCCTTGTCCACATCGTAGGTATAGACCGTCTCCAGCCGGTCGGGTGCGTAGCCGGGTGCGGCCGGTACCTGGGCATAGCTGTCCGCGACGTGCCCGAAGCCGAGCAGGACCTTGTCGACCAGGAGCGGGCGATCGATGCTGTGGTAGAGCGCCTGCCGGGTGCGAAGGTCGGTGAAGAGGGTCGTGTGGGCCTCGTCGAGGTTCGTCATATAGAACCAGAACGCCGGTGCATCGGCGGCCCAGACCGAGAACTCCGGATGGTCCTTTTGCACGGAGATGGCATCGGACGGGCTCAGGCCGGTGATATCGCCTTCACCGGTGAGGAAGGTCTGGAGCGTTCCTCCGACCCGGTAGATGTACTGGTCGATGACTGGTGCCCACGGAGCGTACCAGTAGGACTCGTTCTTCTTCAGCGTGATGTGGTCGTTCTGGACCCACTCGACAAACGAGAAAGGGCCGGTGCCGATCACCTGCTTTGGATCCTGTCCGGTCGATCCGGCTGCCGAGCCCCATTCCTTGAATGGGATGGGTTCCCAGATATGTTTCGGCATGATTGGAACCAGAACCGCTGTCTGGAAAAGGAACGAGCTGCTGGGGAACTTCGCGATGAGTTCCACCGTCGCATCGTCGATCTTCTCGACGCTGGCGAGTACGGCATCGATGGTGGACTTGTTGGGAGCGAGGCCGGAATCGTCGACCGAGGCCGCGAAGGAGAAGAGGACATCCTCGACGGTCAGCGGGGAGCCGTCGTGGAAGGTCACGTTGGGGGCGAGGTGGAACCGCCAGCGCAGGCCGTCGGCGCTCACCTCCCAGGAATCGGCGAGTTGGGGCACGAAGGTGCCGGACAGGGGATCGGCGAAGACGAGGCTTTCGTAGATCTTGGACGTGACTGCCCAAGAATTGCCGTCCTGCCGCAGGACCGGATTGAGGGTGGCAATGTCTCCAGCACGAAGGTCGATGACATCGCCGCCGGTGTGGGCCGGGTCCTCGGGCGTGACGCCGGAGGCGGCGATCGCCGCCGCGAGGGCTTCGTCACGCGGGGTGGAAACAGTGGAGAACGGGGAGTTCGGGTCGGGCGACATGGCGACCGGCGATGCCGTGGGGGTAGCACTGGCTGCCGCAGTCTGGCCAAGGAGGAGGGCGGTCGCGCCCGTGGCTCCCAGTGAGGCAGCCTGACGGCGGTTGAAGCGGAGACTTCGATCGTGTGCGTCTGGCATCTTCTGCCTCCTGAGTTTGAGGATCGGGCAATCACGGAACGATGTGTGCTTGCATCGTGGCATCAGGGAGTGTCAGCCGCAAGGGGAGGGTGGCAGGCTGTGGTTGGTCGTATATCGAATCCGGATAGACCCTGATCGCGCCCACCTGTCGACATGAAGTCGACCCCTGCGAACGAACGGCGTCCTGAGCGAAGCCGAAGGAGCGCGTATCGGGCCGAGGCCCGCACCCCCACAGACCGTCTTCCCGGCGGCGATGGATTCACCGGATTCGGTTTCAAGAAACGCTGGGATGGAGAAACACCGCCGTTCCGGGATTGTTCCCGGAACGGCGGTGTTCATAGGTGCTTCACGATTTCGCTGGCGGGATCAGGCGGGGGTGCGCGACTTGAACGGGTTGCGCTTCCAGAACCAGAGGATCACGACCGCGACAACGGCGACGATCACGACGTACTGGAGGTAGCCGACGTACTGCTCCACCTCTTCCCAGTTGTCGCCCAGCGCCCAGCCGGCGCCGATGAGGATGCTGTTCCAGACCCCGGCGCCGACCGCCGTGTAGGCGATGAACGGCAGCAGCGGCATCCGGCGGATGCCAGCCGGGATGGAGATGAGGCTGCGCACGATCGGCACGACCCGGCAGACGAGCACGGCGACACCGCCCTTGTCATCGAACCAGGCGTTGGCCTTGTCGAGGTCGCTTTCGCTGACGCCGAGGAACTTGCCGTACTTGTTGACGAGCCAGCGCAACCGGGCATCGCCGAACCAGTAGCCGACGCCATAGAGAACCAGCGCCCCGACGACCGCGCCGAGCGTGGCGGCGAAGACGGCGCCGAAGAAGTTCATGCGACCCTGGCCGGTGAGGAATCCGGCGAGCGGCAGGACTGCCTCGGACGGGATAGGAGGAAAGACGTTTTCGAGGGCGATGATCATGGCGAGGCCGACGTAGCCCAGCTTTTCGATCACATCCGTGGCCCAGCCTGCGATATCACCGATGAGACTGCTCAAAACGGGGTATGCCTTTCCGTATCAGGGGCGTGTCCGTCCGGGATGCGGGAGGTATTCGCGATCCGGTTGTGGGAAGGAAGATAGCCGCGCGATGATCGTTGCGCGAACGACTGAGACCCACTCTCGTGCATGCACGAGAGTGGGTCTCAGTATGGGCCATGCGCTCGCCTGATTGCGAGCCGTTCGACCTATTGCGACGACTTCTCTCGAGTCGGCTTCCGGCGGAGGCGGTTAGCCAGGAGGTTCTATTCCGCTACTCGCTCCAGGATGAAAACGATGGCTGACCGAGAGCATCCGTCTGTGTCTATGCTTCTTTCCCACGCGTGGGAGGCATAGCCAAACTCGCCTATATACCTCACGAAGCTCTTTCGAGTCTTCTCAAATAGGTGGAGCTCACGCCCGTCACTCATGTGATTTGCTATTGCCTTATTGCCTCTGGCGAATGCCATGTCACCTCTTTGCCCCTCGCCGCTATATCGGAACGTGTCCGGGGATGACCATCCGTCTGAATATCCGTGCTGTTCTCCTTCGACTGACGTGAACAGCAATACAACTGACTCCTTTCTCGATGGGCTGATCCCCGCTTGGCGACTTCCTCCGTAGATGTCATGCAGTGCAGATCGCTTGTATTCCTTGCCAGGTTCGAATCGATACATTTAGGGACCTTCATTTGTCAGTGACTTTGTACCTGATTCCATTGTCCATGTTCTCATACCGGGGGGCGGGTGAGCATCCAGCCACCATCGACGTAGAAGGTGGAGCCGGTGCAGTAGCTGGCGAGGTCCGAGGCGAGGAAGACGGCCATGTTCGCGATGTCCACCGGGTAACCCGCCCGGCGGGTCGGAATCTGCTCCCCCGCCCAGGCCAGGTACTCCGGATCGACCTGCGCGCGGGCGTTCATCGGCGTCACGATCATGCCCGGGGCGATGATGTTCACCGTGATGCCATGTGGACCAAGCTCGATCGCCTGGGTTCGCGTCAGGTTGCGGATCGCGGCCTTGGAGGCGTTGTAGGCCGAGCCAGTGGATGAGCACGCCTCCTGATGCACCGACGTGATGTTGATGATGCGGCCACCATCGCCCTGCGCCAGCATCCGCTGGGTGGCGAGCTGCGAGCAGCGGAATGTGCCGTTCAGGTTGACGTCGATCACGTGCATCCACGCGTCGAAGTCCATCTCGTGGACCGCGCCGCCCCCGCCGATGCCGGCGTTGTTCACCATGATGTCGAGCCGGCCGAAGCGTTCGTCCAGCGCGGCGAAGAGCGAGGTCACGGATGCGGCGTCGGCGACATCGGCGTGCGCGATCAGTGCCTGCCGACCGGTTGCTTCCACCATCCGCGCGGTCTCCTCGGCCCCGGCGCGATCGGATCGCCAGGTGACGACGACATCGGCGCCACTCTCGGCGAGCGCCTTGGCGATGCCCTGCCCGATGCCGCTGTCCGAGCCGGTGACGAGCGCGACCTTGGTGTCGAGACGGATTTCCATCGAATGTGACCTCCTGAGGGGCGTGAAGGTGGCCCGTCATCGCTGGATGGCGGGGTGGGATGGAGTAGTCGGAAGCGGAACTGCTGGCGCCAGCATACCGCCCTGGTGGGAGGGCTGGAAGGTGGCGGGGCACGGTATCTGCATCGGGAGAGGCTTACCGGAAATCACCGGGATTCCCGGTCGACTTGTCGCAAGAATCACAATCTTGCCACGGCATTCCCCGGTTTGTTTCAATACCCGCAGGCAAGCGACAACAGCGACGTTCGTTGCCACGGCAAGGGACCGCCATCGACGACGGTCCATTCGTGACACTGCAAAGGAGCAGCACGCGATGAATTCGTTTCCGAACGATGCACGGTGGAAGCAGCTTCAGGCGATGATCGCCAGCGAGATGCCGGATGGTGGCTGGACGCTGCGTGGTCTGGACGAGATGAAGGCCGTGACGGCCAATCGACGGTTCGTGCAGGCCGTGGTCGGGCGTGAAGGTGCGACGTATTGGGGCGAGCAGGTGCTCGGGGTCGGTGATTCCGAGGAGGCTGCCGTTCGCGACGCCATTCGTACCGCCCGCAGGTATCCGACCCACGCGGCCTGATCGTTGGCCGAGTGATTCGGGTTCGCCCGGATCGCGCGTATCCCTCAGAACGAGCACACAGGAACCCCATCCGATACCGCGTCGGATGGGGTTCCTGTGTGCTCGGGGGCATCCGAAAACTCACCCGCGCGATGTGGGAACCGAATGGCGCATGCCCTCGTTGTGATGGAGAACGGCCCAGAAGGGCCGCTTCCACTGACCAAGGGACATCGCCGTAACCGATTCATTCGCGATTCGACTGACGCCAGATAGCGTCGGCCTGGGGAGAGTTTTGCCATGACCACGTCGTTCACCCGCTCTGTCACCGCCCGCGTGCGGGCTCTGTTTCTCGCGCTGACCGTCTTCGGATTCGTGCTCGGTTCGATGTTGGCTCCGACCGGGGCTGCCGCCTATCAGGGCCAGACCTGGGTCTGGGTGTCGGAGGCCACGCGCGGCTCCGACACGATCACCGTGCTCGCCTACGACACGGGCGATGTCTACACGAACACGAACTTCGTCAACGCGGTTGATGCCTCGGTGCTGCGCGATCTCTTCGGTGAGGATATCCGGAGCCTGCGCGGCGGCGACTTCCTGACGCCGTATTCGAACACGACGGTGGTCCGCCTCTTCACGTTGAAGGTCGATGGTCAGGACGGGTTCCTGGTCGTGACGGATGAGTACGGCCCGCACGTCTGGTTCTTCCTCTTCACGACGACCGACCTGTACGCCGATGAGGTGAACACGTTCGTGAAGGCGACGGTGGACGCGGGACGCCCGACTGCGGTTCCGTCCGGCTTCGACCGTGCGGTGCTGCTCAGCAACAGCTAGGCCTCGAGACTTTCACAACCTATCCTCATGAACGTGCCCCGACGGATATTCGTCGGGGCACGTTCATGCCCTGTACATTCGTTCGGATTCTGCTACAATACGGTCAAGGATCACTTGGAATCGGCAACAAGCATACGCCTGTGCGGCATATCTCGCTGTGAGTCTGGATTTTTATGCCATGTTCTCGGATTTCGGGATTTGTGCAGTGGTTTTTACCGTTTTCTGAGTGTCCGTGTTCGTATCGTCGGCTTTGCTGTGGAGGGAGGCTCGCATGCGAGTGGGATGGTCGTTTTCAGCGGTTCGGGTCCTGATCGTTGCATTGGTCTGCGGGGTCTTCGCGGCGCTACCGCTCGGCCAGTCTGTCTCGGCCTATCAGGGTGAGACGCAGAAATGGGCAACCATTAGCAATAAAGCCGACTCTATCATCGTTATCGGGAGGCTGGATACGGGGGATCCGAACTCAAATACGGACTTTGTCGAAGCTCTCGATGTTGAGGGCATGCGCGAAATCCTCGGATCCGATGCTAGTAAGGTTCGATTCGTTCGAGATGAAGAGCCAGTTGTGGGAACCACAGTCAATCGACATTTCAGCTTCGTGACGAGCGACGGATATGATGCCCGAGTCATTGTTACCGACGAATGGGGTCCGAATATCTGGATGTTCACCGTGATGGGTGTTAGTCCCAAAGCGTCGGAGCTTGACGCCTTTGTGTCGGCAACTGTCCAGAATCGGTATCCGTCGAAATTGCCGAAGGGCTATGGGCCCATTCAGCAGATGGATAGGTAGAGCTGCTTCATTCCCTTCGTAGTACCCCGGAGCGATCAATGCGCTCCGGGGGCGTCGCGTCAGGAACCTGCCTGGGCATCCTCCAGTGTGCCCAGACGGGCGGGTGCCGTGCGGAGGATGATCGCCGCCTGGATCGCGAAGGCCAGCACCGCGACGAGCAGGCACGCCTGGATCGAGATCGTGCGGGTGATGGCCGCGCCCAGCGCCGCGCCGACCGGACGCGCGCCCATCGTGGCTGTCAGGATCACGGAGGAGACGCGCCCGAGGAGCGCATCCGGCGTCACGGCCTGACGGAGGGTCGTGGTCGTGATGGTCCAGACGATCGGTCCGGCGCCGATCAGGAAGAAGGCCAGCCCCGCCAGCCAGGCATGCGGGACGACGATGGTCGTTGCCATCACGAGCATCGCCGTGAGGCCCATCAGCGGGCCGATGCAGACGGCGACCCCGAAGCGGATGGTGCGCAGGATGCGACCTGCCAGCGCCGCCCCGGCGAGCATGCCGGCGCCATAGAGGGCGAGGGTGACGCCGATCGCGGCGGCGCTCAGGTGGAGATGGTCGTGTGCCCAGACGACGTAGACCCCCATCAGCATGAAGAAACCAAAGTTGAAGAAGACCGCCGTGAAGAAGAGCGGGCGTAGCAGGGCGTGATGAAACAGGAATCGGGCTCCCTCCCGCAAGTCCTCAATCGGATGCGTCGGGGGCTTCGAGGCCGCGACGCGTGCTGGCTCCCGGATACCCGCGAGGAGCATCACTGCCACGGTTGAGAGCATGGCGGCGACGGCATAGGCGGGGCGGGCGCCGGTCCACCCGACCAACACGCCCCCGAGGGCAGGACCACCGATGTAGGTGACGCTGCGCACGAGCTCCAGCATCCGGTTCGCCTGCCCGAGGGAGGCGCGGGGTACGAGCGATGGCGTGAGCGCGGGGGTACAGACGCTGAAGACGACCGTGCCGGTCGCGCCGAGGAAGCCGAAGCCGGCGAGCAGCGGGAAGGTGAGGCGGTCGAGCAGCAGCAGGACGAAGATCGCGAGGAGCGCAAGTAGCCGGACCGATTCGGCCATGGCCATCAGGCGGTGGCGGGATGTGCGATCCGCGAGCAGGCCCGCGGGGATCGAGAGCAGGAGGAAGGGAAGCGTTTGCGCAGCCTGAAGGAGGCCTGTGCCGCTCGCGCCGCTGCCCAGGGTGAGCACGGCGACGAGCGGGGCGGCGGCCAGGCTGACTTGCTCGGCGAGGTTGGCGGTGAGGCTCGATGCGGCCAGGCGGTGGAAGGCCTTTGGCAGCGTCGGTGCGGAGGCATGGTCGGCAGGCTGGTCCATCACGTCGGCGATGGTGGACGCGGATGCGGGCGCAGAGGACAGGCGGATTCGGGACATCGGGACGGCTCCTCAAGGACGGGCAGACAGCGCCGGGTTGGCGTATCCGCACGATAGGCGGGAGCGCAGCGCGAGCCACGTCCATTCTTGCGCTGGAATCCGGATGCTTTGCCCGCGTCGTCATCCTATGCTGGGGATGGATGTCGAGAATCCGGTGGCGGCTCCGTCTCAGGAATACAGGCGGCCAGCGAGGGCTGCATGAGACAGGAGGAGAAGGAGATTCATCATGGCGATTCACCGCATGGACAACGTCAGCATTGTTGTGGAGGACCTGGAGGCGGCCATCGCCTTCTTTTCGGAACTCGGCCTGGAGGTGGAAGGGCGTGCGGAGTTGGCCGGCCCGGTGGTGGATCAGACGGTGGGGCTGGAGGGCGTGCGAACGGTCATCGCGATGATGCGCACCCCGGATGGTCACGGCAGGATCGAGCTGGCGATGTACGTCAGTCCGGCGGCGATTGCGGCCAGCCCACCGGCCCCGAACACGGTCGGCTTCCACCGGGTGATGTTCGCGGTCGATGACATCGACGACACCATTGCGCGGTTGCGTCCGCTTGGAGGCGCCGTGCTCGGCGAGGTCGCGCAGTACGAGGACACCTATCGGCTCTGCTACCTGCGTGGACCGTCGGGGATCGTGATCGGGCTCGCCCAGCAGCTTGGTTGAGACGTCGGATGGAGCGTCGTGTCGCCGATTGGTGACACGAGCGTTCGCAAGGGCATATGGAGAAGGAGAATCCGGATGAAGTACCTCTTGCTCAAGCACTATCGTGGCGCACCGGCGGCGGTCAACGATGTCCCGATGGACCAGTGGACGCCGGACGAAGTCGACGCGCACATGCAGTACATGGACGATTTCGCATCCCGGTTGAAGGAAACAGGGGAGTTCGTCGATGCGCAGGCGCTCTCCCCGCAGGGGACGTTTGTCCGCTACGACGGGAAGGGGAAGCCGCCCGTGACGGACGGCCCGTTCGCCGAGACCAAGGACGTGATCGCTGGGTGGATGGCGATCGATGTCGAGAGCTGGGAGCGGGCGCTGGAGCTGGCAAGCGAGCTCTCTGCGGCACCGGGCGCGGGCGGAAGGCCGATCCATGAGTGGCTGGAGATTCGGCCGTTCTACGGCGTCTCGGCCCCGATTGCCGAGTGAACGACGCGCTGCTGCGAGATCTCGTGCCCGCAGTGATCGCCATCCTCAGCCGGCGCGGAGCAGGTTTCGCGTCGGCTGAGGATGCGGTGCAGGAGGCCCTGATCCGCGCGCTCGAGTCCTGGCCGGACGATCCGCCGCGCGATCCGAAGGCGTGGCTGGTCGCGGTTGCGTGGCGGAGGTTCCTCGATGCCGTTCGCGCTGATTCGTCCCGGCGCGTGCGGGAGTTGGCGGTGGCCTCCGAGCCGGGGCAGGACCTGGTCCCCGATACGGACGACACGCTGCGCCTCTATTTCCTGTGCGCGCATCCGGCGTTGTCGCCGGCGTCCGCAGTCGCGCTCACATTGCGGGCGGTGGGCGGCTTGACCACACGCCAGATCGCGGCGGCCTACCTGGTGCCGGAGGCCACCATGGCGCAGCGGATCAGCCGGGCCAAACGGCAGATCGCAGGCCTGCCACTGGATCGGCCTGGGGATGTCGGAACGGTGCTGCGAGTGCTCTACCTCGTCTTCAACGAGGGATATGGTGGCGATGTCGACCTGGCAGCGGAGGCGATCCGCCTCACGCGCCAGGTCGCGGCCCTCACCGACGATCCGGAGGTTTCGGGACTGCTCGCGCTCATGCTGCTGCATCATGCCCGGCGGGAGTCCCGGTCCGGCGTGGGAGGACGCCTGGTGCCGCTGCGCGAACAGGATCGGTCGCGCTGGGATACGCGCCTGATTGCAGAGGGGGTGATGATCCTGCAACGGGCGTTGGCCCGCGACCAATTGGGGCAGTACCAGGCCCAGGCGGCGATCGCGGCCTTGCACGCGGATGCGCCCAGCGCTGCCGAAACCGACTGGGTGCAGATTGTGGAATGGTATGACGAGTTGCTCCGGCTTACAGGGAGTCCTGTGGTGCGGCTCAACCGGGCCGTGGCGGTTGCGGAGGCGGAGGGGGCGGCGGCGGGCTTCGCGGCGCTGACGGGTGTCTCCCCCGATCTGCCACGGTATCTCGCGGTATTGGCCTACCTCCATGAACGGTCCTGCGAGTACGCCCGCGCGGCTGACCTCTATGCGGAGGCCGCGCGCGTCGCGGCCAGCGTGCCGGAACGCGATCATCTCACGCGGGAGGCGGCGCGGATACGACACTTCCTGCGGTCCTGAGGCCGGGTTGTGGTGCCGAATGCCGGGACGTCGCTCGGTCGGCGGCGGGGTTTGTGCCAGACTGGGCCGAAACCAGTAGGCGCGGATGGCGGCTATCCCACATGCGGCGTGCGGTGATGCGGGCTAGACTCGTATCCAAAGCCGTTCGGGATGCATGGCAAGGGCCGTGCGGGACCGAACCCGGACTGGATGTGAGGCGATAGATCTCGATCGTCTCCCGGGTAGACGGCACATGGGAGCGTTGCGGCCGGTGGCTGCCGCGCGCAAGAGGTGAGTCAGGTGGCAACGACATCGTCCATTGACGTCAATCGGATTGTGCAACGTGGATCGAGGTCTCCAAGCTGGTGCAGCGAACGTATCGCGAGATTGCGATCGATGCGTCTGCCACGCGGGAGGCGGGGTTCGTCGTCGCCATCGTGGCGCTCGCGAACGCCATCGGCGGCTCGGCGCATGGGCTGGGCGGCATCATCGTCGGCCTGATCGGCGCGTTCATCTGGTGGATTCTCTTCTCGGTCGTTGCTTGGTACGTGGGCACGACGCTCTTCGGGAATCCGGTGACGCGGGCGAGCCAGGAATCGCTGGTCCGCACGCTCGGCTACGCGCAAGCGCCGAACGTGCTGGCGATCACGGGCTTCATCCCGCTGATCGGCTGGATCGGCCCGTTTGTTGGCGGCATCTGGGTGCTGGTGACCTCGGTCTATGCGATCCGGCAGGTGCTCGGACTGAGCATCGGGCGCACGATCATCACGGCGGTGATCGCCGGGATCGTGGCGGGGATCATCTTCGGGATCGTGGCCGCGATCACCGGGATCGGCTACGGAATCGCCAGCGCGCTGACATAACCATCGCCACGTTGCGTATGATGGACGCATGGAGTCCGGGAGGCCGGGTTCCATGCGTCCTGCGTTTCTGCCGGGAGCAGCACGGTCCATGTCCGATTCTCCATCCGCTTCCCAATCTCCGATGTCCGACGATGAGATCGCGCGCCGATTGGCCGAGCTCGAGGCATCCATCGACGCCGAGACGCCCGCGACGCCGAAGCCGGTCTCCGCACCGACGGTCCTGCTGGGCGACGACGATGCCGACGACGGCTCGCTCGACTACCTGACCGGGATGTCGCCCACCGAGGCCACGCCGCTGGAGTCCGCCGAATCCCAGCCAACACCCCGGGTTGCATCGCGCCCGGACACCGTGATCGTCGTGCCGAGGGAGGGTGCGTCCTCCGGCGGCGCAGGTGTGCCGCTTCAGGCGATGACGAATCCGATCCTTGACCGGGCGATCGGGGTCGCGCGGTTCGCGCCGCGCTACTACGACGCGATCGCCGCCGATCCGAAAGCAACGATGGAGGCCGCGCTGGTCGTCGCCATCGTGGCGATCGCAGGTGGCATCGGCGGGTTGCGACACGGCGTCGATGGGTTCCTGCTCGGGATCGTCATCGCGCTGGTGAAGTGGGGGCTGTTGGCGGTCGCGGCGCATTCGATCCTGCCGCGCTTCGCCCCAGGTGCGCGCCGGGATGGCATCGGGCCGCTGGCGCGGACGCTGGGCTACGCACAGGGGCCGCGTGTGCTGGCGATTGCCGGGCTGATTCCGCTGATCGGCTGGAGCCTGGCGATGGTCGGATCGATCTGGGTGATCCTGACCTCGATCGTGGCGATCCGGCAGACGGCGAAGGTGGGCTTCGGCGAGGCAGCGATCACGGCGGTGGTCGGCTGGGTGATCGCGACGATTGCGGCGGTGATCCTGGCGCTGATCTTCGGCATCGGGATCGGCGCGGTGCTGTAGCGGGGAGCGAAGTGCGCCCGTTGCGTTCCGGAATCGCGTACCATCTCCACGTTTGATGATCGGCAACCGCGCGTCCGGATTCGGGCGTGCGGTTGGTTTGTCGGTTCCTCCGCGTTGCGGGTGGGCCGCATGGTGCGGAGAATCCAGTCATGACCAATCCCAATGCTGCTGCCGTCGAGACGGTGGTTCAGGAGGTCTTCGGTGAAGACGTCCTCACACGCGCGCGGTTCATTGCCGACTATGCGTTCGGGAAGTCCCCGGAGGCGCCAAATGCAGAGCGCCATGCGGCGATGCTGAAATACGGGACGGAATCCCGCTTCTTCACCGCGCTCGCCGATGATCGGCCACAGGCGACGGCGACGATCCATGCGATGACGGAGAACATCCGTGGGGCGGTGGTGTCGATGGGTGGCGTCGGTGGCGTGGCGTCGCTCCCTTCCGGCCGGCGGCAGGGGCATGTCCGGAACCTGTTTGCCCAGCTGTTCGCGGAGATGCGGAGCGATGGGCAGGTGGTGTCCACGCTCTATCCGTTCCGGGAATCCTTCTACGAGCGGCTTGGCTATGCGACGTTCACTGCGCCGCGTTACGTGACCCTCGATCCAGCGCATCTTGCGCCGATCATGCGGGTGCACAAGCCGGGCTGGGTGGAGCAACTGCCGATGTCCGAAGGGTGGGAGACGTTCCGCGCCTTTGTCGAGCAGTACCAGCAGGGAGCGCACGGGTTCTCGCTGCGCGATCGGTCGCACGATATCCGGAATCAGGACGAGAACACGGCGTGGGTGGCATTTGCCTACGATCCGGATGGCGCGGTGGTCGGCGCGATGACGTTCACGATCACCGGCTACACGGAACGGATGGAGGTCTCGGCGCTGCTGCCAATGACGACCGCGGCGAAGTACCTGCTGCTGGAGTGGATCGGGCGGCACGCCGACCAGGTGACCCAGGTGGTCGTGCGGGTGGGCGCCGATGAATTCGCCGAGTTGTGGGTGCGCGACCTGAACGAAACGATTTCGACGGCGGACAAGATCGCGTGGCCAGCGCCGATGGGGCGCGTGATCGACGTGGCCGGGCTGACGGGGATCGGCGCTGGCGATGGGGAGATCCTGTTGCAGATCGCGGACGACTATGCGTCGTGGAACACGGGCGTGTTCCGCTTCACGGGCGCGGGTGGTCTTCTGACGGTGGAGGCGGTTGCTGACGCGGCGGCTGAGGCGACGATCACGATCCAGGGGCTGTCCTCGCTGGTGTTCACGGGGCAGAATCCGGCGGACTTCCCGTTCCGGGGCTGGGGCGATCCGGATGAGGCGGCGCAGGCGACGTTGCGGGGGATGTTCCCGTTCGTCGCCCCGAACCTCTACGAGGAGTTCTAGCGCGGCGCGATTGCGCGGGGAATCGCTGCAGGCCGGGATGCTCCATGTGGGTATTCCGGCCTCGGTCGTCCGGGGCGGATTGTGCTTTGGCGATGCGCGCCCTATCGTGGGTGCGGGTCTCCAATGCCACAGGCACCGAGGGCGCAGTCGTTTGCGGCACTCCGGATTCACGCGCAGGGAGCAGTTCATGGATACCGACCGCACGTCGCCCGCCATCACCGCCGCCCCCATGCTCGCGCGGGAGGGCGAATCGGTGGCGTTCACGAGACGGCTCGCCATTGGCCTGGGTGTGTTCGCGAGCCTGCCGGTGATCGGGGTGGATGGTGTGGGGCGGGCGACGGCATCCGTGGCGGCCTTCGAGGGACGGGTCGACGTTGGCGGGAGGGCGCTCTATGTGGAGGCGCGCGGAGAAGGCGGGCCGACCGTCGTGTTCCAGGCGGGCGCGTTGGGCCGATCCGATATCTGGAGCCGGGATCTGCGCGAACCGGTCGGTGCCCGGACCATGGTGCTGCCGGGGGTGGCGACCTTCGCGCACGTCTTCACCTACGACCGGCCGGGGACCATCGGTGAGGTGAATCCCGCGCTCGATCCGACCAGTGTGCCGTTCTATCCCAGCCGGAGCGATCCCGTTCCGCAGCCGCGGACGACCGGTGCATGGGCGCGGGAGCTGCGGGCGGCGCTGGATGCCTGCGACGTGCCGGGACCATATGTCCTTGTGGGGCATTCGCTGGGCGGGTTGAGCATGCGGTACTTCGCCAGCACCTATCCTGATGATGTGGTGGGGATGGTGCTGGTCGATGCGACGCACGAGGATGTCTACACGGAGTTCAGGAAGGTCATGACGCCAGAGCAATGGCAGACCTTCGATGCGATCTCGACCGATCGAGCCGAGTTGCTGGCGGCCTATCCGGAGGCGGAGATTTTCCTGACCTCGCCGATCGACGAAGATCCCAGTTGGAGCGAGATGCGGGAGGCCGAGGCGGTATCGCCATTGCGCCCGATGCCGCTTGTCGTGCTGTCCCACGGCATCCCGTTCGCACCGCCATTTCCCGGATGGCCGACGGAGACGATGGAGGGCGTGATGATGGAGCTTCAGGACCGGCTCGCCGCGCTCGTTCCCGATGCCCGCCACATCATCGCCGAGCGGAGCGGGCACGACATTCATCAGGATCAGCCGGACCTCGTGATCGCGGCGATCCGGCAGGTGGTCGAGGCCGTTCGCGATCCATCGGGTTGGACCTCGCCGGCGACCCCTGACGCCACGCCGAGTTGACCGTCAGGGAGCGGTGGGCGCAAGGGGGAAGAAGCGCCGGGGCCGCGTGGATTCTATGCTCGATGCGATGCGGACGCTGCCCGCACGTTACGCGACCTTCCGAAGGGTTTCTGCGATGAAGCTGCTCCTCACCTCGAATGGCATCACGAATCCCAGCATCGAGCAGGCGCTCGTGGAGATGCTGGGCAAACCGATCTCGGAATCGAAGGCGCTCCTGGTGCTGACAGGGATCTATCCCTTTCCGGGCGGGGCGAACTATGCATACCAGATGTTGCATGGTCAGATCGGCGGGCCGCTCGCCGCGCTGGGATGGGCATCGTTGGGCTTGTTGGAACTGACGGCATTGCCCTCGGTCAATCCAGAGGCGTGGGTGCCGACGCTGGAGGAGGCGGATGCGTTGCTGGTGTGGGGCGGCGATCCGTTGTTCCTGGCGCACTGGATGCGGGAATCGGGATTGGCGGATCTGCTGCTGTCGCTGCGCTCGGAGATGGTCTACGTGGGCGTGAGCGCGGGGGCGATCGCGGCGGCATCCTTCTTCGGGGAGACCTACCTCGGCTTGCCGGACACGATCGCGATACCGCTGACGACCGAGGAGGTCATCTTCACGGTGCCGGGGGGCGACCTGCCGTTGACGTTTGCGACCGCGAACGGGGCTGGGCTGGTCGATTTCGCGATCATCCCGCACTACGCGGAGCCGGACCATCGCGAGGCGTCGGTGGTGAACGCGCCGGTGTGGGCGGCGAAGATGCCAGGGACGGTCTACGCGCTCGACGACCAGTCCGCGGTGCGTGTGATCGATGGCGTGGTGGACGTGGTCTCCGAGGGACGTTGGGAGCGGTTCGCGTCCTGATCCGGTCGGTGAGGTGAAAGATGCGCAAGGTCGTCGTTTACGAACTGGTCGGACTTGATGGTGTGGCCGAGGCACCCGATCGGTTCTTTGCCTGGGATGATGTGGTCGATGCCCGAATGGTGGCGGTGATTGCCACCCAGGATGCGGTCATCCTTGGCCGTCGTACCTACGACGAATGGGCGCCGTACTGGCCGACGAGTGACATGGAACCATTCGCCAGCTTCATCAATGCCGTCACGAAGTACGTCGCGACCTCGTCGCCACTCGATCCGGACTGGGCGAACGCCTCGGCATTCGATAGCGATCTGGTCGAACGCGTTCGTGCGCTCAAGGAACAGGACGGTGGCGATATCGGTGTGCACGGAAGCATCGTAGTGGCGCAAGCGTTGCTCGCCGCCGGCCTTGTCGATGAGCTTCGACTCGCGATCATGCCGGGAATCGCCGGGAGTGGCCGGCGGCTCCTGGACGGATCGCCCGCGAGCCGCCTGGAGGTGCTTCACAGCGAGACCTCGCCAACGGGCGTTCTGCTGGTGGACTATCGGGTGCTGCCAGCGACGGAGCAAGGGTGATCGCTCGACCTGACGGCGCGCATGGGCGGGCGATGCTACGTCACCTGCGCCGTCGGAAGGTCCGCCTGCACGGCGGCGCGGTCGGCAAGGATGGCCGTGATCTCGTCGTCTGCATAGCCGAGTTCGCGCAGGATCTCCGCGCTGTGTTCGCCCAGCACCGGCGGCCCGAAGCGGGGTGAGAGCGGGGTGCCGTGGAAGTGATAGGGCATGCCCGTCACGCGGACTTCGCCGAGCGTGGCGTGTGGCAGGTCCATCACGAGGTCCTGATGATGGACCTGCGGATCGGTGAAGACCTGTTCCACATCGTGGATCGGGCCGCAGGGGACCGATGCGCCGTCCAGCAGGGCGACGAGTTCCTCCGTCGGCCAGGTCGAGAAGGCATGGTTGACGACGGCGTAGACCTCGTCGCGATGGGCGCAGCGGTCGGCGTTGGTGGCGAAGCGGGGATCGGCGGCTTCCGCCTCCAGCCCGAGCGCGGCGCAGAAGCGCTGCCAGATCGCGTCGTTGCCGACCGCGATGTTCACGTAGCCGTCCTGTGTGGCAAAGGTGTCGTAGGGCGTGATGATCGGGTGGCGGTTGCCGAGCGGACGCGGCACCTCGCCGGTGGTGAACCAGATGCCGGCCTGATAGGTGAGCAGCGCGATCTGGCCGCCGAGCATGGTGGTATCGACGTACTGGCCGCGCCGGTCGGGGTCGCGTTCGCGGGCGAAGAGCGCGCCCATCACCGCGTAGGCGGCGAACATGCCGCCCGCGATGTCCGCGATCGGCACGCCGAGCTTGGTCGGCATCCCGCCGTCGGGGCCGGTGACGCTCATCATGCCGCTCATGCCCTGCACGATCAGGTCGTACGCCGTGCGATTGCCGGAGGGGCCGGACTGGCCGAAGCCAGAGATGGAAGCGTAGACGAGCGACGGGAAGCGGGCCAGCACGTCCTCCTGCCCGAAGCCGAGCCGCGCCATCGTCCCGGGCGAGAAATTCTCGAGCAGGACATCGGATTCCGCGATCAGCTTCCAGAGGATTTCCTTGCCGCGCTCGTGCTTCAGGTCGAGCGCGAGCGAGCGTTTGTTGCGGTTGACCGTCAGGAAGTAGGACGCCTCCCCGTCGATGAAGGGCGGCCCCCAGAGGCGGGTGTCGTCGCCCTTGCCGGGGTGCTCGACCTTCACCACGTCCGCCCCGAGGTCGCCGAGCATCATGGCGGCGTAGGGGCCGGTCATGACGCGGGTGAGGTCGAGGACACGGATGCCGTCCAGTGGCATCGGGCGGGTGGCGGCATCGCTGGCAGGGGGCAGCGTCATCGAGGGATTCCTTTCGGGGGCGGCGGCAGACGTGCTCATGACCCGGAGATCATACCGCCGACCGCCCCCGCGGGCGAGAGTCCTGGCTCCGGGATAGCGCGGGGGCCTGGGCATTCCCGGTTCGTGGCAGGCGTACGTCGCCGCCTGATGCGGGTTGTGCGGCTAGCACATTCGGGGGAGTACGGACGGCGAACGAGGCGGCGTGAGGCTGTTGACACCTCGATGCGTGGCCGCGATGATCCCAGCAGACATCGGCACAACCGCATCGGGTCTTTGTCTTCATCCGCTCGTTTCGCGCTTGGAGTATTCCCAGTGGTAGACAATCCTCGTGCTCGTGAACTCTTCGCCGATGCCCTGCAGGGCAAGGGCAGCCGTCGCGACATTCTCCGTCGCGCAGCCGCCATCGGCATCTCCGCTCCCGTCGCCATGTCGCTCGCCAACCTCGGCGGGATGCGTAGCGCCCTCGCCGCAGACGCAGGGACGCTTTCGGTCACGTACTATGACTGGATCGTCAATCTTCACCCGGCGCTGAACACGGTCAATGAGGATTTCAACAAGACCTTCCCGCTGAAGGCGGAGGTTGCCCCGACCCAGGGGTTCGGGATCGAGCGCTTCGTGCAGGAGGCGCGCGACCAGACCTCCACGTGGGACATGTACATCGGTGTGACGCCGTTCCTGGAGATGATCGCACTGGCGAATTCCGGGGCGATCGAGCCGTGGGATCCGTATCTGCCGGAAGGCTTCCTCGACGATCTGCCAGACTCGATCAAGGCGGAAGGAACGTACGACGGCAAGTTCTATGTCTGGCCGTTCCTGCTGGACATCATCGTCGATGCCTGGAACAGCGACTTCGTGGAAAAGGCGGGGCTCGATCCGAAGACGGCTCCGGCGACGTGGGATGAGCTGATCGCGAACGCGAAGAAGATCCAGGAATCGGGCGCGGCACCGTTCGGGGTGACGTTCGACTTCCACGCCTGGCGGTCGCTGCTGCCGATCACGCATTCGATCAGCACCGATGTCTACGATCCGGAAAGCGGACTCTTCCTGTGGAACTCCGATGCTGCGGTGCAGGCGCTGGAGATCATGAAGCAGATGACGGAGCTGGCGAATCCGGATGTGCTGAACGAGGGCGGTGTCGATGGCGTTGGGCCGGATGATGCCGCGTTCACCGGGCAGCAGGTCGGGTACTGGGTGAAGTACCAGAACGCGCCGATCCAGCGTGCGGCGACGTGGGAAGACCCGTCGAAGCTGGGCCTCGGTCCGCTGCCGAAGGTCGAGGGTGGTGCTGGCGGCTCCGTCTTCTGGGATACCGGCGCGGTGCTCTTCAAGTATGGCGTGAACAAGCAGCAGGCCGCCGACTACATGAAGGCGATCACCACCGACCAGCGCATCTGGAAGGAATCGGTTGCGGGCGATCCGGACAACGGCGTACCGGCGGTCGGGCAGCTTCCGGTGCTGAAGTCGATCTGGGCCGAGTACGAGAAGACTCCGCCTGACTGGCTGACGGCGAACCCGTGGGCGACCGATGTGTGGAAGAGCCTGCCGAATGCCGGCGCCATTCATCCGACGCCGCTGAGCATCACGCAGTTCAACGTCGCAGCGCCGTTCTACGTCGACTACCTGTCGGGCAAGGAATCGGACGCGAAGACCGCGCTGACCAAGGCATGGGATGCGGTGAACGAGGAACTGAAGAAGACGGGGACGGCGACCCCCGCCAGCTAGGCTGGGGTCGTCCATTCCGAAGATTTCCGGTCGATGGGGATCGGGCGCACGACGCCCGGTCCCCTTGTCCAACCCCTACCACTACGCAACCCCCGTTCTGCGCGAGGCGAGGTTATGGCATACGTATCGACGGCGCACCGTCGTCCGGGCAAGTGGTCGCGCATTGGCGAAGGTCTTGGGAGCTGGCTCTTCCTGCTGCCGGCGGTGGGCTTCTTCGTCCTCTGGCAGCTGTGGCCGGTGATCCTGGTTGGGTGGTACAGCTTCACGGACTTCCGGTTCCTGAACCCGGCATCCACGACAACCGTCTTTGGCCTGCCGACGGGCTGGGTCGGGCTGGCCAACTTCCGCGAGGCGTTGAACGACGATCTGGTGTGGGAAGGGCTGAAACGGGCGGCGATCTTCACGGCGCTCTTCGTGCCGGGGATGATCCTGATCCCGCTGGTGATCGCCACCCTGGTCGATCGGGTGCGGCATGGCAAGATTGCGGGGATATACCGCGTGATCCTGCTGATTCCGGCGATGATTCCAGGGCCGTTGGTCTTCGTGCTGTGGAAGTGGCTCTACGATCTCTACATCGGGCCGATCAACTATTTTCTCGTGGATGTCTTCCACTTCTATACGATCCGGGACCAGCCCCAGTGGTTGGGCGATCCGCACCTCGTGTTCTTCTCGATCGCGTTCATGGAGTGGTGGTGGGGCATCGGGTATCACACGATGTTCTTCATCGCCGGGTTGGCGGCGATTCCGCATGACCTGATCGAGGCCGCGCGGCTGGATGGCGCCAGCGAGGTCCGCCTGTGGTGGAACATCGTGGTGCCGCGCCTGATGCCGGTGATCCTGGTGTTGGTGGTGGTGCGATTCGGTTCGGCGATGGCCGTGATCGACGAGTACCTGATCGTCGGCGGCTTCAACCGCACCAAGCCGACCTATACGTGGACGGTCTACATGTGGGAGACGGCGTTCGTCACCGGGGAATGGCGGCAGGGGTACGCGGCGGCAATCGGCTGGATCGGCGCGCTGGCGATGCTGATCGTGGTGGTGGGGATGTTCTATTTCTTCCGGTCACGGGATTAGGAGGCAACGATGGCATCGTCCACGACATCCACTCCCGCTGGGCACGTCGTCAATCAAGTGACCGGGGCTGTTTCGTCGAATCAGGCGTTACGCTCGAAGGAGGAGATCGCGGCGTCGTATCGGCCACCGCGACGCATTCCGTTCTGGGTCATCCTGAAACATGTGGTCATCATCCTCGTCTGCCTGGCGATCCTCTTCCCGATCGCGTGGGTGGTGCTGCTTTCGGTGAAGTCGCTGCCGGATGCCTACCAGAACGAGATCTGGCCGAAGCGCTTCGACTTCTCGCACTACGAATACGCATGGAAGAAGCTGCCGACGTTGCGCCAGAACTACGTCAACAGCATCGTCGTGACGCTGGGTTCGACGGCGCTGGCGACGGTTGCGGCGGTGCTCGCCGGGTACGCGCTCGTGTTCCTGCGGGCGCCGGGCAAGAGCCTGGTGATCGCCCTGTTCGTGGCGTCGCTCTTCTTCCCGACGCGCGTGTCGGCGTTCATCGGGATCTTCCAGATGCAGCGGGAGTTCGGGCTGATCAACAAGTACTGGGGCCTGATGTTCCCCTATGTGGCGCTGAGCATCGCGATCTCGGTCTTCGTGATGCGGGGTGTCTTCCAGTCGGTGCCGCAGGACCTGGTCGACGCCGCGAAAATCGACGGGGCCGGGCCTCTGCGGATGCTGCTGGAGGTGATGCTGCCCATCGTGCGCAACGGCGTGGTGGTCGTGATCATCATCAACTTCGTGGCGGCGTGGGGGGAGTATCTGCTGGCGAGCCGGCTGATGAACGAGCAGAGCCAGTGGACGCTGCCGGTCGTGCTGGCATCGGCATCGGGAGGTGTCGGGGCGTGGGCATGGCCACGGCTGGCGGCGGTCTACATCATGGCGATCGCGCCGGGGCTGCTGGTCTTCGCGCTCACCCAGCGATGGTACATGAAGGGCCTGCAGGAGGGCGCGCTCAAGGGCTAGTGACCGGGATTCGGACGGCGAGACGTCTGATCTGTTCGCGGGAACCAGCGGATCTGGATACAGTTGTACCCCGGTAACAGGACCGGTCATGCCGATATGCGCATGACCGGTCATATTTGTTTGCAATTTCACAATCCATACTACAGAATAGAAAGCGACACTGATGGAGGTCTTTCTCCGGCTGTCGCCGACGTTGTCGCGACCGGATGCCAGACGTCCGTGTCATCCCGATGCAGGGAACCGACGACCTACCCGCGAATATGCCGAACGATATCGCTGATCCGGCATATCGTTCGCTGACCAGCAAGGAGTCCCTGCCATGATTTGCCGTCAGCCTCGCCAGGCGACGCCCGTCTCGACGGGTGCCCCGGCAACGACAGCGTCTCGTCCTGCACCGATCCCGGCCTGGCCGGTTCCCCGGAGCACCCGACAGACTCCGGTGCGGCCCCCTGCCGTGCCGACCGTTTCCCCGCGACCGTAGTCCGCGAGATCCAGGCGGACCGAATCGAATGTGCTGGCCAGGTACGTCCGAAGGGACGATGCCGGGCTGAAGCATGATGTGCCCTTTCCCGCTTCGACGCCGGGGATGTGTACCGGGTTGTGCGTCGATTGATCTGGCTTTTTGCGCTTACCATTCCAGAAGGACTGTTTCCATGATGCACATCATCACCTCTTCCCAGTTCACCGAGTACTCGCAGGAGCGTTTGCGCTCGCGAGCGCCGCGCCGTGTCGAGGAGCCGGAGGGCGTGGTTCCTCCACGCTTCGCGGATCATGCCGAGACCTCGAACCAGGCTCGCGGATTCTTCCGCAGTTTCTCGCTCGAGGGCCTGCGCCGCCTCTTCGGTTCCACGCCGGAAGTGCGGCACAGCTAAGAGCGACCGGCAATAGGCGGTATCTCTCCTCGTAGATGCGGCCCTTGTGGCCGCCGGGTTGTACGGAACACAGGCGGCCACAAGGGCCGCATCTACGAGGAAGCCGCCATCGTTCAGGGCGGGTTCGCCCTATTGCCGGTCACCCTAAGCGGAATTCGCACCGGAAGCGACAGGTTTCCCCTTACCCGGAACAATCGATCCGGGTAAGCCCCTTTCGGATTCCGTTGCAGGCCCTACCGTCGAACGCCACGCCTTCACAACATGGAGGCGTGGCGTTCGTGCGTTCTGGCTGGAGGGTGTCAGGCGTTGGCGTCCGAGGCCGTTGCCCGTTCGCG
Source organism: Thermomicrobiales bacterium (assembly GCA_049840815.1). GTDB lineage: Bacteria > Chloroflexota > Chloroflexia > Thermomicrobiales > UBA6265 > JASGDN01. The sequence goes on along the minus strand of JASGJI010000001.1, from coordinate 111,900 downwards.
GTCGAGGAGGGCGCGTTTGCGCTCCGTGCCCCAGGCGTAGCCGGTGAGGGAGCCGTCCTTGCCGACGACGCGATGGCAGGGGATGACGACCGCGATCCGGTTGTTCGCACACGCCTGGGCGACGGCGCGGACGGCCTTCGGGTCGCCGATGGTGGCTGCGACTTCGCTGTAGGTGGCCGTTTTGCCAGCGGGGATCTGGCGGAGGGCCTGCCAGACGCGCTGCTGAAAGGCGGTGCCCCGGATGTCCAGCGGCAGGTCGATGCTGCGGGCGGGTTCCTCGATCTGGGCGACAACGGTCGTCACGAGTTCGGTGAAGGCGGCGTCTTCTGGTGCGAACTCGGCGCGGGGAAAGCGATCGCGGAGGATGCGGTGCAGGTGCTCCGGATCGTCGCCGAGCATGACACTGCAGAGGCCAGTTGGCGTCGCCGCGACGAGTACCTGGCCGAGCGAGCAGGGGGCGATGGTGGCCTGGATGACGGTGCCGGCGCCGCCCGCGCGGTAGCGGGTGGGAGTCATGCCGAGGGTCTGGGCAGAGGTCTCGTAGAAGCGGCCGTTGGAGGCGTAGCCTGCGTCGTAGATGGCGGCAGTGACGCTGTCGGCGGTGTTCATGCGGTCGCGGACGCGCTCGGTGCGGTGGGCGTCGGCATAGGCCTTGGGGGTGAGGCCGGTGACCTGCTTGAAGACGCGGTGGAAATGGAACGGGCTCATCCCGAACTCCGTCGCGAGCTGCTGGAGTGTGAGACGGTCTTCGCTGGTTTCGAGGCGGGTGCAGGCGCGGGCGATGGTTTCGGCCTGGCGTTGCGGGAAGCTGGCTTCGTCGTCGGGGGTGCAGCGTTTGCAGGGGCGGAATCCGGCGCGGCGGGCTTCTTCGAGCGTGACGGTGAAGGAGACGTTCTCCCGCTTCGGGCGGCGGGCGGGGCAGGTGGGGCGGCAGTAGATGCCGGTGGTGTGGACGCACACGAAGAACGCGCCATCGGCCTCCGGGGTGTTGTCGATGACGGCCTGCCAGCGGGCGTCGTCGGTGGCGTATCGGGGCGGTTGGAGGGTAGTGGGTGCGGTCGTCTGCATGGTGGCGTCCTTGAGTGATCGCGGCGGGAGCGGCTTCCCGGGTGTCACCATGATGAGCCTACGCGGGTCGGGTGCCACGTACAACCTTGCGGTCAATGTCGGGTACCGGTGATCTGGTTGTGGATCATCTGGTTTGTCAGTTGAGTGGACGCCAGACTCCTGTTAGGGGGCGTTGCGCCGAGCATGATTGAGTCTCTCGGCGCAACACCATTTTCGGGTTGAGTGCTGAACGGTCCACGACGTTGTGTGACGAGTTCATTGGGCGTCTGGGAATGAGACGGGTGGGCCGAGGATTGCCTGGTCGTGCTTTTCGGCGATAGCTGCGATTGTTGCGGGATCGGGAAGTGGGGGTGGCGTGCCGGTCGGATTGGTCATTGGTTCGCCTACATCCCGGACGAAGTCATCGAACCTGCCGGGGATCGTCATCGTCAGGATGCGGGCTGGGGTATCGCCATCCACGGCGTATCCATGCTTGGTCCCCTTCGGCAGCCAGACGAAATCGCCTCTCGCGGCTCGCCATTCGATGCCATTGCAGATACCCCGAATCGCACCATCGGTGAGGTAGAAGACCTCATCGGAATGATGGTGCATGTGGAGCGGCGTGCCGAAACCGGGCGGGAGCTCGAAATCGACGAGATCGTAGGCTCCTCCAGTGCGTGCTGAACTGCCGGCGATCCAGGCTTTGACGCCAAGAAACCACCAAGCCTCGGCTTCGTCCGGGGCAACGACATGGAAGACCGAAGTTGGTCCATCGTTCATGATGTCCTCCAAGGTGTGGCGCTCCTATAGGGGCAATGCAGCCGTTGTGAATTGCGCGTGTGGTCCCAGGCACCGGTGTAAGGCTGATTGTAGCACGCCAGTCTCTTTATGGAACTAAAGACCCATAAAGAGACTGGTGTGCTACAATCCTGATATGGACGCATACGAGCATTCTGGGCGTACGAACCAGAAACGACGTACCCGGCAGGCATTGATTCAGAAGGCGACCGAGCTGGTACGGGAAGGGAAATGCCCTACCGTCGCTGAAGTTGCGGAGGCGGCGTTGATCTCGAAGAGCACAGCCTATCGCTACTTTGCGTCGCAGGATGCATTGCTGGAGGAAGTCCGCCTGGATGAGATCCTCCGGAGTGATCTGGACCGGATCGCGGCGGTTGCCGTGCGGCCAGGAGCGCCGGAGGAGCGGCTGGCTGCAGTTGTCGAGGCCGATCTTGCGATGCAGCTTTTCCACGAGGACATCGTGCGAGACAGGGTCGCCGCGTGGATCGTATGCAATAGGCCCGGATCGCATTCCGAAGGGGTGACGCGGCGTCCGGGTAACCGGCTGAATACCGTCGCTGCCGCACTTCAGGACGTGCGCACCGATCTCGGCGAGGATGCATTTCAGCGCTTGGTGATGGCAATCGCGATGTGCATGGGGATCGAGAGCGTGGTCGTGCTCAAGGATATCTGCGGGCTCGACGAGGATGCTCTATGCCAGGTGAAGGTGTGGGCGGCGAATGCCCTGCTTCAGGCGGCGCTCCGCGAGGCCGAGGATCCATTGGCGTAACGTGCAGTTCTTGGGGATTCAGGGCGTATCCCGGAGCCACCTCCCTCACAGGTCGCGGGGGCCTGTGCGATCAGCCGACGAGGGAGGCGAAGCGGTCAATGTCGGATCGCATGGCCGGTCGGCTATGGCGGCCAGTGCCGTGGCTGCCCTCCTGATGCTGTCATCCCGAGCGGCACGAAGCACTCGAGGACACGTCATGAGCCGGCCAGTGCTGTCGAGGGATCAGCCGACCATGCGAGACGTCCTGCGGGCAACCCGATCCCTCGACTTCGCTGCCCCACGAATGGCATCATCGTGCATGGGACGCTCCGCTCGGGATGACAAGGCTGGCGGCGATGGGTCAGACCAGCTGCCCCGCTACGGCGGGCGGGCCGTCCTCGCTTCTCGCGTCAGCCGACGAGGGAGGCGAAGCGGGCGAGGTCGATGTTGCCGCCGCTGATGATGATGCCGATCCGCTTGCCGGCGAACCGCTCCTGCACGGTGCGGAAGCCGGCGAAGCCCAGCGCGCCGGTGGGTTCCACGATCACCTTCAGCGTCGCGGCGAAGGTCTTCATCGCGTCGACCAATTGCGCGTCGGAGGCGGTGATGATGTCCGTCACCGTCTGCTGGATGATCGGGAAGGTCAGCTCGCCGAGGTGCAGCGTCTGCGCGCCGTCGGCGAGGGTCTTCGGGACGCCAATCGTCACGATCTGGCCGGACCGGAACGATTGCTGCCCGTCGTTGCCGGCTTCCGGCTCGACGCCATAGATCTCTGCGTTCGGAAGCAACGTCCTTGTGGCGAGCGCCGTGCCGGCGAGCAGGCCACCGCCACCGAGGGGAACGAAGATCGCGTCCAGGTGCCCGACCTCCTCGATCAACTCCAGCGCGGCGGTGCCCTGACCGGCGATCACGTCCGGATGGTCGTAGGGGGGGATGAGGGTCATGCCGCGCTCGCTGGCGATGGCGCGGCCGATGGCCTCGCGGTCTTCGGTGTACCGATTGAAGGTGACGACTTCCGCGCCGTAGCCCTTGGTGGCGGCGATCTTCATGGCCGGGGCGTCCTCCGGCATCACGATCACGGCCGGGATGCCGAGGTCGCGGGCGGCAAGGGCGACTGCCTGGGCGTGATTGCCGGAGGAGAACGCAACCACGCCGCCTTCGCGCTGGTGGTCGTCGAACTGGCTGAGGGCATTGAAGGCGCCCCGGATCTTGAATGCGCCCATCCGTTGCAGGTTCTCCGCCTTGAAGAAGAGCTGCGCGCCCGCCTCCGCATCGACGCGGGTGGAGGTGAGCACCGGGGTGCGATGCACGCTGCCGTCGATGGTCGCGGCGGCGGCGCGGACCTCGCGGAAGTCGGGCAGTTCGATGGCGGTGGCTGGCGTGGTGGTTGCGTCGGACACGGGTGTTCCTCCGGGGTGGGACGGTCGATTGGTGCTGGGAGGAGGATACCCGGACCGGCGGATCGTGTCGCTGGGTCAGCCGGGGCCGGTGGTGGTGGTCGTGGTTGCGGAGGCCGGGATTTCCTCCCGATCCATGTCCTGATGATCCCAGTCGTCGTTGCCCTGGAGCAGGGCGCGGATGTGGTTGATCTCGCCGACGTGATAGAGCGCGTGCTGAATCTGCAGCTCGATCAGACGGCGGGTTTCGTATTCGTCGCCCCAGGGGGCCTTGCGCATCACGAGCAGGTCGGCATCGGTCAGCTGGTTGACGGCGTCGCGCAGGGAGCGGTGACAGGCGCGGAGCCAGACGATCGTCTCCTCTGGCGTCTCGCCCGGTGTGAGGCCGCCGACCTCGATCTCCTCCCAGTCCCGCGTGCCGTCACCGAAGGCGTGATTGGCGTACATCGGGAAGGTGCGGCCGACGTGGCGCACGAGCTGGCGGATGGTTCTCCCACCACCGGCCGGGAGGGCATCCCAGTCCTCGGGGCGGGTGGTGGAGAGGTTGCGGACCAGCGAATGCCAGTGGTCCCAACCGAATTCGGCGGAGGATTCCTCCAGCGTGTGGTCGAGCAGGATCAGCAGGGCTTCCACGTGCGCGCGATCCGATGTCATGCCGTGCTCCTCCGGTGTGCGGCCAGCGCCTGCCGACCCCTAGGGACAGGATACGGCGCCGACTGGACAGCCAGTGTCCGCGAACCGGAAGGCAGGGTGGCGGATTGCGCTCATGGGACAGGGCTCAGGCATTGCCGCCGGTGGTGACGAAGGGCAGCCAGTCGCGGTTGTCGATCAGTCGGAACCACGCGGCAGGGGAGCCGGCGATCGAGAAGTCGAAGGAGGCAACAGTCCCGACGGCTTCCGCGATGTCGAGCGCCAACTGGCCGGAGTATGGCATCTTCGTGATGGACGATTCGAGGGAGTCCCAGCGGGTGGCGACGATTGCTGCCGCGTCCTTGGCATCGGTCGGGCTGCCCATCGCGAGGAGCGCCTGTACCACGACATCGGCGAGGGCGTCGACGTCTTCTCCGTCCGTGAGTGCCCGGATGCCGCCCGTGACAGCCATCATCAGGAGGTCGGCGGCGGCAAGCGGGCCGGTCTCGTCGTCCGATGCGGCCAGGTCATCCGGGATGTCCGTCCCCTGCGGGAAGGTCATCTCCGGGGTGAGCATGCGCCCCGCCAGCGCGTAGGCCGCAATGGTGTCGTCGTTCAGCATGGCGACCGCTTCGGAAACCCCGGCGACGGCGAAGAGGGAATCCTCGGTCGTGTCGGCGGCGAACGTCGCGATGGCATCCAGCACGGCGAAGGTGCGCGTGAAAACGAGCCACTCGTCGGCAAGGATGAAGACGTTGTTCATCGCGCCGATCGTGCGGCGCTGGATGGGGTCCATCGGCGAGAACTCGCCGTCGGGGCCGTTCGACCAGGCGGGTTCGCCGGTGCTTGTTTCCATTGGCGTGTAGCCAGCCGCTTCGAGGGCGGTGGTGACGGCGTCCAGATCGATACCGCCCCGGAAGGCCATGACCGCCCCCGCGGCAAGGCCGACCTGCAACGCCTGGTGAGTGGCCAGCGGGTTGAAGCCGATCGTCTCGATGAACTCCTCGTCGGCGGAGTAGAGCATCGCCCCGACGTTGCCGAGCGGCAGCATGGAGGTGGCGTTCATATATGTTCGCGATTGCTCGACTGTGCCATCCCAGCCGGTGAATGGCGGGACATCGAGCGCGGCGAACTGGGCCTCCAGATCGGCGAAGGTGAAGAGGATCTGCGGGTCGTCCATGGTGGCGAGGCTGCCCGGCAGCTGCTGGAGGATATCGGTGAGGATCTCCAGTGAGGGGGCGGGTTTCTCGCGGCGGAGCGATCGCGTCGCGGGTGTGGCTGCGGCGAATGCCCGGCCGCCGAACGCGGGCACGAGCAGGCTGGCGGCGACGCCACCGAGGACGGTGCGGCGGGTGAGTGGGTGAGCAAGCAGGGTGGGTGTGGGCATGGCTGGACGGTCTCCGGATCGGGTGTCGTCCGCGCGGCTCGACGAGCGTGCGGTTCGTGGATGGTCCCGGAAGGAGAACGGCAAGCGGGTACGCGCGGTTCCGGACACAGGGAGCCGGGACCGCATGGACGCGATCCCGGCTCTCCGGTCGTCACACCGATGATGCTCCCAACGAGGTCAGGCGATGGAGCCTGGCTTCGGCAGGTACTTGCTGATGATGGCGTCCGCTGCCCAGTAGGCGAGGGCGCCGACGGTGCCGGTCGGGTTATAGCCGCCGTGCTGCGGGAAGTTCGATGCGCCGACGACGAAGAGGTTCTCCACGTCCCACGACTGGCAGTACTTGTTGACGACGGAGTTCGAGGGATCGCTGCCCACCACGGTGCCACCCTGAACGTGGGTGCTCTGGTAGGGAACGATGTTGTAGCTCGTGATATTGCCGTTGATGGCGGACTGGGTGCCGCCGAGCTGCTTCGCGATGTTCGGGAAGACATTCTCGTTGGTGTACTGCACCATCTTGCGCTCGTTGTCCGTGAAGTCGAAGGTGATGCGCAGGAGGGGATCGCCGAACTGGTCCTTGTAGGTGGGATCGAGGTCGACGTGATTCTGGCGGTAGGCGGGTGATTCGCCCTGCATGCCGAAGGAGACCGAGCGGTTGTACCACTTGGCAGCGGCGGCCTTCCATTCACTGCCCCAGGTGGGCGTCTTCGGTGGAAGGGGGCCGTTGTTCAGGATGGGGCGGGCACCGATGACGTTGCAGGTGATGTTGCCGCCTCCGAAGAAGCCCAGCCCGGTGTGGTCGAAGTTGTCCGAATTGAACTCGTCGATGGACATACCGCTGGAGCCGCTGCCCATGAAGCGGTTCATGATCTTGTCCTCGAACCAGACGGTGCCGCCCGCGCCGCCCACCTGATAGGTGTAGTTGCGCCCGACGGTGCCTTTTTCGGTCTTCGGGTCGTAGATCTCGCCGATCTGGCTGAGCATCATCAGCCGGTTGTTCTCCAGCGTGAAGGCGCCGAGCACGATCAGGTCGGCGGGCTGTTCCACTTCAAGGCCATTGGCATCGAAGTAGGTGACGGAGGTCGCCTTGCCGTCCTGGTGATTGATGCGGTAGACGGTCGAGAATTGGCGGATTTCGAGGTTGCCGCTGGCGAGGGCGTAGGGGACGGTCATCAGGATCGGGCTGGCCTTGGCGCCGGTGTGACAGCCGAAGCGCTCGCAGAAGCCGCAGTAGTTGCAGGGGCCGAGCTTCTGGCCGTAGGGATTGGTATAGGCTCCCGTGCTGTTGCCATTGGGCTGCGGGAAGGGCTTGTAGCCGAGTTCCTTGGCCGCGTCGGCGAAGAGGGATGAGCCGTAGGGGATCTTGCCGGGTGCCTGTGGGTACTCCTTGGAACGTGGGCCTTCGAAGGGGTTGCCGCCCTCCTGGATCTCGTTGTTCAGGTTGCCGGCCTTGCCACTGATGCCAAATGTCTCATCGAACTTCGTGTAGAAGGGCTCGATTTCGGCATAGGTCATCGGCCAGTCCTGGATGGTGGTGTCCTTCGGCAGGTAGTCCTTGCCGTAGCGCTCCTCCAGGTGGCTGCGGTATTCGAAGAAGTAGTCGAGGAAGCGCCAGAGCTGACCGTTCCAGTGGACCATCGCGCCGCCGACGCCGTTGCCGGGCAGGAAGGAGCCGTATTCGCGCATCGGGGCGGCGGATTGATCGGCGTTGTTGCGGAAGGTGACGGTGTTCTTGGAAAGATCCATGAACAGGCCGCTCTGGACGGCGTAGCGCCACTCGTCGAAGTGGTCCTGGATGAAATCCGGGAAGGTGTCGCGGTAGGGGCCGCGTTCGAGCGCGACCATCTTCAGCTTGGTGTTCTTGGCCAGTTCGGCGGCGATGATCGATCCGACCATGCCGAAGCCGATAAAGACGACATCGGTGTGCGGAAGCTTGGTGGCCATGATTACGACTCCCCGCCGACTTGCTGCTGATACTGGCCGAGTGAGATGTAGTCGCCCTGGAAGGGCTTGTTGTAGTTCTCGATCTGGTCGGCCCAGCTGAGATGGGCGCCGGGGAAGCCGATGAGTTTCCAGCCGACCATGTCGCGGTTGCCGCCGTGGACAGGATCGGAGAAGAAGCCGGCCATGGTGTAGGAGAGCAGGAGCGAGAAGAACGATTGGGCCGTGATGCCCGGCTGGCCGCCGGAAGCCATTGGCGTGAGCGGCGCCTTGTCGATCGAGATCGAGCCGAAGGCGTCCACGTTGCCGCCGCTCATATCCTTCAGGATCTGGTCCTGCTGGTCGGCGGTGAGGGAGGCGAATCCGGTGCCGCTGTATTTCGACTTGGCGTAGGCATCCATGCTGAGGAGACCGATGCGGAAGCGATCGGGCAGGGGCATGGCGGACTGGTCGCCTTGGGTGGCCTCACCGGTGACGAAGGGGCCGCGGTCGTAGCGGGGGCCGCGGAAGTTCTTGCGGGAAGCCATCTCGCGGTCGATGAAGTAGACGACGCCGGCTTCCTCGGCGCCGGGGCCGCTGTCATCGGTGGGGATGAGACGGTTGCAGGCGGCGCGGAGGATGGAGATCTGGGCAGGGACGAAGAACGAGAACCCGGTGTTGGTGTTCGCGTGCTGCGGGTTCATGTCCATGTCGCCCATGCCCGCCATCGGGCTGGCTTCGGGCGAGGTCTCCGGGGAGGCGGATGGTGTGGACTCCTGTCCGAAGGCGTGAGTGGCGAGGCCGATGCCCGCCGCCGCGCCGGTGAAGGCCCCCATCTCCAGCAGGTGCCGCCGGTTGATGAGATGAATGGGGGCGACCGGGATCGATTCAGGTGGGGATTCCGGGGTGAGGGGCGTCGATTCGTCGACCGCGGAGGAGGGTTGGTCGTGGGTGTCTGAATCGTGAGGTGCCGGCATCGGGAGAACCTCCATGGCGTGTGGCGGGAGCGGCGGCGGGGGTGCCGTTGCTCGAGTCACTGGATGTGACGAACACACAGGAAGGGATGCGCGGAGGGCGGGGGCGGACGGGGACCTCGCGGACCGGGGATGGATGTGGACGGACAGGAGCGGTCGGCATCACTCCTACGAATGGCCCTGGGCCGGCGGGAAATCCCCGAGCGTGCCCGACGATGGCGGGAGACTACGACGCATGTCGATTGATGTCAACAAGACCTATCATTATCTGGGAACGAGTCTTGATACCGCCAATGGGCCGCGTGATCGCATCATTCGTGCCGCGATCGCGGGTGTATTGCGAGGCTGCGCTCACGAGGTGACCCCGAGCGTGGGGCAGTCGACGGTCTTGCCAGCCGTATGCGAACGTGCCCTGGCCCGCTCAGGGTAGGACCGAGCCTGGCGAGACGTGTTCCCGGCTGATCACCGATGCGGATGCGGGGTGAAGCGGGTTCCCTCCCAAACCGAGGCCAGAACGAGACGCGGTCCCGGTATTGCACCGGGACCGCGTCTCGTTCGTCGTGCCGGGTGCCGCCAGCTTAGGCGACGTTGGCTGCCGCTTCCCGGATCTCGCCGGTGGACGAGATCCCGCTCTCGCCGCCGCCAGTGCGGGCGAGGCCGTAGTACTTCGCTTCCGGGTGGTGGACGACGATGGCGGCGGTCGTCTGCTCCGGCGAGAACTGGAAGCCGTCGGTCAGCTCGATCCCGATGCTGCCGAAGTCAAGCAGCTTCTTGACCAACTCGTGCTGGGCGAGGTCCGGGATGGACGGATAGCCCCACGAGTAGCGCTTGCCGCCTTCCTCACCGATCCCGAGCGCGGCGCGGACACGCTGGTGGACCATCTCGGCCAGGGCCTCCGTCCCGGAAACGCTGAGGCCGTGCCCGTAGTAGCTTTCCGAGTAGTCGCCGCGCGCCTGCGTCTCCTCGGTGTGGCGGGTGGCATCGCTGCCCATCGTCACGATCTGGAAGACGACCACATCCTTGACCCCCGATTCCACCGGCTGGAAATAGTCGGCGAGGCAGAGGCGTTCGCGGGCCGGTTGACGTGGGAAGTCGAAGCGCAGCAGTTCCTTCGCGTGGTCCTCGGGGTCGTAGATGATGAGGTCGTTACCCTGCGAGTTCGCCGGGAAGTAGCCGTAGCGGACGCGGGGCTTCAGCCAGCCAGTCGCCTTCGCATCGTCCTCCAGCGCCTTGAGGCGGGGGAAGAACTCGTCGCGCTGCATGGCATCCCACGCCTCGCCTTTCAGGCCCTTGCCACCCCAGTGGAGGCGGAAGAGTGTCTGCAGGTCGAGGTGCGGCCAGACATCGTCCAGCGTGAAGTCGGTCATCTCGCGCACGCCCCAGAAGGGCGGGGTCGGCGGGGTGACGAGCGATGTGTTCGAGCGGGTGGTGTCGGCCGATTTCTCCGGCACGGAGAACGATTCGCGACCCGGCTTGCCGATGGTGCGAAGCGCGGCGGCAAGGTTCTCCTCGGTCAGCTGCTGGCGGGCATCGTTGTCGACGATGCGATCCATCAGCGCCAGGCCCTCGAAGGCATCCTTCGCGTAGAAGACGCCGGCGGGGTAGGGCGTGCCTTCGTCCACGAAGAGCGAACGGTGCGCGTAGGGCCGGTTGATCGCCGCGCCACCGATCATCACCGGGAAGGTGAGACCCTGGTGATGCAGCTCCTTCACGCAGAGCGGCATCTGCTTGCTGGTGGAGACGAGCAGGGCGGAGAGGCCGATCGCGTCCGCCTTCACCTCCACCGCCTTGTCGATGATCTTGTTGATCGGCACCTGCTTGCCAAGGTCGTGCACGGTGTAGCCGTTGTTCGAGAGGATCGTGTTGACGAGGTTCTTGCCGATGTCGTGGACATCGCCGTAGACCGTCGCCAGCACGACGTGGCCCTTGGTGGAGCCTTCCACCTTCTCCAGGTAGTTCTCCAGCTGGGAGACGGCCTTCTTCATCGCCTCGGCAGACTGGAGGACGAAGGGGAGGATGAGTTCGCCGGCGCCGAACTTGTCGCCGACCTCCTTCATCGCGGGCAGCAGGACGTTGTTCAGGATTTCCACGGCATCGCCGGATTCGGCGACCGCTTCGTCGATGTCGGCCTCGATCCCGTCCTTCTTGCGGAAGACGATGCGGAAGTGCAGGCGCTCGCGGACGGTCATGCCGGCCATCGGATCGATGGCGGATGAGGTGTCCTCGGTCTTGCCTTCGTAGAACTCGATGATCCGCTGCAGCGCATCCGGGCGGCGGTTCAGGACGAGGTCCTCGGCGAGGTCGCGTTCCTCCTGCGGGATCTCCGCGAAGGGGACGACGTGCGAGGGGTGGATGATCGCGAGGTCGAGCCCGGCCTTGATGGCGTGATAGAGGAAGACGGCGTTGACGACCTTGCGGGCGGCGGGGTTGATGCCGAAGGAGACGTTCGAGACGCCGAGCACGCTCATCACGCCCGGCATCGCCTCCTCAATGAGACGGATGCCCTCGATCGTCTCGATCGCGCTGTTCACCAGCTCGGGATCGCCAGTGGTGAGCGGGAAGGTGAGGGTGTCGAAGATCAGGTCCTCGGGGGCGAGGCCGTATTCGCCGGTGACGATGTCGTGGATCCTCTGCGCGACTTCCAGCTTGCGTTCGCGCGTCTTCGCCATGCCGTCCTCGTCGATGGTGAGGGCGACGAGGGCGGAGCCGTGGGCCTGGGCGAGGGGGAGGACCTCCTCGATCCGCTTGCGGCCGTTCTCCATGTTGATGGAGTTGATGATGGCGCGACCGGGGTACTGCTCCAGCGCATCCTGAAGGACGTCGGCCTCCGTGGAGTCGATCACCAGCGGGCCATCGACGGTGAGGGCGAGCTTCTTGACGAGGCGACGCATGACGTCCTTCTCGTTGGTGAGCTCGGTGAGGGCCACGCAGACGTCGAGGGTGTGCGCGCCCTCCTCCATCTGGCTGGTGGCGACCTCCAGCACGCCATCGAGGTCATCGGCGAGGACGAGGCGCTTCACCTTGCGGGAGCCGAGGGTGTTCACGCGCTCGCCGATGATGGTGGGGGCGGGGTCCTGTTGGAGGTCGACCGCCTTGATCATGCTGGAGACCTGGGGCAGCGGCTTGATTGGCCGCATCACGACCGGCTTGGTCTCGACCTCGTGGATGGCGGCGGCGAGGTGATCCGGCGTGGTGCCGCAGCAGCCGCCGATGATGTTGACGCCGAAATCCTCGACCATCTCGCGGAGGCCGCGTGCCATCGGCTCCGGCTCCATCGGGAAGACGGCGAGGCCGTTGACGTTGATGGGGATGCCGGCGTTCGGGATGATCGAGACAGGGCGCGTGCTGTATTCGCCGAGATAGCGGGCGGGTTCGCGCATGTAGTCCGGGCCAGTGGAGCAGTTGAGGCCGATGATGTCGACCGGCTGGTGCTCCAGGATGTTGAGGGCGGCGGCGATGTCGGTGCCGAGCAGCATGCGGCCGGAGGTGTCCAGCGTGATGGATGCCTGGATGGGCAGACGGCGGCCCTTCTCGCGGAAGACGAGCTGGGCGGCGTGGATGGCGGCCTTCAGTTCGAGGATGTCTTGCACGGTCTCGATAATGAGGACATCGGAGCCGCCGTCCATGAGGCCCTTGATCTGCTCGGTGAAGAGATCGCGCACCTCGGTGAAGCGGTGGTTGCCGAGCATCGGGTCTTCCGACGCGGGCAGGAGGCCGGTGGGGCCGATGGAGCCGGCGACGAAGCGGGGCTTCTTCGCGGTGCTGTATTGGTCGGCGACGCGGCGGGCGAGGGCGGCTGCGTTGTAGTTGAGGTTGTAGGTCTGGTCGCCGAGGCCGTATTCCTCGGCCTTGATCCAGCTGGAGCCGAAGGTGTCGGTTTCGAGGACATCGCAGCCGACTTCAAGGAAGGAGGCGTGGATCTGCTCGATGATCTCGGGACGGACGGTAGCGAGGTAGTCGTTGAAGCCCTCCTTGCCGCCGTAGTCCTCCGCGGTGAGCTGCATGTTGAGGATGGTGGCGCCCATGGATCCGTCGTAGACGACGGTGCGGGAGCGAACGGCCTCCAGGTAGAGGTCGGGCTTCGCGGACGCAGCCGGGCCGCCACTGGCGGGTTTCAGGGGGAGGCTGGTGAGGGTGTGGGGGCGGATGAGGGGGGCAGGGGATGACGACATGGGCGAGCGTTCTCCTTGGGCGACTGCCGGGATAGCATCGCGCGAAGCGGCGATGGGTTGTGTGGATATTGTACAGAACGGCGCAACGGGCCGGGGATTCGCTGACGGGGCCACCTGCCGCTTCGCGTCCTTGGGCCTACACGCGACCGATTCTTATGAAGCCTCCATCGTTGATGTACCGAAGAGTGCGGTGCCAACGTCCGCAATGGTGTCGAGTCGGACGAACTTCCCTCGAGGAAGCATGCGGGTGTGTTTGCGCTCCGTCTTGATTTCCTTGGCGTTTCGCTTGTTATGGGTCGCGACCTTGAAGTTCTCGATGGAAGGGAGCGGCGTCCCTGGATCGCTACCAAACCAGAGGAAATGTGTGAAGTGGAGCGTCTCGGGATCGAAGTACATCCATACGATGCAGCCACTCGGGCGCTGGGCGAGGGCCGAGTTGATGGGAACGTGCGGCGTGTGCGATCCAACGTGCGACGCCTTGAGCTGGATATGCCGGGTGATGCTACCTGATTCCAGGACGATGTCATAGCCGCTGGCGTCAACCTGGCTTTTCAGCATTTCGACATGCGGAAGTCCATGCATCCAGTGATAGCGCATGATCTCACCGACGAAGAGGTGTTCGAGCACCATCTCCCGATAGACGGAGTGGTTCGTGTGGTACGACATAGAGCGACCGGCAAGAGGCGGTATCGCTCCTCGTAGATGCGGCCCTTGTGGCCGCCTGTGTTCCGGACAACACGGCGGCCACAAGGGCCGCATCTACGAGGAAGCCGCCATCGTTCAGGGCGGGAGTCTCGCCCTATTGCCGGTCACCCATAGTCTCCGGGTGAGCAGTTCGGGATTGTCTGGGCATCCTGCCCGGGAGTATGCGGCGCATCGCATCTCTGGGCAAGAAGAGAGCCGATACATAGCAGCGTATGGTGATGCTCGGTAAGCGAAGGGGCACGACTCCCCACTGACTAACCCGTTTCGGTCATTCACATATGATGCGCAGATTCCCATAATCGTATCCATTGGGGCCCACGATCAATTTTGCTGAATCTGGTTTCGTGTGGGGGCATGTCATGCCACGAACGCGTTGGGTTCTGCGATCGATCAGTCCGCTTTTTCCGGTGCTGGCGATCGCCAGCCTGCTGATGGTTGTTCTGGTGACGTCATCCCACATTGCGTTGGCAGCGCCATCGACCCCGGCAGCGACGTCCCAAGAAGCATCGGGTGCCGCAGCGCCGACCGGGACACCACCCGCCGTCACGAGTCCCGAATCGGGGGAGAAGGACGGCGCGACCGGTTGGTGGCGCGATGCCTGGCTACCGCTTGCGATTCTCGTGTTCGCCGCGCTCGTCATCTGGTGGCTCCTGCATTTCGTGCGAACCACTTTCTCGTCGTCCATCGGCGGGTTGCTTGATCTCGCGAAAACTGGGAAGGCGGTGCAGCCCGTCTTCGTGAATTCGATTCAGCAAGGAGATGCGACCGTCCGGGCTGGTTTGGTGGCGGGTCCAGAGCCACTGGTTATCAGCGGGATGAGTCCGCTCGTCGTTGGTACGCCGCAGACGTTCAACGTCGCTGCCCACTCCGGCGCAGTGGTCGATGGAGCGGATATCCGATGGTCGTCGGAAGCGGACGGCGATCTCGCAAAGGCGATCGCGATCCAGCCTGCGGTGGGCACATCGGTCAGTGTGACAGCGTTCAAGCCCGGATCGTTCACGCTCCATGCCAATCATGCCGATTCCGACGCCTTCGCTGGCGCGTCCCTTCCCGTAACGGCTGCCGAACCGGAACCTGCCGGCAAGGGCGTAACGATCCCGTTCTTTGGGCATGGATACGGCTCACAGGTGATGGCAATCGTGCTGATGGCGCTTGCGACGATCCTCGCGGTGCGCGGTATCTTCGGAACCGGGGAAGTGGCGGTCCTGTTTGGGGCAATCGCAGGCTACATCTTCGGCGTGACCAAACAGGGCGGGGGAGACTCGGGGACGTAACGTGCTGGCACATCCGGTTGGGGCGGGCCGGTACAATACCGGGCATCGCTATCCGAATGCCTCCCGGTGAGCCTGCGTGCCCGATCACACGACCGCCAACCCATTCACGCCTGACGAAGCCGAGCGAGCGGAACGGTCTCCTCTCCGCTCGCCTCGATTCTCCCTCGGCCAGATCCGCGTGCTCGGGTTCCTCGCGCCCGTCGCGTTCCTGACCGCGCTGGAGGCCGTGCGGCGCTGGGTGCTGCCCGACCTCTTCACCGGCACGCGCGGCGTCTTGATCGGGCTCGCCATCGTCGCGGTGGCCAGCGCCGCGTTCTGCCACGTCGTCTTCCGGCTCGTGCAGGGGTACGCCGACCGGCTGGAGGGGCAGCATCGGGAGATGGTCGCCCTCCACGAATCCAGCCTCGCCATCCAGCGCAACCTCGACGTGCAGGACGTGTTGCAGGGTGTGGTGGAGGAGGCGCGGCGGCTCTGCGGCGCGCACTACGGCGCGTTGTCGTACCTGAACGACGCGGGCGAGGCCGCCGCGTTCCTCACGTCCGGGATCACTGTGGAGGAACGCATCGCCATCGGACCGGAACCGACCGGTCATGGCGTGCTTGGTGTCGTGTTGCACGATGGGCAGAGCCTCCGCCTCGGCAGGATCGGCGATCACCCGGAGGCGGTCGGGTTTCCGCCGCATCACCCTCCCATGTATGCCCTGCTTGCCGTGCCGATCGAGAGCGGCACGCGCGTGCTGGGCAACCTCTACATCGCGCAGGGCGATCCGGCGTTGCGGTTTACCCCCGAGAACGAGGAGACGCTGCATCGCTTCGCCGGGCTCGCCGCCATCGCGCTGGAGAACGCCAGGCTGCACGCGCAGGTGCAGGCGCTCGCCACCACCGCCGAACGCGAACGCATCGCGCGGGAGATGCACGACGGTGCGGCGCAGGTCCTTGGCTACGTCATCACGAAGGCGCAGGCGACCCGCGCGCAGGTCGATGGCGGGCAGCTGGAGCGGGCCGATGCTTCCCTGATCCAGATGGAAGACGCCGCGCGGGATGCGTACGCCGATATCCGCGAATCGATCCTCGGATTGCGGACGTCGTTGGGGGAGGGGACCGACCTGGAGACGGTGGTCCGCGACTACATCCAGACCTGGCAGGACCAGAGCGGGATCATGGCAACGCTGGAGTTCGACCCGCAGGTGGGGCGTCGTCTGTCGTCGTTGACGGAGGTCCAGCTGCTGCGGATCGTGCAGGAAGCGCTGACCAATGTCCGGAAGCATGCCGCCGCCACGCAGGTCGTCGTGAGCATCGTCTTCGATCGGGGGACAATCCTGGCCACGATCCGGGATAATGGGCGTGGCATGAACGACCTCGATGGTATGGCGACTGGCGTTCCCCGTTTCGGGTTGACCTCGATGCGGGAACGCGCGGAGTCGATTCGGGGGACCTTCCGGATCATGTCGGAGCCGGGGAAGGGGACCATTGTCGGGGTGGAGTTCCCCGACGGATAGCGAGGACACGCCGTTTCGATGACTGGACAGCCGCGAACCATTCGCATAGCCATTGCCGACGATCACGCGCTGTTCCGCGATGGTCTGCGCAGCCTGCTGGAAGCAGGGCGGCCTGGCGCGTCCGGACAACCCGTCGCGATCACGGTTGTGGGTGAGGCGCGGAACGGGGCCGAGGCGATCGCGCTGGCGCGGGCAGAACGACCGGACATCGTGCTGATGGACCTGATGATGCCGGGCACGAGCGGGCTGGAAGCGACCCGTGCCATCTCCGCCGAGCTGCCTGATGTGCGCGTGGTGGTGCTGACGGCCTCGGAGGACGATGCCGATCTCTTCGAGGCAGTGAAGTCCGGCGCGCAGGGCTATCTCTCCAAGAACCTGGAGGCGGAAGCGCTCTTCGCGTCACTCGCGCAGGTCGTCGCGGGGGAGCCGGCCTTCAGTCCGCTCCTCGCGCGGAAGGTGCTGGGCGAGTTCGCGCGGCAGGCATCCTCGCCGCCGCCGGAGGAAGTCCAGGCCCAGCCGCTGACGGAGCGTGAACGCGAGGTGCTGGAGCTGCTGGTGCGCGGCGTGACGTCCAACCGCGAGCTGGCGGATCGGCTCTACGTCAGCCCGAACACGGTCAAGTACCACCTGCGGAACATTCTGGACAAGCTGCACCTGAACAACCGGTCGCAGGTGATCGCCTATGCTATCCGGTCCGGGTTGGTCGATCTCGGGACGTGATCGTGGTGTCCTACCCGTTGGGGTGGGACGCATCCCACCCGGCCCGTGGCGTGGAACCACCCCAGGGCGCGGGGTGCGAACGGCGGGGGAATCCTACGATAGGGCTGTGAATCGAAGAGGATTCACCGGCACTTGTCACGAGAGGATCGCACCCAATGACGTCCGCCACCGAACCCCGAACTACTCCCGCCACCACCCCGGACCACCATCGTTCCGACCTGTCCCGCCGCCGCCTGATGGCGATGGCGGGTATTGGCGGCGTCGGTGCTCTGGCCACCACGGTTTCTGCCGCGTTGCCGCGTCTCGCGGGCGCGGAGGGCACGCCGGCCTCCGGGCACGAGGGGATGGATATGAGCTCCCCAACCCCGGAGCCGACCATCGCCGTCCCCACCGATCCGAATGCGCCGATGACCTGGCAGCAGATGGATGCGATGCACGAGGCGGGGATCAAGGCCTTCCCGGCCTATACCTCCGGCCACGGAAACCAGCCGCTCTCGTACACGATGGACGGCGACGTGAAGGTCTTCGACCTGACCGCCAAGATCGTCAACTGGGAATATGAGCCGGGCAAGACGGTACTCGCCTGGGCCTACAACGAGCAGGTTCCGGGGCCGGAGATTCGCGTCACCGAAGGTGACAAGGTCCGCATCCATCTCACGAACCTCCTCACCGAAAGCACCGCCATTCACTGGCACGGCCTGATTGTGCCGAACGATCAGGATGGCGTGCCCTTCATCACCCAGCCGATCGTGACGCCGGGCAGCAAGTACACCTACGAGTTCACGGTCCGCGAGGGCAACGCCGGTACGCACATGTACCACTCCCACGCCAATTCTGCGAAGCAGGTGCCGATGGGTCTGCTCGGCGCCTTCATCGTCGAGCCGAAGGACCCGAAGACGCGCCCGGACTTCGATATCGAATACACCATGATCCTTAACGACGGCGCGATGGGCGGCTTTACCATCAATGGCAAGAGCTTCCCCGCGACGCTTCCCTTCAAGGCCAAGAAGGGGCAGAAGGTGCTCATCCGCTACCTGAACGAGGGGCAGATGATTCACCCGATGCACCTCCATGGCATGCCCCAGCAGGTGATCGCACAGGATGGGTGGCTGCTTCCGCAGCCGTACATGTGCGACACGATCAATGTCGCTCCGGGCCAGCGCTTCGAGGTGCTGGTCGATGCGACGGAGGTCGGAGTCTGGGCCTTCCATTGCCACATCCTGAGTCACGCCGAAGGCGAGCACGGGATGTTCGGCATGGTGACCGTGCTCATCGTCGAGGAGTAGGCAACGCGATCCCGCCTGCTCCCGGGATGTGATGACAGTGCCCCTGGACGAGAGTCCGGGGGCACTGTCTCGTGTCTCGCAGAGGGCCGCGGGATGACGCCCGATACGGAATCAGTCCGGATAGATCGGCATCGTTCGCGTGTTGGCCCGACGTGTATCGTGAACCGGGCCGACACGCGGGCGGCTCCTCCAAACGCGATGTATTCTGAACACGTTTTGTCTATCCGGATCTAGTGCGACTCAGTAAGACATAATACGTTGCAGGGCGTTGGGTTTTCTGCCGGGAATCGTTCCTATGTGACAACGATCACGAATCCGGATTCACAAACTGTTGACGGCCTTTTTGTGACGCGCCTACACTTGCCGCAGCAATGGCGCTAATGGCGAGATCGACTCCAACCCCGTACGGGACAGGTCATCCCCACTCGGGTCCCCACAACCTGATAGCGGATCACCTGAATATCCCGGTCCTGCGAGCGGATCATGCGGAGCGACGCCAGCATGAAGACAGTAGCTACCCCCACCCCTCTTTCTCTTCGCACCACCCTTATCGATGTGCTGCTGAAGCGCCACGCCGAGCGCGAAGGGATCGATCGCGCCGCGATCACGCCGGAGGAGGTTTATGAGCCATCGGTGCTGGTGGCGCTGAATGACCTCGACGAGGCGCTGGCGAAGGACACCCTGCTCCCGGACCTCGAGTTCGTGGCGCGTGCCGTCGAGGTCGCCTTCGCGGCGCACGATGGCGTCCGTCGCAAGTCGGGCGAGCCCTACATTGTCCATCCGATCGAGACCACTGCCATCCTCGCGATGATGAACCTCGATGCGGAGACCCTCGCCGGAGGCCTCCTCCACGATGTGGTGGAGGACACGGACGTCACCAGCGAGCAGATCGACGAGCAGTTCGGGAGTCGTGTTTCCAAGCTCGTCGATGGCGTCACCAAACTCGGTCAGATCCCCTGGTCGCCCGAGGGGGAGGACGGCCGCACGGTCGAGGCCCGCGCCAAGGAGCAGCAGGCGGAGAGCCTGCGCAAGATGTTCCTCGCGATGGTGGACGATATCGGTGTGGTGCTCATCAAACTGGCCGACCGCCTGCACAACATGCGCACCCTCTACGCCCAGCCGCCGCACAAGCAAGTACGCATTTCCCAGCAGACGATGGAAATCTACGCGCCGCTCGCCAATCGGCTCGGCATCTGGCAGGTCAAGTCCGAACTCGAGGACTTGGCCTTTCGCTATCTGAAGCCGCAGGAATACGCGCACATCACGCAGGAGCTGGAGAAGCGCGGGGCGAACGAGGGTGTCTACATCCGCCGGGTGCAGGCCGACCTGCAGGAGCTGCTGGACGCTGCCGGCATCCATGCCGAGATGAGCGGGCGGAAGAAGCACGTCTACTCGATCTATCGCAAGATGAACCGCAAGGGCCGGGCGTTCGAGGAGATCTACGACGTCATCGGCATTCGCATCCTCGTGGAGACGGTGCAGGAGTGCTACAGCGTGCTCGGCATCGTGCATGGCCGCTGGCATCCGATTCCCGGCGAGATCGACGACTACATCGCCACGCCGAAGGAGAGCATGTACCAGAGCCTCCACACTGGCGTGATCGGTCCTGACGGGCATTCTGTCGAAATCCAGATCCGTACCTGGGAGATGCATCGCGTCGCCGATTACGGGATCGCGGCGCACTGGCGGTACAAGGAGGGTGGGAAGTCGGATTCCCGCCTGGAAGCGAAGATCACCTGGCTGCGTCAACTCATGGACTGGCGCGACGAGATTGCCGACGCCGAGGAGTTCGTCGAATCCCTCAAGTCCGACGTCTTCCAGGACATGGTGTACTGTTTTACCCCCGCCGGCGACATCATCGAACTACCGAATGGCGCCACCCCGGTCGACTTCGCGTATCGCATCCATACGCAGGTCGGCCATCATTGTGTCGGGGCGACGGTGAACGGCCAGATGGTGCCGCTGGACTACAAGCTCCAGAACGGCCAGGTCGTGAAGATCCGCACCGCGAACACGGTGAACGGCCCCCGGCGTGATTGGCTGCAAGTCAGTTCCGGATATGTGAAGACGGCCTCCGCCCGCGAGAAGATTCGCCAGTGGTTCCGCCGCCAGGAGCGCGACGAGAACATCGCGCAGGGGCGCGAGATCCTGGAGCGCGAGCTGAAGCGGCTGGCGCTGGAGATGAAGCTGGACGATGTGCTCCAGCGATTCCCGCGCTACACGAAGCTGGACGATTTCCTGGCCGCCATCGGTTACGGCGGCATCACGGCGCAGACGATCTTCAGCAAGCTCGACGAGACCCCGAAGGATATCTTCCCGATCTCGACCGCGGTGAAGGCGCCCACGACGCCCGCGCGGGTCGAGGTGATGGGTGCTGGCGGCATGCTCACCGTGCAGGCGAATTGCTGCAAGCCAGTGCCGGGCGATGACATCGTCGGCTATGTCACCCGCGGGCGTGGCGTGGTCTATCACCGTACAGACTGCGTGAATATCGTGAACATGCCCGATCCGGAACGGCTGGTGCCGGTCACCTGGGGCGGGCAGATCGCGGAGACGCATCCGGTGCCGGTACGCCTCTATGCGCTCGATCGGGTGGGGTTGCTGCGCGATGTCAGCACGTTGCTCTCCGACGAGCGCGTGAACATTCTTTCCGTGCTTACCCAGACGCACGACGACCGCACGGTGACGCTCCTCCTCACGATTGAAGTGGAAGGCGTTGGCCAGCTCAACCGGATTATGCACCGGCTGGAGAGCGTGCGCGATGTGACCGGGGTGGAGCGCGATATGCCGCGCGCCCAGGCGAAGGCGAGTTGACCCCGCGAATGACCCATGCTGCAAGCAAGCCCGTGGTCTCGATCGGTGAGTGCCTGATCGACCTGATTGCCGGCACCGATACCGATCTTTCCAATGCCGGGACGCTGACCATCCGCGAAGGTGGGGCGCCCATGAATGTCGCCGTCGGGCTTGCCCGGCTCGGCGTGCCCTCCGTGATGGCCTCCGTCGTCGGGCTGGACCCGTTCGGCGACCGCCTGATCGCGCTGATGCAGGCAGAAGGCATCGACACGACGCACGTCCGGCAGACTGCCGATGCTGAAACCACGATCGCCTACGCCTGGAAGGACCGGCGCGGCGATGGGCGCTTCCGGCTTGTACGGATGGCCGATCGCCTGCTGACGCCTGCTGACGTCGACGCGATTGGATTGATGGCTGACCGGGTGGAGGCGCTGGTCTTCGGCTCGGTCTCGCTGTCGGCGTCCCCCTCGCGGGAAGCGGTCGAGCACGCGGCGGCAGTTGCGGCGGCGTCGAGCATTCCGCTCGTCTTCGATGTGAATGTGCGTCCGACGCTCTGGCCGGATCTGGCGGCGTTGCGGGATGCCTGCGCGCCGCTGATGGCGGCGGCAACGGTCATCAAGCTGAGCCTGGACGATGCGGAAGCGCTTTGGGACACCGGCACGATGGACGCCGCCACGGCGATGCTCGATGCGTATGGTGCGCCGGTGGTCGTGATCACCGACGGTGCGCGCGAGGTGCGGGCGCGGCGCTTCGTTGATGGCGAGCGTTGCTGGACGGCGCATCCCGTCTTCGCCGTGGATGCCGTCGAGCCGACCGGGGCGGGCGATGCCTTCACGGCAGCCCTGTTGTCGCGCCTGATCGCGGGCGGATGGCGCGGTGTTGCGGACGACGACATTCGGTTCGGGATGGCCGCCGGAGCGATCGCGACGACGAAGCCGGGTGCGATTGCCGCGCTGCCGACCGCCGAGGAGATCGCCCACTTCGTGGCCGCCCGCACGGTCGGGTAGTAGTCGCGGCTGAATCCGGAGCGGGTTTCTTCGTACCCATGGGACATCGACATGCCAAGCCCTCATAGCCCCATCGCGTTCTCGGTCGGGCCGCTGGACATCCGCTGGTACGCGATTTTCATCCTGATGGGAATGGCGTGCGGGATCGGCTTGGCGGCCTGGCTGGCGGTGCGTCGGGGGATGGATCCCGATTTCCTGCTGGATATGGTGCCGTGGATCGTGATCATTGGCCTGATCGGGGCGCGGGCCTATTACGTGATGCTGAAGTGGGACTTCTACGTGCAGCATCCGGCCGAGGCGATCAATGTCCGGCTTGGTGGGATGACGATCCATGGGGCGATCGTGGCCGGGGTGACGACGGCGGTCGTGTATTGCCTTCGGCACGATCAGCCGGTGTTCCGGTGGTTCGATGTAATGGTGCCGGGTCTTGCGCTGGGGCAGGCGATCGGGCGGTGGGGGAACTGGGCGAACCAGGAGGCCTTCGGGACGCCGAGCACGCTGCCATGGGCGGTGCAGATCGACCCGGCGCACCGGCCGGCAGGGTACGAGCAGTTCGCGACGTTCCACCCCACGTTCCTCTATGAATCCGTGTTCGATGTGGCAAACATGGCGGTGCTGGCGTGGCTGGTGCTGCGTGCGCCGAGGCTGCGCTGGTTGCGGCCGGGCGACATCGCGTGGATCTACCTCATCACGTATGGGATCGCGCGGTATTTCATCGAGCGGATTCGGACGGACAGCCTCTACATCGGGCCGCTGCCGGCGGCGTTCTGGTTCAGCTTCGCGCTGGTAGGGGCGGGCGTCGTGATGCTGGTTGTGCGGCGCACCGTGCTCGCGACCGATCCGACGTGGAATGACGAGCCGGAACCGGCGAGGAGGCGATAGCGCCTACGCGACGCCGTTCCGGACAGCCCAGGCGACGATGCCGGTTCTCGAGTCGAGATCAAGCTTGGTCATGATGTGGAGAACGTGTTTCTCGACCGTGCGTTCGCTGATGAAGAGCTCCTGCCCGATGGCGCGGTTCGTCCGTCCCGCGACGAGCAGGCGGAGAACCTCTTCCTCGCGCGGGGAGAGCAGCGGTGAAGGGAGCGTCACGATCTGGATTTGTGGTCCGGGCGTCGTGGTCTCGGCGAAGGCCCGAGCTTTGGCCCGCATGGCCGCGGGCGACGCTTCCGATCCCTCTTGCCAGGCAGCCGCGAACTGCGACTCCGGGAGCAGGTCCCGGTATGGGGCTATCCGTGTCTCGTCGACCTCCAGGCCATTCATGAAGCCGGGTACCGATGCTGCGTGAGCCAGGAAGCATATGGCTTCGGCGTATTGACCCTGTTTGCGGGCGAGTTCGGCGAGCGTCAGCATCGGGACGCGCGTGCGCGCGACATCATTCAGCGATGCCAGGATGTCCAGCGCCTTGAGGGCGTAGTCCGCCGCCAGATGTGAATCCCCAAGACGACGGTAGACCGAGGAAAGCGAGATGGTCGCGAGGGAGAGATGGAGCGGATTTCCCGCACGCTCGCCGAACTCGAGCGCCGTCAGGTAATGCGATCGCGCGGCGTCGAGATTTCCCTCTGCGTAGAGGATCCCGGCGAAATGAATCTCCGCACCGCAGCGCTGATTGTCGGGGTCCCGGATGAGTGGAGCCAGGGCAATCGCTGCCTCGGCTTCGGCCCGGGCCGTAGGCCAGTCTCCCCGGATCCGGGCAACATCAGCCAATGCGAAGTGCGCCCAGTAGGCCCCGTGAGGCAGGGATGCGGCGTTGGACCTGACCAGCAGTTCCTCCATGAGCGTGCTTTTGCGGTCTGTTTCCTCGACCGAATCGAGCAAGAGGCCCATTCCGCACATCGCTTCGACGACGTGCTCGAATGGCACGGCTGCGCTGATGGCGAGCGCCTTCTCGCTCCAGGCGCGCGCCTCGCGCCGGACTTCAGCCACGGGACGGCTCGATTGCCATCGAGACTCCCCGCTTCCCCAGACGCGCCAGACCGCACCAGCGAGCCGGTTGGCCCGGATGCCGTCCTCGCGGTTCAGGCTCCAGGCCAGGGCAGCGCGGATGTTGTCCATCTCGGTCCATACCATCGAGAGGTAGGCATGCAGCAGCGGTCCGTCGTAGTAGGGGACCGCATCCTCGGCGAGTTGGATCAGCCAGTCGGCATGGGCGGTACGGACCTTCTCGTCGTCGCCGCTGGCCAGGAGTTCCTCCATCCCGAACTGGCGGATGGATTCAAGCATCGCGAAGCGGGGCTGGCTGGACTCCCCCGGCATCGGCACGACGAGGCTTCGCGCAACCAGGAAGTCGACAAGGTCCAGTGCGTCCGACTCCTTTCCCAGGACGGCCTGTGCTCCCGTCAGCGTGAACCCGCCCACGAAGACCGCAAGCTGGCGGAAGCCGGTCCGATGGGCGTCATCGAGGAGATCGTAGGACCATGCGATCGTGTCCCGCATCGTCTGCTGGCGAAGCGGAACGTCGCGCAGGCCATTCCGCAGGATAGAGAGCGGCTGTGAGAGCCGGTCCAGCAATGTTTCGGGAGGCAGTGTGGCGGTGCGGGCGGCGGCCAGTTCGATGGCGAGGGGGATACGGTCGAGCCGGGCGCAGATCGCGTCGATCGTCGCCGCGTCGTCGGTTCGCGTGTGTCCGGCGTCCAGGGCTCCGGCGCGTTGTTGAAACAGCGTTCGGGCGTCGGTGGGAGCAAGCGACTCCAGCGTGAAGACATATTCACCCGTAAGCTCAAGGCGCGTGCGGCTTGTGGCGAGGATAGTCACCAGCGGGTGTGCCTGCAGGAGTTTGGCCAGGAACGGAGCGGCCGGAAGCAGATGTTCCATGTTGTCGAGGACGATGAGTATCCGCTTGTCCTGGATCACCTCGTGAAGGGCATCGCTGGCGGAGAGATCGGCGCGGGGAGTGAGGTCGACTGCCTCGGCCAGGGCGGCGGGGACGAGCTCTGGATCGTTGGTGGGGGCGAGGGGGACGAAGACAATGCCATCCGGGAATTCGTTGTCGAGTGACAGTGCGACTTCGACGGCCAACCGTGTTTTTCCGATCCCGCCGGGTCCGGTAAGGGTGAGCAGGCGGATCTCGGGGGTGATGAGCAGGGAGGCGAGCGCAGCACGCTCCTGGTCGCGGCCAAGGAACCCGGAAAGCGGTCGCGGCAGGCTCCGGGAGGTGTGCATGCGTGGCAGTGGATCAGGAGGCGCATGGTCCATTGTCGGACTCCGGCGCGGTACTGACGATGAGCGAACCAGCAGGGTGATTTGCCTCTATCCTGCCGGATCGCCTGCTTTTCGTCAATTGTCTTCGCCGGACGATCGCAGCTCCGGAACTGGCTATCCGGCCATGGAACTGGCCTGCCACGATTCGCAGTCGCTGCCTGGGATCTGAGGGGTCGACGTCCGGAGGCAATGGCTTGCCAAGGCCGGCGATGACGATGTTCCGGTCACACGATACCGAAGAAGCCGAGCAGGAGAATCGCCAGCACGATCGCCGTGATCGCCGCGAAGATGCGGTCCCGATCCCCGAGGAAAAGCAGCAGCGTCAGCGCCACGCGCGTTACCGGGGTCAGGAGCAGGATCAGCAGGCCGACCTGGATGATGGCGATCGACTGGAAGTCCTTCAGGCCATTCCAGATGGACGTCCAGCTGACGTCGATCGTGTTCTTCTGGCCGGGCTTCAGGTTGTCCAGCGACTGGAGATGCCCGGCGCCGGAGGAGCCCTGGATGACGTAGAGGATCACCCCGAAGAGGATCACGGCGGCGGCGATGCTGACCCCGATGCGGAGGGTGTAGCTCACCCACAGTTCCATCGAGCGGGTTCCCGGCGCGTCCGGATCGCCAGCCGGGTTCGGCGCGTTCGCGGTCATTGGTTGCTGGCTCACAGGTTGACCCCCACACCCTTCAGGAACATCTGCACGGCGACGATCACCAGTACCACGATGAAGATGCGGCGGATCGTCTCGCTCCGGAAGCGGACCAGCAGGCGCGCCCCGAGCGTCGCTCCCGCAAGCACGCCGAGCGCGACCGGCGCGGCGATCTCCGGCACGATGTCGCCGCGCCAGAAGTAGATGCCGGAACTGGCGGCGGCGGTGACGCCGATCATGAAGTTGCTGGTGGCGCTGGAGACCTTGATCGGCAGGCGCATGGCGGTGTCCATCGCTAGGACCTTCAACGCGCCCGACCCGATCCCGAGCAGGCCGGAAACGACCCCCGCGACATACATCATGCCGAATCCGAGGGGCACCCGCGTGACGTTGTAGTGGACGACACCGTGCTTTCGGTCGGGATAGTAGCTGTTCAGCCGGAGCTTGTCGGCCCATTCATCGTTGACGACGCCCTTCGGGATCTCTTCGCCGAGCTTCTTGATCATCGGGAAGACGGAGAAGAGGAGGATGCCCCCGAAGAGCAGGTAGAGGAGCTTCGGGTTGATCCAGGCCGCGACGATGGCCCCGCTGACGGCGCCGAAGGAGGTCGCAAGTTCCAGCAGCATGGCGACGCGGATGTTCGTCATGTGGTCGCGCACGAAGGCTGCCGCCGCGCCGCTGGAGGTCGCGATGACGGAGATGATGCTGGCGCCAATGGCGAGATGGATGTCCACGCCGAAGCCGATGGTGAGGATCGGCACGATCAGGATGCCGCCCCCGAGCCCGACCAGCGACCCCAGCATGCCCGCGCCGATCGCCGAGAGGAACATCACGACGACGAACAGTTCGATACTCACCCAGCCCCCCTACGCTTTCGAGACCCGTTCCGGGCGGGCCTCCCATCCGCCCGGCAGTATCCCACGATCTCCCAGGGAGGGCTATTGCCGTGATGTGAACGACCAGGGCAATCGCATGCTCGGTCAGCGCGACAGCGGTTCATGGATCGCGCCGTACGAACGACAGGTTCGAAGGAAACCGTTCATTCGTACGGCGGCACCCGTGTGTGCCGCCTCGGAGCGGATGGCAAAGACGCATCCGACGAGAAGCCTGGAATGCGATTGCCGCGATGTGAACGAGGCTATGGAAAAGGAGGGGTTGCGGCATACGGTATGATTGACGTGCGTCCTGTAGCTGACAGATGCAATGCGATGAAGCATTTTGGGAGTGTGTGACATGATTCTGCAGGTGATTTTCATCTAAGCGAGCGCCGTCCTGCGCCCCTCCGGTGCAGGACGCAATGAGGTGATCCGACATGGGCATTACGGACCGGCGACCGTGGATCGAGGGCGTATGCGCCTCGACATCCGGCGTCACATTCCTGGACATCGATTGAGAAGACCCTCCCCCGCGGGGTGAGGGCTTGAGGGAGACCCACCATAACCGCACGCGAATTTGACGATCAATCCCTCGACCACAGCCGCTCCACCAAGGCGAAGCCGGAGCAGGCGTTGCTGGTCGCTGTCGAACTCCCCAACCAGATCTGGAGCATTCAGGACGAGCTGGAAGAGCTCGCCACCCTCGCCGAGACGGTCAACGTCGAGGTCGTCGGCTCGGTGACCCAGAAGCTCGATCATCCGCACCCTGCGACCTACGTCGGCAAGGGCAAGCTGGAGGAGATCAAGGAGCTTCAGGAATCACTGGGCTACGATTTCCTGCTCGTTGACGGCGAACTGACCCCGGCCCAACTCCGGAACATGGAGAAGGCGCTGGACATCAAGATCATCGACCGCACGGCGCTCATCCTCGACGTCTTCGCCGCTCGCGCGCAGACGCACGAAGGCCGTTTGCAGGTCGAGCTCGCGCAGTTGCAGTATCGGCTGCCGCGCCTCACCCGCATGTGGACCCACCTCTCCCGCCAGACCGGCGGTGGCGGCGTGGGCCTGCGTGGCACCGGTGAGACGCAGCTGGAGGCCGACCGCCGCGAATCGCAGAAGCGGATCACATTCATCAAGGGGCAGCTGGAGCAGGTGCACCGTCACCGCGAGCTCTATCGTAGCCGCCGCAACGACACCCCGATCAGCGTCATCTCGCTGGTGGGCTACACGAACGCGGGCAAGAGCACGCTGCTGAACACCATCACCGGCGCGGGAGTGCTGGCCGAGGACAAGCTCTTCGCCACGCTGGACCCGACGACGCGGCGCATCCCGCTCCCCAGTGGGCGCGAGGTGTTGCTGACCGATACGGTGGGCTTCATCAACAATCTCCCAACCCAGCTGGTCGCGGCATTCCGCGCGACGCTGGAAGAGATCAGCGAAGCGACCGTGCTCGTGCATGTCGTGGATGTGACGCATCCGAACGCGCGCGAACAGGTGATCACCGTCAACGAGACGCTGGAGGAGCTTGGCGTCGATGGGCGTCCGGTCGTCTATGCGCTGAACAAGATCGATGCGCTCGGCGGCGCTGAGCCGGTGAATATGGCCGCGCTCAGGGACGTGCTTGGCATCCCGGAGGAGGCCCACGCAGTGCCGGTATCGGCGCAGCAAGGCACCAACGTGAAGGCCTTGCTTGCCGAGATCGAAGCGGTGCTGGAAGTGGAGAACGCCTTCCTGCCGGTAACCGTGACGATCCCGTACAATCGCTCCGAACTCGTCGAGCGTTTCCATGCGCTCGGCCGGGTCGAGGAGCGGGCGTTCGACGAGCATGGCACGACGTTGTATGGCTGGCTGCCGGAACGGGATTTCGGGCGCTTCGGGAGCATGCTCGCCCGGCGTGAGGTCGATGAGACCGATACGCCGCCGGTTGCGTTGGCGCCCGCGACGCCGGAGGTGGCTTCCGCGACGGCGCATCCAGCCGCCTGAGCAGTCGGTCTCGCCCGCCTTGGCCGGTGCCGGCGGGGTGGGCCGCCCCACTCGCAGGGGGCGGCCCACCCGTGCGGGAATCGATCGTATGGCGGGGCCGAAGAACCACTGCCTCGCCAAGGATCTCGCGTTCCGCTTCGTTCGGCGAAGCGATCCGCCGCATCCCATGCGCGGGATGCGAGCACGGATATCTGAGTGGAGGTCCGTACCCGGTCGCTCCCTCCGTTTCTCAAGACCATCGTTCGTCCCCTGATTCCATACCCACCCAAGGAACCACCGTGACGCAGGAACAGCCTTCGTGTGCGCTCGATCGTCCGACTGACACTGGCCTGACCTACAAGGATGCCGGGGTCGATATCGATGCCCAGACGCAGGCGCTGGCGCGGATCAAGGAGCGTGCGGCGGCGACGCTCGGCGCGCAGGCCGGGCCGATTGGCCACTTCGGCGGCACGTACAAGCTGCCGGGTGCGGGCGGTCAGATCCTTGTCGCCAGCGCGGACGGCGTCGGGACCAAGCTCCAGCTGGCGGCGACCCTTGGTGGTGAGGCCCACGCCCAGATGGGGCGCGACCTCGTCAACCACTGCACGAACGACATCCTGGCGCTGGGGGCGACGCCGCTCTTCTTCCTCGACTACTTCGCGACGGGCAAGCTGGATGGCGATGTGATGACCTCCGTCGTGGGCGGGATTGCCGATGCCTGCCTGGTGAACGGCATGGCCCTGCTTGGTGGCGAGACGGCCGAGATGCCGGGCATGTATGGCGAGGGCGATTACGATGTCGCCGGCTTCATCGTTGGGACGGTCACGGAGGAGCGCATCGTCGATGGTTCGGGCATCGAGCCGGGCGATGTCGTGATCGGGCTGCCCAGCGGTGGCCTCCAGACGAACGGGTTCAGCCTGGCGCGGCGGATCGCCGGCCTCACTGGCGACGCGGAGTCCGATCGGGCGCGGCTCTGGGAGATGTTGCCTGGCTCTGGCGAGACCATTGGTGACGCCCTGATGGCAGGGCATCAGAGTTTCTTGCCGACCGTGATGCCGCTGCTGGATCAGGGGCTGGTGCGCGGGATGGCGCATATCACCGGCGGTGGGTTGGTCGATAACCTGCCGCGCACGCTGCCGGAGGACTGCATCGCGCGGATCGAGCCGGGCAGTTGGGACGTTCCGCCCATCTTCGACTGGCTGGTGGAGCGGGGCAATCTCTCGATGATCGAGCGCTATCACGTCTTCAACATGGGTATCGGCTTTGTGCTTGTCGCAACGGCGGCGAACGCGGAGACGATCCTGTCGCAGGTGCCGGATGCGCGCCGGATCGGTCGCATTGTCGAGCGCACGACCAGCGATGAATCCTCCGTGCAGGGCGTTGCCTGCTAGATCTCAGGAGTGAGGACCAAGACGTGAGCAACGAGCGAGGCGTTGCATGAAATCCGACCTCGCCATGTCTCATTTCTCTCTCCTTGGTCCTCACTTCTCACGTCTGGAAGGTGCGCATGGCGACCATCGATGTCCGGCTGCGTCGGATCGACGCGAAGATCGTCTATTACGGTCCTGGCCTGAGCGGCAAGACGACGAATCTGCTGGATATCCACCGGCGGATGCCCGCTGACCGGCGCGGGCAGTTGCGATCGTTGGCGACGGATGAGGAGCGCACGCTCTTCTTCGACTTCGTGCCGGTCGCGCCGATTCACATTGGTGGCTGGGACTTGCGCTTCCATCTCTACTCCGTGCCGGGTCAGGAGCATTTTGCCCGCACGCGCCGGGCGATCCTCGGTGGGGCGGACGGAGTGGTCTTCGTGGCCGATGCCGCGCCGGATCGCCAGGAGGCGAATCGCGCCAGCCTCAACGAACTCGGCGAGTTCCTCGACGCCTATGGGCATCCCCTTGATGGAACGGCCTTCGTGCTGCAACTCAACAAGATGGACCTGTCCGAGGCGGTCGCGGAAGCAGACCTGCTGTCCGCCTTGAACACTGACGCGCGACCAGCCGTCGTCGCGATGGCGGTGCAGGGGACCGGTGTGGCGGAGACATTGCGGACGATCTCCCGTCAGGTCGCGCAGCGGTTGTAGCGGTGGTATTCCCGGTCACGAATGGGTGTGATAGTTTCAGGACCGTGTGGTGTTGCCACGATGATTGGGGCCTTGCCTCTTGACCGGATTATCACGGTTCCGATAATTCACTAGTGAATCGTCTTCGCGGGGCGAACGACGGGGTCTCGCCTTCGCCGTCGTTTGGTATGAGAGGATGACGATGGAACGGTCTCGTCGACCGTCTCTGGCGCTCCAGGTCCTGAACCGAATTGCCATAACCCTCGTGGGGACGCTCGGGCTGGCTCCTGCGGGGGTGATGGTGTTGTATGTGCCGGGGCGTGTCTCCGGTCGCATGCGGGGTGTGGCCCTGAGAGTTCTGGTGCATCAGGGGGCCTATCATCTCGTGTCGTTGTACGGCGAGAGTGACTGGCTGAGGAATCTGCGGACGGCGGGCCGGGCTTCGTTGGTGCGGGGACGCACGGTCGTGCCCGTCGAAGTGGGCGAGGAGCTCTCGATAGAGCAGCGGGTTATGGTAATTCATACGTATATTCTGCGGTGGGACGGGCAGATCGTTGGGGTTCCCGGTCTGGATCGCACCGCGACCGCAGATGAGGTTGCTGCGGTCGCCGAGCACATTCCGGTGATTCGGCTCAAGCTCTCCTCCTGATCGCGCTGGCTTTCCTGGCGGCGCTATGATTGGAGCTGAGGCGCCGTCTCGATGGTGCGCGATTCAGCAGCAGAGGAGTGAGCGTCATGTCATCTCCCGTTTCCCCGTCCCCCGATGCCGGGCGTCCTGCCTACCAGAAGCCACCCACGCTCATCGCCAAGGTGGTGAACCCCACGTTGATCTTTGTGACGGAGCGGCTTGGCCTCGCACCTGGTGGCCTGGAGATCCTGGCGGTGCGGGGGAGGACCAGCGGGCAAACCCGCAAGGTGCCAGTCAACCTGCTTTCGTTCGATGGTCAGTGGTATCTCTTTTCCCCGCGTGGGAACAGCGAATGGGTGAGGAATCTTCGCGCGGCGGGTGAGGGCGAACTCGCGCGTGGCGGGAACGTCCGGCACTTCGTGGTCGCAGAGGACTTGCCGGATGCCGCGAAACCGCCGGTGATCCGGGCCTACATGCAGAAGTGGGCGAAGCAGGTCTCTTCGGTCGTGGGCTTCGGTGCCGATGCGAGCGACGAGACATTGGCGGCGTCTGCCCCGAACCATCCCATCTTCCGGATCGAGATGCGCCCTACTGCCTGACGGGGCGTCTGGAGGAGAAGGGGATTTCGCGGGGAGTGGGGGGTGACGTTGTCGGGAGCGAGACGAGGATCATGTCCTGCCGTCGCCTCCCGTGGGGGAGCGGTTCGATGATTCTCAGGAGATCGCCCTGCTCGCGGCATCCCGTCTCCGGCACATGATATCGGGAGGCGATCCGGAGGCATGCGACCGGTCGAGCGATTGAGTGGCTGTCGGGTTCGTGCGATGGGACGGAGCGGGGGAAATCGCCATGGATGCCGCCTGCATCCATGCTTCACGTGTCGCAAACGAGGGGAATGCGTACCCGCCCGTGAGGGCTGCGAAATCGGTTGCGCACAAGTGCTTGACAACCCGAGAACGAGTCTATAGTCTGGCTTTCGTCGGCCAAAGGGCTTGGCAGGGCATGTTCACATATTTCGGAGGCAGTTGGATGTCCGAGTCGGTGAACAACACAATCTTCCTGGTGATCGAGGCGCCAACTCGGGGTGCCCTTGGGGAGAAGTGTGCCTTGCGAACCGGATTGCCTGACTGACGATCAGCCAACAACCGAGAGCGCACGGCAGCCTTCTCCTCGACATTGACAGGAGAGGGTCTTTTTGCGTGTGTCGTATCGGGCCGAACGAACGGATACGACTGGGGACGGAGGAGGAGACGGGAATGCAACGGGAGAACGTGAGGATGACCATGATGCACCGCAGTGATCCGCGCCGCGCCGCGGCATGGACGCGATACCGCGACCGTCACCGCTAGGTCACGGTCGGCCTCGCCGGACGCGGACGCGGTCCACCGCGCAGCCCCTGGGCGAGACGACTGGCAACGATGGGACCGGGCCACCAATGGTCCGGATAAGGACGAATGCAATGGCCACATTGGACGACCAGATTCGACAGGCGCCGAACGCACTCGACGTGCGTGACGTCACGAAGCGCTTCAAGAAGAAGCGCAACGAGTATTCCTACGCCCTGAAGGGCGTCAGCTTCGATGTGCCGCGTGGGGAGGTGCTGGGCATCCTCGGACCGAACGGTTCCGGGAAGAGCACGCTGGTACGCGCGCTTTCGACCCTCACCGTGCCGGACACGGGCAGCGTGAAGATCTTCGGGGTCGATGCGGTGGAGCATCCGCGCGTGGTGCAGCGGTACATCAACCGCGTGAGCGTGGAGGCCAGCTTCTTCAAGAAGCTCTCCTCGATGGAGAACCTGCTCTTCGGGGCGAAACTCTACGGCGTCACCGACCGCGAAGCCAAGCCGCAGATCCGGGAGATCCTGGGCGGAATCGGCTTCGACCTGAAGCGCGTCAACGAGCCGATGGAGCACCTGTCGCGCGGGATGCAGCAGAAGATCGCGCTGGCGCGGGCGCTGCTCACCAGCCCGATGCTGATGTTGCTCGACGAGCCGACCACCGGTCTCGATCCGCGCAGCAAGAAGGATGTGCAGGCATTGATCCACGAAATCCGGCGCGATCACGATTCCTCGATCCTGCTCTGCACCCACGACATGGGGGAGGCGGAGGAGTTGTGCGACCGCATCGGCATCCTCGTCAATGGGGAGTTGATCGCGCTCGACACGCCGCTCGGCCTCAAGCAGCGCTACCAGCAGGACGGCGAGTTGCCGACACTGGAGGAAGTTTTCATGGCGGCCACCGGCATCTCGCTGGAGGACGCGGACTACGACGAGGACGCGGCCAAGGCCGAACTCGCCAGCGCTGCCTAGCGAGCGCTGAACGATGACGACATCAACGACATGGATGCCGGTCGGAACATTCTGCCCGGCACTCGGGAGGACAGCCGTCGCCACGACGGAACGGGGAACATGACCATGCAGGCCGTATCGGCATCGAAGGGGACCGGGGGCACAGCCCGGTCGAACTGGCGACGCGAACTCGTCGCAATCTGGGGCTACGCGCAGCGCAACTACTTTCTCACCAAGCGCTACTTCCTCTGGGAGGTGGTGTGGCTGGTCTATTCGACGATGAATGCCCTCACCATCGGCTTCATCGGGGTCGGATTCGGCGGCGACAAGGCGCAGGCCGCCACGATGACGACCTTCCTGCTCATCGGCACGTTGCTGTGGAGCTACCTCTCGATGATCTTCGACCTGCTTTCGGAGACGGTCTCCTGGGAGCGGTGGGAAGGCACCATCGAGTACACGTTCATGAGTCCGGCCAGCCGGACCGCGCAGCTCATCGGCATGGGCCTCTATGCCGTGGCGTACGGCATGGTGCGGATGGTCGTGATGCTGGGGGCGATCTCGCTCTTCTTCGACCTCTCGCTGGGCAATGCCAACTTTGGCGGCGCGGCGGTGATGCTGGCGCTGTGCAGTGTCTCGCTGGTCGGATTCGGGATGGTGGCGGCGGTGATGCCGCTGCTCTCGCCGGAGAAGGGGCAGCAGGTGACGAGCATCTTCACCGCCGTGCTGCTGCTGATCTCGGGTATCTACTACAGCGTCGATGTCCTGCCGGGCTGGATGCAGCCGCTGGCGAACATCTCGCCGGTCTACTACGCGCTGGACGGTATCCGCGCGATGCTGCTGGACGGCGCATCGCTGGGCAGTCAGTGGTCGAATATCTGGCCGCTGATGCTGATGGGGCTGGTCTTCCCGCCGCTCGGGTTGTGGCTCTTCAAGAAGGGTGAGCACTTCGCGAAGGTGACGGGACGACTCAAGCGCATGGGGTAAGCATTGTGCGGAAGGAGGTGGAGCGATCTGCTCCACCTCCTTCCGCGTTCATTCAGGAAAGGAGTCCCTGCAATGGCGCAGGCGAACCCCGAACCATCGTCTTCTCGTCCGCTGCCTGATTTCGTCCCTGGCCTCGAACTCGCGCGCCTCTATGCGCAACCGAGGTCGTCGAGCCGATCGTGCGGGGGGCGTTTCCGGCCCTGCCACTGGCGATCGGATTGCTGGGGGAGGGATCGGATGTGCTCGGCTACGACACCGCCCGCTCGACAGACCATGACTGGGGGCCGCGCTGCATCGTCTTCGTGCCCGACGAGGCGCGTGAGGCGATGGCGCCGTGGCTCGATCAGGTGTTGCGGGATCGGTTGCCGCGCACCTTCCTCGGGTTCCCGACTGGCGTTGGCTACCACGAGGATGGCACGACGCACATGGCGAGCGATGATGGCGGCGTGCCGTTTGCTCATCGCGTACGGATCACGAGTCCCGAGCGGGCGTTGTTCGACCAGATCGATATCCATTCGCTGTCCGACCTGACGCCGGCGGTGTGGGTGACGACGCCACAGCAGAGGCTGCTCGAACTGACGGCCGGGGCGATCTTCGTCGACGACACCGGCGAGATCACGCACATCCGGGAGGCGCTGGCCTGGTATCCGGACGATGTCTGGCGGCTGCTGCTCGCCGGGACGTGGAAGGCGATTGCCCAACTGGAGCCGTTTGTCGGACGGTGCGGCGAGGTGGATGACGATCTGGGGTCGCAGGTGGTGGCGATGCGGCTGATTCGGGACCAGATGCGGCTGGCCTTCCTGCTGGAACGACGATATGCGCCATACCAGAAGTGGTTTGGCACGGCGTTCGACCGACTGGGGATTGCGCCGTTGCTGACGCCATCGATGGATCGCGCGCGGTATGCCCGCGACTGGCGGGAACGGGAGGCGGGAATCGTGACGACCTCGGTCGCGCTGGCAAACCGGCAGAACGCGGCCAAGCTGGCGGGCCGGGTTGATCCCACGCCGCGTCCGTTCTGGTCGCGACCGTTTCAGGTGCTGGATGCGGAGCGCTTCACGCGAGCGCTGGCCGATGTGATCGTGGATCCGGCGGTGCGGTCGTTGCCGGCAGACCTCGGTGGGCTGGATACCTACATCGACTCGACGGACGCAATCGGGAGTCGCGGATTGCACCGGGCGATTCAGCAGTGGCTGGAAGCGCGGCCCGACGACCGCTAGCGTGTGCCGTTGTGGTCGGACGAACAGGAGCACCCCTGGCATGGTGGCCATGCCAGGGGTGCTCCTGCCGTGAACTAGGCGATCGGGCCGATGTAGACGAACTCCCAGAGGAGGTTATCCGGCGATGTGAACATCACCTGATAGTAGGTTTGGCCTTCACCCGCCGAGAACTCCGGGCGATGACGTGGCGTCTCGAAGAGGGCGGGCACGCCCTTCTCCGCGAGATAGGCCGCGAAGGCATCCACATCGGCGATCGATTCGGCGGCGATGGCGAAATGGTTGGCACCGATGCCATCGTAGTCGTTGGTGACGCCCTCCTTCGCACCGCCGCCGAACCAGAAGCTTTCGCCGTTCGCGCCGAGCAGGCCGAGGTAGGTCTCGTCATCGTGGATCGGCGTCCAGCCGAGCGTGGTGAAGATGTCCCGATAGAACGGGAGGTTGGCGGGATCGACAATGAACTGGATGTGACTGAACCCGGACTTCATGGAATGCCACTCCTCGTAACGTGCGGTGAACGCGCGGGTGCGTTTCATACGGTAGGACGAGTCCGGTGGTTGCGAGGTTCCTGCCCGAACATATGGTTCAGTATCGGCAGCCGCATCGTCAGAACGTGTCCGCTTTCCGGCCGATCAGCGCCCGGTGGTGACGATCTCGCTGGCCGGCCCGATGATCTCCTCGGCGAGGCGGCGCATCGTCTCCGCATCCTCCAGCGCCGGGAGCTTCATGATGACCTGATCGATGCCGAGGGCGGCCTGCTCGCGGATTTCGGCAAGGATGGCGGAGGCGGGGCGATCCTGATGCGCGCCATCGAACGAGCGCCCGGCGAAGATCATCGTGGTCTTCTCGATCTCGGCGTAGTCGCGCCCGAGTTCGTCGCAGTGCCGCTTCAGGACATCGAGCTTGTGCCCAAGCTGCGGTCCGCCGAAGAGGTTGCAGGCGTCGGCGTATTTCGCGACGAAGCGGAGTGTCTTCTGCTCGCCACTGCCACCGATCATGATCGGGGGATGGGGCTTTGCAACTGGCTGCGGTACGCAGAGGGTTTCGGCGAGATGGAGGTGCTTGCCGTTGAATGGTCCGTTGTCCGGACTCCACATCTGATGGGCGAGTTGCAGGGTGTCTTCGAGGAGTTCGAAGCGTTCCTTCAGGGGCGGGAAGGGCACGCCGAGGCCGAGATGCTCTTGCTCGAACCAGGCGGCGCCGATGCCGAAGTAGCTGCGGCCACCGGAGAGGACATCGAGCGTGGTGGCGGTCTTCAGCAGGATGCCGGGATAGCGGTAGGTGACGCCCGTGACGAGCGACCCGAGATTGAGCGCCTTCGAATTGGCCGCCGCGAACCCAAGCGTGGTGTAGGCCTCCAGCATCGGATCCGACGGGACGCCGCTGTTGGCGATTTCGAAGAAATGATCCATCACCCAGAAGGAGTGAAAACCGCCTTCGTCAGCGGCCTGGACGATTTCGGCGAAGGTGGGGCCGATGGCGGCATCGCCACCAGGGTAGACGAAGCGGGAGAGCTGGAAGCCGATCTTCATGGGAACCTCCGTCTGCATGCGGGTATCCGGGTCACGCGAGTATCGTCGCACGGGGAAGGCCAGCGCGGGCGACTTCGCGAATCCGGGAGGAAACTGTCCGCATTCGGCCCTATGCTCGGATTGTGGCGAGCGGCGTGCGATGCCACATGCGTCGCCCCGCGCAGACCGACAATGAAGGAGCCAGCATGACCACTCTCGACCAGCGCCCGAATACCGCCCTGATCGTGATCGATGTCCAGAACGGCGTGATGAAGTCCGCCTACGACCGCGATGCCGTGGTGGCGAATCTCGCCACCCTCGTGGAGAAGGCGCGTGGGGCGGATGTCCCGGTTGTCTGGGTGCAGCACGACAGCGAGGAGTTGCCAAAGGGGACCGAGACGTGGGAGATCGTGCCGGAACTCGACCATCGCGCCAATGAGCCACATATCGAGAAGCAGTACGGGGATTCCTTCGAGGCGACCAACCTGGAGGAGGTGCTGGCTGGACTCGGGGTCGGCAAGCTGATCGTCTCCGGTGCGCAGACGGATGCCTGTGTGCGTTCGACGCTCCACGGGGCGTTCACACGCGGGTACGACACGGTGCTTGTCGGGGATGCGCATTCCACCGAGGACCTGTCCGAGTGGGGTGCGCCCAGCCCGGACAAGGTGATTTCGCACACGAACCTGTACTGGAGCTTCCAGGACGGTCCCGGCCGCGAGGCAGGCGTCGTTACGACCGAGGAGGTCGATTTCGGGGCAGCAGCGAACGGGAACTGAGCGTCTGTACCTCGCGGGGTGTAGTTGGGCGGTCGTCGGTGCGTTCACGGCTCGGGTCAGATCGCTCGATCCTGTGAACGCGCGGCGATCGTCGCCGTCAGGTCGTGGCGCCACGACGATCGTAGGGGGGATACGCCGAATTCCTCGATGAGCATGAGAATGAAGGCTGCCACGGGGATTTGGTCCGTGCGGATGTGGAGCTTGGGAAATGATGCCGGCTTTGTGCGATAGGCGTCGTTCAGGATGCATGAGCCGATGTGGAGATGCGGGTAAGTGCGTTGGGGTGGCGCTGCCTCACTGGCCCAGTGGTAGGTCAGGATCTCGTTCGTCAGGTCCGGATCTTCGGCAATCGTATAGACGTAGTCGATTGACGTCAGGCTGAACGGTTCGCGAGCTCCCTGCTCCGCCGTGATCCGGAATCGGGACATCAGGAAGATCCAGAGCGTGCCGAAGTGCTCGGAATGCACCATTACCGGACGATCTCCGCTCTGGACGGCGATGAGTGATCCTGGCGCGTATTTGCCTCGCGGTACCACCAGAAGCGGCCCGCGGGTCAGGAATTGGGCCGCGTTCCTGATGGGCTCAATCGTGTTTCGGACCGCCTCGTTTGGCGTACTTCCTCGCATCGCTCAGGTGGAAGGATCGAGGGTGGCCGCGAGCATTCCGAGTCGCGTCACGTTGACGTTCTCCTCATTGAGCGCGCCGATCCGGTAGAGCCGGGCGAAGTCTTCCCCGGAGATCCCGAAGATGCGCCGCGCATCACGATCGAGCATCCTTCGGCCTTCCTCGACAGATAGATACTTGATCCTCACCTGCGATCTGGGGCTCCTTGGGCGAATAATGGTCTTGTGTCGTCTCGTTGCAACCACATACCCCTCCTTCTCTCGGGATGCGGGCCAGTACCTCTCCATAGCATACGTGTGATCTTCCTGTGTGGGCGATCATCCCGTCCTGGTTGGCCGCCCATGGCCTTCTTCAGGGAGAGATTGGCGTTATAGCACGCTGGAGAGGTCGCCGAGGGTGCGGATCTCGTCGTCGGAATACCCCGCCGCGCGGAGTGGTTCGACCACATCGGTCATCAGGTCGGGGACGTAGCAGACGAGGACATAGGCGATGCCGTCCGGCACCAGCGTCACCTGCTTCATCGACGCCGGGAGGATGCGAGACTCCGCTCGTGCCAACGTCTCCGCGCCGCCCACCCACGAGAGGCCGACCGGGTTCACGAGGTTCGTGATCGCCGCCCCGCGACCTTCCGGCAGGGTGAGGGTCAGCGGCTGCGTAATCTTCCACCGTTCCATCACGAAGTAGGGGCCTGCCGTGCAGACGGTCCGCCGGTTGTGGCCCTCGAAACGGGCGAGGCCGTGGGTCGGCACCGGGCGCTGATCGAGGCGGAGCTGGGAGAGGGTTTCCTCGATCCGGCGATGCCAGACGGCTTCATCCAGTGGGCCTCCGTAGATGTCGGTCGGCATCACGTCGACGCCGATATCGGAGGTCTGCTGGATCTCGAAGACCAGGGTATCCGGGCCGAAGGTGTGCAGCGTGCCGCCGGGGACATAGACCGTGTCGCCCGGCGCGATCTTCTGGCGGATCATCACGCGGTCGTAGTCCTCGTCCAGCGCCGCCTGCCGGATGTCGTCGATGGTGACACCGGGTTTCACTCCGGCGAGGACGGAGGCGGTCTCCTCGTCCTTCACCCAGATGATGTGCCAGGCCTCAGTCTTGCCGTTCGGCTCGCCGAGCACCGATGTGGCGAAGGCGTCGTCGCCGTGCACGTGCGTTGGCAGGGCGTGGGAGGCGTCGAGGAACTTGCCCAGGAGCGGGTAGCGCTCGCCTGCGAAGCCTTCCCCGACCAGCCATTCCGGTGCGGAGCGGGTGAGCTCGTTCAGCGTGGTTCCGGCAAGGGCTCCGTTGACGATGGTGGCGGGAGAGGATTTCTCGTCACTGTACTCCCACGTCTCCGCGACGATTCCCTCCGCCGGGAGACCGTCCTTCTTCAGGATGTGCGGAATCAGACGTTCGCCGAAGCCGTAGGCGCGGGTGGGCGTGGTGAGCTTGAGCGGGTAGGGAGCGCAATCAGGCACTGGCACGATGGGTCCTTTCGACGGCGAAGGCGGTGCGGCGATCCGGTCATCGGCACTCCGGATTCTGCACTGTCGTGTCTCGATTGTATGCTGGGACCAGTCGCCGTGTCGGCAGATGGGTGAGGATGCCACCAAACAAAAGGATAGCCGTGATGCAGGCGGAGATGGAGACACTGCTGGAGGAAATGCTGCCCGGAATGTTTCACTTGCGTGAGACTCCGGAGGTTTCGCTCATTCGGGCGTACACCAATGATGTCTATCGGGTTGTCGTAGGGGATCGCCGATTTGCTCTCAAGGTCTATGGCCAAGGGTGGCGGACAGACAGCGAGATCTCCTACGAACTCGACCTCCTTCGTCACCTGGCAGGGAAGGGTATCGCCGTCGCACAGGCAGTTTCCGGGCATGACGGCGAGTCTCTGCGACATCTGCAGTTGGGAGGCGGGGTGCGTCAGGCAGTCCTGTTTCACTGGGCACCCGGCACGAAACCCGATCCGCCGTTCACTCAGGATGTCCGCTACCGTGAGGGGGCGGCCGTCGCTGCGCTCCACGCCGCCAGTGATGATTTCGTGTCCGCGCATGCGCGGAGGCCGCTTGACGGCGTGACGTTGATCGAGCCAGTTCGGACGGCCGTACTGGATGCTGAAAACGACGGTCCAGCCGGAATCTGGCTAGACCGGTTCGGACGCAAGTTGGGAATACGTCTGTCCCAGGTGGCAGCGGAAGGGCTCGACTGGGGGCCCTGTCACGGGGACCTCACCTTTGACAATTTGCACGTCACCGAGCACGGGGGATTCGTCTGGTACGACTTCGATTCTGGTGGGCCAGGCTGGCGGGCGATTGACCTGCAAGGGTGGGCCGCGCTCGACCCGGCCATGCAGGAGTGGCAGGACGCCTTCATTGCGGGCTATCGCACCGTGCGGCTGCTCGACGACCGTGATGTAGCGGCCTCGCCGTTGCTCGCCGCTGCGGAGGAGTACCGCGGGATCGGGATCGACCTGGCGTATCGGGTGCGACAGCGCGGACCCGACGTCGTTGCCGACTATCTGGAGGAAGCAGTCGTCCGGATGGATAGATGGCGGCGCGTCCTCGATCTTGGGTCATGGTAGGTTCCGGAATTCGGCCCCTATGCAGGAAGGCTGCTACATCACGGCCTGAAGGCGATGCGCGATCGGCCGGCTCATCTCCTGCGCGTCGAGGAAGATGGCCAGGATGGCATCGTAGCGGGCGGAGGCTTCCGGATCGGGGGTCATCGTCGCGGCATCGCCACCGGGTGAGACATGGGGGTCGGGCCAGCCGATCGTGAGGGCGGCGCTTCTCGCAGCGCCGATCGCGGTGAGGTCCGGCGAGACCATTGGCAGCACGGGCAGTCCGAGAATGTCCGCGACAAGCTGGCGCATCAGCGGGTGCTGGGAGGGACCACCTCCGAGGCGGATGCGGGATGGACGGTGCTCGCCGGCGATGGTGTCCAGTGCCTGGCGGCAGGCGAGGATGATGCCCTCCGCGACGGCACGGGCGAGGTGCTTTCGCTCGTGGCGGTCGGCGAGGCCGAAGAACGACCCCTTCGCCAAGGCATCGAGCACGGGAGTGCGCTGGCCGGTGAGGGACGGGATGAAGAGGGTGCCTTCCTCCCCCGGCGCGACGGTTGCCGCCTCGTCGAGGAGGGTGGCTACCGGTGTGCTGGTGAGGCGGGAGAGCCATTCCAGCGCGATGCCGGCATTGCCGGTGGCGCAGACGCGATTTCGTTGCTCCCCATGGTCATGCCTGCCAACGGCGCTGGGGAAGGTGTGCCAGCGGGCGGCAGGGTCCGGCGCGAAGCCGGGAGCGGGCAGGATCACCTGCGCACCGGAGCTGAGGACGACCATTGCTTCGTCGCCGGATGTGACGCCCGCTCCGAACGCCGCACATGGCGCATCTCCGCCCGCGAGGACGACCGGGATGCCTGCTTCCAACCCGAGTTCGGCGGCGGGGTCGGCGAGAAGGCGCCCCCCGATGGTTCCGGAGGGTATGACGCAGGGCAGCCAGGCACGATTGACCCCGGCGGCGGCACATATGGCGTCATCCCAGGTCCAGGTCTCCGCGTTCAGGAGGCCGGTGCTGATGGCATCGCTCGGTTCCGTGACGTGCTCGCCGGTGAGGCGGAGCGCGAGCGCATCCTTCGGGAGCAGAAGCGAGGCGGTGCGGGCTGTCGTTGCCGGCTCGTGGTCGTGCAGCCAGCGGGCAGTGGTCGCGAGGTAGCCGACGCCGAGTGGTCCGCCGATGCGGTTCGCGAGATCGGGCCCGACGTCTGCGGTGATCGCCTCCCGCTCCGCTTCGCTGCGGCGATCGGACCAGATGATGGCAGGGCGGACCGGCTCCCCGGCGGCATCGAGGGCGACCGTGCCGTGCATCTGCCCGGTGAGGCCGATGGCGGCGATGCGACAGCCGGGTGCGGCGGTGATGGCCTCCCGTACGGCGGTGCGTGCGCCGGCCCACCAGTCGGCAGGGTCTTGCTCGTTCCAGCCGGGATGGGGGCGATGGGTCGGGTGGCTTCCCTTGCCGATGGCGAGGACATCGCCGGCGGGGGAGAGCAGCAGCGCCTTGACGGACGAGGTGCCGAGGTCGATCGCGAGCACGGCATCGTACCCACCGGGGAAAGGAGACGTCATGGTTACAGACTCACCAGCCAGCAGAAGGCAATCCAGACAAAGGCGA
Organism: Thermomicrobiales bacterium; assembly: GCA_049840815.1. Taxonomy (GTDB): domain Bacteria; phylum Chloroflexota; class Chloroflexia; order Thermomicrobiales; family UBA6265; genus JASGDN01. The sequence goes on along the minus strand of JASGJI010000001.1, from coordinate 68,631 downwards.
GATCGGTGAAGAGCACACTGTAGTCGCGCGGGGCGTCATCGGCGCGGGGATAGCCGATCTCCAGGGCGATGAACCCGATGGCCCCGAGGGCGCCGATGGCGACCCAGGTATCGGGGATGCTTGTGGTCAGTGCGATGATCAGCGTCAGCGCGGCGGCGAGGAGGATGGCGATCCAGCTGGCGAGCCGATGGGCCCGCCATGAAAGGGGATCGCCGGGGTCCGGTTCGGGGGAGGATGCCTGGCGCATGTGCTCGTCGCCGATCAAGGCCAGCGCGGCAATGGGGAACAGGAGGAGGAGGCCGCCCGTCCACGCGCCGAGCGCGGTCCAGATCCAGAACGGGATCAGCAGGAGCAGCAGGCCGACTAGCATCCAGGGCGATTGGTCTCGGCGCATGTGGAGCGCCTGAATGGTTACGAGGGAGAAGCCGAGCGAGAAGATGGCGGCGCTGCCGAGTCCGAAGGTGATCCCAACGGCGAGCGCAAGGATGAAGAGGATGCTTGCGCCGACGATCCGGGCCTGCCTCGTCTCCAGCCGGATGCGAAGATGGCGGGAGGCGGACATCGTGAGGATGGAGAGGGTTGCGAGCACCCCCATCAGGAGCAGGCGCAACCAGTCCCAGCCGCTGATGTCGTCGTTGGGGGCGAGCAGGATGGCGGCGAACAGGATGACGAAGCCAGCGGCAACGATTCGCTGGACCGCCCGTTCGCGGAGCAGGCGGCTGGCATGGATGATCTGGAACCAGATCGTGGCGATGGACTGGGAGATCGGCACAGGCAGTTTCCGGATGGTGATGGGAATCCCGGACGCATCGTCCGGACGGCGTTCTCAGGTGGATGCTAGCAGGTCCGCCGGGGTGGGGACAGGGATGACGGTGCGGCAGCGTTGCCGGGCGTGCGTCATCCTGCGCATTCGGGCGGTATCGCGTGTGGATTCGAGGTGATAGACTGGCGGCTCTGGCACTCATTCGCTGAGAGTGCCAGCATCCTGATCGCGAGCGCCTGCGTCCCGATATTCGCCCGTCCGCCGCTCGTATCGTTTGCGTTGAGGAGCCAGCTTCCGGCCATGTCCGATTCCCTTCCCTCCGCTGATCCCGTCATTTCCTCCCTCGAAGCCTACGAGTTGATGCGTCTTTCCGATGCGCTGGACGCGATTCCGGACGATGCGTTCGTGCGGTCACCCGCTCCGGGCGTGCACGATACACGGGTATCGCACCAGTTGGCGCTGGATGTCCTGGAGACCGAATCCGTTTTCGAGGTTCATGCGTCCGTGCCCGGGATCGATGCGTTGGCGCTCGATATCACGGTGCTTGGCGAGTCGGTGCGGATCGTCGGAGAGGGCCGTGCAGCGGACTCACCATTCGTGACCGATGAAAGCGACTACCGGTGGCTGGTGCGGGAACGTCCGGTCGGGCGATTCGATCGCACGGTGAGCTTTCCGTCGCCGGTCGATCCGCTTCGTGCTGATGCGACAGTGCGTGATGGGGTGCTGGTGGTGACGCTGCCGAAGGCGCGACGTTCGGCTGCGACGCGCATTCCGGTTCGCGCGGGGATTATGCCTTCGGGTGGTGCCTTTGAGACGGAGCCGGTGATCGATCTGCCGGCGGAGGCCTGACCGTCGTTCCACGGCGACGCGAAGCAATCGAAAACGGCGGACTCCTCTTGCTGGAGTCCGCCGTTTTGCGTGCCGGAATAGGGCATATCAGGAAGGGGTGTCGCCCGGTGCGTCCTCGGTGAGGCTGATCGGGGGAACCACCGGCGTTGGTGATGCCTGGGGCAGGCGGATATCCGGCGAGGTCGCTGATACGAGGTCCGGCGTCGCGGCGACGAGTTCGGTGCGGTCGTCGATGTCGCGCCAGAATCCCTGTTTCGTGATGACCCAGGCGGCAATCGCGTGATTGCGCAGGAGGAGATCGGCAGTCATCTGGCTGCGGGCCGCGGCGGTGACGAGGAGGATGCGTCCGGCATCGTCGAGCGTGTCGGGCGCCTGTTCGACCGGGATACTGGCGCGACGGAGCTGAGCGCGGAAATCGCCACGCTCACGCTTCATGACGCGGGCGATATGGCCGAGTCCGTTGCGGTGGATGACGGCGAGGATGGCAGGGAGGCGGTCGTCGTCCACGATGGCGACCACGGCATCGGCGAGCATGGGGGAATCCTGGAAGGGTGCGGGGTGCGATCCGGAAGCGACCGGTGACTTCTTGTCATCGATTCGTCAGGCGGACAGGATAGCACGTCCGTTCGCACCATGCCGGGACGTAGGGATTCTCCCCATGCTCGCTGGATGGCGGCAATCAGGCGTTGCGTTCGTCTCGCCAGGCAATGAGCTTCTGGAGTGGCGTGAGGTCGTAATCGGGACCGGAGGCATCGCAGATGAGGTGGGTGATGCCGGCCTCGAGGTAGGCATCGAGCTTGTCGAGCTGGGGGCCGAAGATTTGGGCGGAGCGCTCGATCTCCCTGGGGTCGCGTCCGACTCGCGCGCACCACTCGTCGAGCACCCTGTTCTTGTGGGCGAGGACTTCCGGTTCGCCCTGCCCATTCCAGATCGTGGCGTACTGGGCGACGATGCGGAGGGTGACCTTCTCGCCGCCGCCACCGATGAGGATGGGGAGCGGGGACTGGATGGGAGGCGGGTTGAGATGGGCGAGGCGGTCCATGACGACGGGCATCTCCCGGTCGAGGTCTTTGAGGCGGGAGGCGGCTGTTCCGAGGTCGTAGCCGTACTCCTCGTAGTCGCGCTGGTTCCAGCCGCTGCCGAGTCCGAGGATAGCGCGACCGTTGGAGAGGTGATCAAGGGTGCGGGCCATGTCGGCCAGGAGGTTCGGGTTGCGGTAGCCGATGGCGGAGACGAGGCAGCCGACCTGGACGCGCTCGGTGACTTCGGCCATCGCGCCAAGGGCAAGCCAGTTGTCGAGGTGGGTACCATCGGGGTCGCCGGAAAGGGGGAAGAAGTGATCCCAGTTGAAGAGGGTGTCGGCACCGCTGGCGTCGACGGCCTTCCAGGCCTCGCGGATCTGCGGATACGTCGCGTGCTGTTGCTGGATCTGGATGCCGACGCGGATGGTCATGGCAGGGACTCCCTATGGTGGTGATCGCGGGCGGTTGGCCGGTGTGTGGGGATCGTAGCAAGTTGGGTGGATCGTGGAAACCGCGTGCATGGAAGGATCGTGAGGCTGGGCCGAGGGTTGGAGCCGTTCGGCCGATTGATGCCGTTGGGCCGAGCGTTGGTGGCCACAGGGAAAGGGAGGGTGAACGTCCTTGGGGGAGACCGTGCGAGGTGCCCGTGCCGGAGACCATGCCCGGGAGCTGGAGGGGGTGGGTTGGGCTGGTGAGTTCGCGTTGCTGCCGTTGGGGCGGTGCGCGGTTGTGGCGGCGGGCTGTTCCTGAGAGAGTGCGCCGTACGTTGGGGAGGTGGGAGGGGGGATGGCCCCAGGGAGGGGGCCATAAAAATCCTCGTGGGATTTCCTTGCACGGGGGGGAAGGGCGTGCGTATACTGCGTGAGCCGTCGCGAGAGCGGGGGTGCGCGAGGCGCGAACGGACGCGGGAACGTGGTCTGGTTGGGGCTGAGCGGAGGAGGTGACCTGGGGAACCGGGGCGCCGTCCTGAGCCGCAGAGGATGCGGTTGGCTGGGTCAGGCACGGGCATCACCGGAGACGGATGATGCGGGACGGGCTTGACACGGCTGGGCGAGTCGGGTAGACTCGATGACCTGCTGGTGAGGAACTGGCGGTACCGCCCCACGGCGACGTGGGGTCTCTTCACGCCCGGCGGGTGGTGGAGTGAGGACGTAGAAGAAGGATGCACTGGGGGGAGGGGATGCCCTGAACTCGGGTGTGGAAGACGAAGCAGGGCCATCGACTCTTGGGGAGACCCGAGGGAGGATGGACCGAAGAAGACAGAACCAAGCCAGAACCGGAACTGGGCTGGGGCATCGTCCGTACGGTGGTGACACCGTGGTGGAGAGCCGAGCGCAGAGCAGCCAGGGGCAAGCCCTGGCGACAATGGTGGAGAGTTTGATCCTGGCTCAGGATCAACGCTGGCGGCGTGCCTAATGCATGCAAGTCGAACGGGGTTGGCTTCGGCCAGCTTACGTGGCGGACGGGTGAGGACCACGTGGGCAATCTGCCATCGGGTGGGGGATAGCTTCCGGAAACGGGAGGTAATTCCGCATGAGCTCGCTGACCGAGTGGGGTTGGTGAGGAAAGGGTCTTTGGACTCGCCGGATGAGGAGCCTGCGTCCGATTAGCTGGTTGGTGGGGTCACGGCCTACCAAGGCGATGATCGGTCGCTGATCTGAGAGGATGATCAGCCACATGGGGACTGAGACACGGCCCCAACTCCTACGGGAGGCAGCAGCAAGGAATTTTCCGCAATGGGGGAAACCCTGACGGAGCAACGCCGCGTGCGGGATGACGCTTTTCGGAGTGTAAACCGCTGTTCGGGGGGACGAAGCACTGACGGTACCCCCGGAGGAAGGCCCGGCTAACTACGTGCCAGCAGCCGCGGTAATACGTAGGGGCCAAGCGTTGTCCGGAGTTACTGGGCGTAAAGCGTGCGCAGGCGGCTCATTGCGCCCGACGTGAAAGCCCCCGGCTCAACCGGGGAGGGTCGTCGGGGACGGGTGAGCTTGAGGGTATCAGGGGCTGGTGGAACTCCCGGTGTAGTGGTGAAATGCGTAGAGATCGGGAAGAACACCCGTGGCGAAGGCGGCCAGCTGGGATACACCTGACGCTGAGGCACGAAGGCGTGGGGAGCGAACGGGATTAGATACCCCGGTAGTCCACGCAGTAAACGATGCAGACTAGGCGTGGGGGGACTTGACCCCCTCCGTGCCGGAGCTAACGCGGGAAGTCTGCCGCCTGGGGAGTACGGCCGCAAGGCTAAAACTCAAAGGAATTGACGGGGGCCCGCACAAGCGGCGGAGCGTGCTCTTTAATTCGTCGCGACGCGAAGAACCTTACCAAGGCTTGACATGCACCTGCAGAGCCGGGAAACCGGTTGGCCTTCGAGGGTGGTGCACCGGTGCTGCATGGCTGTCGTCAGCTCGTGTCGTGAGATGTTGGGTTAAGTCCCGCAACGAGCGCAACCCCTGTGGTCAGTTGCGATTTTCTGGCCAGACTGCCGGGAGCAAACCGGAGGAAGGTGGGGATGACGTCAAGTCAGCATGGCCCGTACGTCTTGGGCGAGAAGCACGCTACAATGGCCGGGACAGAGGGTCGCCAAGCGGTAACGCGGAGCCAATCCCAGAAACCCGGTCTCAGTTCGGATCGAGGGCTGCAACTCGCCCTCGTGAAGGTGGAGTCGCTAGTAACCGCAGATCAGCACTGCTGCGGTGAATATGTTCCCGGGCCTTGTACACACCGCCCGTCACGTCATGAAAGCCGGCAACACCTGAAGCCGGTGGGCGAACCGCAAGGACGCAGCCGTCGAGGGTGGGGCTGGTGATTGGGACGAAGTCGTAACAAGGTAGCCGTAGCGGAAGCTGCGGCTGGATCACCTCCTTTCTAGGGACGAGGCGCGCACGACGCGCCAGAGAACATCCCAGGTCAGGCGTCGGGCCGATGAGGCCGGACCGCGGGGGACCGAGCGTCGGGATTGGGACTGGGGGAGATCCCCTGGTGGACGATCCGGCAGGCGCGCCCGGGGGCCGGAAGAGGACCGGCGGCAGAACGGATGCCGGCGCCGGCGCGGCACAGATACGGGGGCTTGGGGTGTAGATTCGGGACCTGCTTCGTCTTCGACACCGGAGTCGGGACCCGATTCTGGTGCGCAGCAGGATCCGTCGGGCGGGCGGGGGAGCAGGAATGCGCCCCGGACCGACTGATGGTGACGGGCGCGTAGCTCAGGTGGTTAGAGCGCGGCCCTGATAAGGCCGAGGTCCCAGGTTCGAGTCCTGGCGCGCCCACCCGGAGACGGGTGGGGGGAAGACCTTGCCTGGATCGGGGGCCGTAGCTTAGCTGGGAGAGCGCCGCCTTTGCACGGCGGAGGTCCGGGGTTCGAGTCCCCGCGGCTCCACCGAGGATCCTGCGAGAACCTTTGAGAATTGAGACGGACTTCCCCGGGGAGTCTGGATGCGGTGAACCCGGAGTATGGGGTTCGCCGCGCGCATCACGAAGCAAACCTGACAGGACCAGGAGTCCTGCGCGGGCGGGCGCGAGAACCCCGCAGAAGCGCATCGGGTGGATGCCTAGGCGCCTGGAGCCGATGAAGGACGTGGCCACGCGACGAAATGCGCTGGGGAGGGGCTGGCACCCTGTGATCCGGCGATGTCCGAATGGGGCAACCCCGCACCGGAAGGTGTGACTGTCGACGACAGAGGGAACCGGGGGAACTGAAACATCTCACGTACCCCGAGGAACAGAGAGGATTCCCGTAGTAGTGGCGAACGAACCGGGAAGAGCCCAAACCCATGCGGCGTACGAGGCTGCCGCCGCTGCCGCATGGGGGTTGAACGCGCGCATGGGAGGGCCCGGCAGGGGCCTCGCCTGAGAACCTGAATCAGCCGAACGGTACTGGAAGGGCCGGCCGGAGCGGGTGAGAGCCCCGTAAGCGACGATTGAGGGGATGAGGTGCATGCGGAGCGTGAGTACCGCCGGACACGCGAAATCCGGTGGGAAGCAGGGTCGCCCACGACCCAAGGCTAAATACTCCAGGCGACCGATAGCGAACCAGTACCGTGAGGGAATGGTGAAAAGCACCCCGGCGAGGGGAGTGAAAGAGATCCTGAAACCCGATGCGTCCGGCCGGTCGGAGCTCTTCGGAGTGACGGCGTGCCTTTTGTAGAATGAGCCAACGAGTACTTGGGCGTGGCGAGGTTAAGGCGGCGTACAGCCGGAGCCGGAGCGAAAGCGAGTCCGAAAGGGCGGAAGTCGCGTTCAGGTGACCCGAAACCGGGTGATCTACCCTTGGGCAGGGTGAAGCGGGGGGAACACGCCCGTGGAGGCCCGAACCCGTGTCCGTTACAAAGGGCAGGGATGACCTGAGGGTAGGGGTGAAATGCCAAGCGAACCCGGAGATAGCTGGTTCTCCCCGAAATGTATTTAGGTACAGCCTCAGCACGAGGCCATGGTGGAGGTAGCGCACTGGAACGGCGATGGGGCTTCCCGCTTACTGACCCGTCTCAAACGCCGAATGCCGCCAGGGTGTGCTGGGAGTGAGACTGTGGGAGCTAAGTTCCATGGTCGAGAGGGAAACAGCCCAGACCGCCAGCTAAGGTCCCGAAGTGCATGCTAAGTGGGCAAGGGAGTCGCGGCGCGCAGACAACCAGGAGGTTGGCTTAGAAGCAGCCATCCTTGAAAGAGTGCGTAATAGCTCACTGGTCGAGGCGCTGCGGCACCGACAATCCACCGGGGCTCAAGCATGTCACCGACGCTGCGGATGCGCCGGAAGGTGCGTGGTAGGGGAGCGTCGTGGTCAGCAGAGAAGGGGGCGGGGAACCAAACCTGGAGCGGCCACGAGTGCGAATGTTGGCATGAGTAGCGCGAGGGAGGTGAGAATCCTCCCCACCGGATGCCCGAGGGTTCCGCAGCGATGCTGATCAGCTGCGGGTGAGGCGGGCCTAAGCCGAGGCCGGAAGGCGTAGGTGATGGACAACGGGTTCACATTCCCGTCCCGCAGCCAGCCGTTTGAGTGAGGGCGTGACGCAGGGGGCTAGGTTCCGGGGTCTAGACGACCCTCCAAGCCGGTAGGGAGCCCGGATAGGCAAATCCGTTCGGGCGATGACCGAGAGGTGAGTGGAAGGGGAGGCTTGAGGGCCGAACCGGAGGGATTGACGCCGAACTGTCGAGAAAAGCGTCTAGCGAGGCTGGGTGCGACCGTACCGCAAACCGACACAGGTGGGCTGGTAGAGCATACCGAGGTGGGCGGGAGAACCCCTGTTAAGGAACTCGGCAAATTAGCTCCGTAACTTCGGGAGAAGGAGCGCCCCGGCAGTGTGAAGGTCCTGGCGACCGGAGCATGAGGGGGCCGCAGTGACCAGGCCCAGGCGACTGTTTACCAAAAACACCGGTCCCTGCGAACGCGAATGAGCGTGGACGTATAGGGGCTGAGACCTGCCCAGTGCTGGAAGGTTAAAGGGAGGGGTGCGAGCTCTGAACTGAAGCCCCAGTAAACGGCGGCCGTAACTATAACGGTCCTAAGGTAGCGAAATTCCTTGTCGGGTAAGTTCCGACCCGCACGAAAGGTAGAACGATCTGGGCGCTGTCTCAACAGGGGACCCGGCGAAATTGCACGACCGGTGAAGATACCGGTGACTCGCAGCAGGACAAAAAGACCCCGTGCAGCTTTACTCCACCTTGTCGTTGGGCGCGGGTGCCGTTTGTGCAGGATAGGTGGGAGGCGATGAGCCTGGGGCGTCAGCTCCGGGGGAGCCGATGGTGAGATACCACCCTGACGGTGCCTGTGTCCTCACCCGGGCTGTGACAGGCAGGGGACCGCGACTGGCGGGGAGTTTGACTGGGGCGGTCGCCTCCTAAAGCGTAACGGAGGCGCCCAATGGTTCCCTCAGGCCGGATGGCAATCGGCCGGAGCGCGCAAGGGCAACAAGGGAGCTTGACTGCGAGGCGGACAGGCCGAGCAGGGACGAAAGTCGGGCCTAGTGATCCCACGGTACCGGGTGGCAGGGCCGTGGCTTAACGGATAAAAGCTACGCCGGGGATAACAGGCTGATCCTGCCCAAGAGTCCACATCGACGGCAGGGTTTGGCACCTCGATGTCGGCTCGTCGCATCCTGGGGCCGGAGAAGGTCCCAAGGGTTGGGCTGTTCGCCCATGAAAGCGGTACGCGAGCTGGGTTCAGAACGTCGTGAGACAGTTCGGTCTCTATCCGCTGTGAGCGATGGGTGTGTGAGGGAAGCTGTCCCTAGTACGAGAGGACCGGGATGGACGCACCGCTGGTGAGCCAGTTGTCGGGGAACCGGCACCGCTGGGTAGCTACGTGCGGGAAGGCGAACCGCTGAAGGCATCTAAGCGGGAATCCTGCCCCAAGACGAGACACCCCTGAGTTTGATCTTGAGAGCCCCCCGGAAGACGACCGGGTTGACAGGCGGGACGTGGACAGCGGGCAACCGACTGGAGCGGACCCGTGCTGATGGGCGAGGGGGGATCTTCGTTCGTCTGAGCAGGATGAGGGGACTGTTGGGAGCTTCGTGATGGGCGCGGCGGAGTCGATACGCCGGGGGGCTGATCCAGACCCCGGGGAGATCGAGTTCGTCAGCATGTGTGCGTACCGAGCTGTGGGACCCTTGCGGGGTGTCCGTGGCCGCGAGCGCCGTGGACCCACCCGGACCCATCCCGAACCCGGTCGTGACCCACGGCAGCGCCGGAGAGTACTGCGGGGGCGACTCCGTGGGAGGCGAGGCCGTCGCGGGCACCCCGCAGGGGAGCCAGGGCCGGACGCACAGATGACGCGGGGTGGAGCAGTGGCAGCTCGTTGGGCTCATAACCCAAAGGTCGCAGGTTCGAATCCTGCCCCCGCTACCACCACACCACACACACCACGACCACCAGGCCCGAGACGCTCCCCGCGTCCCGGGCCTCCTGCGTTCCCCCTCCCCAAGTATGGAGATACGGACATATCAAAGGGGCCGGCGATTCACATGAATCGCCGGCCCTTCCTGTCCCCCCGCCCCCCTCGGCTGGACCGGAACCAGCACGGCCCGCCTCCCATCACGGGAAGCGGGCCGTTCGGTGTGTGGTTCGGGGCTGGATCACGCCCCTCGGCGGACCAGCCGCCGCATCCGCTCGGACGCAATCCGCGTCGAGCGCGACGTGTGTGCAGGCTCCTCACGGCGGTCGGATCGCTTCTCGATCGTCGCCGTGGCCACCGGATCTCCCGTCGTGTCAGCCACCGTCAGCCGATGGGTCGATCGACTCACCACCGCCTGACTCACAGGGACGGCACGCACCACGGCCTTGTCGTCGTCCTGATCGATGTAGAAGCGGAGGGAGCGGGAGGAGGAAGTGTTCATTGCCATGATGCACCGCTTTCCGAACGCCATCAACCTTCGGTGAAATCCGATGGCGATGAACCGTTCATGGTTTCCCGGACCGTGCCGGGAAAGCGATGCCAGAAGGCGCGCGTGGACCGGCTCAGGTCACGAGGAAATCGTTTGTCGATAACCCGTACTACTGCCAGCGTCCAACGACGCTCCCTTCACGGAGAGAGGGCGGGGAGATGCTCGACCCGCGTTCTAGACCACACAACCGTCCGGCTGCGCACCTTGAATAATACCGCCGCACCGTGGAGAGGGTCAACTGGCTGTGACAGGTGTTCAGCCGATTCCCAGCCATCCCGACCTTGCCGATCGTTCGTTGCCGACAGACAATGGGCCATCGTATGGGGCGCCCGGATGATGGCGCTGGACGGTGGCAACCCAGGAGCGGGACGTGGTGAATGCGGGCACGGATACGGAAATGAACGAGCGTTCGACGGTCCCGACGATTGCAGTCGGGACGGTGCCGAGATTCACGCGGGAAGGCATCATCGCGTTCGTGGCCGATGCCTTCGTCGCGGTCGGGATGGACGCGACTGAAGCGCGTGAGGCGGCCGAGTTCCTCACGCTTGCTGATCTGCGCGGCGTCGAGTCTCATGGTGTTGCCCGCCTTCCCGGCTATATCGGGCGCTTGAAGGCAGGGCTCATCGATCCCCATGCCGAGCTCGCCGTCGTTCAGGAGTGGCCGTCCACCCTTGCGCTCGATGCCTGCAATGGCCTTGGCCTTACGATGGGGCGCCAGGCGATGATGCGGACGATCGCCAAGGCCGAGGAATCTGGTATCTGCCTGACGACCGTCCGGAACAGCAACCACTTCGGGATCGCCGGTTCCTATGCCCAGATGGCCGCCGACCGCGGGCTAGGCGGGATGGCGATGACCAATGCATCCCGTCTCGTTGTGCCGATGTATTCCCGCGTGCCGATGCTCGGGACGAATCCGATCGCGTTCGCGGTCCCCACCGGGTCCGGACGTCCGTTCATTCTCGACATGTCCACCAGCACGGTCGCATGGGGCAAGATCGAGATCGCCCGCCGCGCTGGCCTGCCGATTCCGCAGGGGTGGGCGCTCGACCGCGAGGGGAATCCGACCACCGATCCCGCCGCCGTCGCCGGGTTGATGCCGCTTGGTGGCCCGCGTGAGCAATCCGGACACAAGGGGTACGGCCTCGGCGTCATGGTCGAGGTGCTGACCGCCATCCTCGCGGGGAGTCCGTGGAGCTACGACATCGGGCGTAGCACGGCGGAGACTGGATACTCCTCTCCCGGTGGCATCGGGCACTGGTTCATGGCCTGGCGGATCGATGCCTTCCGCGATCCCGTCGAGTTCGCCAGCGCGATGGACGCGATGATCGACCAGTTGCGCTCCGCTCCCTTGGCGGAAGGCGTCATCGCGGAACATGTGATGGTTCCCGGTGATCCGGAGGCAGAATCCGAGGCCGTCAATCTCGCCCAGGGTACGCCCGTGCGGGCGGAAGTCCTCGCCGAACTCGCGGAGATGGCGGCCAGCGTCGGGATCGCGCCGCTGGACCACCCGGAACGAGGCGCCGCGTTCGGCTGAACGCCGCCGGATTCGGTATGCTTCCCGGATGACGTGTGACGTCCGCCCGTGGCTGATCTCCTGCTGCCAGGCGTCGCATCGCTTTGTGGGGGGCGGGTGGAGTTCATGACGATCCTGACTGGTCGGCGGCCTCGTCTCGCCGATGCCATCATCAACGACCTGGGAGGCGAGATCCTGCGCGGCGATCTCGCCGAGGGGCAGTTGCTGCCCCCCGAACCCCAGCTCTCCGAGCGTTTCGGGGTCAGCCGCACGGTCGTTCGCGAGGCGATCAAGCGTCTCCAGAGCCTGGGCTTGATCGAGGTTCGGCATGGCATTGGCACCATTGTGCTCGGGCATGCCGCCTGGGACGATCTCGATCCGGATCTCATCCGCATCCGGGCCGACGCCGGGCTGATCGGCGACCTTGCCGAGGATCTCTTCGCGATCCGTCGCACGGTCGAGGTGGAGGTTGCCGGACTCGCGGCACAGCTGCGGGATGATGCCGATCTCATTCGGTTGGCGTCCACCGTGGAGGCCATGCGCGCACCTGGGATCACGCCCGAGTCCTACACCGATCTCGACATCGCCTTCCACGATGTGTTGCTCGATGCCGCGCGAAATCGGTTGCTCGCCAAGATGATGCAGCCGGTCAACCAGATCCGGCGCATCGGGTCGCTCATCACCACCGGCTCGATGCAGCGCGTGATCCCCGATTCCATCGTCGGCCACGAGCGTATCCTGGCGGCGGTCGCTGCGGGCGATCCGGATCGCGCCCGTGCCGAGATGGCAGATCATCTCGACGAGTTCGCCCGCGATCTCATCACCGGTCTTTCCTCGGCGGGTGGAACGGCGGGATAGCGGTCTTGCCGAATCCTGCCCAGCCAGCGTGCCGGCACGGATGATCGCCCCATCCGTGCCGTTTGCTCGCCTGCTTGGGGGTCAGCTCCAGTAGAAGACCCACCCGTAGACGCAGATGGCGGCCAGGATCGCCATGGGGTACATGGTGCGAATGAAGATGTCCAGTCGCTTCACTCGTGCGAACCGTTTCGCCTTGTAGCTCCGATCCACGGCGATCGTCAGCAGTACCAGCACGGCCGAGAGACCGATGTAGACGTAATAGCCCCACTCGATGGCCACGGTGTATCCGATATCCGGAAGCTGGCTGGCGATCGAGTTCAGCATGACGGACGACGAGAGAAGCGCGGTGATCGCAAACCCGACCCGTGCGCCGGCCTGCTCGGCCGGAAACCAGATCGCGATATACGTCACCAGCGTCAACAGCAGCAGCGGCAGCAGGTTCTTGATGAGGAATCGGTTGACGTCGCGCCCGATGTCGATCACCGCCCGGAACTCGGAGTACTGCACCAATCCCTGCGTGTCGTAATTATCGGATTCCGTGGTGATCGCATTCTGCTCGTACACAATGGAATCTGCGGACCAGCTGGGGACACGGTTGAAGGGCCGGGAGAGATCGAACCCGCTGACGAGGCGTTGGGCCTGCGATTTCTCGAGCGAGCTGGGATCGGGAACGTAGACGATATCGGATTGCGTGAACTGCGGATTCTGGAAGCGGATCGTTAGCTGGTGACGATCCCACGGATAGTCCTGAAAGGCCATCGGTTCGAGGAATGTTCCCTGCACGCGGAAGAGCCGATAGTTCATGCCCATATCGGTGGTCGAGGTATTCAGCGGCGTGCCCAGGCGCAGGTCCGCCTTCTGGGCATTGGTGAACACGATGTTCAGCGGGCTGTCGTCGCCGTTGTAGCGGAAGTAGATGAAGAAATCGGCAGTGTAGGATTGCGATGAGGTCGACAGATCGCGCAGCTCGATCATGTCGATCCCCACGTACACCACGCGATACTGGCGGATGTAGTAACCATCCAGGGCGATCGCCCGGCCGGCGGCGATTTCCCGCGGCATGTCGTGTTCGGAGAGATTGGTCACCAGGCGGTATTGGGTCGGCGCGCTGTAGAGATCGCCATGGTCGAATTGGCCGATCGAGAACCCCTGGGGCGATTCTCCGCTGGCGGTGAAGTAGAGCGGCCCGGCCAATCCGCGAAATGCCGACTCCTGATCGTTCATCGCGTGGAGCTGGGCAACGATCTTCGTCCGGTAGGAGGCGGTCTGGCTTCGGTCTTCGGTGACGCGGGCTCGCTGGGCGGCAACTCCCAGCGCCGTCACGGCATCCCAGGTCTTCGGCCCGCGCCATCCCGGCATGATGCCGTATTCGTCGCGATATCGGTGGGCGAACGAAATGGTGTCTCCGCCGACCGAGTCGTAGAGCAACGGCGATACGACATACATCCCGTCGGTGAAGTACCCGGGTGTCTCCTGTTCCTCGGGGAGGTGGGCGAACTGGTCGGCGAAGACCTCGCTTCCCAGGGTTTCCGACCCGATGATCGGTGGCTGGAGTCCGGCCCGCCGCATCTGAAGCACCATCTCGTAGGCGTTGGCATTCGTGGCGACCAGGAACACCATCCCGACATCCTTTGCGTCCTTCATTTCTTTCACGATGGTGGCGACGGATGCGGTGCGATCGTCGGTGATGGTCCAGGTGTGGGTGACGGTTCCTTTCCCGGCGAACGCCTTGGTGAATGCCGCGGCCAGCGAGGTCTCGTAGTCGCTGGTGCCGGCGATGATGCTCACCTGCTTCTGATTCAGGATGTTCGGGATGTACTCGGCGAGGATGGCGGCTTCGGTCGAGTTCGCGAAGATGGTCCGGAAGTAGTCGGGGTAGGTAGTCAGGGAATCGATGGTTGCCTGGCCGGTAATCACGGGCATGTTGGCCGCCTGATAGATCGGGGCGGCGGCGAGGGAAGTCGTACTGGTGCCGTGGCCGATCACACCCACGAAACGGTCGTCGTCCACGATCTGTTTGGCGATGACGGCCGCTTGTTCGGGGTCGTTCTGATCGTCGAAGAAGACGAGGGCCATTTTCGGCCCGTGTCGCACCGTGGCGTTGAAGTCGTCCCGCGCGATAAGCGATGCGTTCCTCAGTTGCTCTCCGGTTAACGCATCGTCGCCGGTCATTGGACCGACAACCGCGATGGTGAAGACATCGACTTCGTCGCGATAGTGATCGATGAGGATGAACGAGGCCATCGCGACCAGCAGGAGGACCCCGGCCACGGCCAGCGGCCATTTGGGCTGGGTACGTCTTGGCGATTTCTGGGCGCTGTCGTGGTCGTGGTCGTCGATCGGCGCGGATTTTCCCTTCGGGCGCGGATTGAGGACGGGGAGGCGAATACGGGTATGCCGTGTATTCGCGGACGCGCGGAGGCTGGGGGGAACCTTCGGCTTCTCGAGGTCGGAGATGGCCGGAGGGACGACCGGCTTCACCTCGGCGGCGCGCATGGCATCGCGGCGGAGCCGGGCGCGGCTGTCCGGGTTGATCTCCACGGCGCGATTGAGGCAGTAGAGCCGCTCGCCGCGATCGGTGGAGACCTCGGCGAGCCAGAGCCATGCCATCTCGTTCTGAGGGTCGCCCAGCAACGCCATCGCGAATTGTCGCTTGGCCGTCTCCACATCCTTCCGGTCATGGGCGTCGATGCCACGATTGATGTGACCCAATGGCGACGACGGATCGGTGTCCAGGGGATTCTCCTTCCCGATGGCTGGATGACTGCCATGCCAACAGCGGCATCCAGATTCCCCACGCGGGTTCGTTTGCGCGTTGTGCCGGGATGGGCAGCGCCGTTTGCGGCAGCGTCAAGCGACCGCGGCCGATCAGTCAGGGCACCCGTTCATGCGATGCGAGTCAAGTATTGTCCAATCGTGAAGGTCCTGGAAAGCCCTTTGGCGCGGCCTGCCCGCTCACGTGGATCGCGAGCCGTAGAACATCCACCAGTAGACGACCATGATGATCAGGATCGCCAATGGATAGACCCCACGCAACAGCAGGTCGATCTGGCGGACGCGGGCGAACCGCTTGTCCTTGTAGCTGCGGCCAACCGAGATCGTGAGCATCACCACGATGGCGGCGAGCGTGATGTAGGCGTAGTACCCCCATTCGATCGCCACCGTGTACCCGATATTCGGCATCTGGTTGGCGACCGTCCCCAGCATCACCGCCGAGGAGAGCATCGCCGTGATCGCGAACCCCACGCGCGAACTTGCCTGATCTGGCGGGAACCACAGGGCCACGTAGGTGACCAGGGCCAGCAGGCCCAATGGCAGCAGCGTCTTCACCAGGTAGGCGCGGACGTTGCGCTCGATGTCCATCACCACCCGGAACTCCGAATACTGGACATATCCGGTGGTGTCGTAGGTCTCGGCGCTGGTCGTCACCGATGCCTGCGCGTAGAGCATGCGGGTTACTTGCCAATCGGGGATGCTGTCGAACAGGAGCGATTGGTCGAATGCACTGGACAGCCGCAGGGCCATCGGTACGGCCTCGGACGTCGGGTCCGTGACGTAGACGATATCGTTCTGGGTGAAGTGGGGATTCTGGAACCGAACGGCGAGGCGATGCCGATCCCACGGATAGTCGCGGAAATCCATCGCCACCGTGAAGGTGCCTTGCACACGGTAGTAGACGTAATGCATTCCGTCGTTGGTGGTGGAGGTGGAGATCGGGGTGCCGAGATCGAGACTCGGGGTCGTGGCGTTCGGGAACACGATGTCCAGCACATCGTCGTTGCCGTTGTAGCGGAATGCGATGAAGAAATCGGCGTCGAACGATTCCTCGGTCAGGTTGAGGTCGCTCAGCTCGATCATCTCCACCCCGACGTAGACGACGCGATATTGGCGGACATACGAACCGTCGATCTCGATTGCCCGGCCTGCGGCGACTTCGTCAGCCATGGTGTAGAGCGAGGTGTTGGTGACCAGGCGGTATTGGGTTGGAGCGCTGGAGAGCAGGTCATCCTGGAACTGACCGACAGAGAATCCCTGGGGCGAATCCCCATTCGAGGTGAAGTAGAAGGGTCCCGAGAGGCCCCGGAATGCCGTCTCCGGATCGGAAATGGCCTGGAGCTGGGCGATGATGTCGGCGCGAACGGTGGCGATGTCCGCGTTCTCCGGGTCGACATCGGCGCGGTGCGCTGCCGTGGCGAGTGCGGTGACGGCGTCCCAGACCTTGGCGGGCCGCCACCCCGGTGGAGAGCCGAACTCCTGCTGGTAGTTGGCTGCGAAGACCACGGTATCGGCCCCGACCGCATCGTAGATCAGCGGTGAGACGGCGTAGAGGCCGTCGGTGAAGTACCCCGGCTGGCGCTGTTCTTCCGGTTCGTTGGCGAACAGGGTTGGAAAGCGTTCCGAACCCATCGTTTCCGATCCGAAGAACGTGGCGGGGTCGATGCCGGCTCGCCGGCTTGCCAGCAGGAACTGATGGGCGTCGTGCTCGGTGAGGGTGAGGAGCACCATGCCGTTCTTCGGGTTCTCCTTGATCGCGGCCACGATCCTGGCAATCGACGCATCGGGGTTGGCCTCGTCGATCGTCATGACCGTGACGACCGTGCCGCCTTTTGCCGTGTAGGCGGCGGCGAACTGGGTGGAAAGCTCCTGCTCGTACCCATCATCCCCGGTGACGATCGTGATGGATGCCTGCTTCATCACATCGTGAAGATAGGTGCCCAGGAGGATGCCCTCGGTCTGGTTCGAGAAGATCGTGCGGAAGTAGGTGGGATAGGCCGAGAGGGCATCGGCGGTTGATTGGGCGGTGATCGCCGGGATGCCGGCCCGCTCGTACACCGGTGCCGCGGCGAGGGAGGTTGCCGAATCGCCGTGCCCGATAATGCCGACGATGTGCGGTGTGGAAACGATGGTTTCGGCCGTGGCACGGGCGATATCGGGATCGCCCTGATCGTCGAAGAAGAGCAGGGCGATCTTTGGTCCAGCCGTCTTCTGGTTGAAATCGTCCGCTGCGATGACCGCCCCGTTCCGCATGGCGAGGCCGATATCGCTGTCTGGCCCCGACATCGGGCCAACGACGGCGATCAGGATCGAGTTGTTGATGGTTGGGATCCGCGCAATGACGATCGACGCGATGATGGCCAGGATAAGGCAGATGCCCGCTGCCCATTTCGGCCACCGCGCGTGCGGCGCGGGCGGATGATGGTGAGGCTGGTGGATGTCTGGCCCCGAAGCCGGGGCGTGCATCAGCTTGCGGAGGCGGGTGGCGGCAGGAGCCGCATGGGGTGTTGGCGTGCGGCGATAGGCGGGAGGAAGTTGTGGTTCATCGAGATCGGCGATCAAGCTCGGTGCGGCCGGCACGATGTCGGCCAGGCGGAGGCGGTCGCGATGCCGGCGCGCCCGGCTTTCCGGATTCGCGGCGATAGCGCGTTCGAGGCAATAGAGGCGCTCCTCCGGCCGATCCAGCAGCTCGGCGAGCCACAGCCATGCGGCCTCGGAGCCCGGATCGAGGGTCAGCGCCTGCACGACGTGATCGCGGGCTCCGGCCATGTCCTGGGCTTCATAGTCGCGGATGGCCTGGTTGAGTTGTGTCCTCGCCGCCGGCAATGTCGGTTCCGCGCTCACTGGTCACTCCGGGAAACAGGCCCGGATCGAGGTTCCGATACCGGGAGGCTGGTTGGATAGGGACCCGGGTTGCACCTGGAGATGAGCGTTGGCGACCGCTGGCCAATATGCGGTGCTGCTACGGCGCGACGATTGCTCCGGACGTTGTTCCTAGAGGGTCCAGAATCGCCGGTGTTGCGCGATTGCGGCGTCGATCGCGGCCCGTGAGTCGAGTCCAACGTGCTGCGACGGCGGCATCGATTCCGCACGCGGGCCATAGGGTTCCTCCAGCGGCAGGATGTTGTTCAGCCCGTCGCACAGGCCCTCACCGATCGCGGCTGAGCAGTATGGCGCATAGTAGTCGCTGTAGCCGCCCTCCTGCGCGATCACCAGGCGGCTGTCGCAGATCTCATCCGCGGCATCGCGGAGGATGCGTGTCATCGCCCGATAGGCGGCGGTCGTCAGCGACATGCGTCCCAGCGGGTCCTGCACGCTGGCATCCTGGCCGGCGGAGACCATGATGAGATCCGGCGCGAACTGGCGGATGATGGGCACGACAATGGTCTCCATCACCTCCAGATAGGCGCGGTTGCCCGATCCTGCGGGGAGCGGGATGTTGACCGTCGAGCCCGCTCCCTTGCCATCGCCGATCTGGTCGAGCGCGCCCCAACCGACCGGGAACAGGTCCTCCTGGTGGATGGAGATGAAGAGCACGGACGGGTCGTCGTAGAAGGCGTCCTGCGTGCCGTTGCCATGGTGGACATCCCAGTCGACGATGGCGATCCTGGCGGCGCCGTGCGCCTGCTGCGCATGCCGTGCGGCGAGCGCGACATTGGCGTAGATGCAGAATCCCATGCCCCGATCGGACATTGCATGGTGTCCCGGGGGACGGACGAGGGCATAGGCATGGTGGATATCGCCGGTCATGACGCGGTCCACCGCCGAGACCACGCCGCCGACCGCGTATCGGGCGATGCGATCGCCGTCGCGTCCGATCGGCGCGCCCTTGCCGGTGTCGCCGCCGGTCTTGCTGACATCCTTCACCCGGGCGATATGCTCGGGCGTGTGGTAGGCCAGCAGGATATCGTCCTCGACCTCGAACGCAGGAATGCGCTCCATCGCGTCGGTGTAGTTGTAGAGGTCCAACAACTGCTTCGAGCGGATGGCGACGGCCGGGCTGGAGAGATGCGGCACCGGATCGGCGAACGGGTAGGGATCGCGATAGCCAATCAGGTATTGCCCAGGGTTGTGGGTGAGGAAGCGGTCGTCGAAGACGAGGCCAACACGGCGATCACGGCGATGCATCATCCGGTCGATTCCTTTTGCGCGGAGGGCGATCTTGGGGCACGGCTCGCCACAGCCGAGCCTTCACCATAGGGGGATTTTCGGAATCATGCAAGCAACACCGCCCGGATGCATGCATCCGGGCGGTGGGTATCATCGTCGCGTAAATGGGCCTAGTAATGAACGGCCAGCGCCATCTGGTCCATCACGTTCCACATCCACCCGAACGTGCCCCAGTCGTAGTACCGCAGCTTGCCCGTGCCCGGATCGGAGACGTAGATCCCGCCGTCATCGTATCCGTAGGCAACCATGACGTGCATGCCGGACGTGACCTGATAGGTCGTGCCATCCGATGTCGTGTCGTAGACGCTCGTGTCCCCCCACATGCCGAGCCACACCAGCGTCGGGTGACCAGCGGCGATCTCCTGCTTCAGGGTGTCCGTTCCCCCGTAGAAGACATCGCCGTTGAAACCGTAGGTCTGGAGGGCCGGGACCAGCGCCTCGGCGTAGACGCCGTAATCGGTGGTGTTGCCCCACTGGCCGGTGATGTTGCCGCGATAGCCCCAGTGCGGGTTGGCGCTCAGCGGTACCACGGAATCGAACGAATACTCGCTGATCCAGTTGCCCAGCGCACCCGTTGCGATGGCGAGCGACGCGTATTCGCAACTCAGGCTGCGCTGCTGCTGGTAGGCGGAGACGTTCGAGATGATGACCTGGCCGGAATCGCTCGCGGTGCTGGTCGTGCCAGCGTCGCTGCTGGCCGTGCTGTTCGCCGCCACCGAGCCGGAGAAGGAGGCCAGTTCGCCGCCGGTGGAGCAGTCGCTGCCATCGGTGCGGACTGTCTTGCCGCCGACGTAGGTGCCATTGATGTGGAACTCCAGCCAGAGCTTGGAGTCCGCCGACGCGGCGGAGGTATCGAACGCCAGCGAGGCGATGCCGCTGTCGTCCGTGACTGCGCGGTCACTGCTGATGATGTCCGTCGTCCCGTCATAGGAAAGCGACAGGGAGACATCCGTACCGACGCTTGGGGCGCCGTCCGACCGGACCTCGAACGACACCGGGACACTGCACCCCGGTGCGACGCTGGTTCCGGAAATGGTTGCCCAAGCCTGCACCGACGCATCCTGCGCCATGGCGGACGGCGCGACAAGCGGCGAGCAGAGGCTCGCGGCGATGCCGCCAATCATCAGTGCGCGGGTCACTGTCCGTCGCATGTTTCCCCCTCTATTCCCTTGCGGGACAGGTCGATTCGTGAAGCAGCCTGCTTCACATTCCCCACAATATATCCCCGGTATACGTGACCCGATCGCGACCGGATGTATCCGAAGCACGCACGAGTGTGACTGTACCAAGTCGAGCCGGATCGTGCTTTCAGCAATTTCCAAGCTGTGACATGGATGTCACAATGGATGGCCCTGACCGAGGTGCGTCCATTCGTGCGTACGTATGGTACCGTCATTCGCTCGGCATGGGGAACAATCTCCATGCTCCGTTCGGGCCAGTCCGGTCAACGCCAGATCTGTGCCAGACAGGAACGGTATGGGTGCACGATCTGTTCGGCCAGGGCGTTCGGGGAGTGCCGATTGCCGCCGTT
Organism: Thermomicrobiales bacterium; assembly: GCA_049840815.1. Taxonomy (GTDB): domain Bacteria; phylum Chloroflexota; class Chloroflexia; order Thermomicrobiales; family UBA6265; genus JASGDN01. The sequence goes on along the minus strand of JASGJI010000001.1, from coordinate 47,771 downwards.
CAGGCGGTTTCAGGTGGGGTATCGAGGTCCTCGCCGAGGAAGTGGCGGCGGGCCGCATCATCGGCGACCAGCCCATCCGGGCCGGTCATGAAGATTGGCGCGAATCCGCCCGCGCTCGGATCGATGGCCCGCGCGGCGGCAACCCGGTCGCGCAGGGCATCCGCCTCCGGCCCGACATCGGTCATCAGGGGCGCGGACCAGATCGCATGCTGGCGCAGCGTCTCGCGGGCATCTCGTTGGGCGGCGGCGAACGTCTCCGGGATGGCGCTCCAGTTGTCGGATGCTGCCACGAGGTCGCGCAACGCCCGCACATCGCGGAAGGCGAGCGCAAGGCCATGTCCCTGGCTGGGATCGTTCGCGCCGGCTGCGTCGCCGATTAGCACCACGCCGTCCGCGAACGTCCGGTCCACCACGATGTCGGCATTCGGGAAGAACCCGGCCGGCCCCTCGCTCCGCCAATCGCCGATCGCGCCGTCTGGCAGCCATGGCCGCATGGCGTCGATCAGGGCGGCGGGCAGGTCCTCCCGTTGCAGGCGCTCGGCATCCGGCGTCGGGCAGACGTAGTAGATGCGGTTCGTGCCGCCAACCTGCGGGAAGACCATCGCGAAGCCGCCGGGGAAGTGCGCTTGGTGCGCGGATTCCGGATCGAGATCCAACCCGGATACGATCGCCCCCGCGATGGCGTGGTGGACTGGGTCGCGTCGTGCGGTGCCACCGATCCATCCCCGGACGGCGCTGCGTTGCCCATCCGCGCCGACCAGGAGCCGAGGGGTGATCTCGACCCGTTCGGTTGGCGTTTCCACGGTTGCGACAACGGCATTTCCGTCCCGCCGGAGCGTGACGCTCGCCGGGCGGTGGATGACGGCGCCAGCCTGTGCCGCGGCGGCGAGCAGGGCCTCCTGCATCGCCGGATGGCGAACGCTGATCTCGCCGGGGGAGCCGGGCATCAGGTCGCTCCAAAGGAAGCTGGCTTCCCGCTCACCGTCGCGGTAGCGCGTCCAGCGCGGCAGTTCGACGGCATCCGCGCCGGCGAGGAGGGGGGCCTCCAGGCCGATCCCGCGCAGTTCCTTCACGCCCCAGGGGTGGATGCTCTCGCCCCGGATACGATCGCGGAAGGCTGACTCCCGCTCGGCGATGACGACGGAGCGCCCATCGCGCGCGAGCACCGCGCCGAGGGCGCTGCCGGCGACGCCGCCTCCGACAATCAGGACATCGACGTGGGTTCGTTTGGAGCTGGATGGAGCGGTAGTCATCATGGCAGGTCCCTGGTGCTCGTTCGGGGCGGGAAATGGCGACGGAGCGCCCGACCTCGGGCGCTCCGTCGCGGCTGCGTGCATTGTCGGTGATTCTGCCTGGGATCAGGAGCCCTGCGTCTCGCCGATCATGTAGGCGATCAGGATGATGATGAAGGCGGCGGCGTTCGCAAGGGTGGTGTAGAGCGCGCGCTGGCGGGCGTCGGGACGCGTGCTGGCGTAGCCATGCTCGAAGCCGACCGGGATGATCGCGAGCAGCGCCACCAGGAAGTGCGTGCCGGTGATCGACTTGCCGGAACTCAGCAGCGAGAAGCCCATCATGTACTGAAGCAGCAGGAGGGTCGCCGCGCCGAAGGAGACCATCTTCTGCCAGGAGAAGGCAGCGCCGGTGATCAGCGTGCGGGCATTCAGGATGAGGGCGGCCAGGAAGGCCAGCAGCGTCAGGCTGCCGATAATCATGTGCGCGGTGGTCATGGGATTCCGGAGATCTCCTTTGATCGGGGGATGGATGCGACCGAACTGCACATGCGAATGGGACGCATTCGCAGGATGTGCGACGGACGCTGTCGCTTTTGCGTTCATTATGGCATCATCGGTGCACGCTTGACGGTGAGAATGCGAGAACGGAGGGGCGGTTCTGCATCCATGCCTGTTGCGCGGGCCTGGTAAGAGTGGAATCATGCGCGATGCATTCCCGGGATGCAGATGGCTCCGACGCGACGCTGGGCCGGTCATCGGGTGGCATGGCCTCTGTATACTGCGATGAACCAGGCAATCGAACGACAACACGCAGTCACGATGCCTCGCGACTGTGCGCCGCCCATGTGACAGACACGTACGGCGATGCCGCCGGTTCGGTGGGCCGCTTCTGAATACACGCACGCAAGGAAGAGACGCATGACCGATCACATCGAGAGCAAGGTCCACGAAGAGGCCGTCGCGACGATCGAAGCGCTGTTCGCCGAGAACCGTACCTTCGCGCCGCCCGCCGACTTCGTTGCCAAGGCGGACCTGACCGATCCCGCCATCTACGAGCAGGCGCGTCAGGACCCGGAGGCATTCTGGGCAGAGCAGGCCGAATCCCTCTCCTGGTACAAGAAGTGGGATACCGTCCTCACCTGGGAGCCTCCCTACGCCAAGTGGTTCGAGGGCGGCACGCTGAATGTCGCCTACAACTGCCTCGATCGTCATGTTGAAGCGGGCAAGGGTGACAAGGTCGCGTATTACTGGGAAGGCGAGCCGGGCGACACCCGCGCTATCACCTATGCTGAACTCCTCGCCGAGGTGAGCAAGACGGCGAATGCCCTGAAGGAACTCGGGGTCCAGAAGGGCGATCGGGTCGCCGTCTACATGCCCATGATCCTGGAGGCGCCGATCGCGCTGCTGGCCTGCGCCCGGATCGGCGCGCCGCACACGATGGTCTTCGGCGGCTTCAGCGCCGAGGCCCTGCGTGACCGCATCAATGATGCGCAGGCAAAGGTGGTCATCACGGCGGACGGCGGCTACCGTCGCGGCAGCGCGGCGGCGCTGAAGCCGAACGTCGACAAGGCTGTCGAGGAAACGCCGAGCGTCGAGCACATCCTCGTGGCGAAGCGCACCGGCCAGGAGACCGCGATGGTCGCGGGCCGCGATGTCTGGTGGGACGAGATCGTTTCCCGCCAATCCGAGGTCTGCCCGCCGGAGGAGATGGACGCTGAGGACATGCTCTACGTCCTCTATACCTCCGGCACCACCGCGAAGCCGAAGGGCATCGTCCACACCACCGCCGGCTACCTGCTCGGCGTGTCGTACACCCACAAGGCGGTGTTCGACATCAAGGATGACGACATCTACTGGTGCGCGGCGGACATCGGCTGGGTGACGGGCCACTCCTACATTGTCTACGGGCCGCTCGCGAATGGCACCACCGGCGTGATGTACGAGGGCACGCCGACGACCCCGGCGCCGGACCGCTGGTGGGACATCATCGAGCGCTACAAGGTCTCGATCCTCTACTGTGCGCCGACCGCCATCCGCGCCCACATGAAGGAAGGCCATCAGCACGCCGAGAAGCACGATCTGTCGTCGCTGCGCCTGCTTGGCTCGGTGGGGGAGCCGATCAACCCGGAAGCGTGGATTTGGTACCACAAGTACATCGGCGGCGAGCGCTGCCCGATTGTCGATACCTGGTGGCAGACGGAGACCGGTGCGATCCTCATTTCGCCGATTCCGGGGATCACGGTCACGAAGCCGGGCTCCGCGACCTTCCCGCTGCCAGGCATCGACGCCGACATCGTGGACGACGCCGGGAACTCGGTGCCCCTGGGCAGCGGTGGCTATCTCGTGGTGCGGAAGCCGTGGCCATCCATGCTGCGTGGCATCTACGGTGACGACGAGCGATACCGGTCGACGTACTGGAGCAAGTACGACGGCGTCTACTTCCCCGGCGATGGCGCCAAGCGGGATGACGACGGCTACTTCTGGCTGCTTGGCCGCGTCGACGACGTGATGAACGTCTCCGGCCACCGCCTCAGCACGACCGAGATCGAAAGCGCGCTGGTCTCCCATGATCTCGTCGCCGAGGCGGCAGTGGTCGGCCAGCCGGACCCGTTGACGGGGGAGGCGATCTTCGCTTTCGTCACGCTGAAGATCCGTGCCCACGATCACGAGGGCTTCGGTGATGAACTGCGCCAGCATGTGGCGGAGAAGATCAGCCCGATCGCGAAGCCGAAGCGGCTGATGTTCACCCCGGACCTGCCGAAGACGCGATCCGGCAAGATCATGCGCCGCCTGCTGCGCGACATCGCGAGCGGGCACCAGCTGGGCGACACCACGACCCTGGCCGATCCCTCCATCGTGGAGCTGATCCGCGATGCCAGCCTGACATCGAAGGACGACGACTAGGCCAGGCGAATTCCCCGATCCGACACACCGATCGCCATCCGAATCCTCTCGGATGGCGATCGGTGTGTCCGGGCCATGTCAGATGTCGTGGAAGATGACCCAGCCGTCGCGTGAACCCCCATTGAATGCCGGATAGTGGCGAGGGGTGGATGCTTCGGGCCAGCGCTGGCGCAATGCGTCCCCGAGGGTATCCAGCCAGCCGGTGATGGTCGGATAGGTGTTGCTGGGCCTGCACGTCGCTACCGCCAGGTCGATCGTCCGCACGATCTGGGTGCGTCTCCGGCGCGTCTCGTCCGGCGGCTGATGGTTGTCGGCAACGAGGGGTAGGCGGGTCAGCCGCAGGACCGTCCAGGCCAGGACGCCGGTCGCGAGCATGGGGGCGTACACCGCATCGTCGGCGACGGTGGGGAATCCCGGCAGCAGTGCTGTCCGCCAGGCATCCGTCATCGCGGTGATGGTCTTCGCCGGAAGATCGGCCCAATAGCGGTAGGCCGGGAATCCGAGGGCGAAGCCGCCGCCATCAATGCCGATATGACGCGGATTGGCCCCCTCGAAGTCGATGAGCGCGATCCGGTCGCCGGCCATCAGGACGTTGCTCGGGGTTGCGTCGGCATGAGTCAGAGCCCACCACGCCGGATCGGTGAGCGATGACGCCAGATCCCCGATCTCGATGGCGGCCTTGCCAGCATCGGGTAGGCCGAGATCGACGATCGCCTGGGTCAGGGTCGACCATGCATCGGTGAGCGGGGTCATGAGGATCGACGCCGGGTGCCAGGGGGTGGGATCGATGGGGGTCGTTGCGGCGTGCATCGTGCCGAACGCCGTTGCCAGCCGTACGAGCCCGTCGTGGGCAGGTGCTGGATCGGTGCCAAAGAGCATCCGCTCGACCGTGCTTGCGCCGGTGACATCCTCCATGACGATAGCGCCAAGGGCATCATCGGCGGCATAGACGCGGGGGACCAGACCGGTTGGGGCAACGAGGTCCAGCGCGCGCCGTTCTGCCACGAGATTGCATGGATCGTATCCCCAGCCGGACCCGCCCCTGCGCCGGGATTTCACCACAACCGACGATGGGATGGCAGGATCGTCCGAACGCAGGCGCCAGCGTTCGACAGGCGCCCATGCGGAGTCCACTGCCTCGTGAGCAACTGTGTCCGTTCCGGACCCGAATGTGCGAACGATCAGGTCGCGGACTGGATCGTCATGATGCGGCATGTCTGCTCCCTGGCCAGCGCGGTGTGCCACCATTCCGTTGTGCCGGGCTACCGCCGATGCGGGAGGCCACTATAGTCGGTCGCGGACGTGTGGGCGCGCCGCCGCCTGTTCGCATGCGAAGGACCTGCTGTTCATGCCGTCATCGTTCACCTATCTTGGCGTTCATTTCCTGCCTGGCTCGATGACCTTCGCGGGCGCGCCGGTGGGGGATCTCTCCGGCATCGACTTCGATCCCGAGTCCGGGCGTTGGGTGATCGTCACCGACGACCGCTCCTCCGACTTCCCGGCCCGCGCCTACGATGCGACGATCACGGTGAGCGAGCAGGGATTCGGCGAGGTCGCGCTCACCGGCACCATCACCTTCCGGCAGGCCGATGGGGTGCCCTGGCCCACCATCGCGGAACCCGGCGCGACTCCGGACATCGAATCCATCCGGATCGATCCGGCGAACGGTCACCTCTGGTTCGCCAGCGAGGGGAATCCGACCTTCGCCGTCCCTCCGGAACTGGTCGAGAACGACGCGGCCGGGGCATTCATCCGCTCCTGGCCGCTTCCCGAGCGCTTCCACGTCACGCAGGACGATGAGCGCGGCTCACGTCCGAACCTGGCCGCCGAGGGGATGTGCTTCTCGGCGGATGGCGCATCGATCTGGGTCTCGATGGAAGGACCGCTGGTGCAGGATGGCGATGTGCCGACGGTCGAGGCTGGCGCGCCGGTGCGGTTCCTGCAGCTGGACCGCGATGGCGCCCCGTTGCGAGAGGTTGCCTATGACCTCGATCCCCTGGCGCGATCCTCCGACTCCAGCGAGATCGCCGGCGTCAGTGAGATTCTCGCCATCGACGACGATCGCCTGCTGGTGCTCGAACGGCAGGCGATCGACCGCCTGTTCGGTATCCCGGATTTCACCGTGCGTCTCTACGAGGCGGACCTCACCGGTGCGACGGATATCCGCGAGGTGGATGCGCTGATGGGCGCCGAATACGCCCCGGTGAGGAAGCAGCTGCTCGTCGACCTGGGGCAGCTCGGGATCGGCATCGTCACGAATTTCGAAGGCATCTGCTGGGGACCGACGCTGGCGAACGGGCATCGCTCGCTCGTGCTGATCGCAGACAACAACCAGGTGCGGATGCTGCCGTCCCAGCTCCTCGTGCTCGACGCCGGTGCGCTGTAGTGCACGGGCATCACGATCTGTTGATGCGGTGCGCGGTCAGACATGATGTGATGGGCAGGTGACCAAGCATCATCGGTAGATCCCTCGATCTGCCACTCCCAAGACGCCAACGCCCGGTCCACGCACCGGGTATTGGCGTGTCTGTCTTTGCTGGTGGCACTGCTGCCGGACTGAAGGGCGGCCCGGGTGCCAGAATAGCGGCATCGTATACGGGAGCGCCCGTTCCCTTCGCTGCCAGTCACCGGGACATCACCAGCCATGCAGGAATCCATCGCCGCCGATATCGAAACCATGCAGCAGTATTACCAGCAGGACCGCTACCGCGCGTTCAGCCGCCCGGTCGATCCGGGCGAGCGGGTGGGGAGCGCCTGGCTCATTCACGGCTTCCTCGGGACGCCGGCGGACATGCACGGATTGGCCGACCTGACCCAGTCGATGGGCTTCCATAGCGAAGGCCCGCTGGTGCCGGGGATGGCGGGAGAGATCGACAGCCTTGGCTCGATGACCGCCGGGCATTGGCGGGCGACGGCGATGGCAGAATGGAATCGCTTTGCGGCGGCATACGACGGGCCGCGCGTCCTTGTCGGGTATTCGATGGGGGGCGCGCTCGCCCTGCATCTCGCGGCGAAGGCGACGGTGCGTCCAGATCTGCTCATCCTGCTCGCTCCATTTACCCGGATCGGCGACTGGCGCGGGAACGCCCTCCCGGTCGCGAAGCACGTCGTGCGAACGCTCAACTTCTTCGGCGACGCGGACCTGAGTGAAGCCACCACGCGCGACTGGTTCGCCCGGGCGATGCCGGAGCTGGACATCGACGATCCGCGTGTGCAGAAGGCCATTCTCAAGGACTACATGGTGCCGACCGGCGCGCTGGACGAATTGCGCAAGCTGGCGGATAGCGTGCGCCGCCCGATGCGACGCATCACGATCCCGACGGTGATCGTGCAGGGGCATCACGATACGGTCGTGTTGCCTCGCGACTCCTACGCGTTGGCGACCGTGTTGCCGTCCATGCTCGAGTACCACGAGATCCGCGCGGATCACATGCTTCCCTACACCGGCTTCTCGTGGTGGACCGATGTGCGGTCGCTGGTGGAGCGCGCGATCCGGCAGCACGTCTTGCGCTCTTCTGCGGATGACCCCATTGACGCCAGCCGCTGGGGATCGAGGTGAGCCGTGAGGAAAGAGAAAAGCAGGAAAGATGAGGGAGTGGTTCGAGGACAGTCGGCCCGGATGGCCAGTGACGAAGACGATTGGTTTTCCCTCTTTGCGCTTTCCTCCCGGCTCTCCCCTCCCGTGCCGTATGCTCTTCCGCAGGCTGTGGGGTGTTGAGATGAGTGACAGGGAGGGATGGGCTCATGGATCAGGTCAATCGTCCGACCCCGAATGTGGGAGATGCGGAGCCGGACGGGAGCGCGACGCTGTTTCGGCCCGCGCCGTTTCCCACTGAGTCGGAACCCGCTGCTCCGGAGCTGATCGAGGCGCCGGTGCGGGCAACGCCGTCGCCAGTCCCTGCGTCCACCGTGACGGCACCCCTCCCGGCCGCGTCGCCCACCCTCGTCGTGGCGGAGCCGAGTCCGCCGATTGCGCCGCAGTCCGCGAACGATCGTTCTGCCGGAGCGACACTTCGCCACGCGTTCGGGGCGACCGGGCGGAACTGGGCTGTTCTGATCCCGCTTGTCCTCTTCGCGCTGGCGGCGTTCGTGGTCCCGACGATGACCGATGTCGCGTTGGCGGGGGACTGGCTCTACACCCGCGCCGTAGAAGACCTCTACTGGAACATCGATCTCGTGGCCTATCCGGCGATGGCCGCTTCCGCGATGGGGCAGATCCTCTGGGGCGGGCTCTTCGCGCTCGTCTTCGGGATGGACCCGGGCACGATGCGGCTTTCGACCGTTGTCGCCACGGGCATCGGGGCGGTAGCGCTCTTCGCGATTCTTCGCATGCTCGGGGTGAGCCGGAACCGGAGCGTCCTCGGGACGACGCTCTTCCTCTTCAACCCGTTCGGCTTCGCGCTCGCATTCAGCTTCCTGCCCGACGCGCATTTCACCGCCTGGATGCTCGTCGCGGTCGCCCTGTACGCGAAGGGGCTGGACGAGGGCTGCCCGCGACCGTGGCTGATCGTGCTCGGGTCGCTCGCCGCTGGATGGGCGTTCCTTATTCGCGAGCAGGGCGCGTTGATTCCGCTCGCGGTGGTGCTCTTCCTGATCGCCACGCGCAAGGTCTGGTTCGACATGGACGGCCTGAAGCGCGTGATGCAGGTGATCGCCGCGCCGCTGGCGATGGGGCTCGGCTACCTCGTCTGGGTGCGCTGGATCAACGGCGTACCGGACGCCCAGCACGCCGCGCTCGAGGCGATTCGGAGCGCCACGCGCGAAGACGCATGGCATGTGACCCGCTACCAGACATTCTTCGCGGTGATGTACCTCGGCCTGATCCTGATCCCGCTCGTCGTGGCCGTCGTCCCCGGCTGGCGCGGGCATACGGAGGCCTCAAGCTCGTTCCGGACCCCGCTCGGCTACTGGCTCTTCATTGGCGCCACCGGCGCCGTCGTCTCGGGGCTCTTCTTCCTCACGGCGCAGGGGCGGCAGATGCCCTACCTGCCGGATATCGTCAGCGGAACCGGGCTTGGGCTTGCGGACGTGCCCGGAGGACGCCCGACGTTGATCCAGTGGCCGGAGGTCTACCAAGTTGCCACCATCGCGGCGGCGGTCGGTGCCATCGTGGCCGGCCTGATGATCTGCCGCCAAATCGTGCCGGAGGTTTCGCCCCAACGCGCGGTGGCCGGGCTGGTGGCGATGGTCGCTCTCTGGCAACTCGTCGGGGCGATCCTCAGCTCGGTCCGCTTCCTGGGCCAGGGTGACTCGCTCGACCGTTTCCTGCTGCCGCTGATCCCGCTGGCCATCGCGCTGCTGCTCTGGTCCTTGCGTGATGTCCGCTTCCTCGATCCGGTCGCCTGGCTGGCGATTGCCGCCGTCGCGGGCGTCTCTGTGGCCGGCACGCGCGACCTGATCCTGACGCAGGATGCCCTCTGGTCCCTGGCGCGGACCGCCAGCGCGGCGGGCGTCCCGAACGACCGGTTGAATGCCGGTGCGGCGTGGGATGGCTTCTGGTTGCCGACCGCGCAGCTCGACGACCCCGCGCGGGAGCCGGGCGATGCCTATGTCGTGACGATGGACCCCGATGCGTTTGCGGGCTACATCGTGGTGGAGCAGCGGACGGTCGATCGCTGGCTGGCGGAGGGCGATGCCACGATGTATTTGCTCCGGCGAGCGGATGCGCCGTGGCCCCCCGCGTCCGCGCCGACCGATCGTCCGGATGCCGAGACGCTGGCACCCGCCCCGACGGGCACCCCGACATCCTGACGACGTTTCCTGTGGAGGCTTCCTCGTGACTGATCTCACCCACCGACCGCTTGCCATTGCCCACCGTGGTGCGTCCGCATACGCGCCGGAGAACACTGCCGCCGCCTTCGACCTCGCGATCGCGATGGGCGCAGATGCCATCGAGACTGACGTCCAGCTCACCCGCGACGGTGAGCTCGTGCTCTTCCACGATGACACCGTGGGGCGCACCTCTGATGGTCTCGGTCCGCTGGCCGATTACACGCTGGCCGAGCTCCAGGCGCTCGACCTCGGTGCGTGGTTCGATCCGCGCTTTTCCGGTGAGCGCATCGTGACGCTGGCGACGTTCATCGAGACGTGGTTGCCGCGCATCCCGGCGGCCATCGAGATCAAGGACCCGCGCGCCGCTGTGCCCACGGCCAGGGCGCTGGCTCGTGATGGCATCCGGGAGCGCGTGGAGGTCACGTCCTTCTCCTGGGGCGCATTGCTCGATGCGCAGGCGGTCGATGATCGCCTTGTGCTCGGTTTCCTCAGCCCGCAGTTCGACCGCGGCATCATCGCCCGCTGCGTCGCCCGAGGGTTCGCGCAGATCTGCCCACACGTCGATACGCTCGATGCGGAGATGGTCGCAGCGGCGCATGCGGCGGGCCTCACCGTCCGGGCATGGGGTGTCTCGAAGCGGGAGCAGATCGACTGCCTGCGGGCGAGCGGGGCGGACGGCGCCACCGTCAACTGGCCGAACTGGCTCGCCGACAGGAGAGGTGAGAGGGGAGAGACGTGAGCAATGAGGAAGGGGCGAGAGCAAAGAGGGCGGACCGGCCGCTCTCCTTTTTTCTTTCCTGTTTCCTCACGTCTCTCACCTCTCCCCGCTTGTGTGCGAAGATCAGGGCAGGAAGCCGGTCTCGACTTGCCGGAATGCCCTCCCGTCTTCACGATCGAAAGGACCAGCCATGTTCTCCGATGCCAAGCCCGAGTTCGATCGCGAGGCGATTCACGCCCGCATCATCGCCGCCATCGACCGCGAGCGTGAGGTCATCCTCGGCGTGGGCGACCAGATCCACGCTAACCCGGAACTCGGCATGGAGGAGGTTGGCGCCTCTAACCTCCTCACCGAGACCATCACCCGCTACGGCTACGAGGTCGAGCGCGGCTCTGGCGGCCTCCCGACCGCGTTCAAGGCGATCCGCGGTGGCAAGGGGAGTGGCCCGGCCATCGCCTTCCTTGCCGAATACGACGCCCTGCCGAACCTCGGGCATGGGTGTGGACATAACCTGATCGCCAGCTCCAACCTGGCCGCCGCCATCGGGCTGGGCGAGGTGATCGCGGAGCTTGGCGGCGAGGTGATGCTCGTCGGCACGCCGGCCGAGGAGAACATGGGCGGCAAGGTCCTCATGATCGACAACGGCGTGTTCGATGACATCGACTTCGCGTTCTCCAGCCACCACGCCGGGCACGTCTCCGATGTCGCGACGGAGGCCCCGGAGGGCACCTGTCTCGCGGTCTCGCCCCGCGTGTTCAAGTTCTACGGGCGCACCGCCCACGCCGCGCTGGACCCGCACAACGGCATCAACGCCCTGAACGCCGTGATCCAGCTCTTCAATGGCATCGACGCCCTCCGCCAGCACGTCACCCCCGATGTCCGCATGCACGGCATCATCACCAAGGGTGGAGACGCCCCGAATGTGACGCCGGAATACGCCGAGGCCTACTTCATGTTCCGCGCCGCCACCCGCCCGGCGGTCGATGCGCTGATTGCCAGGGCCGAGAAGATCGCGGAGGGAGCGGCCATGATCACGGGCGCGACGCTGGAGATTGACGCCGATCAGCCGGACTACGACGATGTCGTGCCGAACTACACGTTGGGCAGGGCGTTGCTGGCGCAGTTCGCCGAGGCCGGTCTCACCGAGACGCCGACCGGCGACGCCAAGGTGAAGCAGACCGGCCCGGCCCCGTATTCGACCGATCTCGGCAATGTCAGCCGCAAGATGCCGACGGCGGCCATCAACTTCGCGATCAGCGAGACACCGATCCCCGGTCACTCCATTCAGGTGGTGGAAGGCTCCATTTCCGAGATGGGGCGGCTGAATGCCCTTGCCACCGGCAAGGCCCTTGCTCTCGCCGCTGCCGATCTCCTGATGAACGAGGCGCTGCTGGAGGCCGCGAAGGCCGAGTTCGCCGCCGCGATGACGTAGACGGTGCGCCGCCGCGCATGCGATCCGCGCCGATGCTGGAGTGACGCCGGGTCACGAATGTGGCACAGTGACCATGGGAGGAGATCCATGGGGTTAGACCGTGTCGCGTCGTGACGAGAAAGGACAGGATCGTGGCAACAGAGAATGTCGCATTCATTACCTTCGAGGACGAGAGCAAGACCTTCCAGATGCTCGCCCAGCTCAAGCAGCTTTCGATGGCCGGTGAGCTTCGCGTGCGGAATGCGGTGGTCGTTTCCCACAATCCGGATGGCTCCCTCAAGATCGAGGATGGCGCCACCACCGATTGGGGCATGGGTTCCTCCACGGGCGGACTCATCGGTGCCGTGGTGGGCATCCTCGGCGGTCCGCTCGGCGTGCTGCTCGGGTGGGGCACCGGCGCACTGGTCGGTGGCGTGCTCGATTCGCGTGATGCCGTCACGCGCATGCGGGTCATCAACCGGATCGCCGAGATGATCCCGCAGGATCGTAATGGTCTGATCGCTGAAGTGCGCGAGGAGTCGCCGGACGCCCTGAATGCTGCCGTGCAGCACCTTGGCGGGACCATCGTCCGCACCTCCACCGAGGCGATCGAGGACGAGGTCGAGGCGGCCGCGCAGGAAGAGGCGAAGGCGAAGCGCGCCGAGCGCAACAAGCAGCGCGAGGGCGACTTCGAGGACTTCACCGACAAGGTGAAGGACACCTGGGACGATCTGCGTGCGAAGCTGCCGGGTGGTGGTGGCAAGCACGACGATGCGGAGACCAAGTCGGAGGCCTGATTGTGGCGGGCGGCGTTGCCCAGAGGTCATGACTGATGACAGAACGACCCGGAAGGACGACCCTTCCGGGCCGTTCTGCGTGAGTGCGTAGTGGGTAGGCATGGCGATGGTGTGACTGGCTGGCAGAACTGCGTAGTTTTGCGGATGGAGGGTGCGACACATCCCGGTATGCTGATGGTGGGTCGATCGAGAGGTCTTGTTGCCAGCCAATCAGTAGCGGAGTGTTGTTGTCGTGGAAGCCGTCGTCCTGCTTGTCGTTGCCGTGGTCGTCGTCAATCTTGCCTTCGTCATCGTGCCCGCGCGGGACCTGCGGGTGTTGCTCGCTCCCCCGCGCCCGCAGCGTCCAGCTGCGGCGCTGACGGACGAGGTGCCCAGCGGCGCTGACGAGCCGATCGCGCCGCCCGTCGCGTCACGAGCCAGCGCGTCCTGGCCTGTTCGCGGTAGCGCGAAGTCCCCGTCCCGGCCGCAGGGAAGGCACCAGTCCATCGTCCTCCGCTCGGCCATGCCCGCGATCGTTTCCCCCATCGTCGCGGGACTTGGCGATTGATGGCATCCCCGCCCGCTTGGGCCGGGGGGCGGGCAGGGCGGCGACCCGACCGCACGAGAACGCCACCATCGACTGAATCGATGGTGGCGTTCTCGTGCCAGTGACAGTGCGCTGCCGCCGAACGGGAGGTGCCTACGATGGCGGCAGGACGAATCCATGCTCCTGCATCGCGTGTCGGATTGCGGCGATCTCGGCCGCGGGATCGTTCACCTCGACGGTGATGTAATTGAAGTGGTTGTTGCGTAGTCGGAGGGTGATGCAGTTCTCGGCGTGACGGCGCAGCCAGAATGACCGCACGTTCTCTCCCCCCAGAACTTCCAGAACGTCCCCGCCAGGTAGATTCCGGGAAGGCTCGCCCCGGGGAACCGCACGCCGGATGGTCCGTTCTCGGCAAGGCGATGGTCTTCCGCGACGGAGACGATGTCGGCATACGGGACGTCGATCCGACGGCGCAGGCTCCAGACCTTGTGCCAGCCGACCGGTTCGACCACCAGCCGGTCCATCAGCAGATCGATCTTCGTCACCGCACCCATGCGTCACCGAACCCTTTCCGTGGCCGCTTCATCGCGTCTCTCACGATTTCCTCGCCGTATCATAGGGCATGTGATGGTTCGACGTGGCTTCGTGCGGATGTGGTGATCCAATCTGCATTCCCATCCGTTGATCCGGGCAGGAGTCCCGGTCCGCGACGTGGCCAGGGATCGAGGAGCGACCATGCGAAGCGGGACGATGGATGATCGGGACGACTTTGCTGCGCTGATCGAAGAGGAGGAGCGCAGCAAGCGGGATGGGCTGATTGCCGGGGCAATGGCCGCCATCGCCGCGCTCGTCACCATGATCGGCCTCCGTGCCGTGACCGGAATCGTCTCCCTGCTCGATGTCCTCGCGGACGCCCTGCTGCTCGCGATGCCGATCTCCCTCTTCTCCGAGATCATGGGGATTTTCGGCAAGCAGGCGAAGACGCTGCTCCTTCTTGGGCTCATGGCATGCATCATCCTCATTGGCGCGTGGGCTGGTCGGATGATGGCGAAGGGGGCGCCCCTGCGGGCCGGACGGAGTTTGCTCTGGGCGCGGACGGTCTCCTGGTCGATGGGGTTGTTTGGCGTCTCGGCGGCCTTTGCCGCGCTCTATGTGCTCGGTCGCATGCCCGACGTCGGGGCTGGACTCGGCGTCGTGCGCGTGGTGGCCTGCATCCTCGGGGCGATGACCGTTTTCGCGGTCGTGTTGGGCGGGGTGGTCAGCCTGCGCCGTGCAGAACGGGCATCTGGCTCCGCAGCCACCCGCCCCGACACCCGGACGGAGGCGACGGCATCCGCGGTCGATCGGCGTCGGCTCCTGACGCAGGCCGGATTGGGCGTTGCCACCCTTGCTGGCCTGACAGTCCTGGGGCGGGAGGTCATCCGGATCGCGAACCGGACGGTAGTGGTCGGGGGGCGACGGGGGACGATGCCCGCTGCCATTACCCCGATCGACGAGTTCTACCTGATCTCCAAGAACTTCGTGGACCCCTCGCCCGATCGCGGTGATGCCTGGTCGATCGATATCGGTGGTCTGGTGCAGAACCGGATCACGCTCACGGCGCAGGAGTTGGAACCGATGGCTGGCCCGATCTTCGTCTCGACGCTCACCTGCATCAGCAATCCGATCGCCGGGCCGCTGATCGGCACGGCGGAGTGGACGGGCGTTCCCCTGGCGACTGTCCTCAACCTCGCCGGGGTCATGAGCGGCGCGGTGAAGCTCATCGCGGAAGGGGAGGATGGCTATCAGGACTCGATTCCGATCGAGCGGGCGCTCTCGGCGGAGCCGCACATCGTCTGGAAGATGAACGGCGAGCCGCTGCCCCCGAAGCATGGCACGCCCGTGCGGCTGATCGTGCCGGGGCTGTATGGCATCAAGAACGTGAAATGGCTGACCTCGCTGACGGTGACTGCCGACGATTTCAAGGGGTACTGGCAACAGCGCGGCTGGACCGACACCGCGATCATCAAGACGTCCAGTACGATCATGGTGCCCGGCGATCGCGGGGTGATCTCCGCTGGGCCGACGGCGATTGGCGGCATCGCGTTCGCTGGGGACCGGGGAATCGCCAAGGTGGAGGTGAGCACCGACGATGGAGCGACCTGGCACGCGGCGACGATCACGGAGAACCCGAGTCCGGCGGGCCTGAGTTGGGTGCTATGGAACCTCCCGTGGACACCAGCCTCCGGTGCCTACACGCTGGTGGTTCGCGCCACGGATGGCAACGGCGACCTCCAGACCTCCGACACCGCTTCGGAGCTGCCCGATGGCGCCTCCGGATGGCATCGCATCACGGTCGGCGTGGCGTGACCTGCCTTCGACATTTCACGAATCGGGGTCATTTGTACAGATGGTACGAATGGCCCCGATTTGCGTTCCGTTTGGACACAGCCAAGATCCTTCTCGTCACCATAATGACTGGAGTGGATGCGAATGCCGGGCAGGGAACCCGGCGTTCGCCTTGAGTAGGCGCGAGCAGATGGGCAGGTCGCGTGGCAGAGGCCGTGATTTCTCAGGGACACTCCTCAGCATGCTCTGGGCATAGGTGGCCCTGTGGCGGGATAGTGGCGCATTGTGCCCGAAGGGTGTCGCGATGAGCGACACCCAGCCCCGCGCACGGACCGCGATCGGGGAACTGATTCACGCGCATCGCTCGCGGCGAGGCTGGTCTCGGGGCGATCTGGCCACGCGCATCCAGCTCCTGGCCAGCACGCCCGGACGAACGGTCGAGCGTGGCGAGCGCCTGAACATGCACCCCAATACCATCGCGAACTGGGAGACGCGGGTGCGTCCCGGTGAGAAGTCGACGATTCCCCAGATCAACACATTGCGGCGAGTGGCGGAGGTGTTCGGGTTTGCCCCGGATTCGCCGGAATATCGCGCGCTCTTCGCTGCCCGCCACGAGGCCGAACTCGCACGTCGCTCCGGCGAATCCGGTCGGGATTCCCCCACCAGCCTCACCGTGGACGCGACTCCTGCTGTCGCGGGATTCGTGGAAGCGGGGCGCGAAGCAGCCCTGCATCGCCTCGATGCGCTCGCCCGCGAGGCCCGGGCGGGGAACTCCCGTCTCGCGATGATTCATGCTGAACCAGGGGCCGGGAAGTCTGCACTGGTGCGGGCGTTCCTTCAGCGGCTTCGGGTGGATGCCGCCGCTGCGTTGCCGGTCATGGTCGTGATCGGGTGCAAGGACGATGGGCGGACCGATGGCCTCGCCCCGGCGCGCGATGGGCTTGCGGCCATTCTTGGCCTTCACGACCGTGGGAGCGATCGGGAGGAGGACGCTGGGAGTGCTTCCCTGGCGATCGTCGATGCCGCGATTGCTGCCAACCTGTCGATCGCCCAATGGCCGCTGCCGACGGGCGCGTTGGAGCGTCTGTCGCGGCATCCTGGGGTGAGCGACGAGCGGCGGGCGATCATCGCCGCCGCGATCGCCGAGATGCGAAGCCACCCCGTTGCCGGCGAAGAGGCTCAGGCCGAGGCGTGGGCGGATGCCATCGTCGCGGCCGCGCGCAGCCTTCCTGCGGGGCTCGTCCTCGTCGTCGAAGATCTCCACTGGGCACCGTCCGCGATGGCTGCGGCGCTCTCGGCCCTGATCGACCGGATGACCCGCACACCCGGCTTGCCCCTCCTGCTGGTGCTTACCTGGCGCCCCGCCGATCTGCATGATCCGCGATTTGGCACGCCGCATCCGGCGTTGGCCCCCATTGCCGATGGGGTCGCGCGGTTTCCGGACGGGGATATCGACCTCCAGGCGGCCATCGGGGGAGCGGCTGGACGCGACTTCGTCGAGGCCACGCTGCGGGCGATGGGCGTGCGTGACCCGTCGCCCGCGTTCGTGACGGCGCTGGCCGCCCGCACGAACGGGTTGCCGCTCTTTGTGGTCGGCATGATTCGTCTGCTCACGGAGCGTGGCGTCTTCGATGGGGAGGATGCGGTCGGAACTCGCGATATCGACTGGTCGGAGGTCCCGCACGAGCTGGAGGCGCTCTTCCGGGACCGGCTCGACCGGCTGGACCAGAGTGCGCGGGATATCCTCGTCTGGGCGAGCGTGCAGGGCGAGCAATTCGCGGGAGAACCGCTCTTCGCGGCGCTGGAGCTGGATCGCGACCTTGGGTTCGAGATCCTCGATCGCGATCTCTCGCGGCGATGGGAGCTGATGACGTTTGTCGGGCAGCGATCCACCGATGACCATGCTGCAGGACGATCGACCGAGCATGTCTGGTCGTTCTCACACGCCTTGCTCCGTGAGTTTGCCTGGCAACAGATGACGCCGTTCGAGCGGCGTCGTGCCCATCTGCGGACGGCGGAAGCCCTGCTCGCCGTGTATGGCGATGGAGCGCATCCTCAATCCGAGCGGATTGCGTGGCACCTGGAGCAGGCCGGCGACCTTGCTCGTGCGGCGACGGCCTGGGTGCGGGCGGGGGATCAGGCCGTGACCGAGGGCGATGTCATCCGGGCCGACCGCCACTTCGCGCACGTTGAGGCGATGGGGGCGGCGATCGTGAATCCGCCGATGCTCGCGCAGTCGCTGCTCGGTCGGTCGCACTGCGCGCGTTCGGCGGGGGATGGCGAGGCGGCGCTTCAGTACGCCGAACTCGGGGTAACGCGGGCGCGGGACATTGGCGATCTGGCGGTGGTCGCGAATGCGCTGCAGATCGTGTCTACCGTCCGGTTCGACCAGGGGCGTCATCTGGAGGGCATCGCGGCGTTGCAGGAGGCGCAACCGATTCTTGCCGCGTTGGGAGACCCGATCGAGCGGTGCAGAATCGAATGCCTGCTGGCCTTCAATCTGATCGCGGTCGGGCACTACGACGAGGCGATGACGCATGCGACGCTCGCCGTCGCGCGTGCCGCCGATGTTGGCACGGATCGTGTTGGCATCACCGCGCTGGTGGCAAAGGCCAATGTGCTGGTGGAGCTCGGTCGGTACGAGGACGCGCTCGCGATCTACGGCGATGGCGTGACGCGCGCCAGGGCGATCGGGACCGGCACGTCCGAAGTGCTGTGCTGGGTGAACATCGGTCTCTGTCATGCCGAACTGGGAGATGATGCCGCCGCAGCGTCAGCCCTCGGGCAGGTCCATGAGCGTGCGCGGGACCTGCCCGTGATGGGCATTGTGGCGGCGACCCATTTCGATGCGGCAATCCTTGCGGAGTCGATGGGGCGGTTCGATGAAGCGGAACGAGCCTTCAGTCGCTCCCTGGAGTTTCGGGAGGAGATCGGGCAATACGCATTGCAGATCGACAGCCTTGCCGGGTTGCTGCGGGTTGCGGTGGCGCGCGGTGAGGTGGCGACCGTGACGGCGCTCCTCGATCCGGTCGAGGAGCGATTGGGCGCCGGTGGCCTGATGGGGAGCGAGCATCATGGCCGGCTGTTCCTCGCCGTGATCCGGGGGAACCGGCTGCTCGGGCATGACGAGCGGGAGGCGGAGGTCGCGCGGGAGGCCGTTGCCTTCCTGCGCGGACGCCTGGAGCATATCGGCGATCCATCGGACCGGCGATCGTACCTGATGGCGGTTCCTTCGCATCGGGTGCTGGTGGCGGAAATCGGTGATCTGCTCGGCATCGCCGGTGCCGACCTGCTCGCGGAGGGCGCGGACGAGGAGCCGCCGCTGGCCACCCCTGGGGCGGGATAGGCGTTCCGGGGCTTCGGGACACGAATCAGCCGGGGAGCGAGTTGGGACACGTCTCACTCCCCGGCTGTTCTCCTCGCACCCCCACGGGCGGAGTACGGATCGGCGCTCCGGTATGGGCCTGCCGAATCAGCGATCCATGCGCTGATTCTGGCACGGTGGACACGTTGGTATCCCACAGTTCTCACACAATTTCGTCGTGGGTCTCGATGGAGTGTTCGTGGCGCGATCAGGCGTGCTCGTTGAGCCAGTCGACCACAATCGCCAGCGCGACCTCGCCATTGCCACTGAAGGGGGCACCGCCCGGCAACGATGTCACGGCCCGGAAGGTGGCGGCTGGCATAACGTCGGCCAGGCGCCGGGAAATCGCACGCTCGGCGGCAGGGGATTCCGCCGCGACGATCACCAGCGTGGGCACGTCGATCGCGGCCAGTTCCTCCGGGAGCAGGTGGTAGCGGTCGAGCGCATCGAGGCTGGGGGCGAGCGTGGCCGCGTGACGGCGGACTGCGGCGAGCCGGGGTTTGGAGAGGCGGGTTCGCCAGTCCTCACCCCAACGGCGGTCGAGGTAGCCTGCCAGCGCGGCATCGGTGAGCCCCTTGTAGGCGGCGTCCGCAGCCTGCCGTGCGGTCATTCGCGCTTCTTCCCGCCAGAGCACGATCTGCCCATCCAGCTCGCCGTCGAGGAGCGAGGGAGCATCCGGTTCGATCAGGACGAGCGAGGCGACGAGATCGGGACGCCGGCGACCCAGTTCGAGGGCCGCAATCGCCCCCTGGCCATGGCCGATCAGGTGGATGGGTGGAGTTTCCTCGCCGATCAGGTCGGCGGCTTCCAGTACCGCGTAGAGGTCGTTCGCCATGTCGGTGACGTTGAACGAGCGGTCAGCGAGGGCGGCGCTGCCTCCATGGCCGCGCGCGTCTGGCTGTACCAGCGTGACCTGGTCGAGCAGCGTATCCCGAAGTGGTGCGAGCGATGCGCGATCGGCCAGGGTGGCGTGGAGCAGCGCCACGGCCGGGATGAGCGCCGGATCGACATCCGGATGGTCGGCTGGGGAGAGCTCGTAACTGAGGCGGGCGAGGTCGTTCTGGGCGAAGCGGGTGAATCCCATGCGGTAGGTGCGTCCTCGGCTGATGGGTGTGGCGACGGTTCGGCGGCAATGCGTGAGGCGGGGGCCATTTGTCCCTGCGACGATGCGATGATCCTACCGCAGGCCGCCCATCTGCGTCTGCGAATCGCGCCCGGAACGACGCGCAGGCCGCCGGTCGTGGGACCGGCGGCCTGCCATCATTTTTATCGACCACCGACCCGGCAGCGATCCTTCGTGTTACCAGATGACGATGCGGTCCTCCGGTGCGATGTACATCGGGTCTCCCGGCTGGATGAAGAAGGCCTCGTAGAAGGCATCCATGTTCCGGAGTGGCATCGTCGAGCGGACGATGCCCGGCGCGTGTGGATCGGTCGCGACCTGGTTGCGGAGGAACGCATCCTTGGCGATGACGCGGAAGTTGGAGGCGTTTGCCACAAAGAACCGCTGCTGCTGTGTCAGGAACCAGACCTGATCCTGTGGCCCTGGGCCTGCCGCCAGGTGCAGTTGCAGGGCATCGAAGGCAGTCTGGGTGCCACCGAAGTCGGCCACGTTCTCGCCGATCGTCTGCTCGCCATTGACATGCAGTCCTGGCAGGATCTCGATGGTCGAGTACTGCGCTGCCAGCCGTGCGTTCAGCGCCTCGAATGCCGCCCGATCCTCCTGTGTCCACCAGGAGGAAAGGTTGCCATATCCGTCGAACTGCGAGCCGGTCAGATCGAAGCCGTGCGTGATCTCGTGGCCGATCACGGCCCCGATCCCTCCATAGTTCGAGGCGGCATCTGCCTGCGGGTCGAAGAACGGCGCCTGCAGAATGGCGGCCGGGAAGACGATCTCGTTGTGCGTCGGGCTGTAGAAGGCGTTCACCTCATAGGCTGGCGTGTCCCACGCGGTCCGGTCGACGGGCTGGCCGATGGTGGCGAGCCGTCCCCGGTACGACTGCAGGCTGGCTGTGTGGAGCGTCGCGTACAGCGAATCCTCGATGGACACGTTCTCATAGGTGGTCCAGGTGTCCGGGTATCCGACCTTCACGGTGATGAGGTCGAGCTTCTCGATGGCCTTCAGCTTGGTTTCCTCGCTCATCCATGGGGCATCGAGGATGCGCTGCCGGAATGCCGCGATGATGTAGCCGACCAGTTCTTCGATCTGCGCCTTCGCCTCCGGCGAGAAGGCGACATCGACATAAGCCTTGCTCAACGCATCCGGGAAGAGGTCCTTCGCGTTGTCCAGGGCCGCTTCCTCGTCCGGTGTCGGCTCGGAGATGCCGCGGAGCGCACGGTCGAAGCCGTCCGAACTCGCCTTGAGGTCAGCGGAGAGAGAATCGGAAGCGCCCCAGAGCAGGCTGATGACCTGCCGGTCGCGCATGGTGGAGGCCGGAGTGCTGCCAATGATGCCTTCGATGTCGCCGAGGTAGAGCAGGTCGCTGACGATGAAGATGTCGGTTCCGGCCGGGACGCCGAGGGTGGCGAACCATATGCTCCAGGGGAACGATGGGACGGCGGCTTCGAGGTCGGCGAGGGTGCGCGGGTTGTTTCCGAGGGCCGGATTCTCGTTGAAGGCGATCTGCGAGGTCATGATCCCCGCGAGCGCGGTGTCGAATGCGAGTGCCTGCTCGGCGGCAGCGCGGGCATCCGTCTCGGAGTAGCCGCTGGCCATCAGCATGCTGGCCGAAGCGGCGATCCACGCCTCCCGGATGGCGATGTTCTCCGGCGAATCGTCGAGGTGGTAGGACGGATTCGGCAGGCCCAGCCCGGTCGAGAAGAGTTCCGCAACGGTCAACGTGGCATCGTCTGCCGAAGGGCCTGCGCCCAGGCCGAAGAGGCCGTTCACGTCGTCCTGAACGCCGTCTGTGGCGAGGTAGGCCATCAGCTCGTAGGTGGTGTCGATCGCCGCGAGGCGGTCCAGCGCGGGCTGGATCGGCGCCAGCCCCTGGGCGTTGCGCGTCTCCCAGTCGAGGGTCATGTCATAGACCATGCGGACCTTCCCCAGGTCTGTGGCGGTGTCGGGTGTGGTGCCATCGACGATCGCCTGGATTTGGGCATCGACGCGTTGGCTGAGCTCGTCAAAGGTGGTGTAGCGCCCCCGGCCAGCCGGGATCGTGGCGCGGTCCGCCCAGCCGCCGTTGGCGAACCGGTAGAAGTCGTATCCCGGTGCCACGGAGAGATCCATGTCGGCGAGCTGGATGCCGTGGTTCGCTCCTGCCACGGGTGACGCGACGGGTGACGCCGCCGGCGTTTGCGCCGCGATGGTGCCAACCTGCCCGAAGGCAAGCAGGATGACGAGCGGCAGCGCCCACCATGGTGCGCGCGCGTGTCCGGCTCTGTGCCGAACGTGATGACGGTCTCTCCCCAAACGCATTCCCGGTCCCCTCCCTGGATGAGTCGACGCCGTCCCGGTCGATCGGGAGCGGCGCTGTCGATGTGGCGTGGGTGCATGGGCCGCTCCCAGCGCGCTGGGGCGACATCGCACGAAAACATGCCATGAAGGCCTGAATGCACCATACCAAAGCTTCTCTCTGCGGTGCGCGGGCCATATGGGCCATCCCGTTGGAGGGGAGAGGCGAGAACGGAGGGGAGAGGCGAGAGAAGTGAGGAGAGGGTCTTGCCAGGAGGGCCGGGTCGGGAGTGATCGGTTCGGGTGTCAAGCGAGAAGAACAGTTGGCGCTCTCTCGTTACTCACTTCTCACTTCTCTCGCCTCTCCCCTCTCATAGTGGCGGAGGATGGCGCGTGTTTGGCACAATGGGCAAAACGTCGCGGGCGTGATGGGCTTGGACACTTGCGCCACTCGCATCCCTGTCGCGTCGTTCGTGGTCGGATGTGGAATGAACCGGCGCGTTGCCGCCGGCTCAGGTTCATGCACCGGAAGGCATGCGTTGCGCATGGGTATGCTGCGGTCGCCCTCGGCGACACTCCCGCCAGGAATCCCGATCGTGGATATGGCCATCACCGCGACCAATGGCGGGATGGCGGCAGCTACCTGCGCCGCGAGGTGACTGGAGCCAATCATCGCCCAACGGCGATGCGCTCCTGTCCGTCACGGCGTCCCTCGCGGCTTCCGAACCCGGTCCTCGTCCACCTTCTTCCGGCCACATGCCGATCGCATCGGGAGCATCCTCTGTGAGCGTTTCAGAATCTGGCATTCCCTGGCTGTCCAGTGCGGACATTCGCCAGAAGTTCGTCGAGTTTTTCGAGTCGAAGCAGCACCTGCACTATCCCAGTTCGTCGCTGGTGCCGCATAACGACAAGACCGTGCTGCTCACCACCGCCGGCATGCAGCAGATGGTGCCCTACTTCCTCGGGTTGGAGACCCCGCCCGCGCCGCGCCTCTGCACCATCCAGAAGTGCTTCCGCACGGTCGATATCGACGAGGTTGGCGACGAGAGCCACTGCACCTTCTTCTTCATGCTTGGCAACTTCTCCGTGCGCGATTACTTCAAGCACGAATCGCTGGCGTGGTCGTGGGAGTTCCTGACGGAGTGGATGGGCATCCCCGCCGATCGCCTCTATCCCACCATCCACCCGGAGGACGAGGATGCCTACGCGATCTGGCGCGACGAGATCGGCGTGCCAGAAGATCGCATCCACAAGCTGGAGGACAACTGGTGGCGCGCTGGCCCCACCGGCCCGAACGGCCCGGATTCGGAAATCTACTTCGACTGGGGCGCGCACCTGCAGCCGGATGCCAAGCCGGGCGATGACGGCCCACGCTTCCTCGAGGTGTGGAACAACGTCTTCATGCAGTTCAACACCACGCCGGACGGCGTTTCCACGCTGCTGCCGAAGCCGAGCGTCGATACCGGCATGGGCCTGGAGCGGCTCGTGCAGGTCGTGCAGGGCGGCAAGAGCCTCTATGACACCGACCTCTACCAGCCGGTCATCCAGCGGGCGGCGTCGATTGCCGGCAAGACCTATGGCATCGATCCCCAGGTCGATCGCTCGCTGCGCATCATCGCGGACCACATCCGCGGCTCCGTCTTCCTGATCGGCGACGGTGTGCTGCCGGGCAATGAGGGCCGCGCCTATGTCCTGCGCCGGGTGCTGCGCAAGGCGATCCGCCACGGGCGCACGCTCGGCATCGATCGCCCGTTCCTGGGCGAGATGGCGCAGATCGTGATCGACGAGTTCGGCGGCCAGTACGCCGAGCTTGCGGAGCGGCAGACCCAGATCCTGAAGGTCCTCGCGTACGAGGAGGCCAGTTTCGGCAAGACGCTCACCAGCGGGATCAACCGCTTGCAGGCCCTGACCGAAGAACTCAAGGCCGAGGGCAAGACCGAGCTCCCGGGCGAAGAGGTCTTCCGCCTCTACGACACGTTCGGATTCCCGTACGACCTTACCGTGGAACTTGCCCACGAGGAGGAGATGACGGTCGACACCGCCGGGTACGAGACGGCGATGGCGCGGCAGCGTGAGGCCAGCCGCAGCCTCGATCTCTTCAAGGACACCTCGCGCGATCGGGCCGATCTCTACGCCAGCGTCCACCCGCGCACGACCTTCCTCGGGTACGAGCAGGAGCGGGCGGAGGCGACCATCGTTGCCATCCTCGGGCCGGATGGCGCGCTGGAGCAGGCCGAAGCCGGCCAGGAGATCGAGCTGGTGCTCGATCAGACGCCGTTCTACGGCGAGTCCGGTGGCCAGGTCGGCGATGCCGGCAAGGTCTACGCCGAGACCGGCGTGATCGACATCGACGACACGCGCAAGCCCGCGCCGGACCTCTTCGTCCATCGCGGCACCGTGCAGGAGGGCTTCGTCCGCGTCGGCGAGACCGTGACGGCCCAGATCGACGGATACCGCCGCCAGCAGATTCGCCGCAACCATACGGCGACGCACCTGCTGCACAAGGCGCTGCGCACCGTGATCGGCACGGACACGCACCAGGCTGGATCGCTCGTCGCGCCGGATCGCCTGCGCTTCGACTTCACCTCGCTCGATGCGGTGGAGCCGGCGCAGGTCCGCGAGATCGCGGCCATCGTCAATACGGAGATCGCGAACGACCGCCCGGTTGCGACCCGACTGATGGCGCAGAAGGAAGCGATCGCGGAAGGCGCGATGGCGCTCTTCGGCGAGAAGTACGGCGACACCGTCCGCGTCGTCACCATCGACGATTTCTCGAAGGAACTCTGTGGCGGCACACACGTCCAGCACACCGGCGAGATCGGCCCGTTCGTCATCACCTCGGAGGGCAGCGTTGCATCCGGCGTTCGCCGGATCGAGGCACTGACCGGCGAGGCCGCGATCGAGCGCATCCTCGGGCAGCAGCGCCTGCTGGAGGAGATGGGTCGTGACCTGAAGGTGACGTGGTCCGATGTTCCCGCGCAGGTGAAGGCGCTTGGCGACAAGGTGCGTCAGCAGGAGCGCGAGATCGCACGCCTGCAAGGTGAATTGGCCGGGGCTTCCTCCGGCGACCTCCTGAAGCAGGTCCGCGACCTCGGTGGCGTCGCAGTCCTCACCGCGAAGGTGGATGTGGAGCAGAAGTCCGGCCTGCGCCAGCTTGGAGACCGCCTGCGCGATTCGCTCCAGTCCGGTGTGATCGTGCTTGGCACCGTCGTCGATGGCTCCCCGAGCCTGCTGGCGATGGTGACGCCGGATGTCGTCGCGAAGGGCGTGAAGGCTGGCGCGATCATCGGCGCCGTCGCCCCGCACATCGATGGGCGCGGCGGCGGACGCCCCGAACTCGCCGAAGCCGGTGGCAAGTCGCCAGCAGGCGTGGACGCGGCGCTCGCGGCAGTGGATGATGTGCTCGCTACCGCGCTCGGTGTGACGACCGTCGCCTCGTGACCCGCCGCATCTCCCGGAACTCCCGCCGGTCGCCCCTGCGCGACCGGCGGGCGCAGGATACGATAGGCCGATGACCGATTCTTCCCCCCAGCGTGCGCAGGCTCGTCTGCAAGTAGAGGCGCATGAATCGCTGCCCGAGGTGCTGGACCGCCTGCGCGCCGTCCCGAATCGGGCGGTGGTGCTGGAAATCCCCGACCACAGCGCGCTCCTCCTCACGGCGTCCGAGTTCCGGACGCTGAAGGAGATCGCCGACCAGTCGCGTATCACGCTCACGCTCGATACCGACGATGCGCTGCGCACGCAGTTGGCGTCGATGCTCGGATTGAAGACGCTGACCCACAAGGCGTCGGATACGGAGGGATGGCGGCCGGAACCGACCGCGTTGGGATCGTCCAAGGCCTTCGGGACCTGGAAATCCCACGCGAAGGAAGACGAGGCCAAGAAGCCGATCGAGGCGTCTCGCATGCCGGCATCGGCGGGTCTCGATGGCACGGAGCGCGCGGCGTCGCGGCGCCGCCTGGGGTCGACCGCGCCCGGGGCGGCAGGGATTTCCGGCGGAGCAGCCGAGGAGGAGAGCGTCAGCGCGCTCGACTACCTGGATGAGCCGGAACCCTTCTGGAATCCGCGCATGATTGGCCGGATCGTCGCGGTGCTCCTCGTTCTGCTCCTGATCGGAGGCGGGGCGGGCTGGTATTTCATGCCTGCCGTCACCGCCACGGTGCGGTTGAAGGAAACGACGCTTTCCACGAGCTTCGTCTATACCGTCGCCGCCGAAGGGGCGACGCTGCCATCCGACGCCCTCTTCTCGCTGCCGGCGACCCCCGGCGATGCAACCGTGCCCTTCACGATCTCCGCCCCCGCGACCGGCAAGCAGGCCGTGCCGCTCGATGCGGCGTCCGGCAAGGTCGTTCTCCGCAACCCTGGTTCGTCTGCCGTGAGCGTGCCCGCCGGGACGAAGCTCGCCAATCATGCCGGCGTCAGCTACACGACGAGTGCCGATGTCGAGGTGCCGGCCGCGAAAGGGGATGGCCCTGGCGAAACCAGCGTCGATGTCAAGGCGGAGCAGGGAGGAAGCACCGGCAATCAGCCGCAGGGCTATCTCACCGGGAAGATCGGCGATCTCGGCATCTTCTTCAGCAATCGTGACAGCGCGATCGAGGGGGGGACCGATTCGGAAACGACCATCGTTTCCCAAAGCGACATCGACAAGCTCGAGAGTGGCCTGACGACCAACCTGCCGAAGGCCGCCGCCGCTGGCTGGGAAAGCACGCTCACGGATGGCCAGAACATCGTCGCGGCCTCGGTGAAACCGGGGACGCCCGAGTACACCGTCGTGCAGAAGGCCGGGGATCAGAGCGACACCGTGACGATTCAGGGCACGGTGGCGGTTTCGGGACTGATCTATCGCAAGGCCGATGTCGATGCCAAGTCGAAAGAGGTCGCCGCGCAGCAGATGGCGCCAACCGCTCCCCAGGGCTTTGGCCTTGTTGCCAGTTCCATCGTGCTCGGCGAGCCGGACGTGCTGGCAGAGACTGCGGACAGTGTCCAGTATCGGGTGACGGCGTCCGGCACCGCGCAGGCCATCCTCGATCAGAACGCCCAGGACGCGCTCCGGAAGGAGATTGCTGGCAAGGGCTGGGACGAGGCGCAGCAGATCGTGGCCGCGAATCCTGCGGTGGCGTCCGTCTCGTTTTCCCACTCGCCTGGATGGTGGCCGCAGGGGATGCCGAAGGCGGATAGCCGTGTGACCGTCGTTGTCGACGCGGCGCTGGCCAGTGCCGCAAGCACCCCGGCCGGATCGCCGGAGGCTCCGGCCTCTCCTTCCCCGGCAGACAGCAAGGGAGATGGCTCGTGAGCCGGATCATGCTTCCGGGACGCATGCTCGGGCTGGACCTGGGTGAGAAGCGCATCGGCGTTGCCATCAGCGACGAGATGGGCATGATTGCCAGCCCGCTCACGATGGTACCCCGGAAGGGGCCGGTGGCGAAGGACGTGCGTACGCTCATTGAGCGCTATGGCATTGTGCGGGTCGTGGTCGGGATGCCGGTTGGACTCTCGGGGCGTGAAGGGCCGCAGGCCGCCACCATCCGCACCTATGCGGAGAGCCTGCGCGAGGATCTCGGGGTTCCGCTCGACTACTGGGACGAGCGGCTGACGACCTCCATCGCGGAGCAGCACCTGATCGCCAGCGGGGTGCGGCGTGACAAGCGCAAGCAACAGATCGACGCGATGGCGGCGGCGGTGATGCTCCAGGGATACCTCGATCGGGAGCGCCTGCGCGCTGGGCGATGATGGTCCGGTGCAGGGTTTCCCAGGCTGTGTTCAGGCCGGGAGGACCTGTTTTGGGGTAGGATGTCGCCAACACCCCGGTCGCACGCGCTGGACGCTTGGGCATCTGGCTTCGTATCTTCGTAAATCGTCGTGAGGTCCGTGGGGACCGTCCGCAGATGGACGGGGAGATCGTGGCCATACGCGCTGGAGAGAGAAATCCATGAAGAAGCTGATCATCGCGGTCGTTCAGAACGAAGATGCCGATGCGGTGGTCGACGCCTTGCTCGAAGACGAGTTCCGGGCGACGCGACTGGCAAGTACCGGCGGATTCCTTCGGCGAGGCAACACGACACTCATGATCGGAGCGGACGAGGATCAGGTGGATCGCGTGCTCGATCTCATTCGCCAGCACGCACGCTCTGCGGCGGCCCCGGCTGATTCGGGTGCTACGCAACCCGCTGCGGCGACGGTGTTTGTGCTCGACCTGGAAGAGTACCAGCGCCTCTAGGATGGACGGTCCGGCTATTCGGGCGATTGGTAAACGAAGGAGGGGGGCATCTGCGTTTCGCACGGATGCCCCTTCTGTGTGAGTGATGTATAGTGGTTGTATCGTGAATAATTGCACATGATGGAATGTAGATTCCGGATTCAGGGAGATGAGATGGTTTGGATCGCCCAGCTTACTGATATTCATCTGGACGGTTCGGACGAGGCGTACGCGCGGTTTGCGCGCGTGGTCGGCTGGTTGGAGACGATTCAGCCGAGTCTCGGGGCGATCTTGATTACCGGAGATCTCGTGGAGGACGGTGCTGGCTCCCAGGAGGATTACGGCCTTATTCGGGACGCGTTGCAGCCGCTCGCGCCGACCATTGCCGTGCCGGGGAATGCCGACAACGCCGATGCCTTCGACGCGGTGTTCGGGTGGGATCGGAATCCCGGCAGCCCGGCGGGGGGCGGGTCGTGGCTCGTTCCCGTGGCGGACGGCGTGTGGATTCTGCCGCTCGATTCATCCGATTGCGAGGAGAACGACTGGACACTCGATCCGGAACCCCTTGCCGAAGCAGCGGAAGAGTTGGAGACGCTTCCGGATGATGCCCTCGTGCTGGTCGCACTGCATCATCCGCCGATCGCCGTCGGACATACGCTCATGGATCAGATGTCCCTCCGCGATGTGACCGGGCTGGAGGCACTGGTGCGCAATGAGCGCCGGATCCTTGGGGTGGTTGTCGGGCACATTCACTCGACGGTCTTCACGACCTTCGCCGGAAAGCCATTGATCGTCGGACCGGCAGTGGTGTCCGGCATTCGTCTGGATGCGGAACTGACCGCGCCTGCGGCGGAACTCACCACTCTCGAACAGGCCCCCATGGTGACCATGCACCTCATCGAGGGGAGACGCCTCTCCAGCTGGGTCCGGGTGATCGTTTGACGCAGGCGGTCGTCCTGCTGGACTGGCATCGCACGCTCTCACATTCCCTGTTCTGGGGTCACTGGAGCGGGTCGCAGGACGCCGCGCGACGGGAAGCGGCGACGCGCCTGGCGGATGCGTGCTTCGGCGGCGACGGGACGGTGCTCGCGTCGTGGACGCGCGGGGACATGACGGCTGAAGCGGTGATTGCCGCGGTCGCCGCCTCAGCGGGGGTCGATCCCCTGCTGGCACTCGACGGTCTTGCCGAAAGCTGCGCGCAGATGGAGTTCGCTTCGCCGGGGATCCTGCCACTCGTCGGGCGTCTTCGTGCCGGTGGTGTGCGGGTGGGCATCGCCACCGACAACATGGACACCTTCATGCGTTGGACGGTCCCGGCAA
Source organism: Thermomicrobiales bacterium (assembly GCA_049840815.1). Classification (GTDB taxonomy): domain Bacteria; phylum Chloroflexota; class Chloroflexia; order Thermomicrobiales; family UBA6265; genus JASGDN01. The sequence continues at coordinate 17,806 of JASGJI010000001.1, read as the reverse complement.
TGGAGCTTCGCGATGCGTTCGACCCGATCCTGAGTTCCGCCGAGCTGAGGGCCTTGAAGGCCGGTCCCCTGGACGCGACGGGCGAATCCCCCTTCTTCGGGGCGTTGCTTGCCGACCTCGCGCCGGGGACGCATGTCTACCTGGTGGACGACGGCGCGGATACAGCCCCGGTCGCCGAGGCGGTCGGGATCGCCTTCTGCCATGTCACGCCGGAGCGCGACGTGGTTGCCTGGCTGGAGATGCTGGCCGCCGAGCTGCTGCCCACGCGGGTGTCGTGATTCCATTGCCGGGTAGACGATAATCGCGTCTCGGTCCGGGCATTCACCCCGCGTCCATCCGGATTTCGTATCAGTCCGCCGCGACGATCAGACGCGCACCGTGCGTTTTCGCCAGCGGAAGCAGCCCTGTCGTCGTGCCGGAGCCGGCGAGCACCACCTCATAGGGTCGTTCACCGCGCGAGTCGAGGTGTGCGCGGAGCGGATTCTCGCCTGCGGCCGGCTCCAGGAGGTCCACCACCGCGCCGGACGTGCCGACCGGGAAGCGCACCGCTCCTGCGATGTCGTCCGACCATGGCGCGAGTGTCACGCCATCCGCGCCCGTCAGCACGGCGTAGTCGGCGCGGGATGCCGCCAGGTCGCGCACCACGATGCGAACCGCTCCCACCCCGGTCACGCCATTCGCATGCACCGAGGCCGCGCCGCTGGGCACCCGTAGGGAGCGATCGGTTTCGTCGAAGCAGTAGAAGGGCAGCGACGCCGCGCTGGCCTCGCCGAAGCGCAGGTTGCGCCAGTCCAGCCGCACGCCATCCGGACGGAAGCGCCCGCCGGAGAGCGGTTCCAGCACGTCCAGCCCGCCCGCGCGCAGGACCTCCGCTTCGGCATCGAGGTCGTTCGTGCGAAGCGCGTAGTCGACGTAGCCTTCGCCCGCGCGGGTGAGGACATCGCGCCAGACGTCGTTGCCTCCCTCCACCGCCCGGAAGGCGATCAGTTCGAAGTAGACGCCATCCTGGAACGTCACGAGGACATTCGCGGACGCGCCCCCCTTGTGCTCGCCGCCGGGCGTGACCGTGAAGCCAGCGGCGGTGTAGTCGCGGGTGGTGGTGTCGAGGTCATCGACGGCGATCACGATGTGGTCGAATCCGACAGGCATGGGTCCTCCTTCGGCGGCTCCGCGTGGTTCAGGCGTCGCGAGTCAGGTCGTCGAGGCGCTGGAAGTAGTCGGGGAAGGTCTTGGCGGTGCAGGCGGGATCGAGGATCGTCACGCCCGGCGCACGCAGGCCGGTGAGGGCGAAGCTCATCGCCATCCGGTGATCGTCGTAGGTGTGGACGTCGGCGGGTGTCACCGGGCGGGGATGGATGGTGAGGCCATCCGCGAACTCGTCCACCTCCTGGCCGAGGCGGCGGAGTTCCGTCGCGACATCGGCGATGCGGTCGGTCTCCTTGACGCGATTGTGGGCGATGCCCCGGATGGTGATCGGGCTGTCGGCGAATGGCGCGATTGCCGCGAGGGTCTGCGCGGTGTCGGAGATGACGTTGAAGTCGAAGTCGCCGCCGTGCAACGCTCCGTCTTCCGGACCGCGCACGGTCGTTCGTGTCTCGGACATCGCCACGGTCGCGCCCATCTGCTCCAGCACGCGCACGAACCCGAGGTCGCCCTGCGTGGAGCGACTGCCGAGGCCCTCCACGGTGACCTCGCCACCGGTGACCGCCGCCGCCGCGAAGAAGTAGGACGCATTCGAAGCATCAGGCTCGATGTGATAGGTGCGCCCCTCGTAGCGCTGACCGGGGGCGACGCGGAAGGTCTTCCAGTCCACGTCGTCGATCTCGGTCTCCACGCCGAATGCGCGCATCACATCGGCGGTGATGACGATGTAGGGCTTGGAGACGAGTTCGCCTTCCACCTCGATCGTCACGCCGTCCCGCGCGTAGGGGGCGGCGAGCAGGAGGCCGGTGAGGAACTGGCTGCTGAGGTTGCCGGAAACCGTCGTCGTGCCGCCGCTGAACCCGGACGCACGGACGAGGATTGGCGGGCAGTCCGTGCCCGCTTCGCTGGTGGCATCGACGCCGAGCTGGCGGAGGGCGGAGAGGAGCGGACCGATCGGGCGCTCCCGCATGCGGGGGACGCCATCGAGCCGGTAGGTGCCGTGGCCGATGGCGACGATGGCGGTGAGGAAGCGGACGGTGGTGCCGGAGTTGCCGATGAAGAGGTCCGCTTCCGTGGCGGGGAAGACGCCGTTGCCGCCTTCGACCTCAAAGCGGTAGTCCTCTGGTGTGTCGGTCACGGCGATGCCGAGGTCGTTCAGCGCCTGCGCCATGTAGCGCGTGTCGTCGCTGAAGAGGGCGCCGGTGAGGGTCGAATGGCCGCGCGCGAGACCGGCGATGGGGAGGGCACGATTGGTGATGCTCTTCGAACCGGGAACGAAGGCGGTGCCGACGATCGGGCGCTGGACCGGGGTGATGGCGATGCGGTCGGGAGTGGCGACGGATGACGAGGACATGGGCGACAGGTCTCCGCAGGGGGGTGAACGATGGACGAACTGCCCCTATCGTAGCCGATCCTGCCGTCCCCCGCGCTGCTGGCCGGGAAGGGGTGTGGCGCACGATCTCAGCAACCCCGTAGACGCGGACACAAGGGCAGCGCCTACGGGGACGTCGAGAGGATCGGCGTTATCGCCCTCCGTCGATCTCCACCTGCGCCGAGATGACGACGGCGGCATTTCCCGGCAGGGTCGCCATGCCGGGGGAGATTCGGGCGTGAGCGCCGACCTCCGGGCCGAAGAGCTCGATGATGAACTCCGAGAAGCCGTTGATCACCGCTGAAGTGCCCGTGAATCCCGGCTCGGCGTTGACCATGCCCTGCACGTTCAGCCAGGCTGTCACCCGGTCGAGGTCGCCCAGTTCGTGCTTCAACGTCGCCAGCAACGCGAGGCCGGCGCCCTTCGCGGCTTCGCGGCCCTGCTCGATGGAGACCTCGGTCGGGATCTTGCCGTAGGGGCCTGCGCCCTTGCCCTCAGCCGTGCGGGCGCTCTGGCCGGAAATCCAGGCCACGCCGTTCCGCACGCGAATCCAGTAGGGCGGTTGCGCTGCGCCCGGCGTCGCCACCGGCATTCCCGGCAGGCTCAACCCCATCGCCGCCAGCCGCTCTTCAATCACCGCCATCCCTGCGTTTCTCCCAGACGTGTTCGCGAATACGACCCGCCTATTGTCCAGCATTCGCGGTCGTGATGGGGAACAACACGAGATCACCTTGCGCAACGGTCCCGCGTAGGGAGTAGGTGAAGCCGCCGCAGTCGCACTTCTTGGCATCGGTGTGGATGAATGGCAGCGCGGCGTTGCCGAAGACGAGGTTGAACGAATCCTGTCCGGAGCCCGCCGGTCCGATGTCCTCCACCTGGAGCAGGAATGGGTAGGGGCCTCGCTCGTTGATGGTTGCCCAGCCGATGATCTCCCGTGCGTTGGGGTGCGACGTGGAGTAGGCGGTGATCTGGTTATAGAACTGGGCGACCATCGCGATTGGCTCCTCCGGGTTGGTGGGGTCGCTCAGGGTGAATCCGCCGTTAAAGACCGGGTTGCCATCCGCACCCGGCAGCGCGAACGCGGTCAGCGCGAAGGTTGCGTCGCCGTAGCCGGTCGGCACCGTGCCGCCCCCGCCGATGCCATCGGTCGTCACATTCTGGACCGGCGTCGCGGCATCGTCCTGCGCGAGGACGTGCGTTGTCCCGCCTGCCAATCCTCCGAGCACCATTGTGCCGGCAAGCCCTGCCGTTCCGGTCAGCATCACGCCACGTCGCGTCATCATCTGGAATTTGCTCCTCGGTCATCCGCTCGATGCGCAGGGCGCCGAACCCGATGTGGATCGGAGTCCGTTCCTGCGAAGGTGACATCGTTTCTGTCCCGCCGTTGGAATGCGCGTATGGCCAACTATACGTGCGGTCCATGGCATGCGGATCGAATCTGTCCGCCCGATCCGTCAAGATGATCGTGATCCTGCATGCGAGCAGGTCTCGGCCCGCCGTCCACGACCCCGGAGGACCCTGATGACCGATATCGTCACTCCCGGAGCATCGCCCGAACTCGTCTCCCTCATCGAACGCTATCTCGCCTCCTGGAACGAGCCCGATCGCGACGCACGCGATGCGCTCATCGCGGCAACGTGGTCGGCGGATGGCGTCTACGCCGATCCTTTGTTCGAAGCGAGCGGACGGCTCGGGATCGGCGAGATGATCGCCGGGTTCCAGGAGACGTATCCGGACCACCTCTTTACGCGCGTCGGGGAAGTGGAGGAACATCACGGGCGACTCCGCTTCCGGTGGCAACTCGCGGACGCCGACGGGAACCCGCAGCTGGCCGGCACCGATTTCGGTATGCTGGGCGCGGATGGATTACTCGTCTCCATCACGGGCTTCTTTGACACCAATCCCGCGTGACCGGTCGGTGATGGGACCACGCGCAAAGGGGACCGCTGGCGGGTTTGTCCTGCCAGCGGTCCCCTTCGTCATGCGGGGCGTGTTTGGAGGCTACAGGTGCTCGGTCGCGTCCGTCGCGATGGCCGGGAAGATCGCGAGGGCGGCGAACAGCGCGACGAAGGCGATGAGAAGGATCGATGTGAGGATCATGGTTTTGCATCCTGACCGTGAGGCGGGTGGGGCATTCGCTGCCCCCTGACCTCATCAGGATACCGACGGAAACGCAAGGATTCGCTGAAGAATCCCTGAGATGTTCCTGAATGTCACCTCGCGGACCGAAACGACAGCGCGGCAGTGACGATGGCGGCCAGCAACTCGGAGAAACGGGCATCCTGATCGCCGAACAGCGTTCGCCCTGCCTCGGCGGTCAGCGGGAAGTGTTCGGCATCAAGGCGCGCATCACGTGCTTCCAGCGTGTAGCGGGCATCGCCATGCGCGCGCATCTGCGCCACCGCCTGCTCTTCGATGGTGAACCCGACCGTGAACGTATAGACGAGTGATGTGGCATGGACCGCCCCGCGCACGTCGAACCCCTGAGCGAGCATCGTTGCGAGGCCGACCTCCTGTTGCCGAAGCAGGTTCACATCGGTCAGGGTCGTACCGGCGAAGAGCTTCGCACCGTCCCGATACCGCAGGACGGTTGTGCGGATGGCGTGGGCGAAGCGCGTCAGTCCCGCCTCGGCATCGGGCGCATCCGCGATTCCGGGCGACTGGAGAATGTCTCGCCACATCGCGGTCGCCATCTCATCCAGCAGGTCGGCCTTGCTTGCCAGGTGCCAATAGATCGCCGGTGCCCTTACGCCAAGCTGGTCCGCCACCAGGCGCATCGTGAGGCCATCCAGACCCCGATCCGCCAGCACGGTGAACCCTGCCTCGACGATTGCCGGAACCGTCACACCCTTTGCCATCGACTCCCTCCCCGTTGACACCTTAACGACGTTCAGGTAGTATCGCACCGTCGTCAATTGAACATCGTTAAGGAGATGCCTCGTGCTCGCTGCCATCTTGAATCCCACACCCGATGCGATCCCTGTTCCCGGCACATTTCCGGAACCGGAGGCAACGCCCGGCTACCAGATTGTCGAGCTTGTCGCCAGCGGAATTCATCACATCACACGCCGGGTCGCGACCGGCCAGCATTACGGAAGTGCTGCCAGCGCCGAACCGATCGTGCCCGGCCTGGAGGGTGTTGCCCGCACGGAGGACGGGCCCCTCGTCTACACGGGGTATCCGCGCGAGCCGTATGGCATGCTCGCCGAGCGGATTCCAGTTCCGGATCGCATGGCCTTCCCGCTCCCGGAGGGCGCAGACCCCGTGGCGATCGCCGGGGGCGTCAATCCCGGTGTCTCCTCGTGGCTGCCGTTGCGTCAGGCGGGGCGATTGGGAACGGTGATCGTGGTCGGCGCGACGGGGGTGGCCGGGCAGATGGCCGTGGCGAATGCCCGCCTGCTCGGGGCGGGGCGGGTGATTGCGCTCGGCCGCTCCCGCGAGGCGCTGGCAGCGCTGCCTGACGGCACGGTGACGATTCCGCTCACTGGCGACAAGCAGGCCGACGTCTCCGCGATCCGCGATGCGATCGGCAACGACTCGCCGACGATGGTGCTGGACTACATCTGGGGGACGGCAGCGGAGACCGTGTTCGCGGCGCTGCAATCGCACGGGCTGGACGAGGTCGAGGGCGAGACGCGGTACATGCAGATCGGGTCGGCGGGTGGTTCCGAGGCGATGCTCCCAGACTCGCTCCTGCGCGCCCGCCCGATTGCGATCGCCGGAAGCGGGGCGGGATCGGTGTCCACCGAGACGTTGATGCGGGAGATTCCGGCCTACATCGATATCCTCGCGCGCGGCGACGTGACGCTCCGGACCCGAACGTACCGGCTGTCCGACGTCGCGGCGGCGTGGATGGATACCACGCCCGGTGTTCGCGCGGTCGTCGTGCCGTAGTCTGGGTGCTTGCCGATCGCTACAGCGAATCCGCGAACATCCCGTCCGGGTCGAAGTCGATCGGGCCGAAATCGCTGTCGAGCGACACATTCGCGACCCCGGCCAACTCCTCGCGCAGTGTCTCGGAGGCGTAGAATGTCTCCAGTGACTTCGTGCTGGCGATGCGCATGATCTTCGCGCCGCCATCCGGCACCTTCAGCGCGGAGGCGATCGCCAGCTGCAACGCCTGACGGTCGGTGTCCACCGTGATCGGGATGCGTGCGCCCTGCGGCGATTTCGCGGTAATCATGTTCATCGCGGTCGGGATCTGGTCCATGCGGTCGACAGCCTGCCGGAGCGCGAAATCGAACATCCCGATGCCGGTCGCGTTGCCCTCGGTATCGTCCGTCAGGCCGCGCACGATGTAGCGCTGGATGTGCGGGTGCGCGGTGCTGAAGTCGATCACGCCGGCCACATCCCGGTTGATGACGTTCGGGTCGGCGCCATCGCCGCTGATGTCCTTGCCGATCCTGTCGACGATCAGCACGTCCAGCGCCGGGATCTGTGGCAGCCGCGCCAGCTTCGCGAACGCGACCTTCAGGAGCTCCTGCTCGCGCTCGAACATTCCCTTCGCGGGCACCACTTCGATGATCGCCAGCTTGCTGTGTCCGTTCTCGACTAGTGCGATGCCGAAGGGGATGTTCACCTTGGTCAGCGTGAACTGCCCCACACGGGGGATGAGATCGCCGAACGTCGCGATGCCCTGGCTGTGGAACCAGCTTGCGCCGTGCTGCTTGCCGAGGCCGATCGCCAGCATCTTCATCAGGCCGGATTCGGTTGGCCCTCGGAAGTCGGTGTGCGGCTTCACTCGCCCCACCGGGATCACCACATCCGCCTGCTCGTAGGCGATGCGGTCGAACCAGACCGGGACATCGCCCTCCAGCGTGCCAAGCTGCACCGTCTCCATGCTCGCCCGGATCTCGCAGCCGATGAACGCCTCGGTCACGCCGAAGTGCTCGATGAGCGCACGTTGCCCTTCGGCGGTTGCACCGGCGTGACTGCCCATCGCCGGCACCACGAACGGCTCGCCCCCGAGCGCCTTCACCTGCGTGACCGCTGCCCGGATCACCTGCGCGATGCGGTCGATGCCACGGCTGCCCGCCGTCAATGCGACCTTCGTGCCGGGACCGATCGCCGCGACCACCTCCGGCCGCTGGAACTCGCGGGCGATGGCGTCGTCGATTGAGCCGACATCCTCACCATCGAGCTCCTGCCGGTACCGCGCCCAACCGGGCAGCGTGCCATGTGAGAAGACATCAAGGGGACTCGGGGCGGTGGATGTGGCGGGGGACGCGGCCATGGCTGTGGCACTCCTCGATGAGTGGGTGTAGTCTCCGCGAACTGGCGGGAACGGGTGGCGGACATCGGCGGTCGATGACGTCATTGTACCGGGGTGTCGGAGCCTGTCGATGCCTGAGCCAATCCCGCATACGGATGGCAGGTTGTGTCAAACATTGGTATCTGTTGCTATGATGCAATCCAATGAAGGAGTATCCCGATGAACGTGAGCCTGACCCCCCAACTCGAAGAGATCATCCGCAAGAAGGTCGAGAGCGGCATGTACGGCAACGCCAGCGAGGTGGTTCGTGAGGCGCTTCGCCTGATGGACTATCAGGACCGGCTGAACAGGCTTCGGGCCGACATCGCTGAGGCCGACGCCGAGTTCGAACGCGGCGAGTACACGGCGTGGACCGATACCAGCCTGTCCGAGCTCATCGCGGAGGCCGAAGAGGAAGACCGGCTCGGCCTTCCGATCAGTGACGATGTCAAACCGTGAGGTGCGGCTGACAGCCGCTGCCCGCAAGGACTTTCGAGCGATTCTTCGATACACCGGTCTGGAGTGGGGATCGGAACAACGGGACCGGTACGGTTTGTTGATCGAGAAAGGGTTCGCCCGGATCGCCGAGTTTCCGGAGCTTGGCGAGTCCCAGATTGAGCTTGGGGTCGGGGGCCGTGCGATCCGGATCGAGATGCACGTCGTCTACTACCGCGCCACGCCGAAGACGATCCGCATCCTGCGCATCCGTCACGTTCGTGCGGCGATCCTTGGCCTGGAGGACCTGTGACGATGGACGAGACGCCTGACGCGCAGGATGCGCTGGAGCAGCTTCGGGCCGACATCGCGGAGGCTGATGCCGAGTTCGAGCGCGGCGAGTATGTGGAGTTCACGCCGGACTATTTTGAGTGTCTGCAAGATCGGGTTGACCAGATGATTGCACAATGCATAGCGTTCGACCCGAACGTCTGCCCCTGATGCGTTCCCGCGCACAACGAAAGGGACCAGTTCATCATGAACTGGTCCCTTTGCATGGATTCGAGGCAGCCTATTTCGCGTCGGCGAGGTCCACGCGGCAGCCGAGAAGGCCGTTGTTGAAGCCGTTCATCAGCGATGCCTGGCGCTGCTCGCCCGTACCGTGGGCATCCGGATCGTCCCACGCGGTGCCGGTCGGGTCGCCGATCGCTTCCATGATCGCGTCGGCTTCCTTCATCTGCTTGTCGCCGATCTCGCCGTGCGCATAGGCGTCCTGGCTGTACATGCCGGAGAGGCAATCCGCCTGCAGCTCCAGTTCGATCGTGTAGTAGCCCTGATCGAGTTCCGGCTGCTGGGACTGGTCGAAGCCCATCAACTGCTGGATGTGATGCCCCCACTCGTGGGCGACACCCGTGATCCATGCCCACTCGCCGACGTTCTCGATCACCAGGTCGCGGAACTCCCCGCTGAAGTAGATCGTCTCGTCGATCGTGCAGTAGTACATGCCCCGATCCTCGATCTGCTTGGCGGTGCCGCACCCTGCCGAAATCTGGTCGTTGCTGGTCACGTCCACGACGCCGCGAGCCGGTCGATAGGCGGAGTCCTTGCCAGCATCGTGGAAGGTGCGCGCCCAGAACTCGTCGATCTTCGCATAGTCCGGATCGTCGATCGGGCTGGTGTAGGAGAAATCGCTGGCCGCCTTGGTGCCCTCGTCGTTCACCGCGTCCGGGTCGAGGTCCGGGATCAGCCGCCAGCGGGTGCCATCGTTCACGAAGTGAAGGTCCGCGTTGCCAGCGGCCACCGTGGCAACATCCTCGAAGTCTTCCCCGGTGGCATCCCAGGTCCAGTCGCCGAAGCTGATCTCGCCGGTCGCATCGGCACCAATGGGCACGAGGTCCGGATTGAGCGATGCCCATCCGATCCAGACGCTTCGGGGGACGACATTCCGGAAGGCCGGGGCGAGGCGATCGTAATAGGCGCTCATGTTGCCGTCCCGATCGAAGCGATCGAGATCGGCGATGGCGGTGCGGACGCCCTGCTCATCGGAGGTGGCCTGCCGCGCGAGGGTGGTCCCGGAAAACGGGCTGAAGATCCCAAGCGCAATCACCATGACGAGCATCACCGCCAGTGGACGAGCGTAGCCACAACGCATGTTCATCAGGGAACGATCCTTCTGGTGGGGGTGTCGGGAACGGGAACGAACGGGCGAGGCAGGGTGGCGGGGAGACGAGGGCGTTGCGCCGCCTTCTCACCATGCAGGACGCTTCGATGGCGTCCGGAGTTCCGCAGGATAGCGCATTGCGGCTCCGTAGGACATTGACAGTCGCACGGATACGTCGATAGAATGATACTCGGTCTCGATTGGAGCGCTCACCAGCGTGTCTCGCTCCATCGAAGCATAAACGATGACCTGGCTCAAGCAGGTCATCGCCCCACCGGAATCGACCGCGTATGGCGCGGCCCCCTCACCTGGAACCAGGAGCACCATTCCCGATGTCCACGCTCGCAACGTCCTCACTGGTCTCATCGCGCCTGTCTCGCCGCTCGTTGATTGCATCCAGCGCGTCGGCTGCCGCCTTGCTGGCGATTGCCGGGGCAGGGGCATCGCTGCCCACCGCCGCGCAGGGCACCAAGCTGAAGGTCGTCGCCACGTTCAGCGTGCTGGAGGACTGGCTGAGGAACATCGGTGGTGACGCGATCGACCTTTCCACCATCGTGCCCGCTGGCGGCGACACACACAGCTTCGATCCGACCCCGGAACAGGTCGCGGCGATTGCCGATGCCAACCTGATCTTCGAAATCGGGCTCGGGTTCGAGACGTGGCTGGATGACATGGTGTCGGCCTCCGGTACCTCTGCTACGCGCGTCGTCGTGTCGGAGGGCATCACCGTCCGCACGCTGACCGAGGGTGAAGGTCACGACCACGAGCATGAAGAGGAGCACGAGGGCGACGGTCACGACCACGGCGACACCGATCCGCACATCTGGGGTAACGTCCAGAACAGCATCACCGCATGCGGCACCATTGCGACCGCGCTCGGGAATGGCGATCTGGACATGCGCGCGACGTTCCAGCGCGCGCACGATGCCTACGTCGGTCAGCTCGGGAAGCTCGACACCTGGGTGAAGGAGCAGATCGGCGCCGTGCCTGCGGACGAGCGACGGATCGTCACCTCGCACGATGCGCTTGGCTACTACACCGATGCCTACGGCATCGAGATCGTTGGCACGATCCTCGGCCTCTCCACGGAGGAGGCCGAGCCGTCTGCCCAGCAGATCGCGGAACTGGTCGATGAGATCAAGTCCGCGAACGTGAAGGCGATCTTCCCGGAGAACATCGAGAACCCGCAACTTCTGGAGGCGATCGCGAATGAGGCCGGCGTGAAGGTGGGCGCGACGCTCTACACCGATGCACTCGGCGAGCCGGGCAGCAACGGCGATACCTACATCAAGATGATCACCTGGAACACGACCGCGCTCGCTGCCGGCATGATGGGCCAGGACGCGCCGACGACGCCTGAAGCCACGCCGGATCTCGCCGCGACGCCAGCGTCGTAACCCATCTGCACAATCCGCAATCATCGGAAGGGCCTGCCGAAGCAGGCCTTTCCGGCGTCCGTGGGCCGACATGCACTGGCGGTTGCTGGCTTGCTGGCTCACTTGGCGGGGGAGTCCGATTGACGATCCTTCGGGACGTGCCGGATGATGGGGCCATGGGACACCGTGGAAGGCCTCGTTGCATTCCGGGAGGGACGTATGCGCACATCGCGACGGACACTCGTGTTGTCGACGTTGGTGGGATCGGCGCTGACCGGCGAGAGGTCGCTGGCATCCGCCTTCGGTCGCCAGCGATCGCTGGGACCGGAGGAAACGGCCGTTCTGCTCGCACAGTACGAGAAGGGCCAGGATCTCACATCCCTGCTGACCTACCTGCACAAGGACGCCGCAGCCATCATCCCCAGGGAGGCGATTGCTGGTTGGTACCGCGACGTGTGGTTTCCGACCGGACCTGGCCCGATCACCGTCCAGGGCATGACCACCTACGACTGGACCTGGGGCGTGAATGGGGTCACGTATCCTGGCACGGCTGAAGTCTCGTTTGTGCAGTCGTTCGCCGATGGATCGGTCGCGAACGATGTTGTGCGGCTCGTGGAGTATGACGGTGTCTGGCACTGGTTCTTCGGGCGCGACATCGATTTCGTGAACGCCCAGATCGCGGCCTACGCGCCTGGCAAGCCGCTCGTGACAGCGGATTCGGCCCGTGCCGGGGCATCGGGATCGGCGGCGGTCCCGGCCAGTGGTGATACCGCGCCCTATGGTGTCGCGGTACTGGCCGGCCTGTCGGAGGATGACTTCCTTGCGTTGGCCCCGGATATGGCCGGGAGCATCGCACGGAGTCCGCGATCTCCGGAGACGGCCTCCCAGGCGAGCGACGGGCGCGGCGCGCATCGCATCATCAACTACTTCAATGATCCGGATGGCGAGCTCTATCCGGTCGGCGTGGTCGGTACGTTCACGCTGGCGCGCGAGAATGATGAACTCGCCTATCTCCAGGATCGGGCGACGCCGGTGAAGTCGCCGTGGGGTGGCATGTTGACGCCGGAGATCGAACAGATCGGGGTCGACGGCGAGGTGCATTACCAGATGCAGACCGAGTTCGCGAGCGAGGCGGTTGGGAACGCGACCAACCTTTACTTCACCGTTCCGGGGAGCGGAATCATCTATGTCATCGGTGCGGTGGTACCGGCGAATCTCGCCGCGCTGGCCAAGGCCATGGTTGCGAAGGCCGGTCGCCGGGGCGCGTAGGTCAGAATCGGCAACCCGTCGTCAGCGGGCCATTCCTTCGTCGCGCAGGGTGGCGAGGTCCTCGTCCGCGATGGCATGCATCGCCATATCCGTGAAGCCGTCGAGCGGCACGTCGGGATGCTCAGCCGCGTAGGCGCGGGCCTGGAGGAAGGTCTCCAGGGCGTCGACCTCCTTCACGAACCGTGATTCCGGTGTCTCCCGCGCTTCGTACTCGTGCAGAAGAGAGCCGATCGCTGCGCGCACCACTTCCGGCATCATCGCCAGCAGGCGTTCGGTAGCGTCCGCCTCGGCGGCGCGTTTGACGGCGGCCTGCTCCGGGGTGCGGACGCGGCGGACCGCGAAGAAGGCACGCCGCTCGGCTGCACTCGCCGGGATTTCGGATGCCTCGTAGGGCGGAATGTCGCCGATCAGGGCTTCCGCGAGGTCGTGGACGAGTGCGAGCTTCAGCACCCGATCGGCGTCCAGTTCGCGCTCCGGATGGGCGAGCGCCGTCATCCAGGCGATCAACGCGGTCTGCAACGAGTGCTCGGCGACCGACTCCGCGACCTCCACCGGAATCCCGCGATCGACCCAGCCGGTTCGTGGGGTGGTCTTCAAGGCGAGCAAGGTCGCGAAGACCGAGGTCTTCTGGTTCGTGGATTCAGGCACCGGACCCGCCGCCCTGCAGGTGCGTGCGGAAGTGGGCGACGGTGCGCTCCCAGGCATCCTTCGCATAGGGCCAGGCGGGCGCGGATTCGTCGAAGGTCATGAAGGCGTGGCCGATATCCGGGTAGATGAAGAACTCGTGCGGCTTCGTGTAGCGCGTCAGCGCCGCATCGTAGTCCGCGACGTTCTCCATGCCCACCCCGGCATCCTGATCGCCCCAGAGCGCGAGCAGCGGCATGTCCATCCCGGCGACTTCGTCCTCGTCGGCGGGCATGATCGGGCTGGTGGGAGTGCGTTCGCGCTTCGGGAAGCCATAGAAGGCGACCCCGGCATCTGGCCGTGGACTGCGGGCGCCTGCCAGCATCACGTAGGTGCCACCCATGCAGAACCCGATCACGCCGATCTTGCCCGTGGCGAGGCCCGTCGCACCCTCCTGCGTGCGCAGCCAGTCGAGCGTGCCCTGGACGTCGATCAGGGCGGTCGGCTGGTCGAGGTTGCGATTGCGACCCATGACGGTCTGGCGGTCGGCATCGGCGGGCAGCGATTCCAGCCGGGAGAAGAAGTCCGGGAGGGCGACGCGGTAGCCCAGCAGGGCGAGGCGACGCGCCATGTCCTGATAGAAGGGGCCGGGACCGTAGATGTCCGAGATGAGCAGGATGCCGGGAACGGCGGTGTCGCCCTCCGGTTCGACCGTGAAGATCGGCAAGGAGGCCGCGCCCTCCCCCTGGGTGGCGAGGTCGATGGATGTCTCGGTGATGGGCGCACCGCCGGATACGGGGATGACCGGGCAATCGTTGTGGCACATGGAGCGGCTCCTTCGGGGGGCGACGGATTGGTGACGTTAGGTATCGTGGCCGCAATTTGCACGCCGCGCAAGGTGGTGCGGACGCCGGAGGCTACGCAGCGGGGACGTTTGCGCGTACGATCCTGCGAGGTGTGAGCCCGATCGGGGCGGCGTTGGTGAGAAAGGGTGCGAAGCGTGGCGTACGACAGCGAGTATCTGGTGATCGGGGCTGGGGCGATGGGCTCGGCGGCGGCGTGGCACCTGGCCCGTCGTGGCAAGGCTCCGCTGCTGCTGGAGCAATTCGAGCTCAACCATACGAAGGGCGCCTCGCACGGGCAGACGCGGAATTTCAACCCCGCCTATCCCGATCCCGACTACATCGCGCTCCTGAAGGAGGCGTTCACGCTTTATCGGGAGCTGGAGACGGATTCCGGGATGTCCCTGCTGAGCCTGGTCGGGCTCATCAACATCGCGCCAGAAGCGGAGAATGCGCAGCTTCGGGCGAAGACGGTCGCGGGCGGGATCGAATCGACGCTCTACGGGCCGGACGAGGCGGCGGAACGCTGGCCGGGATGGCGGTTCGAGCAGACGGCGTTGTTCTTCCCGCAGGCTGGACCAGTGCGGGCCGATGATACGCTGCGGGCGTTTCACGGGCAGATCCGCGCGCTGGGCGGCACGATCCTCCCGAACACGCGTGTGACGGCGATCGAGATCAACGACGACGACGCGGTGGTGAGGACCGAGGACCGTGCCTACCGCGTGAAACGGGTGATCGTGGCGGCGGGCGGATGGAGCGCGAAGCTGCTGGGTGACCGGCTGCCACCGCTGCGGGTGACGCAGGAGCAACCAGCGCATTTCCCGCTGATTGCCCCAACGGACGAGCTCGCGTGGCCGAGCTTCAATCACCGGCCGGCGGATGGCGCGAAGTACGGATACTGGCGTTCCGGCATCTACGGGCTGATCAGTCCGGGCGAGGGGTTGAAGGTAGGCTGGCACGCCGTCGGGCAGGAGGTCGATCCCGACCGCCGTGATTTCCTGCCGGAACCGGAGCAGTTGAAGGACCTCCAGCGCTATGTGGAGGAGTGGATTCCCGGCGTGGACTGGACGCAGCCCGCACCGATCAGCTGTACCTACACGCTGACGGAGGATGAGCACTTCATCCTCGACCGGGAGGGACCAGTGACGGTCGCGGCGGGATTCAGCGGGCACGGGTTCAAGTTCACGCCGGCGATCGGACGGGTGCTCGCGGACCTTGCCGAGTTCGGGACGCCGGCCCCCGAAACCTTCCGGCTGGGTCCGGATCGTCCCGGTGTGCGTCGCCGCCGGTCGTAGTTTCTTCATCTCGGCAGCCCACGAGGAGCTACCCTACGAAGGCCGGATGTCATTCCGAGCAAGCGGCGGAACCGGAATGCTGCATGGGCGCGAATGCGCCCGCAACGGCTCATTCGCGAGTACTCGGGATGATTCCGTCGCCCGTCGCGCGAGGGAACTTCTACCGGCGGCGGAGGGCCTGGCCAAGGCCGTCGCCGATGAGGCCGAAGGCGGCGCCCGTGAAGAGGATGGCAAGGCCTGGATAGGTCATCAACCGCCAGTCCTTCAGGAAGAAGTCGCGCGCCTCGCTCACCATCAGCCCCCATTCCGGACTCGGCGATTGCACGCCGAGCCCGAGGAACGAGAGGCTGGAGCTGAGCAGGATGTTGAGCACCACGTCCGCCATCGCGAAGATGACCGCCGCCACGATCACGTTCGGCACGATGTGCCGCCACATGATCCGCCCGTTGCCCATCCCGATCACGCGGGCGGCTTCCACATACTCCATGCGCCGCGCCACGATCGTCTCGCCCCGGATGATGCGCGCATACGTCACCCAGCCGACCAGCCAGATCGCGTAGATGATGTTCATCGTGCCGGTTCCGAGAATGGCGACCAGCGCGATCACCAGCACCAGCGTCGGGATGGCGACGGTGAGATCGACGACGCGCATGATGATGGCATCGATCCAGCCGCCGAAGAAGCCGGTGATGAGGCCGAGGATCGTGCCCACGATCAGGGTGACTCCGGTCGCGACGACGGCGATCAGGAGATCGATCCGGCCCCCGGCGGCGATGCGGGTGAAGATGTCGCGCCCGAAGTTGTCCGTGCCGAGCGGGTGGCGGAGGCTCGGGCTGGCGAAGGTGGGATTCGAGAAATCGGGATCGGTGATGGAATACGGGCTGACGATGGGCACCACGATCACGATCACCAGGAGCACGGCGAGCAGGACCAGTCCCGCGACCAGCGATGGGTTGCGCGTCCATATCCGGCGGGGCGGTCGGTTCCGTTTCTCGGCGGCGTTGGCGAGGGGTTGTGGTTGCGGCTGTGGCTGCGTGATGGCATCGGAAGCCAACGGGGACTCCTCCCGGAAGTCAGGCAAGGCGGTCGCTCGCTCAGTACTGGACGCGCGGGTCGAGCATGGCGTAGATGACATCGGTGATGAGGCTGATCACCAACACCAGCAGGCCAAAGAAGAGCGTGGTGCCCTGGATCACCGGATAGTCGCGGTTGAAGATCGAGCTGACGACGAGGCTGCCGATACCCGGGATGGCGAAGATCGTCTCCGTCACCGCCGCGCCGCCGATGAGGTAGGCGAAGTTCACGCTGAGGATCGTCAGCGTGGAGAGCGCCGAGGTGCGGAGGACGTGCCAGATGAAGACGCCCCTCCCGGAGAGACCTTTCGCGCGGGCGGTGCGGACATAGTCGGCGTTGAGCGTCTCCAGCAGGGAGTTGCGGAGCGAGCGGATGAGGATGGACGCGATGCCGAGTGCGAGGGCGAGCGAAGGCAGGAAGAGTGATTCCAGGTGCCCGAGGAATCCCTTTCCATACCCGGCCACGGGGAAGATCTTGTACTTCACGGCGAAGAACTGGAGGAGCATCATGCCGATCCAGTAGGCCGGCATCGCCAGCGAGATCATGGCGAACGTGCGCACGGCATAATCAGGCCAACGGTTGTTGTTCAGCGCCGCAATGGCCGCGAGCGGCACGGTGATGATGAGCGAGAGGACCGAGGCGTAGACGGCCAGGAAGATGGTGGGCGGCAGGCGATGCGTGACGAGTTCGATCACCGGGTCGCCCTTGCGGATCGAATTGCCCATGTCGCCGTGGAAGATCAGGTTGCGCATGAAGACGAGATATTGCTGCCAGAGTGGATCGTCCAGCCGGAGCCGGGCGCGCAGATTGGCCACCATCTCGGTCGTCGCCTTGTCGCCCAGGATGGCGGAGGCGGGATCGCCGGGAATGAAGCGGATCAGGAAGAAGATGAAGAGCGTGAGCAGGAAGAGGACCGGGATCATCTGCAGGATGCGGCGGGAAATGTAGGCAAGCATGGGGCACTCCGGGCCGTCGGAGGTCAGGTGGGGAGGCGCAGGGGCGACCGCCGTTCGGTCGCCCCCGCCACATGCGGATCAGGCCTTCTTCCACGTATCCCAGAGCCGGTAATTCCCGGTCGGGAGGACCTTGAAGTCCTGGACGGCGGACGAGGTCGCCACGCCACCCTGCGGGTAGAAGAGGAAGATCATCGGCGCATCATCGGAGTGCAATTGCTGGATCTGTCGTAGAGCTTGGCCCTGGTATCCCAGTCGTGCTCCGCTGCGGCTTGTGCGGTCAGCGTGTCGACCTCGTCGTTCTTGTAATTGGTCCATTTGGCGATGGCGCCACCGGTGCTGGCGACCGCGAAGGCGGTCAGCTCATCGGGGTCGATGATATCGGTGGTGTAGTAGCCGAGGCTGAAGTCGTAGTCCATCTTGACCCGCGTTTTCTCGCGGCGGGCAGCGCCTTCCATTGCGGTGACCGTGATCTCGCCGCCGATCTCCTTGAGCTGGGAGGCGATGATCTG